>CAWHCG010000013.1:0-181172 GCA_963827575.1 uncultured beta proteobacterium
GTGTTATGTTAACGCTTCGTTAAGTACCGTTACCGGCACCTCCTTCCGACCTGTGCTGATGATCAACGAGCCTCCCCCGGCAAAATGGCCGACCAAGGCCATCACGATTATTAATGGCCATGGGCGAAATGCGCGTGGCCACAACTGGCGATGGATAGATAGTATTACCGGACAGTCAATTTATCAGATAGCATGGTTCACCTCCGTCAATAAGAGTTCGCGACTACTGATGAACTCAGGGATCGTAACATCGACTGAAAAAAGCGCGAGCCTCAAAAGCTTAGTGTTATGTTCGCATAGAAAGTCCGCTCCCTTGCATATGTGATGAATCCGCCCCCCGTTTCTTGATAACAAAAGTCCTCATCGAAGGCATTCCGGACCTGAAAACTGATCTGCCCGTATCGCCTTGGAAGGCGGTAGCTCACACCGGGTGGGTACGTTAAAGCTGCTGGACCCGGGCGCGGTAGGAAATCCAGAGGTGCGGTGAAGAAGATACCTCTCTGTTGCACGAACGCCGTTTGGGCACCAAACCAGCACCCAAAGCGGTCTGACAGCTTTGAAAGGGGCACAGTCTGTGTATCCGCATTGACGAATAGTTCCTGGCCTGAGAAGAACTCCGGACGTTCGAAAGTTGTGGCTTCGTAGCCAGCTCTAAGAGCAATGGAGGAGGTTGGCATGTAATACGCATATGCTCCATAACTAGTCTCTTTCCATTAAATCTTCAACATTCTGCTCCTGTACGGAAATGCAGACTGCCGCAACGCTGTACCGCCGATGAACAAGTTGCGCAGCAGGCGGTGGCGGATAGCGAAGGCCATACGGTCTGAGATTGCGTGATCGGGATCGTCGAAGAACTGATTGAATCCCACCACCTGTGTCGGCTCAAGCGTCTGGCCGGCGAAAAACTTACATTTTTAACGGGTTGAAAAAGCATGCAGGCCGCCCGACGTGGGGGTTGCTTGAGGAGAAAGGCGAAGGAGGTCCACATGACGCCGAGCTTCAGGCTGAGTTGCGCGCGATTGGTTTTCGCGGGGTCCAGCTGCTCGAAAGAGTCCAGACTAAGTCCAAGCCTAGTGTGACGGTCGGACTGGCGGCAAGGGAGCCGTATACATATCCATTCGACGCCGAAAGGTTCTTGGCGCTGTTTGTGCCGAATGCGTTTAGTTCTCGATGCTCATAGTTGTCGCCGGGACACCGGGAGACGAGGCTCCACCGGGGCCCGCGTCAAGGTACTGCAGCTCACCGACATAGAGCCGGGATGGGAGCTTTGAGTCGCCAAATGGCGTTTCCACTTCTATCCCGTTATCGGCATATCTGGACGAACCGACGACATGGGAAACTCGCGCCTAGTCGTTGCCTGGTGTACTTGGACACTCTGGCGGAATTGGTGGTGATTTCATCACGAACGTCTAGGAACAAGTTTGGATCAAAGCGTAAGAAGGGATCACCCTGGTCGTCGAGTCGAATTTCTTCCACCCGACTGAAATGCAGTACTCTGCGATGGTTGAAGTTGAACGAAAGCGTCCCAGACAGTCTTCCTAAGGTCGTTGTTGGCGCGAAATCCGTCTGTCTCATAGGAAAGCTGTGCGACGCTGAAGCGATCCGGTCCGCCAATACACTGACGGAATGATCTCGTCCCCCACCGTGTTTTGGCCACCTACTACTCCATTGGCGAGCAGCGACCATCCATTGCTAGTGAATAGCGGGGTATATTCGTTTGTGCCCGGAACGCCAGGGCCGGCGTTGCGGAGAATCATGAAACGGTCCTCAGTCAGCTGAGGCTGTAGGGGCGTGAGGGACAGAGGTTGCCGCAATTGCGCTTGAAGTAGCTCACTCTGTCGCGCTATGTCATGCCTAGGGAGAGTTAGGTATGCGTCAGCGAGAAGTCGATGAGCGGAGAAATTCCCCGGATCGACCTCAGAGGACTTGGACTGCCTGCTCCAGAGCCAACTGAGGATAACCGAGCTCTTGGTATGCCCGGCCTAATGAAGCGCTGCGCGCTGCGGCGTCCTCGTCCAGCAGTAACCTTGACCAATGACTACCCTCGGTTTCGTTTGGGCGATAGAATGTTTGAGCTGTTCAAGTGCCTCCACCGGCCGGTTCTGCGTCTGCTTCAGAATCGCGTCGTAGAACCACGGCGTGGGATCTTCGGATCCAAGCTCCTTCGCAAGCGAGTACTGCGATGCCGCGAGCTGGTCCCGTTCCTTGGTATTCTCCTCGTAGTAGGCCTTGCCCAGGTAAGAGCGCAGTAGCGAGTTGGTCGGATCCAGCGCCACCGCGATCTCGATCTGCTCGCGGCCTTCCTTGAGCTTGCCGTCGCGGATGATCGCCAGGCCCATCCCCAGCCGAGGCAGCGGATCAGTGGAATCCAGCTCGATGGCCTGGTTGAAGCTCTGGCGCGCCGATTTGGTGTCGATCTCGGCCAGCTGCACGAAGCCCAGGATCACGTACCCGCGGCTTTGCTTGGGGTCGGCCGCGACCGCCTGGCGGGCGGCCTTCTCGGCTTCGCGGATGCGCCCCAGCGACATGAGCAACTCGGCCACCCGCGCTTGCGCGAGCGCACTGGTGGGGGCCAGCGCCGCCGCCTTCTCTCGCGCTCTCCAGCGCTGCCTCCAGGTCGAAGCTCGCCTGCTGGGCATAGGACAGCGCCAGCCATGGGCGGTAGGCGTTGGGGGCGAGCTTGGTTGCTTCCTGCGCGAACCGCAGCGCCTCGGCCTTCTCGTTCCTGGCCACGCTGATCACCGCGCGCAGCGCGAAGGCGTCGCCGTTGTTCGGCTGCAGCGCCAGCAGATTGCGGATATCGGCCTGCGCCTCGTTGACCTGCCCGGCGCGCACCAGCGCCTCGGCGCGCTCCAACAGACAGGCTGGGCGCTTATCTCCGGCAAGCGATTCGCACGGCGCGTGCAGCGGGTCGGCCCCGAACTGCGGGTCGGCGAGCGGGGGGTAGTACAGCGCCCACTGCACCGCATCGGTGGGCTTGACCAGCACCTGCACCACGGCGGCTGGCCTGGGCCCACGCTGGTGGTCTGGCCTGAGCCCAGCACGACCTTGCTGGCCTGCTCGATGCGCTGTTCGACCGACACTTTGCCCTCGAACACCGACACTGTGGCCTGCGTGCAGCTCAGCGCGACCAGGAACTCGGTGCCTTCCACCGCGGCGTAACTGAACGGCGTATTGATCTTGAACTTGCGCGGGAAGCGCGAGATGGCGTAGCCGGCGCCACAGGCATTCGTGCGGGTAGTCTCGTCGATGAAGAACTCTATGACGGTCTCATCCTGCTCTACGTGTACTGAGACCGTGGTGTTCTGGTCCACTCGCAGGAGGTTCTCGGGGGGGATGAACAGCGCTGCGCGGCTATTGGGGCCGGTGCGCAGGAGATCGCCCTGGCACAGCGGGGGTGTCGAGGCGTTTGACCCGCTCCCACTGACCGTTGGCGGCGCCGCGCAGCTCGACGCTGCCTTGCAGCGAAACCACCCGGCCATCACGGGGGTGCAGGGCTGGGTCTGGGCGTGCGCGAAGGGTACGCTGAGCAGCCAGGCCGCAAGGACACTCGCGGCGGCGGTGCGCCTGTCGCGCGCGGACGGCAGGGTCCATCTGATCGGCATACCGGCTTGCCCCTCCCCCAGGTCAAGCACAACCACCGAACGCGATAAACATAGCCGGTTGCTGCGGCTTACGCAAGCTTCATCGGGGATCAGGCACGAACTGTGGGGCCAACCGATCGCCACTAGGTAGGCCGGATCCGTGAATAACAGGTGACCAGTCCAGTCGGGATTGACGGCGGCTGATCTGGCCGAGAGTGTCCTTGCAGGGGTTGACCGGGAAGAGGTGCTGGACGCCCACGCTGCCAGGAGCAGAATCCCCAGGACGATTCGCTCCTCTTGTATGGACCGGACGCTCCATCTGATCGACATACCAGCCAGCCCCTCCGCAATCCAGCATGACGGCCGAATGCCCACGCTGACGCATAATCCGGAACCGGCATCTCGACAAGCTGAAGGGAGGCCTAGGACATATGTACTAAGTTAGTGGCCTGTGACGGCTGGATCGGTCTGCGCCCCTGCGTCGCCTCGCCCAGCGCTCTGTTGAAGTCAAGGGTACAAGCCATTGGTGGAAATGTGTGACGCTGGAATGACTCCAGCCGTCCGGATTGGGTTGGACCTCTGCTTCACGCATCGATCACTCCCGTCCGCCGGCATGCCCCTTGCGCAGCAAGCCGGCATAGAAGGCCGACGGGCCATCGTTGGGGAAATCGTCGACCAGCCGGTCGAACCGCGCGCGGGCCAGCTCGCGGTCCGTCGGCGCGCAACGCCGCGAGCGCGTCTGCGAACTCCAGGCACAGGCGCAGGTCGCTTTGGGTTGCGTCCCGGCGCCGGCAGACGATCTCGTAGATGTGCATAGGCGTGCGCTTTCCCTTGAGCCGGAACTGGCCCAGGTCGCGCAATAGCAGCTCGCTCGAGGCCTTCGACGGCCGCTTCGGAGGCGAGAACTCGCGTGCCCAGGCGCTTGTTCAGCCCCTGCACGCGGTTTGCAGTGTTCACCGTATCGCCGACGGCACGGTATTCGTAGTGGGTGAGGGCACCCACCATGCCGAGCGTGACCGGCCCGAAGTGCACGCCGAAGCGGGTGGGCAGCTTGGCGATCGGCGAGATACGGTTGAAGCGCTCGACCGCTTCGACCGCGTCCAGGCATGCTTCGCACACCCGCAGCCGGCCTTGCCGGCCGCTGCCGCGGTCGGGCCACAGCGCCAGCATGCTGTCGCCGATCACGTCGGAGACATAGCCGCCGAGATCCAGCACCGGGCGGAACAGGGCCTCGAAGTACTGGTTCAGCAGCGCCGCGAGCTGCTCCGACTGCAGCGTCTCCGACAGCGTGGTGTAGTCCGCCGCGTCGGTCACCAGGCAGGAGCAATCGAGCGACTCACGCGTGGATTCGAACGCGCCGGGCTTGCGCACGAGCTGCTCCACCACATGGGGCGGAACGAACAGGCCGAGGCTGCGGGCCAGGCGCCGCTTGTCGCGCACCACGTCGAGATACTGCCAGCCGGCGGCAAACAGCGCGCCGGCCGGCGCCACCAGACCGACAGGCGCGACCACGGGCAGCCAAAGCTGAGCGGACGTGAAGAGGTACAGGGCCGATTGCGCAGTAGGCGGCCACGAGCCCGACGGACGCACCGATGCCGAATGCGGCAGGCAGGTACATGCAGATTGCCGCGACCAGAAAGCCGATGGTGAGCGCAATCAGCGCGCGCCCGGCGGCCGGCAGCGGCCGGATCGAGTCTGCGCGAGCAGATTCGCGAAGGCAGTGCCGATCAGCTCCACGCCACTGGTGTTGATCCCGCTCACGCCGGAGTACGGCGTCGCCCAATGCTCGTAGCGGTCGGGGCGGCCGTGCTCGGCGTAGCCGATGAATACCGCGCGCCCGCCGACGCCCGCGGCGAGCGCGTCCGGCGCGTTCCTCGCCGCTGCCAGCGCTGCGTCGTAGCCGAGGTGCCGCAGCGTGCCGGCGGGGCCATAGTGATTGAGAAAGTACTGCCTCGTCCTGGGTGTAGGCGGTGACCAGCGCGCGGATGACGCGCCGCTTCGGGCTCGGCCAGCTCTGCGCGGGCGGACGCTCGAGCGCGGCCAGCACCCGGCCGGCCAATGCCGGTTCTTCGCGAAACCGCAGCCGCAGGTTGAGGACCATCGCCTGCAGCTGCTGCATCGCGTAGACCTCGGCAAGCGTCTCGGGCAGCAGATCGCCTCTGTCTCGCGCGTGCTCGCGCAGCAGCGCGCGCAGTTCGTCGTAGGCGTCCAGGCCATAGGCTTGCAACGCCAGCAGCGGCAGCGTGATGGTTCCAGTCCCCACGCCGCAGGTCTTGGCGATCCAGAACCGGTCGGCGCGATCGGCGCCCCCTGGAAACAGGGTCGGGGCGTAGGGCATGGGCGCGACGCCGAGCGCCGCGTTGGCCACCACCTGGCTCAACGCGAGCGGCACTTCCTCGGTGCACGGGTCGCCCGCACGCGGTTCGGTGGGTTTGTAGTCCTGCGCGAGGAGGACCTTACCCCCGGCCCGCATGGCGCTGGCCAGACGCTCGTCCTGCTGCTGGTTGATGTCCCCGGCGGATTCCGGGCCGTGGGCTGCGCGGTCGGAACAGCACGTCGAAGACGACAACGCGCGCGCCAGCGGCCGTCGAGCGCCTCGGCCAGAATGGCGTGCAGGCAGCGCGGCCAGCGCCCGCTGCGCGGAGGGGGCAGCGACTGATGGGTGGGCGGCGTCGGTCCGACCTCCAGCCCGCGGCAACGCTCGAAGTCGCCGGGATTGCGCAGCAGGCTGATGTTGTCGGCCGCGCGCTGGTCCATCGCGATGACCACTACCTCGTCGGGGGCCGGCTGCGGCCCGCGCAGGCGAAACAGCCAGGCCAGGCCGTATTGCTGCTCGATCATCGCCACGCATGGGGGAGCTGCTGGCAAGCGCGCCCAGTGCGCCCACCAGCACGCCGGCGAGCGCCGCTCTGGCCAGCGGGCGCTGAGTCACGCTGGTCATCCTGCTCAACGACAGCACGAACCTCCCTCGAAGGTGGCCGTCAGCGCGCCGCTCTCAAACGGCGCGGCTGGCGTCGGCGATCAGGCGCTTGGCGACCAGGTGAACGATGAACAGCGCGAACTGCGGGTTCAGGTAGTAGATCTCCTTGACCTTGTCGGCCGTCATCTTGAGGACCTCCGCTTCGGTCTCGCACACGGCGGTGCAGGTGCGGCGATGGTCCGGCGAGAAGATGGCGATCTCGCCGAACAGCTCTCCCGGCTGCAGCGTGACCTTGATCTCTTTGAGCCGTACGGTGCCACGCTGCAGCAGAAACAGCTCGCGCTCGGGCTCGCCCTTGCGGAAGATCGTGGCCCCCTCCCGGAGCCGCTGCGTTGTCATGTGGGGCAGCAGCAGCGAGCGGTCGAGCCTGCCGCGCTCGGCGTCCTGAATTTCGTGACGGATGACCTTGTCGATGCGCATGGCGATGACGATTGCCTCGCCGCGATTCCTCGCCCCCAGCTTCCTGAGGATGCTGCTCATATGCGCGCGTACGGTACCGGGCGCGCGATCCAGTTCGCGCCCGATGGCCTTGTTCGATTTGCCGGTTGCCGCCTTGGCGAGAACTTCCACCTCGGCGGGCGTGAGCCCGTAGTCCCGCAGCGAGCTGTCCGCGGCACGCGCTTCGGACAGGGGCTTCGCCCTTGGCGCTGGCACCGGTCTTTGCGAGCTGGCCGGCCGGTGGGTGGCGCCGGCCAGCACGATGCGCAACACGCCCAGGATCACCTGCCTGGTGTAGCTGGTGGGCACGTAGCCCAGCGCCCCGGCATCGAAGGCGGCGTTGATGGTTTCGTCGTCCTCGGCGGCCGAGAGCGCAACGACCGGAGTGCGGGGAAATGCATCCACGAACGCGCGGACGACTGCGTGCACCTCGCTCCATCCCGCATCCACGTCCACCAGGACCAGGCTCGCCGCCGCGTAGGTTGCCGCATCGCGAATCGCGCCGCCGCTGTCTGTAGCGTGGATCACCTCGCAGCCCTGTCCCAGGCCCGGCAGCCACTCCGACAAAGCATCGCTGTGGATGCCGGGCGGGGCGACCAGGAGTATCTTCATGGCGGCAACATGCTCGGTGTGCGGGTGACGAGCGCCATATTGCCCTGAACGTGCTCGATTGTCATGGACCAGCGGGGGGTCTGGAACGGCGGGCGCCTGTGCGTGTCCGGCGCTGCTGTGCGGATCGTGACGGGTGAGCACGCCCAGCTCCTCCGCGGTGATGGGGTTCATCGTCTGGGATCTCCCGGTATGACCCGCGCCGAATCGGGCGGATCGAGGGTGCGGGCACCGAACCGACCGGTGCCCGCACATGCTTGCCTACTGACGCCGGCCTTGGGACCGCCTGCCGTGGCGTTGGCCGCGGCTGGCGGTGACCGAGGGCCTAGCGGGTAGACCCTTGAGCTACCGTTGCCTCACCGTGAGGGGTGGAGCCGCAGCTCAAGGTGTCGATCCCGACCGGTCCCCCGGCGCGGCCGAACCGGGCACACCCGGAGCCGAGCGCGACCGACGGCGCCTTGGCCGTTTTCACGGCCAGGACCGCGGCTGCGCCGACCGCAGTGCCGGCGCGACCGTAAGCTGCGCCGGTGCTCCAGTCGGCTACGCCGGGCTCGCTGCGCGGCCGGGGGAAAATGGCCAGCGACGCCGGTGCCACCGGCCCGCCGGCTCGGCCGTACCAGCCGGTGCCCGTATCGAAACTGTCTCCCGCCGCTCCAGAAATCGAAGCGGAGAGCGAGAGCGCACAGGCCAAAGCGATCGAGCTCAGCTTCGGCGCCTGGATGAAAGTGCGTTTCATGGTTCTCTCCACTGGTAAAGAAATGCTACGGCTCAACGACAAAAGCATCCCCAGGTTCCTGGGGGGATGCACCACGCCTCGATTCGCACCGGTGCGGCCAATCGACTCGGCCGTCCGGCTGCCGCGATGCGGCCGGCGCGAAACGCCCGCCGCTCTTGGCACTGCGATCAGGAGCGTGGGCGAACTTTAGGCGTGTGGCTTTGGCCTGGCATCAGGCAACCGGCCTATGCCTTTTGCTTAGGAGATTGGTCGCGGGGGCACTCAAGAGATCCAGGCGCAGACGTCGCGCACGTCGACGTTGCCGCCGGAGATGATCACCCCGACGCGTGCGCCTGGCGGGCAGGCTCGACCCTGCCCTCGAACAGCCGCGGCCGCGCCCAGTGCGCCGGTGGGCTCGATCACGAGCTTCATGCGCTCCCAGAGATAGAGCATGGCTGCCAGCAGCTCGCGATCGCTCACCGTGACCATGTCGTGGACATAGCGCAGGACCAGGGGGAACGTGATCTCGCCCAGGCACGGCGTGCGAGCGCCGTCCGCGATGGTGTCCGGGTTGTGGACCTTGTGCAGCGTCCGGTCTTGAACGAGCGGGTCGCGTCGTCGCCGGCTTCCGGCTCGACGCCGATGACCTTGCAGCCCGGGGAGAGCGCATCGGCCGCCAGCGCACACCCGGAGATCAGTCCGCCTCCGCCCACGCACACGAGCAGGAAGTCGAGCGGCCCGGCGTCCTCGATCAGCTCCTTGGCGGCGGTGCCTTGCCCGGCGACCACCTGCGGATGATCGTAGGGTGGGATGACAGTCAAGCCCCGTTCCTGCGCGAGCTGCGCCGCCAGCTCCTCGCGCACGCTGGTGTGCTTGTCGTAGGTCACGATCTCGCCGCCGTAGCCGCGGGTGGCCTCGAGCTTGACCTGCGGCGCATCCTGCGGCATCACGATCACTGCGCGTCGTGCCCAGCAGTCTGGCTGCGAGCGCCACGGCCTGAGCGTGGTTGCCCGAGGAGTAGGCGAGTACGCCGTGTCTTCTCTGGTCCGCGGTCAGTTGCGAGATTGCGTTGTAGGCGCCACGGAACTTGAATGCGCCCACGCGCTGGAAGTTCTCGCATTTGAAGAACACCCGGCAGCCGGTGCGTCGTCCACCTGCCGCGAGGTCATGATCGGTGTGCGGTGTGCATGACCGGCGAGCCGCCGTGCCGCTGCGGCCACATCCTCGTACGAAACCAGCAGCCGTCGCTCAGCGGCGGTCATGCGCGGCTACTCCCCTGCCAACCAGCGTTCCCGGCGTCGCCGGGCAGGCGGCGTGCGTCCCGGCGACGGCGAGTGAGCAGGTGTCTACCGGCGCCGCCCTGCAGCACGAGCTTGCGCTCGAACAGCTCGTCGCGGCGGAATCCGTGCACCGAGGTGCGCTCGCCGGCGCCGGTACTGGGCAGGCGCCTGTCCAGATTGCGGGTGCCGCGTCGCAGGCCTCCGACCGCGACCAGCACATCGCCGGCGCGAGAGGCCGGCGGCCTGCGCCGCGCCGCCGTCCAGCACATGGGTGAGCCGCACGCCCGCCGGGTCTTCGGCGGTGCGCACGCCCAGTGCGACGCGCGCCGCCAGCTCGCGCAGCGGCTGCTTGGCCGGCTTGCCGCCCTTGTCGCCGGGGACTTCGGCAGGACGCAGCTGCATTTCCAGGCCGACGCTCGCCAGCCACTGCTTGAGCGGCAGCTCCTCGGTGGACTGCGCAGCGCTCTGTCGAAGAACGCTGCGCAGGCGCGCGCCGCGCGATCTCCTCGGCGAGCTTCTCGACGCCGTCCTCCGGCACGCCCGAACCGGTTTGCCCGTGTCGTCGCCACAGTGCGCGCATCAAGTCATCCAGCGACTTGCGTCCGCGCGTGCGGCTGCGGATGAGCAGATCCAGGCACAGGGCGACAGGCTGCCCTTCAGGTAGTAGCTGACCAGCGCGTTGGGGCTGTTCTCGTCCTGCCGATAGTACTTGATCCAGGCGTCCCAGCTCGCTTCCGCGACGGTCTGTTTCATGCGGCCCGAGGCTGCGCAACAGGTTGGTGATGCTCCTGCCCAGCGTCTCCAGGTAGTCCTGCTGCGAGATCAGGCCCGAAGCGCACCAGGGCGAGGTCGTCGTAGTAGCTGGTGATGCCCTCGAATGCCCACAGCAGCGTGGTGTAGTTCTCGCGCGCAAGATCGTAGGGTATGAAGGCCGCCGGCTTGATGCGCTTGACGTTCCAGGTGTGGAAGTATTCGTGGCTGCACAGGCCCAGGAAGGTGCGGTAGCTGTCGGTGACCTGCTTCTTGCCGGGCTCGCGGCAAGTCGTCGCGGGAGCACAGCAGCGCAGTGGATGCCCGGTGCTCGAGCCCTCCGTAGCCCTCGCCGAGTGCGGTCACCAGGAACACGTAGCGATCCATCGGGGCAGGCTCGCCGAAAGACCGGATGTGCCATTCGCACAGCGTCTTGCAGATCGCGGCACAGCCGCTCGACATCGGCGTTGTGCCTGCCGGTGATGGCGATATCGTGCGCAACTCCGCACGCCCGGAACGTGGCGAGCGTGAACTCGCCCATCTCGACCGGATGGTCGATCAGCTCGTCATAGTCCGCCGCACGATAAGTGCCGAAGCCGTGCATGGGCGCGCTCGGTTCGCCGCATGGCCGTGGCGACCCGCCAGTTGCGGTAGCGCGCGCCGGTCGGACGCAGGATGTCGACTTCGCAGGCGCGTTGTTCGCGTGTCACCGGCCGCAGGAACACGCTTGGGCCGTTGAAGAACGCGTGGCTGGTGTCCAGATGTGCACCGCGCACCGACAGGTCGAAGGCATACACCTCCATCGTCACCGATACCGGTCCATCGCTCGGCGGGACAATCCAGGTGTGCTTGTCGAGCTTGGCGATCGGCAGCGGCTTGCGCCCGCTCTGCGCGCGGATCGACACGACGTGCCGGGCGAAGTCGCGGATCAGATAGCTGCCCGGAATCCAGGCCGGCAGCGCGAAGCGCTGTCCTTCGGGATCGGGGTCGTCGACCGTGCAGGTGACCTCGAACAGATGCGCTTGCGGGCTCTTCGGGAAGATGCGGTAGCGGACGGGCGGGAGGTTCTTCATGCGGCTGGCCGTGTGGGAACTGGCCAGCATTCTAGCCGTTACGGCCGCTAGAGAAGCCAATCGGGTCCTTGTTGAGGCGTCGGAGGTCAGGCGCCGCCGAGGAACCAGTCGACGATGTGGTAGTGGTCCTCGAACATCTGCGACTGCATGCCGGACACGCGGGCGAGGCGGAACCACTTGGCTTCGGCGGCGTCGTCCCCGCCCTGGATGGGAGGCAGTTCGCCCTCGGGGAAGTGGAAGAAGAAGGCGTGGGTGATGGTGCGGCCGCGCTGGGAGCGGTGCGCAGCGTCGAACACGCGCTGCCCCTCGAGTGCGGCACGCAGCGCGGGCGCGGGGATGGCGAGCCCGGTTTCCTCGCGCAGCTCGCGCAGGCACGCCTCGTAGATGGTCTCCTCCTGGTCGACGAACCCGCCTGGCAAAGCCCACAGGTCCTTGCCGGGCCGATGGCCGCGGCGCACCAGGAGAACGTGGCCCGACTGCACCAGCACAGCGTCGGTGGTGACGAACACCGGTGGATAGGGCGCCGCCTTCCAGCGCTCGCGCTCCCCGCGCAGGAAGCTGACCTCTTCGGCGAGCGCCGCGAAGTACGGGCCCTGCATGAAGGCGCGCAGTTGCGCGAACACCGGTTCCGGCACGCATACCTGCAGCTGCCGAAGGGTCGACAGATCCGTCGAGCCGCCGAACAGGCAGGCGCGCAGCGTGGCCATCGGGGGCAGCCGCGCATGCTCGATCTGAACGCGCTCCCATTCCGGGAACGCCAGTCGGCCGGCGGTGGCGTTGTGCGAGCTCTCCACCAGCGCGATCAGCGGCGGCGCCTGCTGCGCCAGCACGTGGTCCATGGCGACGCGACCGACCTCCTCCTGCACGCCGGTGACCCACTGCAGCTCGTTGTAGAGCCGGTCGCCGAGCCGGCGCACGATCAGGCGGTGCGGTGAGATGTGCGGGTACACCGCGCGCACCATCGCTTCGCGCTCGTCCGCGGACCAGGGATGACGTGGCGTGCGGGCGGCGTGGGCCGAGCCGACCAGGACGATCACGTGCTCGGCGATAGCCAGTGCATGGTCGATGGCGGCCTGGTGGCCAAGATGAAAGGGTTCGAAGCTGCCGACGACGACGGCGAAATGGAAGGGCTGCATATCCGGTCCGGCCCGCCGGATGCGCTCCGGCGGTGATGCTACTGGCGTAGCAAGAAGAGTTCCCGACGCCAAAGGGCGCGTGCCAGGCTGCGGCTCAGCGCCCGTCATTCAGCGCCCAATCGTACTCCAGGTAGCGGATCTTGACCGTCTTCGCCCGGATTGCCTGCTGGTCCGCGGGGCGGTCCGCCAGCGCAGCCGCGTAAGGGGCGAAGAAGGCGGCGGGCGAGTCGATGCCGCGATAGCCCTGCTCGAAATCGGCCGCGTACCAGTCGAAGATCCTGGACACCTCCAGGGCGTTGCGCTCCGCACTGTAACGATTGCGGGTGCGATCGGAGAGGAAGCGCAACACCTGGTCGTCGAGTTGCGGATCCAGCCGCTCCCCGGCATAGGCTTCCGGCCGCAGCGCCGGGCAGCCGATGGCTGCGCAGTTGACCGCCATGTGGATGCGCGGGTCGTCGTATGCGCCTTTCGCGCGAATCATGCCGTGCTCGACGTCGTCCAGGCTGCGCGGCTCGCCCAGCAGGGTGAAGAACTGCTTCTTCCAGGGCGAGCGGATGAGCGAGCCCAGATCGCGGATCGATTTCAGGTCGGGCCAGCGGGTGAGGATCAGCTCCACTGTGAAGCCGTTGTAAGCGTTGATCAGAAACGCGAGGCGCTGTGGCTTGCCCCAGCCATCGAACTCCTGACGGCTGACTGCGGACAGCCCGTCCAGGTACGCCTTGAGAGCGCCCCGGTCTTGCTTGAAGCCGGCGTAGCCGACCGTCGATGCATGACCGCCCGGCTCCCAGCTCACGTGCTTCTTGAGCAGGCCGTCCCAGGCCGCGTGACTGTGATCGAAAGCCAGCGCTGGCGCGGCCACCGCCAAGCCCAGCGCCAGCGCAAGCCATGGTATGGCCATCCCGAATGATCCTGTTCTCATCTGCGTGATCCTGGGTTCTCCGAATGCGGGCCGGGCCCTGATGGTAGAATCGCCGCTTTCGCGGGTCGCCACTATGTTCGAGCAAAATCAAAGAATTGAGTCATTCGACCCGGATCTTTCGCGGGCCATGGCGGCCGAGCACAGACGTCAGGAGGACTACGTCGAGCTGATCGCCTCGGAGAACTACGCCAGCCCGCGGGTGTTGCAGGCGCAAGGTTCGGTGCTCACCAACAAGTACGCCGAAGGCTATCCCGGCAAGCGCTACTACGGCGGCTGCGAGTACGTCGACATCGCCGAGCAGCTCGCCATCGACCGGGCCAAAGCGTTGTTCCGCTGCGATTTCGCCAACGTCCAGCCGCACTCCGGCAGCCAGGCCAACGCCGCAGTTTACATGGCTGCCGTTCAGCCGGGCGACACGGTGCTGGGCATGTCGCTCGCCCATGGCGGCCACCTGACTCACGGCTCGCCGGTCAACTTCAGCGGCAAGCTGTACAAAATCGTGAGCTACGGACTGAACGAAGCCGAAGAGATCGACTATCCTCAAGTGCAGCGGCTGGCCGAGGAGCACCGGCCGAAGCTGATCGTGGCCGGCGCCTCGGCCTACGCGCTGGTGATCGACTGGAAGCGTTTCCGGGAGATCGCCGATGGCGTGGGTGCCATGCTGATGGCGGACATGGCCCACTATGCCGGTCTGGTGGCGGCCGGCCTGTATCCCAGCCCGATCAAGCACGCTCATTTCGTCACCAGCACCACGCACAAGACCCTGCGCGGACCGCGCGGGGGACTCATCCTCGGCCACGCCGAGAACGAGAGGCCGGTCAACTCCGCGATTTTCCCCGGTGGGCAGGGCGGGCCGCTGATGCACGTCATCGCGGCCAAGGCGGTCGCCTTCAAAGAGGCCATGGCTCCGGCTTTCCGCGACTATCAGCAACAGGTCATCGACAACGCCCGTGTCATGGCGAAAGTGCTGCAGGAGCGGGGGCTGCGCATCGTTTCGGGCCGCACCGACTGCCACATGTTCCTGGTCGACCTGCGCGCGAAGAAGATCACCGGCAAGGATGCCGAGGCGGTGCTGGAGGCTGCGCACATCACCGTAAACAAGAACGCCATCCCCAATGACCCGGAGAAGCCCTTCGTCACCAGCGGCATCCGGATCGGCTCCCCCGCGATGACCACGCGCGGGTTCCGGGAGCTGGAAGCCGAGCAGCTGGCCAACCTGATAGCCGATGTGCTGGACGCGCCGCGCGACGACAACGTGATCGCGCGGGTCGGTGCCGAGGTCAAGCGGCTGTGCGCCCAGTTTCCAGTTTACGGCTGAAACCCCGTCAGCCACAGAGAACACAGGGAACAGTCGCGGGCAACCTCAATCGGGATGACGCGTCAATGGAAAAAGCGGTTTCTTCGCATGCTGCGACCTCAGCCTGAATGACCAGCTCTCGGACTCCTCAACCCCACTCTGTGTCCTCTGTGTTCTCTGTGGCAGGGGTTGGTCCGTCATGAAATGTCCGTTCTGCGGTGCCGACGAGACCCAGGTGGTCGACTCCCGCGTCAGCGAGGAAGGCGACAGCATCCGCCGCCGCCGCCGCTGCCTGGGGTGCGAGAAGCGGTTCACTACGTACGAGACGGTGGAGCTGCGCATGCCGCAGGTGGTCAAGGCCAATGGCATCCGCGAGGAGTACGACCAGGACAAGCTGCGCATCGGCTTCACCCGGGCGCTGCACAAGCGGCCGGTGCCCACCGAGTACGTCGATGCGGCCATCGACCGCATCACCCAGAAGCTGCTCAGCCTGGGCGAACGGGAAGTCGCCTCGCGGCGCATCGGCGAGATGGTCATGCGCGAGCTCTACCGGCTGGACAAGGTGGCCTACATCCGCTTCGCTTCGGTCTACAAGGACTTCCAGGACCCGGAGGACTTCCGCGACGTGTTGCGCGACGTGCTCAAGGAGCCAGCGGGCAAGCCCGGCACGCGCCGGCGCGCCCGCAAGCCGGCCAGCTGAGCGATTTCCAGTACAGCACATCAGCCACAGAAGTCACAGAACAACACAGAGAACACAGAGAAGAGGTTCACGGGGACGGGAGTCGGGTCACGCAGTTCGTTGCGGCCCGGGTCCGGGTCTCGGGGCAGCAACCGGTTCTTTCTCCGTGCTCTCTGTGTCCTCTGTGGCTAGTTTTTCTACCCAGCCGAATGTTCACCTCCGCCGACCACGCCTTCATGTCCCGCGCTCTGCAGCTTGCGCAGCGCGGGCTGTATACGACGACGCCCAACCCGCGCGTGGGTTGCGTCGTGGTGCGCGACGGTCAGATCGTAGGGGAGGGATGGCATGAGCGCGCGGGCGAGGCGCACGCGGAGGTCGTAGCGCTGCGGGCCGCCGGGGACAAGGCCAGGAGCGCGACCGTGTATGTCTCGCTGGAGCCTTGCAGCCACCACGGCCGCACCCCACCCTGCGCGGATGCGCTGGTCTCAGCTGGCGTGACGCGTGTGGTGGCAGCCATGCGCGACCCCAATCCGAAGGTCGGCGGTGCCGGCCTGGAGCGCTTGCGGGCTGCAGGGATCGAGACGCTCGACGGCCTGCTGCAGGAGCAGGCACGCGAGATCAACATCGGCTTCGTCTCACGCATGCAGCGCGGACGGCCCTGGCTGCGTGTGAAGGTGGCGGCGAGCCTGGACGGGCGCACCGCGCTGGCCAACGGCGTCAGCCAGTGGATCACCGGTCCGCAGGCGCGACGCGATGGGCACCGCTGGCGGGCTCGTTCCTGCGCTGTTCTGGCAGGGATCGGGACGCTGCTCGCGGACAATCCTCGGCTTACGGTGCGCGAGGTCGAAACCTCCAGGCAACCCGCGCGCGTCGTCGTCGACCGCAAGCTGGTGTTGCCCCCCACAGCGCACGTGCTCGAGGGCGGGAACGTGATTGTGTTCACGGCGGTCCACGAGCCGGAAAGGACGCACCTGCTGGCTCGGGCCGGGGCGGAAGTGGTGGTCCTGCCGGACGCGCTGGGCAAGGTCGACCTGCCCGGCATGCTGGAGGAGCTGGGGCGGCGGGAGCTCAATGAGATCCTGGTCGAGTCCGGCAGCCGCCTCAACGGGGCGCTGCTGCGCGCAGGCCTGGTCGACGAGCTGGTGCTGTACTTCGCTCCGCACTTGCTCGGCGATACCGCGCGGGGTATGTTTGACCTGCGGGAGCTGACCGGGCTCGATCAGCGCGTCGTGCTTCAAGTCTCGGATGTGCGCCGCATCGGGCCGGATCTACGCGTGATCGCGCGACTTGCGCAGTCGGGGCCCTGACCGCCATGTTCACTGGCATCGTTGCAGCGAAGGGCTCCGTGCGTGAGGCCGTTGCCACCGACAAGGGGGCCAGGGTGACGATCGCAGCGGGCGGGCTGGACCTGTCCGACGTCCGGGTCGGCGACAGCATCGCGGTGGACGGTTGCTGCTTGACGTTGATCGAGCTGGCCGCGGACGCCTTCGCGGTGGATGTGTCCCAGGAGACCATCGACTGCACCGTTGGGTTCGCAGCGGGGAGAGCGGTGAATCTGGAAAAGGCGCTGCGCCTGTCGGACCGGCTCGGCGGGCACCTGGTGAGCGGACACGTGGACGGTGTGGGGGAGGTTACGCGCTGCGAGCCGGTGGGAGAGAGCCGGCTGCTGGAGGTGCGGGTATCCGCGCCGCTGGCCAGGTATCTTGCACGCAAGGGCTCGGTGACGGTCAACGGCGTCAGCCTCACGGTGAATCGGGCAGAGGGCACGCAGTTTGCCGTCAACGTTATTCCGCACACGCTGGCGGCCACCAACCTGCAGGAGCTGCAGGTCGGCAGCCGCGTCAATCTCGAAGTCGACCAGGTGGCGCGTTACGTCGAACGGCTGCTCGAGGGCACACACGGGGGGCAACCGCAATGAGCATCAGCAGTACACCCGAGATCATCGCCGAGGTCCAGGCCGGCCGCATGGTGGTCCTGGTCGACGAAGAGGATCGCGAGAACGAGGGCGACCTGGTGATGGCCGCCGAGTTCGTCACCGCTCAAGCCGATCAACTTCATGGCCAAACAGGGTCGCGGTCTGATTTGTCTGACGTTGACGCAGGCGCGCTGCCGCCAGCTCGACCTGGCCCTGATGGTCGGCAACAACAAGTCGCAGCTGGGCACCAACTTCACCGTGTCCATCGAGGCCGCCAGCGGCGTCACCACCGGCATCTCGGCGGGGGACCGCGCGCGGACTGTGCAGGCTGCCGTGCGCAGGGAAGCGCGGCCGGAGGACCTGGTGCAGCCGGGCCACGTCTTCCCCCTCATGGCGCAGCCCGGCGGCGTCCTGGTGCGTGCCGGCCACACCGAGGCCGGCTGCGACCTGGCCGAGCTGGCCGGGCTCACGCCCGCGGCGGTGATCTGCGAGGTCCTGCAGCGACGACGGCGAGATGGCGCGTTTGCCTGATCTGCTGGCGTTCGCCGACCAGCACGCCTGAAGGTCGGCACCATCGCCGATCTGATCCACTATCGCAGCCGCACCGAGTCGCTCGTGCAGCGGGTCGCCGAGCGTCACGATGGAAACTGCATACGGGCGCTTTCGGCTGGTCGCGTTTCGGGACATGACGGCCGACGAGGTCCACCTGGCGCTGGTCAGAGGCGAGGTCACCCCGGCAAGGAGATCCTGGTGCGGGTGCACGAGCCGTTCTCCGTCATCGACGTGCTGGACGCTGCGAGCACCGCTGCATTCGTGGAACCTGCACGAGGCCATGAAGGCCGTCGCGGTCGCCGACGCGGGAGTCATCGTCCTGCTGCACCGCGGACGAGACCGGCGACGGCCTGCTCGAGCGCCTGCAGGCACCGCCCGACGAGAGCGCGCCCCGGCAAGATGGATCTGCGCACCTACGGCATCGGCGCGCAGATCCTCAAGGATCTGGGCGTGACGAGGATGAAGATCATGGCGCTGCCGCGCAAGATGCCCAGCATGGCCGGCTTCGACCTGGAGGTGACCGGCTATGTGCTGCCGGAGCGTGGGCGCGGCGCCGGCGTAGTCACGCCAATCGGCGAGCGAAAGCGCTGGAGGGCCGATGGCGCGCTATGACGACATTGTCGAGATCGAGCCCGGACTGCAGGGCGCCGGGCTGCGGATCGGCATCGTGATGAGCCGCTTCAACATCGACGTCGTGCGAGGGGCTGCTCGCTGCCTGCACCGCGCGAGCTGCGCAAGTCACGGCGTGCGCGCCGAGGACGTGCTGATCGTCACCGTGCCGGGTGCGCTCGAAATCGCCCTGGCGGCGCGCAGCGCATGGCGGCAGCGGGCGCTTCGACGCGCTCTGCGCGCTCGGCGCGGTGATCCGCGGCGAGACCTATCACTTCGAAGTGGTTGCGGACCAGTCGGCTGCCGGGCTGGCGCGAGTGCAGCTCGATACCGGCGTGCCGGTGGCGAACGGCGTGCTCGCGACCGACGACGAGTACCAGGCCGAAGCCCGCATGAGCGCAAAGGGCGCGGATGCGCGCGGGTGGCGATCGAGATGGCGAACCTGCTGAGGGCGATCGATGGCGCCCGCTGAGACCGGCGCGGAGTCGCGACGTGGTGCGGCCAGGGGCTCCCGGCGCCGCTCACGGGAGATGGCCCTGCAGGCGCTTTACGAGTGGCTGCTCGCCGGGCACGATGCGCAGACCTTGTGCAGTCAAGCGAAGGAGAGCGAGAGTACGCGAGGCCGACCAGTGCACTTGGAAGACATTGGTGCATGGGGTGATCGAGCGCGCCGCGCGATCTGCACGCCGGTATCGCAGCCCTTCCTCGACCGGCCTGCCGCAGTCGTTGAGCCCGGTCGAGCACGCGCTGCTGCTGATCGGCGGCTACGAGCTGACCGGTGCCCGGACGTGCCGTACCGCGTGGTGATCAACGAGGCGGTGGAGCTCGCCAAGTGCTACGGCGGCACCGACGGGCACAAGTACGTGAACGGCGTGCTGGACAAGCTCGCCGCGCAGGTGCGGCCGGCCGAAAGCAGAAGATGAAAAAATGAGCCGCAAGAGGCAAGACGCCAGGAAAATCACCGTGCAACATCCGGGCAGAGCGGGCAACCGGCGAAGGTATGTAAAGGGCGCCTGCGGTTTTCGGTCGATCTCGGGGTGTCCAAGCGATTGGGTTTTCTTGGCGTCTTGGCGGCCAAATCAAGGATTGGAAGGAGAGAGAATGGCTGAAGCAACCAAGAAGCTGACGATTTTCGACCTGCAGGCGAAGGCGGCGACGAGGCGAGAAGGTGTTCCAGGTCACGGCGGTGGACTTTCCCACCGGCCAGCTGGTGGACCGCGCCGGCGTGGACTGCATCCTGATCGGCGATTCGCTGGGGCATGACGGCGCTGGGCTATTCCAGCACGGTGCCGGTGACGATGGACGAGATGATCCATCACGCCAAGGCGGTCTCGCGCGGGGTGAAGCGGGCTATCCTGGTGGGCGACCTGCCGCTCGGCGCCTATCACGCGTCGACGGCGGATGCAGTCAACAGCGCCATGCGCATGGTCAAGGAGGGCGGCGCCGACGTGGTGAAGATGGAGGGCGGCGAGGACTTCGCACCGATGGCCGAGGCGGTGGTCAAGGCCGGCATCCCGGTCATGGCGCACATCGGCCTCACCCCGCAGCTCATGTCCAAGCTGGGCGGCTTCCGGGTGCAGGGCAAGGATGCCAGCCGCGGGTGTGCAGCTGCTCAAGGATGCGTTGCCATGGAAGAGGCCGGCTGCTTCGCGATCGTGCTGGAAGCGATTCCGGACCGCGTGGCCCAGCTCATCACCGAGCGGCTGCAGATCCCGACCATCGGCATCGGCGCCGGCCCGCACTGCGACGGCCAGAATCTGGTGCTGCACGACATGGTCGGCTTGTTCGACCGCTTCACGCCGAAGTTCGTCAAGAAATATGCGAACTGCTGGAGATGATCGGCCAAGGCGCTCGCCGATTTCCAGGAGGATGTGCGCAAGGGCGAGTTCCCCAGGGCCGAGCACAGCTTCACCATGAAGGAAGAGGAGTACCAGGCGCTGCTCGCCCAACTCAAGCAGACCAAGGACTGAATCGCCCAAGGCCACCTCTGCGTCTCTGCGGTTCAAGATTGAATTTGACTGAATTCGAGCTTATCGAGCGCTACTTCTCGCCGCGGACCACGCACACCATCCTCGCCGGGGGCGACGACGCAGCGCTGGTGGCGGTGACGCCGCGGCATGGAGCTGGTAGTATCGACCGACATGCTGGTCGGCGGCCGCCACTTCTTCGACGACGCGGACGCCTACGGCGTGGGCTGGAAGTCCCTGGCGGTGAACCTGTCCGACATGGCGGCAATGGGCGCGCGGCCGCGCTGGGCCACGCTGGCGCTGGCCATGCCGCAGGCAGACGAGGCCTGGATCAGCGGCTTCATGCGGGGCTTTCTCGACCTGGCCAGCGCATTCGACGTCGATCTGATCGGGGGAGACACCACCCGCGGTCCGCTCAGCATCTGCGTGCAGATCCTGGGCGAGGTACCCGCCGGCCAGGGGCTGCTGCGCTCGGGTGCGCTTCCCGGGCGACGAGGTGTGGGTTTCCGGGGCGCTGGGCGATGCGGCGCTCGCGCTCGCGCACTGCGCGGCGAGCTGGAGCTCAGCCGCGCAGAGCTGCGACTACGTCCGCGCCCGGCTCGACCGGCCGACTCCGCGCGTCGGCCTCGGGAACAGCTCTGCGCGGCCGCGCCAGCAGCGCGATCGACGTATCCGATGGCCTGGTGGCCGACTCGGTCACCTCGCCGAGCCTCCGGGGTGCAGGTCGTCATCAGTGGCAGGCGGTTCCCCTCTCGCCCGTGGCGCAGCGCTACCGGGATCATCCTTTGCTGCAGCGCTGCGCGCTCGCCGGCGGCGACGACTACGAGCTGTGCTTCACAGCGCCGGTTCGGCGCGACACGAGGAGCTCGTCGAACTGGCGGGGCGCTGGGCCTTGCCCTGACGCCTGATCGGCCGCGTGGAGGCCGGCTCGGGTGTCGCGGCTGTCGACGTCACAGGGCAAGCGGATGCGCCCGGGAGCACGGCTTTCGACCATTTCCTCTAGGATGGTGGCGCGGCCGAACCTGCGCTTTCTGTTGCGCCATCCGGCGCACTTCTTCGCGCTGGGCTTCGGCGGCGGGCTCGCGCCGTTCGCGCCTGGCACCTTCGGCACCCTGCTCGCGTTGCCGCTGTTCTGGTCCGTCGAGCCGTCACCTGACGCCGACAGATTTCCTGCTCCTGCTCGGCTCGCTGTACACAGCTGGAGTGTGGATGTGCGACAGGACCGGCCGCGACCTCGGGGTCGAGGACCACAAGGCCATCGTATGGGACGAGAACACCGCGTTCCTGATCGTGCTGTTCTTCACGCCCAGTCACGCTGCTGTGGCAGGCCGTTGCCTTCCTGCTGTTCCGCCTGTTCGACATTCTCAAGCCCGGGCCGATGCGGTACGTCGAACGGATGTTTCGCGGCGGCTTCGGCGTGATGGTGGACGATCTGGTGGCGGCGTTCTTTGCGCTTATCTGCCTGGCGCTGATCCAGCTGCTGCTGCCCAGTCTGGGAGGGTGGGTTGGACCGAGAACTCTTTGAGCTGGCGGACCGGGCAGGGCAGGCACTGAAGGCCCGCGGCTGGATGCTGGTGACTGCCGAGTCCTGCACCGGCGGCTGGGTGAGCGAGTGCGTCACCATGGTGCCGGGCAGCTCGGAGTGGTTCGAGCGCGGCTTCGTCACCTACACCAATGTGGCGAAGCGTGAGATGCTGGGCGTGCGAGCACAGACGCTGGACACCCACGGAGCGGTGTCCGAGGCGACGGTGCGAGAGATGGTCACAGGTGCGCTTGCGGGCAGCCATGGCCATATCGCCGTAGCGGTGTCCGGCGTGGCCGGACCCGGCGGCGGCACGGCCCAGAAACCGGTAGGGATGGTCTGTTTCGCGTGGGGCACGCGCGACGCCGAGCCGATCGCCACGAGACGGCTGCTTGGCGGCGACCGCGAGGCGGTGCGGCGGCAGTCGGTGATCGCGCGCTGGAGGGGGTGCTGGAGCTGCTGGAACAGCGTGAGGAGTGAGGGGGCCCTCGCTCCTCACGCCGGCTGCCGGCTTGACCGCCTGCGGGGTGGGTCACCCAGTGAGCCGGCCTGTCGCGCAGGATGTCCGCCCAGGTTCAAGCGCAACCGCGAGCTCAAAGCGAGCAGGCCGGCGGCGCACTGGTTCCACCATTCCTGTTTGTGGGAGAATAGCGTGCTGATCGAAAAGGACATTGCCACCATCATGGACGACAACAAGCGCAAGGCCTTACAGGCTGCCCTCTCGCAGATCGAGAAGCAGTTCGGCAAGGGCTCCATCATGAAGCTGGGCGACGCCGACGATCTCGCAGGACATCGAGGTGGTGTCCACCGGCTCGCTCGGCCTGGACCTCGCGCTCGGCGTGGGCGGCCTGCCGCGCGGCCGGGTGGTCGAGATCTACGGGCCGGAATCCTCGGGCAAGACCACGCTGACGCTGTCGGTCATCGCCGAGATGCAGAAGCATCGGCGGCACCGCCGCCTTCATCGACGCCGAGCACGCGCTCGATCCTCAGTACGCCGCGCAAGCTCGGCGTGAACGTCGACGACCTGCTCATCTCGCAGCCCGACAACGGCGAGCAGGCGCTCGAGATCGCCGACATGCTGGTGCGCTCCGGCTCGGTGGACATCGTCGTGATCGACTCGGTGGCCGCGCTCACGCCCAAGGCCGAGATCGAGGGCGAGATGGGCGAGCCGCAGATGGGCCTGCAGGCGCGCCTGATGAGCCAGGCGCTGCGCAAGCTCACCGCCAACATCAAGCGCTCCAACACGCTGGTGATCTTCATCAACCAGATCCGCATGAAGATCGGCGTCATGTTCGGCAACCCGGAGACCACCACCGGCGGCAACGCGCTCAAGTTCTACGCCTCGGTGCGCATGGACATCCGCCGCATCGGCTCGATCAAGAAGGGCGACGAGGTGATCGGCTGCGAGACCCGCGTCAAGGTGGTGAAGAACAAGGTCGCGCCGCCCTTCCGGCAGGCCGAGTTCGACATCCTCTACGGCGAAGGCATCTCGCGCGAAGGCGAGATCGTCGACCTGGGCGTGCTGCACAGGGTGATCGAGAAGTCGGGCGCCTGGTACATCTACAACGGCGACCGCATCGGCCAGGGCAAGGACAACGCCGCGACTTCCTCAAGGAGCACGCGGCGCTCGCGCCCGAGATCGAAGCCAAGATCCGTGCCGCACGCCGGGGTCAGCGCGGCGGCGCGCCGCAGATGGCGGACGCCGGAGTAAGTCCGGGCGGCATCGAGACCCTCGACGGATCGCGCTGCGCGGATGCCGCAAGCACGCAGCCTGCGGGCCCGCGCGCTGCGGCTGCTGGCGCGCCGCGAACACTCGCGCCTGGAGCTGACGACGCAAGCTGGCCGGGCCGGACGCCGATCCGCGCCGAGCTTGAGGCGCTGCTGGACGAGTTCGACGGCGCAAAGGCTGGCTCTCGGAGCAGCGGCTTGCCGAACAGCATGATTGCGAGGGCCCGCGGCCGCTACGGCGCGCGGCGTGTCCTCGACGACCTGCGCAGCAAGGGTGTGGCGGACGAAGTGCTGGAGCGGGCCGCAGCTGCGCTCAAGGGCCGGAGCTCGAGAGGCACGCGCCGTCTGGCGCAAGCGCTTCGGCCAGCCACCGACAGACCCGCAGGAGAAGTGCCAGGCAGGCCCGCTTCCTGCACGGCCGCGGATTCTGCCGCGGAGATCATCCGGCAGGTCATCGGCGGCGATCTGGGACGACGAGTAGGCCGACGCCGCTGCTGTCCGGCGCACGCTGCTAGCGTTGCCCGGGAATCGAACGCTGCTGACCGTGGTGGAGCCGGAACCAAATTCACAGGATTAGCAGGATTCTCAGGACTAACAGGATTCTCAGGCGCCCATTGCGCCCACAGAACAATCCCAGGTTTTCCCTAAAGGAAGGCACGAAGTGCGGTAGCGCTTCGTGCCTTCCTCTTTTGGCTTTTCAGTGCTTGAAGTTTCAGGGTCAGCGAGGCAAGGCAGGGTATTGAAGATGAAAAGCAGTGAAATCCGCACGCAGGTTCCTGAAGTACTTCGAGCGCAATGGGCACACGATCGTCCCCTCGAGCCCGCTGGTGCCCGGGAACGATCCGACCCTGCTGTTCACCAACGCCGGCATGGTCCAGTTCAAGGACGTGTTCCTGGGGTTGGACAAGCGGCCCTACAACCGCGCCACCACGTCCCAGCGCTGCGTGCGCGCCGGGCGGCAAGCACAACGATCTCGAGAACGTCGGCTATACGGCCCGCCATCACACGTTCTTCGAGATGCTGGGCAACTTCAGCTTCGGGGACTACTTCAAGCGCGACGCCATCCGCTTCGCCTGGGAGCTGCTGACCAAGGAGTACGGCCTGGAGCCCGAACGCATGTGGGTCACCGTGTACCAGGACGACGACGAGGCCTACGAGATCTGGGCCAACGACATCAAGCGTGCCGCGCGAGCGCATCGCCCGCATCGGCGACAAGCCCGGGGGCGCGCAGTATCAGAGCGACAATTTCTGGCAGATGGGCGACACCGGCCCCTGCGGCCCCTGCACCGAGATCTTCTGGGATCACGGGCCCGGTATCCCGGGTGGGCCGCCCGGAACGCCGGACGCCGACGGCGACCGCTACATCGAGATCTGGAACCTGGTGTTCATGCAGTTCAACCGGGACGAGGCCGGTACGCTGCATCCGCTGCCGAAGCCCTCGGTGGACACCGGCATGGGCCTGGAGCGCATCGCTGCGGTGCTGCAGGGCGTGCATACGAACTACGAAATCGACCTGTTCCAGGACCTGATCCGGGGCGCCGCTCGCGTTACCGGCACGCAGGATCTGGCCAGCAATTCGTTGAAGGTGATCGCCGATCACATCCGCGCCTGCAGCTTCCTGGTGGTGGACGGCGTGATTCCCGGCAATGAGGGTCGTGGCTACGTGCTGCGCCGGATCATCCGCCGCGCCATCCGCCACGGCTACAAGCTCGGACAGAAGCAGCCGTTCTTCCACCTGCTGGTGGACGACCTCGCCAAGGTGATGGGAGACGCCTATCCGGAGCTGGTGCGCGAGAAGAGCCGTGTGATCGGCGTGCTCAAGCAGGAGGAGGAGCGCTTCGCCGAGACGCTCGAACATGGCATGGAGGTGCTGGAAGGGGCGCTGCATCGCGAGGACCGCATGCTCGACGGCTCGACGGTGTTCAAGCTCTACGACACCTTCGGCTTCCCGGTCGATCTCACCGCGGACATCGCCCGGGAGCGCGGCGTGCAGGTGGACCTGGCCGGTTTCGAGGCCGAGATGCAGCAGCAGCGCGAGCGGGCGCGGGCCGCTTCCAAGTTCCAGATGCAGGCCGAGCGTGGAGTACGCCGGCAAGCCCACCGAGTTTCACGGCTACGAAACGCTCAAGCTCGACGCGACCGTGGTCGCTCTGTACGTGGAAGGCACTGCCAGTCGATCGTCTGGCGAGCGGCCAGCGCGGCGTGGTGGTGCTCGACCGCACGCCGTTCTATGCCGAGTCCGGCGGCCAGGTGGGCGATCGCGGGGTGCTGATGCGGCATGCGACGCCCATCTCCAGCTTCAAGGTGGAGGACACGCAGAAGATCCAGGCCGAGGTGTTCGGTCACCACGGCGTAGTGACCAGCGGCGAGTTGCGGCTGGGCGCACACCGTGAGCGCGGAAGTGGACATGGGATTGCGCCGCGCGGCCATGTTCAACCACTCCGCGACGCACCTCATGCACGCGGCTCTGCGCAAGGTGCTCGGGCCACCACGTGCAGCAGAAGGGCTCGCTGGTGGACGAGCACAAGACCCGCTTCGACTTCTCCCACGACCGGCCGCTCACGCCCGAGGAGATCCGCGAGATCGAGCGGCTGGTGAACGAGGAGATCCGCGCTAACGTCGCGGTCGAGTCGCGGGTCATGAACTACGACCAGGCGATCAAGGCGGGTGCGATGGCGCTGTTCGGGGAGAAGTACGGCGACGAGGTGCGCGTGATCGGCATGGGCGATTTCTCCACCGAGCTGTGCGGGGGAACCCATGTGCGGCGCACCGGGGACATCGGCTTCTTCAAGATCGTGGCCCAGTCCGGGGTGGCGGCCGGGATCCGCCGTGTCGAGGCGGTGACTGCGGATGTCGCTCTGGGGTACGTGCAGCAGCAGACCGCGGCGCTGGAAGGGGTCGCGGAGATGCTGAAGGCGCACCCGATGGAGATCGGCAGCCGGCTCAACCAGATCATGGACAACGTGCGCAGCCTCGAGAAGGAGCTGGCACGGCTGAAGGGGAAGCTGGCGGCTTCGCAGGGCGACGACCTGGCCGAGCAAGCGGTGAGCGTCGGGTCGGCGAAGGTGCTCGCCGCGCAACTCGACGGGGCCGATGCCAAGACGCTGCGCGAGACCCTGGACAAGCTCAAGGACAAGCTCAAGTCCGCGGCCATCGTGCTTGAGCTCGGTCGAAGGCGGCAAGGTTTCCCTGGTTGCAGGGGTGACCAGCGACCTCACGGCCAAGGTCAAGGCCGGTGAGCTGGTCAACTTCGTCGCCCAGCAGGTGGGCGGAAAGGGTGGCGGCCGCCCGGACATGGCGCAAGCGGGCGGAACGGACCCGTTGGAGCTTCCCCGCGCTTTGGCGAGCGTGGAAGGCTGGGTCCGGGATCGGCTGTAGAACAAAAGGCGGCTCGCGCAGCCCCTTCAGCGCGGAACGCGCCGCACGTCGAGCAGCTCCCACCCCGGCGTATCGGGTGCGGCGGCGGGAGGGCCGAAGCTGATCAGCCGCGGGCGGCCAAGGTGATAGCCCTGGAACAGGTCATAGCCCAGGTCCCGACAGCGCTGTACCTGTTCCTCGCTGTCGATCTTCTCGGCCAGCAACCTGGCAGGCCAGCGTCGCAGCCGCCTGGTGGTCGGCCCAAGCGCAGCTGCGGCGACCCGGTGCAGATCGACCTTGATCACATCCACCAGGGGGAGCAGCGGTTCGAAACGTTCTTCCTGGCCCGAGAAGTCGTCGAGCGCAAGCCGAAATCCCTGCCGCTTGAGCTCGGCGCACCGCGCGAGCAGATCCGCGTTCACTTCGACCGTCTCGAGGATCTCCAGCACGACCTTTTCCTTGGGCAGCCGCTCGACCACGTTGCTCGCCAACATCGCCGCGTCCAGGTTGATGAATCCGAGGTGTGGCCCGAGCACGGCGTCGGCTCCGAGCTTGTTGAACACGTGGTGCATGACTGTGGCCGAGGCGCGGTGATCGTCGTTGACACGCGCGTCCTCGCCGTCGCCGGCGCGAAACAGCAGTTCAAACGCATACAGCCGTAGGTCGCGGTCGAAAATCGGCTGCAGAGCCAGGTAGGACTCCGAGACGGGCGGTGCGGGCGGCGCAGGAGCCTTCATGTACAGGCGTGTTGTGAGATGACGGTCAGAATGGCAACTGCAGATCGGGCTTCGCCGCGTGCAGGACCCGGCGGAAGTCTTCCTGGATCCTGTGCAACGCAGCCTGATTGTCGGCCTCGAAGCGCAGCACGATCACCGGCGTAGTGTTGGAAGCGCGGGCCAGGCCGAAGCCATCGGCGTACTCAACGCGCAACCCGTCGATCGTGATGACATCGCGCGCGCCATCGAACTTCGCGGTCCGCTGCAGCTGCGCTATCAGCGCGTAGTTCTCGCCCTCCGCAAGCTGGATCTGCAGCTCGGGGGTGTTGACCGAGTCGGGCAGGCGCGCAAACTCGCGCGTCGACGTCGGGGCTGGCGCTCAGACACTCCAGCAGCCGCGCGCCGGCGTACAGGCCGTCATCGAAGCCGTACCAGCGCTCCTTGAAGAACGTATGCCCGCTCATCTCGCCGGCCAGCAGCGCGCCGGTTTCCTTCATCTTGGCCTTGATCAGCGAGTGGCCGGTCTTCCACAACAGCGGCTGGCCGCCGTGGCTGCGCGATCCAGTCGAACAGGTTGCGCGTGGACTTGACATCGAAGATCACCTGCGCGCCGGGATTGCGGCTGAGCACATCGGCGGCGAACAGCATGAGCTGGCGGTCGGGGTAGATGATCTTTCCGGCCTTCGTCACCACACCGAGCCGGTCGCCGTCGCCGTCGAAGGCGAGCCCCAGCTCGTCGTCAGCCGGCAGCCAGCGCACGAATCAGGTCCTGCAGGTTCTCGGGTTGGGACGGATCGGGATGATGGTTGGGGAAGGTGCCGTCGACCTCGCAGTACAGCTCGCGCACGCGGCAGCCGAGACGACGATACAACTCCGGCGCAAACGCGCCTGCCACACCGTTGCCGCAATCGACCGCGATGCGCATCGGCCGCGCCAGCTTGACATCCCCGATGATGCGCTCGAAGTAAGCCTGCGCCACGTCGGCCTGGCTGTAAGCGCCGCTGCCGGTCGCCAGCTCGTCTGCTTCGATGCGCTTGCGCAGTTCCTGGATCGCCTCGCCCGACAGCGTCTCGCCGGCCACGACGATCTTCATCCCGTTGTAGTCCGGAGGGTTGTGGCTGCCGGTGACCATGACTCCGGACCCGGTCTGCAGGTGGTGGGTGGCGAAGTACAGCATCGGCGTCGCGACCAGGCCGACATCGATCACGTCTACCCCTGCGGCTTGCAGACCACGCGCCAGCGCGGCGGACAGCGCCGGCCCGGACAGGCGTCCGTCGCGGCCGATGCACACGCGTCTTCTGCTCGAGTTCGCGCGCCCGGCTGCCGATCGCGCGGCCGACCTGCGCTCGACGATCTCCGGGGTCAGCGTCTTGCCGACGATGCCGCGGATGTCGTAGGCCTTGAAGATCTCTGCTGGAAGCGGGCATGGGAGCGGGATGGGCTTCTTGTTTGACTGCGATTATCCCACGCCGTTTGCGCGCCCGCGCGGGCATTCCACGGCAACAGGCTCAGCCGCCTGAGCCGCCCTGGCATTCGCCCTGCGGCACAGTGCGGATCTGTCAGGCCGCCGCGTCGAAGAACGCGAGTATGCGTCGCGGCAGCCACTGCAGGTTGCCCGGGAAGGGTCCGGACACGAAGCCCACGTGTCCTCCGTGTCGCGGATACTCGAGCTCTACGCAGGGCGACACCTCCGCGCGGTCCGGGCAGGTGGCGCCCGGGCAGGAACGGATCGTTGCGCGCGTGCACGATCAAGGTGGGCAGGCGGATGCTCTGCAGATCGGGCGCACTGCTGGCGCGGGTCCAGTAGTCGTCGGCGTCGCGGAAGCCATGCAGCGGTGCCGTCACCAGGTTGTCGAACTCGTACAGATTGCGCGCGCGCGCCAGCGCGCGTGCATCGTACAAACCGGGGAAGCGCTGCAGCTTCGCGAGACTCTTGGGTTTGAGCGAGCGCAGGAAGTGCCAGGTGTAGATCCGGTTCATTCCCCGCCCGAGCAAATGGCCGGCGGTGTTCAGGTCCACCGGGGCGGACACGGCGGCAGCGCGGGCGACGATACCCTGCGCCGACTTGCCAACGCGAGCGAGCCACTTGAGCAAGGCGTTGCCGCCCAGCGAGACGCCGGCGGCAAAGCGCAGTCCTGGCGAGTGTGCCGCCATCCGCCGCAGGATCCAGTCGATCTCCGCATAGTCGCCGGAATGATAGGCGCGCGGCAGGAGATTCGGCGAACCGCTGCAGCCGCGGAAGTGCGGCACTGCGCCGCGCCAGCCGCGTCGCCGCAGCGCCTGCAGCAGGGCGCTCGCGTAATGGCTGCGGGAGCAGCCCTCCAATCCGTGGAACAGCACCACCAGCGGCTGCGTCGCTGCTCGCCATCCAGCCAATCGACGTCGATGAAATCCCCGTCGGGGGTGTCCCAGCGTTCGCGTTGCAGCCGCGGGGGCGGCAGAGCGCCGGAACAGGAAGGGGTAGACGGTCTGCAGATGTCCGCCGGGCAACCAGCGCGGCGCCCGGTAAGCGGGCTGGCGCGATGCCGTCCTATCCTGCCGCGCGCTGCTCAATGGATGGTGCCCACCGGAGACTCCGGCACCGCGGCGTCGGGGGGCAGCGGCGAGGCGTGATGCATCAACATGCGCCATCCGGAGCTGCCCAGAACGTAGGCGTTGGTGGCGAGTACCAGATGCTGGCGCGGGTCCGCGCCGACGCTGATGCGCTCGTAGAGGTTGCGGATCGACACCAGTCGGCTGGTATGGGCGCGGACCTGCAGCAGGCCGAAGCGCATGCGCGGGCCCGCGGCGAAGATCTGCCGCCAGGACTCGCGCACGGCGTCCACGCCGATCAGGCGCTGGCCTGCCGGGTGGACGCAGATCACTTCCTCGTCCTCGGCCCACACCGACATCATGGCGATCACGTCAGCCTGCTCGATCGCCTGGTAGAACGCGGCCTCGGCTTCCTCGGGGGTGTTGAACTTCATACGCTGGCGGCGGGCGCGAGGTGCTGCACGAGCTCGAAGACGCGATCGGGCTCGAGTTCGCGCATGCATTTGAAGTGGCCCAGCGGGCACTCGCGCGCAAAGCAGGGGCTGCAGGGCAGATTCAGCTTCACGACCTGTGCGCGCGGCGACAGCGGCGGGGTGAACCCCGGGCTGCTCGATCCGTACAGCGCGAGCATGGGCCGGTCGCAGCGCCGCGGCCACATGCATCAGTCCCGAGTCGTTGGAGACGACCACCTGCGCGGCCGACAGCAGGTCGACCGCCTCCTCCAGGCTGGTCGACCCGCACAGGTTGCGGCAGCGCGCCGCCGCTCAGCTCCTCGATCTGCGCGCCGATGGCGCGGTCCTTCGACGAGCCGACCAGCCAGACCTGCCAGCCGCGCTCGGCCAGCTGCACGGCGAGGCGGCGAAGTGCTCGGGGGGCCAGCGCTTGGCCGGGCCGTACTCCGCACCCGGGCACAGACACGCCACCGGCGGCCCGGCACGCAGCCCCAGGCGCTCCAGCAACGCGTCCCGCGCGGCGCGCGAGATGCGCAGCGACGGGCGCGGCAGCGGGCGTTGCAGCGGCTGCGTCACTGGCATCGGCGAGGTGGGCGAACCGCTCGGCCATCAGCGGCAGCGCACCGGCATCGAGCCGGCGCGCGTCGTTGAGGAGAACCTGGCGCGCTTCACCGACGAAGCCGGTGCGCAGCCCGATTCCCGCCAGGCGCGGGATCAGCGCAGACTTGAACGAGTTCGGCAGCACGATAGCCTGATCGTAGCCGCGCGGTTCGAGCTCCCGTGCCAGCCGCCAGCGCCGGGCGAGCTTCAACTCCCCGTGCCGAAACGGGCTGGCGATCGCCTCGCTCACCTCCGGCATGCGCTGGAGCAACGGCAGCGTCCAGGCGGGCGCGAGCACGTCGAGCTCAAGCTCGCGATGCTTTTCGCGCAGGCGCTTGAACAGCGGCTGCGCCAGCACGGTGTCGCCGACCCACGACGGGCCTACTACCAGAACCTTGTACACTCTAGACCTGATAACGCAGAGGCGCGGAAGACGCAGGACGAACACGCTGCTCCGCAGCAACGCGCTACGTCGTGCGCGCCCGAGCGAGCCACTCCGACGGGCTCAGCGCATCCAGGCTACTACCAGCCTGGCCGCTTTGCGCCAATCTGCGTGCGTCTCTGCGCCTCTGCGCTTCGGCAGTGCAGCTTAGTGTTCAGCGCGGGCGCCGCCCTTGAGCGTATAGCGCGTGCCGCAGTAGGGACACAGCGCCTGGCCGGTCTGTCTCGATCGGCAGGAACACGCGCGGATGCGCAGTTCCACAACAGCATGTCGGGCATCGGGCAGTGCAGCGGCAGATCCGCGGCCGATACCTCGATGTGCCTGTGCGGTGTTCTCGTGCTTGACCTCGTCCATGGCGTTTGCGGGCCCGCTCAGACGTGGCTCAGCCAGTGGGCGTACTTGGGATTGCGCCCGTTGACCACGTCGAAGAACATGCGTCTGCAGCTTCTCGGTGATCGGGCCGCGCTTGCCGGCGCCGATGGCGCGGCTGTCCAGCTCGCGGATTGGCGTGACCTCGGCGGCGGTGCCGGTGAAAAAGGCCTCGTCGGCGATGTACACATCGTCGCGGGTCAAACGCCTGGCCTGAACTTCCAGCCCGGCGTCGCGCGCGAGCTGGATGATCGCATCGCGCGTGACTCCGATCAGCGCGGAGGTGAGCTCGGGCTCGTAGAGCCGGCCGTTCTTCACGATGAACAGGTTCTCGCCCGGACCCTCCGCCACGTATCCGTCCACGTCGAGCAGCAACGCTTCGTCGTACCCGTGCTCGACCGCCTCCTGGTTGGCCAGGATCGAGTTGGCATAGGTGCCCGAGAACTTGGCCCGGCACATGGTGACGTTGATATGGTGGCGGGCGTAGGACGAGGTCTTGACGCGGATGCCCTTCTCCAGTCCTTCCTCGCCCAGGTAGGCGCCCCATGGCCAGGCGGCGATGGCGACGTGCACCTGTGCGCCCTTGGGCGAGACGCCCATCTTCTCGGAGCCGTAGAATGCGATCGGCCGCACGTAGCAGGACTGCAGCTGGTTGGCCCGCACCACCTCGCGCTGGGCCTCGATCAGCGTCTCGCGGTCGTAGGGGATGCGCATCATGAAGATATGGGCCGAGTTCAACAAGCGCTCAGTGTGCTCCTTGAGCCGGAAGATGGCCGGGCCGCCGGTGCTGTTGTAGGCGCGCAGGCCTTCGAACACGGCCAGGCCGTAGTGCAGCGAATGCGTCAGCACATGGGTGGTCGCGTTGCGCCACGGCACCAGTTCCCCGTCGTACCATATGAGGCCGTCACGGTCTGCCATCGACATGTTCGTTGCGTCTCCCTCGCAAAAACCGCTCATTTTAGCGTAGCTTCCACGCGTGCTTGCACGTACCTATGTTAACTCCACCCGGGTGCCTTGCAACGCTACAGGAGTGACGTCGGCATGACTGCACAGAGCCGAAACTCGCCCCGCCCACCTGGTCCAGATCGAGGTGTTCTCCGACGTGGTGTGTCCCTGGTGCTTCATCGGCAAGCGCCGCCTGGAAGCAGGCGCTGCGTCGGCTTGCGAACTCCGCGGCGCTGCGTCCCGGGTGCGCCGCCGCAGGTGCGATGGCGCGCCTTTCAGCTCAATCCCGTGGCTGCCGGCGGCCGGGATGGAGCGCGCGCGAGTACGTCGCGCGCAAGTTCGGCTCGGCTGCCGGCGGCGTCTACACGCGCGTGGCGCGGTCGGGCGGGCAGGTGGGCATCGAGTTTGCGTTCGACCGCATCGCCCGGCAGCCCAACACGGTGGATGCGCACCGGCTGATTCGGCTGGCCGGTGAAGAGCGGCGACAGGACGCGATGGTCGAGACGCTGTTTCAGGCGTATTTTCTGGAGGGCGCCGACTTGACCAGCACGCAGGTGCTGCTCGACCTGGCGCAGCGGGCTGGACTGGACCCGCGAGCGGGCGCAGGCGTGCCTGGGCGACGAGAGCACGCGCGCGGCGGTGCTGGACGAGGACCGTGCAGGCGCGCGAGCTGGGCGTGGAAGGCGTGCCGTTCTTCGTCTTCAATCGGCGGCTGGCGGTGTCCGGCGCGCAGGAGCCCGAGGTGCTCCTGCGAGCCATCGGCCGCGCTGGCCGCGAAGTCGCGCACAGTTGAAGCGTCGCGGCGCCAGTCTCGGTTCCGGCACGAAGCGTGCTTTAGGCGGCAAGGTTCGAGTCGTGCCACCCATCGTTACCAAGAAATCCACCATGGCAGACGCCTCCGTAGCCGCCGCCTGCACCCGGGCGCGGTCAATGCCTCGCGCCTGGCCGTAGCTGAGGTTCCGGCACCGCCTGCGGCGCCAAGTCACGCCGGCGGCGCCGCACCCTCGGCGCCCGTCCCAGCGCGCCCGGCGCGCAGAGTGCTGCGGCCGGCAAAGGCTCCTGGCTGCAGCGCCTGGGACGCGCGGCGGTGGACGAGAACGACAGCGAAGAGCTGCGGCTGCGCAAGACGCTGCTGATGTTCGCCAGCGGCCTGATGAACATGGCCGCGATCGTCTGGCTGGGCATCTACTGGATGCTGGGGTTGAAGCTGCCGACCACCATCCCGCTCGCATATCAGCTGCCTGTCCGCGCTGATCCTGGTCGTCTACCTGAAGACGCGCAACTTCGATTTCTTCCGCTTCGCCCAGCTCGTCGCTGTTCCTGTTCGCGCCCTTCGTCATCCAGTGGAGCATCGGCAGCTTCGTCAACTCCAGCGGCATCGTGCTGCTGGCGCTGCTCGCGCCCGGTCGGCGCGATGGTGGTGTACGGGCCGCGCGAGTCGATTCCCTGGTTCTTCACCTACGTCGTGCTGACCGCGATGTCCGGGCGCGTTCGACTACTTCCTGGCGACCGGAGACATGTCCGGCGTGCCGATGAAGACCGTGGCGGTCTTCTTCGTGCTCAACTTCACCATCCTGTCCACCATCGTCTATCTGCTGCTGCGCTACTTCGTGCAGCAGAAGGACTCCTTCCAGGCCGAGCTGTCGCTGCCAGCACGAGCTGGTCCAGGCCGAGCAGCGCAAGTCCGAGCAGCTGCTCACCACCATCCTGCCGCCGCATATCGCGCAGCGCCTGAAGCACGAGCAGGCCACGATCGCCGACGGCTTCGCCGACGTGAGCGTGATGTTCGCCGACATCGTCAACTTCACCTCGCTCGCCGAGGAGCTCACCCCCAAGGAGGTGGTGGCGTTCCTGGACGAGGTGTTCACGCGCTTCGACGAGCTGGCGGAGAAGCACGGCGTGGACAAGATCAAGACCATCGGCGATGCCTACATGGTGGCCGGCGGCCTGTCCGGCGACGGCACCCAGTATGTCGGCTCGGTGGCGGACATGGCGCTGGAGATGCTGGAGCTCAGCCGCAGCAACGACACTCATGCGCCGCTACAACATCTCCTTCCATATCGGCATCGCCACGGGGCCGGCTGATCGCCGGGGTGATCGGCGCCAAGCGCTTCACCTACGACCTGTGGGGCGACACGGTGAACATCGCCAGCCGCATCACCACCGAAGCGCCGCCGGGCGAGATCCTGGTGGACAAGACCACCTACCGGCGCCTGGGCACCCGCTACGCTTTCGGCGAGCCGCAGGATGTGATGTTCAAGGGCAAGGGACAGATGACGGTGTACCGGCTGCTCGGCCGCCGCAACGACTAGCGGCGCAAGCCGCACGCCTTCTTTGGCGCCCTTTCTCCTCTGCTCTGCGGCCGTTCTTGCGTACTTGCTCTACGGGGTAGAACCAGGCGCCGGGCCCTCGGCGGCCCCGAACACTTGCGCCCACAGCTCCATCACCGGGCGGACCAGCTCGCTCACCCGTCCCTTAGGTACCCGCGCATACTGCTCGCCCTGCAGCCGCAGCGCGTGCTGCATGCGGCGGAATTCCCGGTAGCTGTGGTGCACCGCGTCGGCGAGCGTCGCGGGAATCAGGTCGAGCGCGCCCGCCAGCTTGAGCAGGGCGAGATTGCCGATGTTGCCGGTGAGCTCGGGATGGCGGTGCGCGAAACCCAGCACCAGATACTGGACGATGAACTCGACGTCGACGATGCCGCCGCGGTCGTGCTTGATGTCGAACAGCCCGCTGGTATTGGGATGACCCGCCAGCATGCGGCTGCGCATCGCCTGCACCTCGCTCGCGTGAGCGCCGCCAGCTCTCGCGGCAGGCGCAGGATCTCCACCCGCAGCCGCTCGAAGCCCGCCCCGATGTCTGCGTCGCCCGCCACGAAGCGCGCGCGGGTGAGCGCCTGGTGCTCCCAGACCCAGGCCTTGCTGCGCTGGTACTGCGCGAAAGCATCGAGGCGGCTCACCAGCAGGCCGGCTCGCGCCGTCGGGACGCAGGCGCAGGTCGGTCTCGTACAGCACGCCGGCCGGGGTGAAGCTGGTGAGCCAGGTGTTGATTCGCTGCGCCAGGCGGGCGTAGTTGTCGGCGGCTTCGGGATGATCGTCGTCATAGAGAAAGATCAGATCGAGGTCGGAGGCGTAGCCGAGCTCCTTGCCCCCCAGCTTGCCGTAGCCCATCACCGCGAACAGCGGGGTCGTCGCGGTGGCGGGTGCGCAGCCCCTTCCAGGCCAGCCGCAGCACCTGCCGCAGGATGAGGCAGGCGAGATCGCTCAGGTGGTCGCTGAGCGTTTCCAGCGGCAGCGTGCCGGCCAGGTCCTGGGTCAGCAGGCGCAGGGTCTGCACCTGCTTGAAGTGGCGCAGGATGTCCATCTGGCGTTCGGTGTTGCCGCCGACCTCGTCGAGGTCCTGCTCGAGCTGCGCCGCCAGCCTCGTCCAGTCGGGGGGCCTCGAAGGCCTGCTGCGAGATCAGCTCGTCGAGCAGCACCGGGTGCTGCGCGAGGTAGGTCCGCTGCCCACGGGCTGGCGGCGGCCAGGCCGGCGAGGCGGCTCCAGCGCGCCGGGATACTCCAGCAGCAAAGCGAGGTAGGACTCGCGCCGGCCGATGCTCTCGATCACCCGGGCCAGGCGTTCGAGCGTTGCGCCTGGATGCTCGAACGCAGCCGCTACCTCGAGCAGCCGCGGTACCAGCTTGTCGACCCGCGCCTGCGTCGATGCCGACATGCGCCGGTACGTTGCGCTCTCGCGCAGCTCTCGCACGCGCTCGAAGACGCGCGCGGCGTCCTGGTAGCCGAGCGCACGCAGGCGGGCTTGTGCCTCTTCCCCGCTCATGCTGCCGGTCCACAGCCCTGCCAGCGGATGCTCGCCGTTGTCTGTGGTTGTGCCGGCGAATACCGCCTCGAACTGTCGAGTGACGCAGTTGCGGTGGTGCTCGAGCGCCGCCACGCAGCTGCGCGGCGTCCGCGCAGCCCATGGCCCGCGCCACCGCCGCCAGATCCGTCTGGGTTGCGCCGGCAGCATCTGGGTCTGCTGATCCTCGAGATACTGCAGCCGGTGCTCGAGGTTGCGCAGGAACACGTAGGCTGCACGCAGCTGCTCGACGGCATCGGCGGGCAACAGCCGCCGCTGCGCCAGGCACGCAAGCGTGGCCAGCGTCGGCCGCAGCGCGCAACCCCGCATCGTGGCCGCCGCGCACGATCTGAAACACCTGGGCGACGAACTCGATCTCGCGGATGCCGCCGGGTCCCAGCTTGATGTCGTCGTGCAGGTCGCGGCGCCCGACCTCGGCGCGGATCTGCGCGTGCAGCTCGCGCAGGCTGGCGATGGCGCTGAAGTCCAGGTGGCGCCGATAGACGAAGGGTGTGACCAGCGCATCCAGCTCCGGCGCCGGCTGCCGGTGATCTCGCGCGCCTTGACCCAGGCGTAGCGCTCCCACTCGCGCCCCTGCGTGTGCAGGTAGTTCTCCAGCATCTCCAGGCTCATCACCAGCGGCCCGCTGTCGCCGTAGGGCCGCAGCCGCATATCCACGCGGAACACGTAGCCGTCCGCGGTGATGCTCGGCCAGCATGCCGATGAGCCGGCGGCCCAGCCGCGTGAAGTATTCGTGGTTGCTGATGGCGGCCGGCCCGTCGGTCTGACCCTCCTCGCCGTAGAGAAAGATGAGATCGATGTCGGAGGATACGTTCAGCTCGCCGCCCCCGAGCTTGCCCATCGCGACCACCAGCAGGCTCTGGGGCCGGCCCGACGAGGCGCCCAGCGGCTGACCGTGCGCCCGCGCCAGCCAGGCATCCAGGCTGCGCAGCGCGCAGCGCACGCATTCCTCGGCCAGCGCCGTCATGGTGTCCATCACCTCGGCGAGGTCTGCGGCGCCGCCGAGGTCGCGGGCGATCACGTGCATCATCACCGCCTTGCGCACTTGCCGCAGCCAGCGTGCCAGCGCAGCCTCGTCCTCGCCCGGGTCCGGTCTCGAGCAGCGAGCGGATGTCCAGCGCCGACAGTGGCGCGCTCAGGCGCGCCGGGTCGAAGCACGGCGGGGGATGATCCAGTGCACGCTGCAAGTAGCGGCTGGCGGCCATCCCTTTGCCGAGCAGCTGGTCGCTGAAGGCGGACGTTGGCATGCCTGATTCCAAGCTAGAATACGGGCTGGACGGCGCCACGCCGGACACGCAGCCGGCGCAGCCGGAGCGCGCCGAGCTGGCGGGCAGCGTGGTGCCGACGATTCTATTGCCACGCCCGCACCCCGGCAAACCTGGCTGGCCGATCCCTCCTAGCATGCGCCGACGCCGCGCCGTGCGCGCGCTCAAACACAGTTCCCTCTGGGCCTACCGGCTGTGCCTGTATTCGCTGCTGGCCGGCGTGCTGCTGGTTGCCTCCTGCGTGCTGGGGGTACGCTACTGGCTGCTGCCGAATATCGATCAGTACAGCCCGGAGATCTCCGCGGCCATCAGCCGCGCGGCCAAGCAACGCATCGTTATCGGTACGATTCGCGGCGACTGGGACGGCCTGCGCCCCCGGCTCGCCCTGCACAATGTGCGCCTGTACGATTCTCAGGGGGAGGAGCGGCTGGTGCTGGCCGCGGTGGACAGCACCCTGTCCTGGGCTTCGCTGCTTGCCTTCGAGCCTCTATTCCACTCCATCGAGCTGACCGGCCTGTCCTTCGAGGTCCGCCGCGACGCTTCCGGCGCGCTGCAGATTGCCGGGATTGCCTTGGGCGGCGGGGGCGGCGAGGACGCCGGGCTGGCCGACTGGCTGCTGCGGCAGTACCGGGTCACGCTGCGCGATTCCGAGGTGACCTGGGTGGACGAGACTCTCGGCGGCACTCCGGTGCGGCTCAAGCAGGTGCAGCTGGAAGTGCAGCGGCTGTTTCGGCGCAATCGCTTCGGCCTGCGTGCTGTGCCGCCCCTGGAGCTCGCCTCGCCCATCGACCTGCGCGGCGACCTCGACGGTGGCACCGTGCGCGACCCGCGGCAGTGGAAGGGGCAGCTGTACCTTCGGATCGGCTATGCCGACCTCGCCGCGCTGCGCCAGTGGGTGCCGCTGCCGGTGCAGATCGAGCGTGGCGCCGGCGGTATGGACGTCTGGGTGGACCTGCAAGGGGGTGAGGTGCGAGCCGTTACGGCAGATGTCGCGATGTCCGGCGTGCGCACCCGCCTGCGCGCCGATCTGCCCGAACTCGAGCTGGAACGGCTGCAGGGGCGCCTGGCGTGGCAGACGCAGCCGGGCCAGCTGGAGTTCTCGGCTCGGGCACTGAGCTTCACTACGCCCGATGGGCTGGCGCTGGCTCCCGCCGATGTCCGCTATGGGCGTTCGGGGCGCGAGGGGGATCCCAGGACGCGCTACGAGGTAGAGTTCGACGCCCTCGACGTCGCTGCGGTCACCCGGGTGATCGACAGCATTCCAGTGGACGAGACCATACGCGCGCGGCTGGCTGAGCTGCACCCGGGCGGTACGGTGAAGGGTTGCCGCCTCACTTGGCGCGGCAGCGTCAAGGAGAGTGGCGAATATTCTCTCAGAGGGACCTTCGAGCACTTGGCGGTGCGTGCCTCCGGCTATGTTCCCGGCTTTGCCAAGGTCAGCGGGACGCTGGCGGCCGACCAGCATGGCGGGTCCCTGACCTTGCGCGCCGACGCATCCACCGTCGATATGCCGGCCGTTTTCGTCGCACCCCTGCCGCTGGATGCTCTCAACGCCAAGGTCACCTGGTCGATGCCAGATGGGCATCCGCTCGTGCGGGTGGACAGTCTGTCTTTCTCCAGCGCGCACCTGGAGGGCAGCTTCGTCGGCACCTACCAGGCACAAGCTCAGGGTCCGGGGCGGGTCGATCTGGCCGGCGTCCTCGCCCGCGTGGAAGGTGCACAAGCCTGGCGCTACGTCCCCCTGGTCGTGCACAACGATGTGCGCGACTGGCTGCAGGCCGCGATCGCGGGCGGCCAGCTGCACGACGCGCGCGTCACGCTGCGCGGCGAATTGCAGCACTTTCCGTTCGACAACGATGCCTCTGGCGTGTTCGAGGTGGCCGCGACGATGCGAGACGGCACGCTCGTCTACGCGCCGCGTTGGCCGGCATTGGAAGACATCTCCGGCCAGGTGCTGGTGCGTGGCCACCGTCTGACCGTGGAACTCGGCTCGGCACGTGTGTTCGGTGCGAGCATCGGTCCGGCGACGGCCGTGCTTCCCGACCTCGGCAGCCACGAGCCGGTGTTGCAGGTGCGCGGTGAAGGCGAGGGCGCGACGGCGGATTTCCTGCGCTTTCTCGCGGAGAGCCCGATCGAGGGCCTGCTGGGCGGGTTCAGCCGCAGCGCGCAGGCGAGCGGACGCGGTCGCCTTGCGCTGTCCCTCGACGTTCCGCTCAAGCACTCCAGGGATACGCAGGTGGCGGGGCGCTACCGCTTCGGCGACAACGTTCTGATCGCCGGTGCGGGCGCACCGCGCCTGGAACAGCTCGGGGGCGTCCTGTCGTTCAACCGGGATCAGGTGAATGTGCGCAACGGCAGCGTGCGTGTGCTCGGCATGCCTGCGCAGTACACCTTGGACCCGCAGCCGGGCGGGGGAATCGTAGTGCGCGGGAGCGGACGCGCCGAGATGGCTGACCTGCGACAAGAGCTCGGACTGCCCTGGATGAGTCATCTGGCGGGCACCACCGACTGGTCGGCGACGGTCTCGCTGAGCGACCACGGCTACGACCTGGTGGTGGAATCCGATCTGCGGGGTGTGAGCTCTTTGCTGCCGCCGCCTCTAGCCAAGCCGGCCGCAAGCGCGCTGCCGCTGCGCCTGGAGCGCAGCCCGCGGGACGGCGGCCGAGACGTGGTCGCCTTCGCTGTGGGCAAGATTCTGTCCGGGCAGCTCGCCTACAACCGCAGCGACCCCGCCCGCGTAGCCCAGGGCGAGCTGCGGCTGGGGGGCGAAGCACCTGCGCCGCAGCGCGACGGGGTGTGGCTGTCCGGGCAACTCGACTATTTCGACTGGGACCGGTGGCACAGTGTGCTCGGCGGTCCACGCAGCGAGGACCAGGGCGGGTGGGCCGGGTTGGACTTGCGCGCGAACCGGGTGGTGGCCTTTTCCCGGGATTGGACCAATGTGCTGATGGACGCGCGGCGCACGGATCAGACCTGGCAAATCAACATCGCGGGCCGCGAAGCCGCCGGCACGCTGACCTGGAGCGCCGGTGGACAGGGGAGCCTGGCCGCCCGCTTCTCGCGCCTGTTCATCCCGGCGGCGGGGCCGGTCCTGCAGGCGGCCCCGGATGCCGACACCGGCCGCGCCCTGCCGTTGCTGGACATCGTGGCGGACGACTTTCGGATGGGTGAACGCCAGTTCGGCCGCCTGGTCCTGCGGGCCGTCCCCGACCGCGCCATCTGGCGGATCGAGGCGCTCGACCTGCAAAGCCCGGAGGGGCGGATCAGCATGGCCGGAACGTGGGAGGCGTGGACCGCGAACCCGAGCACGCGCATGGACGTGCGCGTCGAGGTGGCGAGACATCGGCGCGTATTTCGCCAGGCTCAAGCTGCCCGAGGGCATCAAGGGCGGCAGCGGCAGAATGGAGGGCCAATTGAGCTGGAGCGGCCCGCCGTCCGCATTGGATCTGGCCACGCTCACGGGCAGCCTCACGCTGGAAGCGAAGAACGGACGGTTCATCAGGATGGAACCCGGGATCGGAAAGCTGATCGGTGTGCTCAGCCTGCAGGCGCTCCCGCGCCGCGTAACCTTCGACTTCCGCGACATCTTCAGCCAGGGCTTCACGTTCGACGACATCCGTGCCAGCGCGACGATCCAGCGCGGGGTCGCGCACACCGACAATTTCCGCATGACCGGTACCTCGGCGCGCGTGGACATGAAAGGGGACCTGGACCTGGCCCGCGAGACGCAGGCGCTGCAGGTGAGGGTGATTCCTTCGATCAGCGAAAGTGTCGCCCTGGGCGCGGCGATCGTGAATCCCGCGGTGGGCCTGGCCACACTGTTCGCGCAGAAAGCGCTCAAGGATCCGATCAACCGGATGGTGAGCGTCGACTACCTGGTGACTGGCACCTGGGCCGACCCGGTGATCGCCAACAAGAGACGCGAGCCGGCCGGCGACGCAAACCAGGGGCGCCGGTGAGATCGCCGCACAAGCGCCGTTAGCGCCCGAACCGCCATCCGCTCGGGGTTCGGGCGCGCGCGCCCGCGCGCTGCGGCTGCCCGCAAGCCGGTTGCCGAGCGCGGCTCCGGCGGGCCGCCGGTATTCCGCATCGCCGGGATACAGATGGCCTCGGGGCCCAATATCGCCGCCAACCTCAACGAAGCCAAGCGGCTGATCGAGATCGCGGTGGAACAGGGCGCCAAGCTGGTGGCCCTGCCCGAGTACTTCGCCATCATGGGACTGAAGGACACCGACAAGGTCGAAGCGCGCGAGACGGAGGGCAAGGGGCCGATTCAGCGCTTCCTGGCCGAGACTGCGCGGCACCACAAGATCTGGCTGATCGGGTGCTCCGTCCCGCTCGAGTCTGCGGTCGACGGCAAGGTCTACAACAGCATCCTCGCCTACGACGACAGCGGCAGGCAGGTGGCGCGCTACGACAAGATCCACCTGTTCAGCCTGGCACTGGGCAACGAGAAGTTCAGCGAGCAGCGCACCATCCACCCGGGCCGGGAAGTCAGGGTGCTCGACTCGCCCTTCGGCCGCATCGGGCTGTCGGTGTGCTACGACCTGCGCTTCCCTGAGCTGTACCGGGCCATGCAGGACGTGGACATCATCGTGGTGCCCGCCGCATTCACCGAGACCACCGGACGTGCGCACTGGGAGACCCTGATCCGTGCCCGTGCCATCGAGAACCTCGCCTACGTCCTGGCGCCGGCGCAGGGCGGCTACCACATGAACGGCCGCGAGACCCACGGCCACAGCATGATCGTGGATCCCTGGGGCGTGGTGCTCGACCGGCTGCCGCGCGGCTCCGGGGTTGTGATCGCCGGCGTGAACCCCAACTACCAGAAAGAGCTGCGCGACAGCCTGCCGGCGCTCGGCCACCGCACCATCCGTACGCTATGACGCCGCTTCCCTTATCATTTGCCACACCAGGTACTGAGCACTCAACACGCAGGGCGCAATAGCGCAGCGTATTGCGCCGCATGCCCGAAACCGATCATCCGGCGGGTCACGGCTGCGCCAACCCGCCCTACGAACCGGCACCAGCACTCATATGAACGCACCCGCGAACAGCGAAATCCTTTTTGCCACCGCCGACCGCACTTTGCTGGCTCCCTACGGACTGGATGCCGTCGGGCTGACGCGCGTGTTCGGGCAGATTCTGAGCCATCAGGTCGACTACGCCGACCTGTATTTCCAGTACAGCCGCGGCGAGAGCTGGAGCCTGGAGGAGGGCATCGTCAAGTCGGGCAGCTTCCACATCGAGCAGGGCGTGGGCGTGCGTGCGGTGAGCGGTGAAAAGACTGCGTTCGCCTATTCCGACGACATCAGCCTGCCGGCGCTGGAATCGGCGGCGCAGGCCACTCGCGCCATCGCGCGCCAGGGCGCCGAGGGCAGCACCGGGGTCACCCGTCGCAACGAGGGTCGCGCCTTGTATCTGCCGCACGACCCGATCGCGAGCCTGAAAGACTCCGACAAGGTGGCGCTGCTGGAGCGGCTGGAGCGGATGGCGCGGGCGCGCGATCCGCGCGTTCAAGCAGGTCATCGCCAGCCTGGCGGGCGAGTACGAGGTGGTGCTCGTTGCGCGCTCGGATGGTGTGCTCGGGGCAGACGTGCGCCCGCTGGTCCGGCTGTCGTTGCAGGTGATCGCCGAGGAGGACGGGCGCCGCGAGCAGGGCTCGGCGGGCGGTGGCGGGCGCTTCGACTACGCTTATTTCAGCGACGAGATGCTGCGCGAGCTACGCCGACAGGGCAGTCGACCAGGCGCTGGTCAATCTGCAGGCACGGGCGGCACCGGCCGGCAAGATGACGGTCGTGCTGGGCCCGGGCTGGCCGGGCGTGCTGCTGCACGAGGCCGTGGGTCACGGGCTGGAAGGCGACTTCAACCGCAAGGGCAGCTCGGCCTTCAGCGGCCGCATCGGCGAGCGCGTTGCTTCCCCGGGCGTGACAGTGGTCGACGACGGCACCATCGCCCGCCGGCGCGGGTCGCTGAACATCGACGACGAAGGCAATCCCACCCAGCGCACGGTCTTGATCGAGGACGGCGTGCTGCGCGGCTACCTGCAGGACTCGCTCAACGCGCGCCTGATGGGCGTGCCGGTGACCGGCAACGGCCGCCGCGAGTCCTTCGCGCATGCGCCCATGCCGCGCATGACCAACACCTACATGCTGGCCGGCGACAAGGACCCGCAGGAGATCATCGCGTCGGTCAAGCGCGGGCTGTACGCGGTGAACTTCGGCGGCGGGCAGGTCGACATCGTCAGCGGCAAGTTCGTGTTCTCCGCTTCCGAGGCTTACATGATCGAGGACGGCAAGGTCACTTATCCGGTCAAAGGGGCGACCCTGATCGGCAACGGACCCGATGCTCTCACGCGCGTGTCGATGATCGGCAACGACCTGGAGCTCGACACCGGTGTAGGCACCTGCGGGAAGGAGGGCCAGAGCGTGCCGGTGGGCGTGGGTCAGCCGACGCTTCGCATCGACGGTCTGACCGTCGGCGGCACGGCCAGCTGATTCAGCCGGCAAGAAAAATCCAGCCACAGAGAACACAGAGGACACACAGACCAAGGCTATATCGACTGCCGAGGACACGGGACGGTGGTTTCTCTCTGCGTTCTCTGTGGCTAATGGGTTTCGCATTCACTCGCCCATCTCGCGCCGGCAGTCGCGCCAGCCGGTGTCCATGTAGAAGTTCACCGTGCTGCCCTCCCGGCGCAGGTACTGGTTCTGGATGGCATAGGCCTCGTATTCCTTGGCGTACCAGCCGTGGCAATCGGGCATCGTGTCGAACTTGCCCGTCTTGCCCTGCATGTGGTGCACCAGCTCGTGCAGGAGCATCGAGCGAGCCTTGACGTCGCCCTCGAGGTCCAGAGACCGGTCGATGTAGACCCCCTTGTCCTTCAGGTAGAAGGCCTTCACGCCGCAGGCAGTGCGGCAGACCATGGCTTCGAGCTCGGCCCGCGGCAAGCGATGGATCTCCGGAGGCGCGTCCGGGACCGGATAGCCGGAGAGCATCTTGATCGCGACGAACAGCTCCGCCACGAGTTGAGAAAGGGTCGGGTCCATGCATTCGAGAGGCTCCCGGTGCTCAGCCATGATCCGCGCAGGACGGATCGAGTGTCAACGGCGAACGCAACTGGCTGGGCTAGAATTGGGTACTGATCCCGATCCCGCGCAGCCATGATCCTGATCCTCAACGAAAGCGCCGAGCCCGACTCCGCCGAGTACCGCAACTTGATGAGCCGGCTCGCCGCCCTGCCGGACATCCAGGTCCGCGTGCACCGGATCGAGGGAGCGCTGCGGGCGGTCACCGAGGTCTACCTGATCGGCAGCACCAAGCAGCTGGTCCTCGAGGACATGCAGGCGCTGCCGTGCGTGGAGCGGGTGGTACGCGTGTCGGAGGAATACCGCGTGCTCGGGCGGCACAAGGACGACGACCGCCCCGCCTGGTTCGACTACCAGGGCCTGCGCTTCGGCCAGGACACGCTGCACATCTTCGCCGGGCTGTGCGCGGTGGACACGCCCGAGCACGTCGAGCAGATGTGCCGTGCGCTGCGCGACAACGGGCTCAACTGCACACGCATGGGCGCCTACAAGCCGCGGACCAGTCCCTACGCGTTCCAGGGCCATGGGCGCGGCTGCCTCAACTACGTGTTCGAGATCGCCGGCAGGCATGGCATCAAGGTGATCGCCATGGAGGTGACTCACGAGTCGCACGTGACGGAGATCCGCGACGGCGCTGCAGGAGACCGGCAACCCGGTCGGGGTCATGCTGCAGATCGGCACGCGCAACACGCAGAACTTCGAGCTTCTCAAGGCTGTCGGGCGGCAGAAGGATTTCCCGGTGCTCATCAAGCGCGGCTTCGGCATCACGCTGGACGAATCCCTGAACGCCGCCGAATACCTGGCAAGCGAAGGCAACCGGCGCGTGGTGTTCGGGCTGCGCGGGATGAAGACGCACATGGGCGATCCGCACCGCAACTTCGTCGACTTCGCCCACGTGCCGGTGGTCAAGCGCCTCACGCGCATGCCGGTGTGCATCGATCCTTCACACTCGGTGGGCTCGCGGGCGCGCGGACCGGAGGGGATCCTGGAGCTGATGCATGTGACCGCACAAGGGGTGGCGGCAGGCGCCAACATGATCCTGGTCGACTTCCATCCCGAGCCCGCGAAGGCGCTGGTGGATGGCCCTCAGGCGCTGCTGCTCGTCGGAGCTGCCGCACTTCGTCGCAGACGTGGGCGTTGCCCGCGAGGCCTACCTCAAGCGCGTGGCGCTGGCGGCTCGCTACCGCGAAGCGGCAGGCTGATGTGCGGCGGGTGCGTTCCCTGCCGGTCGGCAGGCGAGGTGCGATTCGCTCACGCCGGTGCGAGGTGCGAACGCGCCGATTTCACATCTTGTTGAAGCTTCGCCATGCTTTGCGGGCGCTTTTTTGCCAAAGCTGCCGGCTTGACCCATAATCAGAGCGCTCCAAAGGGGGGCACCAGCGTCTCGAGCGGCCGGCCGCTTCAACAAAATCGCGCCTCGCGTCTGCGGCAAAACAGCCTCACCCCAGGTTCGAGTACGAACGTTTGATCCGCTGCGCGCGTGTGCGTCGCCGTGCATGAGCGCAGCACATCCAGCACCGAGTGCGCAACTCGGCAGGACCTCCCGGAGCAACGACCAGCCTCCACTTGGAAAGCCATGGCAGAGTTCGCGCCGCAAAACTCCCTGCTCAAGAGCCTCGAGAACCTGGGCGAAGGCACTGCGCTCGCCCAGCAGATCTACGACATGATCGGGCACTCGAAATTCTTCGACGATTTCAGCCGCGAAGACGTGCAGATGCTGGCCGCGTTCATGCAGGTGTATCGGGCGGAGCCGGGCAGCATGATCATCCGCGAGGGCGACATCGACGACTACATGCTGCTCATCATCCAGGGCAAGGTAGACATCGTCAAAACCGACAAGCGCGGCGCCATCCAGCCGATGACCAGCGTGGGCCCGGGCATGACCCTGGGCGAGATGTCCATGATCGACGGCGAGCCGCGCTTTGCCACCTGCATCGCGGTGGAGCCCACCACCTTCGCAGTGCTGTCGCGCGACTCCATGGTGCGCATCATCCTGGAGGACCCCGGCCTGGGCGCCAAGCTGCTCATCAAGCTGGTGACGCTGCTGTCCCAGCGCCTGCGCCAGACCAGCTCGACCCTGCTGCACTACATGGAGCGGTAACCCACTAAGGCATTTTGAACCGCAGAGGCGCAGAGAGCGCAGAGAAAAGAAACCCAGGACAAGGCAGCCACAGCCGTACAGGCGCCGAACCTGCGCTGATCTTAGCCGCGGGCGGCAAGGCCTGCGCAAGACGCAAGCTGCGTGCCGATTGTCTATCGCTCTTCTGTGCGCTCTCTGCGTCTCTGCGGTTCCAATGCCGTAGTTGAAGAGGCGAGCGACGCGAGCGGTTACAGCTCGATGCGGGGGCCCTGGTAGATGACCGGGCCGGTGGGCAGGCCGGTCGGCGAGCCTCCCTTCGGCTCTACGCTCAAGGCGAGCGCCAGGGCGGAGTTGATCGCGTCCTGCAGCTGCGGCGGCACGACCACGGTCTGGGCCTCGCGAGTGTTGAGCAGGCCCAGCGAGACCGGGTTGCCACCTCCAGGCGGAACCATCCACAGCTCCCAGGCCGTGTCCGGGGCCCTGGTCGGATGCTCGATCAGGCGCACGCGCAGGCGCTTCTCGCCGATCTGCTGAGGTTGCCAGGACACCGTGATGGCCGGGCGCGCCCGATCGTCGGACATGATCACCACCATCGTCTCGCGGGGCGGCGCGAACACGAGGAGTGCGGCCAGGATTGCGGCGGCCATGGTGCTGGCGAGCGCACTCCCACGCCAGAACCCGATGCTGTTCCAGAACCGGGCGCGCCGCGAAGCCGGTGCAATGCGTTGCTGGATGGTCCGCCACACCCGCTGCGGGGGCGCAATTGGCTTGGCCGCAGCGTCCAGCGGGGCCAGGCGGGCCTGCCATTCAGCCACCAGCCGGCGCAACCCCGGGTCGTCCCTGAGCGAGCGCTCGAAGCGCCGCCGCGCGGCACCCTGCAGGGTGCCCAGGGCGTACTCCGCAGCCAGCGCTTCCCGGATCTGCTCGTTACGGTATTTCACTTTGCTCCGCTATCACGGACACAGGCTCGCCAAAGGGCTCTCTTGCTCAAGCTCGCTCCCCCCGCATGCAGGTCTTGAGCCTTTCCAGCCCGCGCCGGATCCAGGTCTTGACCGTCCCCAGCGGCTCATGCATGTGCTGCGCCAGCTCGGCATGCGACAACCCGTGCAGGTATGCGAGCACGATGCTCTGGCGCTGGCCGGCGCTGAGCTGGTCGAGGCACTCGGCCAGAACGCGCGCATCCTCACCAACCGCGAGCAGGGCTTCGGGCCCCCGCGCCTCGTCCGGCACGGCCTCCACCAGCAGATCGTAGTCCTGACTGCCGTGCTCGAAGTGCGGACGCCGTAGCCAGTCGAGCGCGCGGTTGCGCACGATGGCGGTCATCCAGGTCATCGGCGCACTTCTGGATGCCGAATACTCATCCACGTGGTTCCAGATGTTGACGAAGCTTTCCTGCAACACTTCCTCTGCCCAGTCCTGCCTGCGCAATATACGCAGGGCGACACCGTACAGTTTCGCCGCGGTGCAGCGGTATAACTCGCCGAAGGCGCGCTGGTCGCGCAGGACGCAGCGCGCCATCAACTGGGCGACTGGGTCTGCATCAGCCATGGATTACACGAGCATTTATCACAGCGGGTCCTTGGCTCAGCGCCGGGTCGCAGGCAAACGGCGATCAGCCTCGGCCTCGCCGCCAGAGGACATCGCCGCGGCCGTCGCGCCGGTTGAGCACGCGGCTCACCACGAACAGCAGGTCAGACAAGCGGTTCAGGTACTGCTGTGAATACGCGGAAACGGTCTGCGTGGATGCCAGGCCGACAACTTGGCGCTCGGCGCGCCGGCATATGGTGCGTGCGAGGTGGCACAAGGCAGCGGTGCGGCTGCCGCCGGGAAGGATGAACTCCTTGAGCGGCTCCAGCGTCTCGTTGTACTGGTCCAGTGCCTGTTCCAGGCGGGTGACCTGCTCCGGTCGGATGGCGGTATAGCCCGGGACGGAGAGCTCCCCGCCGAGGTCGAACAAATCGTGCTGGACCTCGGTGAGCAGCGCCCCGAGGTCCGCGCCAAGGGGCTCGGCCAGCAGCACGCCGAGGCAGCTGTTGAGCTCGTCCACCGCACCGAGCGCCTCGACCCGCGCACTGTTCTTGGCCACGCGCGAGCCGTCGCCCAGCCCGGTAGTGCCGTCGTCGCCGGTGCGCGTGTAGATCTTGGTCAAGCGGTGGCCCATTGCTGTGCGATCCATGCGAGCGGGACAGACGCCATTATCCTGGAAACCGGGGCTTGAGCCACAGAGGGCACCGAGAGTGCAGACAAATTCCAGTCATCGGTGCAGGGGTCAGGCTCCGCGCACTGGCGCACGACCGCAGCGAAGGATTCTCTTTCTCGGTGTCCTCTGTGATCTCTGTGGCCGATCCCTTAGGTTTCGGCACCCGGCTTGGGGTCACTTGGCCGGTTCGGACCCGAACTCGTCGCGCTCGAGCTCCAGGTAGCGCTGGTGTGCGTTCCTGCGATGCGTGAGGGGGTACATGTCCCAGTCACGGTATTGCGGCAGGTCGACCCTGTCCACCGCTTCCAGAAGGCTCGCCCCCGACTGGTACACCTGGCGCACCCGCGCATCGAGCGCGAGCAGGTAGGCGCGTGTCTGGGCGATCGCGGCCGGGGTGGACACCGGTCCGTGACCCGGGACCACCCAGCGCGCCGGAATCTCTTCGAGACGGTCCAGCGCGGCCAACCAGCCCACCAGCTCGCCGTCCCGCAGATCAGGTATGCGCCCGCTGCTGACCAGGCCGCCGGCGAACAGAGCGCCGCTGGCCGGATCGTATACGGCGAGATCGCCCGGTGTGGCGGCCCAGCCGAAATACAGCAACTGCAACTGCAGTCCGGCCACCGCCAGCGGCATGGAGCTCTCCACCGCGTGCGTAGGCAGCACGACGCGAGAGCCTTCCATGAGCTGCGCGCCGAGCGCCTTGTTCAAGCTCTCCAGGCAATGCTGGCAACGGCTGCGCATCAGGTCGACCGACCTGGCGTGCGCGAGCAACGGGACGCCGAGCTGCGCGAATGCGGCGTTGCCGAACAGGAACTCCTGCACCGCGTGGGTGATGATCGCCAGCCGCACCGCCTTGGGAGTGACGCGCGCGATCGCCTCCAGCATCGCGCGGCCATGGCGGGAGGAGATCCCGGTATCCACCACCACGACACCGTCGGCCCCGATGATGAATCCCGAGTTGCCGACGTTGCCTGCATTGTCCGCCGTCGGCTCTCCCGGGCCGCCGAGGAATGCATACACGCCGTCGGTGACTCTCACCGGCTCGATCGCCGCCGCATGGCTCGAGACCTGGACAGCGAACAGCAGGAAAGCGAGTGACGGGAGGGTGCGCATAAGGCCGCGGAAGGGTAAGGGAGTTTACCCGGCGACGCAAACGCGTGCGGGTGCCCGCCGGGGCCGCTTTTGCGGCATCCTCTGTACCGCGGGAGGGCGCAAGGCATGAAAGGCACCATTGCACGGCTGTGGGTGACGGCGGGCTGCTTGATCGCCGCCACGGCCAGCCTGGCGGCCGATGGCTTTGCCGTCCACGAGATTGCGCCGGGCAACTACGTCCACTACGGCGTGCATGAGGAGCGTTCGCCGAGCAACCTGGGTGATCAGGCCAATATCGGCTTCATCGTCGGCGACAAGTGCGTCGCGGCCATCGACACAGGTGGTTCGCTGCTGGTGGGCAAGGCGCTGCGCGAGGCGATCCGGCAGGTGACGCAGCTGCCGGTGTGCTACGTAATCCTCACGCACGTGCACCCCGACCACCTCCTCGGCGCCGCTGCGTTCCTCGAGGATCGGCCGCAGTTCGTCGGGCATGCGCAGCTGCCGCGGGCGCTGGCTGCGCGCGGCAAGTTCTACCAGAAGACCCTGCAGCGCGATCTTGGCGACCTGGCGCAGGGCAGCGATCTGGTCGCGCCGACCTTGCTGGTCGAAGGCCAGATGGTTCTCGATCTCGGTAACCGTGTGCTGCGGCTGCGGGCGTGGCCGGTGGCACATACCGACAACGATCTCACCGTCTACGACGAAACAGCCGGGACGCTGTGGCTTTCCGATCTGCTGTTCGTCGATCACACGCCCGTGGTGGATGGCAGCATTCTGGGCTTCCTGGCAGTGCTCGATCAGCTGCGCGCGATGCCCGCGCGCTACTTCGTTCCTGGCCACGGCCGCACCGGCTTGCCCTGGCCGGCCGCCCTCGACCCGCAGGTGCGCTACCTGCAGGTGATCGTCGCGGAAACCCGGCAGGCGTTGAAGGACAGAAAGACCATCCAGGAAGCGGTGGACACGGTGGGTGCGACGCAGGACCGGAACTGGGTCAACTTCGACCTGTTCCATCGCCGCAACGTCACCGCTGCCTACACCGAGCTGGAATGGGAGTAGTGTGGCCGCCGCCTTCGAACGGCGCGGACGGCGCGGCCGGTGCGTCGGAACTTCGCTATACTCTGGGCCGTTTTCGGGAGCCTAGCCCTGGGCTAGGAACCCGTTTTTGGGAGTCGAAGAACAAGGGGGAGGTGGCATGCGAGCGAGACTCAATCTCGCCGGCCTGATGCTGGTGGCGGGCGCTTTGCTCGCTGGACCGGCGTTGGCGAACGAGAAGGCCGAGCCGGATCCAGCCAAGAGCGAGTACTGGACCGCGACGCGCAAGCTCATGTTCGGAGACCGCGAAATCCTGGACGGCAAGGACGTGATCCGCGTCTACCTGGCGCTGCGCGCGGATGACGCGTCCACGGTGCCGGTTGCCGTCAAGGCGCAGATCGATCAGACCCCCGAGCGCTACATCGCGGCGATCTATCTGCTGGTCGAGCGCAACCCTTCGCCGGCAGCCGGCGTGTTCCATTTCACTCAGGACAGCGGCCGGGCTCAGGTGGAAACGCGGCTGCGCTTCGAGGACTACAGTCACGTGCGCGCGATCGCCGAGACCAACGACGGCAGGCTGTGGATGGATTCGCGCTGGGTCAAGGCCGCGGGTGGTTGCTCCGCGCCGGGTGGCAGGTATCGGGTGCCCGCGGCGCTGCTCGGAAAGATGAAGTTCCGCTTCGAGGACGAGATCAAGTACAACCAGCCCAATCTCGTACAGATCAACATCCGTCATCCCAACGAGTCGGCGCTGGCCGCCGACTTCGACCCGGGTGCAGTGCCGCAGTTCGTGCGCAGCGTGCTGGTCACCTACGCGGGCAAGCCGGTGATGAGCGCGGAGGTGGATTTCTCCCTCAGCGACAATCCGACCTTCCGCTTCTGGTTCGTGCCGCGGGACAAGGGCGAGCTGCGGGTCGAGGTCGAGGACACCCACGACAACCGGTTCGTTCAGAGCGTGCCGATCGTCGAGGGCGGTCCCCTGCCGGGGGGCTGAACGCGTTGCCGCGAGCGGCATTGACCTGGTGCGGGTGACCCGCTAGAGTGCGCCCTGATTTACATCCGATAACAACCACTTACTTTCGAAAACCCGCCATGATCTGGTCCCCAAGGGTAGTTGCCATCGGTCTGGGTTTGGCCCTGTACGCGACCCTGCCGCTACAGGCAGCGGATGGAAACCCGCAAGTCGGCAAGCAGAAGACGCAGATGTGCGAGGGGTGCCACGGTATTCCCGGGTACCGCACCGCCTATCCGGTGGTCTACTCCGTCCCGAAGCTGGGCGGGCAGACGCCCGGCTACATCGTCAAAGCGCTCCAGGATTACCGCTCCGGTGCCCGCAAGCACCCGTCCATGGATGCCGTGGCCGGGTCGCTGGCCGATCAGGACATAGCCGACCTGGCGGCCTACTACTCGGGCGGCAAATAGCCGTGCGCGCAACCTACGGGATGACCAGCATGGACAACGTGATCGTTGCAGTCGCCTGTGCCTTCGTGCTGAGCAGCCACTGCGGCGATGGCTGCAGACTACGAGGCCGGAAAGAAGAAGGCTGCCGAGGTTTGCGCGGCCTGCCACGGCGCAGACGGCAGCAAGCCGCTCACGCCCGAAACCCCCATCCTGGCCGGACAGTATCGCGACTACCTGGTGCATGCCACGCAAGCCTATAAGAAGGGGGCTCGCCAGAACCCCCTGATGACCCCGATGGCGCAGCCGCTTACCGAGGAGGACATCCGCAATCTCGCAGAGTACTTCTCGCAGCAGGTGGGACTGCAGACCAAGTACTGAGCGCTCGATTTCGCCCGATCAGGCCGGCCGTGAGCCGGCCTTTGTCGTTGCGTGGCCGGGGTCTTGCTGCGTCTTCGACCGGTATTCGCACAAGTCCGCGATCGGGCAGCTCGGGCAGTCGGGCCTGCGGGCCTGGCAGACGTAGCGGCCATGCAGGATCAGCCAGTGATGCGCGTCCTTGCGATAGGCCGCCGGGACGTGCTTGAGCAGCTTGCGCTCCACTTCGTCGACGCTCGTCCCCGGTGCGAGGCCGGTGCGGTTGGCTACTCGGAAGATGTGGGTGTCCACGGCGATGGTTGGCTCGCCGAAAGCCGTATTCAGAATCACGTTGGCGGTCTTGCGCCCCACGCCGGGCAGACTTTCCAGCGCTTCGCGCTCACGCGGAACTTCTCCGCGTGAGCGCTCCAGCAGAAGGCCGCAGGTGGCCACCAGGTTCCTGGCCTTGGTGCGGTACAGCCCGATGCTCTTGATGTACTCCGAGAGTCCCGCCTCACCCAGGGCCAGAATCGCCTCGGGCGTGCTGGCGGCTGCGAACAGACGCTTGGTCGCCAGGTTCACGCTCTTGTCGGTGGCCTGGGCCGACAGCACCACCGCGACCAGCAGCTCGAACGGGGTGTGGAACTCCAGCTCGGTCGTCGGCGCGGGATTGCGTGCCTGCAGCCGGCGGAAGATCTCTTCGCGTTTCGCAGCGTTCATCGGGCCCGGTCCGGCTCAGCGCACGCTGGCGCGTCGTGCCCGCGCGCGTTCCAATGCGGCGCGAATGGCGGCGCGCTTGCGTTGCTGCTCATCTTCTCGCGCCGGCGCGCCCAGCTTTCCCTCGGCTGTCGCTGCGAGGCGTGCGTCGCGTTCCTCCCGCTCGCGTGCCGTCCGGAACAGACGCAACGCATAGCGCGCCCGCCAGCGGCGCGAGTGGGCTGCAACCGGGGTCGACGCCTCGCTGGCGGCCTCCGGCGAGCCGCGCCGGGCGAGCTCGCGCAGCGGCAACATATCGATGCAGTCCATCGGGCAGGGCGGCACGCACAGCTCGCAGCCGGTGCAAACGTCGATCAGCACCGTGTGCATCAGCTTAGGCGCGCCCACGATGGCTTCCACCGGGCAGGCCTGGATGCACAGCGTGCAGCCGATGCACAGCTCCTCGCGGATGAGGGCCGCCGCGCGCGGCTGCTCGCCGCCGTGGGCCGGATCGAGGGGTTTGAACGCGACTCCCAGCAGGGCGGCGAGATGGCGGACTCCGGCCTCGCCCCCCGGCGGGCATCGGTTGATGTCGGCTTCCCCGCGCGCGATCGCTTCGGCATATGGCCGGCAGCCGCGATAGCCGCATTTCGTGCACTGCGTCTGCGGCAGCAGCGCGTCGATCTCGTCGGCGGTCGCCACGCTCATCGGTCAGCCCTCAAGCAGCGGCGGCACGCCGATGCAGATGCACCAGGCAGCGATCGATCCACTGCGCGGTGAGCTTCTCCTGCACCGAGTTCTGCGCCAGCCGCGCCGCCAGCCCGGCGAAATCCACGCGGTCGAGCGGCTGGTCCTGGTTGAAGCAGGAGAACACGTAGCTGCTTTTCCCGGTGGCCGGGTCCACGTGCGGCTGCAGGCATTGCGCGCAGATCTCCTTCATCATGCATTGCATCGGCGAATTGATCGAGGCGATGGCGAAGTGCTGCGGATCCAGATGCGATCCAAGCATGCCGTGGCGTGCGGCTCCCACCGCTGCCATCATGCGATCGGAGCCGATCGCGATGATGCGGCTGCCGTGCTTCAAGGGGATCGCCTGCGCGCCGAGCCTGCCCTCCGCATACGCCACCATGGCCTGCACGATGTTGCCCACGAACGCGCGGTCCTGCGTGCGCCCGGGCGTGAAGCCCGGCGCTTCGTCGCTGCACCAGACCACCACGTCGGCGGCCGCTTCGATCTCCTCGACTTTGTAGCGATCGATCATCTTCTTGTAGCCGGCGAAGTAGAGGACGCGCGAGCCGGCCCGGCGCAGGGCCTGGCCGATGGAGAACAACACTGCGTTGCCGAGGCCCCCGCCCACCAGGACTACCGTTTCGCCGCTCGGGATCTCGGTCGGCGTGCCGGTGGGCCCCATCAGCACCACCGGCTCACCGGGCTCGAGCAGCGCGCACAGATCGGACGATCCGCCCATCTCCAGCACGATGGTGGAGACCAGCCCCTTGTCCGCATCGACCCAGGCGCCGGTGAGCGCCAGACCTTCCATCGCCAGGCGCGTGCCGTCGATGCTGGGGGCGTAGCGCTCGTAGTTCTGCAGGCGGTAGAACTGCCCGGGACGAAAACGGCGTGCGGCGGCGGGAGCGCGCACGATGACTTCGACGATGGTGGGCGTGAGCCGTACGACGTCGTGCACGCTGGCGCGAAGCTCGTCGTTGAGCCGCGCGACGAACTGCGCATCGGAGAGCGCCGATGCGGGGGCGCGCGTGGCCAGCACACGGCTGACCTGCGGATAGCCTTGTTTGGCCCCGCCCATCGCCTTCACCACGTTGCCGAAGAAGGACGGATGCAGATCGCCGAAGAAGCTGATGAACCGCCCGTCCGGCTCGCGCGCCAATAGCACCTCGACCTGCTCAGGTTTTGCGCTGCGCTGCGGTTTGACCGGGTTGCCGTTCTCGTCCACGGCTTGGAAATAGCGGCCGTCCAGCGGGAAATGCGCGGGATCCTCGCGAGACAGGACGGTGTTGGGCTGGGTGCCGGCGGCTACCAGAATAGTGCGCGCCGGCAGAAGCCGCTCTCCCGCCGGCTGCAGCTCGTTGTGCGCATCGGGACTGCGTACCGCGACCCTCAGGCCGCTGGCATGGCCGTAGCGGTCCACCTCCACGGCCAGCGGAGTCAGGCCCTCGGCGAAACGGATGCCCTCCTCGAGCGCTTTCTCGACTTCCTCGTGGTTGAGCGTGTAGGAGGGGCTGTCGATGAGCCGCTTGCGGTAGGCGATGGTGACCCCGCCCCACGATTGCAGCAGCTCGGCGATACGCGCCGGCCTGCCTTCCTTCTTCGCCGCGGCCCGCTCCGTCCGCAGCGCACGGGCATGCGCCAGGAACTCGTCGGCGATAGTGTTCTCTTCTTCGCTCCAACCTCTGCGCACCGCCGTGCTCGAGCGCTCCGCCGCCAGCGTCTCGTAGCGCGCCAGGAACTTCTCCACCTGCAGCGGGTAGTAGGCTAGCGACTCCGTGGCGGTGTCGATTGCGGTGAGGCCGCCGCCGATCACGACCACCGGCAGGCGGATCTGCAGATTGGCGACCGAGTCGGTCTTGGCTGCACCGGTGAGCTGCAGTGCCATCAGAAAGTCCGAGGCGGTACGCACTCCGCGCGCGAGGCCGTTGGGCAGCTCCAGCACAGTCGGGCGTCCGGCGCCCGCCGCCATCGCGACGTGGTCGAAGCCGAGCGCGAACGCATCCTCGGCGCTGAGCGTTCCGCCGAAGCGCACGCCGCCGAACATGGCAAACTCGCTGCGCCGCTCCAGCAGCAGGCGGATGAGCTTGAGGAAGTTCTTGTCCCAGCGCACCGTGATGCCGTACTCGGCCACGCCACCGAAACCCGCCATGACGCGGTCGTCGAGCGACTCGTACAGCGACTCCACATCTGCGATCGGCGCGAATGCCACGCGCTGCCCGCGCTCATCGACGCCGGAGACCTTCGCCGGCAGCGGCTCGATCTTCAGTCCGTCGATGCCCACGACCACATGTCCGTCGTTCATGAGATGGTGCGCCAAGGTGAAGCCGGCCGGTCCCATCCCGACCACCAGCACGCGCTTGCCGCTCGCCGGCCGCGGATAGGGACGGTGCAGATCGAGCGGGTTCCAGCGCGTGAGCAGCGAATAGATCTCGAAGCCCCAGGGCAGCTCCAGCACGTCCTTGAGCGTGCGGGTTTCCGCCTGCGGGATGTTGACCGGTTCCTGCTTCTGGTAGATGCACGACTTCATGCAGTCGTTGCAGATCCGGTGACCGGTGGCCGCCACCATGGGATTGTCCACCGCAATCAAGGCCAGCGCGCCGATGGCGTTGCCCTGGGTCTTGACCTTGTGGAACTCGGAGATCTTCTCCTCCAGTGGACAGCCCGCCAGGGGCACGCCGAACACGGTCTTCTTGAAGGGTGCCGGCGTCCCGTCTGGGGGGGCCTTGTCCTTCAGGCCTCGCGAGCAGGAGTCGCGGCCCTGCTCATGGCACCAGATGCAGTAGTTGGCGTGGTCCAGCGCGCCGATGAGGTCGGTGCCGGCGTCCGTGAGCTTGAAGCCTTCGCGCCGGCGCAGGTGACCTGAGGTGTAGCTGCGCACGCCGGCTGCATCGTCCGCCTGCAGCGGCACCAGGTGGAAGTAGTCGAGCTTGCCGGGGGCCTTGAACAGGACCCCATGCCGGTGCCGTTGTCGGCCTGCCGGCGTGTGCGCGGCCCACGCGGCGTAGCGTGCAGCCAGCTCGAGAGGCTCGGCGTGCCGTGCTTCGTCCTGCTGCCACTGGGCCACGAGCTGTGCGAATCCCAGCTCCGAGAAAGCGCCGCCCATCTGCACGGCCAGCTGCGCCTCCAGCGCCGGACCATCGACTCGCGCGGCCTCGTCGGGCTTGATGCGGTTCATCGCACGCCGCTGAACGAACAGCCGTTTTACGCTGTAGAGCGGAGCCAGCTCATGATGGCGCGCCGCCAGTGCGGCAACTTCGGTTTGAATGCCGAACAGCTCGGCGACGAAGTCCTCCAGGTGCGGCGCGGCAGCGATCAGCAGATCGGAATGCCCGCGCGCGTCCAGCGCACCCGGATCGGCCCGCGCGCCGACAAGCCGAGCGGCGAGATCGGGATCGGCTGCGCGCAGATGCTCGAGAAACAGGCCGTCCAGCCTGATCAGGCCTTCTCGTCGGTATAGGTCAGGGAAGGTGAGGCCGTGGGCAAGGTGCATCTCGATGCAGGTGGGGGTTCGAATCATGGATGCAAGCGCCGCGCACCGCTGGCCCGGGACAAACAACAAAGTATAGCAGCCCCGTTCGAGCGAACTGCACAGCGGTTCGCTGGAGAAACCGCGCGGTAGTGGGCGAAGCGGGTGTGTGGGCGCGGTAGATTCGCCTGCTGCTCCGCCGCCCTTTGTGTTTTCCTCTGCGGGTCCCTGCGCCTCCGCGCCTCCGCGGTTCAGCCCTAGCGAGGCCGCTAGGCTGGCAGGCGCCGAATGCACTCGCGTACCAGCCGCGGCCCAGCGTACACCAGCCCGGTATACAGCTGAACCAGGCTGGCGCCGGCCGCAAGCTTTCGAGCGGCGTCCTCGGCCCGCATGATGCCGCCGACGCCGATGATCGGGATTCGGCCTTTGAGCTTCTCGGTCAGCTCTCGGACCACCTGGGTCGAGCGCGCTGACAGCGGCGCCCCGCTGAGCCCGCCGGTTTCCTCGGCGTGGACGAGGCCCTCCACACCGGCCCGGGACAGGGTCGTATTGGTCGCCACCACCGCGTCGACGCGATGCGCCAGCAGCAGCTCGGCAATCGAGTGCAGCTGCTCGGGCGTCAGGTCGGGAGCGATCTTGAGCGCTATGGGTACATAGCGGGCATGCTCGTCGGCGAGCTTCGACTGCTCGGCCTTGAGGGCGGCAAGCAGGCGGTCGAGCTCGTCGGTCTCCTGCAGGCGGCGCAGGTTCTTGGTGTTCGGCGAGGAGATGTTGATGGTGAGATAGCTTGCCAGCGCATACACCTTGCGCATGCAGGCGAGGTAGTCGGAAGCCGCGCGCTCGATCGGGGTGTCGAGGTTCTTGCCGATGTTGATGCCGAGGATGCCCGCGGTAGCGGGCGGACTGGACGTTGCGCGCCAGCCGGTCTACGCCCAGATTGTTGAAGCCCATGCGGTTGATCACCGCCTGCGTCTGGGGCAGGCGGAACATGCGTGGGCGCGGGTTGCCGGGTTGCGGTCGAGGGGTGACGGTGCCCACCTCCAGAAACCCAAAGCCCAGGCGGGCCAGCGCATCGATGTGGGCGCCGTTCTTGTCCAGGCCGGCGGCCAGCCCGATGCGGTTGGGGAACGTAAGTCCCATCAACCGGACCGGCGCCGCTTCCGGTATGCGGTACGCAAGCAGCCGCCCGCAGGCATCGAGCAGCGTGAAGGTGAGGTCGTGGGCGGTCTCGGGGTCGAGCCGGAACAGCGCCGCCCGCGCCAACTCCCAGATCATTCCGGATCTCTGAACTGCGGCTCCCGGCGCTCCAGATAGGCTTCGAGCCCCTCCACGGCATCGTCCTGCGTCAGCGCCCGCTGCAGGTCGGGCAGCATGCGGGCGAAGGCTGCCCGTTCCCCTGCCTGTCGAGCCAGCCGTGCCGAAGCCAAGGGTGGCGCGACGCCCACCGGCGATTGGCGTGCGACCGTCTGCGCGAGGGCGAGCGCCCGGTCGAGTCTGCTGGCCGTGCGGCACCACCTCCTGCACGAGGCCCCAGCGCAGCGCATCGTCGGCGGAGAACTCCTCGGCGGTGAGCAGGATGCGCATGGCATTGCCCCAGCCCAGCTCCTGCACCAGCCGCACGCGTGGCGCCGCCGACCGGGAAGATGCCGCGCTTGACCTCGATCTGGGCGAAGCGCGTAGAGTCGGCGGCGACGCGCAGGTCGGCCGCGAGCAGCAGCTCGATGCCGATCGTCAGGCACCAGCCCTGCACCGCGATCACGACCGGCTTGGCCATCTGCGTCTCGCGCATGAAGCGGGTCGACCGCGCCCTCCGGCAGCGGGGGCATGCGTCCGTCGCGGAAGAAGGGCAGCCACTGCGGCAACTCGAGGCCGCCGGTGAAGTGCTCGCCCTGGGCGTGGAGCACCGCGCAACGCTGACGCGGGTCGCGTTCGTATGCACCCAGAGCCATGCCGAGCTCGTGGTACATCGCGAGGTCGAACGCATTGCGCTTGGCCGGGCGGTTCAGGCCGATAAGGACCACGTGGCCGCGCGTTTCGACCGTGATGCGTTCAAGCTTCATTTCAGAGGTGAACCGGTGGGGCTTTGGCTTTTAGAGCGCGCCAGGCGGCAGCCGCTGCCAGTGGCCGTTGACCAGGCCCTCGATGGGCTGGAAGTTGATCTTGTAGGCCATTTTGCGGCTCTGGGAGATCCAGTACCCCAAGTACAAATAGGGCAGGCGCAGGCTGCGGCACAGCTGCAGCTGCCACAGCACGTTGTAGGTGCCCAGACCGCCGCCCGGGTGTTCCGGGTCGAAGAACGTGTAGACCGAGGACAGCCCGTCCTCCAGACGGTCGATGATGCTGACCATCACCAGGCGGCCCTCCTCGCGGAACTCCACCAGACTGGAGTTGACGTTGCTCTGCAGCAGGAAGTGCCGGTACTGCTCGCGGCTGTCGTGGTCCATGCCGCCGCCGGAATGGCGGGTGGACTGGTAGCGCAGGTACAGCGCGTAGTGCTCAGGGTTGTAGCGCAGGTCGAGCAGCGCGCGTCGAGGTGGGCGTGGCGTTTGGTCGCGCGCCGCTGCGAGCGGTTGGCCGGAAGCCTCGGTGAGGATGCGCACCGGCACGCAGGCGCGGCAGCTGTCGCAATAGGGGCGGTAGGTGAACGCGCCGCTGCGGCGGAACCCGGCCCGCACCAGCTGGCTGTAAACCTGCGTGTCGATGGCGTGGCTCGGCGTGGCGACCTGCGAGCGCGCCAGCTTGTCGGGCAGGTAGCTGCAAGGGTAGGGCGCCGTCGCGTAAAACTGCAGTACCGAGAACGGGAGATCGTTGAGCTGGGTCACGGCCTCGTGTTCTTGAGCGCGTCGATGGGGGTCAAATGCCAAGGCGCGGGAATATCCGGATAGTTTACCAACTCTGCCAGCCGGCGCGCGAACTGGCTGCGCGCGATCTCGCGCGCCCCGAACGATGCCAGCAGGGGGGTGCGCATCTGGCAGTCGATGAGGCCGAATTCCCAACGCTCGAGCTGGGGGACCAGGTGTGCCAGAGCTGCCTTGGAAGCCTCGCTCACCAGCGAGAACATGGACTCGCCGAAGAACGCCCGGCCGAGCGCCACGCCATACAGCCCGCCCACCAGCCGGCCCTGCTGCCACGTTTCCACCGAATGCGCGCGGCCCTGCCGGTGCAGGGCGCAGTAGGCTTGCTGCATCTGCGGGGTGATCCAGGTGCCGGGTTGTCCCGGGCGCGGGCCGGCCGCAACCCTCGATCACCTGATCGAAGGCCGTGTCGGCCGTGACTGTGAAAGCGCCTTTGCGCAGCGTTTTGGCGAGCGAGCGCGAGATCTTGAGCTCGCTCGGAAACAGCACCATGCGTGGATCGGGGCTCCACCAGAGGATCGGCTCGCCGGCGCTGTACCACGGAAAGATGCCGCGCCGGTAGGCGCGGGTCAGGCGCTCCGGGGACAGGTCGCCGCCCGCCGCCAGCAGCCCGTTGGGCCGGCGCAGCGCCTGCTCCAGGGACGGGAAGTCGGCGTCGGCGTCTAGCCAGGGAATCAACGAAGCGTGAGGCGTGAGGCGGGAGGCGTGAGGCGCGAAGCAAACTGGTCGGGATATCGTCCGACCGTGCCAGGCGGTACGACCGGGTACATCATCGGCTGCGATAGCTGTCCGTGGGCCGCCGACAGCGATCGCCTGGCATGCGACGCCGGGTGTCTAACGCCTCACGCCTCACGCCTTACGCCTCACAGGTTCAGAACCATTTGTCAGGGCTCTTGCTGATCAGCCCGCACGCCAGGCGCGCGCCGGAGCTGCCGCTGGGCTGGGTGGTCAGGTCGTCGGCGCTTCTCGTGCACGATAACCGCCCTGCCGATGATGCTGTCGTCGCCGTTGCCGAGGCTGATTCCGGTAACCTCGGCCTTGTAGTTCGCCACGCCGCTGCTGTCGGCATCCAGGTTGCCCAGATCGCCGGCGTGGCGGGGGCTGTGGCCGGGGCCGCCATGCGCGGTCCCGGCGGGGTTGAAATGCCCACCGGCGCTGGAGCCGTCGGGTGCGGTGCAGTTGCCCTTTTCATGGATATGGAAGCCATGGGCCCCAGGCGTGAGACCGTTCACCTTCGCCTCCACCACCACCGTGTCGCCCCTCTGGGTGAAGTCGACCGTGCCGCTCACCTTGTTGCCCTTGGTCGGCACCAGCACTGCCGTGGCGGCGGGCGAGCGCATGCCCATGCTGGAACAGGCGCTCAACAGCGCGCTCGCCACGAGCAAGACAATCGTTCTTTTCATTTGGTGTTCCCCCGGGGTATAGCGCGCCACTCGGCAGGTGCCGCCCGCCGAATTGCAAGCGGGTGTTTTAGCATCCACCTCTACCAGTGTCAAACCGGCGGCCCTTCCGTGATCCGCGCGGGGAGGGTATGCTCGCGGCAACGCCAAACCGGGCCTCCAGGATCACGTTGCCCCACCCCGCGAAACTGCCCTCTCCCCAGGAGCTGGAGCAGGCTTTCTCGTTCTTCAACGAGGCCTCGGCGCAGCTTGCTTCCGCCTACCAGGACCTGCAGGATCAGGTGGTGCGCCTGACTGCCGAGCTGGCGGTGGCGAACGGGGAACTGCGCGAGCAGTACGAGGAAAAGGAAGCGCTGTCGCGTCGCCTGGGGCTGCTGCTCGATGCGCTTCCTGGAGGGGTGGTCGTGCTCGATGCCGCGGGCCGCGTGCTCGAGGGCGAACCCGGCGGCCTTGGATCTGCTGGGCGGCGAGGGCGTAGGCCGCGCCTGGAGCGAGATCGAGGCGCAGCGGCTGGCTGCCACCGCGACTCCCCAGGAGTGGCAGCTGCGCGATGACCGCGGTAATCTGCAGCCACGCTGGGTCAGCATCGGCACCAGCCCGCTCGATCCTGCCGGCGGGCGCATTCTGCTGCATGTCCGACATCACCGAAGCACGCCGGCTGCGCGAGGCAGCTGGAGCGGCACAAGCGCCTGTCCGCCATGGGCGAGATGGCGGCCGGGCTGGCCCATCAGCTGCGCACGCCGCTCGCCACCGCGCTGTTGTACGCCGGCAATCTGGCGCGTCCCGCGCTCTCGGATGCCGACCGGGTGCGCTTTGCGGAGCAAGCGCAAACCCGTCTGCGTGATCTGGAGCGGATGATCCAGGACATGCTCACCTTCGTGCGCGGCGTGCCGGTGGCGCACGACTTGGTCCAGCTGCCCGACCTGCTGCACGAGCTGGCCCAGGTGATGGAGCCGCAGATGGCGAGCCGCGGGGTGCACTTCGACTTGCGTGCGGGCTGCGGGGACGTGGCGCTGCGCGGCAACCGCAAAGCACTGGCGGGAGCTTTCTTGAATCTGCTGGAGAATGCCCTGCAGGCATGCAGTCCCGGCGGCGAAGTGCGCCTGCAGGCGCACACCGAAGGAGCTCTCGCGTGGGTGTGCGTGGGCGACAGCGGCCAGGGCCTGCCGGCGGAGGTGCAGGAACGCCTGTTCGAGCCCTTCTTCACCACGCGCACCGAGGGTACCGGGCTGGGGCTGGCGATCGTGCGCAGCGTGATCGCGGCGCACGGTGGCGAGGTGCGGGTGGAGTCGGCCCCAGGGCGTGGAGCGGAATTCAAAGTGAGCCTGCCGCTGGCAGGCGCGGAGGAGAGGTCCGGATGAAGCCGTTGCCGGTGCTGATCGTGGAGGACGACGCCAGCTTGCGCGAAGCGCTCACCGATACGCTGGAGCTGTCGGGCTACGAAGTCCTCGAGGCAGCCGATGGTGCGGCGGCGCTGCAGGTCCTGGAAGGCCGCCGCGTGGGGATGGTGGTCAGCGATGTGCAGATGAAGCCGATGGACGGCGAGCACCTGTTGCGCGAGATCAAGCGCCGCTGGCCGGGGATGCCGGTGCTGCTGATGACCGCCTACGGGATGATCGAGCGCGCGGTGGAGGCGATGCGCGCCGGCGCATGCAACTATCTGTCCAAGCCCTTCGAGCCGGAGATTCTGGTGGCGGAGGTGGCGCGTTGGATGCTGTCCGCTTCCGCGCAGACGCCGGACGAACCCCTCGCGCGCGACCCGGCCTCGCAACAGCTGCTCGAACTGGCGCGACGCGTCGCCGGATCGGAGGCCACTGTGCTCATCACCGGCGAGAGCGGCGTGGGCAAGGAAGTGCTCGCACGCTTCATCCACCGGCACTCCGCGCGCGCAGCCGGGCCGTTCGTGGCGATCAACTGCGCTGCCATCCCCGAGAACCTGCTCGAGGCCACCCTGTTCGGATACGAGAAGGGCGCCTTCACCGGTGCCTCGGCAGCGCACGCAGGCAAGTTCGAGCAGGCCCAGGGCGGCACGCTGCTCCTGGATGAGATCTCCGAGATGCCGGCGGCGCTGCAGGCCAAGCTGCTGCGCGTGCTGCAGGAGCGCGAGGTCGAGCGCGTCGGCGGTAAGAAGCCGATCACGCTCGACGTGCGCATGCTGGCTACTTCGAACCGTGACCTGCAGACAGAGGTACAGGGCGGACGCTTTCGTGAGGATCTGTACTACCGGCTCAACGTTTTCCCGTTGCACGTCCCGCCGCTGCGCAGCCGTCCACTGGACATCGTGCCGCTGGCGCGGCGCGTGTTGCAGGGTGCTGCCCAAGGCCGCAGCCTGACCCTGGCACCGGGCGCCGAGGCTGGTTTGACGGCCTATACGTGGCGGGGTAACATCCGAGAGTTGGAAAACGTGATGCAGCGCGCGATGATTCTTGCGCCGGGCGGGGTGATCGAGGTGGAGCACCTGTGGCTGCCCGGAGTGAACCCAGTCACCGCAGGAAGCTCGGCTGAGGCGGCAAGAACTGCCGGTGCAGCCAGCGCACCCGGGAGCGCCGGCGGGCCCGGAAAGGCCTATCCGAGCGATCTCAAGTCCCTGGAGCGCACGCACATTCTGGAGACGCTGGCGGCTGTGAACGGGGTACGCAAGGCGGCCGCAGAGCGCCTGGGGATGAGCGAGCGCACTCTGCGCTACAAGCTTGCCCAATACCGGCTGGAAGCCGCCGGCGGCAAGCCGGAAGCGGACTGACCAGTGGCATGGGAGTTGCAGCTTGACCTGATGCATCCGCTCTCGAAATGACCCAAGTGAACACTCAGGGCATCGACCAACTACTGCAGGAGCTCAATACCCTGACCGCGCGCGCCGCGGGCCAGCAGGAGCCCGCAGCCGCGGACGGTACGCCCGAGTTCGGCACCGCACTCAAGGCGGCGCTGGAGCAGGTCAATGACGCCCAGCAGGAAGCCGTCCGACTGCAGCGTGAGTTCGACCTCAACGCGCCCAACGTCAACCTGCATGAAGTCATGGTGTCCCTGCAGAAGGCGAGCCTGTCGTTTCAGACCATGGTCCAGGTGCGCAACCGGCTGGTCTCCGCCTATCAGGAAATCATGAATATGCAGGTGTAAAGGGTGCTTCGAGCCGGCATGCATCTGAGCTGCGATCCGCCTAGCACGATGCCCGCCGCGTTCTACCGGCAGCATTGATGGCTCAGGCTCCCGGTCAAGCCCCTCCGTCTTCTGGTCAAGGCATAGGCGCCCTCGCGCGGGGCTTCTTCTCGCTCGGTAACGCCCAGAAGGTCGGTCTGGCCGTGGCCCTGGCCGCCGCCATCGCGCTGGTCGTAGTCGCGTTCCTGTGGGCCCGCACCGCCGAGTACCGGGTTCTCTACTCCAACCTGTCCGAGCGCGACGGCGGCGAGGTCATCGCGGCGCTCGCGCAGCAGAACGTTCCCTATCGAGTCGCCGAAGGCGGCAGCGTGATCCTGGTCCCGGGCGACCGGGTCTACGAGCTGCGCCTGCAGCTGGCCGCGCAGGGCCTGCCCAAAGGCGGTGCGGTGGGCTTCGAGCTGATGGACGCGCAGAAATTCGGCATCAGCCAGTTCGCCGAGCAGGTCAACTACCAGCGCGCGCTCGCCGGCGAGCTGTCGCGCACGGTCCAGTCGATCGCTGCAGTGCAAGGGGCACGCGTGCACCTTGCGATTCCGCGCCCCACGCGTGTTCGTGCGCGACCGGCAGCATCCCAGCGCCTCGGTGCTGGTGAGCCTGTATCCGGGCCGCGTGCTGGACGCTGGACAGGTCAGCGCAATCCAGCACCTGGTCGCCAGCAGTGTGCCCGGAGCTGGAGGCGCGCGATGTCACCGTGGTGGACCAGGGCGGCAATCTGCTTTCCGGGACCGAGGTCGCTGCGCCCGGCACCGGCGGCCTGGATGCCTCGCAGCTCAAGTACCTGCACGCGGTGGAGGCGAGCTACGCCGCGCGCATCGAGAACATCCTGAAGCCCATCGTCGGCGCGGAGCAACGTGCGCGCCCAGGTCGCTGCCGCGCTCGATTTCAATCAGGTCGAGCAGACCTCCGAGACCTTCAAACCGAACCCCGCGCCGCAGGAGGCGTCCATCCGCAGCCAGCAGACGGTGGAAACGGTGACCGTCAACCCGCAGGGACCCAGCGGGGTGCCCGGTGCGCTCTCCAATCAGCCGCCCGGGGCGGCCACGGCGCGCCGCTGACGGCGCCCGCGGCGCAGCCGCAGCGGCCGGCGGGCCAGCCCCCTGCCAACACACACCGCGAGAACATCGTCAACTACGAGCTCGACAAGACCATCCGCCACACCAAGGCCGAAGTGGGAGCCGTAAAGCGCCTGTCCGCGGCCGTAGTCGTCAACTATCGGCGCGGGACGGATGCCGGGGGCAAGCCCACTTACACGGCCCGCAGCGAGCAGGAGCTGGCCCAGATCAACGCCCTGGCACGCGAGGCGATGGGATTCAGCCAGGAGCGCAGGGACACGCTCAACGTGGTCAACGCGCCATTCAGTGCGGAAGCGGCCGTTGCGGGGATCGAGGCGCCGGACGAGTGGGCTGTTGCGGTGCGCCGATGGACTTCGCCCTCCGGCGTCGGCAGTCTGCTCATGTACGGGCTTGCGGGGTTCGCACTGCTGATCGCGCTGCTGCTGGTCCGCTCTGCCGCTGCGCGACCTCACGCGCGCCGGTCAGAGGCCCGCGAGCCGGTGCCGGTGGACCGATCGAGCCGCAGCTTGGCGGTGCGGCGGCCTACGGTGCAGCGGCCGAGCCGGGCTATGAAGCCGACCTGCGCGCTGTCAAGGACCTGGCGCGGCAGGAGCCGCGCATGGTGGCCAACGTCGTGAAGGACTGGGTGGGGCAGTGAGTTGAGCCAGGACGGCATCCAGCGCAGCGCGATCCTGCTGATGTCCCTGGGCGAGGAAGAGGCGGTGGAGGTGTTCAAGTGCCTCGGGCCCAGGGAAGTGCAGAAGCTCGGCCCCGCCATGGCCAGGCTGTCGAACGTGACGCGCGAGCAGGTCGCCAAGGTCCTGCGCGAGTTCCGGCGCCAGGCCGAGCAGCAGTGCGACCATCGGTGTGGGTTCGGACCAGTACGTGCGCTCGGTGTTGATGCGCGCCCTGGGCAGCGACAAAGGCTCCGCGCTCATCGACCGCATCCTGCAGGGGCCGGAGCAGGCGGCATCGAGAACCTGAAGTGGATGGACGCGGGCTCGGTGGCGGAGCTCATCCAGAGCGAGCACCCGCAGATCATCGCCACCATTCTCGTGCACCTGGACGCCGATCACGCCAGCGAGATCCTCGCTCAGCTGCCGGAGCGCTTGCGCAACGACGTCGATGCATGCGGATCGCCACGCTGGAGGGGGTGCAGCCGGTGGCCTTGCGGGATTTGAACGAGGTGCTGACTCAGCTGCTGTCGGGTGCCGACAAGGTGAAGAAGAGCACGCGCGGCGGTGTCGACGCCGCGGCGGAGATCCTGAATCACCTGGGCGGAAACCTGGAAGCTTCGGTGAGCGCGCATATCCGCGAGATCGATCCGGAGCTCGCCCAGACCATCCAGGACAAGATGTTCGTGTTCGAGAACCTGCTCGACCTGGACGACCGCGCCATCCAGCTGCTGCTGCGCGAAATCCAGTCCGAGACGCTGGTGGTCGCGCTCAAAGGCACCAGCGAGCCGCTCCAGGACAAGATCTTCAAGAACATGTCGCAACGGGCGGCCGAGATGCTGCGCGATGACCTGGACGCGAAGGGGCCGGTGCGGCTGTCGGAAGTGGAGACCGAGCAGCGCGAAATCCTGCGTATCGTGCGGCGGCTCGCCGAAGAGGGCCAGATCGCGATGGGTGGAAAGGGCGAGGAAGGCCTTGTCCAGTAAGATCATCCCGAGAGAGGCGTTGTCCGAGGTGCGCAAGCTCGACCTCACCGACCTGGTGACCGGAGCGAAGGCCAGCGCGTCCGGAGAAGCCGCCGCCAATGCCGCGGAGCTTGCGCGGCGAGCGCGAGCAAGCCTATCGCGAAGGCCTGGCGGCAGGGCGGCAGGAGGCGCAGGCAGCGCTCGCGGGCGAGCGCACGGAGTTGCAGGCGCTGATCGCCGGCGTCAACGAGCTGATGCACGACTTTGAGCAGGCGCTGGCTGGAGACGTGCTTTCGGTCGGCCTGGAGCTGGCCAAACAGATCGTGCGGACGTCGCTGCGGCTGAAGCCTGATCTGGTGATGGCGGTGGTGCGGGAAGCCATCTCCAGCTTACCCGGCCTGTCGGAGCAGACCGTGCTGCTGCTCAACCCCGCCGATGCCGCCCTGGTGCGCAAGGGCCTGCAGGACGATCCGTCGCTTGCGACGCTGCCCTGGAAGATCGTGGAGGACGCGCAGATCGAGCGCGGCGGGTGCCGCCTGGAGACGCCCACTACCGAAGTCGACGCGGTGCTGGAGACGCGCTGGCGGCGCGTGGTGGCTTCACTTGGCCGCGACGACTCCTGGATCGACATTACGACCTGAAGCTCTGAACTGCAGAGGCGCGGAGGCGCAGAGTTTGCGCGGAGAAGAGCAAACGCATCTCGGGTCGGCAGTCCACGTCGCCCACAGTTGCAGCTCGAGATTTCAAGGACACGCTCGCAGCATGCGCAACCGCAAACATCATTCGTCTTCTCTGCGGGCCTCTGCGCCTCTGCGCCTCTGCGGTTCAGAGGCAACGAAGTAGATGAGCCGCTTGAGACGCTGGCAGAAGTACTTCGAAGACTCGCAGACCGCGGTGCGGGCGAGCCAGCCCCTTACGGTCAGCGGGCGGCTGACGCGCGTGGCCGGGCTGGTGATGGAGGCGGTGGGACTCAAGCTGCCGGTGGGCAACAGCTGCTTCGTGCTGACGCCGAGCGGCCAGCGCGTGGATGCCGAAGTCGTGGGCTTCTCCGGGGACCGGTTGTTCCTGATGCCATCAACGGATATCTACGGGCTGAAGCCGGGAGCCCTCGTTATTCCCGTGGATCCCGCCATCACCCGTGTGCCGCGCCTGGGCGAGGACTTCGTGCCGCGCCGCCGGGCCGAGGATCGTGCCCGGCAAGTTGCGGTGGGACAGGCGCTGCTCGGGCGAGTCGTCGACGGGAACGGGCGGCCGTTGGACGACCGCGGCGCGATGGCGTTGGACCGCTATGTGCCGCTGCACAGCCGGCCGGTCAATCCGCTCGACCGCGCGCCGATCCGCACCGTGCTGGACGTGGGTGTGCGCGCGATCAACTCCCTGCTCACGGTCGGGCGCGGCCAGCGGCTCGGGTTGTTCGCCGGCAGCGGAGTGGGCAAGAGCGTCCTGCTCGGCATGATGGCGCGCTACACCAGCGCCGACTTGGTGGTGGTCGGGCTGATCGGCGAGCGCGGTCGCGAGGTGCGCGAGTTCGTCGACACCATCCTGGGGAGCGAGGGCCTGGCCCGCTCGGTGGTGGTCGCCGCGCCGGCCGACAGCCCGCCGCTGATGCGCTTGCACGGTGCCTCCTATGCCACCGCCATCGCCGAGTACTTCCGCGACCAGGGCAAGCACGTGCTGCTGATCATGGACTCGCTCACCCGTTTCGCCATGGCCCAGCGCGAGATCAGCCTGGCCATCGGCGAGCCGCCCGCCACCAAGGGCTATACCCCATCGGTGTTCGCCAAGCTTCCGCAGCTGGTCGAGCGGGCCGGCAACGGGCTGGAGAAGCGCGGTTCGATCACCGCCTTCTACACCGTCCTGGTCGAGGGCGACGACCTGCAGGATCCGATCGCCGATGCGGCACGTGCCATCCTGGACGGCCACCTCGTGCTCACGCGCGACCTGGCCGACCAGGGCCACTATCCGTCGATCGACATCGAGGCCTCGATCAGCCGGACCATGACCGAGTTGCTCAGCGCCGGTGAGCTCGAGCTGGTGCGCCGCTTCAAGCAGCTGTTCTCGGCCTACCGCCGCTCACGCGATCTGATCGCAGTGGGCGCCTATGTGCGCGGTGCGGATCCGGTGGTGGACCGGGCGGTGGCGCTGTATCCCCAGCTGATGGCGTTTCTGCAGCAGGACCTGCAGGAACGGGCCGACGTCGCAAGCGGCCGGGCGCGGTTGCGGGAACTGCTCGCCTGATGGTTGCGCCATTCCGGCTGCAGACGGTACTGGAGCTGGCTGCCCGCCGGCTGGACGTGGCCACAGGCGAGTTGCAGAAACTGCGGGCGCGGCTGCAGCAAGGCCAGGAGAAGCTGGATCAGCTGCAGGGATACCGGGCCGAATACGAAGCGAGCTTGGCCGCCGCGCTGACCCAGGGCCTGCCTGCCGACCGGCTGCGGGACTTCCAGGCCTTCCTCGCCAAGCTCGCCCGCGCGATCGAGGCGCAGGGGGCCGAGGTGGCGCGCTTGCGCCAGGCCTGGGAGGAGGAGCACCAGCGCTGGTTGCGGCTGCGCAACCGCGAGCAGGCGCTGCAGGTGCTGCGCGAGCGCCACGAGCACAGCGAGTCCGTGCGCGACGCGCGGGTCGAGCAAAAGCAGCAGGACGAGTTCGCCCTCAGGGGCAGGCGCAACGAGCGATCCGACCGAGACGCGTGACGAGCAACCGCTAAGGCGCTAAGACGCAGACGATGCGCGTGCGCCTTTGCGAGCCCTTTGCGTCTTTGCGCCGTTGCGCTCCTCGGTTACCCTTTTCGGTCGCCTCGCGCGTGACACGCCGCTTGCAGAATGCAACGGACTTCTTCTTGCCGCGCCGGCCATGCCTGCTCCCATCGTCCCGACCCTACCCCCTGCGACCGTTTCGGCTCCGGGTACCGCGCCTTCCACAGCCGGCGACGGCGCGGTGCCCTTCGATGCGCTGCTCGCCGCTGCGTTCGCCGGCACCGCAACGGCGGAGCCAGATCCCGTCGCGGTGGTGTCTGCCGAGCGGGATGGGCTGCGGTCCGAAGACGCAGCAGTCAACAACACACAGATCGCCGAGCTCCTGCCCCCGGCCGTGGAGTTGGCGGCAGCCCCGGCTGTGCCGTTGCAGGCAGCGCTGCAAACAGACGTAGCGTCGGCCGTGGCTACACCGCTGGCGATCGATGCGTTGATGCCCGCCAGGCTCCCGCTGCCAGCGCCCGAGAGCGTTGCGCCCAAGACCTCGCTGCGGACCGAAACGGCAGCCACGCTGGCGATGGCAGATCCAGCGCCGCCACTGCCGGACCCGGCAAGAATTGCCGTACCGTCTGCCGACGCAACCTTCCAGCCGCCCGGCAGCCCGGCTGCGGCCCGGCCCGCCACCATCGAGCCCGCCACCATCGAGCTCAGCGCCACGCGCGATCCCCTCCTCACCCAGCGGCCCGACCCCGAAGCCCCGGTCAACCTCGTTCCCATGGCGAGCGAACGCGCCGAGAACGCTGCGCGGCCCCCCGCCCACCCCGTGCGCCTGGACATCGCTGCCCCGGTGGCGAGCCGCGAATTTGGAGCCGAGGTGGGCAATCGGCTGGTATGGATGGCTACGCACAATCACCAAGTGGCCGAGCTGCGCATCGAACCGCCCCAGCTCGGCCCGGTCGAGGTGCGCTTGTCCCTCGCCAACGACCAGGCGAGCTTGTCGATCGCTTCGCCACACGCGGCGGTGCGCGACGCCATCCAGGCGAGCTTGCCGCGCCTGCAGGACATGCTGCAGGGGCTCGGCATCACCCTTGCCAACGTATCGGTTGGTGCCGAAGGGTTTGCGCAAGGGAGCGCCGATCACTCGGGCCTTGCGCAGGGCTGGGGTCAGTCCGCCGAGCATGCCCTGCCTAATCACGCCTATCCGTTGCCTGGCGCGGTTGCAGCGGCCACCCCGCCGTTTCACGCCGGCACGGGTGTGATCGACGTGTACGCCTGAGCCCGCCTTGCCTGTCCTCTAGAAACCACCTAAACTGCCCTGCCAAGGGCATTGTTTTTGGGGGCATTGTTTTTCCTTTGCTGAGATCTGCCGGGCTCAGATTCCGGCGCACCGGGCCGTAATAGCCGGGAAGGGCCGGCTGCACGCACGCTGCAGCGGCAGGCGATCCACATCGAAGGGGAAACAAATGGCCAAGGGCGAAGTCCAGACGGAAGCGGCAGGGCCGGGGGGCGGCAAGAAGAAAGCCCGCCTTGTCATCGTCATCGGTGTCGTGATCGCGCTCGTCGCCGGCGGTGTTGCCGCCTGGTTCCTGCTGGGCGGAGGCAAGAAGGGCGAGCACGCCGAGGTGAAGGTTGCCGTCGCGAGCCCTCCACATTCTTCACGTTGGACCCGTTCGTGGTGAATCTGGCCGGGGAAGTGCAGCACTACCTGCAGGTGGGGATCGATCTGAAGATTGCTGACGATCACGTGAAGGACCAGATCAAGGCGCATCTCCCGGAGATCCGCAACGGGGTGCTGCTGCTGCTGTCCAGCAAGCAGATCGATGAGCTGGCTACGCTGGAAGGTAAGAACCGGCTGCGAGCCGAGATTCGCGAGGCGGTCAACCAGCCGCTCGGCTTCCACACTCCTGCGGCGAAGCTCGTCGCTGCACCCGCCGAGGGTGGCGGCGAGGCCCATGCCGCCGAGGCTCCGCCGGCGGCGGATGGCGCCGCGCAGCAGGCGGCCGAAGGCGTGCTCGAGGTCCTGTTGACATCGTTCGTGATCCAATGACCCGCATGCGCTCAGCCGCCTAGATGGCCGAAGACATCCTCTCCCAGGAAGAAGTCGACGCGCTGCTGCGCGGGGTGAGTGGTGCGGGGGAAGAGTCAGCTGCCGAGGCGCCCGCCGCAGGTGGCGTGCAGCCATACGATATCGGCCGCGCAGGAGCGGGTCGTGCGCGGGCGCATGCCTACCCTCGAGCTGGTGCACGAGCGCTTCGCGCGCGCGCTGCGCGGCGCTCTGGCCAACCTCATGCGCGGAGCGTCGGAAATCTCGGTCGCCCCGGTGCGCGTGCTCCGGTACAGCGAGTTCCTGCGCAACCTGGCCGTACCCGCCAACCTCAATCTGGTGCAGGTGAAGCCGCTGCGCGGCACCGGCCTTGATGGTGTTCGAGCCGGATCTGGTGTTCCAGGTCGATCGACACCCTGTTCGGCGGGCAGGGCAAGCTCCACACTCGCATCGAGGGGCGCGAGCTCACGCCGACCGAGATGCGCATCGTCGCACGCATGCTCAGCCTTGCGTTCGATGCGTACCAGAAGGCATGGCAGCCGGTCTACCCGGTCACGCTGGAACACCTGCGTTCGGAAATGAACCCCCAGTTCGTCAACATCGCCACGTGCCGAGCGAGGTCGTCGTGACGGCTGCGCTCAGCGTGGATCTGGGCGGGGCCGGCGGCGATTTTCACGTCTGCCTGCCCTATGCTATGCTGGAACCGATTCGCAGCGTGATCTACAGCAGCGTGCAGGCGGATCGCGGCGAGGCGACAGCCGTTGGCTGTCGCTGCTGTCGGCGCAGGTCTACCGTGCCGAGGCGAGCTGGTGGCCGAACTGGCGCACGCGAGCGTGAGCATCGGCCAGCTCATGGCGCTGCAGCTGGGAGACGTGGTCGCGGTGGACCTTCCCGATGTGGTGCGTCGCAACGTCGACGCGTGCCGGTGCTGGAGTGCCGCTACGGCGTGGTGAAGGACAGTACGCGCTGAAGGTCGAGCGGGTGCTGAGCGGGGAGCAAGATGGCGGACAGTCGACCTGAAGGGCGACATCAGCGCTGACCAGTGGGCTGCCGCAATGGCAGACCAGGATTCCGCACGCGGCGCAACGCCGCCAGCCGAAGTATTCTCCGAGCTCACAGCGAGGCGTCCGCGGCAGCTGCGCCGGGCCGGATCGACATGATCCTCGACATCCCGGTCCAGCTCACCGTGGAGCTGGGGCGCACCAAGATCCCGATCCGCAATCTCCTGCAGCTCGCGCAGGGCTCGGTGGTCGAGCTGGATCGGCTCGCCGGCGAGCCCATGGACGTGCTGGTCAACGGCTGCCTCATCGCCCAGGGCGAGGTGGTGGTGGTGAACGACAAGTTCGGCATCCGGCTGACCGACGTCATCGCGCCCGACGAGCGGCTGCGCCGGCTGCAATCGATGAGCCGGCGCCATGCGGGCGCGCGCGTCCCGCTCGCCGCAACGGCCTTCTGCTGCATCCTCCTTGGCGCAGCCTGCGGCCGCACGCGCGGCCGAGGGCAGCGCGACCACCGGCAGTCGTCTGCCCCCGTCTCGCTGCTGAGCCTGCTGCAGGTGCGTCTTCGCACTGCTGGTGGTGCTCGGTGCGATCGGGCTGTTTGCCTGGCTGGTGCGTCGATTCGTGCCCGGCAAGGCGCTGGCGGCGGCCTGCTCAAGGTGGTGGGTGGCGTAATGGTGGGACCGCGAGAGCGCTTGGTGGTCGTGGAAGTGGGAGACACCTGGTTGCTGCTGGGCGTGGCGGCGAGCAGCGTCACGCTGGTGCACAGCATGCCGAAGCCGCTCCAGGCGGATGCAGCGCACACCGAGCCCGGGCAGCCCGTTTCAGCGCCTGCTCGGGACAGGCGCTGGCCGCGCGACGCGCCGGAGCGCTGAGCAATGCGCACGCTGCGCCTTACGGGTCTGTTCTCGTGCTGGCCGCAATTGCCTCGCTCAGCAGCAGGCGCTCGCGCAAGCCGCGCTGCCGGCGATGACCGCCACGCCGGCGCCTGGGGGCGGGCAGACTTTCTCGCTGACCATCCAGACGCTGCTGTTCCTGACCTCGCTCACGTTCCTGCCGGCGATGCTGCTGATGATGACCTCGTTCACGCGCATCATCATCGTGCTGTCGCTGCTGCGCCAGGCGCTGGGGACGGTGCAGGCGCCGCCCAACCAGGTGCTGATCGGCCTGTCGCTGTTCCTCACTTTCTTCGTCATGGCGCCGGTGTTCGAGCAGCATGTACAGCGAAGCCTACGTGCCGTTCTCGGAGCGCCGCATCGCGTTCAACGAAGCGCTCAACCGCGCCTCCGGTGCCGCTGCGGGCTTTCATGCTGCGGCAGACCCGGCAGTCCGATCTGGCGCTGTTCGCCAAGTTGCCGAAGGAGCCGCCGCTGGCGAGCGCCGAGCAGGTGCCCATGCAAGATCCTGGTGCCCGCCTACGTCATCAGCGAGCTGAAGACCGCGTTTCAGATCGGCTTCGTGGTGTTCATCCCGTTCCTCATCATCGACCTGGTCGTGTCCAGCGTGCTGATGTCGATGGGCATGATGATGCTCTCGCCGGTGATCATCTCGCTGCCGTTCAAGCTCATGCTGTTCGTGCTGGTGGATGGGTGGAATCTGCTGGTGGGATCGCTGGTGCAGAGCTTTTACACATGAGGCGTGAGGGCGAGAGGCGTGAGGCGAGAAGCTAGACAAAGCGCCGGCGAAGGTTGAGGCGGCGCGTTCAATGCAGTGACGCGGCACTGCCCGTCGCTGCGTCCGCCTCCGCCTCACGCCTCACACCTCGCGAGTCAGAGCGCAGCCATGACCCTGAAATCGTCATCGATCTGGTGCAGCAGGCCCTCGAGTCACGGTCCTGCTGTCCGCCCCGCTGCTGCTGGCGGCGCTTGCGACGGGCCTGCTGGTGAGCGTGTTCCAGGCCGCGACGCAGATCAACGAGATGACGTTGTCCTTCATCCCGAAGCTGCTGGCGATCTTCGCCGCGGCGGTGCTGGCCGGCCCGTGGATGCTGAGCCTGATGGTGGACTTCACCCGGCGCTTGTTCTCGGCCATCCCCGGGATGATCGGCTGAGCTGCCGGGCCGGTGCGTGACCGCCATGTCCTCGCAGCAGCCGAGCGGCCGGGTCTGCAGTGATCAGCATCACCTCGCAGCAGTGGTATGCCTGGATCGCGGCGTTTGTGTTCTGGCCGTTCCTGCGCGTGCTCGGGCTGATCCTGGCCGAGCCGGTGCTCGGCAACCGCAGCGTGCCGGTGACGGTCAAGGTCGGGTTCGCACTGTTCGTCACTCTGCTGCTCGCGCCGGTGCTGCCGTCATGCCCGCAGGTCGAGCCTGCCTCGGCGGCAGGGCTGCTGATCGGCGTTCAGCAACTGCTGATCGGGCTGGCGATGGGCTTCACCATCCGCCTCGCGCTCACCGCCGCGGAGATGGCCGGCCAGCTCGCCGGGCTGCAGATGGGCCTGGGCTTCGCGGTGTTCTTCGATCCGCAGAGCAGCGGCACAGACCGCAGTCGTCGGGCAGTTCGTCGGGCTGTTCGCGATCCTGATCTTTCTGTCGACCAACGGTCATGCGCTGGTGCTCACGGCGCTGGCGGAGAGCTTCGCGCACGCTTCCGGTGGCGGCCGCGCCGGTGCATCCGCTGGGGTTGCGCGTGCTGGTGGAATGGGGCGGCAGTGATCTTCCATACCGGGCTGCTCATCGCGCTGCCGGTGATCGCGGCGCTGCTGATCGCCAACATCGCGGTCGGGCATCATGACCCGCGCCGCGCCGCAGCTGAACCTGTTCGCCGTGGGCTTCCCGATCACGCTTGCGACCGGGTTCGTCGCGCTGTATCTCGCGGTCCCATACATGGGTCCGGCGCTGGCGCGGACTGTTCGAGCAGGCGGTGCTGGCGCATGGGCAGGTGGTCGAGGCGTTTGGCCCGCGCTGAGCCACGCCGCAGGTGCCATGAAGCCGTCTGCACGGTCTGCAGGCACCCTCACGCCTGGGTGATGCCGCTTCGCCCGCTCATCGCGGCGGGCGGAAGCGTGCTCGATGTGGCGTGCGGACAGGGCCGCGCACGCCGCTAGCTGGCCGGCCGCGGCTGGCAGTGGCGGCGGTGGACCGGGATGCGCAGGCGCTCGCGATCGCTGACCGGTCTGCGCGGCGTACGCGTGGACCGTTGCCGATCTCGAGGCCGGGCCCTGGCCCTACGCGGGCGAGCGCTTCGAAGGCATTGTGGTGACCAACTACCTGCATCGCCCGCTGCTGTCGCTGCTGTCGCGACAGCCTCGCCGCCGGCGGGCGTGCTGATCTACGAGACGTTCGCGCCGGGAACGAACGCTACGGCCGGCCATCGCAATCCGGACTTCCTGCTGGTGCCGGGCGAGCTGCTGGAAGCTGTGCCGAGGGTCTGCGGGTCATCGCCTACGAAGACCTGTACGTCGATGTGCCCCAAGCCGGCCCTGGTGCAGCGGATCTGTGCCGTCAACGCGGACGCGTCGCGGCTCAAGGCAGCGCGCTGCCGATGGGTTAAACATGGCGATTCAGTTACACTCGGGCCGCACAGCGCTGCGCGCCTGCGGCTGCGCCGGACGACTCTGGAGGGGAGAGAACAATGCTCAGAGGCAGCCTGGTAGCCATCGTGTCGCCGATGCACGAAGACGGGAGCCTCGACCTGGAGGCCTTCCGGCGGCTGATCGACTGGCACATCGCGCGAGGGCACCGACGGCATCGTCGTGGTGGGCACCACCGGCGAGTCGCCCACCGTCGACTTCGAAGAGCACTGCCTGCTCATCAAGACCGCGATCGAGCAGCGCGGCCGGCCGCGTGCCGATCATCGCCGGCACCGGCGCCAACTCCACGCGCGAGGCCATCGAGCTGCAGGCCTTCGCCAACAAGGCCGGCGCCGATCATGATGCTTGTCGGTGGTGCCTTACTACAACAAGCCCACCCAGGAAGGCCTGTACCGGCACTTCCGTGCGATCGCCGAGGCGGTCGACATACCGATGATCATGTACAACGTGCCGTGCCGCACGGTGTGCCGACATGCACAACGACACCGCGCTGCGCCTGGCTCAGGTTCCCAACATCATCGGCATCAAGGATGCGACCGCCAACCTCGAGCGCGGGTGCGGACCTGATCCGCCGCGCACCCAGAGGATTCGCCATCTACAGCGGCGACGACGCCACGGCGCTGGCGCTGACCTTGATGGGCGGCGACGGCGTCATCTCGGTGACCGCCAACGCCGCCCCGCGCCTGATGCACGAGATGTGCGCGGCAGCCTTCGGCGGGGACCTGCAACGCGCCCGCAGCGCCAACAACCGGCTGCTCGGGTCTGCACCGCCACCTGTTCGTGGAGGCCAACCCGATCCCCGTGAAGTGGGTGCTGCAGCAGATGGGGCTGATCCGCGGCGGCATCCGCCTGCCGTTGACGCCGTTGTCTTCTTCCTTCCACGACCTGTTGCGCGGGGCCATGGAGCAGGCGGGGCTGACTGTGCCGCAGCGTCAGCCGGCTTGACCGCCAGCGCGCTGCCGGGCAGGACACCATGAACACGAGCATGCGTATGACGCATCGTTCATCCTGTTGCGCTCGCCGGGCTGGCCGTCGCTGCTGGCCGGCTGCAGCGGCTCGATCATCGAAAGCAAGAAGATCGATTACAAGTCGGCCAAGGAGACGCAAGCCGCTCGAGCTGCCGCCCGACATCGCGCGCCCCCGCTACCAGCGACCGCTACGCGCTGCCCGATGCCCCGGCGCGGGCCACGCCACCTATTCCGAGTACGCGCAGGACCGGCCCGCCCGCAGCCAGGCTGCAGGGCGTGCTCCCCAAAGTGCGCCGGCGCCCACGATCGAGCGGGCGGGAACCCAGCGCTGGCTGGTGGTCGAACAGCCGGTCGAAGCAGGTGTGGCCGGTGCTGCGCGAGTTCTGGCAGGAGCATGGGCTTCATCGTCGCGGTGGACAACCCGCAGGTCGGCGTGATGGAGACCGACTGGGCGGAGAACCGCGCGAAGATTCCGCAGAGCTTGCTGCGCAACGCTGATCGGCAAGGTCTTCGACCAGGCCTACTCGGCCCCCGAGCGCGACACGCTACCGCACGCGCGTCGAGCGCAGCGCGGATGGCAAGAGCACCGAGATCTACATCACGCCACCGGGGCGCCTACGAGATGTACGTGGCGGACGCCAACATGCGCCAGACCGGCCGCACGCTCTGGCAGCCGCGCCCCGCCGACCCGAATCTCGAAGCCGAGATGCTGACGCGGCTGATGGTCAAGCTGGGCACCAACCAGCAAGTGGCGGCGGCCGAGGTCAAAGGCGCGAAGATCGAGCCGCGCGCGATGCTGAGCACGAGGCCGAATGGCCAGCCGGTGCTGGCCCTCAAGGACGATTTCGACCGCGGCTGGCGCCGGGTGGGCCTGTCCCTCGACCGCCTCGGCTTTGCGGTGCAGGACCGCGACCGCGCGGCCGGCCTGTACTACGTGCGCTATCTGAACCCGGCCGAAGCTGCAGGAGAAGCGGGCCTGGTTGTCGAAGCTGGCGTTCTGGGCAAGGACGACCCCGCAGCAAGGCGGCGGAGTATCGCATCGCGGTCGGCGAGGCCGGCCGCGGCACGCGGGTGAGCGGTGCAGTCGCGGGACGGCAAGCCGGAGCAATCCGAGGTCGCCACCCGGATCCTCACCGTCCTGCAGGAAGACCTGAAATAGCGCCCCCGGGCTTGCGCTGGAGGCTGCAGACGCTGGAGATAGCCTGGTGCGCTTCGCCCTCCTCGGCAGCGGCAGTCAGGGCAACGCGCTGGTCGTCGAGGCGGGCGAGACCCGGCTTCTGCTCGACTGCGGCTTCAGCGCGGGGAGACGGTGCGCCGGCTCGGCCGGCTCGGGCTCACGCCGCGAGCAGCTCGACCGGCGATCCTGGTCACTCACGAGCACGACGACCACGTCGGCGGCGTCGCGCGGCTCGCGCGCAAGTTCGCGTTGCCGGTATGGGTCACGCCGGGGACGCTGCGCGGCCTGGAGGCGTTGTTCGACGGGCTCGAGCTGCACTGCATCGAGGGCTATGCCGCCTTGTGCATCGGGGCGATCGAAGTGCAGCCTTTCCCGGTGCCGCACGATGCGCGCGAGCCCGCCCAGTACGTATTCAGCGACGGTGCGCGGCGCCTGGGCGTGTTGACCGATGCCGGATGCGCGACGCCACATATCGGCGCGCTGCTCGACGCCTGCGATGCGCTGGTGCTGGAGATGCAACCACGACCCGGAGCTGCTGGCGCGCAGCGACTATCCCGCAGACGCTCAAGCAGCGCATCGCGGGCCGCTTCGGGCACCTCGACAATGCGCAGGCGGCCGCAGCTGGTCGCCGCCTGGACTGCGCGCGGCTGCAGCACATGGTTGCCGCCCACCTGAGCCAGAACAACAACCGCCCCGACCTGGCGCGCGCCGCGCTCGCCGGCGCGCTCGGCTGCAGCGCCGGACTGGATCGCCGTGGCGGAGCAGGAGCGCGGACTGGACTGGCGGCAGATCGCCTGAGGGCCGGGCTAGCGCGCCGCGTTAGACGCGGCAGCCGTGCCTCGCGAGAACTGCGGCCGGAAGGGTTGGGCCGCGCGAGCGACCACCGGGAGGCAAGAAAAAGCCGACCCTGAGGTCGGCTTTCTCGGTCGGACTTTGAGCGCGCTACTACGGCTTTTTCTCGCCTTCCGCTGCGGGGGCCTCGGCGGGAGCCGAAGCGCGCATCCGGCGCCGGCGCCGGCTCGGCGGCGGGAGCAGGCGGCGGGGGCGGCGGGGGCGGCGCGGCTTCTTCCTTCTTGCCGCAGGCGGTCAAAGTAATGGCCAGGATGGCAGCGACGATCAGCGCAGGTTTCATCTGGGTTCCTCGGATTGACGTGAAGCAATGTTGGGGAGTCTGCGAGCTTTTTGTTGGGCCGGCACGGCTCGCTTGCGCGGCGTTCCGACTAGCCCATAAGCATAGCACATCTGGCCGCCGTTGCCAGGGAGCCCTGCGGTTCTAAGCGCATGGCATGAGCTGGCGTGCTGTCGCTGCGCGGAGTCAGAGCCCCAGCGTGGTTGCCGAGATCGCCGCGCACGGACGCCTCCCAGATCTCCTGGAAACGCTGCAGCAGTCCGTGCGCGCCCTGTGGATCGTCCAGCGCCAGCAGTGCCCGCGCATGGTCGTAGTGGAAGCGGTGCAGGTAGTCGCGCTCGTCCGCGAGCGCGATGGGGTCGCACGCCCGTTTGCTTTGACCCTCGGTCTCGTGAACGGTCACTGCGTGGGAGAACTGGCGCACCAGGTGCGCGATGCGCGGACAGTCGCGGGGGAGGTTCGCCACGTCGTGCAGCACGATGTACAGGCGGTTGCTACTGCTGCGCAGCAGGAACGTGCGCAGCAGCTCGTAGCGCCGCACGCTGTTGTAGCCTGCGGCCAGCTGGCGGTCGAAGATCCGCAGCGTGCGCTGCGGACGGGCGAGCAGGATGTCGATCGCCGCGTCGTAGTCCTGGCTGCCCTCCAGCCTGCGATGCTCCGGGTTCGTCTGCATGATTGCTCCGGTTACTGGGTGCGGCGCGCGCCGCTCAAGCTCAGGTAACCCGCGCGATACCAGGCATACAGATGCGCAAAGACTGCCGCTGGATCGTCGTGGTCCGGCCGCAGCCAGCGCGCATCGGCCAGCTCGCGGAGGCGGGCGCGCAGGCGCCGGGAGCCGGCCCCTGCGGAATCGATGGACACGCTCTCGCCGTTGATGAATATCACGCTGCTATCGTAGAGCATCTGTGTCTTCAACTCGAGCGCCACTCCCGTCTTCCGGATCCGCCCGGTGAAGGCATGCAAGGACAGGGCCCGGCGCGGTGGCTCGAAGAACACGTGCGGCTTGGGTTCAGTCAGGTAGGCGCCCAGAAAGCGCGCCACTTCCGCCTGCGACCAGCGGATGCGGCTCAAGCTCTGCGCGGTCCTGCGCAGCAGATCGTGGGCGACCTGTGCCGGGCGCCCGGTCGGTCTCAGGGCCGGGTCGGCGTAGCGCCCGCGCAGGGCGACCCGGTCCTGCAGATGCGCAAGGAACTGGACGGCGAGCTCCTGCCAGGCCGGTGCGCGGAACCCGATCGAATAGGTCATGCAGTGGTCTTGGGCGACGCCATCATGAGCCCAGGCAGGCGGCAAGTAGAGCATGTCGCCTGCGCCGAGGGTCCATTGCTGCCGGGCGCGGAAGGCGGCCAGCAGCTTCAGCGGCGCGCCGGCAACCAGCGTGAGATCGCGCTGGTGGCTGACGCGCCACACGCGCTGCCCCAGGCCCTGCAGCAGGAACACGTCGTAGGAGTCGAAATGCGGTCCGACCCCGCCGCCGGCCGGGGCGTAGCTCACCATCAGGTCATCGAGCCGGAAATAGGGGATGAAGTCGAAGCGTTGCAGCAGTTCGCGCCCCTGCGCCAAGAAATGGTTGACGTCCTGCACCAGCAGCGTCCAGCCCCGCGAGGGCAAGCGCCGGAAATAGCGCGGCTGGAAAGGTCCATGCTGCACCTCCCAGCGTGCCGCGCGGCGTATCACCACCCGCGATTCCACTTCGTCCCTGCAGGCAAGCGCAATCAGCTCGCCGGGCGTGAGCAGGCCAGTGAAGCCCTCCACCGCGCCGCGCACGAGCAGCGGCCGCTTCTGCCAGTGATGCTGGAGGAAGCGCCGCGGAGCGAGCCCGCCAAGCAGCGGCGTGGGTCGATCATGGGGGGCCATGCGGCCATTATATGCAGCCGCCGGCGTTGACTTGCGGGTCGGACAAATCGGTTAGAATCATCCGCATCGGCACATTAAACGAGCGACCAACCGAGCACAGGTATGTTGAAAGCAGGCGATCCCGCCCCGAGCTTCGAGCTGCCGGACTCGGAGATGGAACTGGTGAGCCTGGCCGCGTTCCAAGGCTCGAAGACCGTTGTGCTGTATTTCTATCCCAAGGATGACACGCCGGGCTGCACGCTGGAAGCGATCGACTTCAGCGAACTGCAAGATGCATTCAGCGGCCTGAATGCGGTGGTCCTCGGTGTGAGCATGGACGACTGCATGAGCCACGGCACGTTTCGCGACAAGCACGGTATCAGCGTGGAACTGCTCGCCGACACCGACGGCGAAGTGTGCCGCAGCTACGATGTGCTGGACCACAAGGAGATGGAGGGTAAGCGCAAGACCGGCATCCTGCGCTCGACCTTCGTGATCGACCGCAGCGGAGTGGTGCGCCACGCGCTGTACGGCGTGTCTCCACGGGGCCACGCCGCCGAAGTCCTGAACCTGTTGAAAGGAATGGCCTGAACGTGCGGATCGGCAAGAACACCGTTGTGTCGCTCACCTACCAGCTCGCCGGATTGGAGGGCAACTTGCTCGAGCAGGCCGACCAGCCCCTGACCTACCTGCACGGAGGCTATGACGGCATCTTCCCGATGGTGGAGCAGGCGCTGGAGGGCCGCGCGGTGGGGTACGTCTGCGAGGTGCGCCTCACCCCGAAGGAAGCCTTCGGGGAATACGAGGAGGAGCTGGTGCGGGTCGAGCCGCGCAAGCTGTTTCCGCCCAACCTGAAGGTGGGGATGCAGTTCGAAGGCAGCTCGGAAGAGTCGGGCGACTCACGCATCTACACCGTCACCGACGTCGCAGAAGACAAGGTGGTGGTGGACGGCAACCATCCGCTGGCCGGCCAGACTGTGGTGTTCTCGTGCACCGTTACCGAGGTCCGTGCCGCCAGCTCCGAAGAGCTCGCCCACGGGCACGTGCACGGCGCCCACGGGCATGGTGCGCATTAAGGCGCGAATTCAAGAAAGGCAGAAACATCAGGGCGCCGACCGGGCTAGCCAGTCGTGCGCTCGAGGAACGCAGCCCGCCTGTTCCGCGCTCCTTGCGAACGCGTCCCAGGCCTTGCCTAACGGGTTAGCCAGGCTGGCCACGCGTTGCGTCGCGGTGACCGGCGTTTCAGCACTTCGCGCTCAGCTTGCGCGAGTTGCGATCGTCGCGGAAGACGATCGGATGCACGTTGGCCGGCGCGGCCGGCTTCTGCGCCTTGGCCACCACTTCGGTGACGAGCTGGTGGTGCGGTGACAGGTCGCAGACGGGATCGGCATTGGCGGCATCGCCGGTGAGCATGAAGGCCTGGCAGCGGCAGCCGCCGAGATCCTTCTCCTTTTCCGGGCAGGTGCGGCAAGGCTCCTTCATCCATCCGTCGCCGCGATAGGCGTTGAAGCCCGGGCGAATCCTCCCAGATCCAGCGCACGTCGTGATCGCGCACGTTGGGGAAGGTGAGCCCCGGCAGCATGCGCGCTTCATGGCAAGGCAGGGCAAGGCCGTCGGCGGTGATGTTGAGAAAGGTCGTGGCCCAGCCGTTCATGCACTTCTTCGGCCGGTTGGCGTAGTAGTCGGGCACGACGAAGTAGATCTTCATCCCGTTGCCGACCCGCGCCCGGAACTGGTTGGTGACCTCCTCGGCACGCACCAGCTGCTCGCGGCTGGGCAGCAGCTGGTCGCGGTTCGACCATGGCCCAGGCGTAGTACTGGGTGTTGGCGAGCTCGACATGCTCGGCCCCCATCGCCTCGGCCATCTCCAGGATCTGCCCGATGTGGTCGATGTTCATCCGATGCAGCACCACGTTGAGCACCATCGGGTAGTCGTACTGCTTGATGAGCTTGGCGACCTTGGACTTGAGCTCGAAGGTCTTGGTGCTGGACAGGAAGTCGTTCATCTCCCGCGTCGAGTCCTGGAACGAGAGCTGGATCTGCCCCAGCCCGCCGTCCTTGAAGGCAGCGATGCGCTTCTCGGTCAGCCCGACGCCGGAGGTGATGAGGTTGACGTAGTAGCCCAGCCGGCTCGCCTCCGCGACCATGATCTCCACGTCGTCGCGCATCAGCGGCTCGCCGCCGGAGATGCCGAGCTGCACGGCGCCCAGCTCGCGGGCCTGGCGGAACACGCGCAGCCAGTCCTCGGTGGTCAGTTCCGGGCCGTACTGGGTGTAGTCCGTCGGGTTGTAGCAGAACACGCAGTGCAGAGGGCACTTGTACGTGATCTCCGCGTTGACCCAGAGCGGATTACCGATTTTCCTTGGTTCGGATCCAGCCTTTTCCATGGGCGATCTCCAGAAATTCGACGACGTCGCTGCGCAGGTCCACGCCGGGGAAGGCGGTTTCGAGATCCTCCACGATCTGGTCCGCGCTCCTGGTGCCGTCGAGCCGTTTCATGATTTCGCCGGCGCTGCCCGGCAGCTGCACCATGCCCTCGGGATAGAGCAGGACGAACGACTGCTGCGCCGGCTCCCACTGAAAGCGGTACTGGCGGTGCAGCTCCAGCGTGGCGCCGGGCGGGACAGGAAGGCGCTCGCTCAAGGCACGCCTCCGTGAGCCTTCGGGCCGATGCCCAAGTTGACCTGCATCGAGTCGAGCATGGACCACAGCACGTCGAGCTTGAACTGCAGGATGTCCAGCGCGCGCTCCTGCTGCTCGCGCGTGCGGTAGTGGTCGAGCGTGAAGTTGAGCGCGAACTGCACGTCGCGGCGCGCCTCGTTGAGGCGCTTGCGGAAGTAGAAATAACCCTCCTGGTCGATCCACGGGTAGTGCTCCGGCCAGCTGTCCAGGCGCTTCTGGTGGATCTCGGGCGCGAACAGCTCCGTCAGCGAGGAGGTGACGGCTTCCTGCCAGGGGCGGGTGCGCGCGAAGTTGACGTATGCGTCCACCGCGAAGCGCACGCCCGGCAGCACCTGCCTGAGCGAGGTGACGTCCGCGCGTTCGAGCCCGACCGCCTCGCCCAGCCGCAGCCAGGCTTCGATGCCGCCCTCGTCACCCCGCTGACCGTCGTGGTCGATAATGCGCTGGATCCATGCGCGGCGCACGTCCCGGTCCGGACAGTTGGACATGATCGCAGCATCCTTCAGCGGGATGGCGGTCTGGTAGTAGAAGCGGTTGATCACCCAGCCCTGCACCTGCTCCCTGGTGCAGCCGCCGCCGTTCATGGCGATGTGGAAAGGATGGTGGATGTGATAGCGGCTGCCTTTGGCGCGCAGCTGCGCTTCGAACTCTTCCCTGCTCCAGGGCTTGTCGCTGCCCTTCTGAATGCGTTCCGGTGCGCCCACGGCGCTCTCCTCAAGGGGTCTCTACAACTCGATGTCCATGCCGTCGTAGGCGACTTCGATCCCGGCGCGCGTCAACTCCGCTCGCTCGGGCGAATCCTCGTTCAGAATCGGGTTGGTGTTGTTGATGTGGATCAGGACTTTGCGCTTGGCCTTCAGGGGCTGCAGCACGCCGATCATGCCCCCCTCGCCCGGACTGGGGCAGATGGCCGATCTCGTCGCGCGCGCTTGCTCGAGATGCCCAGCCGCACCATTTCGTCGTCGGTCCAGAAGGTCCCGTCCACCATGATTGCATCGGCCTGCGCCAGCAGGGGCCGCAGATGCGGCTCGATCTCGCCCAGGCCGGGCGCGTAGAACACCTGGCGGCCGTTGCGCGTGTCCGTGATGCGCATCCCGATGTTGTCGCCCTCGTGCGGGTTGTCGCGGTGTGGAGAGTAGGGTGGCGCCTTGCTCTTGAGCGCCACGCTGGCGAAGCGCAGATGCTCGATTCCATCGATCGCGAAATCGTTGCCCGGCTCGATCGGCAGGCGGTGCCAGTTCACCCCGCAGTAGTGGCCGAGGATATGGAACAGCGGATTGCCGGTGGTCAGGTCTTCGTGGACCATGTCGGTGCACCAGATCTCCAGCGGCTTGCCCTCGCGCAGCATCAACAGGCCGGTCGTATGGTCGATCTGCCCGTCGACCAGCACGATGGCGCGGATGCCGGTGTCGCGGATGGCGCGGCCGGGCTGCAGCGCAGGGAAGGCCTTGATCTGCGCGAGCAGGTCGGGCGAGGCGTTGAACAGCACCCAATCCACAGCCGTTGCTCGAAACCGCGATCGAGGACTGGGTGCGCGGCATGGCGCGCATGCTGCCCTTGCGCACGCCGTCGCAATTGCGGCAGTTGCAGTTCCATTGCGGAAAGCCGCCGCCGGCGGCGGCGCCCAGCACGCGAATGCGCATGAGTATCGCGTTTAGTGTAGCCCAATAACGACGAAAGCCCCAGCGATCGGGGCTTTCGTCCCAACCGCGCTGCTGCTTAACGGTTGTAGATGTACATCGTCACTTCGAAGCCGAAGCGCATTTCGGTGAATTCAGGCTTTGTCCACATAGGTCTTCTCCAGAAAGGATATGGGTTATCATTTGCGGTTGCGGTCGGCGGCCTGTGGCCTCCGGCCGTTATCGCCTCGATGGAGCCGGTCGCCTGGGCCTTCGCTAGCCGCTTGCACCAAGATCGGCGCAAGCAAAACCAGATCAACCGCGCTCGGAGCTATTGTCTGCGACGGCCGCCTGACGGCTTACACAGCAATATCAGCAATTGCGGCTCATGATTTTCATGAGATTTGACCGCCAGGTGTACCCGGCGGCGCCGTTTCGTGTATCAGAATCCGCAGCAGGTGTCGACAATTCGAGTCTACACCCGTTGCGCGCAGCGCCGCAATGACATCAGAATAGTCTGTTCGCTTCCGATCGTGTCGTCCCTCGTCGCTGACTCCGTTTTCCTGAACGGCTCCCTGCAGCCGTGGTACCAGGAGCGGCCCCTGGTGGCGGCGTTTGCGTTGTCGGTCGTGCTGCACGCGCTGGCGCTGCTGTTCCTGCCGGGTTTGCGTCCGCAGCTGCCCGAGCAGAAGACGCTGACGGTGGAGCTGGCACCGGCGCCGCCGGAGCAGACCCCAGCGCTTGCCCCTGAGCCCGAGACACGCAAGCCGGCACCCAAGCCGGTCGCGCCGCAGCGTCCGGAGCTCGTGCAGCGCCCCACCCCCTCGCCTCAGCCGGAGCAGAGGCGCCCTGAGCCGCGCCCTCAGCCCGTGCCGCTGCAGCCCACACCCCAGCTCACGCCGCCGCCCCACCCAGCCGGTGGAACCGGTTGCGCGCTCTGGAGCGCCCGGAGCCGCGCCAGCAGGCGAGGGTGCTGCCGCAGGCGCGCCCCGAACCGCGGCCAGAGCTGCCGCCGGTGGCGCGCGCCGAGCCGCGCATCGAGCCGCGGCGCGAGACCCCTGTGGCCGCGCCGCAGGCACGGCCCGAGAGTCGCGCCGCCGGTCCAGCGCGCTGCACCGAGCGTCGAGCCGCGCGACGGAGCCGCGCCCGGAGGTGCGTCCCGAGCCGCGCGCCCAGCCGCAGATCCAGCAGCAGGTGATGGCGGTCCCGCCCCCGCCGGCTGCTCGCCCGGAGATGCAAGCCGAGCCGCCGCGGCCGGAGCCGCGTGCCGAGACTCCCAAGGTCGAGCCGCGCCTCGAGCCCCGCCCGCAGGCCCGTCCCGACCCCCGCCCGCAGCAGCAAGTCGGTCCCGTGGCGCCGCCGGTCGCACGCGCCGAGCCGCGCGTGGAGAATCTGCGGCCGGAACCACCGGTCGAGGTCCCGAAGGCCGAGCCACGTGTGGAGCCGCGTCCCCAGGCGCGGCCCGAGCTGCGCCCGCAGCAACCGGCCCGCCGGTAGCCCGCCGGTGGCGCGCGCCGAGCCGCGCGTGGAACCGTCGCGGGAGGCACCGGCATCCGGCGGTCCCCAGCCAACCCAAGCCGGAGGTCGCGCCCGGCGCCGCGTATGGAGCCGGCCATCCAGCCACGCCCGGCGGAGGCGCCCGTGCAACCGACGCCACGACCGCAGGTCGCCGCGGCACCTCCTGTCGGCCGAGCCGGCGCCGACGGGAAGCGGCTCCCGGCCCGCCGCGTGCCCGCGACATGCACCGGTGGCGGCAGCCCCGCCCGCTCCCCCGCTCAGACCGAGCGTGCCGAAAGAAAGAGGCACGAGCGACGCGGATGCCATCTCCCGCTTCGCGCTGGAGATCCAATCTCGCGTGGGGCGCCTGGTGAAGGAGCGCGGGGACGCTGCCTATCCGCGCCTGGCGCGCGATCGGCGCTGGGAGGGAACCAGCCGTGTGCGGGTGGAGTTCGCTGCCGGCGGAAGGGTCAAGAAGATCGCGGTCAACACCAGCAGCGGCTATGCGGTGCTGGACCAGCGTGCCGTCGAGATGGTGAAGGAAGTGATGCCCGACGGTCCCCGACGAGCTGCGCGACCGCGGACTTCACCGTGCGCTTCCCGATCGTGTTCAAGCTGGTGGAAAAGCGTTAGCGAGCGCCAGATCGCGGATGGAAGATCTGTATCCGCCCATCGAGCCGGCGCACAGCGGTTGGCTCGAGGCAGGGGCCGGCCACCGCGTGTACTTCGAGGTCAGCGGCAGTGACCAGGGTGCGCCGGTCCTGTTTCTGCACGGCGGCCCGGGCAGCAGCAGCAATCCCGGTCACCGCCGCTTCTTCGACCCATCCTTCTACCGCATCGTGCTGTTCGATCAGCGCGGCTGCGGGCGCTCCACGCCGAGCGGCGAGACACGCGCCAACACCACTGCGGACCTGCTCGAAGACATCGAGCGCCTGCGCCAGCATCTGGGCGTAGAGCGCTGGCTGCTGTTCGGCGGATCCTGGGGCAGCACCCTGGCGCTGGCCTATGCTCAGGCTTATCCCGAGCGGGTGTGCGGCCTGGTCCTGCGCGGGTTGTTCCTCGCCTCCGACGCCGAGGTCGCGTGGTACCTGGTGGGCCTGCAGCGCTTCCTGCCGGAGGCGTGGGCGGCGCTTGCTCGAAGCGTGCCGCAACCGGACTGCGAGGGGCTGATCGCGCATTACTGCGCGGCACTCGAGCGCGGCGACCTGTCGGCAGCGCAGCGCTGGAGTGCGTACGAGAGCGCGGCGATGGCGGTCGGCGAGGCCGCATCCAACTCGGCTGCGCCGGAGGCCACCGGCTTGCTGGCGCGCGTGCGTGTGCAGCTCCACTACCTGTCCTCGCAATGCTTTCTCGTCCCCGGCCAGCTGATCGGCGGTCTGTCCCGCATCGTTCACCTCCCGGCAGTCCTGGTGCAGGGCCGCTGCGATCTGGTCTGCCCGCCGGGCACAGCGTACACTCTCGCGCAAATGTGGCCGGCCGCGCGCCTGTGCATGGTCGAGGACGCCGGCCACTCGGCCATGCACCCCGCGCTGCGTGCGGCGCTGGTGCGTGCTACTGAGGAGTTCAAAGCCGTTCTACGCCGGTCGCCATGAGCCTGCGGGTACGCCTGAACCTGATCATCACCGCGCTGATCGTGCTGTTCACCCTGGTGACCGGCAAGATCATCGTCGACGATGTACGCAGCTCGATCCGCGAGGAGATCGAGGCGGGCACGCGCGTCACCCTGCAGCTGTTGACGGCGGTGCTCTACGAGAGCGACCTGGCGCGCCAGCGCACCGGCAGGGAGCATGTTCTGCTGCCGTTCCTGGAAAACCTCGGCCGTGTGCGGGCGCACGAGATCCTCTTCTACGATGCCCGCGACGGACTGGTCTACCGGTCGCCGCCGCCGGTATACAAGGCCGGACGCTCGGCCCCGGAGTGGTTCACCCGGCTGGTCAGCCCGGCCCTGGCGGAAGTGGAACTGAAAACTGGCGAGGGGCGGGTCGTCATCGCACCGGACGCTTCCCGCGCAATCCTGGATGCGTGGGACGATCTGAGCCGGCTGGCGTGGCTGCTGCTCGGATTCCTGCTGGCAGTGAACCTGGCCGTATTCTTCTTGCTGGGACGCTCGCTGCGGCCGGTGCGCACGATCCTGTCCGGCCTGTCGCAGATGGAGCAGGGGCGCTACCATGTGCGCCTGCCCGTATTCGCGCTCCCGGAGTTCGACTCGATCGGTCAGACCTTCAACCGCATGGCCGATGCCCTGGAGGAAAGTCATGCCGAGAACCAGCGGCTCGCGCTGGTGACCAAGCAGTCGAGCGACGCCATCATCATCCATGATCTGGAGGGCAACATCTCGTTCTGGAACCCCGCAGCGGAGCGGCTGCTGGGCTACCGGGCCGAGGCGATCGCGGGCAAGTCGGCGCGCCTGCTCACGCCGCCCGACCTGGAAGCGGAGCTCACCGAAAACCTGGCTACGATTCGCGCCGGCGGCTTGATCGAGAACCTCGAGACGCGCCGCGTGGCGCAAGACGGGCGCGTGGTCGAGGTCGCGCTGTCCGCCGCTGCGCTGGTTGATCCGGCCAGCAACGAGGTGATCGGCGAGATCTGCAGCATGCGCGACATCACCGAGCACAAGCGCGTGCAGCAGGCCGAGGCCGAGCTCGAGCAGAATCGCCGGTTCACCCAGCTGGTCCACACGCGTCTCGAGGAGGAGCGGCGGGTGATCGCGCGGGAGCTGCACGACGAGATGGGCCAGAGCGTGACCGCCATCCGGACCATCGGCGCCGCCATCGCCAACCGAACCGAGGGCAGCGATGCCCAGATCCACACCAACGCGCGCACCATCGTCCAGGTGGCGGGGCACCTGTACGATGTGGTTCACGGCATCATCCGCCAGCTGCGACCCAGTGCACTGGATCATCTGGGACTGCAAGACGCGCTGGAGGGCTGGGTCGAGACCTGGCGCAGCCGCTATCCGGATGTCACACTCGACCTGAGCCTGGAGGGCGACCTCGGCGATCTCGGGGAAACGGTGAACATCACCGTATACCGCATCGTCCAGGAGGGTCTGACCAACGTCGTGCGGCATGCCGGCGCCGATCAAGCGCAGGTCAGCGTTCGGCGCACCGGCGATATGCTGGAGGTCGTCGTGCACGACAACGGCCGCGGCCTGGGCGAGCGCAGTGCCAATGAAGCTGCCCGCTTCGGCCTGATGGGGATGCGCGAACGCGTGCAGGCTCTGCATGGCGAGTTCGAGCTGCTCGCCCAGCCTGGCGCCGGCCTGAGCGTTCGCGCTCGTATTCCGCTCGCCCGAGGCGCGCACCCGCAACCGGCCGCGGCCAACTGAGGCGAACGGCGCAATGGGCGAGCGGGCGATCCGTGTCATGCTGGTCGACGACCATGCGGTGGTCAGAATGGGCTTCCGCTTGCTGCTTCAGGGCACGCCCGACATCGAGGTGAGCGCCGAAGCCGAGAGCGGGGAGGAAGCGGTGCGTCTGTTTCCGGAGGTGCGGCCGGACGTGGTGGTGATGGACATCTCCATGCCCGGCATCGGCGGACTCGAGGCGATCGGACGCATCCTGGCGCGGCAGCCGGCCGCGCGCGTCCTCGTGCTGTCGGCCCATGAGGACGCGATGCACGCGCGGCGCGTGCTGAAAGCCGGCGCGGCGGGCTATCTCACCAAGCGCAGCGCGGCCGAGGCGCTGATCCAGGCGATCCGGCAGGTGGCCCAGGGCAAGACCTTCCTGGAGGGCAGCATTGCCCAGCAGCTCGCCATGCAGCAGGTCTCGGGGGAGCAGAGCCCAGTCGACATGCTCAGCGAGAAGGAGTTCAAGGTCTTCCTCGCCCTCGCCGAGGGACAGTCGGTGGTGGAGATCGCGGAGGTCATGTCGCTGAGCCCGCGCACGATCGGCACGCACCTCTACAATATCAAGCAGAAGCTGGGTGCCTCGAACCAGGCCGAGCTTGCCATCATCGCGATCCGCGCCGGTCTGATCCACCCGTGAGGTGCGGGCGACGCGCCGATGCTGCGCCGCAGCGGCGCGAGGTTGCCTGGATCTCATGAAAATCATGAGGCCCGAATCAGTTATTTGCGCTGGCTGCACCGCCGGGCGATCCGGACAATAGGCCCTGAAGTGAGGTAACACCCCGATCCGAGGACTGTCGTTTGCCGCTTACAACGAGGAGAGACGCGATGTGGACCAAGCCTGAATTCACCGAAATGCGCTTCGGCTTCGAAGTGACGATGTACATCTACAACCGCTAAGCGCGGACTGTAGCTGAACAGAAGGGCTGCCGCAGGCAGCCCTTTTTGTTTGTTCTCTTGCCTAGCGCGTCGGCCCTGGCCGCACCCGTTCGGCGGCGGAGCCGGCGTCTTTTCCTCAGGTGCCCCGACCCTTATAGATCCCGTGAGGGGGCTTGCGACGCCGCGCAGTTTGTTACGATATTGGCCTGACAACCCGCACGGGGCTCGATTCGACATGGATAACAAGACGGGCGCGCAGCGCTACCACAGCTTCGCCATCTTCCTGCACTGGCTGCTGGCCATCGGTGTCTTCGTCATGATCGGACTGGGCTGGTACATGTCCGATATCCCCAAGGGGACCCCGGAGCGCGCGTTCTGGTTCAACCTGCACAAATCCATCGGCGTCACAGTCGGCGTGTTGGTGCTGATCCGAGTGTGGTGGCGCTTGACCCACCGGCCGCCCGCGCTTCCCGCGTCCATGCCTGCATGGGAGGTGAGCGCAGCCAAGATCAGCCATGCTCTGCTCTATGCTTGCCTGCTTGTCATGCCCGTGGCTGGCTTTCTCGCCTCCAACTTCACCAAGTACGGGGTGAAGTACTTCGGTGTCCAGATCGGTCCGTTCTTCGCCGAGAACCAGGCCGCGCGCGACGCGCTGCAGGAAGTGCACGAGATCACCTCCTACGTGCTGGTAGTGGCCATCGTCATCCATATCCTGGCCGCCTTCAAGCACCTCGTCCTGGATAAGGACAGCGTCTTCGAGCGCATGCTGCCCGGCAGATAAGCGTCTGCTTGCGGGAGCGGGCTTCCCGCCATCCTCAGTCCACGGCTGCGTCGGCGCTTCGCGGGAAAACGACGATATGATCGGTCGCCAGGCGCACGCCGATGGCGTGCCCGATCGGGTGGTCGTGATGACTGGGTATCAGTGAGAGCACTTCCGATCCGCTGGGAAGCCGCAGCGCGTAGAGGATCTCCGCACCCCGGAACGCCTTGCTCAGCACCTGTGCTTTCAACGGGCTGGTGTCGTCGTACACGACGTCGTCCGGTCGCAGCAGCACGTCCACCGGCAAAGGCCTCGCCGGGTGCGCCGCGGCGGCGTCCGTAAAAGTCACCTCGCCCATCAGCACGCCGAGCTCGACCTCGACCTGACCCGCGCCCGTCACGTGTCCCGGCACGAGCCTGCCCTGACCCACGAAGTCGGCGACGAAGCGGTTGCCGGGTCGGTGGTAGAGGTTGTAGGCAGTGTCGTACTGCGCGATGCGGCCCGCCTGCATGACGCCGATGCGGTCGGCGAAGGCGAAAGCCTCATGCTGATCGTGAGTCACCAGCACGGCAGTGGCGCCCTGGGCCTTGAGCAGACTGCGCACTTCCACCGCCAGACGCTCGCGCAGGTCGACGTCCAGATTGGAGAACGGCTCGTCCAGGAGCAGAAGGCGCGGGCGCGGCGCCAGCGCGCGGGCCAGCGCTACACGCTGCTGTTGTCCGCCTGACAGCTCATGGGGATACTTGGCGGCGTAGTCGGCCAACCCGACGGCTTGCAACAACTCCCCGACGCGCCGATCGCGATCCTGGCGAGACGCATCGTTCAGGCCGAAGGCAACGTTGCCGGCGACGCTGCGGTGGGGAAACAGCGCGTAGTCCTGGAAGACCATTCCGATGCGGCGCTGCTCGGGCGGCAAGCGGAAGCCGGAACGGCTTACGACGCGGCGATCGAGCAGGATCTCGCCCCCGCTCACCGGCTCGAAGCCCGCCACACAGCGCAGCAGCGTGGTCTTGCCGCAGCCGCTGGGCCCGAGCAGGCAGGCGATCTCCCCGGCCGCGAGGGTGAAGGAGAGCGCGTCGCAGACGCGCTGCCGGCCATAGAAGTGAGTGAGATCGCGCACTTCGAGCAGCGGCGCGGCGGAGTCGGGCGGTCGCATTGAGGACGCAAGTATAGCGGGGCGGCGCGCGATCCCCGTACCGCGGCCAGAACGCGGGCCAGCGGTTAGAATACCGTTGGACTTCACCGCAATCGCACGTCTGCGGGGTCCCACCTAATGCAGAGCCCCGTTTTGTCCAGAGCCACAGCGGTTCTGTAGCGAGCGACGATTCAGCTGTGACTCCATCCTCGAGCTTGCCCATGCCCGGTGCGCATGCGCGCCCGACCGTCCCCTGGCTCGCGGCCGCAGCTGTGCTGGTCGCCGTCGTCCTTGCGGTGCCGATCGCTGGGCTGGCCTTGGGGGCGCTGGCACCCGGTGTCGACGGTGTCTGGCCGCACTTGCTGCACTCGGTGCTCCCGCACTACGTCGCCAACAGCCTCGTTCTGGCGATCGGCGTGGGGATTGGCGTCGCGTTCCTGGGTGCTGCGTGCGCATGGCTCAGCGCTGCGTTCGAGTTTCCGGGCCGCCGCTGGCTGGCCTGGGCGATGGTACTGCCGCTCGCCATGCCAGCTTACGTGGTCGCCTACGCCTATACGGATTTTCTGCAGTTCAGCGGCCCGGTGCAAACCTGGCTGCGCGAGCTCACCGGCTGGCGTGCCCGCGACTACTGGTTCCCGGAGATTCGCTCACTGCCCGGCGCGGCCTGTGTCCTGACGCTGGTACTGTTTCCCTACGTTTATCTGCCGGTCCGCGCGGCGTTTCTGGAGCGCTCGCCCAATCTCATGCACGCAGCACGGCTGGCCGGACTCGACGGCTGGCAGGCCTTCATGCGCGTAGCGTTGCCGCTGACTCGGCCCGCGCTCGCGGCCGGCGTGGCGCTGGCTGGAATGGAAACCCTGGCCGACTATGGGGTGGTGTCGTACTTCGCCGTGGAGACCCTGACCACTGGCATATTCAAGGCCTGGTTCAGCCTGGGCGACCGCGCTGCCGCCGCCCAACTCTCTCTCATGTTGCTGGGCGTCGTGATCCTCGTGCTGTGGGTGGAGCGCGCATCGCGGGGGCGCGCGCGTTTTCAAGGCGCCGGAACCGCAAGCGCGCCGCCGCGCAGGCTAGCAGGTGCGAGAGGCTGGGGCGCGACGCTGGTCTGCCTCCTCCCGGTAGTGCTGGGATTCATCCTGCCGGTAGCGATTCTGCTGCGGCTCGCCTGGCGCGAAACCACCTTCGATGCGCTGGGCCGCTACCTGGCGCTGGTGGGGAACAGCTTCACGGCGGCCGGGTTGGCCGCGTGCCTTGCGGTCATGGCTGCGCTTGCGCTGGGATACGCAGCGCGCCTGCACCCGCACGCATGGGTTCGCTTCAGCGTGCGGTCGGCGGGGATGGGCTATGCGGTGCCCGGCGCCGTCCTGGCGGTGGCGATCCTGGTACCGCTGGCGCGCTTCGACAATGCACTGGATGCCTTCCTGCAAGCGCGCTTCGGCGTGAAGAGTGGGTTGTTGCTGACCGGGAGCATCGCTGCTCTGGTGTATGCCTACGTCGTGCGCTTCCTGGCCCTGGCGCTCACCAACGTCGAGGCCGGCCTCGCACGCATCACACCGGGCATGGACGAGGCCGCGCGCACCCTCGGGTGCAGCCCGATTGGAGCGGCTGTGCGTGTGCATGCGCCGCTGCTGGCGCGGGCTCTGCTGATCGGTGCGCTGTTGGTGTTCGTCGACGCGCTGAAGGAGTTGCCTGCGACCCTGGTACTGCGTCCCTTCCACTTCGACACGCTAGCGACTCAAGCCTACAACTTCGCAAAGGACGAGCGTCTCGGCGAGGCCGCATTGCCCAGCCTCACCATCGTGCTGGTGGGGCTGCTGCCGGTGATCCTGGTCTCGCACGCGCTGTCCGGGCACCGCTCATTCCGGTGACAGCCTGTGTCCGGCCTTACTTCCACCCCACCCGATCGACGATGCGCTGGGCGGCCGCCAGGTTCTTGCGCAGCTGCGCAGCGCTCAACGGATCGGCTTTGAACTTGCCCAGCGAAGCGAGCTCCGGATTGTTGAATACCGCGGTCTTGACCACCGGCCACTCGTTGTTGCCGCCCGCGAAGTAGGCCTGCGCGGGGTCGCTGGCCAGGTATTCCAGGAACCGCACGGCGTTCTCACGGTTGGGGGCGTTGCGCATCAACCCCGCGCCCGAGATATTCATATGGGTGCCGTAGCCCTTCTGGTCCGGCCACACCAGGCCGACCTGCTGCGCGACGGCCCTGTCCTCTGGCTTGTCCGAGCGCATCAGACGCACCAGATAGTAGCTATTGGTGAGCGCGATCCCACACTCGCCGGCGGCCACCGCCCGGATCTGGTCGGTATCGCCGCCCCGCGGGGGGCGGGCGAAGTTGGCGACCACGCCGCCGGCCCAGGCCTGCGCCTTGTCTTCACCATGGTGTGCAATCATCGCGCTCACCAGGGACAGCATGTACGGGTGCGAACCGGGACGCGTGCACACCCGGCCTTTGTTCCTGGGGTCGGCCAGGCTTTCGTAGCTGGCTACGTCCTGCGCCTTCACCGCCGCCTTGTCGTAGACGATCACACGTGCTCGACTGGAGAACCCGAACCACATGCCGTCCGGGTCGCGGAACTCGGCTGGGATGCGCTGCTCGAGCTGCTTCGAGGCGACCGGTGCGAACAGGCCGAGCTCCTCGGCGCGCGCGAGGCGTGCCGCATCCACGATCAGCAGCACGTCCGCGGGGCTGTTCGCGCCTTCGTTGCGGATGCGCTCCAGCAGCGCGTCGTCACCGGCCTCGATGCGGTTGATCTCGATGCCCGTGGCCTTGGTGAAGTTCCTGTACAGCGCCTCGTCCGTGTCGTAGTGACGGGCCGAGTACAGATTGACGACCTGGTCCTGTGCTGCGCTTGCCGGCTGCGCCAGCGCGGCTGCGAGCACGAGAAGGGCAAGGTGGGTGCGACGCACGGCAGCGTTGTCCCAATGCATCAGAGCGAGCAGCAACAGCAGGGGTCTCATGGGTCTCGTGGCGGAGCGGTCCAGTCTGCCTGGCGCGAATGCGAATTATACGCATCAACTGGCCCGCTCTGGCAAGGGGTCTTTCAGATCACCGGTATACCCCAGCTATGCGACAGCCGCGTGATCGAGCCGGGGTACCAAAATCCTCTTGCTATCTATAATAAGAATCATTATCATTACTGTTCACCTACGCATTTGGGCCGAGGCTTTTCTTCGAGGATCACGCTGGATGGACGCGACGGTAGTAGGGGCGGACCGGCTGGGAAACATTCCGCAGGTGCTCAAGGAGCACGGGATCGACATCTGCCGCCACATCAGCGGCCGCGACGCGGCCGACCAGCGTCGCGTCGCGGCGCTGCCTCGGGGAACCCAATTGCTGATCCTGTTCACCGATTTCCTCAACCACAACGCCATGCGCGGTTTCCGGCGCGCCGCCCAAGATCAGGGCGTGCCCGTCCTGGCGTGCCGTCGGTCGGTGAGTTGCCTCGTGGAGGCGCTGCGCCGCCACCCCATCCCGGCGAACTGTGCCGCTTGCCCTTTGCAGCGAGAAGACGATTGACACTGATTCTCATTTCTAGGTATCATTTGGCGTCCTGAAGAGCTCGCAATGTTCATCTGCATCTGCAACGGCATCACCGAACGCCAGGTCCGCACAGCGATCGAGGAGGGAGCCTGCACGGTTCACGACCTGCGCGCGCGGCTGGGCGTTGCCGCGGGCTGCGGGTGCTGCGCCGAGTTCGCCGCCGACCTGCTTTCGGAAGCTGGGCAGGCCGCGCCCGCCGCTCTTCAGACCGGCATCGCCGCCTGAGCCGCGCTCCTGACTGACAGGCGGCGTTGCCGCCGCTGACATGAGGTTGCGTAGCCCGCGCACCAGTCGTCTGCAGCTATAATCGGTGGTCATTGTTTGCGTCCACCGACGGAGCCGCCATGCAGGGCGACAAGAAAGTCCTCGAATACCTCAACAAGGTCCTGGTCAACGAGCTGACTGCAATCAACCAGTACTTTCTCCACGCCCGCATGTTTCGCAACTGGGGCCTGAAGAAGCTCGATGAGTACGAGTATCACGAGTCGGTCGACGAGATGAAGCATGCCGACCGGCTCATCAATCGCATCCTGTTCCTGGAAGGCCTGCCCAACCTGCAGCAGCTCAACAAGCTGCTGATCGGCGAGAGCGTGCCCGAGGCGCTCAGCTGCGACCTGCAGCTCGAGATGGCGGCGCTGCCGCTGCTCAGGGAAGCCATTGCACACTGTGAATCGGTCAGCGACTACATCTCGCGCGAGCTGTTCGAGGACATCCTCGACAGCGAGGAGGAGCACGTCGACTGGCTGGAAACCCAGCTAGGGCTGATCGACAAGACCGGCCTGCAGAACTATCTGCAGTCCCAGATGTAGGCCTCGAGGCGCCCGCTCCGATGCGCGCGCTGCCGAGCTCGCTGGTCGGCCTGACCGCTGTGCTGCTGCTGGTGGCGGGCTGTGCCAGCGTTCCCAAGCAGGGCGCCGCCGTAACGCCCCTGCCGCCGGTCGAGCCGTCCCCGCTGCCCGTGCCGCCCGCGCCGGCGCCCATCGTCATTCCGCCGCCCAAGATCGCCGTCGCACTGGGCGGCGGTGCAGCCAAGGGCTTCGCTCACATCGGCGCAATCAAGGCCCTGGAGGCGCAGGGCATCAAGCCCGACATTGTCGTGGGCACCAGCGCAGGAAGCCTGGTCGCTGCCCTCTACGCGTCGGGGCTCGATGGTTTCGAGATGCAGCGCCTGGCGCTCGACATGAAGGAGTCCATGCTCAGCGACTGGTCGTTGCCGGACCGCGGCGTGTTCAAGGGCGAAGCGCTGCAGGACTGGGTCAACAAAACGGTGCAGAACCGCACGCTCGAGCAGTTGCCGCGCAAGTGCGCGGTGGTGGCTACCGACCTGCAGAGCGGCGAGATCATCGTGTTCGAGCGCGGCGACACGGGCACCGCCGTGCGGGCCTCCAGCAGTGTGCCGGGCGTGTTCCAGCCGGTACGGATCTCGGGGCGTGAGTACGTCGACGGCGGCCTGGTGAGTCCAGTGCCGGTGAAAGTCGCGCGCCGCCTGGGTGCGGATATCGTCATCGCGGTCGACATCTCGACGCGGCCCAGCAAGGCGCCGCTGCGCGATACGATCGATGTGCTGCTGCAGACCTTCACTATCATGGGCAATGCCATCGCCGCGACCGAACTGCCGGACGCGGACGTGGCGATCAAGCCGGACATCTCGAAGCTGTCGTCCACGGACTTCGGCAGCCGGCATCTGGCCATCCTGGAAGGCGAGCGCGCCGCTCAGGCGGCCATCCCCGAGCTCAAGCGCAAGCTCTCCGAGCGCGAGGAGCGCCTGCGCGCCGAGCTCGCCAACACCGGCGCGAAGTGAGCTCAACCGCGGAACCGCAGATGCGACAGGTCGACTGGTACTTCGACTTCATCTCGCCCTACGCCTGGCTGCAGGCGGAGAGCCTGGATCAGTTGCCGCCCCAGGCTGTGGTCACCTGCAAGCCGGTCCTGTTCGCAGGCCTGCTGGAGCACTGGGGCCAGCTCGGTCCCGCCGAGATTCCACCCAAGCGCACGTTCACCTACCGATACATCGTGTGGCGCGCTCGCCAGCTGGGCCTGCACGCTTGTCCGCCTGCGCACCATCCATTCAACCCGCTGCCGCTGCTGCGGCTGGCGATCGTGCTGGGCGGCGATCGCCATGCCATGCTGCGCCTGTTTCGCTTCGTCTGGAGCGAAGGCAAGCTGGCGGAGGACGCGCAGGCGTGGCGGGCCCTCGTCACCGAGCTCGGAGTGGCGGATGCTGACGCACGCATCGCCGCTCCGGAAGTGAAGGCGCAGCTGCGGCGCAACGGCGAGGAGGCGGTGGCGCGCGGGGTGTTCGGCGTACCGACGTTGCTGATCGACGAGATGCTGTTCTGGGGGGCCGATGCCATCGACATGGCGGCGGACTACCTGCGCGGCGACCCGGTGTTCGGCTCCGAGCCGATGCGTCGCGCCGGCAGCCTGCCCGAGGGCAAAGCTCGCCCGCGGCGCTGAACTATCCAGGCCGGGCGGTCCCGTCCAAGCCAGGCGCGTCGGCCTTGCGCCGCTCGACGAACAGGCGATTGCCGCCCAGGCGCTTGGCCTGCCGCTTGGCTTCAACCGCGGCCTGGCTGACCTCGTGGTGGGACGGATACTCCCGCGGCTCGACCGTCACCGCGCCGATGGACAGGCTGAGCAGTGGATGCAAGACTGCACGCCCCTGGCGATCCTCCGCCACCAGACCGCCGCGCTCGAGCTCGGTTGCCGAGTACAGGTGCGCACACTCGGCGGCGAAGCGCTGAACGGCGGTTTCGCAGCCGCTGGCCCAGTCGGGGTTGCATAGCAGCAGGATGAAATCATCGCCTCCCACATGGCCGAGGAAGTCGCGGCCGTCAGCGCAGGACTGCGCAAGAATGCGCGCGGCGAGCTGGATCACATCGTCGCCACGTCGGTATCCGTACGTGTCATTGAACGGCTTGAAGTGGTCCAGGTCGCAGTGGCAGGCCACGAAACGCACGCCGGTGCGCAGCAGGCGGTCGATGTGCTCATTGATGGGGACGTTGCCGGGCAGCAGCGTCAGCGGATTGGCATAGCGCGCCGCATTCACCTGCAAGCGCGTAATCTCGCGCATCAGGTCCTGGCCCGTGCCCAGCCCCGCATAGCGGCCCTGCTCGGTCAGGACGAATCCCTCCATCAGGTGGCGCCGCTCAGCCTGCGCAAGGCGGGTGGACAGCTCCTGGATGCCGATATCCGTTTCCGCGATCAGCGGGCTCGCGTCCATCAGCTGGCTGCAGGGCTTGCGCCCGAACAGCTCCTTGCGGAACGGCCGCACGAAGCGCTCCAGAAACGCGTAGCGCTCGATCAACCCGATCGGCTTGCCGTCGTGGACCACCGGCACGGCATGCAGCGCGCGGTCCTGTTCGAAGCGCGCCAGCACCTCCGAGCACGCTGTGTCCGGGCTCACCGGCGCAACCGGGATCAGCAGGCTGTGCGCGCTCGCTCCGAGACTGCCCGGCGCCGCGACCTCGGCGCGCAGCTCCGATCGCGGAACCTTGAGGATCGCGAGGACCGGATCGGGTGCGTGCAGAGGTGGCGCCGCCGCGGGGCGTGCGATGAAGTAACCCTGCCCGTAGGGGATGCCCAGTTCGCGCACGACCTGGAGCTCGGCTGCGGTCTCGATGCCCTCGGCGATGATCAGCGACCCGGAGATCTGAGCGATCTGCTGGATCGACTTTAGAAATTGCAGCTTGAGCGGATCGCGGTCGATGCCTTGCACGAAATGCATGTCGGCCTTGACGTACTGCGGGCGCAACTCGGACCACATGCGGAAGCTCGCGAAGCCCTCGCCGAGATCGTCGATGGCGACCTGGAAGCCCAGCGAGCGGTAGCTGGTCAGTGCCGTGCGCACGCTCGCGAAATCGAACATGGGCAGGTGCTCGGTCAGCTCGATGACGATGCGCTCGGGGCGCAGGTCGAGCTGCCGCAGCAGCTCGTGCGTTGCGGCCGTCCCCAGCCCGGGCAGCGCGAGGCATTGCGGGCGCACGTTCAGAAACAGGTGCTGCGGCAGTCCCAGCCGCGCGAATGCCTGCACCACCGTCAGGCGGCACAGCCGCTCCAGCCGCAGCACCAGTCCGTGCTTGACGGCCGCCCGGAACAGCTCGACCGGCATGTGCAGCGGGGTGTCTGCCGGGCCGCGGATCAGGCCTTCGAAGCCCAGCGGTGCGCCGCTGTCCAGGTCGATGATGGGCTGAAAATGTGCCTCCAGCAGGCGCTCGTCGAGAATCCTGCGCAACAGGGCGAGCTGGTCTGAGCGCGGCACCGACGCAGCGCAGCCGGGAGCACCGTCCCGGACGCTCCCCGGGATCGTGTCAGTCGGCGTGTCGAGAGGCGAGGCGGCCATGGAGACGAGTGGGACGCGGCAGGGACAACCTCTGGGTTTATCGGCCTGTTCCCAGGCTGCTTGAGGCGCCGTCAAGACCCTGAGCTGGGCTTACCTGGGCACGCGATGCTGTGCCCCGACCGTTGCCGGCTGATGGCAATGCAAGGCCGCGACTGTTACGGCAGTAAGCAAAGATGTTCCGGAATCCTATGCCGAAAGACCTATGTCCGGGCAGCTTCGACCTGGCTATCCTGCGCGTGGCTTCGCGGCCACGCCAGACGGCGGGCTGAGCCGCTCCGGAGGGTAGACATGGTCATGGGAAGCGACAAGAGCAGAATCAGCACCGAACTTTGCGTTGCACTGGGAACTCTGTGCGAGGGAGGCGCGTCCGCCGTCAGGGTCGCGTGCGTGCCGAGCGGACTCGAATACCGGTTCGTAGTGTGCATCGAGGCGCGCTGGCGGGCCGAGGTCTATGCGTTTCTAGCCATGCACACCAAGGCCCGGATCCCGCCTGATGGAGGACCGTTGAACCTTTCCACGCGGGAAGCGCTGCGGGTTTGTGAGATTGCCGCGGCACCCAGCGACCAGCAATCGGCGAGTCGCGCAACGCGCACCGACTATCGCCAGCCCCGGCGCATGGCTGCCGACCTCGGCAGCGCCGCCCTGAGAGATACGTTCCAGCCCTGAGCGGGCGGGGCGGCGACAAGAAAAGAAAAAAGGCGCCGGAAGGATCCCTTCCGGCGCCTGGAAGATTGGTGGAGGCGGCGGGACAGCTGATCTGCTTCTTTCGAAACAGGCTGGACTATGCCTTCATCCCGGTTGCCCGGGATGCGGGGCGTGTTATCCGCCGAACCCTTCCCGGCGAATCCTAGTGCCGACCCCGGCAGTCTCCTGCGTCGGCCGGTCTATGAGTCTCTACAGGGCAGGCCTGAGGTTAGCCCTCTTCCTACCCCTCGGCGTTGCCATGCCGTCTCCCGGCGGCAGCAGGTTTCACCGATGTGAGCCCCGTTGTCACTCTGCCCTTGCAGGCAGAGGCGACCATTGATCGAACCCGCGTCCGTAAGCCCTCTACAGTCAGTTACTACATGCTTAGCCAGGCCGTTTGATTTAACCCTTCAACCGCCGGCCGGCGGGCTGATGTCGGGCGAGCTACCTAACGATTTGATGCCGGGCAAAGTAGCCCTGCACGGCACGATCTCATGTAAATGACTCTGCAGACCTCACCCTTGCGGGATCGGATCCGGCCCATGAGTAAACCGGGGCAGAGTCCGGCCGGTGTTAGGCGGCCAGAGCGTATTTGTCGTCGTTGGCGACTATAGAATTTCCAGCGGATTTACAAGGTAACTGGACCTTGGCATGCACTGGGCTGCTTTCAGACCCACGTCGAAACCAGGTCGCCCCCATGAGCGCAAGTTTGCGTCGAACGCTCAAGGTTTCAAGTGTATCAGAGCCGCTCGCAATCAGCGTGCCGGGGTGGCCAGCCCGACGACCTCGATCTCTACCCGCCGGTCGGGCGCCAGGCATTGGATCAGGCGCTGGCCTTTGCGGCCTTTGCAGGCGTCCGGGGTGGTCACCGGGTCGCTCTTCCCGCGTCCGATGGCCTGCATCCGGTTCGCCTCGACGCTCTGGCCGGCCAGGTACTTCTTCACACTCTCCGCGCGTCGTTGCGACAGCTTCTGGTTGTAGGCGTCGGGGCCGATGCGATCGGTGTAGCCTACGATAGTGATGGCGCCGATCTGTGCGGCCGCCATTTCGCCAACCAGCTTGTCCAGCTCGGCCGCTCCTGCCGGCGTGAGCTGGGCGCGGTCAAAGTGGAAATGCGTGTCGGCCGCCAGACGCAGCTGCCGCGGCTCCGGCTGGGCAGGCGGCACGGGGGGTGCGATGCCGGTTTCCGGGGGTCCCTGAGGCGCTGCCGGCGGGGGCGCTTCGCCCACGTCCGTGGGCGGCTCGGGCGCTGGCACCGGCTCAGCTGCTTCGGCCTCTGGTTCTGGGGCCATCGCTTCGTCGGTGGCGGCGATCTCGTCGCGGTAGTTGGAGTCCGCGCTGGCCTCGGCCTGCGCTTCCGCGGCGGCGGCCTCCTCGTTTGCGGACGGAGCCGGCGCGCTCGGCGGCTCCTCCTTGGCAACCGGTTCTGCCGGTGCCGCTGGCGTTGGCTCGACCGGCTTGGGCGCTGCGGCGACCTCAGGCGCCGGCGCGGCCGGTGGGGGTGGCGCCGGCGCAGCCGCTTTCGCGGTTTCCACCGGAGCTGCCACGCAACCCGAGAGCGCCGCCCCGGCTTGCGGCATAGTGGTGCGCACGCACTGGCCGGTCACCGCCGTGCGTGCAGAGCCACCGAATGTGTCCGACACGTAGTCTCGCTGGTCGATCGCAGGTTGATCTGCGCTGGCACCAGGGAGCCAGGCCACGGCAGCGACCAGTGCCGCCGCCAGCGTTGCACACGCGAGTGCGCGCCCGAGCTTCGATTTCATGATGGTCTCCGGTTGTGCGTTGGTTAGCTTGCGGCGCGTACCGACCGACGGTACGGCGCCGAGCCAGAACTCGGAAACAATGTAGCACGCGGCAATGTGGTCTGCATCGGCCAGCGCCTTGCCGGGGCGCCTGCGCTCGAGCGTTCAGAGCAACTGCAGGAGATCGAGCGGCTGCTCGATCGTGGCGTGCGCTTCCCAGGCGTGGGGGGTAGCGTTTTCGCCGAGGTAGCCGTACAGCGCGACCACCGGCCGCATGCCAGCGGCCCGGCCCGCTTGCACGTCACGCTCGTCGTCGCCGATGTACATGCAGGCCATGGCCGGTGCTCCCAGGCGGCGGGCCGCTTCGAGCAGCGGGTCGGGATGGGGCTTGGCGCGCGCGCAGGTGTCGCCGCTGATCACGCAGCCCGCACGCTGTGCGAGTCCGAGGGACTCCAGCAGCGGGTCGGTGAAGCGGGTGAGCTTGTTGGTGACCACACCCCAGGCGAGACCCTGGCGTTCCAACGCGGCGAGCAGTGGCGCCACGCCATCGAACAGCCTGGTATGCCGGACCAGGTTGCGCGAATACAGATCGAGGAACTCGTCGCGCATGGCCTCATAGTTGTCCTGGCCGGGCGTGATGCCGAAGCCCACGCGCAGGAGCCCGCGCGCTCCTTGTGACACGACCGGGCGCAGCCGCTCGAGCGGAAGCTCCTCGAGACCTCTAGCCAGACGCTGGAGATTCAGGACGTAGCCCAGATCGGGCGCGGTGTCCGCGAGCGTGCCGTCCAGGTCGAAGAGGACGGCTCGCCTGTCCCGGCCTGGCGCGTACCCCATCATGGCTTGCCTGCGTGCAGGATGTAGTTGACGCCGGTATCGCGTCCCAGCGCGTACACCCTCGTGAGGGGGTTGTAGGTGATCCCCACCATAGAGCGGACGCTCAGGCCAGTGTCCCGGCAAGCGCGCGCCAGCTCCGATGGCTTGATCAGCTTCTCATACTCGTGCGTGCCGCGTGGCAGCAGGCGCAGCACGTACTCGGCGCCGACGATGGCGAGCAGGAACGCTTTGGGGCTGCGGTTGATGGTGGCGAAGAAGGCGTGACCGCCGGGCTTGAGCAGCCCGGCACACGCGCGTACCTGGCTCACCGGATCCGGCACGTGCTCCAACTCTTCCATGCAGGTCACGACGTCGTAACCGGATGGCTGCTCGCGCGCCAGCTCCTCCACCGCGACCTTGCGATAGGCGACCTGCCGGCCGCTCTCCAGCAGGTGCAGCTGTGCCACTTTGAGGGCCTTGTCGGACAGATCGATGCCGGTGACCTGGGCGCCGCGTGCGGCCATGCTCTCCGACAAGATGCCGCCGCCGCAGCCTACGTCCAGCACGCGCTTGCCCGCCAGGGCGCAATGCTGGTCGATCCACTCCAGCCGCAGCGGATTGATCTCGTGCAGCGGCCTGAACTCGCTGTCGGCATCCCACCAGCGATGCGCAAGCTGGCCGAACTTCTCCAGCTCCTGCGGATCGACGTTGAGCGGATCGCTCATGCCTGCGGCGCGATGCGCTGCTGCCAGCCGGCTGCCGTGGCCGCGAGCTCGGTCGCGTCCAGGGTGGTCAGGTGACCGCTGTCCAGCAGGGTCTGCCCGCCGACCCACACGTGGCTGACGTGCTCGCGTGCTGCGGCATAGACCAGGTGAGACATGGGGTGATAACAGGGCGAGAGCTCCAATGCAGCCAGGTTCACCGCGGTGAGATCGGCCTGCTTCCCCGGCGTGATGGAGCCGATCTGCGCTTCCAGACCGAGCGCGCGCGCCGCGTCGATGGTGGCCATGGCGAGCGCGCGCTGCGCCGGGACGATGGTCGAGCGGCCCGCAGCGCCCTTGGCGAGCAGAGCGGCGATGCGCATCTCCTCGAGGAGGTCGAGCCGGTTGTTGCTGGCCGCGCTGTCGGTGCCCAGTCCGACGTTCACGCCAGCCTCCAGCAGGGCCGCCAGCGGTGCAATCCCGCTCGCCAGCTTGAGATTGGAGCTCGGGCAGTGTGCCACGTGGCTGCCGGTCTCCCGGAGCAGCGCGATCTCGCTGGCTTCCAGGTGCACGGCGTGTACCGCGATCAGGCCTGGACCGAGCAGCCCCAGGCGGTGCATGCGCTGCACCGGCCGCATCCCGAAGCGGGCCTGGCTCTCGCGGATCTCGTCGTGGGTCTCGTGCAGGTGCAGGTGGATCGGGATCTGCAGTTCGTCGGCATAGGTGACGATCTGCTCGAAGCTGCGGTCGCTCACCGTGTAGGGTGCGTGCGGCGCCATGCAGAAGGACAGCAGCGGCTCGTGCCTGAGCGCATCGCGCACGGCCAGGCCCTTGTGCAGATAGTCCTGGGCGTCGGCGGCGTAGGCGGTGGGAAACTCCAGGCAAATGATGCCCAGCGCCGCCCGCATGCCCGCGGCGAGCGCAGCGCGCCCGGCCTGCTCCGGGAAGAAGTACATGTCGTTGAAGCAGGTCACCCCGCCCCGGATCATCTCCGCGCACGCCAGCAGGGTTCCCTCGAACACGAACTGCGCGGACACATGCTTGCCTTCCGCCGGCCAGATGTGCTGCGTGAGCCACTCCATCAGCGGCAGATCGTCGGCCAGGCCGCGCATCAGAGCCATGGCGGCGTGGGTGTGAAGATTGATGAGGCCGGGGATCAGCGCATGGGTGGGAAGCTCGGTATGGCTCGCGGCGGCGTAGGTGCGGCGCGCTTCCTCGGCAGGCATCACTGCGACGATGCGGCCGCCGCGTACTACAACGGCATGCTCCTCGAGCACCCGGCCGGCCGGATCGACCGGGATCACATAGCGTGCCGCGATGATGCAGTCGGCGCGCTCCAGTCTGGGGTTCTGAGACGGGTTCATCAACAAGAAAGCCCTGCTCGCGCAGGGCTTTCCGTGGGCTGATCCGGCGGGTTCACCTACTGTTGCGGCTTGGCGCCTGTGACGGTCACCTCGACGCGGCGGTCGGGCTGGAGGCAGGCAATGAACTTCGCTCCGCGCTGGCCCTTGCACAGCGCGGGGTCCAAGGCAAGATCGAGCTCGCCGCGGCCTTCGGTCTTGATGCGGTCTGCAGGCAAGCCCTTCCCGACCAGGTAGTTCTTGACTGCGCGGGCCCGCCGCTCGGAGAGAACCTGATTGTACTCCACCGTCCCGATCGGATCGGCATAGCCTACGACCAGGACCTCGTCGTAATCCAGGCTGCTTAGATCGCCGGCCAGCTTGTCGAGCTTGTCGCGGGCATCCGAGCGCACCGTATAGCGGTCGAAGTCGAACCACGGCTCGGCTTCCAGGGTGATGGTCATGGGCAGCACCATCGGGGTGGGCTGCGGCTCGGGAGCCGCCTGTGCGGGGGCGGCCTCCTGCTCCTGCTCGGCGGCTGCTACCACCGGCGCGGCTGGCTGTTCCTCCTCGGCGGCCGCTACCACGGGGGCGGCCTCCTGTTCCTGCTCGGTGACGGCTTGCGCCGGGGCGGCTTCCTGTTCCTGCTCCGGCTCGGCTTCCTGTTCCTGCTCCGCGGCGGCTTCCTGTTCCTGCTCCGGCTCGGCTTCCTGTTCCGGCTCCGCGGCGGCTTCCTGTTCCTGCTCCGGCTCGGCTTCCTGTTCCGGCTCCGCGGCGGCTTCCTGTTCCTGCTCCGGCTCGGCTTCCTGTTCCGGCTCGGCTTCCTGTTCCTGCACCGGGGCGGCTTCCTGTTCCTGCTCCGCGGCGGCCACTACCGATTCCTCAGCCGCCTTGGGCTCGCTGATCAGGTCCTCGGGCTGCTTGCCCTCCTCCTCGTAGTACTCGCTGCGGGCGACGATAGTCTCGTCCGCTGCGCTCTCTTCTTCCTCGTAGTACTGGCTCTGGCCGACGATGCCGTCGTCCTGCTGAACGACTTCCTCCTCTTCGTAGTACTGACTCTGGCCGATGATGCCGTCGTCCTGCTGGACGCTTTCCTCTTCTTCGTAGTACTGGCTCTGGCCGACGATGCCGTCGTCCTGCTGGACGCCTTCCTCTTCCTCGTAGTACTCGCGGCGAGCGGCGATGCCCTCTTCCGGGGCCGCGACTTCCTCCTCTTGCGTAGCGACGACTTCCTCTTCCACTACCGCCTCCTGCGGCTCAGCGACCGGCGCGACCGGCACCGGTTCCTCGGCGGGCGCCGGGGCCGCGGCGGGCGGCGTTTCGTACTCCATGGCCTCGTATTCGACCGTCTCGGTGACGGCCGGAGCAGGTTGTGGCGCCGGTTGCGGCGCCGGGGCTCTCGCGGCTTGCGGGGCGGGCGCGCTGGCCTTGCCGAACAGGCTCGGAGCGCACTCCGGCGTGGCCCCATCCGGAGTCCAGTAGATCGTTTGCACGCACTCGCCCGTGACGGTCGTGCGTACCACGTGACCCTCGACGGTGTCGTAGGAGTACTGGCCTCGCTTGGGCGCGAGGTCCGGATCGCGCAGGGACGCAACCTGCTGGGGCGCGAGTTCCGGATTGCGCTGCGTCTTGACCTGCCCGCCCGTGCATGCGGCTATCGGAATCAGCGCGGTGAGGACGGTAACGTGAGCTATCGTCTTCTTGAGTCGGAAATGCATGGTCGCTCCTCGAACTCGCCTGGTCTGATTGGCCGCGTGGGGCGCGCGCCGCAAGACCGATCGTTGTTTTTTGCCTCGGCCGTCCCTCGCTGTCGGGCGGGAGCAACCGCGACTCGTCAAGGCGCTCGATGATAGCACAAAGGTCCCAAACGCGACCCCGGGCGCACGGCCGTTTGCGGCTGCGCAAACTGCGCGCTGTTCACGGTGCAGCGTGGTCGCGCCTACCCCGCATGCTACACTCGCCGTTTTGTCGGCGGCCCGTGAACCGCCCGGCCCCGACGCCGCCAACCAAGGGGTGAGAGCGGCGTTGTGCGCGTGCCGGATCGGCAGCCTCCCCGCCCGTTTCCACTATGGATCAAATCGCCAAAGAAACCCTGCCCGTCAGCCTCGAAGAGGAGATGCGGCGCTCCTATCTCGACTACGCGATGAGCGTGATCGTGGGACGGGCGCTGCCGGACGTGCGCGACGGACTCAAGCCCGTGCACCGGCGCGTGCTCTTCGCCATGCACGAGGCGAACAATGTCTGGAACCGTCCCTACGTGAAGTGCGCGCGCGTGGTCGGGGATGTGCTCGGCAAGTACCACCCGCACGGCGACTCCGCCACCTACGAAGCCCTGGTGCGCATGGCGCAGGACTTCTCGATGCGCTACACGCTCATCGACGGTCAGGGCAACTTCGGGTCGGTCGATGGCGACAACCCGGCCGCCTACCGCTACACGGAGTGCCGCCTGGAGCGCATCGCCGGCGAGATGCTGGCCGACATCGACAAGGAGACCGTCGACTTCGTCCCCAACTACGACGGCAAAGAGCAGGAGCCCGCGGTCCTCCCCAGCAAGATCCCCAATCTGTTGATCAACGGCTCCACCGGGATCGCGGTGGGGATGGCTACCAACATCCCGCCCCACAATCTGGGCGAAGTGGTGGACGCGTGCCTGCGGCTGCTCGAGCAGCCGGATACCGACATCGACGAGTTGATGCAGATCGTCCCCGCTCCCGACTTCCCGACCCGCGGCATCATCTACGGTGTAGCGGGGGTAAGAGAGGGCTACCGCAGCGGCCGCGGGCGCGTGGTGCTGCGCGCGCGCACCCACACGGAAGACCTCGAGAAGGGCCAACGCCAGGCCATCATCGTTGACGAGCTGCCTTACCAGGTCAACAAGGCGAACTTGCTGTCGCGCATCGGCGAGCTGGTGCGGGAAAAAAAGCTCGAGGGCATCTCCGAGATCCGCGACGAGTCGGACAAGTCGGGTATGCGCGTGGTGATCGAGCTCAAGCGCGGCGAGATCCCGGAAGTGGTCCTGAACAATCTGTACAAAGAAACGCAGATGCAGGACACCTTCGGCATGAACATGGTGGCCCTGGTCGACGGCCAGCCGCGCGTGCTCAACTTGAGGGAGCTGCTGGCGGCGTTCCTGCGCCACCGCCGCGAGGTGGTGACCCGGCGCACGGTGTTCGAGCTGCGCAAGGCGCGCGAGCGGGCCCACATGCTCGAGGGTCTGGCGGTGGCCCTGTCCAACGTCGACGAGATCATCCAGCTCATCAAGGAGTCGCCCACACCCGCGGAGGCGCGCGCGAAGCTCACCGGCCGGCTGTGGCGCTCCACCACCGTGGAGGCGATGCTGGAGCGTGCCGGCGCCGAGCAGTCGCGCCCGCAGGGGCTGAGCCGCGACATCGGCATGCAGCCGCCCGCGGAGGGCGAGCCCGGCGGCTACCGCCTGTCCGAAGCGCAGGCCCAGCGCATCCTCGAGATGCAGCTGCAGCGCCTGACCGCGCTGGAGCAGGACAAGATCGTCCAGGAGTACCGCGAGATGATGGAGGCCATCGCGGACCTGCTCGACATCCTGGCCAAGCCGGCGCGCATCACGGCCATCATCGTGGACGAGCTCAACCATGTGAAGGAGCAGTTCGGCGACGCGCGCCGCAGCGAGATCCAGGTCAACGCCGAGGATATCAACCTGGAGGACCTGATCGCCCCAGCGGACGTAGTGGTGACCTTGTCGCATGCGGGGTACATCAAGTCCCAGCCGCTCACCGAGTACCGGGCGCAGAAGCGCGGCGGGCGTGGCAAGCAGGCCACCGCCACCAAGGAAGACGATTTCATCGAGCACCTGTTCATCGCCCACACCCACGACTACATCCTGTGCTTCTCCAGCCGCGGGCGGGTGTACTGGATCAAGGTGTACGCGGCGCCGCAGGGCGGGCGCGCCAGCCGCGGCAAGCCGATCAACAACCTGCTGCCGCTCACCGACGGCGAGAAGATCAACGCGGCCCTGCCGATCAAGACCTTCGACGATGCGCACTACGTGTTCATGGCGACCGCCAACGGCACGGTCAAGAAGACGCCGTTGTCCGAGTTTTCGCGGCCGCGCCCCAGCGGGATCATCGCCGTGGGCCTGGACGAGGCCGACTACCTGGTGGGCGTGGCGGTGACCGACGGCAGCCACGACATCATGCTGTTCTCGGATGCGGGCAAGGCAGTGCGCTTCGACGAGCAGGACGTACGGCCGATGGGGCGTGAAGCCCACGGCGTGCGCGGCATGACGCTTGCGCCCGGTCAGCAGGTGATCTCGCTGGTAGTGGCCGACGACGAGACCAAGACGGTGCTGGTGGCCACCGAGAACGGGTTCGGCAAGCGCACCCCGGTGGCCGAGTTCACGCGCCACGGGCGCGGTACGCAAGGCATGATTGCGATCCAGACTACCGCCCGCAACGGCAAGGTGGTGGCCGCCCGGCTGGTCACACCGCAAGACGAGGTCATGCTCATCACCACCGGCGGAGTGCTGATCCGCACGCGGGTGGCCGAGATCCGCGAGATGGGCCGCGCCACCCAGGGCGTGACGCTGATCAACCTGGGCGACGAGGAGAAGCTGGCCGGCCTGGAGCGGGTGGTGGAAACCGACGAGAACGGTGCCGACGACGCCGGCGTGGAGCCCGCCGGCCCCGCGGACCCGGACGACAGCTCCGACCAGCCGGAATAGCCGAGATCATGCGCAAATTCAACTTCAGCCCGGGACCGGCGGTGCTGCCCGAGGAGGTCCTGCGCCAGGCGCAGGAAGAGATGCTCGACTGGCGCGGCAGCGGTATGTCGGTCATGGAGATGAGCCATCGCGGCAAGGAGTTCATGTCGATCGCCGCGGCCGCCGAGGCGGATCTGCGCGAGCTGCTCGCTATTCCGTCGCACTACAAGGTGTTGTTTCTGCAAGGCGGGGCGACCAGTCAGTTCGCGATGGTGCCGATCAACCTGCTGCGCGGGAAGAGCGGCGCCGACTACATCCATACCGGGGAGTGGGCGAAGAAGGCGATCGGCGAGGCCAGGAAGTTCTGCGGCGTGAACATTGCGGCCAGCAGCGAGGACCGCAGGTTCACCTACGCGCCCGCGCAGGCCAGCTGGAAGCTCTCGCCTCAGGCGGCCTACGTGCACTACACCGGCAACGAGACCATCGGCGGGGTCGAGTTCAACTGGATCCCCGACACCGGCGCGGTCCCCCTGGTGTGCGACCTGTCCTCCAGCCTGCTGTCGCGTCCCCTGGACGTCAGCCGGTTCGGACTGATCTACGCCGGCGCTCAGAAGAACATCGGGCCGGCGGGGCTCACCATCGTCATCGTGCGCGAGGACCTCATCGGTCACGCGCCGGCTTCCACGCCGTCGATGTTCGACTACAAGATCCAGGCCGACAACGAGTCCATGTACAACACGCCGCCGACCCATGCGCTGTACGTGGCCGGCCTGGTGCTCCAGTGGCTGAAGCGGCGCGGCGGGCTCGCCGAGATGGAGAAGGTCAATATCGCCAAGGCCGGGCTCATCTACGACGCTCTGGATGCGAGCCGGTTCTACGCCAGCCCGGTGGCAAGGGAGGACCGCTCGCGCATGAACGTGCCCTTCACGCTCAGCGACGCGAGCCTGGACGAGGCTTTCCTGCAGCAGGCCCGGCAACGCGGACTGCTCCAGCTCAAGGGCCACCGTTCGGTCGGTGGCATGCGGGCCTCCATCTACAATGCGATGCCGCTCGAGGGCGTGCGCGTACTGGTGGAGTTCCTGCAGGAGTTCGAGCGCGCGCACGGTTGAACGCGAATGGCTGAGCACCTGCGCATTCTCACGCTGAACTCGATCTCGCACGCCGGACTCAAGCTGCTGCCGGCGGACCGCTACGAGGTGGGCAGTCACCTCGAGCGCCCGGACGCAATCCTGCTGCGCTCACAGGACATGCACCACATCGAGATCGCCGACACGGTGCGTGCGATCGGCCGGGCCGGCGCCGGCACCAACAACATTCCCGTGCAGGCGATGAGCCGGCGCGGCGTGCCGGTGTTCAACGCCCCCGGCGCCAACGCCAACGCAGTCAAGGAGCTGGTGTTGGCCGGGCTGCTGATGAGCGCCCGCAACATCGTCCCGGCCGTGCGCTTCGTGGACGGGCTGCGCGGCAGCGATGCCGAGCTCGACAAGCTGGTGGAGGACAACAAGAAGCACTATGGCGGCATCGAGCTGCCGCACCGCACCCTGGGTGTCATCGGCCTGGGTCGGATCGGGAGCCTGGTGGCCGATGTGGCCATCAAGCTGGGCATGCAGGTGCTGGGGTTCGACCCCGAGATTACCGTGGAGGCGGCCTGGAGCCTGCCATCCCAGGTGCGCAAAGCGCACAGCATCGAGGAGGTGCTCAAGAGCAGCGAGTTCGTGACGCTGCATGTACCGCTGGTGCCGGCCACCCGGCATCTGATCAACGCCGGTCGGCTCAGCCTGCTGCGCCACGGCGCAGTGCTGCTCAACTTCGCCCGCGACGGTGTGGTCGACGCGGGCGCCGTCGCCGAGGCGTTGGCGGCCAAGCGCCTGAAGTACTACGTGTGCGACTTCCCCAGCGAGCGCTTGGAGGGCAACCCAGGGGTCGTGGCGCTGCCGCACCTGGGAGCCTCTACCCGCGAGGCCGAGGACAACTGCGCGGTGATGGTGGCCAGTCAGCTGCGCGATTTCCTCGAGCACGGCAACATCCGCAACGCCGTCAACTTCCCCGACGTGCTGATGGACAGAGAATCGCCCTACCGGGTCGGCATCGCCAATGCCAACGTGCCGAACATGCTCGGTCAGATTTCCACGGCGATGGCCAGCGCGGGGCTGAACATCCACAACATGCTGAACAAGTCCAAGGGCGACATGGCCTACACTTTGGTTGATGTGGACAGCCCGTTGTCCCCGCAGGTCACCCGTCAGCTGGCCGCGATCGAGGGGGTGCTGATGGTCCGCTATCTTCCCGCCTGAAGCGGAACTGGTGTGAGCGACGAGATCCGCATCCTGCGCGACCGCATCGACGCCGTCGACGATCAGCTCCTCGCGCTGGCGAACGAGCGCGCCGATCTCGCGCAGCGCATCGGCGGGCTGAAGGGCAACGGCCCGGTGTACCGGCCCGAGCGCGAGGCCCAGGTGCTGAGGCGGGTCGTGGCGGCCAATCCCGGTCCGCTGTCTGCGGAGGCGGTGGTGCACCTGTTCACCGAGGTGATTTCGGCCTGCCGCTCGCTGGAGGAGTCCATGGCCGTGGCGTTCCTCGGCCCGCGCGGCACCTTCAGCGAGGAAGCGGCGGTCAAGCGCTTCGGCGGCTCGGTACAGGGCGTGCCCTGCGCCTCCATCGACGAGGTGTTCCGCCAGGTCGAAGGCCGCCAGGTGTCCTTCGGCGTCGTGCCGGTGGAAAACAGCACCGACGGCGCAGTGGGACGCACGTTGGACCTTCTGCTTGCCACCGCCGCCAAGGTGTGCGGCGAGGTGCTGCTGCCGGTCCACCAATGCCTGATGAGTCGTGCCGGTGACCGCGCTGCCGTCGCGCGCGTCTACGCCCATAGCCAGAGCCTGGGCCAGTGCCACGAATGGCTCAACCAGCAGCTGCCGCGCGCCGAGCGCGTGCCGGTGGTGAGCAATGCCGAGGCTGCGCGCCAGGCGAGCCAGGAGGAAGGGTCCGCTGCCGTGGCCGGGCGCGCCGCGGCAGCGCTGTACGAGCTCAACCTGCTGGCCGAGAACATCGAGGACAATCCCAACAACACCACTCGCTTCGTCGTCATCGGTCACTTCGACGTGCCGCCGTCTGGCCAGGACAAGACGTCGCTGGTGATGTCGGCGCTCAATCGCCCTGGGGCGATGCACGCTCTGCTGGAGCCGCTCGCACGGCACGGCGTGAGCATGACGCGGATGGAATCGCGTCCTTCGCGCACCGGGATGTGGGAGTACGTCTTCTTCGTCGATATCGAGGGCCACCAGCGCGATCCGAGCGTGGCCGCCGCCCTGCAGGAGCTCGGCGAGCGCGCGTCGTTCTTGAAGATCCTCGGCTCGTACCCGGCAGCAGTGTGAGCTGAAGGAATTCACAGGATTAACAGGATTTCTCAGGATTAACAGGATTACTTCTCGCAGTTCAATGCAGAAGCCGAGCGGTTGGCATTCGGACCTACAGGATTGCAGGATCGACAGGGTTGGATTCGAATCCAGACGCCGCAGCCTGCAACTGGGAAGTCAATCCTGTTAATCCTGAGAAATCCTGTTAATCCTGTGAATTCGGTTTAGATAGGCTTGAGGAAAATGCTAGACGCCTGCGAACTGTCACCCTCGTACGTCCGCGCCATTGCGCCCTATCAGCCGGGCAAGCCGGTCTCGGACCTGGCGCGCGAGATGGGCCTGGAGGAGGCGACCATCGTCAAACTCGCTTCCAACGAGAACCCGTTGGGCGCGAGTGCGCTGGCGCATGCCGCGATCTCGGCTCAGCTCCCGGAGCTGGCGCGCTATCCGGACGGCAACGGCTTCGACCTCAAGCAGGCGCTGTGCGCCCACTACCGCGTGCGTCCCGAGCAATTGGTGCTGGGCAGCGGGTCCAACGACGTTCTCGAGCTGGTCGCCCGCGCGTTTCTCGCCCCCGGCACCTCGTCGGTGTTCTCCCAGCACGCCTTTGTGGTCTATCCGCTCGCCACCCAGGCGGTGGGCGCCACCGCGATCGAGGTCCCGGCGAGTGCCTTCGGCCACGATCTGCCCGCCATGGCCGCCGCGGTGCGCGAACACACGCGCGTGCTGTGGATCGCGAATCCCAACAACCCTACCGGGACCTTCGCTCCCGCAGAGCAGGTGCAGGCGCTGTTGGCGCGCGTGCCACGCCGCGTCATCGTCGTGCTGGACGAGGCCTACCACGAGTACCTCCCCGACGCGTTGCGGGTCGACAGCATGGGTTGGCTGGAGCACTACCCCAACCTCGTCATCACCCGCACCTTCTCCAAGGCCTACGGCCTGGCGGGGCTGCGGGTCGGATTCGCGCTGGCCCATCCTGAGATTTGCGACCTGCTCAACCGTGTGCGCCTGCCGTTCAACGTCAACAGCCTGGCGCAGGCCGCCGCCGTGGCGGCCCTGCGCGACCAGGCGTTCGTGCAGCGCAGCCGGCGGGTCAACGACGACGGGATGGATCAGCTCACCCGGGCCTTCGAGCGCCTGAAGCTCGACTCCATTCCTTCCTTGGGCAACTTCGTCACCGTGCGGGTGGGCGACGCCGGTGCGGTCTACCAGCGCCTGCTGCGGCAAGGTGTGATCGTGCGGCCGGTGGGCGCCTACGGCCTGCCGGAGCACCTGCGCGTAACCGTTGGCGTGGAATCGGAAAACGCGCGCTTCCTGCGGGCGCTGGAAGCCGCGCTGCACGCGTGATAGGTGTCAGGTTGAGTGGATTGAAGCTGCGTAAGTTGGCTGTCTTCGGTGTGGGCTTGATCGGCGGCTCGTTCGCGGCTGCCCTCAAGCAGGCCGACGCCGTGACCCGCGTGGTTGGCGTCGGTCGCAGCCGCGCCAACCTCGAGCGAGCGCTCGACCTGGGCGTGATCGACGAGATCGCCGAGGACGCGCGCGCAGCAGTACACGATGCCGACTTCGTGCTGGTGGCCGTACCGGTGCAGCAGACCGGCGCGCTGCTCGGGCAAATCGCGCCGAATCTGAAGCCGGGTTGTGTGGTGACCGACGCTGGCAGTACCAAGCGCGATGTTGCTGAGGCTGCCCGCCAGCACTTGAGCGGGAAGCTCGCGCAGTTCGTACCGGCCCACCCTATCGCCGGAGCGGAGCGCTCCGGCGTGGAAGCAGCCACGGCCGCACTGTTTCAGAACCGGCTCGTCGTGCTCACCCCCCTGCCCGAGACCGCTCCCGAGGCCTGCAGCCGCGTCGAGGCGGCCTGGCGCCTGGGCGGCGCCCGGACAGTGCAAATGGACCCGCTACGCCACGACCAGATCTTCGCGGCGGTCAGCCATCTGCCGCACGCACTGGCCTTTGCCCTGGTGTCGATGATCGCGGCGCGGCCCGACGCTGCGGAGCTGTTCTCCTTCGCCGGGGCGGGCTTCCGTGATTTCACCCGAATCGCCGGCAGCTCTCCGGAGATGTGGCGCGACATCTGCGTGGCGAACCGCGACATGCTGCTGCACGAGATCGAGGGGTTCCAATCCGAGCTCGCGGCGCTCGCCAACAGCATCCGCGACGGCGATGCAGCGAGCGTACAGCGCGTCTTCGAGGCGGCACAGGCTGCCCGCAGCCGCTGGCTGCAGCGTTCATAGCGCGAGCCAGCGGTGGCCGGCTATCCGCCTTTTCTCGATCTGCCGCCGCTGGCGCGAGCGCGCGGCAGCGTGCAACTGCCGGGCTCGAAGAGCATCTCCAACCGCACGTTGCTGCTGGCTGCGCTCGCACAAGGTGCCACCGAGATCCACGCCCTGCTCGCCTCCGACGACGTGGACCGGATGCTGGAGGCGCTCGAGGCCCTCGGGATTGCGTCCGAGCGCGGCGCCGATCCCGAAGTGCTGCGCGTGCGGGGCCGCGCCGGGGCGTTTCCCGTGAAGCAAGCCGATCTGTTTCTCGGCAATGCCGGCACGGCATTCCGCCCGCTTACCGCCGCGCTCGCCCTGTCCGATGGGCACTACCGGTTGTCCGGCGTGCCGCGCATGCACGAGCGTCCCATCGGCGACCTGGTAGATGCCCTGCGCCAGGCCGGGGCACAGATCCGCTATCTCGGTCGGGACGGCTTCCCGCCGCTGGAGATCCTGCCGGCGCGGATCAATGTGAACCGGCCCCTGAGCGTGCGCGGCGAGGTGTCCAGCCAGTTCCTGACCGCGCTGCTGATGGCGCTGCCACTGACCGGCCGCGCCTGCGAGGTGCGGGTCGAGGGCGAGCTCATCTCCAGGCCCTATATCGAGATCACGCTCAATCTGATGGCTCGGTTCGGCCTCACGGTCGAGCGCCGCGACTGGGAAGGCTTTACGGTGCCGGCTGGTGGCTATGCGAGCCCCGGCGCCTACCATGTCGAGGGCGATGCCTCCAGCGCCTCGTATTTTCTCGCCGCCGGCGCTATCGGCGGCGGTCCGGTGCGGGTCCTGGGGGTGGGGCGCGACAGTATCCAGGGCGATGTGCGCTTCACCGACGCTCTGCAGGCAATGGGCGCGGCTGTGGACTTCGGAGATAACTGGATCGAGGCGCGCGCCCCCGGCGCCGGCGGGCTGAAGGCCTTCGACCTCGACCTGAACCACATTCCCGACGCCGCAATGACCCTGGCGGTGGTCGCCCTCTTCGCCGACGGCCCATGCAGGCTGCGCAACATCGCCAGCTGGCGGGTCAAGGAAACCGACCGCATTACCGCCATGGCCACCGAGCTGCGCAAAGTCGGCGCGGCAGTGGAAGAGGGGCCCGACTACCTAGTCGTAGCGCCGCCTCACGCCTCACGCCTCACGCCTCACGCCTCCATCGACACCTACGACGACCACCGCATCGCCATGTGCTTCTCGCTGGTCGCTCTGGCCGGGGTGCCAATCCGCATCAACGACCCGGGGTGCGTGGCCAAGACCTTCCCGGACTACTTCGAGCGCTTCGCTTTGGTCACCTCGCCGGGCGGGGCCGTGGCGTCCGAGCCGTCGGCCCGCGTTGCTCCACGCGGAGGTACCGGTTATCGCCATCGACGGGCCGTCGGCCTCGGGCAAGGGGACAGTAGCGCGGCGGGTCGCCGAAGCCCTCGGGTTCCGGTTCCTGGACAGTGGGGCGCTCTACCGGCTCGTGGCGCTGCAGGCCCTGCGTTCCGGGGTCGATCTCGATGACGGTCAGGCGCTCGCCGGGGTGGCCCGGGACCTCGACTGCAGCTTCCAGGGCGACACCGTGCTGCTGGCGGGCGAGCCGGCGACCGCGGCGCTGCGCACCGAGGAAGTATCGGCCGCCGCCTCGCGGGTGGCGGGCCTGCAGCCGGTGCGCGCCGCGCTGCTCGAGCGCCAGCGGGCGTTCCGCCAGCCCCCTGGGCTGGTCGCCGACGGTCGCGATATGGGCTCGGTGGTGTTCCCGCAGGCGCAGCTCAAGGTGTTTCTCACGGCCGGCCCGGAGGAACGCGCCCGCCGCCGCCATAAACAGTTGATGGAAAAAGGAATCGATGCTAGACTTCCCACCCTTTTGCAGGACATCAACGCACGCGACGCGCGCGACGCCAACCGCGAGGTGGCCCCGCTCGTCCAGTGCGATGATGCCCGCGTCCTCGATACTACCGGCCTGAGCGTCGAGCAGGCCAGCCAGCAGGTGCTGGATTGGTTCGAGGAGATTCGCAGCAAATAGCCCCTGTCCGGCGTCGGTGTGCGATGTGCGTGCAGCTGCCCGAATGGGAAAGTCATCAACTTGCCCCGTCAATCAATGTGCCGATGGGTTTTTCCATGAGTAACTATTGCCTGTGATTACCACCGCCACCCCCACCCCCCCCACCAAAGCCCCCGACATAGCCGAGAATTTCGCTGCGCTGTTCGAGGAGAGCCTGTCGCGCAAAGAGATGCGTGCAGGCGAAGTCATCACCGCCGAAGTGGTCCGCGTCGACCCCAACTTCGTCGTCGTCAATGCCGGCCTCAAGTCGGAGAGCTATATCCCGACCGAGGAGTTCAAGAACGACCGCGGCGAGCTCGAGGTGCAGCCCGGCGAGTTCGTCTCGGTCGCCATCGAGGCGCTGGAGGACGGGCACGGCGAAACCCGGCTGTCGCGCGAGAAGGCCAAGCGCCTGGCAGCCTGGCACGAGCTCGAAGCCGCTCTGGAGCAGGGCACCGTGGTCCAGGGGCTGGTCAACGGCAAGGTCAAGGGCGGGCTCACCGTCATGATCAACGGCATCCGAGCATTCCTGCCGGGGTCGCTGGTCGATCTGCGTCCCGTCAAGGACACCAATCCCTACGAGGGCAAGCAGCTCGAGTTCAAGGTCATCAAGCTCGACCGCAAGCGCAACAACGTCGTCGTGTCGCGCCGCGCCGTGCTCGAGGCCTCGGCGGGCGAGGAACGCCAGAAGCTGCTCGAGACCCTGCAGGAAGGCGCGGTGGTGAAGGGCGTGGTCAAGAACATCACCGACTACGGCGCGTTCGTGGACCTGGGCGGCATCGACGGCCTGCTGCACATCACCGACCTGGCGTGGCGCCGCGTCAAGCACCCCTCGGAGGTGCTGGCCGTGGGCGACGAGGTCACCGCCAAGGTGCTCAAGTTCGACCAGGAGAAGAACCGCGTCTCGCTGGGTTTGAAGCAGCTCGGCGAAGACCCATGGGTCGGCATCTCGCGCCGCTATCCGCCCAACACCCGGCTGTTCGGCAAGGTGAGCAACCTCACCGACTACGGTGCTTTCGTCGAGATCGAATCCGGCATCGAAGGCCTGGTGCACGTGTCCGAGATGGACTGGACCAACAAGAACGTGCATCCCTCGCGCGTGGTTCAGGTGGGCGACGAAGTCGAGGTGATGATCCTGGAGATCGACGAGGACCGCCGCCGCATCTCGCTGGGGATGAAGCAGTGCATGCCCAACCCGTGGGAGGAGTTCGCTGCCAACTACAAGAAGGCCGACAAGGTCAAGGGACAGATCAAGTCGATCACCGACTTCGGCGTGTTCATCGGTTTGCCGGGGGGCATCGACGGCCTGGTGCACTTGTCCGACCTGTCCTGGACCCTGCCGGGCGAGGAGGCGGTGCGCCAGTACAAGAAGGGCGACGAGGTGGAAGCGGTCGTCATCGCCATCGATGTCGAGCGCGAGCGCATCTCACTGGGGATCAAGCAGCTGGAAGGCGATCCGTTCAACAACTATGTCGCCAGGCACGAAAAGGGCAGCGTGGTGGACGGCAAGGTCAAGTCTGTCGACGCCAAGGGAGCGGTGGTCGCACTGGAAGGTGATGTTGAAGGCTACCTGCGTGCCTCGGAAGTCGCACGCGACCGGGTCGAGGACATCCGCACGCATCTGAAGGAAGGCGACGCGGTCAATGCCATGATCATCAACGTCGACCGCAAGAACCGCGCGATCAACCTTTCCATCAAGGCCAAGCACGTCGCCGAGGAAAGCGAGGCCCTGCAGAAGCACTCGCAGGACAGCGCGCCGGGTGCGGGCACCACCAATCTGGGGGCGTTGCTGAAGGCCAAGATGGATACGAAGAACACGGGGCAGTAACGGAAGCTCGTCGCAACGTCGACAGAGCCGGGGTCCGATCCCGGTGTCTGTCCTGGCGCTGGTCCTGCAGGCGCACGCGTTGGACCGGGCCGCCGGCAAGAACAAAAGGGTAGCCATGACGAAGTCGGAGTTGATTTCGCGGCTGGCGGGCGCACTTCCCGCAGCTGGTGGCCAGCGATGCCGAGTTGGCGGTCAAGATGATTCTCGATGCGATGTCCAAGAGCCTGGCGGAGGGGCAGCGCATCGAGATTCGCGGGTTCGGCAGCTTCGGTCTGAACTATCGCCCGCCGCGAGTGGGGCGCAACCCCAAGTCCGGCGAGAAGGTGCAGGTGCCGGCCAAGTACGTTCCTCATTTCAAGGCCGGGAAGGAATTGCGCGAGCGGGTGGATGCGAAGCGGCAGGAACACGCCGAGCAGGCCTAGGCCTTAGGGAACAGCAGTGCGCCTTCTGGGCTGGGTCGCAAAAGCAGTCCTGTTTCTCCTCCTGGCCGGTTTCGCGCTGAAGAACTCCGAGCTGATTACCCTGCGCTATTTCCTCGGGCAGGAGTGGAGTGCCCCGCTTTCCCTGGTTCTGCTGCTCTTCTTCGTGGCCGGCGCGGTGCTCGGGGTGGTGGCCCTGCTGGGCCTGGTGAACCGCCAGCGCCGCGAGATCGGTCAGCTGCGGCAGGCGGCGGCCGAACAAGCCTCCGAAGCACGCCCCAGCCGTCAGCCCGACCCGGAGCTGCTCTAAGCTAGGCTAGCAGGATGGAATTCGAGTACTGGTGGTTGCTGCTGGGCTTCCCGCTGTTCTTCGCGTTGGGCTGGCTGGCCGCGCGGGTGGACATCAAGCAGCTGCTCACGGAATCGCGCGCACTCCCGTCGTCGTATTTCAAAGGTCTGAACTTCCTGATCAATCAGCAGCCCGACAAGGCCATCGAGGCGTTCATCGAGGTGGTCAAGGTCGATCCGCAAACGGTCGAGCTGCACTTCGCGCTGGGCAGCCTGTTTCGCCGGCGCGGCGAGGTCGAGCGCGCCATCCGCATGCACCAGAACCTGGTGGATCGTGCCGACCTCGGCAACGACCAGCGCGTGGTCGCGCTCTACGAGCTGGCCCAGGACTATCTCAAAGCCGGCCTGCTGGACCGCGCCGAGGCCGCTGTTCCTGAAGCTGGAGGGCACGGCCTACGAGCAGCCGGCGTTGAAGTTCCTCCTCGAGATCTACGAACAGGAGAAGGACTGGCAGAAAGCCATCGAGGCCTCGCAGAAGTTGGACAGCGTGGCGGGCCACTCCAGCGCCAAGGAGATCGCCCACTTCTATTGCGAGATGGCACAGGCCGAGATGGTGCATGGGCGTACGGAGGCGGCGCGCGGCATCCTGGAGAACGCCCTGAGCGTGAACCGCAGGTGCGTGCGCGCGCATTTCCTGCTGGGCGACCTGGCGCTTTCCGAGGGCAGCCCGGAGGAGGCAACCGAGGCGTGGAAGCGGGTCGAGGCGCAGAACCCGGCCTACCTGACGCTGGTGGCCGAAAAGCTGCTGGCTGCGCACAAGCAGCTGGGCCGCGCCGACGAAGGGCTGGCGCTGCTGCGTGGCTACCTCGACGAGCTATCCCTCCCTCGACCTGCTCAACCTCGTCTTCCATACCGTCCTGGAGCGTGAGGGTCCGGGGGCGGCCAACGAGCTGGTGCGCGGCGAGCTGCGCCGCACCCCCACTCTGCTGGGGCTGGACAAGCTGCTCGAGGCGCAGATGCTGGAGGCGCCGCTGGAACGGCGCCGCGATCTCGAGCTCATCCGCAACCTGGTCCATGAGCACACCCGCAGCCTGGCACTGTATCGTTGCGACGAGTGCGGATTCAAAGCGCGCCAGTTTTATTGGCACTGTCCGGCCTGCCACGGCTGGGAGACCTATCCTCCCAGGCGCAGCGAGGAGCGGGAGCTGGCTGCGTGAAGTTTGCGAGCGTGGCAAGCACACAAGCTGTATGACGGACACCGACACCGGGCCACGCGTGATCGTTGCGCTCGACTACCCGGACGCCGAGTCGGCGTTGGCGCTGGTGGCACGCTTGTCACCTGCGGCCTGCCGGCTCAAGGTAGGCAAGGAGCTGTTCACTGCGGCCGGCCCGAAGCTGGTTGAAACGCTGGTGCAACGGGGCTTCGATATATTCCTGGACCTCAAATTCCATGACATCCCCAACACCGTGGCCCAGGCCTGCAAGGCGGCAGTCGGGCTGGGAGTCTGGATGCTCAACATCCACGCTCTGGGCGGCCGGGCCATGTTGACGGCCGCGCGCGAGGCCCTCGAGGGCGCGCGGGCGCGTCCCCTGCTGGTCGCCGTCACCGTCCTCACCAGCCACTCGGAGGCGGACCTGCGGGAGATCGGAATCGAGGGGACGCCGCAGAGCGCGGCGCTGCGGCTGGCGGGTCTTGCGCAGGCCTGTGGGTTGGACGGTGTGGTCTGCTCGGCCCTCGAAGGACCGGAGCTGCGCAGCCGCCTGGGCGAAGCCTTCCTGCTGGTCACCCCCGGCATCCGCACCTCGGCCGATGCGGCCGGTGATCAGAAGCGCATCGTGACGCCCGGGGAGGCCGTCCTGATGGGCGCAAGCTTCCTGGTGGTCGGTCGTCCAGTGACCCGCGCCGCCGATCCGCTGACGGCGCTGGCAGCCATCAACAGGGAAGTGGAGAGCGCCGTGCGCACGCGGAGTTGATCCGCTCGCGCTCGCCGCGTGTACCCCATTTGCACTGAAGGTAGTGTGTGAAAGTCACCATCATCGGAACCGGTTACGTCGGCCTCGTGTCCGGCGCCTGCCTGGCGGATCTGGGCAACGACGTTCTGTGCCTCGACCTGGACCAGGCCAAGATCGACCTGCTCAACTCGGGCGAGCTGCCGATCTACGAGCCGGGCCTGGAGCCCCTGGTCCGGCACAACGCCCAGGCCGGGCGGCTGCGCTTTACCACCGACGTCGAGGCGAGCGTGCGTCACGGCCAGTTCCAGCTCATCGCCGTGGGCACCCCCCCGGACGAGGACGGTTCGGCCGACCTGCGCTACGTCCTGGCTGCGGCGCGCAACGTAGGCCGCCATATGACCGAGCATCGAATCATCGTCGACAAGTCGACCGTGCCGGTAGGAACTGCGGATCTGGTGCGCCAGGCCATCGCCGCGGCTCTGGTCGAGCGCGGCGTCGAGGTGCCGTTCAGCGTGGTTTCCAATCCCGAATTCCTGAAGGAAGGTGCGGCGGTCGAGGACTTCATGAAGCCGGATCGCATCATCGTGGGCACCGACGAGGAGCGCGCGGCGCAACTCATGCGCGCCTTGTACGCACCCCTGCAGCGCAACCATGAACGTATGCTGATCATGGACGTGAGGTCGGCGGAGCTCACCAAGTACGCGGCCAACGCGATGCTCGCCACCCGCATCTCCTTCATGAACGAGCTGGCCAACCTGGCCGAGCGGCTCGGCGCGAACATCGAGCAGGTGCGCCGCGGCATCGGCTCGGACCCGCGCATCGGCTATGATTTTCTTTACGCTGGCGCCGGCTACGGCGGCTCCTGCTTTCCCAAGGACGTGCGCGCCCTGCAGCGCACCGCCGAGGACAACGGCGCGCGGTTGCGCATCCTCAGAGCCGTGGAGGACGCCAACGAGGCCCAGAAGCTGGTCCTGCTGGAGAAGCTCGGGGTGCGGCTGGGCGCGGACCTCGAGGGCAAGCGCTTTGCCGTATGGGGGCTGGCGTTCAAGCCGAATACCGACGACATGCGCGAAGCACCCAGCCGGGTATTCATCGACGGCGTCCTCGCCCGCGGCGGTCGGATCGCCGCCTACGACCCGATCGCGATGGAGGAGGCGGCGCGCATCTATGGCGGCGAGCCGCGGGTATCCCTCAGCGACTCCCCCCTGGGGTGCCTGGACGGGGCCGATGCGCTCGTCATAGTCACCGAGTGGAAGGAGTTTCGCAGCCCGGATTTCGGCGAGATCAGGCGCCGCCTCAAGCAGCCGCTCATCTTCGACGGCCGCAACCTGTATGATCCTGCCGTGGTGAAGGCAGCCGGGCTGGAGTACCACTCGATCGGCAGAGCGTGACCGAAAAGCGTGACCGCAGCGTAACCCAGAAGCGTGACCCGTCCTGATCTTTCCTCCGCGCATGTGCTGGTGGTCGGCGACGTGATGCTGGATCGGTACTGGTTCGGCGACGTCAGCCGCATCTCGCCGGAGGCCCCGGTCCCGGTGGTCCGGATCGGGCGCCGCGAGGAGCGGCCCGGCGGCGCTGCCAACGTAGCGCGCAATGCCGCGGCGCTGGGTGCCGCGGTGGAGCTGCTCGCCGTCGTGGGCGAAGACGAGGCCGGCGCCAGCTTGATCCGCCTGCTGGGCCAGGAGCGGGTCTCGGCGCGCCTCACGCGCGACGCCGCCCTGCACACCACCGTGAAGCTGCGTGTCATCGGCAGGCAGCAGCAGCTGCTGCGCATCGACTTCGAGGACCTGCCGGCGCAAACCGCGCTGGAGGCAAAGCTCAACGACTTCGAAGCCTGCCTGCGCGCGGCGCAGGTGGTGATCCTGTCGGACTACGCCAAGGGTGCGCTGACACACGTCGGCCGCATGATCCTCACGGCGCGCGCGGCCGGCAAGTCCGTGCTCGTCGATCCCAAGGGCGACGACTACGAGAAATACCGGCACGCGACGCTGCTGACCCCCAACCGCGGCGAGTTCCGCGAGGTCGTGGGCACCTGGAAGAATGAGGCCGACTTCGTGGCGCGGGCGCAGAAGCTGCGCGAGGAACTGGAGGTCGGCGCCCTGCTGGTCACGCGCAGCGAGGAAGGCATGACTCTGATCACCGAGCGTGAGGTGCTGGCGGTTCCCGCCATGGCCAAGGAAGTCTTCGACGTGACTGGTGCGGGCGACACGGTGATCGCCACACTCGGGGTGATGCTGGCGGCAGGGCTGGAGCCTGGCGGACGCGGTGCGTTGGGCCAACCGTGCGGCCGGCATCGTTGTCGGGAAACTCGGCACCGCAGTGGTGCGGCCCGAAGAGTTGTTCCAGGAAGACCCATGATCATTGTCACGGGTGCGGCCGGGTTTGTCGGCGCCAATCTGGTGATGGCGCTGAACGGGCGTGGCGAGACCGACATCGTGGCCGTGGACAACCTCACGCGCGGCGACAAGTTCCGCAATCTGGTGGACTGCGCCATCGCCGACTACCTGGACAAGGACGCGTTCCTGGGCCAGCTCGCGCGCGGGCGCCTTCGACGGCGAGATCGCGGCGGTACTGCACCAGGGCGCCTGCTCGGACACCATGGAGAGCGACGGCCGCTACATGATGGAGAACAACTACCGCTATTCGGCGGAGTTGCTGGAGTACTGTCAGGCCGAGGAGATCCCCTTGATCTATGCCTCCTCGGCGGCGGTGTATGGCGCGGGGCCCGCGTTCCGCGAGGATCCGGCAGCGGAGAGACGCCGCTCAACGTCTACGGCTACTCCAAGTTCCTGTTCGACCATCTGGTGCGCCGGCGCTGGCGCGAGAACACCGCGCAGGTGGTCGGGCTGCGCTACTTCAACGTCTACGGTCCGCGCGAGGCGCACAAGGGGCGCATGGCATCCGTCGCCTTCCACTTCTTCAACCAGTATCGCAGGCGAGGGATGCGTCAAGCTGTTCGAGGGCAGCGGCGGCTACGCCGCCGGCGAGCAGCGCCGCGACTTCGTATCGGTGGACGACGTCGTGGCGGTGAACCTGCATTTCCTCGAGCATCCCGAAGGCACGCGGGATCTTCAACGTCGGAACCGGCCGCGCGCAGACGTTCAACGAGGTGGCCGCAGCCACCATCAATGCCGTGCGCGCGCAGCCAGGGCGAGCCCGCGCTCGACCTCGAGCAGATGCTGTCCAAGCGCCTCATCGAGTACGTGCCCTTCCCGGCCGGGCTGAAGGAGAAGTACCAGAGCTTCACTCAGGCCGACCTCACGCGGCTGCGCGCGGCGGGCTGCACAGCGCCGTTCCTGACGGTGGAGCAGGGCGTGCCGCGCTACGTCGAGTGGCTGCTCGCGCAGTAACTACCGCTGACGTCTCAACGCAAAGACGCAAAGGACGCAGAGAACGCAGAAGTGACATGGGCTATCAGGCCTCTGACCTCTTTCGAGGCGGGAAACGGCACGGCATCACCGGAAGCGCAAATCAGTCCCTATGCGTATCCATGCTCTGCCTTTGCGCTCTTTGCGGCTTTGCGTTGAGGTTGGTTAGCATCGTTCCGGCACGGTCCAGCGCTCGGGCGAGCGCCACAGGCTGGCGAGCAGCAGCTCGCGCTTGAGCACGAACTCCTTGGGCAGCTTGTCGTAGAGCTTCACGAACAGCTCCTCGTGCAGCAGCAGCTCCTCGATCCAGGTGTCGCGCTCGAGCGCCATCAGCTCCGCGAACTGCGCGTCCGACACCGAGTCCAGGCCCGACCATTCCAGATCGCGCGCGGCGCGGCATCCAGCCCAGCACGCTCTCGGCGGCGCTGCGCCCGGCCGTGGCAGCGCTCCACGATCCACTTGAGCACGCGCATGTTCTCGCCGTAGCCCGGCCACAGGAACTTGCCGTCCGCGCCCTTGCGGAACCAGTTCACGCAGAAGATGCGCGGGGGATTGGTGACGTGGCGGCCCAACTTCAGCCAGTGGTCGAAGTAGTCGCCGATGTGGTAGCCGCAGAAAGGCAGCATGGCGAAGGGGTCGCGGCGCACTTCGCCGGTCTTGCCGGCGGCGGCGGCGGTGGTCTCCGAGCCCATGGTGGCGGCCGCGTACACGCCGTCGGCCCAGTTGAAGGTCTCGTAGACGAGCGGCACGCCTTGACTGCGGCGGCCGCCGAAGATGAAGGCCGAGATCGGCACGCCCGCGGGATGCTCCCAGCGGTCGTCGATGGACGGGCACTGCGCGGCCGGCACCGTGAAGCGCGCATTGGGGTGGGCGGCCTTGCGCCCGCAGCCCGCCGTCCAGGGCTGCCCCTGCCAGTCGATCAGGCGGGCCGGCGGCTGCTCCGTCATGTCCTCCCACCACACGTCGCCGTCCTCGGTCATCGCCACGTTGGTGAAGATGCAGTTGCGCTCGAGCGTGGCCATGGCGTTGGGATTGGACTTGCGCGAGGTGCCGGGCGCAACGCCGAAGAAGCCGAACTCCGGGATTGATCGCGTAGAGGCGCGCCGTCCGGTCCGGGCTTGATCCAGGCGATGTCGTCGCCCACCGTCGTGACCTTCCATCCGGCGAAGGCGGCGGGCGGGATCAGCATCGCGAAGTTGGTCTTGCCGCAGGCGCTGGGGAAGGCGGCAGCGACATAGGTCTTCTCGCCGTTCGGCGACTCCACGCCCAGGATCAGCATGTGCTCGGCCAGCCAGCCCTGCTCCCGGCCCATGGCCGAGGCGATGCGCAGCGCGAAGCACTTCTTGCCGAGCAGCGCGTTGCCGCCGTAGCCGCTGCCGAACGACCAGATCGCATTGCTCTTCCGGGAAATGCACGATGTACTTGTGCTCGCGGTTGCAGGGCCAGGCGACGTCGTGCTGGCCGGGCGCGAGCGGCATGCCCACCGAGTGCAGGCAGGGCACGAAGGTGCCGTCGTCGCCGAGCGCATCCACGGCGGCGCGGCCCATCCGCGTCATGATGCGCATGCTCACCGCGACGTAGGCCGAGTCGGTGATCTCCACGCCGATGTGCGAGATGGGCGAGCCGATCGGGCCCATCGCAAACGGCACCACGTACATCGTGCGCCCGCGCATGCTGCCCTCGAACAGCTGGCGCAGGCGCGCCTTCATCTCGCGCGGGTCCACCCAGTTGTTGGTGGGGCCGGCGTCGGCCTTGCGGATGCTGCAGATGAAGGTGCGGTCCTCGACGCGCGCCACGTCGCGAGGGATCGGAGCGGGCCAGGAAGCTGCCGGGGCGCTTGTGGCATCGAGCGGCACCAGCGTGCCGCTGCCGACCAGCTCGCCGCACAGCCGGCGGTACTCCTGCTCGGAGCCGTCGCACCAGACGATGCGCTGCGGGCGGGTCAGATTCGCGACCTCCATCACCCACTGGCGCAGGCGCTGGTGCCGAACGTATTCGGGGATCTCGGGACTGGCTGAAGCGGCGGGATTGAGGCGTGTGGCAGCGTCCACGGTACGCTCTCCTCGCGGGACATCGCTCGTTCTAGTGATCACGATGTTAGCACGCTCGGCTCCGGTGGTTGGGGCATCGGCTACAATCGTGGATACGTAGGAAGGTTAAATTTGTGTGCCGCCGCGCGCCGCTAAGCCTGCTGACTCCTGTGACTCCGATCCTCGCTTTCGACATCGAAACCATCCCGGACGTTGCCGGCCTGCGCCGCCTCTACACTGCTGCGGCGCCCCTGGCCGACCGCGAGGTGGCGGAAATGGCGTTCGAGCGCCGCCGACAGTCCATCGGCAGCGATTTCCTGCCGCTGCACCTGCACCGCGTGGCGGCGATTGCCTGTGCGCTGCGCGATCGCAACAGCTTCACGGTCTGGTCGCTGGGCGCTGCGGACGAGCCCGAGGGTGCGCTGATCCAGCGGTTCTACGAAGGAATCGAGAAATACTCCCCGCAGCTGGTGTCGTGGAACGGTGGCGGCTTCGATCTCCCGGTGCTGCACTATCGGTCGCTGGTACACGGGGTGCAGGCGCGGCGTTACTGGGATATGGGCGACGAGGACCGGGAATTCCGCTACAACAACTACATCGGCCGCTATCACACCCGCCACCTCGATCTGATGGACCTGCTGTCGATGTACCAGCTGCGGGCCAGTGCGCCGCTGGACGAGGTGGCGCAGTTGCTGGGCTTCCCCGGCAAGCTGGGCATGGGCGGGGCCCAGGTGTGGGAGTCCTACCAGCGTGGCGAGATCGGTGCGATCCGCAACTATTGCGAGACCGACGTCGTCAATACTTACCTGGTGTTCCTGCGCTTCCAGCTCATGCGCGGGGCGCTCACGCGCGAGGCCTACGAGCAGGAGACGGAGCTCGTGCACGCCACGCTCGCACGCTCACCGGGTGCCCACTGGCAGCAGTTCCTGGCGGCATGGACGGAGCGTCCGACCGTGTCGGAGCCGCACGCGGCCGGCCAGTAGCATGACCACGGTGCGGGTCGAATCCCTCGATCTCGAAGGGCGCGGTGTCGCGCGCGTCGCCGGGAAGGTAACCTTCATCGAGGCGGCGCTGCCCGGGGAGAGCGTCGAGATCGAGACCTGGCGTCGCAAGCCGCGCTTTGACCTGGCCAACGCGGTGCGCATCGTACAGGCGAGCAGCATGCGGGTGACGCCGCGCTGTCCCCACTATGAGCGCTGCGGCGGCTGCAGCCTGCAGCATCTGGACACCCGTGCGCAGGTCGCGATCAAGCAGCGGGTCCTGGAAGACAACCTCACTCGTATCGGGCGTGTGCAGCCCGAAACCATTCTGCCTCCTGTCCACGGCCCGGCCTGGCAATACCGGCATCGCGCACGCATGTCGGTCCGGCTGGTGGCGCGCAAGGGCGGGGTGCTGGTGGGCTTTCACGAGCGCCGCACGCACTACGTGGTGGAGATGGATTCCTGCGAGGTGCTGCCCGGCCGCATCTCCGCGCTGATCGCGCCGCTGCGCGCTGCGCTATCGCAGACCTCGCTGGCTGCGCGTATTCCACAGGTCGAGATCGCAGTGGGCGAGGGAGTCGACGTGCTGGTGCTGCGCGTCCTGGATCCCCCCACGCCCCGCGACCTCGAGGTGCTGCGAGCGCTCGCCCGCGCCCATGGGGTGGATCTGTACCTCCAAACGGGCGGTCCGGGCACGTTGGGGCCCCTGGATCCGTCGATTGCTCGCCCGCTGTTCTATCGGCTGCCCGAGTTCGACCTGACGCTCGCGTTCCAGCCAGGCGACTTCACCCAGGTCAACCACGCCGCCAACCAGGTGCTGGTCCGGCGCGCCATCGCGCTGCTGGATCCGCAGCCCGGCGAGCAGGTGGCCGACCTGTTCTGCGGCCTGGGCAACTTCACGCTGGCGTTGGCCCGGCGCGGGGCCCAAGTGGTCGGAGTGGATGGCAGCGAGGACCTGGTCAGCCGCGGGACCGAGAACGCGCAGCGCAATGGACTGGGCGAGCGCGCCCGCTTCTGGTCGGCCAACCTCTACGCGCAGGCGGGCGACCTGCTGCAGCGCCTCCCGCGGCTCGACAAGATGCTGGTTGACCCGCCGCGCGACGGGGCGGCTGCGCTGATCCAGGCGCTCGGGTTACAGGCGCCGCGCCGCCTGCTCTACGTGTCCTGCAATCCGGCTACGCTGGCGCGCGACGCCGGGATGCTGGTCACCGAGAAGGGCTATCGGTTCTGCGCGGCCGGGGTGGTGAACATGTTCCCGCACACCTCGCACATCGAGTCGATGGCTCTGTTTGAACTGCCGTGAGGCGTGAGCGCGTGAGGCGGGAGGCGTGAGGCGGGAGGCGGGAGGCGTGACAGCGGGAGGCGGGAGGTGAGGAGTGACGGGAGAGCGTAGTAAGGCAACCTGCCGTGGTGATGTCGCTCTACGGCCGTATGGCATACGCCCTGAGCGTAAGGGAGCCGCGCTGGCACAACGCTCGCGACCGCCTCACGCCTCCCGCCTCACTTGAAAGGGCGGCCGCAGCCGCCCTTTCAAGCCTAGTCGCGGCTGCCGCCGGCGAAGGCCATCAAAAGCTGCAGCAGGCTGGTGAACAGGTTGTAGATGCTGATGTAGAGGGTGAGCGTGGCGGAGACGTAGTTGGTCTCGCCGCCGTTCACGATGGCGCTCAGCTGGTACAGGATCAGCATCGAGCTGATCAGCACGAACGCGCCGCACAGCACCAAATGCAGGAGCGGGCTGGCGAGGAAGATGTTCGCGACCACCGCCAGCATCACCACGAGCACGCCCACCATCAGGAAGTTGCCGAGGAAGCTGAAGTCGCGCTTGGTCGTCGTAGCTACCGCGGAGAGCCCGAAGAAAGTCGCGGCCGTGCCGCCGGCGGCCAGCAGCACCAGTTGCCCACCGTTGCTTAGCCCCAAGGCCACCTGCAGCAGCGGCCCCAGCAGCAGTCCCAGGAACAAGGTGAACCCCAGCAGCAGCCCCACGCCCAGCGCGCTGTCTTTGTTGCGCTCGATCGCGAAGATCCAGCCGTAGAAGACCGCCAGGATCGCGAGGGCCGAGAGGATCGGATTGGCACGCAGGAAACCGAACTCCAGGTTCACGCCAATCGCCGCGCCAATCGCGGTCGGGATCAGCGTGAGCGCCAGCATCAGATAGGTGTTGCGCAGAACCTTGTGTCGGCTGTCCGTCAGGACTGCGCCTTGGGCGGTCATCGGATAATTCTGTTCCATGCAGTGCCTCCTTAACGCTTTGTTGTCAATTGCCTACATCAGACCGGGGGAGTGCGGCGGAAGTTCGCAGCCGTTGCCGGCCGGCCGGGCGCTGGCGGAGGGTGAGGGATTCGAACCCCCGGTATCCTTGCGGATACGCCTGATTTCAAGTCAGGTGCATTCGACCGCTCTGCCAACCCTCCGAACGGTTTTGGCTCCGACATAACCTGAAGGTTAGTCTCCGCCGCAACTGCCCGCGTCGCGGTCAGGTTGTCAAGACCGCCGCATTCGACCGCTCTGCCAACCCTCCGGCGATATCCGGCGGGCCGCCGACCCAGCCGAATCGTGGATTTGCCGGCGTCGATAATACAGGGAATGGCGCTTGCAGGCGACCAAGCCCCCAGACCCGGGGTGGTCTTCGAGCGGACGCCGGGGCGTCACCAAACAGAATCAGCCGAGCAGGATGGGCCGTGGCACACCGCATTGGGGCGGCCTCAATGGCGGGCCCCCCCGACCTCGAGCGGCACGGCCTGTGCAGCCGCCTGGTGCCGCTCGGACGTACTGCCGGGCTCAGCGATGCCGCGGACGCTTGTGCACCGACCCCCCCCCGGACGAGGCCTGCTGGCGCAGGCGCTTGTACAGGGCCGGCTCGGCGCTCTTGAGGTAGGAGAGCACCTGGAAGTCGTGACGCGTGATCTTGCGCACGTCGATCTGGTCCACGTGCACCAGGCGCAACAGTTCTTTAACAGGCTTGGGCATGGAGCGGCCGCTCTCGTAGCGCGAACCGCCGCTCTGGGTCACGCCGATGCGGCCCCAGAACTCCTGCTGGTTGAGGCCGAGCCGGTGTCGGATCTGGCGCGGGTTGAGGCTTCTTTCAGTCAGTTTCATGTGCGTGTCATGTCGGAGAAGGTCAAGGAAAACGGGACGCGAACGAGCCCGGGCCTTATTCCTTTGTCCTGCGAGGACGCCGGAAGTTCCTGCAGCTTTGCTCTGCATGGAGCTTTTTGCAAGAACAATGCCGTCATGCGTCGGCAGCGCCCGACGGCGGGCGCTCCGCGAGGCCTGCTGCCCGACGCAGCCGTGGATGGGACCGACCGGGGCTGCCGCGTCCGCTCTTGCCTAGAACGGGCGAGATGCCGTTTGGATTACGGCAGACTGAATACTACCAGGACGCCCGAGTCCTTCGGGAACGTGTTGAACGGTTTGCCGAAGAAGTTCGCGTAATCGTCGCCCGCCAGCCCGCCCCAGCCGGTGGCCACGGCCACGTACTGCTTGCCGTCCTTGCCCTTGTAACTGATGATGCCGCCGTTGTGGCCCTGGCCGTTGTTGTGCTTCCACAATTCCTTGCCCGCGGTTGCGTCGAAAGCGCGCAGGTACCCGCGTGCATCCGGCACGAACAGCAGGTTGCCGGCGGTGGACAGGAGGCTCGCCAGGGGCGGCTCGGGGAAGCGCACCTCCCACTTCTTCGCCCCCGTCAGCGGGTCGTGTGCCGACACGTGCCCGTGCGCCTTCTCGCCGGGCGGGTTGACCAGCGAGAAGTTCGCGCCGATGTTCAACTGCGCCATCGGCTCGAGGATCGGGGCGGTCTTGGTCACGGTGAGGTCCATGCACCACTCGTTGCCGACCTTGTAGTACAGCCCGGTCTTCGGGTTGTAGGTGCCCGCGTTCCAGCTCACCCCGCCGGCGATGAACGGGCACAGGTCCTTGTGCGCGCCTTCGGTGAGGTCGCGCCGTCCCACCAGCGTCCCGTCGGGCTTGATGTCCTGTACGAAGTTGATGTTCTTCACCACGCGCCAGACGTTCTCGACGTTGCCCTTGCGGTCGTAGACGAACACGAACCCGCTCTTGTTCGGGTGCACGATGTATTTTTTGCCGGCGCGCTCGATCATCACGAACTCGCCCACCGCGCTGTCGAAGTCCCAGGCGTCGTGGGGTAGTTCCTGGTGATAGGCCTTCAGCTCGCCGCTGTCGGGGTCCAGACCGATCACCGAGGAGGTGTACAGGTTGGTGCCCGGACGCGCGCCGTTGGTCATGAAGTCCGGCCCCGACCAGTCGTACAGCGGAGCAGGGTTGCCGGTGCCCCACCATACGGTGTTGGTCTCGGGGTCGTAGTTCCCGGGCATCCAGCCGCCGCCGCCCCCGGTCCTCCAGGAGTCGTTGCCCCAGGTGTTGCGCGCATCCGAGCGCGTACTGTCGTTGCCGCCCACCGTGTAAAATTTCCACGCTTCCTGGCCGGTCCTGGCGTCGACGGCAAAGATCGGTCCGCGATAGGGCCATTCACCGCCTTGCGCGCCGATGATGACCTTGTCCTTGACGAACAGCGGTGCGCCGGTGAAGCCCACCGTCAGTCGCTCGGAGTCGAGCAGCTTGGTCTCCCACACCAGCTGGCCGGTCTTGCGGTCGAGCGCCACGAGCTTGCCGTCCAGGGTGCCCATGTAGACGTTGCCCAGGCCCACCGCGATCCCGCGGTTGTACGGAGAGTGGGTCTGCTTGGAGACCAGGTCCTCGTTGAGCTTCTGCTGGTGGTACCAGAGCACCTCGCCGCTTGCGCCGTCGAGGGCGAACACCTGGTTGTACGAGCCGGAGTAGTAGAGCACCCCGTCCACCGCCAGCGGCATGGATTGCAGGCCGCGCACCGAGCGCGGCATGACGTGGGTCCAGGCCACCCTCAGCTTGTCGATGTTCTTGCTGTTGATCTGGTCCAGCGGGCTGTACTGCCAGCCCTTGTAGTCGCGGTGATAAGTGAGCCAGTCCCCAGGCTGCTTGTCGGCGCCGCGGATGCGCTCCAGCGTCACGTCCGCGCTTTGCACCGGGGCGCTCGTGCCGAACGCCGCGGCGACGGCCAGCGCGAGGGCTGCCATGGCCCGACTCATCCGTCTGTACCAACGCTTCATAGAACTCTCCTCAGTTGCCAGGGCGCAGCGGCGCACGGTCGTCGCCGACTGCCCGCGGGGTGCGGGGCCTGGGGTCGTCACACGACGACGCATTTGCTGCAGCGGCGGATGCCAGCGCAGGCGTCCGGACCATAGCCCATCGCTGGACTTTGCCCGGGTGCTGCCTCAAGGGCGCGCGCGCGCCGGCGATGCCAGATGCGTAGCCGCTCCGGCTTCACATCGGCAGGCGCGGCGCAAGCTTGAGCGTGACGGGGCGGGAGCGGGGCTTGGGGGCTGGGGTTATTTCGCGACCTGCCGCTCGCGCAGCTCGTCGAGGGTCTTGCAGTCGATGCACAGCGTGGCGGTGGGCCGGGCCTCCAGGCGCTTGAGTCCGATCTCGACCCCGCAGCTGTCGCAGTAGCCGTAGTCGCCGGCGTCGATCTTGGCAATGGTCTCCTCGATCTTCTTGATCAGCTTGCGCTCGCGGTCGCGGTTGCGCAGCTCCAGCGCCATGTCCGACTCCTGGCTGGCACGGTCGTTGGGGTCGGCGAAGATGGTGGCCTCGTCCTGCATGGTGTGGACGGTGCGGTCGATGTCCTGGCTCAACTCGTCCTTCAGCGCCGCGAGCATCTTGCGGAAGTGCTCAAGCTGCTTGGGGTTCATGTACACCTCGCCCTTCTTAGGCTGGTAGGGCTTGAACTGCTGGGTATGAAATTCAGCGACCATGTTCTGGTATCCGCGTGGGGTTTCCGGTTTCGAAAAAGGCGCTTCTATAGCAGATTAACGGGTGGCCTGCAAGCAACTTTCAAACCCATGCCGGGACGCGCGGGTCAAATTGACCATGCTGCGCGCGCCCGGGCATAATACCCGGCTTCCGGGGTGTAACGCAGCCTGGTAGCGTGCCTGCTTTGGGAGCAGGAAGTCGGAGGTTCGAATCCTCTCACCCCGACCAGCGTCGGTGTCCGGTTTGCAAACCGTGAGGAGTCGGGCACCGCAAAGCGCGGCCGCCGGTCACCGGCGCCGTGGCACGCGGGGCATCCTGCCCGTAGCTCAACCGGATAGAGCACCAGCCTTCTAAGCTGGGGGTTATGGGTTCGAGTCCCGTCGGGCAGGCCAACGTCTTGCTAAGGCCGTTGGTCCGTGAAGAACTCCCAGCGAATCAATCGCGCACTCGTCCTCGAGACGGCCACATCAACGGCCACATCGGAGGACGCAGGTGCGGCAGAGAGTATGACCAGCCGGGAGTTTTGACTGGCAACCGTTGGGGGCGCCGGCTTGGGTGATGTAGCCGGGACAGGTAGGGCTACGGATGGCCTTGGGGGTGTTGCTTGTGGGATCGTGTGGCATGGGGGTATTCCCGTGGTGATGGTGAAGTGGGCACCCTGGAAACCCTTGCTGGGCGGGGCCTCCAGGGTGGTGCTTTTCGCTATTGCGGTCAGAACGGCCTAGGGTACTTCTGGCGCTAACACGGTCCGTACCGGGCCTTGGCTACGGCGTTCCTGATGCTGTCCGGGTGGACATTCAGGCGGCGGCCGATGGTCTTCCAGGATTGCACCCCGGCCCGACCCTCGATGGCCAGGGCAATCTGCGCGGCGGTGATGGCGGGTGCCCGCGTGCGGCGTCGATGTGGTCGCCTGGTGGTGGACGGCTTGACCTCGGGTTGGGGCTCGGGGATCCCAGCCCGGAGCGCAGCCAGTCGCGCCTTATTGGTCTCGATGATGGCCTTGGCGATCTCCAGTGCGGGGCCGGTGCCGTTGAAGGCGCGGATGTTGAGCGCCTCTGGAGTCGTCTTCGACTCCTGGGTATTCATGTTGCGATTTCCTTTCAGTTGTATGGATGGGGCGTGCGCCGACTTGAGCGTCTGCTTCGTGAGACGTTGACTTCGATGGGTGAGACCGCCAGACTTCGCTTGGGGAGGAGAGCACCGTAGACGGACACAGTCACGTATGGAGACCTCCATGATGTCGAGATTGCAACTCAGCGCCGCGGCACTTGTCGGCGCGCTCACAGCCGCCGCTCCAGTCCACGCCGTCGTCATCAGTGGTGGCCCCGGAACCTCCGTCGAGGGAACCGGATCGTCGTTCGTTGCGGAGCTGACCTACAGCATCGCTACGCCCCTCGTCGCCACGCTCACGATCGATCTAGACAACACGACGCCTGCAGGCGTGGGCGGGTTTCTGACGGCGTTCGTGTTGAACAATCCGGACCACAAGATTTCCGCGCTAACTCTAGTCTCGTCCCCGGCCAACTTCAGTGCGCTTGGTCTGGACAACGACGATGTGAACGGAGCACCGTTCGGCCGGTTCGACTTCGGGGCGAGCACTGGCAACGGCTACGAGGGCGGTGGGAACCCATCGCTCGGATTGGCCACCGGCGCGAGCGGCACGTTCACGTTCGGCCTGGTCGGCACCGAACTCGATACGCTGACCGCAGAGAGCTTCCTCAGTGCGTTTTCCGTGCCGCCCGGCGCCGGAGAGGGCACGCAGTTCTTCGCGGCCCGATACCGCGGCCTGATAGACGGCGGCAGCGACAAGGTCGCGGCAGTGCCAGAGCCGTCAACGTATGCGGTATTGCTCGCTGGCGTAGCACTTCTGATGATCCGGTTGGGGCGTCGGTTGTACTAAAGGCGGCCGCAGAACGGGGAGGCTTCTGTACCAGCCCCGAGACTTGGTTCGTACGGCTTCCCGGCCGCACGCGTCGGCCAGATCGACGCCGATGGTCAGGATGGCGCGCGAGTCTTCCTCGCGGTACGCACGCCGCAGCTCCTCGACAGCTGCTTCGGTTTGCTCTCGGGTCCACGAGGGATGAACCGCTAGGGAGCCAGCCCGGCCGGTCCCCGCGTCGTAGTTGCTCGAGCAGTTCCGCGCGCTCCCCGGCTGACATCGAGTTGACTCGCTCAGTGGCGATGCGGAAGTCTGCTTCCTGCTGCTGGGCCGTAGCCCGGACTCGAGCGCGGGCCTCGGCGGTGGATTCGCGCGCGGTGGCGCGACGGTCCGGGAGCCAGGCACGGCCCTCCGGCGCCCCATGGTCAACCGCACCGCCACCAGCTGGCTCGACAGGGAACGGTGCGGGTGCTGTGGGGTTGCCGCGTTGCAGCCGCTGCAGCACGTCCCCAACGCTCTCCCGTCGGCGCTGCTCGCGCTCCGCCTTGGCGGCCTGGTGGGCCTCGAGGCGGGCGGCCTTCTGCTCGGGAGTCAGCTTGCGGGCCATCGCGGCTGCATCCCATACCCAGTGTCCGGTCGGCGCTGTGCGTGCTCTGGTGTGAACGTGTCGCTGTCGGTAGCCGTCGGCGGCAGCGCGTCGCGCCACGCTGCGGGAGACATCGCGTAGAACCACATCGCGGCCAGCCGGATCTGCTCGTCGCCTGCCTCGGGGACACGTTGCGCGCACATTGCGCGGATCGCGGGCAGCTGGGCCTCTGGCCCGGCGCCGGAGCGAAGCTCCAGCTCGAGCGCGCCGAAGGCCTCTGCTAGTGCGACGATCGCCGCCACGATGGGCCTCTGCCGGTGCAGGTACAGGTCGCCCGCCTTACGGCACACGCCAGGCGGTAGACGGTGGGTCTCGCGCAGGTAGACGCGTGGGTCACCTTGCGGCCGCGCTTCAGCAAGCAGCCGGACTGCGTGGATGGTCCCGGCAGGGTCGGTGAGGTTGGCCACCGGTTGCGGTGGCGGGATGTGCATGGTGGTGGTTCTCCTGGGTGATGGACGTAGTGGGGCGCGCCGTGGTGCACGCGCGATATGCCGTTCGGAATCTTGGGAACGGCCGTTGCTGCAGGTAGACTTCGGGGTGGGGGCCCTTGAGGGAGGGTCTTGATGCTGGACGATCTAATTAGCGCCGTTGCCGAGCGCCACGGGTTCCGCGCGTCTGACTACACGGCGGTGTGGGACGGCGGCGAGTTCGACGCAGCCCGCGATCCGCACGAATTGATGATCACGATCAGCGACGGCAGGCAGGTAACGGTGAAGATCAGCGAGGAGGCCATCGGGAATCCTTGGCGGCCCTTGAGGGTGATCGAGGGCGCGTTCGGACGACTACAGCGGCGCACACGGCCGCGAGGGGCGTAGAAAAACCCGCCGAGCACACGCGAGCCCCGGCGGGCAACCCTGGAGTTCAGGGGAGGAGGTTTCCCAGGTCACCCGGCGGTGGTGACAGGGCGGTGACAAGCAAGGATAGCAATGGACGAGATTCAGACTCCAGGGCGGAAAGGTGTTGTGCGTGAACAGGTGGGGGACGTGGTCCGCACGATGATGCTGGACCCGCAGGTGAAGTGGGCCGCGGTCGTTTATGAGGACTGCGTTGAGGGTGTCGACCGCTTCACGGTGGTGCCGTATACGAGCGACCCGACTACCTAGCCTAGCAGCGGCGGGACGGGGTGATGCGGATGTTTGAAGGGAGCGAGTCAGAAACCTAGTCGCGATTTGTGAGCCGATCAACGAGGGGAGGTAGTGATGAAGACGCGACCCATACTCATAGCCGCAAGTCAACGCGTTGCACCAACTCCCTGATGCGGCTAGACTTCGGCCCTAGCCGTCTCCGGGCGTACGCGGTCCCGTCGGGCAGTCCAGAACGCCACGCCCGCGCTTGCCGGAACGGTACTTCGTTGGTGGCTGTAGCTCAGTTGGTAGAGTCCCGGATTGTGATTCCGGTTGTCGTGGGTTCGAGTCCCATCAGCCACCCCATCGTCTGCCTGCCTGCGGCCCGCGCGCGGGCGCGGGCCGCAAAGCCGTGATCACGCTGCGCCAGGTCGTGCTGCAGCGCGGCGCAAAGCCTTTGCTGGAACGCGTGGACGTTACCATCTTTGCGCGCCAGCGGATCGGCATCACGGGCGCGAACGGTACCGGCAAAAGCAGCCTGCTTCAGCTCCTGCGCGGCGAGCTGCAGGCGGAAGCCGGCGACGTGGAGATCCAGCCGGGCCTGCGCATTGCGCACGTGAGCCAGGAGACCCCCGCCTCCCCGGCCCCGGCGCTCGAGTATGTCCTCGACGGTGATGGGGAGCTGCGACGCGTCGAGCAGGCGCTGGCGCAGGCGGAGGCGGCGCACGACGACGCTGCGATCGCGCACCTGCACGCCGAGTACGCGCACATCGACGGGTACAGCGCGCGCTCGCGTGCATCCCGCATCCTGGATGGCCTGGGCTTCCGTCAGGCCGATCTGCAGCGGCCGGTAGCGGAGTTCTCCGGCGGGTGGCGGATGCGGCTCAATCTGGCGCAGGCGCTGGTATGTCCGTCCGATTTGCTGCTGCTGGATGAGCCCACCAACCACCTCGACCTGGACGCGGTGTTCTGGCTGGAGGAGTGGCTGAAGCGCTACCCCGGAACCCTGCTGCTGATCTCCCACGACCGCGAGTTTCTGGATGCAACCGTGGAGCACATCGGCCATCTGGAAGCCCGCACCCTGCGCCTGTACAAGGGCAATTACAGCGAGTTCGAGCAGCAGCGCGCCGCCAACCTCGCCAATCAGCAGGCCGCCTTCGCCAAGCAGCAGCGTGAAATCGCGCACTTGCGCAGCTTCGTCGAGCGCTTCCGTGCCAAGGCGACCAAGGCGCGCCAGGCACAGAGCCGGCTCAAGACCCTGGCGCGGATGGAGCTGATCGCGGCGGCGCACGTGGCCACCCCGTTCAGCTTCGCCTTCCGCGCACCCGCGCCCGCCTCCGAGCGGCTGCTCACGCTGGAGCAAGCCCAGGCCGGGTACGGCGGGCGCACGGTGCTCTCGGGGGTCGACCTCATTCTTGCCAACGGCGCGCGCGTCGGTCTCCTGGGGGCCAACGGCGCGGGCAAGTCCACGCTGGTCAAGCTCCTGGCGGGGGAGCTGATGCCCTTGGCTGGACGGCGGGAGCAGGGCAAGGGACTGAGAATCGGCTACTTCGCTCAGCACCAGCTCGAGCAGCTGCGCCCGGAGGAATCGCCGCTCCAGCACCTCATGCGCGGCGACCGGCAGGCGCGCGAGCAGGACCTGCGAGACTTTCTCGGCGGCTTCGATTTTCGCGGCGAGATGGCCGATGCCGCGGTAGGCCGCTTCTCGGGGGGCGAGAAGTCGCGGCTGACGCTGGCGTTGATCATCTGGCAGCGCCCCAACCTGTTGCTGCTGGACGAGCCGACCAACCACCTCGACCTGGAGATGCGCCAGGCCCTGACCATGGCGTTACAGGATTTCGAGGGTGCGATGGTCCTGGTGTCTCACGACCGCCACCTCCTGCGCGCCAGCACCGACGCCCTGCTCCTGGTGGCCGACGGTGCCTGCGCACCCTTCGACGGCGACCTGGACGACTATCGCGACTGGCTGCAGGCGCGCCGGCGGCAGGCGGAAGAGGGGACGGCGGAGCCTGGGCCGGCTGCCTCCCGCCGGGAACAGCGCCGGGTAGAGGCGCAGGCGCGCGATCGCCTGTCCGCCCAGCGCAGACCCCTGGAGCGGCAGCTCGGAGACCTCGACCGGGAGCTCGAGCAGCTGGGCGCGCAGCGCAAGCGCCTTGAAAGCCTGCTCGCCGATCCCAATCTGTATGCGGCGGAGAGCCGTGAGCGCTTGAAGGCCTGCCTGCAGGACCAGGCGCAGGTGAACGCGCGGTTGCATGCGGCCGAAGAGCGCTGGCTGGACCTGCAGGTGCAGCTGGAAGCGCTGGAGACGCGCTAGAATCCGTGCGGCATCCGCGCCGGGGCGGCGGAACTCAATGCCTGCCGCCACGTCTAAGTTGCGGTTTGAGTCATTCATCGTGCTATAGGAGCGAACTTTGTTCAAGCGCATCGGCCTGTTCCTGATCACCAACCTGGCGATCCTGATCGTGCTCAGCGTCACGCTGCGCCTGCTCGGGGTCGATTCGTACCTCGCGCAGGGCGGCGGGCTCGACCTGAACGCGCTGCTCGTGTTCGCGGCGGTGTTCGGCTTTGGCGGGTCCTTCATCTCGCTCGCGATATCCAAGTGGATGGCCAAGCGCGCGGTAGGCGCTCAGGTGATCGAGACGCCGCGCAACTCGATCGAGCAGTGGCTGGTCGAGACGGTCCGCCGGCAGGCCCAGCTGGCCGGCATCGGCATGCCCGAGGTCGCCGTCTACGAGGCGCCCGAGATCAATGCGTTTGCCACCGGCATGAACAAGAACAATGCGCTGGTGGCGGTGAGCACCGGCCTGCTCAGGGGCATGAGCCGCGACGAGGCCGAAGCGGTGCTCGGTCACGAGATCAGCCACGTCGCCAACGGCGACATGGTGACCCTGGCGCTGATCCAGGGCGTGGTCAACACCTTCGTCATCTTTTTCGCGCGCGTCATCGGCAACATCGTGGACAAGGCGGTGTTCAAGACCGAGAACGGGCACGGGCCGGCGTTCTGGATCACCTCCATCGTCGCCGAGCTGGTTCTGGGCATTCTCGCCACGATCATCGTGATGTGGTTCAGCCGCCAGCGCGAGTTTCGTGCCGATGCAGGAGGCGCACAGCTCGCCGGCCGCGAAAAGATGATCTCCGCGCTGGAGCGCCTGAAGCAGGCCCACGCGCCGTCGACCCTCCCCGACACGGTGAAGGCGTTCGGTATCTCGGGCTCGGAAGGCTGGGGGTTCAAGCGCCTGTTCATGTCGCATCCCCCGCTGGATGAGCGCATCGGCGCGCTGCGCGCCGGCGCGGTCCGCTCCGGGCTGTCGATCGCGCGCTAGAGCGCTGCTGCATCCGCGAAAACGCCGGGCTCGCCCGGCGTTTTTCATTAGTTAGAGCTGGATTTGCCGCCAAGACGCCAAGACGCCAAGAAGATCCACAGCCGCAGCGCGTACGTTCCACGACCGCATGAGCCCCTGCGTAGTTTGTCTTGCTGAAACACCAGGGGCGAAGACAAGGTTTTCTTGGCGTCTTGGCGTCTTGGCGGCCAGTTCCGAATTTGCTCTTTGGAGCTAGGCTTGTCGGTGCAGAGGGGACACGCGCACGTGCAGGCTCCGCTGCGCGACGTAGTCCAGGCTGCACATGCGCGTCGACGCCAGCGGCCAGTGCGGCGAGCAGCGGCAACGCGCGGCCGGTGGGGTTGTGAGCGCGCAGTTCCTCGAGTTGCGGGTCGGCGCAAGGCGTGGGCGGGACCGTCCGCTCGGTGAGATCGATATCCAGGCTCGCCCTGGCTTTTTCGCTGTGGCTGCGAGCAAGCAGCAGCGCGATCCCGAGCACGCCGTGGATGGGGCGCAACATGTGCATCGGCTCCGGGTAGGGCATGTCGAACGACACCAGCAGGACGGCGTCGTGTTCGATCAGGACCTGGGCGGTCGCCTCGAGCAGGCCGGCGGCAAAGCTCCAGTCGTAGGCGCACAGGCTGGTAGAGGGCTCGCGCGACTGGGTGGCGATGCTCCAGTAACCGGCCGGTGCGTTGTGCACCGAGTTGTGAAAGCGCGTGGGCGACACCTGCCGCTCGGCGGTTGTCAGCGTCTCGCAGATCTCGTGCAGCACCTGTCCGTCTCCTCCGGAGGAAGTGAACACCGTTGGCAACGAGCACGCCTGCCGGGGTGAGCCGGCCAGCGCGTCGAGACCGGTGGCCAGCGCCAGCTTGGCCGGCACGCCGGTGCGACGGCGCTCGGCGGCGGGGAGCACCTCGAGCCGCGGCAGGATGGTCTCGGCGGGGAGGTAGGGGGCTGCTGAGCGCAGCGTGGCGCGGGCCGACTCCCAGCTCTCGAGCCCGGGTCCGAGCAGGCCCACACTTTCCACGAAGGCGCGCATCACGCGTGCCCCAGGACGATGCTGCAGTTGGTACCCCCGAAGCCGAAGGAGTTGCTCATGATTCGAGCGGGCCTTGCGTTGTGGTTGTCCAGCAGGTAGTTCACGTCCAATGCTGGATCCTTGGCGCGCGTGTGGCAGCTTCCGGGCATGAACCCGTGCTGCAGTGCCAGCGAGCAGATCGCCGCCTCGATGATGCCGCTAGCGCCCAGCGCGTGGCCGGTCCAGCCCTTGGTCGAGCTGCACGGCACGCCGGCGCCGAACAGCGCGTGCACGGCGCACGCCTCCGACTCGTCGTTGCGTGCGTGTGGCCGTGCCGTGCAGATTGATGTAGTCGATCGCGTCGGGCTCAAGCCCGGCGGACCGCAACGCGCGCTCCATCGCCAGGCGTGCGCCCAGCCCCTCCGGGTGCGGTGTGGACATGTGGTACGCGTCCGCGCTTTCGCCGGCGCCGAGCAGGCGCAAGTCGCCGACGTCGCCCTCGGGGGCGAGCAGCGCGAAGCCGGCGCCTTCGCCGATCGAGATGCCGGAGCGATCGCGATCGAACGGCCGGCACGGAGCGGAGGAAACCAGCCCCAGGGCGTGGAAGCCGTACAGCGTGGTCAGGCACAGGCTGTCCGCTCCGCCCACGACGGCAGCGTCGCACAGACCCGAGGCGATGGCGCGCGCCGCGGCGGCAAACACCTTCACGCTGGATGAGCAGGCGGTGGACACCACCACAGACGGTCCGTGCAGATCCAGCCAGGCCTGCACGAAGGCCGCTAGCGCGGAGGTGTTGTGCCGACCGGCATACTCGAAGTCGGCGGGCAACGTCCCGGTGTGCTGGTCGCGCCGCCGGTACGCGAGCTCAGTCTCGAGAATACCGGAGGTGCTCGTGCCTACGAACACCCCCACGCGCGCAGGTCCAAAGCGGCGGCGCGCCTGTGCGGCCGCCGCGGCGAAGCCGTCCTGCCGCAGCGCCAGCTGGGCGAGGCGGTTGTTGCGGCAATCGAACCGGGCGAGGTCCTGGCGCACCGGCGCGAGCGCACGGTCCGTGACCTGGCCGACGAAGGTATCGAGCTCGGCCGTCTCGAAGGCGCAGGGCGCCAGCCCCGAACGGTGCTCGCGCAGCGCGCGCAGTGTGGCGGCGAGCCCGATGCCGATGCTGCTGGCGAGTGTGATGTTTCGCAGGTAGAGCGGCGGCACTGTCGTTGGCCGGGTTGGCGGCGGGGTTGAAGCGGGGCCGACGGCCCCAGCGGGCAGCCGCCAACTGGACCGGAGTGCCGCGCGGCAGCCCGCATACCGCCGGCACGGCGCTTGCAGCTCTCTCGCAGACTGCTGCCGGTTCGAGCCTACGCGGGAGCACCGTCTGCCGTCAACCAGTCCGGCGCTGCTGGCCGCCTATAGTAGAATCCGGCGCATGCAACGATCTACAGGGAGACGCGAGGACTCATGAACAGCGCCCAGACGCTGACGGCCGAGGAACGCGAGCTGGCGCAGTTGATCGTGGAGGCCCTGAACCTCGAGAGCGCGGCCGAGGACATCGATCCCGTCGCCCCGCTGTACCGGGAAGGGTTGGGACTGGATTCGATCGACATTCTCGAGATCGCGCTGACGATCTCCAAGAAATACGGCTTCCAGGTTCAGTCGGACGAGGCCGACAACGTGCGGATTTTCAGCTCGCTGCGCAGCTTGAACGAGCATGTCCAGCGGCACCGCACGCGGTGAGCCCGGCGCTGGGCACGCGAGCCGCCACGGGCTCGCCCGCTGCCGCCCACTGAGCGCGCGCCAGGCCAGGAAACTGGGAGTGATCGCCGCGGCCTGCGGCCTGATCGGATATCAGCTGCTGGTGTACTGGGCGCTGGCGCGGGGTGCGGCGGGTTCCTGGATGGCCTTGGCTCCGTTGCTGGCTGCGACGGTGCTGGGCTGGCGGACCCGTGCGCGCTGGCCTGCGCTCCTGCTCGCCGCCGGCGCGGCGATATGGCTGTGGGCGCGGCCTGGGAATACCCCCGGCACGCTGCTGGCTGAGCATGTGGGTGTCTACCTGGGGCTGTTGTGGCTGTTTGCGCGAACCCTGCGGCGCGGACGCGAACCGCTGGTGACGCAAATCGCGCAGCGAGTGCGCGGCGTCCTTCCCCCCGAGGTCGCGAGCTATACGCGGCGCGTCACGCAAGCGTGGTGTGTCTTCTTCGCGGCCATGGCTGCGGCGTCCACAGCGCTGTTCCTGTACGCTCCGCTGCCGGTCTGGTCGCTGTTTGCTAATCTGCTCAACCTGCCGCTGGTCGCGGCGATGTTCCTCGCGGAGTACGTGGTGCGCATCACCCGCTTTCGCCATCTGCGGCATTTCCCGATCTCGGCGGCGGCGCGCGCCTTTCGGACCGGAGGGCGCGATGCGCCACCGGGTTAACCGCAGCGCCCGGCGCTGACAGCCTTGCTCCTGCCGCTTCTGTCCCATCGGGATTGCTCCGCCACGCTGGCCTTTCGCGACGATCGGCAGATCCGCGTCGATACATTCCTGGCTGATGTCACGGCGCTGGCGGCGCGGCTGCCGGCGCGCGCATACGTGGTCAACCTGTGCGTGGATCGGTATCGTTTCAGCGTCGGGTTTGCCGCGGCGCTCCTGCGCGAGCAGGTCAATCTCCTGCCTCTAGGGGTTGCCCCGGAGCTGCTGCGTGAGCTTGCCGGGAGCTACCCCGACCTGTATGCGCTGACGGACGCGCCGGTGCCCGATTGCCCTCTGGAGACCGTGGACGTGGCGCGCGCGGACGCCGGGGGAACACAGGCCACGATTCCTGTCGTCGACGAGGCGCAGGTGGCCGCCATTGCGTTCACCTCGGGCTCCACCGGGAAACCTGCCCCGCACCCGAAGCGCTGGGGCGCGCTGGTGCGCGGAGCGCAGGCCGAGGCCGGTGCCCTTGAGCTCGGTGGCGTCGCCCAGGCGACGTTGGTCGGGACAGTGCCGGCGCAGCACATGTATGGGCTGGAATCGACGGTGATGCTGGCGCTGCACAACGGCTTCGCTCTGCAGGCGCGGCGCCCGTTCTACCCCGCGGACATCCGCACAGCGCTCGAGCGGGCGCCCGCCGGCCGCGTGCTCGTCACCACGCCAGTACATCTGCGCGCGCTGCTCGCGGAAGAACAGCAGCTCCCGTCCCTGCGCCTCATCGTCTGCGCCACCGCGCCGCTGCCAGTGGCCTTGGCGGCCGAGGCCGAGCGCCGCTACGCTGCGCCCCTGTTGGAGGTATACGGGTTCACCGAAGCGGGGCAGGTGGCGACTCGGCGCACCGCCGGCACGCCGCAATGGCGCACCATGCCGGGGGTGCGCATGCGCTCGGATGAGCGCGGTGTGTGGTTCGGTGGCGGACACGTCGAGATCGAGGCGCTGGCGGGCGATGTCATCGAGCCGCTCGACGCGCAGCGCTTCGTGCTGCATGGTCGCAACGCGGACATGGTCAACGTTGCCGGCAAGCGCACGTCGCTCGCCTACCTCAATCATCAACTGGCGAGCATTCCCGGCGTCGCGGATGGCGTGTACTTCCTTCCCGAGGATGGCGGTGAGGCTGTCACTCGCCTGATGGCGTTCGTCGTGGCGCCTGGCCTGGCGCCCGAAGCGGTGCTGAGCGCGTTGCGTGCGCGCCTCGATCCGGTGTTCCTGCCACGGCCGTTGCACTTCGTGCCGGCGCTGCCGCGCAACGCTGCCGGCAAGCTGCCGCGCGAGGAGCTGGCGCGACTCGCGGCTGCCTGCGGCGAGCTCAGACCAGCCCCCTGACGTCCATGCGAGTTTGGCACGGGACAGACGGGTGAGCCAGGTCTGGCTGCAGCAGCGCGAGCGCGGCAGCGTGGTGGCCCTGCGCCTGCTGGTCGGATTCGCCGGTCTGGTGGGCCGGCCGATCGCGCGGCTTGCGCTGCTGCCGGTGTGCGCCTATTTTTTCGTCTTCTCCGTCAGGGCGCGTGCAGCGTCGCGCAAGTACCTGTCGCGCGCGCTCGGTCGCCCGCCCGGCCCGGGCGAACTGTTCCGGCACTACTTCACCTTCGCCACCGTCGCGCTGGACCGGATGTTCCTGCTCAAGGAGCGCTACGAGTTGTTCGACCTGCGGCCGCACGGCGAGGAAGTGATGGAGCAGCTGCGAGCGGCCGGGCGCGGCTGCCTGCTGCTCGGGGCCCACCTGGGCAGCTTCGAAGTCCTGCGCGCCCTGGGCACCTCCAGGCAGGTCAACGTTGCGCTGGTGATGTACGAGGACAATGCGCGGATGCTGGGTACGGTCGCCAAGGCCATCAACCCGGCGCTGGCCGACAACGTGATCGCGCTGGGGCGGTTCGACTCGATGCTCAAGGTGCAGGAGCGGCTGCGCCACAGCGAGTGGGTCGGCCTGCTCGGCGACCGCGCGCTGGACGACGAGGGGCACCTGCGCGTTCCCTTCCTCGGTGACATGGCAGCGTTTCCAACCGCACCGTTTCGCATAGCGCTGATGCTCAAGCGGCCAGTCGTGCTCATGCTCGGACTGTACCGCGGCGGCAACCGCTACGACCTGTACTTCGAGAAGCTGTTCGACCCCGATGCGGTTAGCCGTGCTCAGCGTCGCGGCGCTCATCGAGCAGGCCGTCTCTACCTATGCTGCGCGGCTCGAACATCACTGCCGCCAGGCCCCCTACAACTGGTTCAACTTCTATGACTTCTGGAACGGGCCGGCGGGCTAGCCCGCACCACCGCTTGATCGCAATCAGGTGGTGCGCCTTTCCGCCACACCAATGGTCCGTTCTCATGGCCCACCCACAATGCAGTCCGCTGCGTCCTTTGGGGAATGCGATCTTGCGTTCCTTGGCGTTCTTCGCGTCCTTGGCGGTGAGAGGTTTGAGGGGACCGCACTCGCGGGCCGCGTGGCTGTGCGCTGTGCTGGCGTGGGGCGTGGCGGCAGCACAGCAGCCAGCCAACGCGCAGGCCTGGGGGCTCGATTCGCTCATGCGCGAGCTCGCCGGCGTGCGGCACTCCAAAGCGCGCTTTGTCGAGCGCAAGTACCTCAAGATCCTGGACCGGCCCCTGGAGCTGGCCGGCACGCTCGAGTACCGCGCGCCCGACCATCTGGAACGGCGCACGCTCACGCCCAGGCCTGAGAGCTTCGTGGTCGATGGCGACCGCCTGCGGCTGGAAGACGCGCGCGGGCGCAAGCGCACCTTCGCGCTGCAGGATCATCCGGTGCTGTGGGCCTTCGTGGAGAGCATCCGCGCCACCTTGAAGGGCGACCTGGCGCAGCTCGAGCGATTCTACGAGGTGAGGCTCGACGGCGGCCCGCAGGGGTGGAGCCTGTCGCTCACCCCCAGGCAGCCGCGCATGAGCGCGCTGATCTCCCGCATCAACATCGCAGGCACGGGCGGCAGGATCGGCACGATCGAGATTCATGAAGCGCAGGGCGACCACTCGATCATGACTGTAACCGAGGACGGCGCGTGACCCGGCGCGGGCGCGCCGCGGTCCTGGTCTGGATCCTGTTCCTGGCGGCCTGCGCCCTGGTGGCGTCCCGGGCGCGCTTCACCACCGACCTGTCGGCATTCCTGCCGGGCTCGCCGACGCCCTCCCAGCGTGTGCTGGTCGATCAGTTGCGCGAGGGAGTGGTGTCGCAGCTGCTGCTCGTCGCTGTGGAGGGCGCCTCGGCAGACCGGCTCGCTCGCATCAGCGCGGCGCTCGCGCAACGGCTGGGGGCCGCCCCCGAGTTCGCCTACGTCGCCAACGGGGCGCAAGAGCGCATGCAGGCCGATGCCGAGTTTCTCCTGGCCAATCGTTATCTGCTCAGCCCGGGGGTCACCACGGAGCGCTTCAGCGTCACCGGCCTGCGTGCCGCCCTCGAGGAGGACCTCGCGCTGCTGGGATCGCCGGCGGGAGCCTTGCTGGGCCGGGTGCTGCCGCGCGACCCGACCGGTGAGCTCCTGCACCTGTTCGAGCTGTGGCAGCCGGAGGGCGGGCCGCAGAAGCGCGAAGGAGTCTGGTTCAGCGCCCAGGGCGAGCGTGCGCTGCTGATTGCGCGTACACGCGCGGCTGGCTTCGACATCGACGGGCAGGAGCGCGCTCTGCAGCGGCTGCGCCAGCTGTTTGCGCAGGTCTGCGAGGCGCAGGGCGTGCGCGGCGCGCAGTTGCTGGTAAGCGGGCCAGGTGTGTTCGCCGTTGCGTCGCGTGCGGCCATCAAGCGCGACGTGACACGCATCTCGTTGCTCGCCGTCGCATTGGTCTCGGCGCTCCTGCTGGCGGTGTATCGCTCGCCGCGCCTGCTGCTTCTTATCCTGCTGCCCGTTGTCACCGGCACGACCGCCGGGGTCGCCGCGGTCAGTCTCGCGTTCGGCTCCGTGCACGGGATCACCCTGGGTTTCGGCACCACCCTGCTGGGAGAGGGGGTCGACTACGCCATCTATCTGTTCAGCGGCGGTGCCGCAGGTCCCCCATCCGGCCCGGCCGCCAGCCGGCTGTGGCGCACGCTCAGGCTGGGCGTGGTGACGTCGGTGTGTGGCTTCGGAGTGCTGCTGCTGTCGGACTTCCCCGGCCTGGCCCAGCTCGGGCTGTTCTCCATCGCCGGCCTGCTGGTGGCGTTCGCGGTCACCCGCCTGGTGCTGCCGCAGCTGTTGCCCGCCGGATACTGGCCGCGACCGCTTGCGGGACTGGGGCGGGTGCTGCTCGCGCTGGTCCGGGCGCTGACCAGATTGCGGATCCCGCTGCTGCTCGTCGTGGTGTTGGCTGGCGGCTGGCTCTCGGTGCGCGGCGCCACCCTGTGGGACGACCGGCTGGAGGCATTGAGCCCGGTCCCGGAGGCCGAGAAGCGGCTCGATGAACAACTGCGGCGCGACCTCGGGGCGCCCGATGTACGCCACCTGGTTGTGGTGTTCGCGGGCGATGAGCAGGCTGCGCTGGAGACCGCCGAACGAGTGGGCGCAGTGCTGGAGAAGTTGCGCGACGCCGGCGCGCTGGAGGGATTCGAATCGCCCGCACTGGTCCTGCCCAGCGCGCGCACGCAGCAGCAGCGGCAGCGCGCTCTGCCGGATCCCGCGACGCTGGCGCAGCGCATCGCGGAGGCGGCCCGCGGATTGCCCTTCCGCACGGGGCTGTTCGAGCCGTTCGTGCAGGACGTGGCGCGGGCCCGCCAGGCCGCGTTGCTGCGGCCTGCCGATCTCGCCGGGACGGGGCTGCGCCTCAAGCTGGACGGGCTGCTGACCCAGCGCCACGACAGCTGGGTCGCGGTGCTGCCAGTGCGTGGCGTTACGGACGCCGGCGCAGTGGCTGCGGGGCTGCACGACCTCGCGCTCGCAACGGTGCACCTGCTGGATCTCAAGCAGGAAACGCAGGCGCTGTACCGCAGCTATCGCGATCAGGCCCTGCGCTTCGCCTCCATCGGTGCCGGGGCCATCGTGCTGGTCCTCCTCGTCAGCCTGCGCTCCTTGCGGCGTACCGGCGACGTGCTGGCGCCGCTCGTCGCGGCCCTCGTAGTCACCACAGCCCTCCTCGCCCTGGCTGGGGAGCGGCTCACGCTGTTCCATCTCGTGGGCATGCTGCTGGTGGTGGGCGTGGGCTCGAACTACACGCTGTTCTTCGAACGCCAGAGCTTTGCCGCCGGCGATCCCGAGCGCACCGTCGCCTCGACTGCCTTGTGCAATGCGTCCACTGTCATTGGCTTCGGCCTGCTGGGACTTGCAGTCGCGCCGGTACTGAGCGCCATTGGCACGACCGTCGCGACGGGTGCGCTGCTGAGCCTGGTGTTCGCGGCCGTGCTCGCCGGTCCTCCCACGCGCAACCCGGTTGGCTAGCCTGCGCGACACTGCGTGGCAAGCGCTGCTTGCATGGGTGGCAAGCGTTGGCATACCAGACCCATGCCGATTGCATCGATTCGAAATCACCGGGACGAGCGGGAAGCGCTGCTGCCCCCGCCGCTGCTGCCGCTGTTCGACGAGCGCTTCGTGGTCTCCTGCGATCTTCTGGAGGAGTACACCGGGCGGCTCGCGGCGGAAGTGTTCCGGTCGCTCGGACTGGAGGCGGCCTGTCGAGAAGAGGCCAGCGTTGGACAAGCGGTGGCGCGCGCCGGGCTCGCGCCCGAGATTGCGACGGTGCCCGTGGCGTGGGTGCTGGCCACGCTGGCCGGGCGCGGCGGCGTCGCGCGCAGCACTGCAGCGGATGGCGAGACCCGCTATCGTCTGGAGCGGCCGTTGCCCGTGCTCGACGCGGACGAGACTCTCCAGGCCCAGGACGCGCTCGACGCGCGCTGCCTGCCCTCCTACAGGATCGCCGACCTGGCGGCCCAGCACTACCCGGCGGTCCTGCGCGGGCAGCTCAGCGGCGAGCAGGCGCTGTTCGGACCGGAGGGCATCAGCGCCTGGGTCAAGTACTTCTCCAATGGCAACCCGCTGTACGCGATCAGCAACTCGGTCGGAGCCATCGCCGCGGCGCAGGCGCTGCCGCCAGGCAGCAGCACGATCCTCGAGATCGGGGGCGGGCTGGGCAGCGGCGCAGAAGCGCTGCTCGATCGCCTCGGCGAGGCTCGCGGCCCGACGCGGATCGCCGCCTACCAGTTCACCGAAATCTCGCCGCTGTTCCTCAAGCGTGCTCAGCGCAGCCTCACGGCGCGCTACCCGCAGGTCCCGTTCTCCTTCGCGACGCTGAACATCGATGATCCTTTCAGCGCGGGCGGCGTTGTGCCGGGGAGCTGCTCCCTGATCTACGGCGTCAACGTCCTGCACGTCGCGCGCGATCTCGCCGTCACGCTGGCGCAGATGCGGCAGGCGCTGCGCGGCGATGGCGTGCTGGTCATGGCCGAGTGCGTGCGGCCGTTCGCAGGGGTGCCGCTGCACCTGGAGCTCGTGTTCAACCTGCTGGGCAGCTTCCGCGATGCCGTGCGCGTCCGCGGCTGGCGCCCGAACGGCGGCTTCCTGTCGCCCGAGCAGTGGACCGTTGCGCTGCAGGCGAATGGCTTCGACGCGATCGAGCTGTATCCCGACATCGCCGCGATCCGGGATGCGTATCCTGCCTTCATGGTTGCCGCGATCGTGGCGAGGCCCGCGTGAAAGCAACGATCGTCGTCCCGGCGGACGGCGGCTGCTTCGACGGTCATTTTCCCGGCCGGCCGATCCTTCCCGGGGTGGTACTGCTTGATCTGGCGCTGCAGGCGCTGGCGGGTGCGCGGCAGGGCGCGGCGGGGTTGCGCAGCATCGCCTTCGCGCGCCTGCGTCAGCTCGTCGAGCCGGGGGATCGGCTCGAGCTCACTGCCCGGGAGCTCGACGACACGCGCGTGCGCATCGAGCTGCAACGGGGAGAAGCGCTGGTTGCCAACGCCGAGCTCACACTGGGCGCTCCCGACTCGCCACCCCCGGCAGGCATCGGGCTCGAACCAGCCGATACGCAGCTGCCCGCGGCTCTTGCGCTCGATGCATTGCTTCCGCATCGCCCGCCGATGCGGCTGGTCGCTTCGATCGTGCGGGAGACGCACGACGGCCTGGTATGCACGGCACGCGTGCCAGCGGCTTGCGCGCTCGCGGAGCACGGTCTCGCGCCGGCGCTCGCGGGGGTGGAAGCCGCGGCCCAGACCGCCGCCGTCTGGGAGGCGTTGCGGCGCTGGCGCGGGGGTGCCGGCGGCGCGGCGCGCATCGGCTATCTGGTGGCCGTGCGCGATCTGGTCCTATTCGCTGCGCATGTCGCGGTCGATGTGCCGATGCTCACTGCCGTGCGGCTGGAGGCTGCGGCGCCGCCCCTGACGCACTACCGGGTCGAGACTTGTGTCGGAGGGAAGTCGCTCCTGCGCGGGACTATCGCCACTTACTTGGCTTAATTCACTAACCCGGAACCGCAGAGGCGCAGAGGGCGCGGAGGACCCGCAGAGAGCGCTTCACTGGTGTGGTCGATGGGCGCACGGCGTGACCAAATCGAAGCTTGAAGAATTGCAGAACCGAAGCTGCTCGCCTCAACCTGCATGGGCGCCGAGCGGTAGCCTGTCACATGATCTTTCCTTTGCGGGTCCTCTGCGCCTCCGCGCCTCTTCGGTTCGGGTTAAGAACGGCGCAGCCGCCGCAGGACCAGGCCCGGCAGGCGCAGCAGAAAGCTCAGGAACAGGCGCGTGTGCATCCACGTCAGCAGCAGGTTGTCGCGGCCGTACCGAAAATGGGACACCCCGCCATCCTCGGGCCGGAAGTAGCGCACCGGGGTGTCGAGATTGACCGGCTTGAGGCCCTGCCAGACCAGGCGGACGGCGGCCTCGACATCGAAGTCGAAGCGACGCATCCAGCGGTGCGTCTCCATCACGGCAAGCAGCGAGCGGATCGGGTAGACGCGCATGCCGAACAGAGAGTCGCCGATGCCACCCCACAGGGTCTCCAGGTTGGCCCACCAGTTGGACACCCGCCTTCCGGCCACGCGGATGCGCGGCGCGCTGGCATCGAACAGCGGGCGCCCAAGCACCAGCGCAGCCGGCTCGCGCTGCGCGGCGGCCATGAAGGCGGGGATGCGATCGGCCGGGTGCTGGCCGTCGGCGTCCATGGTGAGCGCGTGGGTGTAGCCGCGTGCCGCGGCCTCGCGCAATCCATGCAGTACCGCCGCCCCCTTGCCGCGGTTGCGCGCCAGCAACAGGACGCGCGTGCCGGCGTCCTCACGCGCCAGCGCCAGCATCTGCTCGCCGCTGCCGTCGGTGCTGCCGTCGATCACGACCCACACCGGATTCCACAGCGCCCGCGCCGCCCGAACTGTCTCGAGCAGCCGCGGGCCGGTGTTGTAGCTGGGAATGAGGACCAGATGGGTGCGGGAGGGTGGCGGGGCGGGCTCGCTCATCTCAGCTGGCGATCAAGCCGGCAGGCGCCGGTGCCGGCTCGGGGCGGGCAGGCGCTGCCGCCTGTGCCAGCTCTCGCTCGTAGTAGTCCTCCAGTGCCCGAAGGGAGGCCTGCACGTTGTCCGGCGCACCGAAACGTTCACCCAGTCGCACCCGGTAGACCAGCGGGAAGGGGGGCCGCTTGAAGGCCGGCCAGCCCTTGCCCAGGAACGGGTTGTCGGTTTCGATAAACACGGTCTGAACCGGGGCGCCCGCCCGCTTGGCGATCAGAACGAAGCCGCCCTTGAACCGGTTCACCGGATGCCGGCGCGTGCGGGTTCCCTCGGGGAAGACCAGCAGCGAGTGGCCGGCCCGCAGCTCGATTGCCGCCTGCCGTACCATGCCGCGCGGCGAGTCGTTGCGGATATAGCCCGCCAACCTCGCTCCGCCGCCCAGTACCGGGCTGTCCCAGATCTTCGCCTTCATGATGCAGGCCACCCCCGGAATGCGGGAGATGACGAACACGGCATCCAGCAGGCACGGGTGGTTGGGCGCGATGATCAGGCCGCGCTCACCGCGCAGGGCATCCAGGGCCGAGAGGTCCACCCGCAGCAGGCCCGCGCCGCGCAGCAGCGCGAGGAAGCTCCGGAACAGCGTGCCGATGACGTTGCGCGCCAGGTCCGAGCCGAACTGGCGCGGCAGCAGCGGGTAGAGGACGCCGGACACCAGCGTCACCAGCATGCCCACGCCACCGAAATAGGCGTACCCCAGGCACAGGCAGAAGTATTCGTAGGCCGTGCGGGCCCAGTGCAGGGGGTGAGCCACGGGTCGTCTTCTCGTGTTGTCGTGTCGTTCACGGCGGTCCTGCGTAGAGCCCGGCTTGGGCCCGCAGCAGCGCCGCCTGTTCGATCGCCTCGGCGCCATTGTAGAAAGGTGGGGTGGCAATGGGCAAACCCAGTTGCTGGGACTCCTCCAGCAGGATGTGCAGATACTCCTGCAGGTGAGCGGCGGTGAAGGTGTTGGTGTCGTGGAATGTGATCACCACGGGCAGCACGCCGCGGTCGGCGGGCAGCGCGGCGGCGTGGGCGCGCACCCGCGCGAGTCCGGCACGGAAGTGGCTGCGCCGGCGCACGCTGATAGTCCAGCCGTACATCTTGCCATCGCGCGCGTTGATGTCCGTGAGCAGCATGGCGAGGCCCTGGGCTTCGTAAGCTGTGCGGGTACGGGCGTCCCAGTTCCAGAAGGGCGGGCGCACCAGCGCAGGGGCCCGGCCCGCCAGCGCGGTCAGGTCCTGAATCCCGTCGCGCAGCGACTGTTCCAGTTCCGCCGGCGGCATCCGGCGGTGGTCGAGATGCCCGCGCGCCGAGCCGCTGTGCAGCCCGAGCACGTGACCCTGCGCATGCGTGCGTCTGAGCAGGGCCTGGCCGTCGGGCGTGCTCGCGCCCCGCGCACGAGTCTGGACGAAGAAGACCGCCTTGATGCCGGGCTGGACATCGTTGTCGGCCAGCGTGTCCAGGATGACCCGGGTGGGGTTGTACCAGGTGAAGGCGCTGGGCCCGTCGTCGAACGTGAGCAGGAAGCGGGCAGGCGGCAGGTGCGCTTGCGGGAGAGGTGACGGCGGAGCCGATGCGCAGCCCGCCAGCGTCGTGCACAGCCCGGCGCACGCGAGCAGGCGCTGCGCGGTCACGCCTGCACGCCGGCGGCAGGGTCCTCGGTTGGGGCGCGAATCAGGCGCCTGCGCCGGCGCCAGGCGGTCAGGCTGGTCTTGAGGTCCGACAGGCTGAACAGGTAGTAGGTGAGCTTGAACAGCCGCAGGCTGCGGTAGATGGGTGTGCCACGGAACAGGTCGCCGGCAAGCAGGCTCAGCACCGCTTCCTCCATTCGGAGGTAGTTGCGCGGACCCATCAGCATGCGGCGCATAGCGGGATTGGTCATGCGGTAGATGAACCAGGTGAACTGGCCGAGCCCATGGCGCACGCTGCGCTCGAACCGCCGCAACGGCGCCGCCGCCGCGACCGGGTCGCGCAGCCAGGCGTCCACTGCATCGGCCCCGCGGAACGCGCTGTTCATGGCCAGCATGACCCCCGAGGAGAACACCGGGTCGACAAACGCGAAGGCGTCCCCGAGCAGGAGGAAGCGCTCTCCGTGCATCCGGCTGCAGGCATAGGAGTAGTTGCCTGTGGCCGTCGCCGGCGCGACCAGCTCCACGTCGCGCAGTCGCTCCGCCAGCGGCGGGCACAGCGCGATGGTTTCCAGCAGGAAGCTGGTGGGATCGGTCTTGCGCGAGGCGAGATAGTAGGGCCAGCACACGGCCCCCACGCTGGTGGTCCCGTCCAGCAGCGGGATGAACCAGAACCAGCCGTGGTCGAACCAGAACACGGTGATGTTGCCGGCGTCCCGTCCGGGCAGGCGCTGGGCACCGATGAAATGGCCGTAGAGCGCGGCGCTGGTGTGCTTGCGGTTGCGCTGTTTCAGACCGAGGCGGTTGGCAAGGAAGGTGTCGCGGCCCGAGGCGTCCACGAAGAAGCGGGCGTGCCACTGGCGCTGCTCGCCGTCATCCAGGCGAGCCTGCACGCGCACCCCGTCGGCGCGCAAATCGACTTCGGTTACCCGGCAGCCTTCCAGGCCCTGCGCGCCTCGCGCTACGCAGTTGCGGAACAGGATCTCATCGAACTGCGAACGGCGCACCTGATAGGCCCAGGGATGGGCCTTGTCCCAGGCACAGGCGAAGTCGAAGGTCACCGCGTGGTCGTGGTCGGGCGAGACGAACTGCGCCCCGTGCTTGCGCATGCCAATGCGCTCGATCTGATCGCTCAATCCCAGGCGCTCGAGCAGCGGCAGGTTCAGCGGCAACAGCGACTCGCCGATGTGAAAGCGCGGATGGCGTTCCTTCTCCGCGACCACCACCTGCCAGCCGCGCTCGGCGAGCAGGGTCGCGATGGTCGAGCCGGCTGGTCCCCCGCCCAGGACAAAGACGTCGCAGGGGGTGATCCGCGGTGTGCTCGCTGTTTCGCTCATGCGTAGATGCTTCGCTTTGGTGACGGGCTCGCACCTGCAAACGTGCCCCGGACTTCAGTCCGGTGGCGCCGCCCGCGTGCTACTCGCTAAGATAGCGCAACGAGAATTCTTCTGCGCTGGCGGCATTCAGCGCGCGCAACTTCTCGTAGATCTCCCGCGCTTTGCTGCGTTCACCCTGCTGGGAGTAGAGCACACCCAGATCGTACACCGCAGCCAGGTAGCCTGGCTGCAGGCGCAGCGCCTCCTCGTAGGCCTGGATCGCCTGGATGGCCTGGCCGCGCTGGGCCTGCACCAGGCCGAACTGATACCACAGCAGCGAGGACAGCGGATTGAGCTTGAGCCCTTTGCGGCATGCGGCGGCGGCCAGCTCCGGGCGACCCTCGGTGGCATGGGCCACTGCCAGCGCTTCCCAGGCAGCGTCGTAGGTCGGGTCGAGGTCGATGGCGCGGTGCAGTTCCTCCACCGCCTCATCGTAGTGGTGCAAGGCAGTCAGCGCCACCCCGCGCCCGTGGTGCGCTTCGGCGGACTGGCCATCGGCTCGCAAGGCCTCGCCGTAAGCCGCCAGTGCACTCTCGTGGTCGCCCGCGGCTGCATGGGCGGCGCCGAGGTCGAGCCAGGCGCGGGTGAACTCCGGCTTGAGCCTGGTCGCGGAGCGCAGGGCCATGACCGCCTCGTCCGGGCGCTTGAGGCCGGCGTAGGCCCGCCCCAAGGCATGCCTGGGCAGGGCGTCGGTGGGGGCGGCCTGGACCCATTCGCGCGCTACCTGCAGGGCCGCCTCGTAGTTGCCGATGTCCATCAACGCCAGGGCGCGCGCCCCCAGCGGCTGCTCGGCGGTGGCCCCGAGCCCGGCCTTGGCCCAGGCGCCCCGCACCCGCACGGGCACCTCGGCCACCCAGCTCGCCGGCACCGCGAAGTTCAGATTCTGACCGCGGGCGTACTGGAACGCGGCGATGCCCACGAGCCGGCCCTCGTCGTCGAACAGGCCTCCGCCGCTGGAGCCGCGCGACATCGGCGCGCTGGTCTGGATGACGAAAGAGCGGGCTCGCGGGCGCAGGCTGGAGATCAGCCCCTCGCTCAAGGTCAGCTCCAGGCCCTTGGGCGTGCCGATGGCGTAGACGCGCTGGCCCACCTTGAGCTGGGTGGCCGGAACGATGCGCACCGCGCGTCGGTTGAGCTCATCCACCTCAAGCTGGCACAAGTCGCGCTCCACGTCCGCGTACTCCAGCCTCGTCGGCAGCCGGGCGCTGCGTACGCGCACCTGGACCGCTGCAGTGCTGGACACAGCGTGGCAGCTCGTTACCACACGACCCGGGGCCACCACCACGCCGCTGGCGAAGCCGTTGCGCCTGCCCGCGGCGTCGAGCCGCTCCACGACCACCACGCTGGGCGCAGCGCGCTCGAAAACCTCCTCGGGCTGCGCGCCGGCGGCGGGCAGGCTGGCGGCGAAGCCGAGCGCGAGCAGCGTCGGCAGACTTGCGTGCCGGACGCGCAATGTTGCAGGCGGCAAGGTTGACCGACTCGGCGTAACCGGATGGGGCGATAGTGGCGCAACCATGCTGATGTTCGAACTGATCGCGGAGCAGCGGATTGCCGAGGCCATCGAGCGCGGCGAGCTCGCCGATCTCCCCGGCGGCCGGCCGGCCTCTGGATCTGGACGAGGACCCCCTCGTCCCAGAGGATTTACGGCTTGCCTGCCGCGTCCTGAAGAACGCAGGTTTCGTGCCGCCGGAGCTGGAAGCGCGTCCCTCGTTGCCTTGGCAGCTGCGTTTCCTCTGTGTACCTCTGTGTCCTCTGTGGTAAATGCGTTTCGGGTTTTGACAGAACACCTTGAACCTGGCCATCGCCGCCGCCATATTCCAATGTCGAGCGCGCAGCGGTTGACACCGCGCGGGAAACCGCTATCATTCGCGCCCTTCCAGCGTAGTAGTTGCAGGCATGTCATCAGGAGCAGTCGACGTGTACGTTGTCCGCAGCATGACTGAAGCGGTTCCCGCCCGGCGCGGGAACGGGGGCGGGCGCGCCCCGCGTCGGCGGCACGCGCCTGCCGCGAAACTGCGCTAGATCCTGACGGTCGACCACCGCCAGGCACTGGCGGGCCCGGTCGACCGGACAGCTTCTCCCTCTTGCTGTGTCGACCGGGTCCGCGGGACCGTCCGGTCGTTCGGACACAGGAGGCAGCCATGACCATGAACGTCGACGATCGCATGAAGCAGATGCTCCAGCGGCGCATGCACGAGGCGGTGACGAATCCGCCCCAGCGCATCATCGCCCGCGATCTGCTCGCGCGCGGGCTGACGCCTAACGAGATCCACCAGCTGGTGATGCTGGATCACACCTTCGACAGCGTGCCCTACTCGTTTCGGGTCGCGGTGGTCAACGCGGCGCGCGAGCTCGCCCGAGCACCCTTGCCCGAGCGGACCGCGGCCGGCCGCGGCCGGCGTCACGGCCATGCATGAGAGCCAGGCGTCCCCTCGAGGCACGCCTGACTCCCGGGGAGGGAGCCCGAAGCCAGCCCGCACCGTCCATGCGACCATCGCCCACTCGCGCCAAGGCGGCTATGCGGTTCGAATCGCTTCGGGCTAGAACTCCCCGACCAGCTCCGCGCCTATGTAGGGAGAGTCGGCCCCGCTCTGCCAGCGGTAGCCGCCCTTGACGTTGAGAAACACCTTCGAAGACAGCGGGATTCCCCCGAATACGACGCCGAGCTTGAGCGCCGAATAGTCCGGATCGCCCTGGGCTACCACCTCGGGTCCGATGAACCTGGTGTCCGCAAGGCTGCGCAGTACGCGCAGGCGCGTCCAGTAGCCGTCCAATATGAACGTATAGGCAGCGATGCCCGCGATCCGCCAGGTCGGCGAGAGCAGCGTCTCGCCTTCTACCTGTCCCTTCGGAAACACCTGTTGCCCACTCAAAGCCGCGCCGGGATCGTCCGGACTCAGGTGCGCATTGGAGTAGCGCACCCCCAGGTACACCGCACCTGAACTGCCGGGACGAGATGCTTGATACCCGAGCATGGCTTCCGCACCCAGACGCTGGAATCGATCTGTTGTGTGTCCGCCTGATAGCTGTACGTGAACGCGTCCAGCCAGTAGCGCTGCACCCAGCCTTGCCCCAGGTGGCTGCGCGGAAACGGAATGATCAAGCCGCCACCGAAGTAGTAGTCGTCGGTGTACCCCTCCCCGGTGAGTATCCACAACCGGTCATCGCCTTGCGCGGCGACTGCGATGACCAGCAGCCCCCCCGCGAGAAGACGCCTCATGGGCGAGGCTGCCACGGATTGCGCTCCGGATCTTTCGTCTCGAAACGATAGAAGTGCAGCAGCATGCCGGCGGTGGCGACGCTGTCCAGGAAATATGCCGGCCCTTCCAGCGTGTGCACCCCCGACCGGGTGACCACATCCAGGCGCAGCGGGGCGACGTCGGCGAACCGCCGATAGCTGATCAGGGTACGGTCTCGCGAGGCGGTGGGCGGCACCGATAGCAGCCCGATCTCCGGCGCGCCTTGCGCAGATGCGCTCGAGGGGCTCAATACCGAGGCCCAGCGGTCGAATCCGCCGCGTGAGCGCAGCTTCCGCCAGCGGGTGTCGCCCGCCATCCATTCCAGCGGAGTGCGCATCTGTTCGCCGAGCGGTTCATGCGCCACTGCAGGTTCGAGCCGTACAGGAATACCTCCAGCTCGTCGCGATCGGCCTCCTGGCGCCAGTGGAAAAGGCAACCGAGCGCCTTGATGTGACTGCTCGGCGCGGGGGCGCGAATCAGCGAGCGTACTTCGGCCCGGCATGGCAGCTTGCCGGACGGCAGATGGATCTCCCCCTGCACGCGCGCCCCGACGACAGCGGCGTTGTCAGGAAAGCGTCCGTAGAACTTGAAGCCGTGCGAGGAGATATCGTCGAGCACGCCGACCACGGGCCCGCCGTCGGCGAAGTCGAGCACTGCCGGGAGGGGAACCGGAAAGCGGTAGTCGCGGCGGCGGAAACGAGACAGGCGCGCGGTGAATCCGAGCACTGCCTGCGCGAGACTCAGGTTGACGCCTGCCCACGCGATATTCGCAACCAGTGCCCCGGTAGGCAATCCCCCTCGCTGCCACAGGAAGATGCCCACCGGGATGGCGGCAGCGTTGAGCACCAGGACGGCCATTGCGGCACCACCCAACGGCGCGGCTGTTCTCCCTCGACCCGGTGCTTTGCGGTGACGCGGAAATCGAGGTTGCGTCGAACCAGCGCCAGCGTCGCCCATACGAACGCGGCGAAGCGCGCCATGTTGTACTGCTCGGTGGTGACCGAGCGCCCATAGCCGCGCCCGAGCTCCTCGAATACCCAGAACGTGAGGACATAGAACGGCAGAAAGTGGGCGAGGAAGCGCCACGACAGTTCCGCGATCGGCATGACCCCGGTGACCAGCACGATGGCCGGTGCGACATAGAACACCGCTTTCTGCCAGCCGTCGAAATAGGTGAGCACGGTCGCCAGATAGTTCACGCGCTGAGGCAGGGTAAGGCCGCGACCAAACCAGATGCCGGCGCTGCGCAGCGCCTGCATCGCGCCCTGGCCCCAGCGCAGGCGCTGCTTCAGGAATGGGATCACCGTCGCGGGCGCGATGCCGAAGGCCAGCGACTCGGCGTGGTAGACCGATGTGAAGCCCCTGCGATGCAGGCTGATCGAAGTGTGCAAGTCCTCGGTGACCGAGCCGGTGGCGAACCCGCTGATCTCGTCCAGCGCGCCCCGCCGCAGCACGGCGCAGCTGCCGCAGAAGAACGCCGCGTTCCAGCAGTCCTTGCCGCGCTGGATCACGCGGAAGAACAGCGATTGCTCGGTCCACACCAGATGCCGGCGCCGATGCTGGCGGTGCTGATAGGAGTCCAGGTTGTAGAAGTCCTGCGGTGTCTGCACGAAAGCCACCGCGGGATCGGCGAAATAACCCAGCGTCCGGGTGAGGAAGTCGCGGGCCGGTGCATGGTCCGCGTCGAACACGGCGATCAGCTCCGCTGTGCTGTGCTGCAGAGCATTGTTCAAGTTTCCGGCCTTGGCGTCGGTGTTGCGCTCGCGCGCGAGATAGCGGCACCCCAGCGACTCGGCGAGCGCGCGCGCTTCGGGCCGATTGCCGTCGTCGAGCAGCCAGGTCTGGTGCGGATACTCCATGCGCAATGCGGCCAGCAACGTCCGCCGCAGCATGTCCAGCGGCTCGTTGTAGCTGGGAATGAAGACATCCACCCTGAGCCCCCTGGCCGCGGCCGGTGGCGTGCGCACCGACAGGCGCCACACCATGAAGATGTGCATCAACGCCACTACAAAGCCGAACAGCTCGGCGGCATACACGATCCCGGAAAACACCGGAGCTTGCGGGTTGAACGTGGTCGGCCGCCAGACGAGATACCAGATCGCAACCGCCAGGTAAACCAGGACCAGCAGGCTGCGTGCGAGGCCTAGCGACTCATATTGAAGCTCACGTCGAGAGGGCGTGCCGCGGGTGTCACGCGCAGCGGGGTCTGGAGTTGCAGAGCCGAGTGTTTCTGAGGCCATAGGATCCTGTGCGCGTTGCCGGCATGCGCGTCTCCTTCCCGGCCGCGCGCGGCGCGGGGCCTAGGCGGAGGTGTGTGTGTTGCGAGCCCGCGTTAGGGTTGTAAGCGGCTGCGTCGGCGTGCTGCGAAGGTCAGCAGGAGCAAGCCGGTCAGCAGCAGCGCATAGGTCCGCGGCTCCGGGACCACCTGAGCTGTGGCCAGAACATTGTCCAGCCCCCAGCTCTCATCGATGACCTTGTTCACCAGGTCGTCGCGAACCTGAAGGTTCTCGCTGAAGAACTTGAATGCGATGCTGCGCCGGAGTAGGGGATCGGCCCGGAGTCGAAGTGATATACCAGCGACATCGGTGTGCCCTTCGCGGGAACCGTCGAACCTTCCGCGGGCTCCAGCTCGACGTTGAAACCGAGCTCGTTTTTCAACAACGGATCGGACCCCCAGGTCGGGTCACAGGTGGGGGTGGGCGAAAAAGGACAGTAGTCTTGCTTCCCCGCGCCGTTGCTGAAGCTGGCGCGCAGCCGCGCATCCTGGCCGCTGATGCCGTACCCGAAGGTGTCCGGGCCGCTGTAGAGGGCGGTACCGATGCCGTCCCAGGTCCGCAGCAGATAAGCGTCGAACTGCAGGCGCACCGTGAGGGTGTTCTGCGGAAGACCAAGGTTCAGGTAGACGACATCGCCAGCGCCGTCATCGCCACCGAACTCACCCAGAAACCGCGTGGACTTCTGGCCTGGCAGCGTAGCCGAAAGCAGGACCGGAGATCCTGAAGACGACGTCGGTGAAACTCCAGTTCCATGAGTTCGACCAGCGTCTCCGCGAGCTCGAAGTCCTCGAAATATGGCGTCTGCGCTGTGGCGAGCCCACAAAGACCCCACGCCGCCGCGCCCGCCGCCAGCAATAACGTGTAACGGTTCTTCACCTGCAGGTCCCCAATTTGGAAATCGGGAATGGGAAATCGTAAGCGCCCTTTTTCAACTACGTTTTCGTGCGGCGTCGGCGCGCTCCCTTGTGTTTTCCTGGAAAACCTCGCTAGTGGCTCATTCTATTGAGCTTAATTGGCGAGGGCAAGCCCAGATTGCCCTTTGCGCCGTGTGTGACACGGCCGCGCCCGCTGGTAGTCCAGACGCTTGTGTCGAATCTGTTAGTTTGTGAGGTTTCGTCGGCACACTTGGTCCCCCGCCCGGATTCGAACCGGGATCTAGCGCTTAGGAGGCGTTGCACAGTCGGTCTATCGGTGTCCACTCGGCTCCAATCTTGTTTTAAGTAACTGATAAATAGAGGCCTGAATGTCTACCGGTGTTCTTCCGTCTGGTCTACCACTGTATACTTAGGGTGTCACCTGAAGTGACACCTGAGGATGAGTCGATCGACTTCAAGGATACGCAGCTTAAGGCGCTCAAACCGCAGAAGCGGCGCTACGAGCTGCGTGATAAGACGGATATCGTTTGAGTCCAGCCCACCGGTAGGATCGTGTTCTATTCGATCTATCGGTTGCATGGACGGCGGCGGGTGCTCAAGCACGGAGAGTATGGTCACAACAGGCTCTCCCTGGTTAAGGCGCGCGAGGCGCATGCAAGGTGCTGGCCCAATCAGCGACGCCCGGAACGGGGATGCGGCGGATCCCGCGGCACAGCGAGATGTCAAAAAGGCTGAGGCTAGGCTGGGGGATACCGTCTCCGACTTCGCGGCGGTTTATCTAGAGCTGTACGCCAAGAGCAAGAAGCATTCGTGGAAGACCGATCAACGCATCCTCGACAAGGACGTCCTTCCGTATGTCGGATCATTCAAGCTCAAGGACTTAACCCAAGCCAGCATTCACGCTGTCCTTGATCGTATTGACCGGCGAGGCGCACACAACCAAGCTTGGCAAACCCTGAAGGTCGTTCGGAAGATGCTCAACTATGCAGTGTCGCGAGGGACGATCCCGACCAACCCAACAGCACGAATCGTGCGGGAAGCAACCTATGTCGCAAAAGAGCGAGCGCTCAGCGATAAGGAACTTGAGGCCTTGTTCCGCGCGTTACCAAAGTTGCGCATGCAGGGTGAAGTCCGGCACCTCTTGCTCTTGCAGTTGTTGACTGCCGTGCGACCGTCAGAGGCGCGCGAAGCCCGCTGGGAAGAGATCGACGTCGAATCCCAGCGGTGGCTGATCCCAGAAGGGCGGATGAAGATGGGTAAGGCGCACCTGGTGCCCCTTAGCGAAGCGGTGCTGGAACACCTGGAGCGCACGACAGGGCTGGGTCGCCGCGGGTTCATCTTCCCTGGCGAGAAGGTCGGCCGCCCCTTCAATCTTCAGGCACTCGGCCATGCCCTTCGCCGAAAGACTAACAAGGACATCCTGCAGGACCATGGGGTGGGTTTCTTTACTCCACATGATATCCGGCGAACCGCTGCAACGATCATGCGGCGGCTAGGCTTCGGTCTTGTCGTCGACCGCGTCTTGGCGCACGCGCCTCGGAGCGTCACGGACAAGCACTACGATGCGCACGACTACGAGCCGGAAAAGCGGGCTGCGCTGGAGGCGCTTGCGAGGCACGTCGTGGCGATTCGGGCCAAAGCGTCCGTTTAGAGTATCAACAGGTGCGCTACAGTGCGCTACCACAGCGCAATCGGTCCCAACTGAACAACCCTTACCCCAGGCGAGGGTTGCTTTAGGCCATGCGAATGGCATTTTATGGCTAAGACCTCGCCCTTTCACGGCGGTAACCGGGGTTCGAATCCCCGTGGGACGCCAATAAATCAAATGTTTAGGAACAGAAACAGCGGTTCTTACGTAAAACTTACGTAAGTTTCCCCGGCTCAGCAAGGCCCGAGGTGGGTTTCGCACGGGGGCGCTGCCTGGCAAGTAGGGGCGCCCCATGTCAGCGGCATGGCGGGCTTGTCCGCAACGCCCCCGCAGGGGTGGACTTCCCAAGAAAGGATCACTGTCGGTACCATGACGACGTTCTATCTTCACGGTACTGAACGATGGGCCACGCCCGTAAGCCTAAGACTTCACCCGCTTCGCTGGTCGCCCCGGTTGAGCTGATCTCGGCAGTCGACATGGCCGCGCTGCTGCACAAGAGTCCCGGCACGCTGGCGAACTGGCGCGCCAACCGCAAGGGCCCACCCTTCATCCGCATGGGCAGCACACCCTGGTATCCAAGGACGACTTCGTGTCGCTGGAAGACCAATCTGCCACGCGAGGCGGGGACGCACTGGTGAGAAGACGGCTCGCCCAGAAGAAAGCTACGCGAGTCGAGGCAGCGCAACTCGTGGGGCGACCGTTTGCTGGTCGACGAGAAGGAAGCCGCGCGCATGCTTGGCGTGTCGGTTATTCACTGGCTGCAGCGCGACCGCAGCGGCAGACGTTTGGTGCCGTACCTGAAAGTCGGCAATGGGATGGTCCGCTCCGTTCCCAGGGGAGCTGCGCGAACTTGCGAGAGGCGGTTCGACACGCCGCCCGTTCGACTTCGCTGCGTCGTGCGGGAGCATGGATACGCCCCAAGTCACCCATTCCTCCAGGCTCGCTCTCTCACAAACTTCACGCGGCGGAAATGAGCGCAATCGACACCGCCGAGGTTGCCCAAGACATCTGGTTCGAGAACTGGGGCAAGGGGCTTGACCTTTGGGAGCTGGCCAGGCACTACCGCGGGTCAGACACCACGATTGCGCTTGTATGGTTCGATGACGAAGACCTACCGGAAGTCGAGGTCAACAGGTTCGGGGTTCGCGTTGACGATGACGGAGGTCTGTCGGAGCTGACGGGCGAATTGCCTTGGCCCGGAAAGAGCAAGAGAAAGTAGGCAGGCCAACCTCTCTCGGCGAGATCTGAACAGTATCGGCAGAGTTGGAACCGCAGCCGTGTCGAAGCGTGCACGGCCTTGGTCGACGATGCGATCGACCGTTCGCCTCGCGATCCGGTGCGCTCGCCAGCGACTGAGGGTGCTTGAGGTTGATCGCCCGTTCCAACACGTTTCTTCGGCCACGAGCACAAGCTCCGGCGACTCAGACCGGGGGCTGCCGGCCCAGGTTGTTAGAGAGCGGTCGACGCAAGGGACCGCAATCGAACAGTAGGACGAACGGCAGCTTGTGGCCGATTGCTCCTCATCGTGCTCCAGAGAAGCTAACCTAGCGGGCCTCGCTGCACGGCCAGAACCTGCAACTCGACAGCGCCTACGCTGCTGCCGTCCGGGATAACAAGGCCCGCGCGGCTGAATACGACGCGGGTCGGCATGCCGTGCTGGCCCGCCAGAGCTGGACGGGGTGGCGTGTTTTAGTGCTCGTGAGATCAATGTTCATCGAGTCGAGTTCGAAGCATTGCGGGCTACGTCTTCCATTCGAATACGCCACTCCGCCGCCGCCTCGGCGCTGATCAGGGTCCTTCGGCCCACGCGCATCACCGCTGGCGCCTCTCCATTCTTCGATAAGTTGTAGAAATGTGCGCGGCTGATTCCGTGCCGGCGGCAGAACTCCGCGATGGAGAATGCGAGTATCTCGCCGGGTTGAATGGCCGCGGCGGAAGCAGCTGGCGCTTGCTGGCAATCTCGCAGGGCTGCGCGGCACTATGTGCTCTCCGATCAGCGCTGTGCGCGCGGTTCGGGTCTGCTGTCTCATGGTCTGGCGCACAGGAGGTCCGCAACGTAGTGTCTGAAGTTCGCGTCAGTACCGGCGCGGGTATTCGCATGGGAGTACGTCCTGGTTGCAGTTCTGAAGATCACCGATTCAATCAAATCAGCAGAGCAGGTGGGGGTGTGCGGCCGGGAAACGAATTTCCGACCTCCGATCGGTATGGCAAGCAGTTTCGACGGCCGCACGTGACCAAGCTACCGATGTGCGCTACTTGAGGGAACTAGCAAAACTAACGGGGTTAGCAGAACTGCTAGGCCTTTTTCACAGCATACGGCGCGATGCTTTACTCCGTCGAGGTAACGAGGCGCGCTGACCATGCACATTGCTCGAGCGTACTGCGTGGAGGAGGGCAAGGCTGTTGACATTTACCAGGCCCGTGCCCTGTTCTTCGCACAGGACGAGCCGCGACGCCGATTCGAATTCCTTTGCTCCGATGACGCCTGTCGTGCTAGCGAGGGCGACGAAGGTCACGGGCGTCAACTACGACAAACTTGTGGAGCAGGGCGATCGCGTCGTCCAGAAACCTCACTTCCGCATGAATTGCGAGAGTCCACACATTGCTGCGTGCGAGTGGGTGTTACGCGAACAGGGCTTGGACGCACGCGATTCTCTCAGCCCGGAAGGAGCGCAGACAGCCTCTACGACACGCCGCGCTCGAAACCTTAAGTCGGGCGATCTTGTCGATGTTTTTCTACCCAGCTTCACGGCAGCGGCGGTAACGCCGCATAACGAGCGCGGACGCGGCGCAATCGCATGCTACAGAGTCAAAGCAGCGAGCCGGGAGCGATAGTCCGAAGCGCCAAGCAACGCGTACTTCGACTCGTACTCGCGCCGATTTCCTCGAAACGTAACGAGCGCGTACGAGCTCCTCGAGCCTGGGGAGCGGCGGGAGGCGACCCTTCGCATTGGACAGGGGCCGAAGCTTTCCTACCAGAAGGCCTTCTGCCGGATCGCGAACTACTTTGCCGCGTCCGGCGCGCGGATCTTCCACGGCGGGGTCCGCGTACAGCTTCACGGCCCCAATTTCGCGGTGCGCTTCTTCGATCGTGTGGCTCGCCCGGGCGAGGACGGCTCGCAAGAGAATGCGGAGGTCTCGTTGTACCTCAAACGGCAGTTGCTGGAAGAGCACTGGAACGGTAAGTTCCTGACCGCCCAGCTCTGCGAGGCGGCCAAACCCGGGCACTACGCCCACTGTTACTTCTTCGGACGGCTGGTTTCTCACCCGACGCACGGTGATCGACTCGTGGTGAGGGTGGACAGCCTGGACCACCTGGTTTTTACGGTGCGAAGCTTCAAACAGCAGTGAGCCGCGAGGTTTGAACGCCATGGTGCCTGCGGGTCGACGACTGCCGAGTTAGATGCGAGGTGCATAAACGCTTAGTTTCGCGCCAGGCGTTCCCCCACTGAAGCCGTCCGAGGGTTCGTAGCGCTTTGGGAGTTGAACCTATCCCCGCAAGTGCGCGCACTGTTGCGGGAAGTTCGACCGGCTCCGAATGCTCGTGCCGGCGTCCCAGCGAGAGTTGCTACGGATCTCCGGGACCGGTGATTTCACGACAAGCGCGATCTGACGGCCCGAACCCTGATCCCCGGACCGTGCGCCCGGCTGATCGATGAAGCGGTCTGTCGGGAAGAGTCTGACTGCGGCGCGGAGCGCGCGCAGCTCAGCTTCGAAGAGGAGCCACCGTTGAGACCACTACGGGTTGAAATCGCCCCCCTCGCATGATTCCGGCGCATGGGCGAGATCCTCGTTGGCACCGCGTCCTGGGCGGACAAGTCGTTGCTCGATTCTGGCCTGTTCTATCCCAAGCAAGCCAAGACCGCCGAGGCGCGTCTTCGCTACTACTCGACCCAGTTCCGTTGGTCGAGGTCGACAGCTCGTACTACGCCATGCCGGCCCCGCAAGTCGCTCAGTTGTGGGCTCGAGCGCACTCCGGAGACGTTCGTCTTCGACGTGAAGGCGTTCCGAATCTTCACCCAGCATCAGACCCCGCCGAATGTGCTCCCGAAGGACATCCGAGAAGCACTCGCTCCGCTGGCCGAGAAGAAGAACGTCTACTACGCTGACTTCCCGCCCGAAGTGATGGAGGAGATGTGGCGGCGGTTCCGGCTCGCGCTGGAGCCGCTGCGGCACGCCGGTAAGCTCGGCGCCGTGCTGTTCCAGTTTCCGCCGTGGTTCTACTACCGGCGATCAAATCTCGGCGCACATCGCGCAGTGTGCGCAGATCCTGGACGGCTATCAGCTTGCCGTCGAGTTCCGGAACCGAACCTGGTTCGAGGACAAGCACCGGAGACGAAGTTCTGGCCTTCGAACGGGAGCAAGGCTGACCCACGTGGTGGTGGACGAGCCGCAGGGATTTTCAAGCAGCATCCCCGCGATCTGGGAAGTAACCAATCCGGCCTCGCCATCTTCCGCCTGCACGGGCGCAACGCGAAGACTTGGGACAAGAAGGGGCTCACGGCCTCCTCGGAGCGCTTCGACTACGAGTACCGGGAGACAGAACTACGAGAGTTCATTCCACCCGTTGTTCGTCTTGCGCAACAAGCAGAGCGCGTGCATGTGCGTGTTCAACAACAACCTCAAGGATCAGGGGATACGCGGGGCCAGGACCTTTAGCGGTTTGCTAAGCAGCTCGGCGCCGGCTGCCGATCAAGCTGATCCGCCTATTTCTTGCGCGTCCCGTAAGGCCGCTGATTCGTAGGCTTCAGCGATATTCCCTCCGCGCTAGCCTTCTGATAGACCGACGCGGGCGTTCGGCCGAGCTTCAACGCGGCAACCCGCGTAGGAGTGTTTTGCCGTGTAAGTTGCTTCAGCGTTTTGATGTCGCTCGCAGTCCAATCTTTACCATGGTTGGACGGTGTCTTTGCCATTCTCAAACCCTCCGTGATAGATCCAAAGAAGACGCGGCGCGTTACCCGAGGTAGCATGCTAGCATACCGCGGTTTCTGAACGATCACCACGAGAACTCGTGCTCGCGCGGCAAACCGCGCTCGCACCGGCAGCCCGACTTCAGGGGGAAGCGCGGCGCCTGCCGCCATCTCCTCCATAGCTCTCGAACCCCCGGGCGGCCACAGATCATGCCTACGCATGAACTGTGGCTAGTCATCTCGAGCCTCCGTCTTGCGACCGAGGCCAAAGCCCGAAGCCCGACTTGCACTGCCGCTACCGCGGCAGCCTCAATGTTCAAAGTCTGACCGCCGCCACAAAACCCGCGCCAGCGCTCCAACCCCATGAGCGCTGTCACGGCTTTCGACGGTGAAGCGTTGGCGGCGCTCCTGATCGGAAAACTTCGATGAAGACTTCTTGAGCCAACGTCCGCGTGCGCTGCCGACCGGATCACCCCCCTGCGCCCCCGATTCACAAGTGAGGGGGACTTCGGGGGGATGACCGGCAGCAGCGAAAGCCACGCGGCCGCTCCCTTGGCTCGTGTGAGAGCAACCCCACCCACTCCCCGCCCGCCCGTGAGGGCGGGAGCGAGAGAGGTCCAAGCGAGAGGATGAGATTTACAGCGCAGGTCTCCTCTCGAAACGGGTTCTCTCAATCGATACGAGCAAGGAGTCTAGTCATGTCACGCGTAGAAGTCCGTCAGATTGGCCACGTCGCCGTCGCCCCCGTCGCTGAAACGCTTTCTGTGAAGGGCCGCACTCAGACCAAAGTTGCACTCACCGTCATCTCCAACGCCCGCTGGAAGGACGCCGAAGGCAAGCTCCAGCAGAAGGCCACCTCCATCACCTGGACCCTGTGGGGCAAGGTCGCCCTCAATGCCAGCTGGTATCTGGGCGTGGGCAGCAAAGTCGCCATCGCCGGGACACTGGAAAGCCGGCGCTACACCAACAAGGAAGGCAAGGAGGTGTTCACCTTCGAGTTCACCGCGAGCTCGGTGCAGTACCTGGAGACCAAGGCGCAGGCTGAAGCGCGGCGACATCGAGCTGCCACCATGGCCGGTGAATCGGCTGCAACTCCAGACGGCCGGCAAATCCCCTCGCCCGACTGCACCCAGGAAGGGAGCGTAAGACCATGGGCTGCGATCTTCTGGACGCCGGCAACTTCTCGCCGAAGGAGCGGCTGATCCTGACCAAGGCTGCGCGGATCCTCGAGGCCAGGGTGAGGGCAGAAGCGGTGGCACTCAACTCGCCGTCCTTGGTTCGCGAATGGCTCGCGCTGCAGTTCTCCGGGCTCGAGCGGGAGATGTTCGGCGTGATCTTCCTCGACGCGCAGAATCGCCTGATCGACTTCGAAGTGCTGTTTACCGGCACGCTGACCCAGACCTCGGTCTTCCCGAGGGAGGTGGTCAAGGCGGCCCTGGCGCGCAATGCCGCGGCGGTCATGCTGGTGCACAACCATCCTTCCGGCTGTGCCGAGCCCTCTCACGCGGATCAGGTTCTCACCCAAGCGCTCAAGCAGGCATTGGCGATAGTCGACACCAAGGTTCTGGATCATTTCATCGTGGCTGGGTCGGCAGTCCTCTCGTTCGCGGAACGTGGACTTCTGTAGTCGCACCTAAGGGAGCGGATTCTCCGCTCCCTTTCTTCCTCTTTCCGCTGGCGCTCGCTGGCTGAGCTCGGAGCCGGTTCTCCTCGGCCTGAGCAGTTGTTCCTGATCTGACCTGGCCTAGCAGAACTGCGAGTTTCTTCCCTGGGCTGGCGTTGCTACATTCGGCCGCGTTGCTGTCGTATTCCCAACCCGGAGATCGCCATGGCCCTACTCAAGTTTGAAGCCCCGAAGGAGCTCGCGCACCTGCGCGTCAAGATCGCTCGCGAGGTGCACGAGCGCGTGGAGCGCTATCGCGAGTTCTGCGGCGCGCTCGCGCTCGCCGATCTCGTCGAGCAGGCGCTCGCCTACGTGATGGACAAGGACGCCGCCTTTCGAGCGCATGAGAAGGGGGAGGCGAGCAGCCCGGCTAAGAGCGAGCGCCGGCGGGGCGCGAAGAGGGGTTCCCCCGCCGATAAACCCGGCGGGGCCCCGTAATTTTTTTGTCACACCTGATGCACTTCTGCGAAGAGCCGAAAAATGCAACTAGGCCAAGAGCATACAGCGCCCACACCTCACCCTCTCAGGCGAACACACCCCGGGGCGGGAAGCGCTTGCGCATCAGGTCTTTCCCTTCGAATGCAGCGAACACGTACGGCTAGGAGGGCGTGGTAACCGATGCGCCACAAGACCCTTCGAGTGCCCGTCGAACTGGCCGAGGAAATCACGCGCCGAGCCCGCATCAAAGGCGTCCCGGATGCCGATTACTACCGCCTGTTGATCGAGCGCGGACTGCTTCTGGAAAGCGTCGAACTGGCGATGGACAAGCCCACGCCACCGGCCTACTGGGGCCTGTGCGAAGCGGTGCTGGAGACCCGAAACATCCTCCGATCCTTGGCCGCTGCGCGCGAGCACAGCACGATTCCGAAGGCCCAGCTGCAGGCCAAAGACGAGCTCGAGCACATGAGGAACCATGACCCAGAGTAGGCAAACGCCGCGGGTCTGGTCGGATGCGATTCGGGGCTCCGAGATCCTCTCCAACTGGGTCAAGCTCGGCACCAGCGCCGTGCTGCTGTGGCTCTCCATCGGCATCGCTCTGGGGGCTGGCGTGGGTGGGTGGTGGTTTCTTGAGGGCACCACCTCGCTCGACCGGAGACTGTGGATCCATCACGTTCGCAATGGGCTGGGGATCGGCGGCCGGATCGCCGATCTTCCCAATCCGGACGGCAGCGGCACGCGCATCCAGGTGCCCAAGGACCAAGTCCGGCGCTATACGTGGCGCAGCTACCAGATCGTGAGCCGACGATTCCAGGAGAGCGTGCTTCTCGGGCTCCTTCTGGCTGTGGCCGGGACGGTCACCGCAGCCTTCTTCCTGCGCGAGAGCGGCCGATCGGCGACCGAGGACCGGCACATCCGCGGGGCGACATTGGCTCCCGTCGAGACCGTGGTCGCGCTGGCCAAGAGCTTCCAAGCTCCCCTACGACTTCACGCTCGCCGGCGTGCCCTTGTTTCGCGAGGCCGAGACCGATCACGTGCTGGTGTGCGGCGCCCCTGGCAGCGGCAAAGGCGTGGCGATCAAAGAACTGCTCGACCAGATCCGCGCCCGCGGTGACCGGGCCATCCTCTACGATCCCAGCGGGGAGTACGTGCAGGTGTACTACCGCCACGGCAAGGACGTTCTGCTTAATCCTTTGGATGCCAGGAGCCCGGCTTGGACGCTCTGGGGTGAGGTGCGCGAGGCCTACGACTACGCGAGTCTGGCCGCTTCGATCATTCCCGAGAGCGAGAAGGTGAATGACCCGTTCTGGCGGGAAGGGCCCCGAGGGCTGTTCGAGGCGGTGGCCCTGCGCTTGGCCGAGCGCGGGGAGGCGACCAACGCGGCCTTCCGCCACATGATCTCGATCGCGCCCCTGGCTGAGGTCTTCGCCCTGGTCAAGGGCACGGAAGCGGCACCGGCCATCGATCCCGCCGCCGAGAAGATGGCCATCGGCGTGCGGGCCACGGTCAGCACCAAGATCCGTGCATGGGCGTATTTGCCGGATCCCGGAACCGGGCAGGCGCCCTTCTCGGTGCGCCGCTTCGTGGAGAATGAGGAAGGGGATGCCTGGCTGTTTCTGACCTCCAGGAAGGACCAGCATGCCTTCTTGAGGCCGCTGCTATCCCTGTGGTGCGACCAGGCGGCGGCGTCTATCCTGAGCCTTCCACCGGATCTAAAACGGCGCTTCTGGGTGGTGATGGACGAGGTCGCGAGCCTCCAGGAGTTGCCTGCCCTCACGCCCGACGGCGGGTTGCTCACCATGTCCCGCAAGCACGGCGGCGCCACCATCCTCGGCCTGCAGGACATCGGACAGCTGCGGCGCTTGTACGGCGTCTATGGCGCCCAGAGCATCTCCGGCTCCTGCCTCACCCGCCTCATGCTCCGCAGCGTCGAGCACGCCACGGCGGAGTGGGCGGCGCAGTCGCTCGGCGAGCAGGAAGTGAACGAGGCGACCGAGTCGCTTTCCATGGGAACGAACGATTCCCGCGATTCTGTAAACCTGCAGCGCAGGGTCGTGAAGCGCTCGATCGTGCTGCCCTCCGAGATCATGAACCTGCCCAAGCTCAGCGGGTTTCTGAAGCTCCCCGGCGGCTATCCCGTGACCAAGGTCACACTGCAAATCCGGCAGCGCGAGGAGTTGGCGTCGATCTACGTGTCTCGTCACGGCGAGGTGGTGATCTGATGCTCTCGATCGGCGTCCTGCAGTCCTCCGCCCAGGCCGGGACCTACTATGCCCAGGACAATTACTACACCAAGGATAGTGACGGCGGCGACGGCCTCGGCGGGCCCTCCCGATGGGACGGAAGAGGTGCAAAAGGGCTGGGGCTCACCGGAGCGGTCGATCAAGGGCAGTTCGAGCGGCTGCTGAACGGCGAATTGCCCAACGGAGTGGTGCTCAAGCGCGGCCAGCAGGGCAAGCACCAGCCCGGCTGGGATCTGACCTTCAGCGCCCCCAAATCGGTGTCGCTGCTGGCCCTGGTAGCCGGCGATAGCCGAGTGGTTGAGGCCCACAATTTGGCCGTATCCGAGGCGCTGCGCTACCTGGAAGCCACCACCGCGCAGGCCCGCACCAAGCAGGAAGGCAAGAGCGCGATCGAGACCACCGCTAACTGGATCATCGCGCGCTTCACCCACGATACCAGCCGCGAGCTTGACCCCCAGCTCCACACCCATGCCGTGGTGATCAACGCCACGCGGCGCGCTGACGGCGAGTGGCGAGCGCTCTCGTCCAAAGAGATGTTCCGGGCCAAGATGGTGGGCGGCGCCATCTATCGCGCGGAGCTGGCCAGGGCGCTACAGCGGCTCGGCTATGAAGTCGAGGTGACCCACCGGGACGGCCGTTTTGAGGTCAAGGGGTTCAGCAAGGAGCAGCTGCGTCACTTCTCGCAACGGCGGGAGGAGATCGAAGCAGCGCTCAAGGACCTGGGCGCATCCGGAGCCAAGGCGAGCGCCACGCTTGCGCTGGTTACCCGCGCCCGAAAAGGGCCGATCGACCGCACAGAGCTATACGCGGATTGGAAGGCCCGCGCCAGGGGCCAGGGGATTGATTTCGGCGGCCTGGCGGCGAAGAAGACAGCCTCGCGCGAGCCTCATTCTGCAAAGCCCGCCAAGGAAGCGGTAGCGTGGGCGATTGCGCACCTCACCGAGCGCGAGAGCGTTATCGGCCACAAGGATATCGTGCGGCACGCACTCGAATACGGAACCGGCCGGGTGACGCTATCGGAGGTTGCGACAGGCATCCAGGAGGCGAAAGAGAACCGAACGCTTCTCCCCGTGAAGGATGGTCGCTACACCACAACCAAGGCCGTCGTCGCCGAGCGGGAGACCATCGCGGCGATGCGGCGGGGACAGGGAAGGGCGCGCCCAATCGCGTCAATCGAGGCGGCTCAGGCGGCGGCGCGGGAGCATGGACTTGCCACGGATCAGGCTCAGGCCGCGGCCTTTATCCTGACCACCAAGGACCGCGTGGTGGGGGTGCAAGGCTATGCGGGCACGGGCAAGACGCATATGCTCCGCGCGCTGCGCGACGAGGCAGAGCGCGCTGGATATCGTCGTACGGGGGTTCGCACCCAGCGCGACGGCGGCGCGTGTCCTCCAGCAGGGTGCCGGAATCCCTTCGGACACCCTTTCCAAGCACCTCATCGATCTAGCGAGGGAGAGCAAACCGTGGCAGTCGGCGAGCGAACTCTGGGTGGTCGATGAGTCATCCATGATGAGCACCGAGCAGGCGAGGGTGCTCGTAAGCGCGGCCGATCGCCAGAAGGCTCGCCTCCTGTTGATCGGAGATCGGCAGCAGTTGCCTGCCATCGAGGCTGGAAGACCGTTCGCCATGCTCATGGAGCGGGGGATGGCATTCGCGGAGATGCGTCAGGTGAAGCGCCAAACGAACCCCGTTCTCAGGGCGGCCGTCATGGATAGCATCGCGCGTCGCGAGGCTGCTGCACTCAAGAAACTGGCCGGCCACACCTACACGATCACCGATCGCGATGCACGGATCGATGCGATGGTGCAAGACTACCTGGCGCGGTCCAATGAGCACCGTGAGCAGACGCTGATCATCACCGGGGTCAATGATGATAGGCGGGAAATCAATGAACGAATTCGCCAGGCTTTGCGGAGTGAGCAGGTCCTCAAGGGACCGGAGGCTGCAGGCATCGGTCCTCGTTCAGCGCGACCTCACCCGCGCCGAGCTGACCCAACCCAAGTCCTATCAAATCGGCGACATTATCCGTTTCGGAAAGAGCTACACCCGCCTTGGAGTAACGCGAGATCAGTACTTGACGGTAACCCGGATAGATATCGAACGGGGCGTGGTGGAACTCCAGCGCGGTTCTCAGACCGTCGTTTGGGAGCCGAGGCGGTCCGCAAGGGTCGAAGTGTATCGGGAGGAGCTCCGGACCCTCATGGCGGGCGACCGGCTGCGCTGGACTCGGAACGACCGGGATTCAAGCCGCCGAAACGGCGACATGGCAGTAGTGGTAGCCGTAGACGCTGACAGAGGACTTGCAAACGTCGTCGGGTCTGGGAAGAACGTCACCATTAGTCTCGATCGCGAGAGACACTGGGAGCACGCCTACGCTTCAACGGTGCACGCCGCGCAAGGACAGACCGTGGACCGGGTACTGGTGCACCTCGATACGAAGTACGAGAGGATGATGGGCAGCGAGAGCTTCTACGTTGCGATCAGTCGAGCCCGACAAGAGGCGAGACTCTATGTCAACGACGAGTCCGGAGTCGCGGTTGCGCTCGGGCGGTCTCTGCAGAGACCGTACGCCCTCGAAGCACTGACCTCGGCTCGGAGTTCTGTCGCAGTCGGGTCGCTCGCGCACAAACGAGGCGAGCGTTCCGGGACGAGCGTCGTCCGGTCGCTGCGCGAGAACCGCCATAACATTGCACGCTCGCTCTGCCTTGCAAGTCGTAGCCCGGCTCGCGTCCGGTAACTGCCGTTATGGGACGCGAGCCCGTTGCGCAGGAAAGGGCAGGAGCGACGACCTGGCTACGAACCAAGGGGTCGTGGGTTCAAATCCTGCCGGGCGCGCCAGTCAATCAAAGGGTTGCAGGTTCGCAACCCTTCTCTTTCCAGCTGTGCCGTAAACGTGCCTTCGGCCGGCTTCTCATCCACGACGCGCAGAGCGCACAAGCGGTCGGCATACGGCGCCAGGTGATCAGCGCTCAGGTGCGCGTACCGCCGCACCATCTCCGCTGACTCCCAGCCGCCCAGCTCCTGCAGCGCGTGCAACGGCGTGCCCTGCTGCACATGCCACGAGGCCCACGTATGCCGCAGATCGTGCCAGCGGAAGTCTGTGATGCCGGCTCGTTTCAGAGCCTGATACCAGGCCTTCGTGCTGACCTGCTTCACCGGTTTGCCCTTGAAGCTGAACACGTGCGTGGCGTGCTTCCCGATCTGCTTCTCGATAGCGCCACGGCCTCCGCGTTGAGCGGCACTGCAATGGCCTTACGCGCCTTCGCCTGATCGGGATGAATCCACGCCAGCCGTTTCACCAGATCCACCTGACTCCACTCCAGACCGGTGACGTTCGCTCGCCGCAATCCCGTAGCGAGGGAGAACGCCGCCATGTCCGCCAGGTGCGCGGGCAACTCAGCCAACAGCTGCTGCGCTTGCTCGCGCGTCAGGAACCGGATCCGGCGAGCCGGCTCTTTCAGCATCCGCACCTGAGGGGCCTTGTCGAGCCAGTCCCATTCGTTGACACATTTCCTGAGAATGGCCCGGACAATCTCCAGCGTCCGGTTCACCGTGGCATTACTCACCCCTCGGCTCGACGCGCCTCCAGTGATCCGATCCAGCGAGACCCCGGCTGATCGAGTCCAGTGCTTGCCGCCCAGGTAGCGGATCGACCCAGCGCAGATGCGCCTTGTCCATCTCCAGCGTGGCCTTGTGACCGGACTCCTTCAGCCAGCGTACGACCGCCTCGTTCCAGGTCCGCGACGGGCGCTCTCCCAGTTTCGAGACCCGCCACAGCTCGGCTTTCAGCTTGTCGTGCAGCTCTTGCGCGAGGGCTTTTTGCTCAGTCCCAGTAGACTGGCGTATTCGTCGTCCGTCGGGGGCGACGAGGTCGATCCACCAGATTGAGCTCCGTTGCGTTTGCGAAGTGACATTGCTTAACCTCCTTTCTAGGCGTCACTCGCAGCGCTTGCCGGGGCTGAGGATAGAGCGAACGCAGGTACTGCACAAGATCGTCTTCCAGGAACACCCAGGCACGGCCCACCTTGGCGCCCGGCACCTTGCCGGTGCGCGCAAGCTGGCGCAGGGTCTCGGGGTGGACGCCGGAGGAATTCCGCGGCCTCTTGCAGACCGAGCGTGCGCATGGATGTGGGTGGCGCGTTGTGTGACATGACGCGCTCAGTATGGCGTCGGGCATTTGCGGGTCGCGGAAGGTTTTCGCAGCTCACGACCCAAGAACCTTCCGGGAAAAGAAAGACGGCGAGGCCGGACCCGGGTGTGCCGATGGATGTGTGAAGCGCGTGGTGTGACATGACCCACCCAGTATCTCGTGCAGGCGTTTGTGGGTCGCGGAAGGTTTTGGCACATCAGGGCCCATGAACCTTCCGGAAAAGAAAGTGACGGCGGGCAGCGCCCGCCGTCAGAGGGTGGATTACTTCAGGACCGTCACCCGGACCTCCTCCCGGCCCGGCCCGCGGAAGGGCTCGAGATCAAAGTCGGCGAGCTCCGGAATCCGTTTGTACTCGATGCCGCCGGCTTTCCAGAAGCGGCTCACGGACACGCCTGCGCCCCGTTCACTTGGGTGGGTGGTGAGCGCAATGAGTGCTTTCTTGGCGGCTTCGAGCTCTGTGGTGGCCCCGTCCGCGCGCTGCTTGGCGGCGATGAACCGCTCCGCAGCCAGCCGCCACTCCAGATCGAGGCGCTCGACTGTGTCGCCATCAGTCAGCAGCGGCGGGGTGTCCAGGTCAATGAGCTGCATGAAGGCGTCCCAGCCCTTTGGATCTCCGGCCAGCGGTCCGGGGCCGGCTGCTGCTCCAGCAGGACGCCCTTGGCGCCCGTCGAATACGTAGACATGCGCGAGCCGCGCACCCGCCACCAGGAGCTGGTGCTGGACCTGCCAGAAGGTGTGCTCGGGCAGCTGCCCGGACTGCACCTGCTGCCACAGCTCCGAGTCCTTGCCTTTGACCGGGCACTTCACCTCCAGAATCAGCTCGCCGTCGAGCGTAATGCCGTCGAGCGAGGCGCTGTACTCGCCGTCGACCAGGACGAGCGGCTCCGATGTTCCCGCCTGCACCTCAAGGCGACGTTCGGGCGTGGCGGAAACCGAATTGACCGTGAAGACGGAGCCAGAAGCATAGATGTTCGGTGCGGACGCCAACGACACCTGCTCCCATCTAGATCGATTGCCGCG
>CAWHCG010000014.1:0-17427 GCA_963827575.1 uncultured beta proteobacterium
GGCGGATGATCTCGCGTTTGAGCTGCGCGTCCACTGCCGGCACCGCCGAGAGCAGCGCGCGGGTATAGGGATGGCGGGGGCTGCCCAGAACTTCCTGCACCGAGCCTTTCTCCACGATGCGCCCCAGATACATCACCGCGACCTCATGGGCGAGGAACTCCACGACCGAGATGTTGTGCGTGATGAACAGATAGGCGAGTCCCAGATTTTGCTGCAGCTCCTTGAGCAGGTTGAGGATCTGAGCCTGCACCGACACGTCCAGCGCACTCGTGGGCTCGTCGCAGATGATCAGCTTGGGCTCCACGGCCAGAGCGCGTGCGATCGCGATGCGCTACCGCTGCCCACCGGAGAACTCGTGCCGATAGCGCAGCTTCATTTCCGGTTGCAGCCCGACCTGCGCGAGCAGCGCGTCCACTCGCGCCTGCCGCTCGGTGCGGTCGGCACCCACGCCCAGGGCGGCCATCCCCTCCTCCACGATCTCCATGACGCGCATGCGCGGGTTTGACCGCTGCCAGAAGTGTGCGACTCTTTGCTGGCCGAGTGTGGCAAGAGTGTTACGTGGTGGAAGTTATTCGAAAAGAGCTTCAAGGATGGGTATATGTTCGTCTCCGTGGAGTGACAAAGACGGACACAGGTGGACAGAGAAGTAGCAATAGCCGAACTCCGCACCCTTTTACCGCCAGGTTCCACCGTCTACACGGAGATCGCTCACGTAGAACCTCGCGGCCGGCGGCGCGACACGCACATCAAGTTATATGTCCTTGAGGACAATGAACCGCGCTCGATCACTGCCATAGCGGGGTGCGCGATCGGCTCTCGCATGAATGAATCGGGTGACGCGATCATCTCTGTCAAGTTTCTTCGCGATGCAGAATTCTCTGTTGTAGCTGACCTTTCTGCCGCGCTGTTTCCCACTGGGTTTGTGTGTATCGGGAAGGGTTGTCCGTCCCATGAGCATCCCAGACGCGACTCGCACTATGCACCGCATCGGCATAAGGACGGCCGAGATGCACTTAAGACGCTCGGGTTGAAATACAGGAACGACACATAGAGGCAACACGGCGTGCCGCTCGTCGATGCCGGCCCTCGGGTGAAGACAGGGCAAAGACGACAAATACCCTATTCTGGCGCGAGACTTCGATGCCGAACGGCCAGCGGGATCCTTTACGTTGCGCTTGCAAGACTCCAACGGATTCCCAGACTCCCGCGCCATCACGAAGGCGGAGCCCGCGGAGGACGTGGTCAAGTGAAAACGGGAGGGAGCCTCTTGGAGTACCCGAGCAAGAGCAGGGTCGAGTTGGCGCTTCCTGCGGCCCTTCATTGCGCTCTCCTCGTGGGCGCGGATCGCCACCATCACAGCCCACATGAGCGACATCTGGTCTTGGTCGAGGCTATCCTTGGTGTATACCTTCGAGTCCGTCAAGGTTACGTGCCACGTTGTGGATGCCGCTGAGCGAGAGATGAACTACAGCAGAAGTAAAACATTTTAAAGCGCCCTGCCAGTACCTCATCAGCATAGCGGACCACTTGGCACTCGGACTCAAGCAGAATGCAAACATTTTCAAACATTCAGGGCAGCGCCTGATTCTGGGTGGCCGAGGCGACCCGTCGCTCCGCCGCCAGGTGATTCAGGAATGCCGTGACCTCGGCTGCACCCATGTCACGGGGATGACGACGGTGGTGGAAGCGCACAAAGCGGCGAATCCAGTGCAGATAGCTCTGCTCGGTGCGGTAACTGTAGTGACCGCGTCGCAGCGCCAGGCGCACGACCTGCAGCAGCTTGAGCTTGGCCGGCTGCTGCGAGCCGATAGGGGTAGAACTTGGCGCCATGCAGCGTATCCCGGTGAGGACCTGACTGAGGAACCCACGGTAACCCCTTGACTGGCTTGCCAGATGAGCCTGTCACCACAGACAATAGCTTCCGGGATATGCTGCATTCCTGCAGTTATTTCAAAGTTGGGCGTTAGCTTGCACGCGAATGGTTGTGGCAAGCCACATTGGGCGACACAGGCCCTTGGAAGCGCGAATCGTGCACCTCACCAAAGGAGGTAAACGTATGAACGAACCTAATGCCACACAGCGCTCCGGATTCACCAGGCGGACGTTTCTCGCCAATGCATCCGCATTCGCTGCCGCTTCTTGCCTCGGGATTGCCCGTTCAGTCGCCGCTGAGCCGCCGCCAGAGGTGAAGAAATAAAAGCCGCCTCGTCCACGTCCCCGCGATCTGCCTAGCGCCGCAGTACCTCACCGAAGAGTTATTGCATTTGGAGGGGTTCTCCGAGGTAGAGTATGTGGAGAGACATAACTATCCCGCGAAGGTCGTTGAAGCAGGTGAAGCGGACTTTACGCAAGACGCAGCCACATCCCTGCTTCCGGCGCTCGATTCGGGCAAGCTTGCCGTCGCACTCGCTGGAGTTCATGTAGGTTGTTTCGAACTAGTCGCACACAAGCGAATCCGTGCGATCCGGGACCTCAAGGGGAAGACCGTCGCCATTAGCGAATTCGGTGCGCCCGAGCATGTCCTGCTTGCGAGCATGCTGGCCTATGTCGGCATCGATCCCCGCAAGGACATCAAGTGGGTCGCCGGACAGAAGGGCACCGATTCCGTAGCCCTTTTCATCGACAACAAGGCTGACGCTCTAATGGGCTTTGCTCCGCAGCAGCACGAGTTGCGGGCAAGAAAGGTTGGGCACGTCATCGTCAATACGGCGCTAGACCGTCCGTGGTCCCAGTATTTCTGTTGCATGGTCGTCGCGCATCGGGAATTCATTGCCAAGTATCCCGTCGCCACCAAGCGCGCTGTGCGGGCGATTCTCAAAGCCGCCGATATCTGTGCACGGGAACCCGAACGTGCCGCACGAGTCCTCGTGGCGAAGGGCTACGAGCCGAGCTACGAGATCGCGCTGGAAGTGCTGACGGCGCTTCCTATAACCGGTGGCGAGATACCAGTCCGGCGGACAGCCTTCGCTTTCACGCCCTTCGGCTACACGAGCTGGGGATGATCAAAACGAGCCCCAACATACTCATCGCGCAGGGCACGGATTGCGGTTCTTGAACGAGTTAAGGCGCGAGTGAAGGCGTGAGCGCGCTCTTGAGCGGTGGGACATGGGTAACAGAATAGTCCGGAGACATCGGTTACACAAACCAAGTGTCTAACAGACCCGCTATGTCCGACAGGGGCTTACTCATCAGATATCGCAGTACTTGCTCCACGCGTTCATGAGCTCGCGGCGGCGCTCGAAGAGGTCGCCGCGGCGGTACACAGCCTCAGTCTTGTTGCCGAGGAATGCGCGAGCGCCATCTCCGCCAACTCGCGAGGCGCGCTCGCCTCCTCGGCAACCCAATCGCGGAAAGTCGATCGAAAGCCATGGACAGTGAGATCATGGCAACCCATGCGTCGTAGCAACATCAGCATGGCCATGTTCGAGAGTCGGAACTGACACCCGCCTTCGCGGGCGATCTCCACTACCCTGCTGAGAGCGGGACACGATGCTCACGCTTCGCCTTCTTCCGTGAGGCGGGGATCGTCCACACCGTGTTCTCGAGGTCGAACTCCTCGGGAAGGGCACCAATCACCTCGTTTGTGCGGACCACGGTGAGGATGGCGAACTCCAACGCCCGCGCCGCGTATCCGTCCGTCGCGCGCAGCTCGACGAGGAATGCGGGGAGCTTTCGGTATGGCAGAGCGGAATGACGCTCAACGGCCCGCCCTTTCGCTCACGTGGGAAGCAGGTGGTCGAGGCGCCCGCGCCACCGCGCCGGATTCAAGGCTGCAATAGAAATCCAGAAGTCCCTCGAAGGCCACAACATGGAGTCGAGTTGGAACGCCGCATGCAGTTCCGCTCCCTTGCGGATCGCCTCCGCGCCGCTCCGGTCCCGTCCTTCGTCTCGTACCACTGCCATCTGCTGTCGCGGTAGGTGTGCGAGCATGCACCGGTGTGACGCCGAAGTGTGGTTGAGGTGGCCGGCAGATTTGGTGCGTTCTCTAATCGAACGGGAAGCCCAACTTGCTATCGGCGTCTGCTTGCTCTGCAAAGCTTCATGACACATAGGCGAGCACCGAAAAATGAATGGGGACTAATTCGGGGACTTGGCACCGATGATCCGGCGTAAATCATCAGTAAATGATTGATTTTATGGTGGCCAAGGGCGGAATCGAACCACCGACACAAGGATTTTCAGTCCTCTGCTCTACCAACTGAGCAACTTGGCCTTTCCTGCACGACTACAAAGCGGCACAAGGATTTGGGCTTCGGCCGCGGCCTGAAGCCGGCTTAACATCCGCAAGCCGTTCGGTCTGCACCCCAACGCGCCAACAGGCCGGCGCGTTGTCAGTCCTCTGCTCTGACCAACTGAGCTACTTGGCCACTTCTCCAGGGACTGGAGTCCGCCGCCGGAAGGTCTCCAGCGGCGAAAGCCGCGCATTATAGCGGCTATGCCGCGGGTTGTAACGGTGACCGGGGGCGGTGGCCCGGGCCGCTCGGGGAGGCTACTGCGACGTGGCGACGCGCGTGGATTCCGGCCGCTTTGAGCCGGCGGATATGGTACGGTTGGATCTACCGGTCGTTTCGATCTTCCACCTCCCCTTTCCTCGACCGGCCGACGCGGAGGGACCCGACCTTGAGTTCGGCCACCACCGGGGCTGCCGATGCCGCGCAAGCGCTCGAGGTCCTGCGCGGGGCCGCGGCACTGGCGCAGCCGGTGCTCGAGCAGCCGCTCGCGAGCTACGCCACGCGCGAGCCGGTGAGCTGTGCTCCCGAAGCTCCGATCCAGACGGTCCTGGAGACTATGGAGCGCGAGCGGATCGGCGCGATGGTCGTCGTGGATGCGCTGCGGCGCCCGCTCGGCGTGTTCACGCTCCGGGACGTGCTCGAGAAAGTTGCGCTCCAGCAGGTCGATCTCGCCGTTCCGGTTGCCGAGGTGATGAGCCAGCGGGTCTGGACCCTGCCCGGCAACACGCCCGGGTTCGAGGCGGCGTTGCTGATGGCTCGCGAGGGGATCCGCTACGTCCTGGTGGTCGAGGCGGGCCGGCTCGCCGGCGTGGTGTCCGAGTCCAGGCTGTTCTCGGCCTGGAGCGGAGGTCTCGGCGACACCGGGGCCGCGATCCGCGCCGCTCGCGATGTCGACGCTGTGGTCGCGGCCGCCTCGGGGATTGCCGCGCTCGCCGAGCGCCTGCGCGAGCAGGGACTTCGCCCCGAGTCGGTGACCCGTGTGATCACCACGCTCGACGATCTGGTCACGCAGCAGCTGATCGAGGTATGCGGCGGAGTGCCGCTGCATGCCGCGGGCGCCTGCTGGATCGCGCTCGGCAGCCAGGGCCGCGCCGAGCAGACGCTCGCCACCGATCAGGACAATGCCATCGTCTTCGCCGACGGCGACGAGCCGGAAGCACGCAGGCGCGCGTTGCTGCCGTTCGCGCGCAAGGTGAACGAGGCGCTGGACCGCAGCGGTTTTGCGCTGTGCCGCGGCGACATCATGGCCTCCAACCCGGCCTGGTGCCTGTCGGTCTCGGAGTGGCGGGCCCGCTTTGCGGAGTGGATCGACCGCCCGGATCCCCAAGCGCTGCTCAACGCGGTGATCTTCTTCGACTTCCGCCCGGTCTATGGCAACCAGACGCTGGCCCAGGGCCTGAGGGAGTGGCTCGCCGCTTATGTGCCCGATCGCGGCCGGTTTCTGCTGCAGCTCGCCCGCAACGCGCTCGACAATCAGCCCCCGCTCGGCCTGGTGCGCGAGTTCGTGCTCGCGAGCGGAGGGGAGCATCCGCACACGCTGGATCTGAAGATCAACGGCGTGCAGCCATTCGTGGAGGCCGCGCGGGTCTATGCTCTCGCCTGCGGCGCGGCGGCCACCAACACGCTGGAGCGGCTTGCGGCAGCGGGCGCCGCCCGCGGTATTCCCGCTCTGGAGGTCGACGCGTGGTGCGAAGCATTCCGATTCATCCAGGCGCTCCGGCTTCGATCGAATGCAGCGCAGCGGGGCCGCGGCGAATCGATGCATAACCACCTGGATCCGGCCACGCTGAACGACTTGGAGCGTCGCATTCTGCGCGAAGCACTCCGCCAGGCGCGCAGCCTGCAATCGCGGCTCACGCGCGACTTCGGCGTGGCAAACGCCAGCTTCGGCGCGTGAATTGGCCGGCCGTTGGACGCTTCGGCGCCTTTGGGCTAGATTGATGTAGGGAGGATGTTGCGGCCGTCTCGGGGTGCCGCTGCTGCTGCCCCTCCCCAGCCCTCCCCGCGTCCTGCGGACCCAAGGGAGGGAGGGTTGGCACCCGCTGGCGCAAGCAAAGCGGGGGCGTTCAACAACAAGTGGGACTCAAGGGGAGCTAGACCATGGCCAATCCGACAATCGACTGGGCGGCTATCGATGCCGACCCCGGCTTCCGGGAGTTGCACGCGCGCAAGACCCGCTTCCTGTGGGGCCTGATGGCGTTCTCGGTGGTGTACTACTTCCTGCTGCCCATCGGCGCGGCGTACTTCACCGATCTGTACCGGGTCAAGGTGTGGGGGCCGATCAACGTAGGCCTGCTGTTCGCGTTGTCCCAGTTCCTGGTGGCGTGGGGCATCGCGTACCTGTATGCCCGCAAGGCCAGCCAGTTCGATACGATGGCCGAGCAGATCGCCCGCAAAGCCGACACGATGGGAGGCCGCAAATGAGCAAGCGCGGCAAGACCGTGATCCGCCTCCTCGCTTTCGGGACAACGCTGCTGCTCGGCGCCGGGCCGGCTTTCGCGCAGGCGGTCGCGCCGCAGTGGAGGTTTCTCACCTTCGGGGTGTTCGCTGCGATCATCGCCCTGACCATGTATGTCACCTACAGGGCGGCGAAGCGGGTGAAGACCAGCGCCGACTTCTATGCCGCCGGCGGCGGAATGTCGGGTCTGCAGAACGGCTGGGCCATCGCCGGCGATTATCTGTCGGCCGCCTCGTTCCTGGGCATTGCCGGCCTGATCTCGCTGTACGGCTACGACGGGTTCATGTACTCGGTGGGCTGGCTGGTGGCCTATATCACCGTGCTGCTCATCATCGCCGAGCCCTGCCGCAACATCGGCAAGTACACCATGGGCGACATCCTCGCCTTCCGCAACAACCCGAAGACCGTCAAGGCCTTCATGGCGGTCTCGACCATCACCGTGTCGACCTTCTACCTGACCGCGCAGATGGTGGGCGGGGGCGTGCTGGTCAAGACGCTGATCGGCATCGACTACGAGTACTCGGTGATCGCGGTCGGTGTCCTGATGCTCGCGTACGTGATCTTCGGCGGCATGGTGGCCACCACGTATGTGCAGATCATCAAGGCGGTGCTGCTGGTGTGCGCCTCGCTCGTCATGGTGTTCATGGTCTGGTACCAGTATGGCTTCGGCGGCCCGGAGTACTTCCAGAAGGTGATCGGCGATCCGGGGATCCAGGCGCGCGTGGCGGGCCTGCTGGGCGACGCGTCCAAGAACATGACCCCGGAGCAGCTCGGCCAGCGGTTCCTCGAGCCCGGCCTGTACCTCAAGAGTCCGATCGACCAGATCTCGCTGGGCATGGCGCTGGTGCTGGGCACCGCCGGGATGCCGCACATCCTGATGCGCTTTTTCACCGTACCCACCGCGCAGGCGGCGCGCACCTCGGTGATCTGGGCGATGGCCATCATCGGCGGCTTCTACGTCCTGACTTTGTTCCTGGGCACGGGTGCCGCGATGCTGGTTGGCCCGACCAACATCATCGCCGCGGACCGCGGCGGGAATATGGCCGCACCTCTGCTGGCGCAGTTCCTGGGCGGCGGGCCCGACTCGATGCTCGGCAACCTGATGCTCTCGTTCGTGGCGGCGGTGGCGTTCGCCACCATCGTGGCGGTGGTGGCCGGGCTGGTGCTGGCGGCGGCCTCCGCGATGAGTCACGACATCTGGGTGGGCGTGGTCAAGGGAGAGCACGCAACCGATGCAGAGGAGACGCGCGCGGCACGCATCTGCTCGCTCATCGTCGGCGCCCTGGCTATCGCCATCGGTATCCTCGCCCAGGGACAGAACGTCGCCCATCTGGTGGCCCTGGCCTTCGCAGTCGCGGCGTCGGCCAATCTGCCGGTCGTGCTGCTGACGCTCTACTGGAAGCGCTGCAATACCGGAGGCGTGGTCGCCGGTCTGGTGATCGGCACGTTGACAGCAATCGGCCTGGTGCTGGTGTCGCCCAACATGACCTACCCGTTGCAGGTCAAGGCGGCGCAGCAGAAGATCATCGAAACCAGCGCGAGCCGGATCGAGCAGCTGACCGCCGACCTGGGTGCGGCCAGCGACCCCGCGGCGCAGGAGAAGCTCCGCAAGGACCTGGAGGCGGCGCAGAAAGCCAAGACCCTGGCGGAAGGGGAGATCGCAAAGTTAGGTACCAAGACTACTAGCCTGGTGGGATTAGAGAAGCCGCTGTTCCAGCTGCGCAACCCCGGCCTGATCTCGATCCCGTTCGGGTTCCTGGCCGTGCTCCTGGGCTCGCTGCTGTATCGCGACAAGCGTTCCGAGGACATGTGGGAGGAGCTCTACGTGCGCTCCAACACAGGCATCGGCCGTGCGGCGGCCGCGGCGCATTGAAGGCGTCGACACGGCCAAGCACGAACCGAGACCAGCACCACAGAGCACAGCAAGCCGCGGGGCGGGCAGGCAGATGGAAAGAAACGCGCATGAGCGCACTAACTCGTCAGGCTTGGTGTGCCAGCGCTGCTCGGGGAGACCCCCACCACCCCGTCGCGCTGCGCGCGCCACCCCTCCTCGTTGCAGGAGGGGAGTTTGTTTCCGAACTGCCGGCCGCGTTGCTCTCAAGGAAGAATCCCCCACTCCCCTGCCCTCTCCCACCAGGGGAGAGGGAGTTTCTTTCCACACCGCCGGCCGGCGCGCCGGCTGAGTTGCTCTAGCCTGTTCCAGGATGAAAGCGCCTGAAACGAACCAGCGCGACCGCCAGTGGTCCGTCGCCGTGTTCCTGCTCGGCTGTCTGCTGTTCGGCTGGCCGCTGCTCGCGCTGTTCAACGTCCCAGCTGCCGTGGCGGGTGTGCCGGTGCTGTACGCCTACCTGTTCGCCGCCTGGGCCGGGCTGATCGTGCTCATCGCGGCCGTGAGCGGCGGCTCGCGCCGCTGACGGCCGCACGCGGCGCGCCGCATGCTCCAGGGGTGGGTCATCGGCGTCGTATCCATCGCTTACCTCGGGGCGCTGTTCGGCATCGCCTGGTTCAGCGACCGCCGCGCCGATCAGGGCCGCAGCCTGATCGCCAATCCATACGTCTACTCGCTCTCGCTCGGCGTGTACGCGACCTCGTGGACGTTCTACGGAAGCGTGGGGCGCGCCGCCTCGAGCGGGGTCGGGTTCCTGCCGATCTACCTGGGACCCACGCTGGTCGCCGCGCTGTGGTTCGTCGTCGTCGGCAAGATCGTCGCGATCAGCAAGGCGAACCGGATCACCTCGATCGCAGACTTCATCGGCTCGCGCTACGGCAAGAGCGCACTGCTCGCCGGGCTGGTCACCGTGATCGCGGTGGTCGGCATCGTCCCGTACATCTCGCTTCAGCTCAAGGCGGTGTCGAACAGCTTCACCGTGCTGACGCACTACCCCGACATCACCATGCCCAGACACATCGGCGAAGTACCGCTGCTGTCCGACACCGCCTTCTATGTCGCGCTGCTGCTGGCTGCCTTCGCGATCCTGTTCGGCACGCGCCAGCTGGACGCGGCCGAGCGTCACGAGGGCATGGTCGCGGCAATCGCGTTCGAGTCGGTGGTCAAGCTGGCTGCGTTCCTTGCAGTGGGGCTGTTCGTCACCTTCGGCATCTATGGCGGCTTCGGTGATCTGTTCGGCCGCGCCGCCGCGCACCCCGGGCTCGCGGCAATGCTCGCGCCGCCCCAGGGGCCCGGCGGCGGATATGCGAGTTGGGCATGGCTCATCGTGCTGTCGATGTTCGCCATCGTGTTCCTGCCGCGCCAGTTCCAGGTCGCCGTGGTCGAGAACGTCGACCGGCGCCACCTGCGACAAGCGAGCTGGATGTTCCCCCTGTACCTGCTGGCGATGAACCTGTTCGTGCTGCCGATCGCGGTCGGCGGCCTGCTGCACTTCCCGGGCGGCGAGGTCGATGCCGACATGTTCGTCCTGGCGCTGCCGATGGTCGAGCACCAGCAGCTGCTCGCGCTGGCGGTGTTCCTGGGCGGTCTGTCCGCGGCGACCGGCATGGTGATCGTCGAAACCATCGCGCTGTCCACCATGGTGAGCAACGATCTGGTCATGCCGCTGCTGCTGCGCCTCAAGCGGTTCGACCCCGGCACGCAGGGCGATCTGGCCAGGCGGCTGCTCGCGATCCGCCGCGGTGCGATCGTGGGGATCGTGCTCCTGGGCTACGGCTACTTCCGGTTTGCGGGCGAGGCCTATGCGCTCGTCGCGATTGGACTGATCTCGTTTGCGGCAGTGGCGCAGTTCGCGCCCGCCATGCTGGGCGGCATCTACTGGAAGCACGGTACCCGCGCCGGCGCGCTCGCCGGTCTCGCCGCGGGATTCACGGTGTGGCTGTACACCTTGCTGCTGCCCTCCTTTGCGCGCTCCGGGTGGTTGCCGCAGAGCTTTCTAGACCAGGGGCCGTGGGGTCTGCAGCTGCTGCGTCCGCTCGAGCTGTTCGGCCTGGCCGGGCTCGACCAGACCACGCATGCGATGGTGTGGAGCATGCTCGCCAACGTCTCGATGTATGTGGTGGTGTCGCTGCTCGGTCGTCCCGACTCCGTCACGCGCGCTCAGGCGGAGCGATTCGTCGACGCCGCGCGGGGCGCGATCGGGCCACCGGCGCTGTGGCGTGGCCAGGCCTCGCTGCGGGACCTCGAGGGCCTGCTGGCCCGCTTTCTCGGCGCCGAGCGCACCCGCGAGGCGCTTGCGGCCTATGCCGCGCGACAGGGCGCGGCCAGCGTCGAGGGGCTCGCCGGCGACGCCGGCCTGGTCGGGTTCGCCGAGACCCAGCTCGCCGGCGCGATCGGCTCGGCCTCGGCGCGAGTGATGGTGGCCTCGGTCGTCAAGGAGGAAGCCCCGGGGCTGGAGGAGGTGATGAGCATCCTCGACGAGACCTCCCAGGCGATCGCCTACAGCAAGGCGCTCGAGCAGAAGTCGCGCGAACTCGAGGCGGCCACCGCGGAGCTGCGCGCCGCCAACGAGCGGCTGCAGGAGCTCGACCGGCTGAAGGACGACTTCGTCTCCACCGTGAGCCACGAGCTGCGCACGCCGCTCACGTCGATCCGGGCGTTCGCCGAGATGCTGTTCGACCGGCCCGCCACGCCGCCGGAGCGGCGCCAGCAGTTCCTCGGCATCGTCCTCAAGGAGACCGAGCGGCTCACCAGGCTCATCGACCAGATTCTCGACCTCGCCAAGATCGAATCCGGACGCGCGGAGTGGCACAATGAGGCGGTCGACCTGTGCGAGCTGGTGCGCGATGCCGCAGCCGCCACCAGCCAGCTGTTCGCCGACAACGGCATTGCGCTCGAAACGCGGCTGCCTGAGCCGGTGCCCCCCGTCGTTGCCGACCGCGACCGCCTCCAGCAGGTGCTGCTGAATCTGCTGTCCAACGCAGTAAAATTCTCCCCGAGCCGCAGTGGGCTGGTGCGAGTCGAGCTGGCGCTCGAGCCCGGGCGCGTGCGCGTCGACGTGAGCGACAACGGCATCGGCATCGACCCGCGCGAGCACGAGTCGATCTTCGAGAAGTTCCATCAGGTCGGCGACACGCTCACCGACAAGCCGCGCGGAACCGGGCTCGGCCTGCCGATCTCGCGCCAGATCGTCAGGCAGTTCGGCGGCGAGCTGTGGGTCGAGAGCGTGCCGGGGCAGGGCGCGACGTTCTCGTTCACACTGCCGCTCACCAGCGCCGCAGGAGGACAGTGATGGCGAAGAAGGTGCTGATCGCCGACGACGAGCCGAACATCGTGCTGTCGCTCGAGTTCCTGATGGAGCAGTTCGGCTTCGAGGTGCGGGTGGCCGGCAACGGCAGGGAAGCGCTCGAGCTCCTCGAGAGCTTCGCGCCCGACCTCGTCCTGCTCGACGTGATGATGCCGGGCAAGAACGGCTACGAGGTGTGCCAGCACATCAAGGGCGTACCGCGGCTGCAGCACATCAAGGTGATCCTGCTCTCGGCCAAGGGGCGCGACATCGAGGTGGCAAAGGGCATCGAGATGGGGGCCGACGCCTACGTCACCAAGCCGTTCTCGACTCGCGACCTGGCGGCCAAGGTGCGGGACATGCTTGGCGAATGACGCATGCGCCTCGGCAAAGAGGTCGTCGCGAGCGTACATCCGCAGCCATACCACGATACCCGGTCAGTCGAGGAAGCCCACCGAGCGCGGCAGCCACAGCGCGAGCTGCGGGAACACGATCGTCAACACCAGACCGGCCAGCTGCAGCAGCACGAAGGGGATGATGCCCCGATAGATGTGCGCCATGGTCACCCCCTTCGGCACGGTGCCCTTCATGTAGAACAGGGTGAAGCCGAAGGGCGGAGTGAGGAAGGAGGTCTGCAGGTTCACCGACATCATGATGATGAACCAGGTCAGGAACACGATCGGCCCGCCTTGCCCCAGGTGCGGACCGAAGTCCACGCCCTGCAGCACGGGCGCGAATACCGGCAGCACGATGAGGCAGATCTCGATCCAGTCAAAGAAGAAGCCGAGCACGAACACCAGCACCATCAGGAAGGTCAGGATCTCCCAGCCGGTGTCCAGACCCGCGCCCTTCAGCAGCTCCACCACCACCTCGTCGCCTCCCAGCGCTCGGAACACGAAGGACAGCAGCGTCGCCCCGAAGATGATGAAGAACACCATGGCATTGGTCAACGCTGCGCTCTCGATGATGGTCCGGAAGCTCTGGTAGTTGAGACGCCCGTTCCACCAGGCCAGCAGCAGCGCACCGAAGGAGCCCACGCCCGCCGCTTCGGTGGGCGTGGCCCAGCCGCCGAAGATGGAGCCCAGCACCAGCACGATCAGGAAGGTGGGCGGTAGGAAGCTCTTACCGATCATGCGCCAGAACTCGGCGCGGCTCGTCGGGCCGATATCCTTCGGCAGCGGCGGGGCGAGCTCGGGCTTGAGGAAGCTCAGCATCCCGATGTAGAGCAGATACAGCACCGAGAGCAGCAGTCCGGGGATCACCGCCGCGGCGAACAGGGTGCCCACCGATGCGGACAGCAGGTCGCCCATGATCACCAGCATGATGGAGGGCGGGATGAGGATGCCGAGCGTGCCCGCCGAAGCAATCGTCCCCACCGCCAGCTCCTTGCTGTAGCCGCGCTCCAGCATGGTCGGCAACGCAATCAGGGTGAGCATCACCACCGAGGCGCCGACAATGCCGGTCGTGGCCGCCATGATGGTGCCCATCAGTGTCACCGACATGGCCAGCCCGCCCGGTATGCGCCGCGTCAGAATCTGCAAGCAGTGCAGCAAGTCGCTGGCCACCCCGCTGCGCTCGAGCACGGTGCCCATGAAGATGAACATCGGTACCGCCACCAGGACCGGGTTGGCGGCGGCGGAGCCCCAGATGCGCGGCAGCAGGTTGAAGAACTGGACCGGCTCGAACACGCCCAAGAGCATGCCGATGCCGCCGAAGAAGATCCCGATCCCGCCCAGCACGAACGCCACCGGGTAGCCGCAGAACAGCGCGGCGGCCAGGACCACGAACAGGATCAGCGGGAGGTGGTGAGCAATCCAGGTCATGGCGGGCTCATCCGTGCGCACGGGCGCCCGCGACCGCGCCCGCTTCGCGCAGGCGCTCGGGCCCGAACAGGTACACGATCACTCGCATCAGCACCGACAGGACGGCGGCGAGCAGCAGCACCAGCCCCAAGAAGATGATGCCCTTGGGCACCCAGCGGTAGGGCAGGCCGGTGGCCGACTCGGAGTGCTCGTTGTCGATGAACGAGATCGAAGCGAAGTCATAGCTGAAGTAGATCGCGATCAGGCAATAAGGCAGGGCGAACGCGATGCAGCCGAGCAGCTCGACCCAGGCGTGGGTGCGGGGCCTGGCCTTGGCGAGCGCGATGTCGATGCGCACGTGCGTGTTCTTGATGTAACCCACCCCCAGCCAGAAGGAGAACAGCGCCGTGTTCAGGTGCCATTCCAGCTCCTGCAGGCGGGTGGAGCCCAGCCCCGGTATCTGGAAGCCGAACTTGCGCGACAGCACGTCGAAGATGATGACCAAAGTGCACACGACGAACAACCACCCCGCCACGAAGGCGATGCGCTCCAGCGCGCGGTTGATCGCGTCACTTGCCGCCAGCATGCTATCCATCATCCCGCCCCTTGTTCGCGCACTCTCGCCCCTGCGCCCGCGCAGAGGGCGTTGTTCTTCGCCGATGAGAGGAAGCTTGTGTCCGCGGCTGCGCGCCCCGGGCGCGCGCGCCGCGCTATTGCAGGTAGCCGTGCTCGCGCCAGATCGCGAAGTCGGCGCGAAACCTCGAGTACGAGTCCCAGACCTTCTTGAAGTTCGGGTTCTTTGCCGACTCCTCCACCACGACCTCGCCCCAGGCCTTCTCGTAGGCCTTCAGGATCTCGGGCGACCAGCGCATGATCTTCACGCCGTGCTTGTCGCGCATCTCCTTCATCGCCTTCCACTGCAGGGCCTCGCCCTTGGCGATCAGGTCGCGGCTGGTGTCGCCGCAGGCCAGCTCGATCACCGCCTTCTGGGAATCAGCGAGCGAGTCCCACTTCTTCTGGTTGATGACCAGCGCGAGGATCGAAGCCTGCTGATGCCAGCCGGGGAAGTAGTAGAACTTCGCCACCTGGTAGAAGCCGAACTTCTGGTCCATGACCGGCATGGCGAACTCGGTGCCGTCGATGGTGCCGAGCTGCAGCGCCTGGAAGATGTCGCCGGGCGCCAGGAGCTGGGTCGACACGCCCATCTTCTCCATCACCTTGGCGCCCAGGCCGAAGAAGCGCATCTTCAACCCCTTGAGGTCCTGGGCCGATTTGATCTCCTTGCGAAACCAGCCAGACGCCTCGGGCGGAATGATCCCGCAGGGAATGTAGTGGATGTTGTGCTTGGCGAACAGCTCGCGCGCGAGATCCAGCCCGCCACCGTAGTACATCCAGGCGAGATATTCGCCGATCCCCGGGCCGAAGGGCACCGCGGTAAACATGTCGAAGGCGGAGTCGGTCCCGGAGAAGAAGCCGGCGGTGGACCACGCGGCGTCAACCGAGCCGCGCGAGGCCGCCTGGATGGCCTGCAGCGCGGGCACCAGCGCTCCGGGCTCGTTGGCCTTGATCTCGACGTTGCCGTCCGAAGCGCGCGCGACCTTCTTCGCCAGCTCCGGCAGCGCCTCCCCGACCATCGGGAGACTGGTGGGAAAAGCGCTCGCCAGGTTGATGCGGACCTTGGCCGGCGCCTGGGCGGTTGCCGGACCGGCTACCGATAGGGCAACCGCAAGCGCGGCGGCCTGAACTACGAAGGCCTGCCAGTTCATCTTCATCCTCCGCTCCTGTTGGGCTTCGCCGCGCAACGTCCGTGGCGAAATTGTTCTTGCAGGCGGATGCGGCGCCCTGCGGCTCGCTCCTTCTGCGTGGGGAAGAGTATACGCCGCGACGGCCGCTGCACCAGGCGCCTGCATCCGGCCGCCGCGCGCTGCCCAGATCGACTCGAGAAACCTCACTTGTGCACTTTTGCTGCTGCGTGATCGACGGGGTGTTCGCCGCCGGCGAAAACGTGCAGGTCCACTTCGCCGAGGCCGGCGCGCTGACACCCGAAGACCTCGCCGCGGTGCAGCAACAGATGCGCGCTCGGGTGTTGCGTGGGTTCGCCCGCGCCGGGCATCTCGACCAAGCCGATGCGCTGGACACGGCGGGCCGGGACCATGGCGGAGCTACGCTGATGGCCGGATTGGTCGATAAGCGGACATCCGGGAACTCCCCGCTGAGGAGCTTCTGCCGCCATCCGTGCCTGCCGCTCCAGGGTGAGACGGGGAGTACAATCGCGTTGCATCCACGCCAATCCGGGCTCTATGACAGCGGGTATCCAGCCAGAACCGAGCTTCGCTGCGTATCTGCGGGATATCACGAGCGCGCTGTCGCGCGATGAGCTGGAATGCCCGACCTTCGTCGACGCCTCCCGGGCGCGCCTGGCGTTGAAAGACCCAACCTGTCCGTCGCGCAAGTCGCCAAGGTGGTCGCCTGGGAGCCGCTCAGCGCACGCGTGGTGGACGCCAACAGCGCGGCGGCGGTGGTGAACCTCGGCGGCAAACCCGTGACCGACGTCAAGACCGCGGTCATGCGCATCGGGTAGAACGCCGTGCGCAATCGCCGCGGCGCTGGCGCGCCTCGGCAAGATCAGCCATGCGAAAGAGCTGGAGCCAGTTCGTGTGCAAGCGCGCGAAGTCCTCGAGCACGGTAACGACGGAGCCGATCATTGGCGGTGCGCGAGCACGAAGCGATCCCGCTGAACTGGCGGCGGGCAGCCGTCAGCAGATCCTGTGCTCTACGCCTGCGCCAACGCGCCTGCGGCGCAAGCAGCGACTCCGCCGGCGGCCGCATCAGCGCTGGCGCTCGCCACAGGGCGCCCTGGACGAGCCGGCCGCGCATGCGCTCCTGGCGGACACTTTGACGAGGTGACGTGCCTCCCGGCGGCGGTGAGGGGCTGACCCTGAGCGAAGCTTCTGGCTCACCGCCGGGCCTGGCGGCTCGTGGTGCGCGACCGCCGCCGCCGCCGGGGTAGGCGTCTGGCTCGACCTCGTCCACGCGGGCGGGCGCCGCTGTCGAGTTGCTGTCGCACCGCCCGTCGGCCTGCTGGCGCTATTCTCCATCGCGCTCATCGGCGGGCTCTTCTCCATCGTACCGCGCTCGTTCGACCGGTCCGTCGAGCCCGTGCGCCGCCTCGCCGAAGCCACACACCTGATCGCCGCATCGAACCCGAAGTATCGCATCACGCTCGAGGGCTCGGAGGAGGCGCGACAGGCGGCCGCAGCGGTGAACGTGCTGGCACAGCGTCTAGCGAGCTGGAACGCGAAGTCGAAGAGACGGTTCAGGCGGCGAAAGCGAGCGTCGAGGCCGAGGAGAACCGCCTCGCGGCGCTGATGTCCGAGCTGCAGCAGAGCGTGCTGGTCTGCAACCGCGAGGGCCGCATCCTCCTGTATAACGGCGCTGCGCGGGCCTTGCTCGCGCCAGAAGTCGGCAGGCGCGGACGCCGCGCCGGTCGGGTCGGGCCGTTCCGTGTTCGGCGTGATCAACCACAGCAACATCCTGCACGCGCTCGAAACGATGGAGCAGCAACTCGAGCGCGGCGCGGACGCCGGGGCCAAGTTCGTGACCACCACACTCGGCGGGCGGGCTGTTGCGAGTGCCGGCGGCGCCGGTGCTCGCGCCTCTACCCTAGCACGAGGCCGAATCGAAGGCCTCCCGCTCGCTCACGGGCTTCGTATTGCTGCTCTCCGACGTCACCAAAGCGGTGGAGAGCGACGCCAAGCGCG
>CAWHCG010000015.1:0-192999 GCA_963827575.1 uncultured beta proteobacterium
AGTAGGGTCGAGGACTGGCGCGCCGGTTTAGGTCGAGGTTTGGATTCCCTGTTGCTCGCCCTTTCGGTTGCGAGTGTCCCAGCATTTCGACCATGCCACGTTTCCAGCCCCCGCCGCTTCGAACGCAGCGTGCGGTTTTCCTCGCACTACGCTCACCTGTTTGCTTCATGCCACGGGTTATGAGACCTATACAGCCGAGAGTGCTTTCCGCAGATCGAGGCGCGTTCGGTAGCCATTGAACAGCCCCAAGGTCGCCTGTAGCCACTGCGTACTCCACCGCTCCCAGCCAAAGCCCCGGCGATTCCGGGCGCGCATCATGTGACGCCGTATCTTCAGCTCCACCCAGCGTTTGACGAATTGAAAGCACCGGCTCGAGTGGCCAATGGCGAAGTAATTCACCCAGCCCCGCAGAATCGGGTTGATCTCCTCCACTACCCCGTTCACAGGTTGGGATCGATAGCGCCTGAAGACCTCTCGCAGCTTTCGCAGTAATGCCGTTCGCTTCTTCAGCTTGGGCGTGTACTGCGCCCGCCATTTGCCTTGAAGGCTACGCACACGGCGGAAGTCGAAGCCCAGAAACCCGAAGCTTTCGCCCCGCGCCAGGTCGACCGTTCGGCTCTTCTCTTCGTTGATCTGGACATGCAGCTTGGCCAGTTCCTCCCGCAATCGCTTGTCCACCGCCTTGAGCAGCCAGCGGTTGCGCGGATGAGCGTTGATCAAGATCACCGCATCGTCTGCGAACCTCGCATACTCGATGTGGATGAACTTGCCGCTGCGCGTGTTCTGCTTCGCCCGCTCCAGCATCCGGTCCACCTCGTTGAGGTAGAGGTTACTGAGCACGGGTGAGATCACACCGCCTTGCGGGACGCCCTGTTTCCCGTTCGCCTTCAGCATGATCTTCAGCAGGTGCAACACCTCGTCATCGCGGATCCGCTGGGCTACCTTGGCGAGGAGCACATCGTGCCGCACCCCGTCGAAATAGGCCTTCAGATCAATGTCGATAACGCGGGTCTTCCCCTGCGCGATCGCATCCGCGACCCGGACTAGCGCTTGATGCGCTGAGCGCTTCGGACGATAACCAAACGACCCCGGTTGGAAATCCGCCTCGAAAATCGGCTCCACAATCAGCTTCAGCGCCCCCTGTACCACACGGTCACGAATGCAGGGAATCGAAAGAGTTCGGACTTTATTGCTCCCCTCCTTCGGGATCTCCTTCTTCCGCGCCCGCAGCGGCACGTAAGTGCGCTGGATCAGTTCGTCCCGGATCTGCTCAAGGAAGCCCTCCACGCCCTGTTCCTCGATGGCCTCGAAGCTGACCCCGTCACTGCCCGGAGCCCCATCATTGGCTTTGGCCATCGCGTACGCAGCGCGCAGCGTCTCCATCTTGCAGACGTGGACGTACAGTCCCCAGAAACGCCAGTGCGGTTCAGCCTTCGCCTTGGCGTATATCTTCCGTCTCAGGTCTTGCAAACTAACAGGCGTCGTTGTCATTCCGCCCTTGCCTCCCGTATTGCCAGAAGAGTTACCAACAGCAGGGCCCCTTCGCTCCACGGGCGTTACCCCGCTTCGACGCTACTTCGGACCCGTCCGACACCCTCTCGCCTTCGGCCGCTTTCCCGGGTTACCGGTTATACGGCCTACCTTGCTCCGCCGATTTCGCGACGGGACGAGGAGGGCTTCTCCAGTTGCTTAGCACGTCCTTGTCACCATGCCGTCGATAACCACCCCGCCGGAGTGTCCCATCGCATCAGTCTGTTCGCGATGAGCCATGCTGCCTTCGCCAAGACATTGTCGGCTCGGCCTCCGGGGCTGAAAGTTTCGAGGCCACCTCTCGTTCGCTTGCGCTACGGCCTGGTGACTCGCCGCCATCCTTATGATGGCGTTGTCGGTAGGCTTCAGGATCCCGGTTTCCCCACTGCAATCCTGCTACCCAAGCTACGGGGCTCCGACTTTTACCCCGGTGGGACTGTCTCCCACAGAACGCGCCAGCCTTCGCTGGACGCACAATGTCCGCTTTCGGGGAGCGCCATCGGCAGCAGCCGGCCATGAGCAGCCTCTCGCCACCGAGCAAAGCAGACGCTCGCCGAAGCCCTGACGCTGGCCAAGGCGCGGTCGACAAGGTCACATCTGTGACCGACGCGAATTACCCCTGGCTAGACATGCTTCTGCTTTGTTAGCGTCGTGCCGGCGGCCCTGATGCCAATCGTTGGGCCTCCTCATCATGGCGCACAAATCACGCGAGTGGCGGTTGAGGTTCTAAGGTAAAGCGCCCACAATGCATAGAGCGCGAGAAGTAGCTGGTATGCGCGTCACGCCACGCAAATGAGCAGAGCTACGCATACCGTCGGACGCGCCATATAGGGAAGTCAGTCGTGCACAGACGCCGCGTTGGAAGGCTCTTCCTGGTAACGCTCCTGGTGTGGAGTGGACTGCTGATCTACGGCACGGGGGTTGCACAGCATGCCGGACCCATTCTCATCGGAGCGCTGAACGCCTCCTGGGGGCCGACACCACAAATAGTTGGCCTGCGGGATAGGTTGCGGGAGTTGGGTTACCAAGAGAACAAGGACTTTGTAATCGGCGTCCGCTTCACACAAGGCGATCTCACCGCGCTTTCCAGCGCCGCACGCCAGCTTGTAGAGGACGGGGTGAACATTATTCTCGTCGATCACGACGACGCGGCGAAGGCCGCGCGGCAGGCCACCGAGCGGATTCCGATTGTCGGCACGTCGTTGAGCGATCCGGTGGAGCAGGGTCTCATTCAGAGCTTCGCACGGCCCGGTGGCAACCTGACAGGGATCGCTGATCTCCACCTCGAACTAGGCCCGAAGCGCCTGGAAGTCTTTTGCGCAATGCTCCCGGCGCTTAAGCATATCCTGTTCCTCTACAGTGCGGCGGATCCCTACGCCGTGGCAGAGGCAAAGTCCCTCCACGACGCTGCGCGCCGTCTCGGGATCGTACTGGTGGCGCGGGCGGTATACACCCAAGAGCAGGCGCAGGCGACCCTCGCCGAGGTCCGGCAGAGGAAGGTCGATGGGATTCTTGCCCCGCGGTGCTGTGCGTTGAACCTGCCCGGCTTAATCTTGACGGCCACCTCCCAACTGCGGCTCCCGACGATGTTCGGGGACGCATTTTTTGTGGAGCGCGGGGGGCTCGCCAGCTATGGTCCGGATTTATTCGCCTCCGGCAGGATGGCAGCGCGCCTGGTGGAAAAGATCATCAAAGGGACGAACCCGGCGGAGATCCCAGTGGAAATCAACCCAAATATTGAGTTCTTGATCAATCTGAAAACGGTACGCGCGCTGGGGCTAACGCTCGCGCCGGAGGTCATGGGCGGGCCAATCGCGTCATCCAATAACGCCCCGAGACCACGGCGAGCGCATCCGGTGGATGCCACAAGAGAGGGGGAATGAAGGAGGTATACAAATGAGCAAGCTAGCGAAACGTATGCAATGGCTCTTGGTGTTGGGAATGGGGTGGCTCGGTACAGTGGGTGAAAGTGACGTGGCGGTGGCCCTGGAGGTCGGAGAGCGCGCGCCAGACTTCTCGCTTCCCAGCACCACTGGGGAGAAAATCACCCTCAGTCAGTTCCGGGGCAAGCAGCCTGTCCTCCTGGAGTTCTACGGAAAAGACTTCGCCCCGACCTGTGGTGCGAACCTGTCGGCCAGGAAGGGAGACTACAGTAAGTTCCAGGCGCTCAGCATCCAGATTCTTGGGATGAGCACGGACCATCCGTTTTCGCAGAAAACGTTTGCAGAGTCGCTACAACTGCCGTTTCCACTGCTCAGCGACTTTCCGGACCTGAAGGTGACGCGACAGTATGGCGGCTTGTCCCTAAACGCGACGTTATCCCAGTCGGGATCGCCGAGCGAGCCTTCTTTCTTATCGATACGAAAGGGGTCGTCCGGAAGCGGTGGGTCCTCAAGGGCGGGGAAGAGATTGTTTTCCCCACTGAACCGCTCCTGCAGGCGGCGCAGGAGATAGCGAACAAACCTTAGTGTTAAAGTGTGCCGGCTCGCCCCTGGATACCCTCCATGCTGGATACGCCTTCATGGGGGCCACGCTCGCTGCAACTGCTCGCAGTGCGCGAGCGTATCGCGAAGCTGGGAGCCGAACCGATGACCGTGGCGCCGGAGCAATTCCACGCTTTCGTCAAGGAGGAGCTCAGAACGAACGCGGGGCTCGTCAAGGCGACGGGAATCAAAGCTAATAATCCCAAGCAGGAGAAACGCATGAAAACCAACTGGTTCAAGGCTTGCCTGTTGTGCGCGGCCGCTCTCGTTGCTCAAGTCGCACTAGCGCAGCAAGACTTCTCCAAGGTCGAGATCAAGGCCGACAAGCTCGCAGAGAGCGTATATATGATGACGGGCGCCGGAGGCAACCTCGGCCTTTCGGTCGGCGAGGATGCTGTGTTCGTGATTGACGACCAGTTCGCTCCGCTCACGCCGAAGATCCAGGCGGCCATTGCCGCGATCACCACGCAACCGGTCAAGTTCGTGATGAACACGCACTGGCACTTCGACCATGTCGGCGGCAACGAGAACCTGGGCAAGGCAGGCGCGCTGATCTTCGCGCACGAGAACGTGAGGAAGCGCATGTCAACCGAGCAATTTATCGAGTTCCTCGACATGAAAGTCAAAGCCGAGCCGAAGGTCGCTCTGCCAATGGTCACATTCACGCGCGACGTGAGCTTTCACATCAACGGTGATGACGTGCGCGTGTTTCACGTCGCGCGCGCACACACGGACGGCGACTCCATCATCCATTTTGCGAAGAACGACGTGATCCACATGGGCGACACGTTCTTCAACAAGATGTACCCGTTCGTCGACACCTCGAGCGGCGGAACCGTGGACGGGATGCTCGACGCGGCGGATATCGTGCTCGAGATGGCGGGCGACAAGACCAAGATCATCCCCGGGCACGGCCCCCTCGCCACCAAGACCGACCTTAGGACCTATCGCGACATGCTCGCCAAGATTTCGGCGAACATCAGGGGCCAAATCAAGGCGGGCAAGAAATTGGAGGAGGTCGTGGCATCTAAACCCACGGCGGAATTCGACGCGGCCTGGGGAAAGGGCTTGTTGCCTCCGGAGAAATTCGTCGCGATGCTCTACGGCAATTTGGCGAAGGAGAAATAGGGCAGGGCGGGCTACCGTGATCCACTCTGCTTCGAGAAAGGGATTTGATCGAGACAACATCCCAGCATGCGGCGGCTGTTGACTTCTACCACCCCCAGATGCAAGGGGTGCTGCTGAGAAGCTATTGAAGCCGGTGCCGAAGTCCATCGCGGCGTAACGGTTACCAAGGTGAAGGGGGGTGCCGCCCCCGCCGTGACAGCTTCGATAAGGAAGTGCAGACGACGTGCCTAGAGCGCTTTAAGCGCGGATTCGGCCTTCTCCAGCCAGAACTGCATGCCCATCTCGCGGAACATCGACGCCGCCTTACTGAACTGCTCGTGCGCAACTCCGTTCTCAGCTGCTTTCTTGGCCAGCTGCGCCGAGCGCAAAATGACACTGCGCTTCCAGCGGCCGCATGGCCAGTTCGTGCGCAAGCACTAAGGCTTGTTGATAGCTCTCCCGAGCCTGGTCCGCATTCGCAGACGCGCCGTAGCCGTGGATGTTACCTAGCAGATAGAGCGTTCGAGCCTCGACGCCCCGCTGTCCTATTTGACGAGCCAGCTGCAGCGCCCGCTGTCCGGTCGTCACCGCTTGTTGGTTCCGCCCCACTCGACCGTACGCATCGCATAGCAACGCAAACACCGATTGCCCCCATCCAAGTAGGCTTTTGGACTCGGCGAACTGCCAAGCTTGATCAAACAGCGCGAGCGCATCGTCGAGTTGGCCAGACACGCTGAATACTTCACCGAGGGTCGCCGCCATGACCAGTTGTGGGAAGGGTACATCGGCGGCGGCGTAGGTCCTGCAACCAGCGTTGTGCGAGCGTGAAGCGCTTTTTGGAGATCGCCCTTCCGGAAGTGGGCGAAGCCGAGGCAGGCATCTGCAATCGCACGCACATACAGATTGTCGAGCGTCTGCGCGAATTTCACGCTCCGCTCTGCCTGCAGCAGCGCCTGGTCGAACTCTCCGAGCTCGGCAAAGCAAAGCGCCGACATGCTTTGAGATATGGAATAGCTGAGCCTGGTAAAGGCTTCCTGAAAAACGCCGGCCCCCCGCGACTCGAGCAGCCATTCGGCGATCTGCTCGGATTTGAGCCCAACATCGCGCTGGTACAAGCCAATGGCGGTGCGAAAGGCACCCAGTAGTGTATGCGGAAGTCCCAGAGAATAGCTGGCAATGATGCGTAGTGTCGGCTCCTGCAGGGTCTCCGCGATCGCTAGGGCACGCTCGCCATGCTCGATTGCCTCGGCGCCGCGGCCCATCACACTCAACGCACTGCTCATTGAGCAATGGACCAGAGCTTCGCGGCGAGGATCCTCCAGCGCCTTGGCCAGCGGCTCCGCTTCGCGGGCCAGCTCAAGCCATTGCCCATATTCTCCGAGCGGAGCCAGGCACGGGCGTGAGGCCAGGCGCAGGTCTACGGCCTGCTCCAGTGTGGCTCTAGTCTGGGGCAGATGCGGCAGCACTGCGATCGCTTGCTCCAGGAGCGATGCGGCCTGCCTGTTGGCGGAGCGGCCGATAGCTTTTTCAGCAGCTTGGCGTGAGTACATGAGCGCTTTGTCCCACGCCTCGCCGCGCAGTGCATGATGGGCCAGCTGCTCGATTTGTTCCGCCAGCCGATCATGGTAGAGCCGCTCCATCGACTCCATGATACTGGTATGCAGGGCCTTGCGTCGCTCCTGCAGCACGCTGCCGTAGGCTACCTCATGGGTCAGCGCGTGCTTGAAAGTGTACTCGAGGTCGGGAAATAGGCTCTTCTCGTACAAGAACTCCCCGGCCTGCAGCGTCGCAAGGCGCTGGCGCAGCGCCTCCTCATGCAGCTCGGCGATCGCCTGCAACAATGTGTAGAGCACATCCTTGCCCATCACGGCAGCGGCCTGAAGCAGATGCTTGTCATCCGGAGCCAGACGGTCGATGCGCGCGGCGAGAATCGCCTGGACAGTGGCTGGTACTTGGATCCGGGTAAGCGGTGCCACGAGACGATAGGCGCTGCGGCTGCCTTGCAGCGCTCCCGTTTCTTCCAGGGCGCGCACGCTCTCCTCGAGGTACAACGGATTGCCCTGGGTGCGCTCGATAAGCAAGCGGGCCAGCGGCTGTACGGATGGATCAGAACCAAGCAGCGTTCGCAGCAACTCCTCGGCGCTCTCCCCGGTCATCGGATCGATGCGAAGCTGGGTGTAGTACGTCTTGCTGCCCCAGCGCGGCGGGTATTCCGGGCGAAAGTTGACCAGCAGCAATAGCTGGGCGGTAGGGAGGCTTTCCACCAATGTGTCGAGCAAGGCTTGGCTTTCGCTGTCTGTCCAGTGCAGGTCCTCGAACACGACCACCAGCGGTTGCACTTGCGCTTCGCGCAGCAGCAGCCGCTTGCACGCGTCCAGAGTACGCAGACGCTTCTGCACCGGATCGAGCGACTTGGACGCTCTCGTCGTCTACCTCAACATCCAACAGGGCGAGCAATGGGGCCAATAACGGCTTGAGCACTTCATCCAGTGTCAGCAGCTTGCCCGTCACCTTCTCTCGAATGCGCCGCGCGTCATCGCGATCTTCGATCTGAAAATAGGACTTGAGCAAATCGATAACCGGGCGGTAGGCAGTGGCCTTGCCGTAGGACACCGAACCGCTTTCGAGGACTAGCCAACCTTGCGTGCGATGCGAGCGGGTGAATTCCCACACCAGGCGCGATTTGCCCACTCCCGGCTCACCCACGAGGGCGACGATCTGCCCATGCCCGGCGTGCGAACGCTCCAGGGCGGAGAACATCTGCGCAAGCTCGGCACTGCGCCCGACGAACCGGGTCAACCCGCGTGTCGCGGCCGCCTGTAGACGCGTACGGGCCGACCCCGCGCCGGTGACCTCGAACACCTCCACCGGCTCGCTCAAGCCCTTCACCGGGATCGGGCCTCGGGCCGTGACTTGAACAAAGCCCTCGGTTAGATGCAGCGTCCCGGCGGTGATCAGCGTGGTGCCAGGATCGGCCAGCTGTTCCATGCGGGCGGCAAGATGCGTGGTTTGCCCTACCGCCGTGTAATCCATGCGCAAGTCGTTGCCAATGGACCTAACCACGACTTCGCCAGAATTGATTCCTACACGGATGCGCACCGTCAGGCCCTGGGTGCGGAACACCTCCGCGGCATAGCGCTTCACCGATTCCTGCATGTGAAGTGCGGCGTAACAGGCGCGCACGGCATGGTCCTCCAGCGCCAGCGGCGCGCCGAACAGAGCCATGATCCCGTCGCCCATCACTTGATTGACGGTACCCTCGTAGCGGTGCACCGCTTCGAACATGCGTGCGAGCACGGGATCGAGCAGTCCACGGGCCTCCTCCGGGTCGCGGTCGGCGAGCAGCTCCATCGAGCTCTTGAGGTCGGCGAAGAGCACTGTCACTTGCTTGCGCTCGCCCTCGATCGCATGTTTCGACAGCAGGATGCGCTCGGCTAAATGCTTGGGGGTGTAACTCTCGGGTGAGCCGAAACGCGTGGGCGCGCTTGCTGATTCCGAAACCGGGTGGGCACACTCAGGACAATACTTTGCCGTTGCAGGAAGCGGACTACCGCACTGTGGGCAGTTGCGTGTCAGTGGCGTAGCGCACTCCTCGCAGAACTTCGCGCCGGCGCGATTCTCATGCTGGCAGTGCGAGCATTTCATGCCGATGTCTCGGGTACTCCCGATCTCACAAGGATCGCTCAATTCTTCTCACTCACCGCATCGACTTCGGCCCGGCGTTATGCAATGACGAACTTTGATCGATCTACATCTCATCGATCTGTGGCTTTGATGACCCGCTCGGATCCGAAGCTCTTGTACACATCAGTCGAAAAGGGAATGATTGTCCGTCGGACCGGCTCGCGGCGTTTGCCAGCCGCCGGCAGCCGCTTCTCAGTTCCAGAAACGCAAAGCGCGGAACGGCTCGGCTTCATCCGAAGTCCCTCTGTTCGCACCCTCCGAGCGTTCTTGGGACGTAAGCACGACCCTGTGGCTATCCAAGCTAGTGCGCGGAATGATTCTGGCAGCTTGTTGCGAGCGAGATCCGGCCGGGAACGGCGGCGCCGTCCTCGTGCCGGGCTTCATAGGTGAGTCAGATTAAGCGTGGAGCTACAACCTACTTGTACCACTTCCCACCTTTCTCCTTGTACTGATCCTGATCGTGCGCCCATGAAGATTTCGGCACCTTCAAGATCGCGCATGAATTTCAGGCGATTGAGGGAATTGGTGTAGTCCTTGACACTGTAATTCGACACGGGCCGGGTAGCCCTCGAGATTCTCCTTCATCCAAATCGGCGTCGGCGGCCAGGATTACGGTCTGACCGCTGGCGAGCTTGACCTTCATCGACTGATGACCGAGCGTGTGGCCCGGCGTGCTAAGAATCAACACGCTGCCGTCGCCGAAAAGGTCGTAGTCGCCTTCGAGCTCCAGGAAGTTGAATTCGCGGGCATTGTCAATATCCGCCAGAACGAAAAACCCGGGGTTGGTACGCCCTTGGAACTTCTCCGGAAACCAAGCCTGATATAGCTCCTTCTTCTGGAGCACGTGGATCGCGTTCGGGAACATCTCAATGTTGCCGATGTGGTCCAGATGCGAATGCGAAGTGACCACCACCTTTACCTTGTCCAAGGAATAGCCAAGCTTCTTCAGCTGCATGTCGATCACGTCCTCGCGCGTCTGGACGGGTTTGAGGAAGTCGCAGATGCCGGGCGCCCAATAGCCTTTGCAGTTATCAGTGATGGCGACGTTGTTGCCGGTATCGAAGACCACTAGTCCCTTGGGGTGGTCGATGATCCACATGCTGACCGGACCACTTAATGTCACGCTGTTTTTCCTTAGGAACAGTCGGGATAACGGCGGTGATGGGGAAGGGACCGAAGAAGCCACTCGTGGTCCAGAATACTTTGGCCTGCGCGGATGCCGTGGCCGAGCCCTAGAAGGCACAGCGTGCGGATAGAACTGCGGCGATACGAGACTTGTTCATAAGCCTTTGTCCTGGATCCGAGCGCTACATTGAGCGATTCCCAGTCATCTTATTGAGCGATGGATGGGCTGCTACTTGTACCAATTCCCACCCTTGTCCTTGTACTGATCCTGATCGTGCGCCATAAGGATTTCGGCACCTTCAAGATCGCGCATGAATTTCAGCCGGTTGACCGAATTCGTATAGTCCTTGACGCTGTAATTCAACACTGAAGGATAGCCTTCAAGATTCTCCTTGATCGAAATGGCGTCTGCGGCCAGGATTACGGTCTGACCGCTCGCCAGCTTGACCTTCATCGCTTGATGACCGAGCGTGTGGCCCGGCGTGCTAAGAATCAGCACGCTGCCATCGCCGAATAAATCATAGTCGCCGTCGAGCTCCAGGAAGTTGAACTCGCGGGCATTGTCCATATCGGCCATGACGAAGAAGCTGGGGCCGGTACGTCCTTGGAACTTTTCCGGAAACCAGGCCTGATAGAGTTCTTTCTTCTGGATCACGTGGATCGCGTTGGGGAACATCTCGACGTTGCCGACGTGGTCCGTATGCGCGTGCGAGATCACCACAACCTTTACTTTGTCCAAGGAATAGCCAAGCTTCTTCAACTGCATGTCGATCACGTCCTCACGCGTCTGGCTGGGTTTGACGAAGTCGCAGATGCCGGGCGCCCAATAGCCTTTGCAGTTGTCAGTGATGGCGACGTTGTTGCCGGTATCGAAGACTACTAGTCCTTTCGGGTGATCGATGATCCACATGCTTACGGGAATCGTGATGTCGCGCTCTTTTTCTTTGGGAATGGCCGGGCTCATCTCGCGGTTGGAGAAGGGACCGAAGAAACCACTCGTGGTCCAGAATACTTTGGCCTGTGCGGATGCCGTGGCCGAACCGAAGACGCACACTGCGCCAAAGAGCGCGGCGGCGATACCTGACTTGATCATACGCTTCGTCTCCTCTGGAACTTGATACCTGAGAATCCTCTACCCATAGGCGACCGCCGCATCGTCGCGCGTGTTTTCGCCGGGGGCCACTGTGCACCGAGGCCGCGCTTTGCACAACACCAGCGGATCTGCTTCGTGTGACTGTGGCTGGGCCACGGAAATAGCTATTCAGCGAACAGCTCAAAGCATCCGATGTGGCTTCCTGCGAGTATTACGACAGGGTCACCCGCGTCCACTCGCAGGATCAGCGGCGCGGCGAAATGCATGTTGATGTCCGCTTCGCCGGACGCGAGGGCCGCCTCGATTGCTTTTGTGGCACCTGGCTTCCTGAGGTACTGCACGTCGGTGAATCCCTCGCTCCGGAGCAGTTCTTCTGCAACGTACTGAGGGGCCTGGCAGATGGTGGGCACCTGCACGAGCCTGATCCTCGTTGTTTCCAGCGGTGGCTCCGCGGCGGCTGGCTTGATGTCATAGCCCAGCAGCCCCCCAGAACCCGCGAGGGCGCCCAGCGTCTTCACGAACTCGCGCCGGTCCCAGCGCACGTTTTCGGGGGTGCAATAGGTAGGAATGACACGCTTGACCGAAGGCTTGCTTATGCGCTTCATAGCGATTCCTTCCAGGCCAGTGGGCAGACACGGGTCGCTGGCGCTGCAGGCGACCGGAGCTGGTCTCGATCGATAAGCAGGAGACCCCGAGCGCTACGCGACGGCGGACAGGCCGGACGTGCACAGCTTACGCCGAATGGTGCTGGGGAGGGCGCTTGAGCATGCGCCTTTGTTCCTGCTCCTCGTCCTGTGACGACGCCGGTGGCCTCTAACTGCAGTCCCGATAGGTAGTCAACTGCTGATGTGAGGGTCAATGATGTGCATGTCGCCTGCCGAATGATGGGATCGCCGTCGACGGCGAGGACTGCGCCAACGCGGTCGATGGCGCGTGAACTTCCATATTCATGACGGCTTGAGCGGCTCATCAGTCTAGCCAAGGGTAATTCGCGTCGGTCACAGATGTGACCTTGTCGACCGCGCCGCTGGCCGGCGTCAGGGCTTCGGCGAGCGTCTGCTTTGCTCGCTGGCGAGAGGCTGCTCAGGGTCGATAGACGCCCTTCACACAACCGCCAACTTTTGCCCTGAGCCCGCGGCTATTTTGACAGCGCCTGCCTGAGAAAACTGTTCAACGCCTTCGCGAGCTGTCCGCGGACGAACTTCGATTCGGCGGCATCGCTGATCGATGCGACGACAAAGGGAGGCACGTCGGCGATGCTGACGATGCCGAGCGATACGTCGGTCACCGTCTGATTCAGGAACGTTACCTTGGGCGCAACCATAATCTTGACGCTCGGCAGCAGGAAGGTCTCGATCTGCAGATCGCAGAACACCTCGTGCGGCTCCAGCTCTAGCACGCCGCCCACCAGATAGGTGCCGACGAGACCTTTGCGCTCTAGTCGCACATCGGCGCCGCAGCTCGCATTGCGGACCGTGCCGAGAGTCATCTGGAGGATCGCTTCCCGGGACTGCGCATCGGGCTCGAACGTCGCGCGGCATGCTATCCACGGGTGGCCGCCATTGAACTGCTCGAGACATGCATCCGCTGCGGCGTCGCCGTCGCCAGGCAGTTCGGTCTTTCCCGCCACGGCGAGCGCCGCCAACACCCAGAGGGACCCACTGAGTATCGCCAACTTGCTCTTCATTGAGGGTTCCCTCCTGTCTGTTCTGACCGTGCGCCATTCTCCGGCCAAGGGCAACTTTCGGCCATTACCAGTCGGCCCGAGCTGTGCTTCAATTGTCTCGGTAGCGGACGTTCGGACGGTATCGGCGGGCGGCCATTTGCCGCCAGCCGAGCGGCTTTACCGGTGGAGTACAGGGAATTCTTCTTCAGGCTGCAGGGATGGGAATGCCTCCGCCCGTCGTGTCGTCGTGTTGCTGGTCGGCCTTCGCAGGGACGCCGCGCCGACGTGAGTTGGTCCGCGCACGAACGGGTCGAAAGTGCGCGCCTCGACGACCTGACGCCCGTCATCTTCGTTACGACGGGCGGAATGCAAACGAGCTACGCGGCAGGCAACACCGCGTGCGTTTGTTGCCTCGGGTTGCACGGAATTTGAAGCGGCGGAGCCGTGGCGACAGGGCGGACTCAATGTGATGCACGTAGGTGGACGCCAATGGCACCGCTTTTGGAGATTTTCGCGACACGGCCGCCGAACAGCGCTCTCGCGCGCGGAGAATCGCGAGATGGTGCTCGTTGCGCCGAATGCGGTTAGCCTGCTCGATCGCGTACAGGCCTGCACCGCTCCGACCGGTCAGGAAGTGGGTCGATACCGCTCGCACCTGAAACATCCTCCGCCGACACGGCACGGACGATGCGGCTCACGGCGCAGCAACTCACTATTGATAGCCAACGCCCATCACATAGTTGCGCAGCAATAGCTCCTCATAATTGACCTCGTCGAGGAGCGCGATCGCAACGTCGCGCGCGTGCACGACGCCTTGGGCTCGCCCATCGTCATCCAGAAGCGGAGCACATGGCAGCATCCGCGAGTTCATGACCTCCCATACCTGTTGCAATGTCTCGTCAACGTGACAAGAAAGCAGGGGTTTGGTCATTATCGCGCCCGCGTTGAAACCCAAGGCATCAACCCCCGCGGTGGCGAGTACGTTGACGACGTGGCTAGTCGAGATCACGCCAACCGCGATACCGTCGCTCTCGCACACCACGACGAGGGGCGTATCCCGATTCGCTAGAATCCGGGCGGCGTCAAAAAGCGACGCCTCCCGACTCAGCACCGCCAGCCGTTTTCGCGCAGGCTCTAAGATGTGCTTGACCAGGATCATAAGCATCGTTCCTCATCTGTCTTCATACGGGGCTCGCCGCCAGGCATCGCTGGCATTCACCGCCATGCCCCTGAGCAACCCTGCTCACGCTCACGTACTCCTTGCGATTTTACTCCCCTGTACTTCCGACCGATTCGCTTGCTGTAAGTCGAACCGCGCAGTCTCCGGTGCCGTCTGCTCAGCTACTGGCGCGCATTCCGTGCCCTGGCTGCGTCGCCGAGATTGCGAGCACGATCGGTCGTAGCGCGCTGTGGGCGGACGGCACATTGGCCGATGGGATCACTCGCCCATTTTGGCCTACGCCTCCATTGCTCTCGGCTTTCATCACGGGCCTTGGATGCTGGCAATCCGCGCGCTGAGGTTCAGTGACCGGAGGCAGTCTGACAAGCAGCGTTAAAGCTTCAAGCACTGCGAAGGCGGAGCACGCCCACACGCCAATCTTGGCCACACCCGCGTAGGCACTGCCCGGAAACGCGCAATCCGCTGTCAGTAGTGACAAGGGATCGCCAATGCCGCACAGAAAGGCGGCACCGAGGATCTCGAAGACGTGGTAGATGAGGTGGCGCTCAGCCTCAGCCAGCCGCCAAACCAGACCTCCCAAAAGCGGACAGTACCGTGCGGCTGGTCCGGGTCGACTGCGGTCTTCCAGTGCGGCTCCCCGGGCGCTGGCCGCCGCCCGGAAAGCCCGTCAAGCCTTCGCGAAGGAGTTTGCGTTTGTTCGTATTCTCCTGTCTGCACCTGTCGAGTGTAGGTCCGTGCCGCAAGCATCGACACAGACGCGAGCCCCGGCAATGTTACTGTAACCTATCGGCTCCATGCCTCAACCGCCTGCGCCCGCCTGGGATCCGGACTTCCCGCGCCGCTCGCCCATGCTCGCGCCTCTGCGGCCGCTCGCCGAGAAGCTGCCGAGCCTGGGCTGGCCGAGCGCAGAGATCTTGAACCATGTTGCGGAAGACAGTGGCCGTCGCCTGGTCAACGCGCGCGGCCAGCGCATCGAGTTCGTGACCGCCGGTCCGCCGGGCAGCGAGCGCGAAGCGGGCTTCGAAGCGCGAACCTATGCGGGCGGGCAGGTGCCGGTGCGTGCCGTCAACTGGCACGACCTGCTGAACGCGCTCGCCTGGATGGTGTTCCCCACCGCCAAGGCGGCGATCAACGGCAGGCACTTCCTGGAGATGGAGACGCAGGCCGGGGGCCAACGCACGCCCGCGCGCGACGCGCTCACACACTTCGACGAAGACGGCGTGATCGTGCTGGCGGCCGATCCGGCGCTGTCGCAGCTTCTGCGCGGGTTCGCCTGGAAGGAGCTGTTCTGGCGGCGGCGCGAAGAAGTTCGCCGTGGCATGCGCTTTCTGGTGTTCGGCCATGCCCTCTACGAAAAGGCGCTGGCGCCATTTGTCGGCATGACCGGAAAAGCGCTCGTGTTCGACGTCGATGCGGCGGTGCTGGCGCGCGAGCCCGGGCGTGTGCTTGCCGAAGCCGACCGCTTGACGGCGCTGCACGCTTTGAACCCGGCGCGCATGCTCGGACCGGCTGAGCTGGCGCCCCTGCCGGTGCTCGGTGTGCCCGGATGGTGGGCCGAGAACGAGGCGCAAGGCTTCTACGACAACAGCGAGTATTTCCGTCCCGGCCGCATCGGGCAGCCCCCCGCCGATGCCCGCGGCTGAGATCCGGCGCACGCTGTTTCTGCTGGCGGCAGGCGGGTTCGTATCGGGCCTGAGCATACGTCTGGCGGAGCCGCTGCTGCCCAAGGTCGCGCAGGAGTTTGGCGTCAGCGTGGCCGCGGCATCGGTATTGATCACCGGGTTCACCCTGGCCTACGGCATGTTCCAGCTGGTCCACGGCCCGCTCGGCGATCGCATCGGCAAGCTGCGCGCCGTGTTCGGGTCCCTGGTGCTCGCCGCGACGACCTCCGCCGCGTGCGCGTTCGCTCCGTCGCTGGAGTGGCTGGCGGCCTTCCGCTTCCTGACCGGAATGACCGCCGGTGCGGTGATTCCGCTGTCCTTCGCATTCATCGGCGACAACGTGCCCTACGAGCGCCGGCAGATGGTGCTGGCGCAGTTCATCTCCGGCACCCTGCTGGGCCAGACCTTCGGGCCCCTGCTGGGCGGGGTGTTCAGCGACTCGATCGGCTGGCGGGCGACGTTCTTCGTGCCGGCCTGCGCGTTCCTGGTCATCGCTGCGCTGCTCAGCCGCGCCGCCCGCACCGTCGTGCAGACCACGCGTGCCGATGTGTCTTTCAATCCGTTCACGCGCCTCGTCAGCCTGCTGCGAGTGCGGCGGGCGCGCATCGTCCTGGCTGCGGTAGCGATCGAGGGCTTCCTGTTCTTCGGGGCCTTCGCCTACCTGGGCGCCTACCTGCGCGACGATTTCGCGTTGAACTACACCGCGATCGGACTCGTGCTGGCTGGATTCGGCCTTGGCGGGATTGCCTACACCATGCTGGTGCGGATCCTGGTCCGGCGTCTGGGGCAGCACGGCCTGGTGGCCGGCGGCGGGGCAGTGCTGCTGGCATGCTTCGTCACCGTGGCCGTGGCGCCGGCATGGCCGGTCACGGTGCCCTGCATCTTCCTGCTCGGGCTCGGCTACTACATGCTGCACAACACGCTGCAGACCCATGCAACCGAGATGGCGCCGCAAGCACGCGGCTCCGCGGTAGCGTTCTTCGCGTTCTGTTTCTTTCTCGGGCAGGCGGCGGGCGTCAGCGCCCTGGGGTTCGCCACGCAATGGACCGGCTATCGTGGCGTGTTCGCCGCCACCGGGCTCGGCCTGGCGCTGCTTGGCGCGTGGTTCGGGCGCGCGCTGCGGCGGCTCTGACGAAAACGCCCGCGCGGCGGCGGGCGTGCTCGCTGAGGCTGCAGGCGGGCTACTTGAAGCGGTACAGCGCGGTGCCCGAAAACACTTGCGTGTTGACCTTCCCGTCGAGCGCGGTGTCGTTGTTGTAGTAATTGTACTCGGCGCGGAAGGCCACGCCCGATTGGAATTCGTAGCCCACGCCCACGCCGGCCTTCCAGCCCACGCTCGTATCCTCTTCTTGCGGAATGATCACGGCGGGGCCGAAGTAGGTCGCCGTCGAACGGATCACCGTTGCGCCAACGCGACCGTAGACGCGCCACGATTCGCCGAGCGGGATGGTGCCGACCAGGTCCAGCGAACCGCCCCACATGTCGAGGTCCGTTTGTACGCCGTCGCCAGGGTTGGGCGAAGTGGCAACGCTGTACGAGAACTGTCCGAGTTTGAAGGCGTTGGCCTCCAGCGCCAGAAAGCTGGTGAAGCTGTAGCCCAGGAACAGCTGGTACATCACGCTGTCCTCGTTCCTCGTGATGCTGAGCATGGGCTGGCCCGGCGCCGCCGCATTCATCGACTTGGTGACGACGTCTTCGGCGATGTCGCCCACGGAATAGCCTATGCCCGTGCCGATGTACCAGCCGTGTTCCGCGCCGTGGGCGGGGACGACGGTACCCGCGGCAAGCGTGGCCGCGACGCAGACGGGGAGGGCGAAGCGCTTCATGCAGTGTCTCCTTCGATATTGGGGCGGCCTGCCGCCACGTCGGGCTGGCAAAGCAAGTCCCGGGCCCGGTTACCGGGCGGGTTTGCCGCGTGCCGCCAGACCCTTACAGCGACAAATTGGGGAAAAGCTTTAGGCGACTAGCCGATGGCAGTTACCCGCACAACGCTTGCAGACCCGCGATGTGAGACCAGTCGCCGCCCTCGATCTCCTCATGCCGCTCCTCGCTGGGATGCTGCCTCGCACGTGGAACAGCTGCGCGGCGCGATCGGCCCGGGGGGAGTAAGATTCGAAGCGCTGGCTGCCTGGATTGCCTCGAGCCGGTTCCCCTGATGCCTCCCACGCCCGCTTACCGTCTCTATCCGCCGACACTTCTGCTCGCGTCCGCCGCAGTGGCGTGGTCGTGCCGCGTCAGTGCGGAGGAACCGGTTGAGCCGGCCCCACCGCCCGAGGTGGAGGCGGGCTCGGTCGTGATCGAAGCGGAGCCGCCGCACGAGCCCAGCGTCGAGCAGCTGCTCGAGCGATTCCGCGAGCGGTTGAGGACAGAACGCATGCTCGCGCCGATCGAGCGTCCGCTTGCCGGCGGCATGGTCGAAGTCAAGACACGCTACGGCCGCTTTTGTGTGCCCAGCCCCAACGCCTTCAACACCTCCGCGCTGACCGGAACCTTCGGCCTCGCCTCCTTCTGCGCGTTCTACTGACGCCTGCCGACCCTAGCGCAGGCGCTTCCAGTCGATCGCCAGCAGCCCGGCGGACACGATGACCAGCATTCCCAGCAGCGAGCCCGAGCTGGGGAATTCGCCGAACGCGATGAACGCGAGCAGGGTGGACCAGATCAGTTGCACATAGATGAAGGGCGCGAGCGCACTGGGTGAAGCCTGGGTCACCGCTCGGATCAGCAGGAAATGCCCGAAGCCGCCGAGCAGCCCGATGGCCATGATCAGCGGCACCTGTTCCAGCGCTGGTGTGTGCCAGGCGAACGGCAGGCCGAGACTGGTGACGGCCGTGCCCACCAGCGCCGTGTAGAACAGCGTGGTGAGCGGGTTTTCGCGGCCGACGATCTTGCGGGTGATGATCTGGTAGAAGCTGAACGCCAGTGCGCTGCAAACAGGGAAGACTGCAGTGGGCGTGAGCAGCCCGCCGCCCGGGCGGATGATGATCAGCACGCCGATGAAGCCCAGGCCGACCGCAATCCACTGGCGAGACGTGATGCGCTCCCCGAGCATCGGGCCGGACAGGGCGGTGACCAGCACGGGTCCCACGAATGTGATTGCCGCCGCCTCCGCCATCGGCAGGAAAGTGAGCGACAAGTAGAAGAACACGCTGCTTACCACCAGCAGCACCCCGCGCAGGATCTGGAGCCAGGGATGGGAGGTGCGCACGAGACCCAGGCCCATGCGCGGCGCCAGCAGTGCCAGCATGAACGCCATCTGCACTACATAGCGCGCCCAGATCAGCGGCGGCAGCGGGTAGGTGCGCAGCAGGTATTTGGCGATCGTGTCCATGGACGAGAACATGAACACGGCCGACATGACGAGCAGGATCCCGCGCAGCGTGTGCGGATGAGCGGGATCGGCGGTCATTTCAACCGCACCCCGTGAGGAAACGCGCTGCGGCCGGCGAAGCGCGCCTGTGCGCCCAGGGCCTCTTCCACGCGCAGGGCTTCGTTCCACTTGGCCATGCGCTCGCTGCGGGTGAACGAGCCGACCTTGAGCTGGCCCGCATTCCAGCCCACCGCGAGGTGGACGATAGTCACGTCCTCGGTCTCCCCCGAGCGCGCCGAAACGATAGTCCCGAATCCGGCACTCTTCCCCGCATCCAGCGCGGCGCGCGTCTCGGAAACGGTGCCGGCCTGGTTCGGCTTGATCAGCACGGCGTTGCAGGCCTTGTCTGCGGCGGCTTCGCGCACCAGCGCGGCGTTGGTGACCAGGTAGTCGTCGCCGATGATCTGGATCCGGTCGCCGAGCGCGGCGGTGACGAGCTGCATGCCTTCCGTGTCGTCCTCGGCGAGCGGATCTTCGATCGACACGATGGGGTAGCGGCGGCACCACTCGATCAGCATGCCGGCCATCTCGACGCTGTCGAGCTCGCGCTCGTCGAGCGCCAGCCTGTAGCGACCGCCCCGTCCGAGCTCCGAGGCGGCGATGTCCAGCGAGATGCCGACTTCCTCGCCGGGCCGGTAGCCGGCGGCCTCGATAGCGCGGACCAGCATCTCGAGCGCATCCTCGTTGCTGTCGAACGCGGGCCACAACCCGCCTTCGTCCGCCACGCCTGCCAGCTTGCCTTCCTCCTGCATGAGCCGGCGCGCTGCGCGGTAGACCTCGGCGGTCATCCAGAGCGCCTGATCGAAGCTCGTCGCCGACAGCGCCATCACCATCAGATCCTGGAGGTCGAGGCGGCGGCCGGCGTGTGCGCCGCCGCCGAAGATCTGGATCTCCGGCAACGGCAAAGTGACCGGCCGCCCCTGGGCCAGGTGACGCCAGAGCGGCTCGCTGCGTGCAGCTGCGGTTGCGTGCAGGCACGCCATCGACACGGCGATCGTCGCGTTGCCGCCGAGCCGCGCCTTGTTGGGCGTGCCGTCCAGCGCGATCAGTGCGGAGTCGATGTCCTGCTGCTGCGCCGCGTCCCGGCCGCCGAGGCGCGCGGCGATCTCGCCGTTGATGCCGGCTATCGCACGGCGCACATCCATTCCGCCCAGCGCATCGCCACCGTCGCGCAGGTCGACCGCCTCGCGCGAGCCGCGCGAGGCTCCGGCAGGCGCGATCGCGCGGCCCACGGCGCCGCCGGCGAGACGCACTTGCGCTTCGATGGTGGGGCGGCCGCGCGAATCCCAGACGCGGCGGGCATGGATGTCGGCGATGGTTGTGTCTGTCATGCGTCAGAGCGCCTCTCACCACGATGATTCGAAGACACGAAGAAACCCGAACCAAACGGACATTTCTTTCTTGCCAGCATTGACGACCCCGAAGTCTTCGAGCGATGTCCTTGCCGAGGATCAGGTGAACGTGGTCGTCTCCTCCTCCCAGCACGCCCGCACCTCCGCGAGCGTTGGTACCGGTCGCAGCAGCAGCGGTTTAGCCACGCGCCGCACCGCGTCGCGCTGCCAGTCCTCGGTGATGTACTCGACGGGCGACTTGCCGTCGACGCGTGCCAGGAACAACCCGGGCAGCAGCGCGGCGGCGCGCGCCTCGGTCCGCTCGCGTGGCTCCCACGTCACCCCCGCGAGATAGACTGCCGCGAGCGCGTCGAAGCAGGCGAGATAGCGTGCGCTCCACTGCGGCCGCCACAGGCATTTGAGCAGCATGTGGTTCAAGCAGAAGGCGAGGTCGAAGACCGGATCCCCGTACCAGGCGCACTCGGCGTCCAGGAACACCGGGCCGCGCGGTCCGCACAGGATGTTCTTGGGGCTGACATCACCGTGCACCAGCGCCTGCCTGGCAGCGGCCGTGACACTCGCCAGCTCTTCCAGGCGCTCGGCCACGTCGGCGTGCTGCCGCGCGGTGGCGATGAGATAGGGCTCCAGCCGGATCGGAAAAAACACGTGGTCGGTGGCAAAGCGCTGCGCTATCCGCTCGTCGTGCGCCGTGGCGGCGTGGACGCGCGCCACGCGCTCGCCCACCATTGCGGCGAAAGCCGGATCGACGAAGCCGTCGCGAAGCTGCGCCTTCCACACCGGGTGCTCGCGCTCGTCCAGATAGGCCATCGCGAACATGCCGCATGCGCGGTCCTCTCCCAGGATGCGCGGTACCGCGTCGCCCACGATCGCACCAGCCGCGCGCATCCACTCCACTTCCCAGCGGTTGCGCTCGACCGGGGCTTCCCAGTCGGCCTTGACCTTGAGCCTGGCGAGCGCGCGCTTGATGCACACCGGCCCGCCTGGCAAGTCGGCCCGCACGATGTCCGAGGACACGCCGCCGGCGAGCGGCTGGATCGGCGGCGTGTCGTGCGCACCGATGAGCCCCATCCGCCGCAGCGCCGCGACGAAGTCGGCGGATTGCGCGGCGCTCTCGTGTGGCGAGGCTGGGCCGGTTGCCATGTTCCTTGGGTGCGGAATTTACGCCGCCGGGCAGCGGTCAAACCGCACAGGAGCCCGCCGCGGCGGGAAGCTTTGACATGTGACTTGCGCCGGTGGGTGTATCCTGGCTGCGCGAGCGCGCGGCCGACGAGGCCGCACTGGCTGCGGGGTGTGATCCCCGTGAAGGCATGGGATCCAGACGCGCCCGGACAGCCTGGGTTCCCGCCGGAGCCTGCCCTCGACCCGATCGCGGGCGGGAACGACAGCAAAACACCTGGTCACCTCCCTCGAGGACCGGCACTTTAGCATACCGGATGAGTACAGCAACGATGCGTTACGTCCTCGCCCTCGATCAGGGCACCACCAGCTCGCGAGCCCTGCTGTTCGATCACGAGGGGCAGGTGCGGGCGGTGGCGCAGCAGGAGATCACTCAGCACTACCCCAAGGCCGGTTGGGTCGAGCAGGAGCCCGATGAGATCTGGCGAACGCAGATCGACGTTGCGCACCAGGCCCTGCGGCAGGCGGACGTCGCCGCCTCCGAGGTCGCCGCGATCGGCATCACCAATCAGCGCGAGACCACCATCGTGTGGGAGCGGGCCAGCGGTCGCCCCGTCTATCGCGCCATCGTCTGGCAGGACCGCCGCACTGCCGAGATCTGCGACCAGCTCAAAGCCGAAGGCGTCGAAGCGTTGTTCACCGGCCGCACCGGGCTCGTGCTGGACGCCTACTTCTCCGCCACCAAGGTGCGCTGGATCCTCGACCATGTTCCCGGCGCCCGCGCCCGGGCAGAGGCCGGTGAGCTCGCCTTCGGAACGGTGGACTCCTGGCTGCTGTGGAACCTCACCGCCGGGACGGCGCATGTCACCGACGCTTCCAACGCTTCCCGGACGCTGATGTTCAACATCCACAACGGCGACTGGGACGACAAACTGCTGGGCATTCTGCGCGTCCCGCGGCGCGTGCTGCCAAAGGTCGTGGACTCCTGTGGCGTCGTTGCGCACACCGGGCAGTCCCTGTTCGGTGTGCCGCTGCCCATTGCCGGGATCGCGGGCGATCAGCAGGCCGCGCTGTTCGGCCAGCGCTGCGTGGTGCCGGGGATGGTGAAGAATACCTATGGCACCGGCTGCTTCATGCTCATGCACACCGGCAAGCGGCCGGTCGACTCACGCAGCCGACTGGTGACCACCATCGCGTGGCAGCGAGACGCTCAACGCGAGTTTGCGCTCGAGGGCAGCATCTTCGTGGCGGGCGCTGCGGTGCAGTGGCTGCGCGATGGGCTGGGGCTGATTCGCTCGACCGACGAGGTGGAAGCGCTGGCCGCCTCCGTGCCCGACAACGGCGGGGTCTATCTGGTCCCGGCCTTCACCGGGCTGGGTGCTCCGCACTGGGACCCCTACGCCCGCGGCATCCTGGCGGGGCTCACCCGCGGCTCCTCCGCGGGGCACGTGGCGCGCGCAACGCTCGAAGCCATCGCGTACCAGACCGCCGATATTCTCTCGGCCATGCAGACCGACGCCGGCATTGCACTGAAGGAGTTGCGGGTGGACGGCGGAGCCACGCGCAACGATCTGCTGATGCAGTTCCAGGCCGATATCCTCGGCGTACCGGTGGTGCGGCCGAAGATGCCGGAGTCCACCGCCCAGGGCGCGGCGTTCCTGGCCGGGCTGGGGGTGGGCTTCTGGCGGGATGCGGCCGAGATCGACCGCCACTGGGCTGTGCAACGCAGTTTCGAGCCGGGCATCGATGCGGCGGAGCGCGCCGAGCTGCTCGCCGGCTGGCAACGGGCGCTGGAGCGCGCTAAAGCCTGGGAGCCGGCGTCCGTAACACTCAGATAGGAGTGGTGGAGGTCGTTGTCACGCCCGCCCGCAGCTCACAACCGTTCGGAGCTAACGTTGACAACTAGCTGATTTTCAAATTATCTTTGTCTTTTTTCGCTCGGGCAACCGCCCGCGCAGCGAGTGCCGACTTGGCCAAGATCGCCATCTTCAACCAGAAGGGGGGCGTGGGGAAGACCACCACCTCGCTCAATCTGTCCGCGGCGCTGGCACGCCGTGGACAGACGCCCTTGGGGATCGATCTGGACCCCCAGGCCCATCTGTCGGCGATCACCGGCACCACCGTGAGCAACGCCGAAGACAGCGTCTTCGGCTTCTATCAGTCGCAGAAGGCGCTCGCGGGCCTGATCCGGGAGGGGCTGGGCGGCTGGCCGGTGATCCCGGCGCATGTCGAGCTGGCGAAAGTCGATTCCCAGTACGGCAAAGGTCCGCAGGTGTTGAACCGGCTCAACACGGGTATCGTCAAGGAGAACCTCAACACCGGCCGCCCGATCATCATCGACTGCTGCCCGATCCTGGGAGTGCTCAGCCTGAACGCGATTTTCGCGTGCGACCGCCTGCTGGTGCCGGTGTCGGCCGACTGGCTGGCGGTGAAAGGGGTGCTGCAGGTGGAGAAAACCCTGAAGGCGCTGGAGCACGTGTTCAAGCGCAGGTTGCCGCGGCGAGTCGTAGTCACCCGCTTCGACACGCGCCGGCGCATGTCACACGACATCTACCGCCAGATCAGGGAGCACTTCGGGGACGATCTATGCGAGACCAAGATCTCGGAGAGCGTCAGCGTGGCGGAGAGCCCGGCCGCCAATGCGGACGTTTTTGCGCATGCGCCCGGCAGCCGCGGGGCGGAGGATTACGACGCGCTGCTCGACGAGTTGATCCAGAACGGGTTTCTGGACTAGCCCGGGACTAGCCCGGATACGTCATTCAATTGCCCGCGCCGGGGAGCGTTCAGCGAGGCTCGCGATCCTGTCGCGAAATCAGCGAGATGATCCCATCGACGTCCATGGCTTCTTCCTGCATGCGTTGCTGCACCGGCTTGGCTTCGAGGATCTCGCAGTAGCGGTAAATCTGCATCAGCTTCTTCTCGGCATCCGCCTGGTCCCGCCCGGGGATGAGGAGGTTGTCCACCACCATCCCCCCACGGGTGCGGATCTTGAAGCCGAACTTCATCATCCCCCGGTGCTCCTGGTGGTGTGCCAGCAGCATTCTACTCCTCCTGATTCTTCGCCACGCTGCGTTAGCGGCAGGTTCCGTGCCAGCTTGAGAGCGCTCTCATCGCGCGGGAGGCGGTTTGGGCCGGCCCTGCGGCGGGTAGGGCTGCGGCGGGTAGACCGGCTGGTAGGTGGGCGGGTAGGGCTGGCCGGGATAGGCCGGATCGTAGATCTGCGGCCCGGCGGGGGCCTGGGAGGACGGCGCGTGCATGTGAAAGGTCACCGGAGCGCTGGCGATCAGCATGGTTCCAGCCGGATTCACCACTTCCGCCTGCAGGGTATGGGTGCCGCGGGGTACGCTCGGGATGGCCATCTCGCTGCCGGTGTAGCGGGCGTCCAGGGTCTGGCTGTCGAGCTTCAGCCTGATCGCGTCACCCTGACTGACCCGCAGCGGCGGCTCCACCGCCAGGGAAATGTTCACCCGGCCGCTCGGCTCGTCGAGGATCTGCTCCTGGGCCGGCGAGCCTATGACGAGCGCGCCGTAGGCGGCGGCGGGACGGGCGCCCTGGGCTGCGGCATCTGCTCCGGCCGCAGCGGCACGATCCCCGCGGGCTCGGTGCCCAGCTCGATCGCCTCGGCACCCGGCCGCGGGCTGTCCGAATAGACAACGTTGCCACGGCTGTCTATCCACTTGTAAACCTTGGCCGGCTGCCCCGAGGCCGGCGCAAGCACCAGGAGTGCGCACAGCAGCGCGCTTGCAGTCATCTTCATCGCACCGATCCGCCAGGTTGGTTTGCGCGAACCCACATCCTAGCAGGCGGGGCGCCGGCGGGGCACCCAACGTCGTCATCCGCGTTAGCGCGGCATGAACGCATAGGCCTTTTGAGAGATTGAACCCGCCCGCCAGGCGCGCTCTAATCCGTGGAACAGCTGCCGCTGTGCGCCGCGGCCATCAGGAATGGCGCTCCTCGAAGCATGAGCCAGGGAAGGGCACCGTGATGCGAACCAACGAGTCGGGTCTACCCAGGATCAAGCCAACCGGTGCGGTGAGCACGCGCCGGGTGGCCACACCGAGCGCGAACCGGCTATGCCGCAACGAGCCGCTGTTGCGCGAGCTGCTCGCCGAGGCGCATGCCCGAATTCGAGCGCTGGAACAAGCGCTCGACCGGGTCAAGAATGCGGTCTGAGTTGCGCTCCATCATAGCGGGCGCACGCCCGCCGCTGGTCGCGGCTGGCGCCCCGTTCTGACCCCGTCCGCCCCCAGCCCCACCCCGGCGTGCACGGGGAGGGGCTGGGGGGAGGGGTAACGCCGATCCCGGCTTGGCTTGATGACCGCCGTGTTTGCGACCGTCGACGGGCGCGGCGCCGGCAGATCGCTCGCGAAGACGCTGCTGCGTCCAGGGCGGATGACCACTGCCCTTGTGCTCGCGCTGGATTTGCTCGTGTAGGTACCCGGGGTCGGTGCGAAGCCTGCCCCAGACGCCCCACCCCGAACGCAGCGGTGTCCCCGCCGCGAGCTGTCCTCACCGGGTTCCACAACCCCGCTTCCGGCGGTCGGCAGGAAGCGGGGGGCGCCGCACTGGCTACTGCAGCGCAAGCGCTGTCGAAGGGGCCGCGCCCAGCGAGGGCGATCCGACCTTTTCCTGCTGCGAGGAGGCCTCTTCCGGTACCGCCGCCGCGCTCTCGCCGGCGAGCACACCCAGGGACCCGACGCACAGGGCCGACACGATTGCCAGATGAACCAGACTGCTCTTGAGGGTGGACATGGATGACCTCCTTGGGTTGCGGCTTACTGCGAGACCGGCGTGCAACGGATCTGGTCGTCGACCAGCACGCAGCGGGCGTCGCCGACCTTGAACTGGGCTTGCTGTTTGCCGTCGAGCATGCTGACCTGGATGGCGTTGTCGGCGGCGAAGGCGGTGGAGGCGAACAAGGCGGCCATCAGCAGGCTGGTGAGCAGTTTGGTCGTCATGGTCGGGGTCCTCGGGTTCAGTGCGCTTCGTGTTGTAGCCAATGTACGGCTGCAGGCCCCTGCGTCTCATCGAACAGATACCGGGCGGGATGTGAGAAATTCACCCCGGGGTGCTGTGGAAGCCGGCAGAGGCGTCGCCGGCAATCGATCCGGTCGGGACGGGTCGGGGATAGAATGACTGCTGACCGGCCTGCGAAAGGCCGGGAGATCAAGTGGCGGGCCGGGACGACCCGGGGGCGGCCTGCCGCCGGCAGACTGCGACGCGCCACCGCCCGGGGGAGGGGCGGCGCATGGGAGGCAACCACATGGACCTGAACGTGCTGCAGGACCTTCCACCATGGGAGTGGCCCGAAAGCACCGGGGAGGTGCTGCTGCGCATCCTCCTGGATGATCAGGCCTCCGAGTCGGATCGCGTTCTTGCGGCGGAGCTGGCGGGGGAGTACTGCGTGATCAACGATGAGTTGGCGCAGGCGCTCCTCCGGAACCTGGCCGACAGCAGCAGATCGGAGGACGTGCGCAGCCGCGCTGCGATTTCCCTCGGCCCGGTGCTGGAGCAGGGACACGTGGAGGAGTTCGAGGACCCCGACGCGGTGCCCATCACGGAAGGCACGTTCCACCGGATCCAGGAATTGCTGCGCGAGCTCTACGCGGATGTCGATGCTCCCAAGGAGTTGCGGCGCAGCGTCCTCGAGGCGTCGGTGCGCGCTCCGCAGGACTGGCATCGCGCCGCGGTCCGCGCCGCGTACGCGAGCGCCGAGGAGGACTGGAGGCTCACCGGCGTGTTCTGCATGCGCTTCATCCGCGGATTCGATGCGCAGATCCTCGAGGCGCTGGACAGCAGCAACGACAGCATCCACTACGAAGCGGTGGTCGCGGCGGGGAACTCGGAGCTCAGGCAAGCCTGGCCGCACGTTGCCGCCCTCGTCACTTCGAAGCGCACCGAGAAGCCTCTGCTGCTGGCCGCTATCCAGGCTGCCGCCAATATCCGTCCCGGCGAAGCGGCCGAGATCCTCATCGGGCTGACCGACTCTCGCGACGACGACATCGCCGAGGCGGCCCAGGACGCACTGGTTTTCTTGGGCGGCTGGACCGACGATGACGAGTACGAGAAAGATGGCAACGGCGATGACGACGATGACGACGACGATGACGACGATGACGAGGAGGACGATGAGGACGATGAGGACGATGAGGAAGGCAAACCCTCCCGCTGAACCCGGATAGCGAGTCCCCGAGGTTGCTCGACGACAGGGCGCCGCAAGGCGGCGAAGCAGTGCATCCGGGAGCCCTCACCCGCCGCTGTACCGCGGAGGCACTGCCATGAACCTCGCGCAATCCCTCCTGCATGCGTTGCGCGACCACGGCGCGCACGAGATCTTCGGCATCCCCGGGGATTTCGCGCTGCCGTTCTTCGGTGTGGTCGAGCAGAGCGGGATCCTGCCCCTGTACACGCTGTCGCACGAGCCAGGGGTGGGGTTTGCCGCCGATGCGGCGGCGCGCTATCGCTGCGGGCTCTCGGTGGCTGCCGTCACCTACGGGGCCGGGGCGCTGAACATGGTCAATGCGACCGCTGCAGCCTTCGCCGAAAAGTCGCCGGTGGTCGTGGTGTCCGCTGGTCCCGGCAGCGGCGAGGCCAGCAGCGGGCTGCTCCTGCATCACCAGGCCAGGTCGCTGGACTCCCAGTACCAGATCTACGCGGAGATCACCTGCGACCGCGCGCGCCTGGACGATGTCGACCGCGCGCCGGCGCAGATTGCACGGGTGCTGCGCAGCTGCCTCACCTGCTCGCAGCCGGTCTACCTCGAGATTCCGCGCGACCTGGTCGCTACTGCCTGCCAGCCGGTGTTGGCGGCGCCGGTACCCGGCTGCGACCTGGACGCGCTTTCGGCCTGCGTTGACGAAATCCTGGCGCGGCTGCGCGATGCGCAGGCGGCGGTCCTGATGGTCGGCGTGGAAGTACGCCGCTATGCACTCGAGCAGAAGGTTGCCGAGCTGGCGCGCCGGCTCGGCCTGCCGGTGGTCACCAGCTTCATGGGACGTGGCCTGCTGGTGGGCGAGGATGCTCCGCTGGCCGGGACCTACCTGGGCGTTGCGGGGGAGCCCGACGTCACGCGCATGGTGGAGGAGTCCGATGCCCTGTTCCTGCTCGGCGTGATCCTGTCCGACACCAACTTCGGCGTCTCCCGCCGCAAGATCGACCTGCGCCGGACCATCCAGGCCCTCGATCGGCGCGTGGTCCTGGGCTATCACCTGTACCCGGAGATCCCCCTCGACGCGCTGGTCGACGCGCTGCTTGCGCGAGTGCCTGCGGCTCGCCGGCGTTTCGACGTCGCGCGACCGGCGCATCCGCGCGGTCTTGCCGCGGATGGCGCGGCGATCGCGCCGCAGGACATCGCCCGCGCCGTCAACGATCTCATCGCCGGCAATGGCCCGATGATCATCGCCTCCGACGTGGGCGATTGCCTGTTCACCGCCATGGATATGGACGCCGCGCTGGTCGCGCCCGGCTATTACGCCACCATGGGCTTCGGCGTGCCGGCCGGGCTGGGGTTGCAGGCAGCGAGCGCACAACGTCCGCTGATCCTGGTCGGCGACGGCGCGTTCCAGATGACCGGCTGGGAGCTGGGCAACTGCCGGCGTTACGGCTGGGACCCCATCGTGCTCTTGTTCAACAATGCGAGCTGGGAGATGCTGCGCGCTTTTCAGCCGGAGTCGGGCTTCAACACGCTCGAGGAGTGGGGCTTCGCGTCGATGGCATCGGGGCTGGGTGGCGACGGCGTGCGCGTGCGCACGCGGGCGGAGCTGAAGGCAGCGCTGGACAACGCGGTGCGCACACGCGGCCGCTTCCAGCTCATCGAGGTCATGATCCCGCGCGGGGTGCTGTCCGACACGCTGTCTCGCTTCGTGGCGGAGGTGCGGCGCTCACGCGGGCAGGATTAGTCGCGGCGCGGCGTCGAAGCCCCGATGCACAGGGCAGGGAAATGAACGGGTCCCCTGGGCGTGCTCCCGTTCGCAATCATGAGCGCATGCATGCTTCGACTCCTCGTTGTCCTGCTGCTTGCCGCACTGGTGCAAGCGTGCCGATCCCAGGCGCCGACCGAGCGCCCGGACCCGGCGACACAAACGTTCTTCCTCGACGCCGAGCACTGCCTGAGTGCCACCCACATCAAGGAACGCGCGCAGGTCCAGACCGGCGCGGCCAACACTGTGCTCGAGATTACGCTTTCCTACGATATGGCTGCCTTCAGCACGTGCATGGAACGGTCGGGCCATCCGGCTCCCAAAGCAGACCCTGCCGCCTATCTCGCCGTGGCCCGCAGGTGCCTGCATGAAGCCGGCCGCGCTGCGAATGCCGAGGCGATCTACGGCGAATGCGTGCGTCAGAGCGGGATCACCGTCGAAGCGCTGCCGGATGGTGAAAGGGAATAGTCTGCGCACCGGTCTCTCGTCGAGGGATGCAGCTGTACCTCGAGGCACCACATTGCCCGTCTGAACTCGGTACGCTGCGTGCTTGTCTGCACCAGTCCGATTCGAGCGGCGGAGCGGTATGCACGAGGAAATGAGCAAGCGCCCCTGGCTGGAGCTATGGTTCGAGCGCACGTTCGGCGACGATGCGCCGACGCACCTGGGCTCGGGCTGGTTCAGCGGTACCGTCTCGGTGTTCCTCGGCGCCTGCGGCCTGGGTGCCGTGGCCGTCTTGCACTTCCCCGAATGGCTCTCGTCCGAGCAGTTCCGCGCGGCCTATCCGATGGATTTCATGCGAGCCCTGGTGGAGCTGGTGATCGGGCTCGCGTTCCTGTTCGGCTGCCTGAACCTGCTGCTGCGCAAGAAGAAGACCCTCGGGCTCGCCGGCCTCGCGCTGGCGGGGCTTGCCAGCGTGCTGGGCGGCGCCCAGGTGCAGATCGACGCGCGCTTCGACAAGCCGTTTTATCTCGGCTTCGACTGGTTCCTGCTCAACATTTTCTTCCTGGCGCTGGTATTCGTGCCGCTGGAGCGGTTGTTCCCGCGCCTGCGGGAGCAGGGCGTGTTCCGCTTCGGCTGGACCACCGACGGGGTGCACTTCCTGGTGAGCCATGTCGCTGTCCAGGTGCTGACGTTCCTGACACTGCTGCCCGCGACGGTGATTGCGACCTACCTGGTGAGCCCGTCGTTGCGCGACGCGGTGAGCGGCCAGCCGATCTGGGTGCAGGTGCTCGAGCTCATGCTGATCGGTGATCTGGTCCAGTACTGGATGCATCGCGCCTTCCATCGCATCCCCTGGCTGTGGCCGTTCCACGCCGTGCACCATTCGAGCCGCGCGCTCGACTGGCTGGCGGGCTCGCGCCTGCATCTGGTGGACGTGCTGGTCACCCGCTCGACGATTCTGGTGCCGATCTTCCTGCTCGGCTTCGCGCACAGTGCGCTGTATCTGTGGCTGGTGATCGTCGCGTTCCACGCCATCTTCAATCACGTCAACTTGAAGTTCCGCTTCCGCTGGATCGAGCCGTTCCTGGTCACGCCGCGCTTTCATCACTGGCATCATGCCGTCACGCCGGTGGACAAGAACTTCGCCGTGCACTTCCCCTGGCTCGATCGAGTGTTCGGCACCGGGCACATGCCCGAGGACGCCTGGCCCGATGCGCTCGGGATCGATGGCCATCCGGTGCCCGAAGGGTTTCTGCCGCAGCTCGTCTCTCCCTTCGTGCGCCGCTAACAGCGCCCGGCTCGTCGGTGCGCGGCGACATTGCAGGGCGCGCGCCTCTGCGGTTCAGCGCCTGAAGCTCTCCGGCGCAGCCGGAGGGCAGCGCCTAAAGAGGCGGCGCGTCTACCCCGATCTGCTGCAGGATGCCGCGCGGCGCGCCGCCCGGAATCGGATCGGGGTGGATCTCGACGATGCGATTCTCCGCGACCTTGTAGAAGAAGTAGTGCTCGGGGATGCGCACCGGCTTGCCGGTCGCAGCGATCGGATCCATCCCCGGCAGACTCCAGGTCCCGCTGTGGGTGCCACCCTGCCGCCACTTCACGGCAAAGCAATCCGCGCGCGCTTCGATCGGATCGTGATCGTAATGCCAGTCGGGAAAGCCGGTGTAGAGCGCCCGCAGCATGGCCAGGAACTGCCGCTTGTCGAGCACGCGGGTGGCGGCAATGAAGCGCAGATCGTCCGCAACGGTATCGGCGATCCGCTCGACGTCGTGGGCTGCGAGGCCTTGGATGTAGTCGAGGAGCACCGGCGGGATGGCGGCCATGGCGACTGGTCCCCGCTACTGCTGGTTCTTCACCTTTTCCCAGAACGCTGGGTCGCGCCAGAACGCGTCGGCCAGCTTCTCGTTGCGCGGAGCGTTGGCCAGGAACATATCGCGGGCCGCGACGCTGCTGAAGCAGTAGAGCTTCTCCTCGCGCGAGATCCAATAGACCGAGCAGTCCGTGGGAACAGGCGTCCCCATCGCGACGCTCATTGCGCACTTGCCCTCGAACTGGGTGTCGGCGGCGCGACCCAACCCGATGAGAGCGACAAACAGAACAACGGCAGCCGGCATACGCGACAGCATCTCAGGCCTCCTTCAGATAAAACCCGACCGGAACAGTAACTGCATGCTCGCGCCCGCGCAACCGCAACGGCACGAATACCTTGGCGACGCGCCGGACAATCGCCAGGGCCTGCTCGTCCAGCACCTCGAAGCCGCTGCTGCGCCGCAGCTCCACGTCCCTGACCATGCCGTCCGTGCCGACCTGGACCTGGACTACGCTGGTGCCGGTCCAGCGCCAGCGCCGCGCTTCCGGGGGATAGTCGCTCGGGTGAATCTGCTTGCCGACTTTGAGGGACAGGTCCTGCTCGAGCGCCTTCAGCGCCTCCTCCTCGGTGAGCATCGTGCTCGGGTACACAGTCAGGTTTGGGGCGCCGAGTGCGGCCAGCTGCACGGGTTTGCGCCGCGCGGGCTTGCGGGCCACCTTCTTGCGCTTTTCAAGCTGCTTGGCGTACCCCGCCGCGCGTTGCGCCTGCCGGGCCTTGATCGCCCCCTGCGAGGGAGCCACCATGCCGCCTACAGGCGCCGCACTGATGCCGGCCTGAGCGATGGCACCTTGCCAGCCCAGGCAGAGCGCGCCGAGCGTGACGAGGCAGCAGACGAGGGGTCGGCGCATTTTCGTGCTCTCCAGGATGCGGTTGTTGCTTGGCGACAGAGTATAGACCGCCCCCGGCCGGCCCCGCCCGGGAAACGACAGATCAGGTTATCGGCGGGCCCGGCCCCAGGCTTGAACAGCCCGCGGTCGTGCCCATCGGGGCGGCCCTGAAGCAGCGGTTTTCTTTGCGTACCCGCGCGCGTTCGCGCCTTGACCCGTCAGCGGGAGGGAATCCGGCGGAGGCCGCGGGCCGCGAGCGAGTAGGCGAGCAACCCCAAGCCCGCCAGAGACAGCGCATAGCCGAACCACATCAGCGGTCGAACCGGTTTCTCGATCCGTCCGCGCAGGTGGACGGTGACACTTGCGCCGGGGCGTGGCGGTCCGACTTCCTCGACAAGGAACAGATAGTTGCCCGGCGCCTGGACCTCGAAGGTGCGCACGGTCACGTCCACCCGGCCGGTGGGATGCAGCCACAGGGGCTGCTCGATGGCCGGGTAGTCCTGGTCCAGCAGCGTGGCGAGGTACTCGACCGGCGGGCTCTGCCCTTCGGCGGGGAATTCGAACGTGAGACTGAGGCGCAGCCGGTTCAGGCCCGGCTCAAGCGCCAGCATCACCGGCCGATACGCGAGCCCCTTGCGGAAGCGCTGGATGGTCCCGTCCGGCAGCGTCCAGCGGTCGGCGCGCTCTGCTACGGTGATGCTCTGCAGGTTCTCGCCGCTCAAGTACTCGCAGTACCCGTAGTAGCCCGGGCCGAGAACGGCGCCCAGGATGATGAGCAGGATGGCGGGGCCCGACATAAGTCAGTTACATGAGGAACAAGGGGCGCTGGTCGGCTTCCACCACCAACCGCAGGTGTCGGGGCGGTGTGGTGTTGGCGGCTTGTCGGGGTGAAATCTAACACTCCCACCACCCCGTCACGCTGCGCGTGCCACGCCGAGTGCGCTCTGAAGGCGCGGGATCAATAAACCCTGTACGTCACTCCCACCACCCCGTCACGCTTGCGCGTGCCACCCCTCCTCGGGCAGGAGGGGAGATTTCTAACGCAGCGAAGCGTTCAAGGTGTCCAGCGCGGCGGCGCCCGGGCAGAGCTCGCGCTCGCCGAGCTGGTTGAAGGGCATCTCGACGGTGTTCAGATGCGCGTGCAGGTCGGCTGGCTCGGGATCGGCATAGAGCAGACCGGTGACGACCTCGCCGGCGGCCTGGCGCTCCTGCAGATAGCGCATCGCCGCGATGCGGTCGTGAGCATCGTAGTCGGTGTGCAGTTTGCGCAGGCGCAGCACCGTGCCGTCGTGCTGCGTGACTTCCTCGACGCTCCCGGGTGCGTAGTCGGTCGTGATCTCGGCGCGGCCGGCGATGAAGTCGAGCCGGTTCACCGCTTCGTTGTGCTCGCGCAGGTAGTCGTAGCTCTTGGTCGATCCCGGGTGGTTGTTGAATGCTACGCAGGGGCTGATCACATCGATGAAGGCGGCGCCCCGGTGCAGCACCGCGGCCTTGACGAGCGGCACCAGCTGCTCCTTGTCGCCCGAAAAGCTGCGCGCCACGAAGGTCGCGCCGAGCTGCAGTGCCATGCTCACCATGTCGATCGGTGCGTCGGTGTTGAGCGCGCCTTTTTTGCTCTTCGAGCCCTTGTCGGCGGTGGCGGAGAACTGGCCCTTGGTGAGCCCGTACACGCCGTTGTTCTCGACGATGTAGACCATGTTCACGCCGCGCCGCAGGCTGTGGGCGAACTGACCCAGACCGATCGAGGCGGAGTCGCCGTCCCCGGAGACGCCCAGGTAGATGAGCTCACGGTTGGCCAGGTTGGCGCCGGTGAGCACGGAGGGCATGCGGCCGTGCACGCTGTTGAAGCCGTGCGAGTTGCCGAGGAAATAGGTGGGCGTCTTCGACGAGCAGCCGATCCCCGACAGCTTGGCGATGCGGTGCGGTGGCAGGTCGAGCTCGAAGCAGGCCTGGATGATGGCGGCGCTGATCGAATCGTGCCCGCAGCCCGCGCACAGCGTCGAGATCGCGCCCTCGTAGTCGCGGCGCGTGAAGCCGAGCGCGTTCTTCTCGAGGGCCGGGTGGTGGAGCTTCGGCTTGGCAAGATATGTCATACGTAGTTCGCTGCTCGAGAGCTAGGGCTGCAGTCTTTCACCGCCAAGGACGCAAAGGTACGCTGAAGGTCCGCAAAGAAGCCTTAATGCTTCTCCGTTCTGCGCCTCTACGATCCATCGTTTTGCTTTCCTTGGCGTTCCTTTGCGTACCTTTGCGTCCTTCGCGGTGAATGGTTTAGGGCGCGACGCGCCGCAGCGGCGTCACCTTCAACGCCTTCATCTGCTGCGCGATCTCCTCGACGATGAAGCGCGCCGTGATCGGCGTACCGTCGTAGTGCAGGATGGGGATGAGCTTGGCGGGATCGATCACGCATTCGTTCACCAGCAGCATGCGCAGCTGTGCGTCGCGGTTCTGTTCCACCACGAAGACCTGGTCGTGGTCGGAAACGAACTCGCTCACCTCGTCGCTGAACGGGAAGGCGCGCACGCGCAGGGCGTCCAGGTGCAGCCCCTGCTCGGTCAGCCGGTCCAGCGCCTCCTGCATCGCCGGTCCGGTGGACCCGAAGTACAGCACGCCCGAACGGGTCTGCTGCCGGGCTGCACGCAGCTCGGGTTTGGGCACGTACTGCTTGGCGGTCTCGAACTTGCGCAGCAAGCGCTGCATGTTCTCGACGTAGTCCGGACCCGCTTCGCTGTAGCGCGCGTAGCGGTCCTTGGTGGTCCCGCGCGTGAAAAACGACCCGCGCGCGGGATGCGTGCCCGGATAGGTGCGATAGGGGATGCCGTCGCCGTCGACGTCCAGGTAGCGGCCGAACTCCTTGCCGGCCTCGAGGTCCTGGAAGCTCATGACCTTGCCGCGATCGTAGTGGCTCGAATCGTTCCATGCGAGCGGTTCGCACAGCCGCTCGTTCATGCCGATGTCCAGATCCATCAGCACGAACACCGGGGTCTGCAGCCGGTCGGCCAGATCGAAGGCCTGGGCCGCCAGGTCGAAGGCCTCCTTCGGGTCTTCGGGAAACAGCAGCACGTGCTTGGTGTCGCCGTGCGATGCATACGCGCACAACAGGACGTCGGACTGCTGGGTGCGGGTGGGCATGCCGGTGGACGGCCCGCCGCGCTGCACGTCGAAGATGACCGCGGGGATCTCGGCGAAGTAAGCGAGCCCGATGAACTCCTGCATCAGCGAGATGCCCGGGCCGGAGGTCGCCGTGAAGGCGCGCGCGCCGTTCCAGGCGGCGCCGATCACGATGCCGATCGAGGCCAGCTCGTCCTCGGCCTGCAGGATCGCGTAGCGGTTCCTGCCGGTGTTGGGGTCGACCCGGTACTTGCGGCAGTGGCGCCCGAAGGCCTCGGCCAGCGAAGAGGAGGGCGTGATCGGGTACCAGGCTGCCACGGTCGCGCCACCGTACAGCGCGCCCAGTGCGGCCGCGCTGTTGCCCTCGAGGAAGATGCGGTGGCCGACTTTGTCGGCGCGCCGGACTTTGATGTCGATGGAGGGCAGGAAGCTGGCGGCGTAGTCGCGGCCCAGGTGCAGGGCTCGGATGTTGGGCTCCAGCAGCTTCTCCTTGCCCTTGTACTGCTCGCCGATCAGCTTCTCGACCTCTTTGAGGTCGAGCTCGAGCAGCGCCGACAGCGCGCCGACGTAGATGATGTTCTTGAACAGCTGCCGCTCGCGAGCATCGGTGTACTCGCGGTTGCAGATCTCCGTGAGCGGCATGCCGATGACGTGAATGTCGTCGCGGAACTTCGCTTTCGGAATCGCCCGCGTGGAGTCGTAGAACAGGTAGCCGCCGGGCTCGATCTCGGCCAGGTCCCGGTCCCAGGTCTGCGGGTTCATCGCCACCATCAGGTCCACGCCGCCGCGCCTGCCCAGATAGCCGGCCTCCGACACGCGCACCTCGTACCAGGTCGGCAGGCCCTGGATGTTGGACGGAAAGATGTTGCGGGGGCTGACCGGCACACCCATGCGCAGGATGGATTTGGCGAACAGCGCGTTCGCGGAAGCCGAGCCCGAGCCGTTGACGTTGGCGAACTTGATGACGAAGTCGTTGAAGCGTGGCGAGTGCTGCGGCATGGAGGCTGGCGCTGTGGTTCGTCGTTGTCGTCGAGGCGGGCTAGGCGGTCAGCGGGCTCGCCTCTTGGTGCTTGGAACGGCATTTCGGTCCGGCGTGGGCGAGGTCCAGATAGAACTTCTGCATGTCCCAGGCGCCGGTCGGGCAGCGCTCGGCGCACAGCCCGCAGTGCAGGCAGAGGTCCTCGTCCTTGGCCATGATGCGGCCGGTCTTGAGCGCGGGCGACACGTAGATGTCCTGGGAGGGATCGTCCGCCGGAACACGCAACCGGGCGCGCAGTTGCTGCTCCTCGCCGTTGTCGGTGAAGTTGATGCAGTCCATCGGGCAGATGTCCACGCAGGCGTCGCACTCGATGCACAGCTTGGGCAGGAACACCGTCTGCACGTCGCAGTTCAGACACCGCTGCGCCTCCCGGAAGGCGAGCTGCGGATCGAATCCCAGCTCGACCTCCACCTTGATGTCCTTCAAGGTGATCTTGTTCTCCTTGATCGGCACCCGGTAGCGCAGGTCGTCGGAGACGGCGTTGTCGTAGCTCCACTCGTGGATGCCCATCTTCTGGGACAGCAGGTTCACCAGCGGCCCGGGACGCTGGCTCACGTCCTCGCCGTGGCACAGCTTGTCGATGGAGATGGCGGCATCGTGGCCGTGCGCCACCGCCCAGATGATGTTCTTGGGTCCGAACGCGGCATCGCCGCCGAAGAACACGTTGGGCAGAGTCGAGCCCATGGTGACCTTGTCGACTATCGGCATGCCCGAGGGATCGAACTCGATGCCCAGATCGCGCTCGATCCAGGGAAACGCGTTCTCCTGTCCCACCGCCACCAGCACGTCGTCGCATTCCATGTGGATGTCGGGCGCCCCGGTGGGCACCAGCCGCCGGCGCCCGTTCGCGTCGTACTGCACGGCGACCTTCTCGAACACCACTCCGGTGAGCCTGCCGTTACCGTCGGGAAAGGCCCCGTCTTTGTAGGCGAACGCCCCGTCTCTATAGGTAAACGCCCCGTCTTTATAGGTGAACGCCTTGGGCACCAGGTAGTTGAAGATAGGGATGCCCTCGTGCATGGCGTCCTCCTTCTCCCACGTGGAGGCCTTCATCTCCTCGAAGCCCGAGCGCACCACGACCCTGACGTCATCGCCGCCGAGGCGGCGCGAAGAGCGGCAACAGTCCATGGCGGTGTTGCCGCCGCCGAGCACGATGACGCGCTTGCCGATGCGGTTGATGTGCCCGAAAGAGACGCTGGAAAGCCAGTCGATGCCGATGTGGACATTGGCGGCGGCCTCGCGGCGGCCGGGAATGTCCAGATCGCGGCCGCGCGGCGCGCCCGTGCCGACGAAGACTGCATCGAAGCCGGCCGCCAGCAGCGCCTTCATGCTGTCGATGCGCTCGCCGGCGCGGAAGTCCACGCCCAGATCGAGGATGTAGCCGACCTCCTCGTCGATGACCGACTCGGGCAGGCGGAAGCGCGGGATCTGCGTGCGGATCATCCCGCCCGCCCGTGCGTCGGCGTCGAACACGACGCAGTGATAGCCGAGCGGTGCGAGGTCGCGGGCCACCGTCAAGGATGCCGGTCCTGCGCCGATCAGCGCGATGCGCTTGCCGTTGCCGGCTTTGACCGGCCTGGGCAGGCGCGCGCGGATGTCGGGCTTGAAATCGGCCGCCACCCGTTTGAGCCGGCAGATCGCTACCGGCTCCGGCTTCTCGTCGCTGCCTTCTTCGACGCGCACACGCCGGCAGGCCGGCTCGCAGGGACGGTCGCAGGTGCGGCCGAGGATGCCCGGGAAGACGTTCGATCTCCAGTTGATCATGTAGGCGTCGCCGTAGCGGCCCTGCGCGATCAACCGGATGTATTCGGGGACTGGCGTATGGGCCGGGCAGGCCCACTGGCAATCCACTACCTTGTGAAAGTAGTCGGGGTCGCGGATGTCTGTCGGGTTCAAAACGTTATCCTTTGCAGCCGTCTCCCTGTTCTTTTTGCGGGTGTTCTTCTCGCTGGCGCGCCGGCGCCGGGGGGACGTGCCCTAGATTTGCCCGCCATGGTACTCCCGGGGCGCCGGGGTGAAAAGGGTGACGGGGCGAGAGCGGCTACAGGTGCGGGGCTTCGAGTGAGGGGGCGGGTACTGTCCCGGCCCCGTCACGGTTCGGTGCTGGGGCCTCGGACAGGGTCGGCTTGGTCGGCCCGGGCATGCCCGAGCGTCTGACGCTGAAGTCGTCGATCTTCCAGTCTCCCTGCTCGACGCGGTAGACGATCACCGTGTACTGCGCGGCCTCCTGCTTGCGCCAGCGGTACAGCGCGCGCGCCATTTTGCCGGTCGAGTCCAGCCGCACGAATTGCAAGGTCTCGAGAGCTGGAAGGAGCTCGGCCAGCAGCTTCAGTCGAGTACTGTCCAGCGCCGGCGGACGGCTGCGGGATGCCGCCGTCCGGTGGCCCCAGTAGCCGTCCACATCACCGTTGCGGGCTGCGGCCAGGGAACTGGCGAAACGCAATTCCAGCTGTTTGACCAGCGGGGCGTCGGGATCGGTGATCGCTTCGGGTGCTGCAGCCAGCCCCGTCAGGGAGGCGAGCAGGCAGGCCAGACCGGCCAGGGCGGAAACGCAGGGTTGCATAGCCGTACTCCGATTGTCGTCCGGCCGGTAAGCCGGGCCGGGCTTGCGAACCGCGGCACTGTGCATGCCGCAGCTCTCGATGGGGTTTTCGGCAGGCCGGCGGGGCCGCTTGAGCATGATCGCCGGGCCGCCGCTCCACCGACTGGGGCGTCCAGGGAGCCGCCTACTGTGTCGCAGGGGCGTTCACGTACCCCCTCAGGTAGACCTGTACGTCCGGATGAAAGAGATAGAGGAATGCCCACGCGACGAATACCTGATACACGGCCAACGGGGCCACCAGGGGCAGATCGTTGTGGCGCAATCCCCACGCAGCGGCGACGAACACGATGCTCCAGGTGGCCAGCGCCGCCGCGAAGACATTAGCGCCGAGATAGGCGGCCACGAAATGGCGCGTGGGCGCCATGGGCAATGCGAGCCCCGCCACGAACAGCACGTGCATCAGGGTGAAACCCCAGGCCAGCGCACCACGCAGGCCATGAGAATCCAGGCCGAGCGCGAGCCCGGCCAGAGCTTGCACCGCACACCACGCCATCAGAATCCACACGCCCACTGGGCGCTTCAGCAGCATCATGGAGGACCTCGCCGTGCTCGGATGTCCAGCAGCGGGCGGCGGGTGACAGCCGCCCCAGGGGCGTTCCAGAGCAAGTCGCGAGCCGGCGGCTGGCGCTCGAGCTCACGTCGTCCGGCGGCGACGCTGGTGTCGATTGCCGGCCTACGCTTGCAGAACGAGAGGCTTACCGCAGGTGTCGCGGACGTCAGGGAGAGCCAAGGGTGGCAAAAGCCGCGTCAGGGGGTCCCGTGCACTGCGCAAGGGATGCTGAGAAATCCGCGGAAGCGGGCGCGCCCACCGCGCACCGGGTCGCCGTGGAGCCGGTAGTTGGGGAAGCGCGCAAGGAAGCGGCCGATGGCGATGCGGCCTTCGAGACGCGCGAGATGCATGCCCGCGCACTGGTGGGGGCCGGAGCCGAAGGCGACGTGCCGGTTGGGGGTGCGCGCGACGTCGAGCCGGTCCGGGTGCGGGAACTGTGCCGGGTCGCGGTTGGCGGCGCCGATGCACAGCGTGATGCGGGCGGCGGCGGGCAGCGCGACGCCCCCGACCTCGGTTGCGCGCGTGGCGATGCGGTTGCCGAGCTGGTTCGAGCTCTCGAAGCGCAGAAACTCCTCAACTGCGGTCTTGATCAGCTCGGGTTGGGCGATCAGGCGCGCCTTTTCCTGTGGCCACTGGGTGAGCGAATGCAGCGCGTTGGCGATCAGATTGGTCGTGGTCTCGTGCCCGGCGTTCAACAGGAACACGCAGTTGTGCAGCAGCTCGGTGTGGGTGAGCCGCTCGCCGTCCGCCTCGCCAAGGATCAGGCGCGTGAGCGCGTCGCGCTCCGGGTCGCCCGGTTCGGCCCGCCGACGCTCCACCAGGGTCTCCAGGTACGGCAGGAACTGGGCGAGGGCGCGATTGCCGCGCTCGAAAGCCGCCGGCGTGACGACCGGCTCGAGCGCGCCGAGGATCGCCAGTGACCACTCGCGCAGCGGGCCACGCTCTGCGTGCGGGACGCCCAGCAGGTTGCCGATGATCTCCACCGGAATCGCGCAGGCATAGTCTTCCACCAGATCGACGCTGCCCTTTGCGGCCATGCGGTCGAGCAATCCGTCCACCAGCGCGACCAAGCCCGGCTCCATCGCCTCGATCGCGCGCGGGGTGAGCGCGCCCAGGATCAGGCGCCGCACGCGTGTGTGCAGCGGCGGATCGTTGAACACCAGGCTGGTGGTGTGATGCTGATAGAGCAGCGAGTCGCCATACTTGGGCCCGAACTCCGCTTTCTTGTCCGAGCTGAAGGTCAGTTGGTCCTTGTATACCGCGATGACGTCCGCGTAGCGGGTCAGGAAGCGCGACCCGTCGGGCATTTCCCGAACCGGGTCCAGCGCGCGCAACGCGTGGTACCACGGAAAGGGGTCGGCATAGAACGCTGCCGGAAGCGCGCGCAGATCGAAAGCCTCGACCAGTGCGCGTGCAGCCTCGGGGCCGAGGGTGGAAGCGCTGTCCATTCGACACAATGGTAACGCACCGCCGGGCCCACGCGGTGGTCCGGCGCGAAGCTCACGAACCGCTGACGGGGTGGCCTAGCGCACCAAGGCGCCGGACTGGGACAACAGTGCGTTCAGGATCAGCAGAACCACCACCAGGAACAGCGGGAGTCCTGTGTGAAACACCAGTTGCAGCAGATTGTTGAGTTGATCGCGCATTGGGTCTGTTCGAGGCAGCCTCGCCCCGCGGCATCGGGCGGAGCCAATGGCTGCCGCCGAGGACTGTAGCATGGAACGCGCCAACCCCTCTGCCGGTTCGTTCTGGTCATCTATCGTCTTGATATGCTGGTGCTTTAGCGATTCTCGCGGGACGCCAGCCAGCTCGTTCCGATACCGGAGCCGGAGACCTGGGTGCTGGTAGCGGCCGGGCTGATCGCTGTGGTCGGCTCCGCGCTGCGGCGGCGCCCGCACTAGCCAGCCCTGCCTCTGCTGCGGAAGCTTCAGAAGCCACGCGAAACGGTCAGCACCAGCCCCGCGTCACAGCGTCCTGGCCCGGCGAAGCAGCGATCGCCCTGCGCATTCGTCCCAACCAGGCTCAGATCGATGGCGAAGCCCGCCGCTGCGGTGCTCAGGCCGATGCGCCCATCCAGCCGGGTCTGCGGGCCTTCGGCAGCTCCTTGCTGTGGCCAGACGGCCAGAACGCCGACGTGCACGCCGAGGGTGAGCCAGCCGGTGAGCTCGAGCCCGGCGCCGCCTTCGGTGTAGATCGACGGATTACCGCTGCCGTAGTAGTCGTTGCTCACATACAGGCGCAAGCTGAACCGTTCGAGCGTGACTCCCGCAAAGGCCTCTGCGAAGTTGTACCGGGTTCCGCGCTCGCTTGGAGGATAGACGTAGCCCACGACGCCCGCGTCCCACGCCCTGGCATCGCCCCAGCGCTGTGCGTAGCCGGCATAAGCCTGCACGCCCAGGCCGCTCTCACGCACGTCGACATTGGACGCGAACACTCCAGCAAACAGGCCGGCAGGGTGGTCGTAGGACAAGCTCGCTTCCAGCGCCGGCCCGTCGCTCAGCGAAACGCCCCGGAAGCGATAGTCGGTGGCGAACGCGACTTGCCCCGAGACCTGGGCGCATGCCGGTGCAGCCGCCAGCAGGAGCGTGGCGACCGCGAGAGCGCGCGGCACGGTGTCAGCGATACGGCAAGCGCGGCTTCGAAGCCAACGCGCTCGGGCAGCATGCGCAGGCCGGCTCGCCTTCAAGCCGGGTCAGCGCGGCACACGGATCGATGGTGGCTTGCGGATCGCCCCCTGGGGGGCTGAGCGCCCCGCGGATCGCAGCGGGCGTCAGGCCGGGTACGTGCTCGAGCAGGACAGCGGCCACACCCGACACATGGGCCGTGGCGAACGACGCACCCGAGAAATAGCCCCAGGCGGCATCGGGCACAGTGCTGAGGACGCGCGTGCCGGGCGCTACCAGCGCGGGGCCCGACCCGTTGTGCGGGCCGGCCGTGACGGCGATGACATGGGCATCCGCGGCGGGAAACCCCGGCGTCGCACCGGCCACGGCGCCGACCACCACCACCCCGCGCTGCGCGGCCACTTCGAGAAGCCGCTCGAGCAGGCGGTCACGCGGTCCTGTCAGGCTGAGGTTGATCACTTGCGCGCGCTCGCTCAAGGCGTACTGCAGCGCCTTGGCCAGGGTGAAGCTGTTGCACACCGCGGGCTGCGCATTGCGCGTCTCGGCCCAGCACGCGCGCAGGGCGAGCAGCGTCGCGCCCGGCGCGACGCCCACCATTCCCACGCCGTTGTTGCCGCGCGCGACGATGATCCCCGCCACCGCGGTGCCGTGGACTTCCGCGCTGTACGGCGACCCGTCCACGAAGTTGCGACGGCTCGCCACGCGGCCCGCCAGGTCCGGGTGGAGCCAGTCCACGCCCGTATCGATCTGCGCCACCTTGATCCCCTGGCCAGTGGCCACGCGGTGCAGCTCCTGCAGCCGCAGCGTGTGCACGCTGGACTGCAGCGGCACGTACGGATCGTCGTACCCCGACACCTGAAAGCGCTGCACCGGCTGTACCGACTCGACGCGAGCGTCGGCTTCCATGGCCGCGGCAATCGCAGCGGGCGACAGGGGTGATGCCACGGTCATGACGAAGCAGCGCACACCCAGCGCGGGCATCGGCCAGTCGGTGTCCACCCGCAGCGCGTAGTCCTGGGCGAGCGCGCGCGCCACCCGCAGGGAGCGTGCGCGCAACGGTGTTCCCGAATAGCCTGCCGGCTCGCTGGACCCGGGCTGAAACCGCGGCGGCGCGGTCTCCTCGATCATCACCAGCAGCTGGTGCTGGTCCGGGCTCGGCGCTGTGACCTGCTCGACGGGGGTAGCAGCGCAGCCGGCCAGGGCCAGGGCGATCAATCCGACTGCCAGATCCCTCATGGTGTGCTCCCCTTGGACAGGCTCACCGGCAACGCCAGCTTGACTGCGGCATGCTCACGCAAGGCAGCGACCTTGGCATCGCGGTGCCCGCTGTGCACCACCAGCGTATAAGCGCCGGCCTCAGTCGGGCCATCCACGATGCGCAAGCCAAGCTGCGTGAGCAGGCTGCGCACTTCGTGCTCGCTGCGGCCGTCGTTGAAGATCACGGCGATGCCGGTCCGCTCCTGCGCGCCGGCGGCCTGTGAGGACAGCGTTCGGAACTCGGCCGGCGGCCGCAATGCGAGCGCCGCGGCCAGGCCCAGAATCACCACCAGCTGCAGCGCGAGCGCCCCGCGCAGCAGCGGGTGCGAGCCGTGCCACAGCCGCCGCATCAAGCCGAGCAGCGGGCCGCGCTCGGCTGCATGCAGGTGCGCGTGCATGCGCGCCAATGCTTGCGTCAGCTCGGGGTCGTGGGGCGATGCCGACATCGCGCTTTGCAGCGCGCGCTGCGCTTCCAGCTCGCGGCGGCAGGGCAGACAAGCGGACAGGTGTGCCTCCACCTGCGCGCGCTCACCGCCCTCCAGGGTGCCGTTCACGTACCAGGGCAGCAGCTCCAGGGTGGCACGGTGTGCCGGGTCGCTGCCGCGGAAAATCCGCAGGTTCATCAATGTTCCTCGCGCGTGTACGCGAGCAGGTCGCGCAGCTTGCGTCGAGCATGAAACATGCGCGTCTTCACGGTGTCCAGCGGGCAGCCCACGATCTGGGCGATCTCGCGATAGGCATAGCCGTGATAGTAGGTCAGCTCCACCACCGCGCGCTGATCGGCCGACAAGGCCGCCAGCGCAGTGCGCAGACGCCGCGCCAGATCACGCTCGATCAGCGCCTGCTCGAGCCCCGGGTCGACCTCGACCGAATCCTCGGTCAGAGCGACTTCAACGCCGGGGTGGGGTGCGCGCTTGAGCGCCTTGAGCGCGCGTCGATAGGCGATGGCGAAGATCCAGGTGGACACGCGCGAGCTGTGGTTGAAGGTGCCCGCCTTGCGCCACACCACCAGCATCGTATCGTTGAGGACCTCGCCGACCAGTTCCGGCCGGCGGGTGACCTGCTCCAGGAAGCGATGCAGGCGCCGGTAGTAGGTCCGGTAAAACAGGTCGAACGCCAGCCGCTCTCCCTGGGCCACGCGGCGCAACAACGCCACCTCGTCCGCCAGCGCAGCGGGGTCGACTTCCCGGCGAATCTGCTTGCCCATGCACATGCCCGCTGCGGGCACACCTCCCCACTGGTTAATTCCCAGCTCGAGCCGAAAGGTTCACTTTGTCGGCCGCGTGAACCTGCTTCATGCTCCAGCGCAGTACCCGGTCAGGGTACTACAGGGCGACGAGGAGCGTGCGGAACAGTCGTCGGATATGCAAGCGGAAACGGACACCCGACGCAGGGAAGCGCACGCCCGGTTGTCCGTGCCGGAGTCGACGGGCGCTACGACGCGCAGCCGTGGCCTCGTCTTTGCTTGCCCTGGGCTCCCGCATGCAATCCACCTGGACCCCGGAATCGGTTCTCGCCCTTGCGCCGGACGCAAGCTCGGCCAAGGCGGGGCAAGGGCTCGCCAGCGCCAGGAAGTGGGCGGCCCTGGGCCGTAGTCACACGGCGCTGTGGGGCGAGGTCAAGGGCAGTGGCGCCGAGCCCTACCAGACCCGCATCGACCTGAGCGAGCCGGCCTTCAAGTGCAGCTGCCCAAGCCGCAAGTTTCCATGCAAGCACGGCCTGGGGCTGCTGCTGGTGTTCGCCAAGGAGGCTTCGGCGTTCGCCGCCTGCGAGCCCCCCGGCTGGGTCGCGGACTGGCTGTCGACACGGGAGAAGCGCACCGAGAAGCGGGCCGAGAAGGCCGCGGCCGAAGCAGCCGTTGCGCCGGACGCGGAAGCGCAAGCCAAGCGCGTCGCTCAACGCGAAGCACGCATCGCCGACGGGCTGGCGCAGCTGGCGGTGTGGCTGGGCGATCTGGTGCGGCTGGGCTTTGTCCAGGCGCAAACCCAGCCGGACAGTTTCTGGGAAGGGATGGCAGCGCGGCTGGTGGATGCGCAAGCACCCGGGTTGGCGCGCTCGCTGCGCCAACTCGCGGGGACCGTGGCCGGCGGCCCGGGTTGGGAGCATCGCCTGCTCGATGCTGTTGCGCGGCTGGAGTTGCTGCGTTGCGCCTATCTGCGCCAGGACGCGCTCGCCCCCGGGCTGCGCGACGAGGTACGCGCGGCCATCGGCTGGACCCAGTCGCAGGAAGAGCTCCTGGCGGGCGCGGGGGTGGCCGATGCCTGGTTCACGCTGGGCACCTCGACGCAGGTCGAGGAGCGCCTGCGCACACGGCGCACCTGGCTGTGGGGGACGAGCACGCAGCGCCCGGCGCTGGTGCTCGAGTTCGCCGCCGGCACTCAGGCGCTCGATGCGGGGCTGCCTGCCGGCCATGTGCTGCACGCTGAGGTGTGCTTCTTTGCGGGCACGCTCGGCTTGCGCGCCCTGGTCAAGGCGCACACCGACCTGCGCGTGGGCGCCCCGCGGCTGCCCGGCAGCGACTCGATCGAAGCGGGGCTGAAGACCTATGCCGACGCATTGGGGCGGGTGCCTTGGGTGGAGCGCTGGCCGCTTGCGCTGCGTGGTGTCACGCCGCGCGTGCACGGTGGTGAGAATGGCCCGACCTGGTATTTGACGGACAGCGCGGGTGCAGGCCTGCCTCTGCCGGCGCGGCTGGCCGAGGGCTGGCATCTGCTGGCGGTGAGCGGCGGCGGTCCGCTCGACGTGTTCGGCGAGTGGGACGGCGAGGTCCTGCAGCCGCTGACGATCGCAGCGCGCGGCATGTTGTATGCGCTGGGCGGGAGCATGCCGCTCACGCCGCTGCGCGCCGGCGCTGCAAGTGCGAACGGCATGGCAGCATGAGCGATCCGGCTTCCACCTGGGCGGGACTCGCGCGCGCCGCGCTGCTCGGCACCGAGCGCATGCCGTTCCAGGCGCCCCCGCTGCCCGCCGATCTGGCGGCGCTCGGGTCAGGTGCCGTGCCTGCGGAGCAGGCGCTGCTGCGCGCGGCGGCCGTGCTGGCACCCTTCCTCAAGGCCGGCCAGGAGCCGGCGACGTTGCAACCGGCGGCGAGCGCTGCTGCGCAACCCGACCCCGCGGCCGCGAGCGGGCCGCGAGCCAGTCACGCGCTGGGACTCATGCTGGGCGGCGGGCACGAAGCACTGCTGCCCGAATGGTGCGCGGCGGCGGCAAGCGCGTGCAGGCGGGTGCCCGATCACCTGTTGCCGCAGTTCCTCGAGCACATGACGAGCGTCGACCCGGGCGCGCGGCCGCCAGCGTTCGCCGCGCTGATGGGCGAGCGGGGCCGCTGGTTGTCGCTGCACAACCCGGCCTGGCGCGCGCTGGTCGATCCGGAGACCGCCGAGCCTTCGGCTGCATGGCACACCGGCACGCGTGCCGAGCGCCTTGTGCTGCTGCGGAACGTGCGCGGCCGCGACCCCGACGCTGGCCGTGCGCTGCTCGAGTCGACCCGCGAGAGCGAGGCGCCGGAGGACCTGGCCGCCTTCGTCGACACGCTCGCGGTTGGCTTGAGCGTCGCCGACGAGGCTTTCCTCGAGACGTTGCTCGATGCCAGGCACAAGGCGGTGCGGGTGGCCGCCTGCCGTGCGCTTGCCCGGCTGCCGGGCTCGGAGCTGGGGCGGCGCATGGTCCTGCGGGTGACGCCGCTGGTTGCGTACACGCCGCCGCAGGCGGGGTTGCTGAAGAAGAAGGCCGCTGCGCTCGAAGTGAACCTGCCTGAAGAGCTCGACGCCCGGCAGCTCGCGCGCGACGGGATCGACACCGGCCGCAAGCGCGGCAAGCTCGGACACAAAGCGGTCACGCTGCTGCAGATCATCGCGGCGACGCCGCTCGCGCACTGGCGTCAGGCTTTCAATACCGCGCCCGCGTCACTCATCGAGGCCGCCGCCGCCGGCGAATGGGCCGAGGCGCTGGTGCTGGGGTGGATCGAGGCGTGCATGAACCAGGGCGACGCAGAGTGGGCAGGCGGACTGCTTGCCCATCTCAGCGGACGCGGGGGCGGGATGCTCAAGGACCTCGACAGCGGGACGCTCGGACGGCTGTTCGCTCAGCTGGCCGCCGCGAAGCGCGAGGCTTTCCTGATCGATGCCTTGGAAACACGCCCCAAGTCGATCCATGACGACTGGGTGCTGGAGCTCCTGGCCGCCTGCGGGCATGCGTGGGGCGAGGACTTCTCGCGGCGCTTCCTGGCGGTCGCGTCGCGCCACTACCTGGTCGACGCGCACTGGCGCCTGCGCGCGCTGCTGCCGACCCTGGCCATCCGCCTGTCTCCCTGCATCGCCGACCAGGCCGCGCGCGACTGGCCCATCGACTCGACGAGCTGGCAGCCCGCCGACCAGGCGATGCTCGACCAGCTCGTCGCCACACTCGAACTGCGCAAGGCTTATCTGGAGGAGCTCACGCCATGACTACCGTACTGCGCCAACATGCCGAACACCAGTTCGCCGAGGAGCTGGCCGCACTGGCCGGCGTGGACGAGCGGCCGCGGCCGCCGAGCTGGAAGCTCTCGCCCTGGGCGGTGACCACCTATCTGCTGGGCGGCAAGCTCGACAACGGCTTCAAGATCGTGCCCAAGTACATCGGCGAGCGCAGGCTGATGGAGATCGCCGTCGCCACACTCGCGACCGACCGCGCGCTGCTGCTGCTCGGGGTGCCGGGCACCGCCAAGAGCTGGGTGAGCGAGCATCTGGCGGCGGCCATCAGCGGCGACTCGACGCTGCTGGTGCAGGGCACCGCCGGCACGCCGGAGGAGGCGATCCGTTACGGCTGGAACTACGCGCTGCTGCTCGCCAAGGGACCGAGCGAGGCGGCGCTGGTGGGCTCGCCGGTGATGAAGGGCATGCGCGAAGGGCGTATCGTCCGCATCGAAGAGCTGACCCGCATCCCCGCCGACGTGCAGGACAGCCTCATCACCATCCTGTCGGAGAAGACGCTGCCGGTTCCCGAGCTGGGCAGCGAGGTACAGGCCACCCGCGGCTTCAACATCATCGGGACCGCCAACGATCGCGATCGCGGCGTCAACGAGCTGTCCAGCGCGCTCAAGCGCCGCTTCAACACCGTCGTCCTGCCGGTGCCGGCGAGCGCGGAGGAGGAAGTGCAGATCGTGCAGTCGCGCGTCGCTTCGCTCGGCCGTGCGCTGTGCCTGCCGGAGGACGCGCCGCGTGGACGAGATCCGGCGCGTCGTGGCGGTGTTCCGCGAGCTGCGCTCGGGCAAGACCGAGGACGGCAAGACCAAGCTCAAGGCGCCGTCGCGGGACCTTGTCCACCGCCGAGGCCATCGGCGTGGTGATCAGCGGTCTCGCGCTGGCCGTGCACTTCGGCGACGGCAACCTGCGCGCCGCCGATGTCGCGTCCGGGCTCCACGGCAGCGTCGTGAAAGACCCGGTGCAGGACGCGCATCGTCTGGAAGGAGTATCTCGAGACCGTGGTCAAGGAGCGCGACGGCTGGAAGGATCTGTATCGCGCTTGCCGCGAACTGGTCTGAGGCCGGCAACCGCGAGGGTGCCAAGGAAAGAGCATGAACCGCAGAGACGCAGAGAGCGCAGAGAAAGACAGGTCGAACCGCCAAGGCGCCAAGGAGCCAAGGAAGACCTAAAACCAGGATTTGGCCGCCAAGACGCCAAAGACGCCGAAGAGCGCAAGGAAGACAACCGGCTCCTCCAGTCCCTCTCCCCTCGTGGGAGAGGGCCAGGGAGAGGGGGCGCCGGCTGGCGTGTTTCTCACCCTCTCCCCCGCCCTCTCCCATCAAGGGAGAGGGAGCCGTTGTCCGCGCTTCGCGCGGGGCGGTTCGACCGGCAACGGCGTCCGCCCGATCGCAGTCTCGGGCAAGCTTGGCGTCTGGGCGGCTCAATCTCGCTCTGGCCTTTCTCTGCGCCTCCGCGCCTCTGCGGTTAGCTCTAGCGGGTTAACGATGGAGAACGTGCACATCTTCGGGATTCGCCACCACGGCCCGGGCTCGGCGCGCAGTCTGGTAGAGGCGCTGGAGGGATTGCGGCCGGACGCGCTGCTGGTCGAGGGTCCTCCGGACGCCCAGGACGTGCTCGAGTACGCCGCGCGCGAAGGGCTCGAGCCGCCGGTCGCGCTGCTGATCTACGTCGAGGGCGAGCCGCAGCGCGCGGTGTTCTATCCGTTCGCGCCGTACTCGCCCGAGTGGCAGGCGATCCAGTATGGGCTCGCTCACGGCGTGCCAGTACGCTTCATGGATCTGCCGCAGAGCCATCGGTTGGCCGCCGCTGAGACGCCTGGAGACAGCGCAGACTCGGACGCGACCGCGCCGGCCGAAGGTGAGACCGAGGCGCCGCACCAGGCGGTGGACCTGCGTTTCGATCCGCTCAACCACCTGGCCGAGATCGCCGGGTACGAGGACGGTGAGCGCTGGTGGGACCACGTGGTCGAAAGCCGGCGCGACGGCGGGGCCGAGGTGTTCCAGGCCGTGCGTGAGGCGATGACTGCGCTGCGCGAGCATCACGAGCGCGACGACACGCTGGAGAAGCGGCGCGAGGCCTGGATGCGCAGCACCATCCGCGGCGCGCAGAAGGACGGCTTCGAGCGCATCGCGGTGGTCTGCGGAGCCTGGCACGCGCCGGCCTTGCAGGACCTTCCGCCGTCGGCGCAGGACCACGCGCTGCTCAAGGGGCTGCCCAGAGTCAAGACCAAGGCCGCGTGGGTGCCCTGGATCGTACGATCGGCTGGCGTTCCGATCCGGCTATGGCGCCGGGGTGGACTCGCCGGAGTGGTACCACCTCCTGTGGGAGCAGCGCGAGCCGGTGGTGCATTGGATGACGCGGGTTGCGCGCCTGCTGCGCGCGGAGGACCTCGATGCTTCGTCCGCGCACGTGATCGAAGCCGTACGCCTGGCGGAGACTCTCGCGACGCTGCGCGGGCGGGCCTTGCCGGGCCTGGGCGAGCTGATGGAGGCAGCGCTGGCGGTCGTGTGCGCCGGGGCGCCGGCGCCGCTCGCGCTCATCGAGCGCAGGCTGGTGGTGGGCAATCGCCTCGGCAAGGTGCCCGCGGACATCCCCGTGGTGCCGCTGCAGGCCGATCTCGCCGCGCAGCAGAAGCGGCTGCGGTTGCCGCTGGCGGCGGACGAGAAGCGATCTACGACCTGGACCTGCGCAAGCCGCTCGATCTGGAGCGCAGCCAGCTCCTGCACCGCCTGCGGCTGCTGTCGATCGAGTGGGGCAGACCGATGGAGCAGGGCGGCCGCAAGGCCGGGCACGTTTCACGAGCACTGGCGGCTGCGCTGGCGTCCCGAGTTCGCAGTCCAGATGATCGACGCGGCGCGCTGGGGCAGCACCGTTGCCGATGCCACGAGCAACCCTGTGATCGACCAGGCCGGCAGGCTCGAGCACATCGACGCGCTGGCCGAGCTCCTGCAGCGGGTCGCTCCTCGCCGATCTTGCGGTGGCCGTCGGATGCGTCTCCTGCGCATCCTGGACAGCCGCGCCGCGGTCGCCCGGGACGTGGCCGAGATGATGGGCGCGCTGCCGCCGCTCGCCGGCACGCGCCGCTACGGCAGCGTGCGCAGAACCGACTCGCAGGTGCTCGACGCGCATCCTCGACGGGCTGGTGGCGCGCATCTGCATCGGCATTGCCGGCCGCCTGCGCGTCGCTGGACGACGCTGCGGCCGAGCGGCGATGGCGAGCGGATCGGCGAGGTCGACGCCGCCGTCGCGCTGCTCGAGCACGAGGACAATGCCCGCGCGTGGCGCACGGCGCTCGGCCCGCATCGCGGAGCAGGACGGCCTGCACACCCTGCTGGCAGGCCGGGTCGCACGCCTGTTGCACGACGCGGGGGCGGCCAGCGACGAGGACACCGCGCGGCGCCTCGCATCTCGCCCTGTCGCTGGCCAACGCGCCGCTAGCCGCCGCCCACTGGATCGAGGGCTTCCTGCGGGCAGCGGCCTGATACTGATCCACGACGAGAACCTGTGGGCGCTCATCGACGGCTGGCTGGCGGGGCTCACCGCCGGGCACTTCGTGGAAGCGCTGCCGCTGCTGCGGCGCACCTTCACGCACGTTCGAGTTCGGCGAACGCCGGCAGATGGGCGAGCGCGCGCGTCGCGGCGCCGCGCACGCTCAGCCCGCCGCGCCAGCGGGGATAGACGCCGGGCGCGCAGCGCGCGTGGTTCCGGTACTGACGCAGATCTTGGGCGATGGGGCGGCCGCATGAGCAGCGAAGACGAACGCCTGCGGCGCTGGCGGCTGGTGCTGGGCGGTGAGCAGGCCGACGGCACCGGGCGTGGTGCTGGACCCGGAGGCGCTGCGGATGGACCGGGCGCTGGCAGCGCTCTACGACGCGGACCGCGGGGCGGGGCTGGGCGGCGTCCGCGCCCAACGTGGCGCGCTGGCTGGGCGACATCCGCCAATACTTTCCGGCCAGCGTCGTGCAGGTCATGCAGCAGGACGCCATCGAGCGCCTGGACCTGAAGCAGATGCTGCTGGAGCCGGAGATGCTCGAGGCGGTGCAGCCCGACGTGCACCTGGTGGCCACCCTGATGTCGCTGCGCGGGATGCTTCCGGCGAAGACGCGCGAGACCGCGCGCGCCGTCGTGCGCAAGGTGGTGCGACGAGCTCACCCGCAAGCTCGCCAACCCGCTGCGCTCGGCCGTCGCCGGCGCGCTCAACCGCGCCGCGCGCAACCGCCGGCCGCGCCACGCCGAGATCGACTGGCACCGCACGATCCGCGCCAACCTGAAGCACTACCAGCCCGAGTACCAGACCATCGTGCCCGAGACGCGCATCGGCTACGGGCGCAAGCGCAGCAGCCTGCGCGACGTCATCCTGTGCATCGACCAGAGCGGCTCGATGGCCGGCTCGGTGGTCTACTCGGGCGTGTTCGGCGCGGTGATGGCCTCGCTGCCGGCAGTGCGCACGCGGCTGGTCGTCTTCGACACCGCCGTCGTGGACCTGACCGACAAGCTCGACGACCCGGTGGAGGTGCTGTTCGGCGCGCAGCTGGGCGGCGGCACCGACATCAACCGCGCGGTGGCCTACTGCCAGTCGCTGGTCCGCGCAGCCGCAGCGACACGATCTTCGTGCTGATCAGCGACCTGTATCGAAGGCGGCGTGGAGGAGAGCTGCTCAAGCGCGCCGGCGCGCTGGTGGCTGCGGGCGTGCAGTTCATCGCGCTGCTGGCGCTGTCAGCGACGAAGGCGCGCCGAGCTACGACCACGACCTCGCGGCCAAGCTCGCCGCGCCTCGGCGTGCCGGCATTCGCCTGCACGCCCGACCTGTTTCCCGGACCTGATGGCCGCCGCCATCAACCGCCAGGACATCGCTCAATGGGCCGCGGCCCAGGGCATTGTGACCGGCGGGGCGAGGGGCGGATGAAGCAACTGCTTGCCGGCCCGGGGCTCATACCCTGTCCGGACATGCAGGCTAAACTGATGCGCGCAGCAACTGAAGGAAGACCGGCATGGACCTGGAAGCCTTCCGCCGCACTCTGAAAGACAGCGAGCCTCCCGAACAGATCGGCCGCGGCCTGCGCGCACTGTGGCACGTCGGGCGCGAGCAGTGGGACCACGCCCACGCGCTGATCCAGACCCACGACGACGAGGACAGCTGCTGGATCCATGCGCACCTGCATCGCATCGACGGCGACCTGCCCAACGCCGCCTACTGGTACTCGCGTGCCGGGCGCGCGCGTGCCGGAGTCCGATCTGAAGAGCGAGTGGGAGGAGATCGTCACCGCGCTGCTGCCGGCAAGCGGTTGAGTTGAGCCGGCGACGCTTTGGGCTCTTGCCCGGCCAGCGCAAACAACAGCTTGAAGTCCACGTCGTCCAGCGCAATCAGCTCGGAGCCGTGGTTGGCCCACAGGATAAACGAGTGGCCCGGCTTGCCGGCGGCGATGTAGCCCAGCATTCCCGCCATCACGGCAAAGCGTCCCCAGTCCGGTCGCTCCTTTGCATAGCCCTTCTCCAGCAAATGCTTGGCGCGGCTCGCCATCTGGGGCGCATCGCGGCGGCCCACCGCCTTGACGAGATCGAGCCAATCCCGCTGCTTGGGGGTGAGGCGCTGGAAGCAGCGTTGCGACTCCATCTGCTTCCAGAGCGGCTCCAGCTGCTCCGGCGACGAGTAAGGCACGAGCGACTCGGCCTGTGCCAGCAGTGCATGGATCCAGATCCCCTCGTCGCCCTCGACGGTGCAGGTCTCGAGCATCATCTGAGGCAGCAGCACATCGGGTTTGACGCCGGGGCGCAGCCGGGCGTATCGGCGCTCCATCAGCACCTGCCTCAGATCGGCAGCGACGCGCATCGCCTGGCCTCTGGCAGCGGGGTGCTCCGAGCTGATCGGCATCCCCGGTGGCGCGCCGCGCCCTTCGTCGAGCATTTCGAGAATGGGCAGCGCATGCGTCGTAAGCCTGGTGAGCGAGCGTGCGGATTTGCGCAGAAAACGGGCCCGTTCGGCGTTCTGATCGACGTACGGGAAGTAGTCCGAGTTGGCCGGGGCACCGAACGCGTCGAACATCAGCTCCAGCATCCGCCTGGAGCCCAGACGCCCGACCTCAACGTCGGCCAGCGTCCTCACCGAGATGCGTTCGAGCTCGGGGCCAAGACCGCTCGCGGCCAGCACCTTTTCGGTGAGCACCGGCAGCGCGCCCTCCTTCTTCGCCACGATCAGCAGATCGGAGTCGTTGCTGGTGTACAGCGCATAGTCTTCGAAGTGCGGTGACAGGGCTGTGATAATGGAAGCCAGGATGGGGAGGTCGGTCTCGTAGAGCTGGACCCATTGCACCAGCACTCCGTCCGTCTTCAAATGCCCGCGCAGGCGTGCGTAGAATTCCTCGGAGAACAGCGAGGCCACCCCGCTCACCCACGGGTTGGAGGGTTCCGACACGATGATGTCGTACTGCTCGCGCCGGGTCGAGAAGAAGGTCTTTGCGTCCTCGAAATGGATCCTGCTGCGCGGATCGGTGAAAACGCGCTCGACCACCGGCCGGAAGCGCTGCGCCGCCTCCACCATGAAGGGCTCGATTTCGATGGTGTCCAGACGCTCGAGCTGCGGGGTGCTGAGCATGACATGGCTGGTGAGGCCTGATCCCATGCCGATGTTGGCGGCGAGTCTGGCCTCCGGGTTCATCAGCAGCGCGAGGGCCCCGGTCAGGACCATGGTGGACTGGTCGCTCGTGACGCCGGAGCCGGTCATCCTCAGGGAGGCATCGGCTTTGCCGTTGGTGCTGATCACGATGTCGCCATTCGGCCACTGGGCCAGCCCGATCGTGGCCGTTTTCCCATCGCGCTTGAACAGCACCGTCACGTCCTCGGGGAGGATCCCACGACCGTGCCGGTACACTCCGGAGAGCAATTGCCGCGGGTCGAGCTGGACGGCGCCGAGTGTGACGCCTGCCGCGAGCGAGGCGACCAGGGCGGTCGCTGGCCATTCGAAGCGCCGCAGCCGGGCGCGGATCGTAACGAGCAGCACCACCGCCAGGCCCATGTCGAGCGCGGCGCCGGTGATGATCACGCCCTTCAGCCCGGCCATCGGCATCAGCAGGTGCACCGCAAGCAGGACCCCGGCGATCGCGCCCAGCGTATTGGCGCCATATACCGCGCCGATCGATTTCTCCCCCATCCCCTTGCGCAGCAACACCAACGTCAGCAGGGGCAGCGTCATGCCTGCACACACCGTGGCCGGCAGCATCAGCAGCAGGCACAGCAGGTGGCTGGAAACGTGGAATATCCAATACCCCTGAGGCGAAGGCGCGAGGGCGGTGAACAGGCCTTGCATCAGCCCGAAGGTCATTCCGAGCATCGGTAGTGTTGCCAGGGCCAGCAGCCCCATCGTCAGCTGCACGTACCCCAGGAAGCGCACCGGATTGCGCAAGCCGTCGATGCGCTTGCGCACCCACAGCCCGCCCAGCGCCAGGCCCAGAATGAACGCGGAGAGCATCAGCTCGAAGGAGTGGGTGGCGGCGCCCAGCACCAGCGAAAGCCCGCGGATCCAGGCGATCTCGTAGAGGAAGGAGGCGGCCCCGGTGATCGCCGCGGCGGCGAGAATGAGGCTCGCGCCCCCGGCGACTGCTTCAGCGTCCTGCGTGGCACGGGTTTCCGCGGCGCCCGGTTGATCCTTCGCCAGGAGCCAGACCACGAGCGCCAGAACCACGTTGATCAGCCCCGCTGCCAGCATGGTGCCCGGCAGGCCCACCCGGCCCACCAGAAAGAACCCGCTGGCCAGGACACCGACCGCCGCGCCCAGACTGTTGGTGAAGTACAGCGTGGCGAGCGAGGCGCCGGGCGTGCCTGGGTATCGGCGGAGGATGCCCCCGCTCATCAGCGGGAACGTCATCCCGAGAAGAATCGACTGCGGGAGGATGAACGCGGCGCTCAGACCCCATTTGAGCGCGTACACCATGCCTGGATGCGTGAGTCCGGGAATCAACTGATCGTAGGCAAGGTTGGTGGTGGCGACGAACAGGTGGTGGAAGGCGAGCGCGGCCACGCCGATCAAGCCTTCGACCCCGGCGTAGGCGAGGAGCAGGTTGCGCAGGCGCGCCGTGCGCCGGCTGGCGATCCACGAGCCGGCAGCCATGCCTCCCATGAAGATCACCAGCACCAGAGTCTGCGCGTACGCTGCGTGACCGAGGAACAGTTTGATGTAGTGCGTCCAGATGGACTCGTAGAGCAGGCCCGAGAAGCCGGACAGGGCGAAGATGGCGAAGAACAGCGTCCTGGCCGGGGCCTGCTGCCGGGCGAGGAGCTCGAGCCTGGTGGTGTCGTTCATTTTTGGTGCTCTCTGGAGGGCGTAGGTGGGGCCCGGCGCACGAAACGGGCCAGGCCGGGCCGGCGGCTGCGGGCCGGACCCGGGCGCGGCGCGGGCACGCTGCTGCCGGCATGAGGCCTCGCCTGGTTCGGCGCGCTCTCGGGGAACCGCCTGGCCGGTCCGGTCGTCGGGTGACTTTGCGTGGGAGGCGCGACCTTGCTGGACGCGCGGTTGGATCGGGGATGGCCTGCTACCGCACCTCGGGCGACGCCTCGGGATCTGCTTCCGGCGCCGCAGGCCTGGCGAGCTTCGGCGAGCAGCTCGGCCCGAGCCAGCCGGAGGGAGCATCGTTCTCATCCAGGATCTGGACCGGCGTGCCGCACGCGCCGGCCGGGGGCGCGCTCGGATCCGGGTAGTAGATCGGGCCGGGCTCGGGCAGCGTCTCGTAGTCGTTGGCCTCGCGCAGGCTGAACACTTCCAGCCCGCTTCCCGCAGCCACGCACATCCAGATCTCGCCGTTGGGCCCCTGCATGCGCACACCCACGGCGCTGTCGCGCTGCTCGTCCTTCCAGGCCACCAGCACCGCCCTGGCCGGCGCCGGGGTCCTGCGCAGGCAGGCGCGGATCGCCTTGCGGTACTTGCCGAGCGATTTGGACCAACCCTCCCCGGCGCTCGTCAGCTGCTCGGGCGGCAGCTCGATCTGGGCCGGGCGCTGCTCGGTGTAGTCGGGCCGCTCACGCAAAGCGCTGATGCGCGCGCTGTAGAGCGCATCGAGGCAGGACGCCGGATCAGGCTTGCTGCGGCAGTCTCGCGCGCGAGGCCCAGAAGCGGTTCTGCTCGGCGGTGAGCTTCTTCTGCGTCTCACCCGAGGTGACTCGCAGCAGTCGCGCGTAGACCGTCGCCAACTCCAGATCGAGCTCCGACAGAGGGTCGCTGGCGCACACGGTCTTCTCGAGCCAGGTCTTGGCCTTGCTGCACAAGAAGCTCGGCGTGCCGGCCTGGCTGTTGAGCGCGATGCAGGCCAGCAGCGCAGCGGCGACGCAGCGGAAGCAGGTGGCATTGTTCCCTCGCGGCGACATCATGCTTCACCTCCCAGCGGTATCGGCACTGTCATGCCTCGATTACGGCTGCGGCCGCGCGCGGCTTGAGGCCCGAAGGAGTGTCGAACAGGGCAGTTGCGCACTCCGATTTGTGGCCGCTGAACCCGTGCCGATCCGCGGTCAGTGCTGCAGCAGCGGCACCACCAGCTCCCGGTAGTGGTGGGGGCTCTTGGCGCCGGTGATGCGGTGGCGCAGGATGCCTTCGCGGTCGACGATGAAGGCGGTGGGGGTGGGGTAGCGGCGCGCGTAGCCGCTCTCGCTCAGCTCCTCGGCCATCGTGCCGGGCAGATTGTAGATGCCGAGCATGCGCACCACGCGCGCGCGGTCCTCGGGCGCGTCGACTCCCACGGCTATGACCTCGAAGCCCTCGTCGCGGTGCTCCTCGTAGAACGTCTCCAGCAGACCGATCTCGTACGCGCAAAACTTGCAATAGCTGGAGTAGAAATTCACCAGCACTACCTTGCCGCGCATGCGAGCGACATCGAACTCCTCGCCGCTGAACAGCTTGCCTCTCAGCGCTGGCGCCGGCTCGCCGATGAGAGGCAGCGCGTGGACTGCTGCGCAAGCGAGCAACAGCAGGCACGCAGCCACGCCCCGCACCCGGACTCGCAGCTGGCCGATCCTGAGCTTTGCTTCGTGCACGGCTGCTCGCCTGATGCAAGGATCCCGCAGCTAGCGGATGAACTCGCGGTTGATGCGCCGGAACACGTCGGTGCCGGCGCGCCGCAGCCACTCGAACGCTACCATCTCGCGCGAGACGATCTGCGCACCATTCTGGCGCAGCCGGGCGAGCGCCAGCTCGCGGTCCAGCGGGTTGCGCGAGCCGACCGCATCGGCCACCACGAAGACCTCCTTGCCCTCCACCAGCAGGTCGAGGCAGGTGTGCAGCACGCACACGTGCGCTTCGGTGCCGGCCACGACGATCTGCTTCCGCGCAAACCCCGGCAGCCGCGCGAGGCGGCCCTCGGCGACGCAGGAGAAGTGCACCTTCTCGAGGATGCTCGCGTCTGCGACCAGATCACGCAGCGTGGCGACCGTCGGCCCCAGCCCCTGCGGATACTGTTCCGAGACGGCGAGCGGTACGTTCAGCTCACCGGCCAGGCGGATCAGCCACGCGCAGTTGCGCACCACGCGCTCGCCGTCGTGAATGGCGGGAAGCAGGCGGGCCTGGACGTCGACGATCAGGAGCGCGGACGCGTCGGCTTGCAGCAGCATGGGATGTAAAATCTGCCAAGTTGTGAGGTTCGCGCAAGCGGTTGTCGCTCAACGAGATCATTCCGCGCGCATGTGTGCGACATGCACGCGATCATTTTTGTCGAAACACAAGTGATATTCCCCGGCGACACTTGAAATGGATGTGCGGTGCGCGCATCATCGGGCCACACGACGTTGCGCTGCATCTGCAGCGGCGAGCAGCAGCGCAGGGCCAAGGAGATTGTGATGCGTGCCGCGCAGGCTGTGCCCCATCGATTGCGCCTGCTGGTCGCGGCGGCAGCGCTCGCGTTGAGCGTCCCGACTACGGCGTGGTCCACGCTCATCATGCCTTTCACCGGTGGATGGGAGGGATTCCTCGACCAGGCGACCCAGCAGATCACCGGCGAGATCGTCCTCTCCGATCTGCTGCCGCTTGCGTCCGCGACGGCGCACCTCGACCCCGCGGGCCCCTACATCACGACTTCCACCTGGGTCGGCGCCGGCGGGGGATTGATCGAGACCGCCCACGGCGCGGGGACGCTGGCGCCGAACGTGGCGTTCGTCCAATACGCGGGGTCCTTCACCTTCACCGCCGGCAGTGGTCCAACCGACAGCACGAGTACGGATTCTGGATCCTATCTCGCTGACATGCTGACGCTCGCCAATGGAAGCGGCCAGGCTGCTCCCCCGGCGCAGGGCGACATGGCCGGCATGCCGGAGCTCGCCGTGTGGTTTCTGCTCGCGGGGCTCGGCCTGTTCGGCTTCGTCCGCCTTCGGCGGGCCGCGCAAAACGGCATCTGACAGATCACTCCCGGTTACGCCCATTCCCGTTGCTCGCGGCGACGCGGACCGGCGCACGCTGCCGGGCTCAAGCCAGGCGTTCCGCCGACAATCGCCGGTCGGCCAGGAGAGCACGGAACGCCTCATAGGTGCCGCGCATTCCCGCCTCCAGCGGCACCGATCCGTAGTTGCCCAGGTAGCTTCGCACCGGTTCGTCGGACAACGCCATCGGGAAGGGCAGCGCGCTTCCGGAGAAGCTGATGGCCGCGTGCGGGGCGATCTTGCCGAGCAGGCCAACTGAATCCTCCACGGTCGAAGCAATGCCGTTGATGTCGAATACACGCGCACTGTCGCGCGGCTTCGACACGGCGGTCAGGAAAGCGCTGGCCACCTCGCCTGCGTGCAGCCAGGAGATCGAGCCGCGGAACGGGATCTCGTAAGGCTTGCCGGCCGCTGCGGCGAGGATCGCAACGGTGGTCTTGGAAGTCAGCCCCTGGTCGCGCCCGACGCCGTACACCACGCCCGGCCGCAACCCGATGCTGTGTACGCCCCAGTCCTGCGAGTAGACCTTGGCGGTCTCCTCGTTGCAGAACTTGTAGGCGCCGTAGAGCGTGGGCAGCGTGCCATGGCCTTCGATCGCGCCGTGCGCGGCAATCGAGCTCGCGTAGGTGATGCGCTGGATGCCGAGCTTGCGAGCCGCCTCGAGCACGTTCACCGTTCCCACCACGTTGACCTTGGCGCCCAGCACCGGATCGGCTTTGCAGAACGGCACCTGCAGGGCAGCCAGATGGACGATGGCGCGCGCCTTCGATCGTTCGCAGGCTTTGACCACCGCCTCGTAGTCGGAGAGCTCGCCGGTGAGCCATTCGATCCGGCTCAGCTCCGGCTCCGACATCAGCAGGCGTGGCCGGCGCTGGTCGTCGCTCAAGTCGAAGGCTGCCGCCGGCACGCCGGCGCGCGTGAGCAGTGCGAGCGCCCAGCTGCCGATGCAGCCGCCCGCCCCGGTGACCAGGACCGGGCCGTCGTAGTTGGCGCGGTCGATCTTGAAGTACTCGAACATGTCCTTTTCTCCTGGCGCGCGGGTGGTGCGGGCGATTGTCCCACTCGGCCGCGGGAGCGTCCACACCGGTGCAGCGGCGCCCCTATCGGTCATGCGTCCGCGCCACCGGCGTCTCCCGCCGCCAGCACGCCCTGCACACAGGTCACCGCATGCCCGCCGAGCCAGATGGTGCCGTCGTCGGCGTATCTCACTGCGACCAGGCCGTCCCTTCCCATGCACTGCCCCTGCCCCGCGACGTAGGTCGGTGCCCGAATCAGCCGCTCCTGTCTCACCAGGGCGGCCACGCAGCCGTTGCCGCTGCCGCACACCGGATCTTCCGGGATGCCCTCGGCGGGTGCGAACGAGCGCACTTCGAGCTGCGCGCGGCCGCCTGCCTCATACAGGCCGAACACGGTTACGCCTGCGGCTGCGGACGGCGTGAGAGCGCCGACCCGCGCGAAGTCCGGTCGCAGATCCCGCACCAGCTCGGCACCGGTCAGTTGCAGGGTGATCCAAGCGACGCCCGCGTCCACGACAGCAGCGGCCCTGATGCGCTCCGCCGGGATCCCCAGCGCGGAGGCCAGCTCGGCCGACTGCGCACTGGACAACTCGCTCAGGCGTGGCTTGGGCAGCGCCAGGAACAGGCGTTCGCCATCGACCTCGATCGCCACCAAGCCCTTCCCGCACTCCTGCACGAAGCGGCCGGGTTGCTTGGGCTTCAACCCGTGCCGCAGGACCGCGTGGGCCGAGCCGATAGTCGGGTGCCCGGCGAAGGGCAGCTCGCTCCTCGGCGTGAAGATCCGCAGCCGGTAGTCGGCCTGGACATGGGTGGGCGCGCAAACGAAGGTCGTCTCGGACAGATTGGTCCAGTTCGCTATCGCTTGCATCCGGGCGGTCGAAAGCGTGTCGCCGTCGAGCACCACCGCCACGGGGTTGCCCTTGAAAGGGACCGCGGTAAACACGTCGACCTGGCGGAAGGGAAGGCCGGTCATGGGCCGTTCGTCCTGGAGAAGGCAATCGATGGTACTTCAGATCCGGCTGCGCCGCGTCCAACACATCCGCGTGGTCTGATCCTCTGTGCCATGATAGGTTGAGGTCGCCGAACCGAGGAGAACAAGAGTGATGCGCTACAGAACGTTTGGCCGCACCGGCCTGGAGGTCTCCGAGCTGGTCTTCGGTGGCGGCTGGGTCGGCGGAGTGCTGATCCACCAGGACGATGAGACCAAGCTCGCAACCGTGCGCCGTGCCATGGAAGCGGGGATCAACTGGATCGACACCGCGCCAAGCTACGGCAAGACCCAATCGGAGCAGGCTTTGGGCTGGTTGCTCGAGGAGCTCGATACCGAGCCTCATTTATCCACTAAGGTGCTGCTGGATGCCGCACGGCTTGACGATATCGTCGGCCAGGTCGAGCGCAGTCTCCACGAAAGCCTGCGGCGCCTGCGGCGGGAGTCCGTCGATGTTCTGTTGCTCCACAATCAGATCGAACCGCAGGCCGCGGGCAACGCGGTCACGGTGGACCACGTATTGCGCGCCAACGGTGCAGCCGACGCGCTGGCGCGGATGCGTGAACAGGGGTTGACGGGTCATGTGGGCTTCACCGCGCTGGGCGATGCGGCGAGTTGCCGGCAGGTCGTCGACAGCGGCCGGTTCGATGCCGCTCAGGTCTACTACAACCTGCTCAATCCGAGCGCCGGGCGGGCGACGATGCCGGGGCGCTGGACCGGCCAGGACTTCGGCGGGTTGATGGCCGCGTGCAAGGCGCAGGGTACGGCGGTGATGGCGATCCGCGTGTTCGCGGCCGGCGTGCTCGCCACCGATGTGCGGCACGGTCGCGAGGTGATTGTCACGCAGGCAACCGATGTCCCCACGGAAGAGCGGCGTGCCCGCGCCGTATTCGCAGCGCTTGGCAACGCCTACGGGACCCGTGCCCAGGCCGCTCTGCGTTTCGTACTGGCCAATCCGGATGTCGCCTGCGCGATCATCGGGATGGCGGAGCCCGCCCACCTCGAAGAGGCGCTGGCGGGCGCGGCGCTGGGGGCGCTGCCGCGACCGGCATTGGACGCACTGGAGGCCGTGTATGCGGCCGATTTTGGCAACGCGTCGGGCGCCAGGTCGCGCTGACGCCAGGGTGTTGCTCTTTCGGCTGGTGGCCCGTACCGGGGACTTCGGAAGCACTGCTGCGGGCCCCCTCTCCCCTTGTGGGAGAGGCGCGCTGGAGCGCGGAGCAGGGGCCCCGCCGTGCGGGGATGCGACCGCGAAGGCGTGCGTGGCCCTCGACCGTGCGGGCAACGACATCCCTCTCCCCTCGCGGGAGAGGGCTGGGGTGAGGGGTGACGCCGAGCGGCATCGACGGGAATGCGCACGGGCCTTCGATTTTGTAACGCCGTGTTGCAGGCGGGCCTGGCGTTAAAGAGCTTTACTTTTCTCCCCACACGCAGGCGCCGTCCCGCGGTATAAATGACGCTGGCCCCGCCATGACACTCCAGGACCACATCCTCGTCGTCGATGACGACCGCGAGATCCGCACATTGCTCGGTACGTATCTGCAGAACAACGGCTATCGCGTTACTGCGGTCGCCGACGGCAAGGGCATGTGGAACGCGTTGGACGCCGCGCGCGTGGATCTCGTCATCCTGGATGTGATGCTGCCGGGCGAGGATGGCTTCGTGCTGTGCCGGACGCTGCGTGCCCGCGGCAGCGTCCCGGTCATCATGCTGACGGCCAAAGGCGACGAGACCGAGCGAATTGTCGGGCTCGAGCTGGGCGCCGACGACTATCTGCCCAAGCCGTTCAACCCGCGCGAGCTGCTCGCGCGCATCAAGTCGGTGTTGCGACGCCATCGTACCGTACCCGGGCTGGAGCCCGATTCAGCCCATGCGTTGCGCTTCGCAAGCTGGACGCTCGACCTTGCCTCCCGCAATCTGGTATCGCCGCAGGAAGTGGTGGTGCCGTTGTCGGGTGCCGAGTTCCGGTTGCTGCGTGTGTTCCTGTCCTATCCCAACCGGGTCCTGTCGCGCGATCAGCTCATGGATCTGACCGTCGGACGGGAGGCCGATCCGCTCGATCGCAGCGTGGACGTGCAGGTGAGCCGCCTGCGCCAACGCCTGGGCGAGGATGCACGCGAGCCCGCCATCATCAAGACCGTGCGGGGCGAAGGTTACGTGCTGGCCTGCGCCGTCGAGGCGGCATGAGCGCGCCGGGCCATCGTTGCGCGCCGCCCGGCCATGCATCCACGCGCTGACACGTTGTCTCTGCGGCTGGCCCTCACCTTTGTCGTGGGCCTGGGCCTGACCATCGTGATCACGACCCTCGTGCAGCTGCCGGACCGCGAAGCCTTCGTGTTCCGGGTGAGCGCTGCGCGGGCGGTGCAAAGAGTGGTCGATGTAGTGGCGTTTCTGGAGACGGCGATGCCGTCCAGCCGCGAGGCCCTGCTGCAGTTCAGCGCCGCTCAGGATCTCGAGCTCCACTTCATTGGCCAGGCTCCGGACGTGCCGGAGCCTCGGCCCGGCTCGGATGCCGCCGCATTCAGGCAGCTGCTGAAAGACGATCTGGGTTCTCAGCGGCCACTGGCGGTCCAGGTGTCACATGTGCGCCTGCCGGCCGACGCGACCTACAGCAAACCACGAGACGGGTTCGACTTCCGTGTCTGGACGCGTCTGGCCGACGGCGGCTGGGTGCAGCTCGGTTTCCAGGAGCCGCAGCGCCTGCGGTTATGGCCGCGGCGGCTGATGATCAACATTCTCATCCTTGCCGCCGCCATGGTGCTGCTGTCGCTCGTTGCCGTGCGCTGGGTGACGCGTCCGCTGGCGGAGCTGGCTTCGGCAGCCGAGCACCTCGGACGCGACATCAACCGCCCACCGTTGCCGGAGTCGGGCCCCCAGGAGGTGCGTCGCGCGGCGCGTGCCTTCAACGCCATGCAGGATCGCTTGTCTCGCTACATCAGCTCTCGCGCCGCGATCCTGACTGCGATGTCGCACGACCTGAAGACGCCGATCACGCGCCTGCGGCTGCGCGCCGAACTGCTCGAGCCGCCTGAGGCGCGCGAGAAGTTCGTCCGCGATCTGGCCGAGATGGAAGCGATGGTCAACTCCACACTCGGCTACATGCGCGGGCTGGACGATCGCGAGCCGCTGCGTGCCGTCGATGTGCGGGCGCTCGCCGAGGCTTTGCAGGGCGACGCCGCGGAGCTGGGTGCGATGTTCGATGTGCAGGGCCAGCCGATCGCACCGCTGCTCGGCAAGCCGCAAGGCCTCAAGCGCTGCCTGCAGAATCTGCTGGACAACGCGTTGCGCTACGGCCGCGAGGTCGAGCTCGTGATCGAAGATGCCGCGGATCGGCTCACGATATATGTGCGAGACCGCGGCCCCGGAATCCCGCAGGACCAGTTGGAGCGCGTGTTTGAGCCGTTCTACCGCCTGGAGACCTCGCGCAACGCCGGCACCGGCGGCACCGGCCTGGGGTTGTCGATCGCGCGCAACCTCGCCCAGTCGATGGGCGGTGAGCTGACGTTGCGCAACCGTGCGGGAGGCGGCCTGGAGGCGGCGTTGGTATTGCCGCGCAACGCCAAGGTCGGTCACGAAGCGGCCGCGGCGGAGCCTCGCGCCGCAGTGGCGCGAGCGCAGCCCGAGGCCTAGGTGCACCGATAACTGGATTCTTCCCTCCTCGGGCAGCTCCTAGCGGGAGGGCGAGGGTGGGGGTGCAAACGCATCCGCTGTCGGTATGCCGGGGCCTCACCCCCATCCCAGCCTTCCCCCTCACAGAGGGGGAAGGAGCACTTCACTTCGCCGATTGTTCGACGTACGTCTGGTTAGCCTCGTAAGGCGCTTACGCATCCAGCCGCTGATTGCTGGAATGGACGTCCGCCGTGCGTGGACGATGCCCTCGAGTCCCGAGAGCTCGGCGACAACGGTATCAGTTGCGGGCGCTCTGCGGTCTGTGGATTTATCGCCTCGGCTGCGGCGAGTGTCGGACGGCGCTGGCGCTTGCTCAAAGGTTTCACACTCTCGGTGCGCGTTGCCGCCCTGGCGTGACGCTGCGCACTGTTTCGAAAGGACGGGATCGAGCGTCAGAGCAGCGAGCGTAGAGCGAGCGCGCTTCTCGGTTCGCTGCGTGACGTGCTGCAAGACGCTGAAGGACGGCGCAAGGATCTGCAAGATTCCGCGACCGCTCGCGACCACACTAACCCTCAGCTGGCGGGAGACCGAACGCGCGATTCGAGGCGACATGCCGCAAGCGCCGCCAGGTTATGGGTGCCTCGGCACTGCAGGTACGCCCATCCGAGATGGGCTGGATTCATTGATGATCACGGGAGAACGGACATGACGAAGCAATCCAACAGAGGTACGGCACTGATCACCGGCGCTTCAGCCGGCATTGGAGCTGTCTACGCAGACCGGCTGGCGCGGCGCGGCTATGACTTGATCCTGGTCGCACGCATCGGATTCACTCTGGCGAAAGGGTAATCAAGACACTGCGGAAATTGACGGTGATCGCCCTCGGCATGGTCTCGGCGCTGCTCTTTACGGCGCACGCGTTGGCACAGCCCGCACGGCCAGCACAAGCGCGCAATGTGGTGCTGGTGCATGGCGCCTGGGCGGACGGCTCCTCCTGGAGCGAGGTCATCGCGCGCCTTCAGGCGGCAGGCTTGCATGTGACCGCGGTGCAGAATCCGCTGACATCGCTCGCCGACTCCGTCGCAGCGACGCGCCGCGCGTTGGCGCTGCAAGACGGACCCACGGTGCTGGTCGGCCATTCCTGGAGCGGTACCGTCATCAGCGAAACCGGAACGGATCCGAAGGTCACCGCCCTCGTCTACGTCGCGGCGCGGGCGCCCGACGCGGCGGAGGATTTCGTCGCGCTGTCCGGAAAGTTCCCCACCATGCCGGCCCGGGCCGGCGTCCAGGAACACGAGGGCTTCGCCTACCTTTCCGAAGACGCATTTCTGCAATATTTCGCGAACGGTGTTGCGCGCGAAAAGGCCGAGGTCCTTTATGCCGCGCAGGAACCGCCCGCCGCCTCGCTCTTCGGCGAGCGGACCTCGGTAGCCGCCTGGCGCTCCAGACCGACCTGGTATGCCGTGTCGAAACTCGATCAGACGATATCGCCCGACCTGGAACGATTCCTGGCGCAACGCATGAAAGCCACCACCGTGGAATTGGATGCGGGCCACCTTTCCCTGGTCTCCCACGCACAGGAGATCACCGAGCTCATCCTGGCCGCTGCCGGCCGCTAGCCTGCTCGAGCAGCCACTCCTGGAACGCCTGGATTTTTCCGAGGGTCTCCGAGGCCGGCGGATGCAATGAAGTACGAAAACTTCGTGCGCACGCTATGGGGAAACAGCCGAATCAGTCGGCCGGATTCCAGGTCGGCCTGGACGAACAATGCGCGCGCCAGGGCGACACCGAGGCCCGCAGTTCGCCACGCGCACCTGACAACCCGTTGGAAGGACGTATCCGGTGTTACAAAGAGTCATCTTGGAAGTGGCAAAGGTCGATGCGCGTCGCGGCGCCGACGTCTTGCTCGAAGTCCTCGAAAGCGAGGGGGTTCGAGTACATTTTCGGCAACCCCGGGACGACCGAGCTGCCGTTGGTGGACGCGCTCCTTGGAGCGCCCACCTTGCGATACATCCTGGCCCTGCAGGAAGCGATCGCGGTCGCGATGGCCGATGGATATGCGCAGGCGGCGCGACGGCCGGCCTTCCTCAACCTGCACACGGCTGGCGGCCTGGGACACGGCATGGGCAACCTGCTCAATGCCAACGTTTCCCAGACGCCGCTCGTGGTGACGGCGGGTCAGCAGGATTCGCGGCACATCATCACCGACCCATTGCTGTTCGGCGACCTCGTGCGCATCGCGTCTCCGGCCGTCAAATGGGCGACGGAGGTCCCGCATGCCGACCAGATTCCGATCCTGGTCCGCCGCGCCTTCCACGACTGCGCCGCTGCACCGACCGGCCCGGTCTTCCTCGCGCTGCCGATGGACATCCTGGAGGAGATGACAGCGACCAGTATCGGCGAGGTCTCGACCATCGAACGCAACGCGGTCGCCGGCTCGCTCGATCTTCTGGCTGATCACCTCGCCGCGATCCGGCCGGGAAAGCTCGCTCTGATTGCCGGCGACGAGGTCTCGGCCAGCAACGCCGCGCCGGAAGCCGTCCGTCTCGCCGAGGCCTTCGGCGCGCCGGTCTACGGCTCGTCATGGCCGTTGCACATCCCGTTCCCGACGTCGCATCCGCTGTGGGCCGGCAACTTGCCGACCAAGGCGAGCGAGATCGCCGAGACCCTCAATCCCTACGACGCCATCTTCGCCCTGGGCGGCAAGTCGTTGATCACGATCCTCTACACCGAGGGCTCGGCGGTGCCGCCCGGCTGCGACGTCTTTCAGATGTCGGCCGATGTCCGCGACCTCGGGCGTACCTATGCGACGAAGCTCTCGGTCGTCGGCGACATCAAGGCATCGCTCGGCACGCTTCTGCCCCTGTTGACGCAGCGGCTCGCCGGCCGGACGGAGGGGTATGCGGAGTTGTGCGCAATTGCCCGGCGAAAGCAGGAGGCGAGGCGTACGCGGCTCAACGCTGCAGCCGACGCCGCCTTTGATGCGCCGCTCATCGCTCCAATCGTCGCCGCACGCGAGATGGTACGTGCCATCGGTCCGCAGATCGCCATCGTTGACGAGGCGCCGGCCACCGCATTCCACTTGCGCGCCTTCCTCGACAGCACATCTGCCCGGCAGTATTCCTTCTCGCGCGGCGGTGCGCTTGGCTGGGGCATGCCCGCGGCAGTCGGATTCTCGCTCGGCCTTGACCGGGCGCCGGTGGTCTCGATTGTCGGCGATGGCGCCGCGCTCTACTCACCCCAGGCACTGTGGACCGCGGTACACGAGAAGCTGCCGGTGACCTTCGTCGTCATCAACAACCGCGAATACAACATCCTCAAGAAATTCCTGCGGTCGCAGCCCGGCTATGCCTCGGCACGGGAAAATCGCTTCATCGCCATGGATCTCGTCGATCCGGCCATCGACTTCCTGGCCCTGGCCGCTTCGATGGGGGTTGCCGCTCGCCGCGTCGGGCGCGCCGCGGACATCGCTCCCGCCATTGCGGCCGGCATCGCCTCCGGCGCCGCGAACCTGATCGAGATCCCGGTCGGCCCTGCTTGAAGATTTGCTGAGCCGATGCGTTCGGAGTTCCTTTGCGCTCCACTTGGGGGCCACAGAGGTCTTGGGCTCTCTCACCTACGGTTTGGAGTCTGGATCGGTCAGCCGCATCGTGAAAGGCGCGCAGGTGCGTCTCGTTGATGACGCGCCTGAGAACGGTTGGTATCGCTCCGGCGATCTCATGCGGCAGGACGAAAAAGGTAACCTGTGGTTCGTGTCCCGCAAGAAAGACCTTATCGTCCGCGGAGGATCGAATATTTCGCCGGTTGAAGTCGAGCGTGTCTTGACCGCCCATCCTGCGGTTAGAGACGCTGCCGTCGTTGGGATACCGGACGAGATCCTCGGACAGCGTGTAGCGGGATTTGTGCAGTTGGAGAATGACGCGCGATCGCAGATCGTGAACGAAATCCTCGACACGGTCAGAGATCAGCTAGGGGATTATAAGGTGCCGGAGCACCTGCAAGTGGTCGCTGTAATTCCGCGCAACGCCCTTGGTCTGACGGCACCGCTGTTACAAATCTCTTGTTGGAAGCCCCCTGCTGCGGGACTAAAATAGACCGGGAAAGGAACAAGTCATGCGCCGCTTTAGACCCCTTCTCACGACGCTGTTGAGTCCTGTGGTGTTCTGCTCGCTTGGGTTGCAGGATGCACACGCCGATGTCTACGCGTGGGAGGACAAGGCCGGACACCTGACCTTCAGCGACGTGCCGCCGCCTCCCGGCGCCCGGGTGCTGGAAACGGTGAGCGAGAACCAGACCAAAGATGGGGGGCCCGCACCATCCGCTTCGCCCCGTGGGACGGCCCAGGAGAGCGAAGTCCGCAATCTGTCGGAGCGAGTCCGACAGATTGAACAGCAGGTCGATCTCGCAAGCACCCCGGCCACCTCCGTCAAGCAATACGAGTCGGTTCCCCCACCGCCTCTCGACGTCCGATGCAACGGAAAATGGGCGGATTGCTGGTGGTCGCGCAATCAACCGTTCTATGGCCCGTCGCTGTATGGCCCAGCCTTCGGCGCGGTGATCGTGCCTTCTCACGGCTTTCGGGATTTCCACCGATTCCACGGCATGCGTCGGTTCGCACGCGGTGCCGCCCACCGGCGCTGACCCTCTGCGGCTGGCGAGCCGCCGCAGGGGAACGGGCCGCGATGAAGCGCGGTACGCGGGACTGGGAACTGGACCTGGCGCGGCTACTGCCCGGCCTGGCCGACGGCTGATCGAAGGAAGGGCATCGTGACGTTCCGGAAAGGTGTTCGAGCCAATGCTGGGAACGATCGAGCTCATCGGGATCGTCCTGAGCTATCTGTCGGCCCAGGAGCTGCGCGATATGGGAGCCGATTCCTACATCGTGAATCTGATGGGCATCGGGATCTTGCGCGAGCTGAGCCCTCTCCTCGCTGCCATTCTGAACGCCGGCCGCTCCGGATCGTCCATGACCGCCCAGATCGGGTCGATGCGGGAAGCCTTTCCTCCAAGCCGCGAGCGCGATCGATGGCTCGACCTAGCCTATTGGTCATGACCGCGAGGATCGCGCCGATACCCGTGAGAAGAAAAACCGGCGCGACAGCCAGTTCGATCGCATGGGCGACAGCGACGTCCGAGAATTCAATCACAAACTTTTTTCCATGGACAATATTTGCAGCTTGTGCTTTGCCTTGAGGATCTCTGCCACACGCTCACCGATCACTACACAGGCGGCCATTGTGTTGCCGGTCGTCACTCGTGGCATGATCGAACCATCCGCAATACGAAGGTTGTCGATTCCATAGACTTTAAGGTTGCCATCAACCACCGACATGGCATCTCGGCCCATCTTCGCCGTACAGGTCTCGTGATGGTAGGTCGTGGCTGCATCGCGAACGAAATTTTCAAGCTCGGCGCCTTTCAAGTTACCTGGCATCACCTCGCGCTTGGTGAAGGGGCGAAGTGCGGCGGAGTTGCCTATCTCGCGGCAAAGTTCCACTGAGGCTATCGCGGCCTTCAAATCGTCTGGGTGACACAGAAAATTTGCCTCAATCTGAACGGGGTCGCGCGGATTGCGACCGGTCAGACGGATGCGGCCTCGGCTTTTCGGCCGTACAATGCCCCCAAGTAATGTCCACCCAGCCGCAGGCAGAATGAATCTGGCGGCATTCTCCGCAGTCGACAACGGCACTTCTACCTGGCAAGTCTGCAAGTCTGGCGTGTCTCGCCCAGGATCGCTCTTCCAGAAGAAGGTCGCCTCGCCCATGTTGTTGCGCGGCGGCAGCGCTTCCCGATACTCCCAGACGCAAGCAAAACCAGGATGGTCCTGAAAGTTCTGCCCCACGCCTGGAAGATGCTGCACGACCGGGATTCCAAAGCGCTGCAGTTCGACCTGGTCGCCGATACCGGACTGCATCAGCACCTTCGGCGTGTGAATCGCACCAAGCGACAGCACCACCTCAAGCCCCGCACAAACGTGACGAGTTCTGCCCTCGAAGGAAATCTCCACGCCAGTGGCTCGCTTGCCCGCGAAGGTTAGCCGGGTGACCAGTGCGTGAGTGAGGACCGTGAGATTCGGCCGGTCCATATAGGGTAAGGTATACGAACGGAACACGGATTGGCGTTTTCCAGCGCGAACTCGCAGGTCGAGAATAGCGGCGCCGCCTGCCCCCTCCATCATGCGACCGTTCTGATTCTCAAAGGTCGGAATCCCGACCGAACGTGCTCCTTCCAGCATGGCAGGAGCGATCGGATTGGGATCAGGCGCGGGCTGAACAAAAACCAGCCCTCCTGTTCCGCGATACTTTGGGTCTGGGACGCCATGCCAGTCTTCGATGCGGCGATAGATATTCAGCACCGACTCATAGCTCCATGCCGGCTCTCCCGCTTCCGAGGCAAAGAAATCCCAGTCGCTCTTGTGCCCGCGCGACCACGCCATCACGTTGATGCTGGATCCGCCACCCAATACCTTGCCCATACCCAAAGGGATAGAGCGGCCGTTGAGGTGGGTGTTCGGTTGAGCTTGGAAGTTCCAATCTCGCTCGCTACCAAGGTTCAGAGGCCATTTGCCTGCTTCCATGACCTCTGGTACGTCATCGCGGCCGCCCGCCTCAAGCAGCAGCACGCTAACGTCTGGATTCTCGGCCAGACGACGCGCCACCACCGAACCGGAAGAGCCCGATCCGCAGACGATAAAGTCGTACTGCGGCTTCAAATCAGAAATAAGTCTTGCCTGATTGCTGCGTACGCGTTCTGCAAACTCTGCCGCGGCAGCGTCTGATTCAAAATACGTGCTCAATTTTGCCCTCTCTTAGCCGATTGTTCAGCATTCGGTCGAAGTCGACTTCAGTTGACCCGTGGTGTCCTGAGCGATTCCGTCCTTCGTGACTAGCACGATGCGCAACCGTGCCTTACCCTCCATCATTCGGGTGTAGGCATCTGCAGCTCTTTCGACCGGAACGGTTTCAACTATGGGTCGAACCTGTTCGCGTGCGCTAAAGGTTAGCGTGTCTTCTTTCCGCGGCCGATGCAGCGCCGCTGCTCTGCGCGGGCGTCACAACATGCAATGCTCTTCGTAATATTCTCGCGACCGCAGCAAGTGGTCGCTCAATGGGCCCGCTGATTCCAGTTCAGCTTTGGATGAATGCAAGAAGATCCGGATTGATGATCTCCGGATGCGTGGTGCACATCCCGTGCGGGAAACCCTTGTACACCTTGAGCGTGGCGTTCCTGACCAGCTTAGCCGAGAGCAGCGCCGAGTCGGCGATCGGGACGATCTGATCGTCGTCTCCATGCATGATCAGCACAGGCACATCGATCCTTTTGAGATCCTCGGTAAAATCGGTCTCGGAAAAGGCCTTGATGCAGTCATACTGTGGCTTGCTGCCGCCCATCATGCCCTGGCGCCACCAGTTGTCGATGATCCCCTGGGAGACCTTCGCGCCGGGGCGATTGAAGCCATAGAACGGACCGGCAGGAACATCCCTGTAGAGTTGGGCGCGGTTGCCCGCGAGCTGGGCGCGAAAGCCGTCGAACACCTCGATCGGCGTGCCGCCAGGATTCTTGCCGGACTTGACCATGATCGGCGGCACCGCGCCGATCAGCACGGCCTTGGCAACACGGCCTGGCTCCGCCCGGGCCACGTAGTACGCGACCTCGCCGCCACCGGTCGAATGACCGACATGGATCGCATTCTTCAGATCAAGGACGGTTACCAGTTCGTGGACATCCGAGGCATAGGTCTCCATATCGTTGCCGGTCGCGGTCTGAGTGGAACGGCCGTGGCCGCGGCGGTCGTGCGCGATCACGCGGTAGCCCTTGTCGAGAAGGAACAGCATCTGGTTGTCCCAGTCGTCGGCACTGAGCGGCCAGCCGTGATGGAAGACGATCGGCTGTGCGGCGCGCGGGCCCCAGTCCTTGTAGAAAATCTCCGTGCCATCCCGGGTCATGATCGTGGTCATCGTCTGCTCCTTCGAGGTTGCCCCGGCTCTGTGGGCAGCCGCGCTCTTCGTGCTGTGCTCATTGGCGTTCGCGGTCCCGATAGCCAGGCCGGTCGGCAGCATCGCCGCGCCCGCCGCTGCTGTCGCCTTCATGAGTGTTCTTCGCCGTAGGTCAGTCATGGAAGTATCCAGTCGTGTTGTCGACGAGCCGCAGAATAGAAGCGTGCGTCAGGCCGCGTCTTTCAGATCCTTGCAGACCAAGGCACACTCCCCTAGCGGCAAGCCTTGCGGTGCGCTCGACGCTCCAAGGTCGATTGGCTCCTCGTGGACCGGGGCGATCGTCCAGTGCGCCAACGGCGGCCCGGCCATCCACTGGGCCGACGTTCTGCTGGACAGCCATCGCTTCGAGTCACGCGGCGATGCTGTCGCAGCCCGACAAGATCGCCGACCTGATCGTCGAGGCCCACGTCAGCGTACCGCGTGGTGCCTATCGTTGGGAGCTCGCGTCGTTGAGCTCACGTTGCAAGCCTCCCTGCAAGAATCGTAAAGACGCACGCTAATTCAGTCAGGTAAACCCCCGGCTCTGCCGGGGGACTGGCAAAGGTTTGACCTATGCAGCGGTCGCGAGAAGCGCAGCCGTGTGATCTACATTCCCTCCCCCTTCCAGGGGGAGGGCCAGGGTGGGGGTGTAGCGCGTGCACTGCTGCTATGTACGCGCTTGACCCCCATCCCAGCCTTCCCCCTGAGAGGGGGAAGGAGCGCAGTACTTCGCCGCCTTCAGGCGGCTCACGGTGTGTTCGCGCCTTCGAGGCGCTCACCAATCAAGCCCCCGGCTTTGCCGGGGGTCGTTGATTTGCTCCTCTACCATCTGAGGACGCAGGAATCAGGAGAACGACATGCAATCAACGTGAATGGCGTCGACTCATGACGAGTCCTTTTGGGTGTCGATTACGTGTGCTCGCCCACGAGCTTCCGGATGACTTCCGCGAGACTGACCTTGCCCTTGACCAGGCCCGCGCCGCCACCCTCGAACTTGATCCAACCTTCGTTGAAACCATCGAGCATCTGGATGCGCGGAATCGGGTCACGCATTCCCTGGGCGCGAAAGATTGCGCCCCAGTTCTCGCGCGGAACGGTCTCTGCGCGAACCGAACGATGCAGCGCCTTCGAGAGTTCCGCTGCGATTCCGTTCTGGCTCACCCTCTCCGGGCCCTCTAGTTCGACGACTCGTTTTCCACTCCAGTCTTGCAGCAGCAGTTCGGCTGCGACGCGGCCGACATCCGCGGTGGCGACCATCGGCACGGCCTTGTCGAGGGGCTGCAGGAAGGAGGAGAGGACGCCTTGGTCGCGGGCCTGGGCAACGTCCCAGCTCAAGTTTTCCATGAACCAGGCAGGGCGGAGGAAGGTCACTGGCAACGGCAGCGTCGACAGGGCCTCTTCCATCAGCGTACGTTGGGTCAGCAGGTTTGACTGCGCGGCTTGCGCGCCGATGGTCGAGAGACAGACGACCCTGGCGGGACGGGTCGCAGCGAGCGCTTGACGCACCGCGGAGATGACCGCCTTGGCCTCCGGGAACCCCGGTTCCGGATCGAAGTTCGGAGGCGGCAGGATGAAAACGCCCGTGACGCTCGTGAACGCACGGGTCAGCGCCTCGGCATCCTCCATTTCGGCAATCGCGACTTCGCAGTCGAGATCGGACCAGAACGTGCCCTTGTCCGCATCGCGGACGACCGCGCGGACTCGGTGGGCCGCGGACAGCAATGCGCGCGCGACGACACCGCCAACCTTGCCCGTGATACCGGTGATTGCAAACATGAGAACTTTCCTTTCAGGCGCTCGCGAGGCCGGCGTACAAGCCGCGCTCGAAGGCGCCGTATAGATCCACGACGCGCGCGTCGTAGAAGGGCAGCAGTTGCGTGAAGATCGCGCCCGTCGCTTTCTTGACGGGGTCGACCCAGTAGTAGCAGTTGAGAAGTCCCGCCCAGGAGTAGCTGCCGGCGCTGCGGCCGTTGGGCCCGGGCTTCGTGTTGATGTCGAAGGACAGGCCCCACTTCTGTTGCATACCCGGGAAGAGGTCGGCGTCGTTGGACGATGCGGGTGCAAACGACTTCAGGGGATTCACGTCGAGGTCGCCAACCTGGTTCGTGCGCATCGCAGCGACGGTTTGCGGTTTCAGGATCTGTGCACCGTTGAAGGTCCCGTCTCCAAGCAGCATCTGCAGGAACGCCATGTAGTCGCGCGGCGTGCCGAAGAGGCCGCCGCCTCCGGAGAAGAATTCGGGGCGTTGCGGCATCTCGAACGGCACGGCCTTGAGCGAGCCATCGGCCTGTCGCGCATATGTCGTGGCTGTGCGCTGCTTCTGTGCGCTGCTGATCAGGAAGCCGGTGTTGGCCATGCCGAGGGGCTCGAAGATGTGCTCCCGGAAATAGATCTCGAGGGACTGGTCGCTGATGGCCTCGATGATCTTGCCACGACATCCATGCCGATCCCATACTGCCAGCGCTGGCCGGGGTCGAATTCCAGCGGCGATGCGAACGCGCCGTTCTTGCACTCGGCGATGTCGACCATGCCGGTGGCCTTTTCGTATTGGAGGATTCGATCGCTCCAGTTGCTGTAGGTGAACCCCGAGGTGTGGGTCAGCAGATGGCGCAGCGTGATGGCGCGCTTCGCGGGCCGCAGCTTAGGCTTGCCGGCTGCGTCGAATCCCTGCAGCACCATGGGTGCGGCGAGTTCCGGCAATATCTGAATCATCGACTGGTCGAGGCCCAGCTTGCCTTGCTCCACGGCTGCATGCAGGCCGTCGCAGTGATGGCCTTCGTCATCGACAGCAGCCAGAAGACGGTGTCCTGCGTCATGCCGGTGGTGCCGGTCAGATCCCGCTTGCCGTAGGCACCCTCGTGAAATCACTCCTCGCGAATCGGCAGCGAGTGCGACGACACCGGCAAGCGTTCCGTTCGAGACGCCTTGCGCGAGCGCTTCGTCGATCGACTTGAATCGACCTCGCTCGCCACGGTCCGTTTGCATCCGGCCGTCCCGGAACTGCGTGGCGCCTGCTGCCAGGGCGGGCAGGGTTGCGAGCGCCGCGGCGCTCAAGAACGAGTTCGCACCCAGTCGCAGGAAGTCGCGACGGGTCTTCTGCTGAATGATCAACATGGCATTCCTTTCGTGATGCTCGTCACCGCCGGCGCTCAATCGCGGCTCGCCTGAGGCGTCGGTATGGAATGCATGATAGGGATGGCACATCCTTGAACGGCGAAGACATCGCGAGCCAGACCTCCGCCACGGCGGCACCGATACCGCTCGACGCACCGGTGACGAGCGCCTTCCCGTCGCCGTAGCTCATCCTGGAGTCCGCGATGGTTGCACGTTGGGGCAATGCGCTCCGGTAGAGATCCGAGGCTTGCACAAGGGCGCCAAACTCCTTCTGAGTGCCCGGGGCTGGGGCTCTCCCGTCGCCTGGGTGCCAAGCCCAGCCCACGAGCGAATCTGTGGCATATGCTCATGAATCTGAACAAGGCTACGTCCGCCGTTGCGTGCGCGATCCTTGATCTGCTCGCAAATCTCAGGCAGCGATTTGCCTTGCCATGCCATCGACACAGGTGCCAGGCTCCAGTGTGGATGGCCCGGAATGCTCTCGATGGAAGATGCGAGAGTCGCTACGGTCGACCCACCGTGGCATGAGCTGCAAGGCATTCCAGGCGCGCCTTCCCGCATCGGCGGCACATGGGCGTGCAAGTCGTCGCCCTGAGTAGGACGCCGCGTAACGGGATGGCAATTCAGACATCGAGGACTCTCGATGACTTTGCCTGCTTCGGTGAAAAGCGCTGCCGAGCGAGCCGCCCGATCACTGATGGTCGCAAAGTACGAAGGTGGTTTGAGCTGGGCGCTCGCTATCGGCGCCACGGCTGCCAACCCAAGAGCCAGGCAGAAGTGCCTTGTATTCATGCGTGCCCTTTCAGCGCCCTGTCGATCGGCAGTGTGCGAATCCGCTTGCCCGTGGCGGCGAAGATGGCATTTGTCACTGCCGGGGCGATCGCCGCCGTTGGCGCCTCACCGATGCCACCGGGCGATTCGGCACTCTTTACCAAGTGCGTCTCGACTATCGGCGACTCATCGATACGCATGGGCCGATAGTCGTGGAAGTTCCCCTGCTCTACCCGGCCGTTCCTCATCGTGATAGCCCCGTAGAGCGCCGCGGTGAGGCCGAACAGTGTGCCGCCCTCCATCTGCTGCGCGATAGTGTCCGGGTTGACGTACATGCCGCAGTCGATGGCGCAGATCACACGATGGACTCGCACGGACGCGTCGGAGGCGACTTCAACGTCAGCTACCTGCGCGAGGTAGCTTCCGAATGCGTACTGCACAGAGAGGCCTCTCGCGCGCCCTTTGGGCAACGGTTCACCCCAGGCCGCTTTTTCCGCTGCAAGGTTCAGCACGGCAAGCGCGCGCGGATTCGTGATCAACGCTCTGCGATAGCTCAGCGGATCCTGCTTTGCAGCGTGCGCGAGCTCGTCGAGGAAGCTCTCGACCACGAAGACGTTGTGCGTCGCACCCACGCCGCGCCAGAACGCGGTCGGGATACCCGGCGGCTCGACGCGCACATAGTCAACGTGCATGTTCGGAAACGTGTACGGAGTCTCCGCCGCCGATTCGACAGAGTCGGGGTCGATACCGTCTTTGGAAACGGCGGCACATAGCGCGCCATGACGGACGATCCAGCAATGCGGTGACTCCAGGCGATCGGCTTGCCGCTCGCTCGAGTCCGGCCGCAAGCCGATCGTAGTAGTACGGCCGATACATATCGTGCTGGATGTCCTCTTCGCGGCTCCAGATCACCTTGACAGGGCCGTTCACTTGCTGCGCCACTTTCACCGCGTGAAGCGTGCCATCGACATCGAGACGCCGCCCGAAGCCCCCGCCGAGGTAGTGGTTGTGAACTCTGATCGCGTCTGAGGCAGCCCCGTGATTTGCGAAACACATCTGCGTCAGCGTTGGCGCCTGAGTGCCGACCCAAATGTCGATGCTGTCCTTTCGCGCGTGCACGGTGCAGTTCATCGGCTCCATCGCGCCGTGCGCGAGGAACGGGACCTGGTAGACGGCATCGATAGTTGCGCAGCGCCAGCGAGCGCCTTCGCGACGTCGCCCGAGGTATGTCCGACGGCTCCGGCACGCTGCGATGCCTCTTCGAGCTCGCGGATGATGGCTGCGTTATCGACGTTCGCGTTTGGGCCGTCGTCCCACTGAATGGCCGCGGCCTTGAGGCCTTTCTTCGCTGCCCACATGTGATCGGCGACCACGGCAACCGCTTCGTCGGTGCGCACGACCTGACGAACTCCCTTGACGGATCGGCCGCCGCCGCAGTTCAACGATTTCGGCTTGCCACCGAACGCAGGTGGAGATCGCGATCGCGGCGACCTTCATTGCCGGAAGCTTTACGTCGATGCCGAATTGAGTTCGGCCGTTCACCTTGTCGGGCGTATCGATGCGCCTTGCCGCGGTCCCTATCAGCTTGAAGTCCTTTGCCTCCTTCAGCGCCACGCTCTCGGGCGCCGGCGCGGGCAGCGCTGCCGCGGCCTCGGCAAGCTCACCGTACCTCGCCTTGCGTCCGCTCGCCGGATGCAGCACCGCGCCCCTTTCCGCGCGGCACGAGTCCGGTGCCACGCCCCACTGCTTCGCCGCGCCTGGACGAAGCGTGCGACCGACCGCCCCCGCCTGGCGCAGCGGCGTCCAGAACGCGCGGATCGTCGAGGACAATCCCGTGGACTGAATATGGAGCAGCTTGTTCGCGTAAAGCGCATCGTTGGGGGGCGCGTGCTCGACCCGCACCTGGTCGAGCCCGACCTCGAGCTCCTCCGCGAGCAACATTGCCATCGACGTATAGCTGCCTTGCCCCATCTCGACCATCGGCATCACGAGTGTCACGGCACCCGTGCCGTCGATTCGAATGAAGGCGTTAGGTGCATACACCGTCTTCGAGCCTGCGCCCTGGGACCAAGCCAGATCGACTACGAGTCCGGCTCCAAGGGCGGCCGACGCTCTTGAGGAAAGTGCGGCGGGTCTCACGCATTGCCGCTCTCCTTTGCCGCCCGATGAATAGCGGCGCGGATGCGCTGATAGGTCCCGCAACGGCACACGTTGCCAGTCATCGCTGCATCGATGTCGGCATCGGTCGGCTTGGGCGTCGTCGCAAGGAGCGCGGCGGCGGACATGAGTTGCCCCGACTCACAGTAGCCGCATTGGACCACGTCGAGATCGAGCCAGGCCTGCTGCAGGGCGGTCCCCCGCGGCGTCTTGTCGATCGCTTCTATCGTGGTGACTGCGGCTCCACCGAGGCTATCGATGGGAGTGACGCAAGATCTCTTCGGTATGCCGCCGACGTGCACGGTACAGGCACCGCACAGCGCGAGGCCGCAACCGAACTTGGTACCCGTCAGGCCTAGCACGTCGCGCAGTACCCAAAGCAGCGGCGTATCGCCATCGACGTCCACACCTGGTGGTTCGCGCCATTGACGTTCAGACTAAACTCCATCGCAACCCTCCCAAGATCAAGTAGAAATAGGACATCAGGTCGACTGCTGAATGATCAACATGGCATTCCCTTCGTGATGCTCACCGCCGGTGCTCAATCACGGCTCGCCTGAGGCGTCGGTATGGAATGCATGATAGGGATGGCACATCCTTGAGTGAAGCGACCTAGTGGCATATCATTCATGATACGGAATCACGAACCTCGCCATGGGCCTCGACGGACGACTTCTCTCTAACGTGAGCGTGCTGGCTGCTGTTGTCGAAGGAGGAAACTTCGCAAGGGCCGCCGATGCTCTTGGCCTCACGCCTTCGGGAGTCAGTCGCGCGATCGCGCGGCTCGAAGCGCGCATCGGCGTGCGGCTCCTTGATCGAACGACGCGCTCCGTGAGCCTCACGGACGAGGGTCGGCTTCTCTACGCAAGCATCAACCCGCTCGTACTCGGCATCGAGGACGCAGTGACTCGCACGAGCGGCTCATCCGGCTCCGTGCGGGGCCGCTTGCGGGTCAACGCCGACGCCTTCACATCGCGGCTGTTGCTGTCGCCCCATATCGGTCGCTTCCTGGATCTCTACCCGGAGCTGTCGCTCGAATTGAGCGCACGCGAACAGCTCGGCGACCTGGTGGCCGATGGTTTCGATGTCGCCGTCCGTTTCGGCGACCCGCCGTCGTCGTCGCTGGTCGCGCGCGGGCTGATCGATACCCGCATGGTCACCGTGGCCACGCCGGACTACCTGGCGCGTCATGGACGGCCCGCCAAGCCGGCGGAGCTCGCGGACCATCTGTGCATCCAGGTGCGCAGCGCCATGACGGGGCAACCCATCCCGTGGAAGCTCAAGCGCGGCCGGAAGCTGATCACAGTGCCCACCTCGGGGCGCCTGCTCCTGGGCGGCGTCGACACCATTCTCGGAACGTGCCTGTCCGGTGCCGGCGTGGCGCAGATCAAGGCGCTCGGGATACAGCCGCTGCTCGACGACGGCCGGCTCGTCGATCTGTTCCCTGACTGGCCCGACGACCGCTTGACGCTCTACGCCCTGTTTCCGTCGCGCCACCTGCCGGCGGCGAAGGTGCGTGCCTTCATCGAGTTCGTGATGGCAGCCATAAGCCCGAAGGCGGGGCGACCGCGTTGACTATGAGAAGGATAAAGGATAGGAGTTCCAACCGGATCACGCCGCTGGAAGAGCAAGCCATCGTCCGGGTTGACTATGGCGATCGCGGCATCGTGGCGCTCGCACAGCTTGTCGATGGCTTCGCGGGAGAGGCCTCGAACGAACAGCAGCCCTTCGCCGGCGGAAGCGGCGGCGTCCATGGCTTCGGCCCGACGTGCAACCAGGTCCAGCGTGTCGGTCATGCTGAGTAGACCCGCGACGCCCCAAGCAGCGACTTCGCCGACGCTATAGCCGGCAATGACGAGCCGGTCGGGCACCTGGTCTCGCAGCGCCGCTGCGGCGGCCAGCGCCTGCAGCGAGCAGAGCATGACCACGCCGAGAATCGCGAAGAGTGGCGCCTGCGCAAACATCTGGCTGCGCGAGGCCGATGCAGCTGCGCCTCGCGTTGCCGACTGAGCCGAGGGTCGAGCAGGCTGGCGGCCAGCGCCAGCGCTTCGGGACGCCCTTGAGAGATGACGCAGTGCAAGAATCGAGAAGACGCAACATCCGCACGGCGCGTATGATTCGGCGCTCTTGATCGGCGGCCAAATAGTCGTCTCAACTGGCTCGAGGTGACAACCATGCGACCTAGATCACTTTTTTCCAGCGCAGCTCTGGTGTGCGCAGCGCTCTGGTTTGCGCCTGCTGTGCTCGCGGCCGGCGCCCCGCTCGATACGGCACGAATCGAGCAACTCACCGGCTTGAAGGGCACTCTGAACCAGAAGGAGGGTGTATTCAAGGTCAGCTTCCCGCGCAAGGATATCCAAGCCACGATCGCTGGTGTGCGGATGGTTCCAGATCTGGCCTCACTGCTTGGGCCGCCTTCACCCGGGCAGGGGACCACAGCATGTTCATGGGCGACATCGTGTTGCTGGACAAGCGCGCGTCGATCTCGCACCCTGAAGCGCCGGGCGGTGCTGGCCAGCTCGCTGGGACTGTCACACAACTTCAGTGACGACCACGAAATGCTGAGGCACGGGATAGTGATTTACGACGCGCTCTACGCATGGTGCCTCCGCTGTCAGAGCGAGCCGCGTGGTGGACCTCGCGCGCCGTAACGCCTCCTCCGCCGTATTGTCCTTGGTCGGGGTCCACGCCAAACCTGCCAGCGCGGCGGTGCTATTCGCGCTGGTACTTGGGACAGCGGCCCGGGTTGGCGCCCAGGGCGGGCCGCCGATGCTGACGGACGACCCGGATACGCCTGGCAACAAGCGTTGGGAGATCAATACAGCGGTTACGCAGGCGAGCACGCGTTCCGAGCAATCTCGCAGCTTTCCGCACCTCGACTTCAACTATGGCCTGGGCGATAGCATCCAGCTCAAGTATGAAACCGGGTGGCTCTTTGTCCGGCCAGCGGGGCAGAACCGCCAGAACGGGTTGGGCAACTCTCTCGTCGGAGTGAAGTGGCGCTTCGTGGGCGCGGATGACGCTGCCTTCAAAGTTTCCGTCTACCCGCAGTACGAGTTCGAGAATGGAACGGACTCGGTCGAGCGCGGCGTAGCCGAGCCGGCGCCCAACTTCCTGCTCCCGATCGAAGTCAGCCGCTCGTACGGGCGTGTAGCCGTTGTTGGCGAGCTTGGGTATCAGTTCCTCCACAACTCGGAGGATGAATGGGTCTATGGGCTGCTGGGCGCGCTCCACGCTTCCGACAATCTGGAGTTGCTGGCCGAGATACACGGCACCGTTGCGCCCGGCTTGAGCAGCTGGGACCCGCTCATCAACGTAGGGCTGCGCCGCAGCTTCGGTGACCGGTTCAAGCTGCTAGCGTCGGTGGGCACCGGGTTTACCAATGGCGCCGAGAGCACGCGCCTGATCGCTTATCTCGGTGTTCAAGTCTTGCTTGGGAAGGAGAGCCATGATTCGCGCCCTTAACTGTTCCGGCGTCACCCTCGGCGCCCTCCTGGTCGCCGGGCCGTGCCTGGGCGCCCCGATCTTGCAGCAAACGGCCGCCGTCGCCTTGCCCGGGGTCAACGGCCGCATTGACCACCTGGCGGCGGACCTTGATGCCAGGCGACTGTTCGTGGCCGCACTCGGGAACGGCAGCGTCGAAGTGATCGACGTGGGCGCAGGCAAGACAGTGCAAGGCCTTCGGGGATTCAGCGAACCGCAAGGAGTGCTCGTCATACCGGGATCTGCCCGGGTGGTGATCACCGACGGACAATCCGACCACGCGACCATCGTCGACGCAGTGAAGCTCACCCCGGTTGGAGACGCCAAGCTGCCGGAAGACAGCGACAATGTACGCCTCGAGACCGGTAACGGTGGCGTTTGGATCGGGGCCGGATCGGGCCGCGCCTCCGCTCTCCTGGCGATCGAGCCCGCAGGCGGCAGGATCGTCCAGCAGATCGGCCTGCGTGGGCATCCAGAATCGTTCCAGATCGAGCAGCGGGGAGAGCGCATTTTTGTGAATGTCCCCAGTGCTCATGTCATTCAAGTGCTGGATCGACGGCGCGGAGGAGTCGTCGCTGATTGGAGCGTCCCGGCTGCCGCCAACTTTCCGATGGCCCTCGACGAGCGGTCTCGGCGCCTCTTCGTTTGCACGCGCGCGCCCGCTCGCTTGATCGTATATGACACTGCTTCCGGCAAACCTGTCACTGATCTCCCCGCGGTCGGCGACGCAGATGATATCTTCTACGACGCCGACGCCCGCCGACTGTACGTCTCGGGGGGAGAGGGCTCGGTTCAGGTGTTCCAGCAAGACAGCCCCGACCGCTACAGACTGGTGGAGACCATCCCTACCCGTAAGGGCGCGCGGACTTCCCTGTTCGTGCCCCAGTGGCGACAGCTCTTTGTGGCACTGCCCCGTCAAGGCCAGGATGCCGCGGAGATTCGCGTGTTTTCAGTGGCGCCCTAGCTGCGCGCACCCGCGATCGTGCGCCAACCTGCGAGGCTTCGCTCGCGCAGACGCATTGTTCAAAGCAGCTGTTCGTCCCTCTCCCGTGGCGTCGGCAGCAGTCTGCACTCGCTACTCGGCATGCAGCAGAGCTGACTCGCCACGCTTGAAGAAGGCACTTTAGGCGAGACAATCTCTACATGACGCAAAATCCCCGGCGTTAGCGAAAGCCGTAGCGGTCATAACCGTCGGGGGTAGTCCCGATCCCAAAGGCGGAAGGAATCCACCTATCGGCGTTAGCCGCCGCTGTGGGGCTTTGCAGGTGTGGCGGGCGCAGCAGCGTCTCCGCCGACTAGGTCCGCGGGGGTGGGCAGCTGCGACGCGTTCCAACCCCCGCCGAGCGCCTTGACCAGCAGGACGGCGGCGGTGATGCGGCGGCCTTGAACGTCGACTGCGGCTCGCTGATTGTTCAGGGCTGCCGTCTGCGAGACTACGACATCGAGAAAGCTCACCGTCCCGGCCTTGTACTGGTTGGTCGTGAGCCGCACGGCCTCCTCGGCTGCCTTGACCGCTTCGTCCTGCGCGATGGCTTCGTCTGCGAGGATACGCAGCGCCGCCAGGTTGTCTTCCACCTCCTGGAAAGCGCTCAGCACGGTCTGGCGATAGAACGCGACATTGCCGTCGTAGGCCGCGCGCGCCTGTTGCGTCTGTGCGCGTCTGAGGCCGCCGTCGAACACGGTCTCGGCCACGGCGGCCGGCCCTAGCGCCCAGAAGCGGCTCGGCGTAGTCAGCAATTGGGACAGGTCGGTCGTCTCGAAGCCGACGGTCGCACCGAGGGTGAGAGTCGGGTAGTAGGCCGCGATGGCCACGCCTATCTGGGCATTCGCCGCAGCGACGCGCCGCTCGGCTGCCGCAATGTCCGGACGCCGTTCCAGCAATGCGGAGGGCACGCCCACCGGCACCGGCGGCGGTTCCGCGGTCAGCGGTGACGCCGCCAAGGAAAGCTGGGACGGTGGCTTCCCGATGAGCACGGCGATCGCGTGCTCGAGCTGCGCGCGCTGCACGCCGATGTCGATCGCCTGCGCCTGGGTCGTCTTGACCAGCGTCTGCGCCAATGCGACGTCCACCTTGGAGGCTACCCCCGCGGCATAGCGGTTCTGCGTGAGCTGTAGCGACTTCTGATAGGCGACGACAGAGGCTTCCAGCAACTGCCTCTCCGCGTCCAGCGCGCGGAGCTGGAAGTAGTCTTGCGCGAGCTCGGCTTGCGCGCTTAGCCGGGCCGTCTGCAGATCCCCGGCGCTCGCCTGCGCGCTCGCCTCGTTGCTCTCGACGCTGCGGCGGACGCGGCCCCACAAGTCCACCTCCCAGGATACGTCGCCCGACAGGAGGTAGTCGGTATTCACGCCGCGCGCCACGGGCTGGCTGCCCAGCGTGGACGACTGGCTCGAGCGCGTGACTGCGGCCCCCACGCCCACCGTCGGGAAGTAGGCGGAGCGTGCCCCCTGCACCAATGCCCGCGCCAGCTGGAAGTTCGCCTGCGCCACAGCGATCGTCTGGTTGGAGACGTCGACCTGCTCCACCAGCGCGCTCAACTGCGGGTCGTTGAACATCTCCCACCATTTGCCGCGCGGGATCTCGTCCTGCGGCTGCGCGACCTTCCAGCCTTCGGACTCCTTGAACGCGGCGGGTGCCTCGGCTGTGGGCCTCACGTAGTCGGGGCCCACGGTGCAGCCGGCGAGCAGCGCGAGCATTCCGAGCAGCCCCGGCAGGGGAAGGTGACCGACGAAGCGTCCCAGACGCAGCCACACCACACCGCCCCGTCGCGCTGCGCGCGCCACCCCGCCTCGTGAGAGGCGGGGAGAAGGCAGGAGTCACTCCCCTCCTGCCCGAGGAGGGGTGCCAACGAAGTGGGCGGGGAGGTGGGAGCCTGCCCGCGGGGTGGCACGCGGCAGCGTGACGGGGTGGTGGGAGCCATGGGCCAATGACGCATCGTCATTGCGCCGACCTCAATCTCGCCGCAGGCGCCCCCGGACGTTTCGCACGCAGGCCTTTGACCCAGAGGCTGAGCCGGTCCAGGTACAGGTACACGACCGGCGTGGTGTAGAGCGTCAACAGCTGGCTGACCATCAATCCTCCGACGATGGCGATGCCGAGCGGACGGCGGAGCTCGGAGCCTGTTCCGGCGCCGATCGCCAGGGGCAAGGCCCCCAGCAACGCCGCCATCGTGGTCATCATGATCGGCCGGAAGCGCATCAGGCAGGCCTCGTAGATGGCCTCGACCGAGGTCTTTCCCTGGGTCCGCTCGGCCGCCAAGGCGAAGTCGATCATCATGATGGCGTTCTTCTTCACGATCCCGATCAACAGGATGATGCCGATGATCGCGATGACGGTGAGCTCGGTGCGGAAGATCAGCAGTGCCAGGATTGCGCCCACCCCGGCGGAGGGCAGCGTGGAGAGGATGGTGATCGGGTGGACATAGCTTTCATACAGGATGCCCAGCACGATGTAGACCGTCACCAGCGCGGCGAGGATCAGCCACGGCTGGCTGGAGAGTGATGCCTGGAAGGCCTGCGCGGTGCCCTGGAACTTCCCGCGCACGCTCGCCGGCAATCCCATCTGGCGCAGGGTGTCCTCGACGATGCGCACGGCCTCGCCCAGCGCGACGCCGGGCGCCAGGTTGAACGACAGCGTGATCGCCGGGAATTGGCCCTGGTGGTTGACCGACAGCGTATCGTTGGTCGCCTGGTACGACGTGAACGCGCTGAGCGGCACCTGCACGCCCGCGGGCGAGCGCACGTAGATGTCGCGCAGCGTCTCGGGCCGCTGCCAGTAGCGCGGCTCGACCTCCATCACGACGTGATACTGGTTGCGCTGCGTGTAGATGGTGGAGACCTGCCGCTGCCCGAAGGCGTCGTACAGCGTGTCGTCGATCATCTTCGGCGTCAAGCCGAGGCGGGAGGCAGTGCTGCGATCGATCGTCAGGGCGGCCTTCATGCCCTTGTCGAGCTGGTCGCTGCTCACGTCGGTCAGCTGCGGAAGCGCGCGCAGCTGCTGGAGCACGCGCGGGACCCAGTCGGACAGCTCCGCCAGGCTTTCGCCCTGAAGTGTGAACTGGTACTGCGCATTGCTCGAGCGGCCACCCACGCGCACGTCCTGCACGGCCTGAAGATAGAGCGTGGCGCCCGGCACCGTGGCGAGCTGGCCGCGCAGGCGTCCGATGACCTGGTCGACGCTCACGTTGCGCTCGTCCAGCGGCTTGAGCTCCGCGAACACGCGCGCGGTATTGCGCGAGCCGCCGCCGGTGAAGCCCAGCACGTTCTGCACCGCGGGATCGGCCTGGACGATGGCGACGAGCTCCTCGAGCTTCCCGCGCATGGCCTGGAAGGAGATGTCCTGGGCCCCCTGGACCGAGCCCGGCCAGCCGGCCGGTATCCTGCTGCGGAAAGAATCCCTTCGGGACGATGGCAAACAAGTAGATGTTCAATGCCACGGACGCGAGCGTCACCACGATCATGGTGCGCGGATGCCGCAGTGCCCACGACAGGCTCCGGTCGTAGCGGCCGTGGAGCCACTGCGAAGGCGCGCTCGCTCGCCCGGTACAGTCTGCCGTGGGTGCGGCCCTTCTCCGGCCTCAGGATCCGCGCGCACAGCATCGGCGTCGTCGGTGAGCGAGACCAGCAGCGAGATCAGCACGGCGGCCGAGAGGGTCACCGCGAACTCGCGGAACAGACGTCCGACCATTCCGCCCATCAGCAGGATCGGGATGAACACCGCCACCAGCGAGACGCTCATGGACAAGACGGTGAACCCGACTTCGCCGGCACCCTGAATGGCTGCCTTCATCGGCGACATGCCTTTTTCCATGTGCCTGGAGACGTTCTCGAGCACCACGATCGCGTCGTCGACCACGAACCCGGTGGCGATGGTCAGCGCCATCAGCGACAGGTTGTCCAGGCTGTAGCCGAACAGGTACATCACGCCGAAGGTCCCGATCAGCGAAACCGGCACCGCAACGGTCGGGATCAGGGCGGCGCGCACGTCGCGCAGGAACACGAACACCACCAGGATCACCAGCGCCGTCGCGATCAGCAGCGTGATCTCCACGTCGTGCAGCGATGCGCGGATCGTGGTCGTGCGGTCGAGCACGACGGACAGGTTGATCGCGCTGGGAATCGACGCCTGCAGTTGCGGGAGCGCCTCGCGCACCCGGTCCACCGTCTGGATGATGTTGGCGGCCGGCTGCCGATACAGGATCACCAGCACGGCAGGCTTGCCGTTGGCCAGCCCCGCGTTGCGCAGGTCTTCGACCGAATCGTGCACGTCGGCGACGTCGGTCAGCCGCACCGGCGCACCGTTGCGGTAAGTGACGATCAAGCCGCGGTAGTCGTCGGCTTTCAGCAGCTGATCGTTGGCAGCCACTTCCCAGGTGCGCTCGCCGTCCGTGAGATGGCCCTTGGGAGAGTTGGCGTTGGCGCTCGCCAGCATGCTGCGCACGTCCCCCAGGCCGATTCCGTATTTGTTGAGCGCGGTCGGGTTCAGGTCCACGCGCACGGCCGGCAACGAGCCGCCGCCGACCTGCACCTGGCCCACGCCCTCGAACTGCGACAGCTTCTGCTGCAGGATGGTCGAGGCGGCGTCGTACATCTGCCCCCGGGTCGCGGTCTCCGAGGTGAGCGCCAGGATCATCACCGGCGCGTCCGCCGGATTGACCTTGCGGTAGCTCGGATTGCTCGGCAGGTTGGCGGGCAGCTGGCTGCGGGCCGCGTTGATCGCAGCCTGCACGTCGCGTGCGGCGCCGTCGATGTTCCGGTTGAGGTCGAACTGCAGGATGATGTTGGTCGAGCCGATGCTGCTGGTCGAGGTCATCTCGGTGACCCCGGCGATGCGGCCGAGCTGACGCTCGAGCGGGGTGGCCACCGCAGTGGCCATCGTCTCGGGACTCGCGCCCGGCAGGCCAGCCGACACGCTGATCGTGGGGAAGTCCACCTGCGGCAGCGGCGCGACCGGCAACAGCTGGAAGGCAATCGCGCCGGCCACCGCCAGCCCGGCGGTGAGCAGCGTCGTGGCGACCGGGCGACGGATGAAGGGCGCGGAGATGTTCAAGGCCGCTCCTCGCCCAGCGCTGCGGAACCTGAGCCTTGCGCTCGCGGCGCGCCACTCGCCGCGCCAGCCGATCGAATGCCAGGTAGATCACCGGCGTGGTGTAGAGCGTCAGCAGCTGACTCACGATCAAGCCGCCGACGATGGCGATGCCCAGCGGGCTGCGCAGCTCCGCGCCCACGCCGCCGCCGAGTGCCAGCGGCAGCGCGCCCAGCAGCGCCGCCAGCGTAGTCATCAAGATCGGCCGGAAGCGCAGCAGGCACGCCTGATAGATCGCCTCGTGCGGCGGCTTGCCTTCGCGGCGCTCCGCCTCCAGCGCGAAGTCGATCATCATGATGGCGTTCTTCATGACGATGCCGATCAACAGGATGATGCCGATCACCGCGACTACACCCAGGTCGGTCCGCGTCAGCATCAGCGCGAGCAACGCGCCCATCCCGGCGGACGGCAGCGTCGACAGGATCGTGATCGGATGGATGTAGCTCTCGTAGAGGACACCCAGCACGATATACACCGTCAGCACCGCTGCCAGGATCAGGATCAGCTCGTTGGCGAGCGACGCGCGGAACGCCTCCGCCGCCCCCTGAAAGCGAGCCTGGATGCTGGCCGGCATGCCCAGCTCCTGCTGGACCGCTTCGATGGCCTGCACCGCCTCGCCGAGCGACGCGCCGGGCGCCAGGTTGAAGGACACGGTCACGACCGGGAACTGGCCCTGGTGATTGATGGAGAGCGGGCCGGTCTGCTCGGACAGCCGGGTGATCGCGCTCAGGGGCACCTGACTGCCGGACGGCGATTGCACGTAGATGTCCGCCAGCGCCGCCGGCCCTTTCTGGAACTCGCGGCTTGACCTCCAGTATCACGCGGTACTGGTTGAGCTCGGTGAAGATGGTGGAGACCAGCCGCTGCCCGAAGGCGTCGTACAGCGTGTCGTCGATCATCTGCGGAGTCAGGCCCAGCCGCGATGCAGTGCTGCGATCGATGATCCAGTACCGCCCGCAGGCCCTGGTCCTGCTGGTCGCTCGCCACGTCGCGCAGGACGGGAACCGCGTGCAGGCGCTGCACCAGCCGTGCCGCACCAGATGGCGAGCTCCTTGGATCCGGATCCTCAGGGTGTACTGATACTGCGTGCGGCTCACCCGGTCTTCGATCGACAGGTCCTGCACCGGCTGCATGAACAGGCCAATGCCATCGACCTGCGCGAGCTTGGGCTGCAGCCGGCGGATCACATCCGATGCGCTTACCCCGCGCTCCTCGAGCGGCTTGAGGTTGATCAGGAGTCGCCCGCTGTTCGAGCGTCGTGTTGGTGCCGTCGATGCCGATGAAGGAGGACAGACTCTCCACCGCCGGGTCGCGCAGGATTACCCGCGCCAGAGCCTGCTGGCGTTGCGCCATGGCGGAGAAGGAGATCGACTGCGGGGCTTCGGAGATGCCGAGAATCACGCCGGTGTCCTGGACCGGGAAGAAGCCCTTGGGAACGACGACATACAGCAGCACCGTCGCGGCCAGCGTGGCGACCGCCACCAGCAGCGTGAACGGCTGACGCGCGAGCACCCAGCGCAGCGTGCGGCCGTAGAGCTCAATCAACCGGTCGATGGCGCGGCCGGTGACGCGGTAGAAGCGGCCTTGCTCGGACTCGGGCCGATGCCTGCAGCAGCCGGGCGCACATGGTCGGCGTCAAGGTCAGGGAGATGACGGCCGAGATCAGAATGGTCACGCTCAAGGTGATGGCGAACTCGCGGAACAGGCGCCCCACCACGTCGGCCATGAACAGCAGCGGGATCAGCACCGCGATGAGGGAGGCGGTCAGCGCCAGGATGGTGAATCCGATCTGCCTGGCGCCCTTCAGCGCCGCCTGCAGCGGCGGCTCGCCCTCCTCGACGTAGCGGGCGATGTTCTCGATCATCACGATGGCGTCGTCGACCACGAACCCGGTGGCGATGGTGAGCGCCATGAGCGACAGGTTGTCGAGGCTGAACCCGGCGAGATACATCACGCCGAAGGTCCCCACCAGGGACAGCGGCACCGATACGCTCGGGATGACGGTTGCGGCCAGGTTGCGCAGGAACAGGAAGATCACCATCACCACCAGGGCCACCGACAGCAGCAGCGAGAACTGCACCTCGCGCACCGACGCGCGGATCGTGGTGGTGCGGTCGGTCAGGGTGGCCACCTGCACCGAGGCCGGCAACGCGCTTTGCAGCTGCGGCAGCAGCTTCTTCACCCGGTCCACGACCTCGATCACGTTCGCACCGGGCTGGCGCTGGATGTTGAGGATCACCGCGGGCACATCGTTCATCCAGGCGGCCTGCTTCACGTTCTCGGCGTCGTCGATCACGTCGGCCACGTCGGACAGGTGCACGGGCGAGCCGTTGCGGTAAGCCACGATCAGCGGCCGGTATTCGCTGCTGGACAGCAGCTGGTCGTTGGCGCCGATGGTGTAGGCGCGGTGTGGCCCGTCGAAGGTGCCCTTGGCCTGGTTGACGTTGGCCGCCGCGATCGCAGTGCGCAGGTCCTCGAGCCCGATGCCATACGAGGCCAGCGCCTTGGGATTGGCCTGCACCCGCACCGCGGGGCGCTGCCCGCCGCTGATGCTCACCAGGCCCACGCCGGGAAGCTGGGAGATCTTCTGCGCCAGCCGCGTGTCGGCGAGATCCTGCACTTGCGGCAGCGGCAGCGTCTTGGACGTCAAGGCCAGCGCCAGCACCGGTGCATCCGCCGGGTTCACCTTGCTGTAGACGGGCGGATTGGGCAGGTCGCGGGGCAGGTAGCTGAAGGACGCATTGATGGCCGCCTGGACCTCCTGCTCGGCCACGTCGAGGTCCAGGTCGAGGTTGAACTGCAGCGTGATGACCGAGCTGCCGCCCGAGCTCGACGACGTCATCTGGTTCAGCCCCGGCATCTGTCCGAGCTGGCGCTCCAGCGGCGCAGTCACGGACGAAGCCATCACGTCGGGGCTCGCGCCGGGATAGAAGGTGACGACCTGGATGGTCGGGTAGTCCACCTGCGGCAGCGCCGACACCGGCAGGAGCCGGTATGCGACCGCGCCGGTCAGCAGCAGCGCGACCATCAGCAGCGCAGTCGCCACCGGTCGCAGAATGAACGGCTGCGAGAGGTTCACGGCTTCGCCTGCCGACGCGGCCCGGGCGGACCAGATCCTCGGGCAGGTGCGGTCTGCAGCTCCACCTTGCTGCCCTCACGCAGCTTGTCGGCGCCGTCCACCACGACCAGCTCGCCGGGCGCAACGCCCGAGGCGATCGCGGCGTCGTCGCCCTGGGTTGCACCGACCGTAACCGGGCGCACGCCGACCGTCTGGTCGGGCTTGACGACATAGACGAAGGGGCCTTGCGCCCCGCGCTGCACGGCCACCGTCGGAATCAACGTGGCGTCCTTCTCCACCCTCAGCAGCAGCCTGGCGTTGACGAACTGGTTGGGGAACAGCCCGCTGTCCTCATTGCTGAAAAGGGCCTTGAGGCGCACCGTGCCCGTGGTCGGGTCGATCTGGTTGTCGACGGTCAGCAGCGAGCCGGTGGCGAGCTTGTTCTTCTGGTCGCGGTCGTAGGCGTCGACCGTCAGGCGCTCGCCCGCGCGCAACCGCTTCATTACTTCGGCAATCCGGTCCTCGGGGATCGAGAAGACGACGGTGACCGGCTGGAGCTGCGTGATCACGACCAGCCCGTTGGTGTCGCTGGCGTGCACCATGTTGCCCTCGTCCACCAGGCGCAAGCCCAGCCGTCCGCTGATCGGTGCGGAGATGCTGGAGTAGGCGAGCTGCAGCTTGGCGTTGTCCACGGCCGCTTGATCGACCCGCAGCGCACCCTCGTACTGGGCCACGAGCGACTTCTGCGTGGCGACCTGCTGCTCCGCGATCGAGTCCTGCTTGAGCAGCGTGCCGTAGCGCTCGAGGTCGAGCTGCGCGTTGTGCAGCAACGCGCGATCGCGCTCAAGCTGACCTTGGGCCTGCGCGAGCTGGACTTCGAACGGGCGCGGATCGATCTGGGCCAGGCGGTCGCCGGCGCGCACCACCTCGCCCTCGCGGAACAGCACCTTGACGAGCTGCCCATCGACACGGCTCTTCACCGTGACCGTGTTGAGCGGCGTGACCGAGCCCAGCCCCGTCAGGTATACGCCGATGTCGCCGGTCCTGGCTGCGGTGGCCGCAACCGGCACGCTGCGTGCAGCCGCATCCCGCGCCGAGCCCTTGGCGGCGACCTGTGCGTTGCCTTGCCGTGCGTAGTAGAAGTATCCCGCCGTGGCCACCATGGCAACGGCCAGGAGTGCGGCCCACCAATGCCAGTGCAGCATTGCCGTGCGAGCGGCTCGGATCATGTTCTGTTCTACCTCCCCGGTGCCGGCGCCTACTCGACCGTATAGCCTCGCGCCTCCAGGCAAGCCCCCATTGCCCGCCGGTAGTCGTCGGCCTGGACTGCCGTCGCTCCCCCGGGCAGCGGCTTACTCGGGTCGAGGCGCTGCTTCGGGACGCCCAAACCGGATCTCCCCGAATCGGATCTCCCCGCGTCGGATCTCCCGGAATCGGAACTCATAACTGTCTCCTGTGATTTGCCAACGCGCTGCACACTGGGCGGGAGCTTCAACTGACGTTCGGCTTCGACACCTCATCGCGGTGTTGCACCTGCACTCCCTGTTGCTATTGCGGCTGGCGGGTTGCCCGCCGCCGCCCCCATTAGACGCGCGCACTGTAAGCGCGACATTTCAAAGCATGGGCGTTTTGTAACGGCGTGTAATACATGCAGATGCGCACATCCAAGGCGTAGGATGTGAGCTTCGCGAGACGGAACCTGCGCTGGAGCCGTCCGTCTCGAGCCCTCCCCATTCACCCTCTTTCGAGCGAGTCCGTCCCATGCGCACGTCCTCATCCGGCAACGCCAGAGCAGGTATCGTGATCTGCTGCCTCCTGGTCAACTTCGCATCCGTGCCGCAGTCGGTGGCAGCAGACAAGAAGCCTGTCGCCTGCTCGCGGCCCATCCCGGAGCTGTACGAGCAGGCCTCTCCAGCCGTGGTGTCGATCACCGCCCAGTCCATCAACCCTTACCGCCTGCAGGGGCGGGTCAGCCAGTCGCTGGGGTCGGGCTTCATCATTCAGGAGGACGGGCTGATCCTCACCAACTCGCACGTGGTGTTCGGAAAGCAGTCGTTGGTGGTGACCCTCGACGACGGGAGAGTCATACCGGCGCGCCTGGTGGGCGCGGATCCTATCTTCGACGTCGCCGTCATCCAGATACCCAAACCGGCCAAGGGAATCCTCCCGGTCCTGAAGCTGGGCGACTCGAGCAGCTTACGCGCAGGCGAGGACGTCATCGCCATCGGCAACCCGTTGGGGCTGGACCAGACTGTCACGCGCGGCATCGTGAGCGGGTTGAACCGGCTATTGCAGGACACTCCGTTCTCGCTGCAGGAGCCGCTGATCCAGACCGACGCGCCGATCAACCCGGGCAACTCGGGCGGACCGTTGCTCAACCGCTGCGGCGAGGTGATCGGCATCAATGCCGAGATCATTCCCTCGGCTCAGAACATCGGGTTCGCGATCCCGGTCGATGTCGCGAAAGCGCTGCTGCCGGCGCTGGTCAGCGAGGGCAGGGTGATCCGGCCGTGGATCGGCTTCCACGGCCAGGTCGTCGGCAAGGAGCTGCAGAAGCTGCTGCAGATTCCGCTGGTCGAGGGCCTGCTGGTGGAGGTGGTCGAGCCCGGCAGCCCGGCGGAGAAGGCCGGTATCGAGGGTGGAACGATGGAGTTGTCGCTGGGCGGGACTTCGGTGCTGCTGGGGGGCGATATCGTTGTCAGTATCAATGGCGCTGCGATGACGGCCAGCGAGAACCTCGCTCATGTCATGCGCGGGCTCAAGGTCGGCGGCACCATCAAGCTCAGGCTGTTCCGCCAGGGCAAATACAGGGACGTCCATTACGCGCTCCCGGAGCGTCCACTGCTTCCGTCCGACCTGCCCAGCGAGTGCGAGGACAGTTCCAGCTTCGGCACCGTCGCCCCGCCGATCCACAGGATGCGCACGCACCGTTGAACTGCATGCGCGGGATTCTACCTGCCAAGCGTCTCGACGACGTCCGCAACCAGCCGGTCCTGCCGCCAGCGCTTGCCCTCCGGATCGACGCCGGTGCGCACGATCACCAGATCATGTCCGGGGACCACGGTGACGAACTGCCCCTTGCGGCCGGCGGTGGTGAACGTGCCGGGCGGCACGCCGGGCATCTGGTCCAGCAGCCAGAACTGCGCACCGTAGCCCCAGTCTCCGCTGACTAACGGGTCGAGCAGGCGCAGGTGTGCGCGAGAACTTTACCCAGCCCTCGGGCAGCAGCCGCTTGCCGTTCCAGACGCCGTCGTTGGCGAGCAGCATCCCGAAGCGTGCGAGGTCGCGCGCCGTCGTGTAGGTCTGGCTCGAGCCGACGAAGTTGCCCAGATGATCGATCTCCATGCGGGTGTGGTACATGCCGAGCGGGCGCAGCAGCTCGTCATACGGGAAGCGCAGGTAGCGCAGATCGTCGCCCAGCCGATGACGCAGCGCGCGCAGCAACAGCAGCGTATCGTTGTTCGCGTACTTCCAGCGTGTGCCGGGGGCGGCCTCCAACGGCGTGGTCGTCGCCGCGCTGATCACGTCCTGCCCGCCGAAATAGATCGCGTAGGTGTTCGGGCCGCCGCTGAACAGGCCGCTGGACATCCACAGCAGATGCTTGTAGGTGATCGCCTGGCGCGGGTCGCCGGGATAGCGCCCATTCCGGGATGTCGGCCGGAGCGTCCAGGTCCAGCAGGCCTTGCCTGGCCGCGATACCGATGAGTGCCGCCGAGATGCTCTTGGCCGTGGACCACGTGCGGTAGCCGGAGTGGATGCCGAAGCCGGGCCGATAGCGCTCGGCGATGATCCTGCCGTTCTTGACGACGATCACGGCGGCAGTAGTCATCCCTCGGCGTCTCCCGTAGCTCCTGCCGTCGAAGGCTCGCTCCAGCACCGGCGCAAGCGCTCGAGGCGCTTGCGTCGAGGCCGTCGGCGGGCAGCTCGATGCGGTCCCCCGCCGGAAAAGGGAGATCGGCGACATCGGGCGGCGCGGTCGTATGACACGTAGGGCAGGCGCGGAATATCGCCCATTCCCCAAGGAGGCGGCAGGATCGTGCAGCCCATGGTGTCGCGGAAGGCGGCGATGCGCAGGATTCTGCCGTAGATATCCGTCGCCGTCACGATGCGGCGCTGCTCATCGATCACCGGATCGGGATAACCGAGACCTTCCACGTCGGCGAGCTCGACCTTCTTGATATCCTCCAGCGGCCGGCCCGCGAAGAAATGCGCGGAGCAGGTGAACAACGCCCGATAGCCCGCGACGATCAACGGCTCCTTGCCGTCGGCGATGCCGGCCGGGCGCTGATAGGGGGGCGCCGCAAACGCCGGGGCGAGCAGCGCGAGCAGGAAGCTCGCGAGCGCGAGGTTATGTTTCATGCGGATACCTTCGAGGAAGACAGATTGCTCGCAGAACAGCTGCCCGGTAGGCTGGTCCGCCCGGTTGAAAAAAACTCCCTCTCCCCCGGTGGGAGAGGGCAGGGGAGAGGGGGATACTGTTTGGCAGGTCACCGGGGATCCAGCGATGCAAATCGCGACTGGGCGAGCTAGCGTTCAATAGCCGCGCGAGCGAACTGGTGAACTTCCTCTGTGGTCTGCCAGGAACAATCCCCCTTCCCTGCCCTCTCCCGCGAGGGGGAGGGGCTTTCTTCAACCCGCGGGCGGCCTACCGGTCGATCTGCTTGGTGATTGCGCTACATGTTAAAGCCGGATCGGCAGGGAGCGAATGCGCTTGCCGCTGATGGCGAACAGCGCGTTGCACACCGCGGGCGCCACGGGCGGCGTGCCCGGCTCGCCGATCCCGCCGAGGTGCTCGATGCCGGATTCGACGATGTGTACCTCGATCTCGGGCGTCTGCGCCAGGCGCACCATCTCGTAGCCCGGAAAGTTGCTCTGCTCCACGCGCCCCCTGGCGAGGGTGATCTCGCCGAACAACGCAGCGGTGAGCCCGAACACGATCCCGCTCTCCATCTGCGCGACCACGGTGTCGGGGTTGACGGCAAAGCCGCAGTCCACCGCGCAGACGATGCGACGCACCACCAGCGCGTTATCCCTGACTTCCACTTCGGCCACCTGGGCGACGATGCTGTGAAAGCTCTCGGCCAGCGCGAGTCCGCGCCCGACCCCGGCGGGCAGAGAATCCTCCCATCCCGCCCTCTTCGCCGCCAGCTCGAGCACGGCCCGGTGGCGCGGCCGGCCCTTGAGCAGGGCGCGGCGGAACTCGTAGGGATCCTCTCCCGCGGCGCTGGCACACTCGTCGATGAAGCACTCGGTGAAGAAAGCGTTGTAGCTGTGGCCGACGCTGCGCCAGAACCCCACCGGCACCGGCTCGTGCGTGAGCACGTGCTCGACCTTGCGGTTCGGCAGAGCGTAGGGCAGGTCGAAGGCGCCCTCGACGTTGGTCTTGTCCTTCATCAGGTCGGAGGCGGCGGCGGGCAGCAGGCGCGCGGTGAGGCTGCCGGTGCAGGATTGGCCGACGATGCGGTTGTACCAGGCGGTGATGTTGCCGGTGGAGTCGAGCGCGGCACGCAGCCTGGCCGCCGCCATGGGCCGGTACACGTCGTGCTGCATGTCCTCCTCGCGCGACCAGATCAGCTGCACCGGCGTATCCGGGAGCTGCCTCGCCAGCGTCACCGCCTGCATCACCACGTCCATCTCGACCCGGCGGCCGAAGCCCCCGCCGAGGTAGGGCGTGTGGACCGTGACCCTGGCGCTGTCGATGCCCGCGGCATCGGCCGCATACCACCTCACCAGCGTCGGCGCTTGATTGCCGACCCACACCTCGCAGCTGCCGTCGCGCACGACTGCGGTGCAGTTGATCGGCTCCATGGCGGCGTGGGCGAGGTACGGCACGAAGTAGTCCGCTTCCACCAGGCGCGGGGGGCTCGCGAAGGCCGTGTCGATGTCGCCCGCTTCGTCGTAGGTCCTGGCTTCGCCGGAAGCGAGCAGCTCCTGGTAGCGGCTGCGCTGCAGGGCCGTGGCGTGTGCCGCGTTCGGCCCTTCGTCCCAGACGATCTCGACCTGGGCGAGCGCCGACCTGGCCTGCCAGTAGTGCTCTGCGACGGCCACCACCGCCGCGGCCGATGTGCTGGTGGCCGGCAGCGCCAGGACGCCCTTCACACCGGGCCGGGTCCTGGCCTGTTCGGCGTTGTACGAGCGTACCGCGCCGCCGAACACCGGGCACTGCGCGATCGCGGCGTAGAGCATGCCGGGAAGGCGCACGTCGCAGGCGAACTGCGCCGTGCCGTCCACCTTGGCGGGAATGTCGAGCCGGCGCTGCGGCTTGCCGAGCAGGCGGAAGCGCGCGGGGTCCTTCAGCGCGACTTCGGTGGGGATCGGCAGCTTGGCTGCCTCCAGCGCGAGCTCGCCGAAGCTCGGCTCGCTTCCTCGAGCCGGGGTGCTCGACGATGCCGTTGCGGACAGTGCATTCGGCTACCGGCACGCTGAACTTCTGCGCCGCCGCCTGCAGCAGCATTGCACGCGCGGTCGCGCCGGCACGGCGCATGGGCTCCCAGGCGTCGCGCACGCTGGTCGATCCGCCGGTGGCCATCACGCCGAGGGCCTCGCCGATCCTGTACTGGGTCACGCGCGCGATCGCCGCCAGCCAGCCTGCATCGTCTGGCCGGAAGGGCACGCCGTCGCCCAGCATCGTGGCGTTGGCGTAAACCGGATCGACCGGCGCCTCCTCGAAGCGCACCTGGGCGAAATCGGCATCCAGCTCCTCCGCAACCAGCATAGGCAGCGAGGTCGTTATCCCCTGGCCCATCTCCTGGCGCGCAACCTCGACCGTCACGCGATCATCGGGCGCAATCTTGATCCAGGCGGTGAGGATGGCCTCGCCCGAGCGCGCCTGCAGGCCGGCCGGAGGAGTGATGCGGTCGCGCGCGCGGTACAGGCGCCACAGCCCGAGCGCCATGGCCCCGCCGAGTACGCCGGCGGTGATGAGGAAGCGGCGGCGCCACCTGCTGCGTGGCTTGCCTGGAGTGGGCAATGCGCTGGGCATGCGGGTCGGCTTATCCTTTGGCCGGCGGTGCGATCGCCAGCGCCCGGATCGCCTGCTTCACGCGCCGGTAAGTGCCGCAGCGGCAGATGTTCGTGATTGCTGTAGCGATGTCCTCGTCGCTCGGATTGTGGTTGGCGCCGAGCAGCGCCAGCACCGCCATGATCATCCCCGACTGGCAGTACCCGCACTGCGGGACCTGATGATCGATCCACGCCTGCTGAACCGGATGCAGGCTGCCCTCGCGCTTGACGCCCTCGATGGTGGTGACCTGCTTGCCCTCGCACGCCGACACGGGCATGACGCAGGAGCGCAGCGCATCGCCGTCCAGGTGCACGGTGCAGGCGCCGCAGGCGGCCACACCGCAACCGTACTTGGTGCCGGTGAGGTTGAGATAGTCCCGCAGCACCCACAGCAGCGGGGTGTCGGGGTCGGCATCGACCTGCACCGGCTGGCCGTTGACCGTGAACGCAGGCATGCGCTCCTCCGTGGATGATCAGCTGCCGAGTATACCCCCGGCAACCATGGCCTCGTGCCGTGGGCGATCCGCCAGTTGTCGAGCGGCGACATGCCGCGTGCGCCCGTCACGCTCCGGTCTGCATCGGCAGCCTCGAATCCGCCGCCCACTCGGTCAGCGAGTTGTCGTACACCTTGACCTTGTCGTAGCCCAGCAGCGCCAGCACGAAGGCAACGCTGGTGGCGGCGATGCCTCCGCCACAGTAGGTGATGACCTGCGGGCTCGCCAATGCCGGGGCGAACAAAGCGCGCAGCTCTGCGGCGGGCTTGAACGTATTGTCGGGGTTCAGATGCTGTACGGCCGCGATGTTGATGCTGCCGGTGATGTGGCCGCGCCGCCCGTAGTGCACGCCGCCGGTTCCCGCATGCTGCTCCGGCCGCAGCGCATTGACTGTGCACACCTCGCTCGCGCCGATGGCGCGCAGCAGGTCGTCCTGGTACGCCACCAGCTCCGGCCGGTAACGCGCAGTGAAGGTCGCGGCCGGGACCGCGCGAGCCGGCCCGCGCTGCGTCGGGCGGCCCTCGCGCTGCCATTTCTGGAATCCGCCGTCGAGCACGGCGACTTGTTCGTGACCGAACACCCGCAGCATCCACCACATGCGCGTGGCCCACCAGTGGTTGGCGCTCGCGTAGCTCACTACCTGCGTGTCATCGCCGATGCCCAGGCGCGACATCGCGGCGGCGAAGGTATCGGCTGCGGGCAGCATGAAGTGCAGGCGCGGGTGTGGGGTGGAGACGTCGTGGTCGATATCCACGAACAGCGCGCCGGGGATGTGCGCCTTCTCGAAATCCTCGCGCCCAGGCACCACCGTGTAGAGCGAGAAGTCGGGCAGCGGGGGCAGGTGGGTGGTGCAGTCCAGGATGCGAACGCGCGGATCGGTGAGGTGTGCAGCGAGCCAATCGGTATCGACGAGGTACTCGGGATGGACGAAGCCGGCGGTCATCGCGGTTCCTTCAACTGTCCCCGGATGGTAGCACGCCGGCCTCGAGCGCTTTTTACAGAGCTGACACATCGCCCGTCAGGCATGGGCATGAATGGTGCTGGTTCCGGGCGGTCGAGGCCGCGGCACCAGCGGGATGCACATCCCCCCAACCAAGCACTGAGACCACCAGCGGCAGACAGATTCTAACCAAGGAGCACGGGGATGAAGAAGATCGGGATCGCGCTGGGTCTGTTGCTGGGAGCGATGGTCGTCGGCGCTGCGGCGCTGCCGTGGTATCTCGGTATCGAGGCCGAAAAGCACTTCCGCGCGGGGATAGCGGAGCGCAGCGGCGGCAACTCTCCCTTCGCGGTGACCCTGGTGCAGTACCGGCGCGGCTGGCTGGGGTCCACTGCACTGCATCGCATCAGCCTCAAAGCCGACCCCGAGGTCTACTTCGATGTCCACCACGACATCGACCAGCTGCCCGACCCGCGCGTGGGGCTGCTGCGGATGCGCTCCACGCCGCGCTGGCCACAGCAGGTGCAGGCGGCGGCCGATTACTATTTCGCCAAGCAGCCGGCGCTGACCGTCGACACCATCGTCGACTTCGAACGCAACGTGGCCGTGCGCATCGCCTCGCCCGCGTTCAGCCGCTCGCTGCTCACGCAACCCGACGTCAAGCTCACCTGGGGCGGAGCGCAGGGCACCCTGCGCTTTACCGGCAGCTCGAAGATGAAGCTCGATCTGAACATGCCGCGGCTCGCATTCGCGGGCGGCGGTGCAGCGGCGGATCTGACACGCGCCAGCCTGCAGGGCGAGTGGACCACTGCCGGCAGCCAGCTCGACTGGCAAGGCGAGACGCGCCTCGCCGTGGGCCAGCTGGCGCTCGAAAGTCCCGGCGGCGGCGGTGGTGTGCTCAAGGGGATCGAGACCACCATGCTCCAGCGCAACCAAGGCGAGACCATCCTGGTGGGCTACGCGTTCAAAGTGAAGGAAGGCGTGGCAACCGGAGTGGGCATGGAGCAGCAAGGGTTCAGCGATGCGGTCCTGGAACTGGAGGTCGACCGGCTGGACAAGAAGGCCCTGAGCAAGTATTTCGACGACGTTACCAATGCCGAGCAGGCAGGCGTGAGCCAGCAGGCGCAGACCCGGCTCGCCGGCCAGCTGTGGCTGGGGCTGATGAACGAGCTGCTGAAGGGATCGCCGGAGGTGCGCGTCAAGCAGCTCGGCGTGAAGACAGCCAACGGTGCGCTGAGCGGTTCCGCGGTGCTCGGCTTCGACGGCAAGGACTTCACCCAGATCGCCTCGCCTGCCGACCTGATGGCGCGCACCAGATTCACCGGCTCGGCGGAGGCGTCGGCGGTCCTCCTGCGCGCCTGGTTGACCAAGGACGCCCGCGCCCATGCCGTGACGATGCTTTCAGAGCAGGGCTCCTATCCCGACGACGCGCAGGTCAAACAACTCTCCGAGCAACTCATCCAGCAACAGCTCGCCGCACTGGAGGCCGCCGGGGTCCTCAAGCCCGAGGGCGACAAATTCGTGCTGCGCGCCGAGTTGGCGGGCGGGAAGCTGATGCTCAACGGCAACCCGGCCGATCAGCTGCTCGGCCCGATGCTGGCGCCGCCGGCGGCCGCGCCGCTCCCGGCACTTGCGCCGGGCGAGCGCGACGCGTGAGTGCCGTGAGGCGGAGGCGTGAGGCGTGAGGCGGGAGGCGTGAGGCGGAGGCGTGAGGCGGGAGGCGTGAGGCGGTACATCTCCCGCTCTCCGCGGGGGAGGTGGTAGTTCTCCCTCTCCCCTCGTGGGAGAGATGCTATGAAGGGCTCGCCAAGTCGAGCTTCCTGAGGTAGGAAGTCCATTCCGATCAACTCACGAGGAGATGGAAATGGAAACGACAAGGCAAGCCCTGGTGGATGATACGAGCGTAGTGGTGATGCTGTACATGGCCCTGGAGCTGTCGGGGGCGAAGTGGAAGGTGGCCATAGGCGATGGCAAGCGTGCACCCAGTCAGCACACGCTGAAGGCGGCCGATGTGCTGGGGCTGCTGGGGGTCATTGCGAAGGCCAAGAAGCGCTGCGGGCTGAGCGGGCCGGTGCGGGTGATGAGCTGCTACGAGGCGGGGCGCGACGGGTTCTGGCTGCACCGCTGGCGCACGAGCAGGGCATCGACAACGTGGTGGTGGACTCCTCGAGCATCGAGGTGAACCGGCGGGCGCGGCGGGCCAAGAGCGATGGGCTGGATGCAGCCAAGCTCTACGAGATGCTGGTGCGCTACGTGGGGGGCGAGACGCGGGTGTGGCGGGTGGTGCGGGTGCCCACGGCGGAGCAGGAGGATGCGCGGCGCTTGCACCGGGAGCTGGAGCGCTTGAAGAAGGAGCGCAACGCCCATGTCAGCCGCATGGGCAGCCTGGCGGTGCTGCACAACGTGCGCCTGGAGCGCATTGGCGGGCGCGACTGGCAGCAGCGGCTGGAGGGCCTGCAGGGGCGCCTGCCCGCGGCGCTGTGGCAGGAGATCGCGCGCGAGAGCCGGCGCCTGGAGCTGGTGAGCACCCAGATCGGGGCCGTGGAGCGGGAGCGCCAAGGGCAGCTGGAGGCGATGCTCAAACAGGGCGGGCCGCTGGCCGCGCTGACGCAGCTGCGCGCCATCGGGGTGCAAAGCGCCTGGGTGCTGGTGCGCGAGCTGTTTGGCTGGCGCCGCTTTGCCAACCGCCGCGAGCTGGCCGGCTGCGTGGGGCTGAGCCCCAGCCCCTACGACAGCGGGGCCAGCGCGCATGAGCAGGGCATCAGCAAGGCGGGCAACCGGCGCGTGCGCAGCCTGCTGGTGGAGATTGCCTGGTACTGGCTGCGCTACCAGCCACACAGCGCGCTTAGCCAGTGGTTTGCCCAGCGCTTCGCCGCCGGGGGCAAGCGCATGCGCCGCATCGGCATCGTGGCGCTGGCCAGGCGTCTGCTGGTGGCGCTGTGGCGCTACCTCGAGCATGGGGTGATCCCCGCCGGGGCCCAGCTCAAGGCGCAGCCCGCCGCGGGCTAGGCCAGCGTAGCGGGATGCAAGCGGGGTTGAGTCTATAGAGGAAAAAGCAGTAGCGCGCTGATTCGAGCGCTGCGTGTCAGGAGGTCCAGAGGCCCGTTCCCCAGCCGGGTGAGCATGACCGCTCACCGTCGTGAGAGATGGGGCACTCTGGTGCAAAGGGTTCGCCACGCGCCACCAGGCGCATGCGGCATAGGGTGTTCGACCAGTGTGTCGACACGGATAGAAGGTGGACCAGGCCAGTGGCCCGGCGTAGCCAACACACCCGCCCCCGAACACGAGGCGTCGGATCGAGCGCAACGAAGAGGACGACCTAACGGCAACACGCATGGAGCTTGACAAACCTGCCCTCATAGAAGGGCTGGGGAGAGGGGCCATCGCGCGCATTCGACTTTCACCCTCTCCCCAACCCTCTCCCATCAAGGGAGAGGGGCCCCTTAGCTCCCGCTCCGAGGCGTAACCCTACCCATGCATGTCATGGGTAGGGTTCCGCCTCACGCCTCACGCCTCACCCCTCATACGCTGGTTTCTGGTGAAATAGCGGCGTCACCAGGAGGAGCGAGCAAAAAATGAAGAAAGACGCCCAGTACTACGAAACCCGCTACAACCCCCGCCTTGCCGTCCCCGAGTATGCCCAGCATTTCGAGAGCTGGGCCAAGCGCTCCGAGCAGGCCCGCCAGGCGCTGGGCGGCTACCTCGACCTGTCCTATGGCAGCCACCCGATGGAAAAGCTGGACGTGTTCCGCGCCAAAGGCGCGAGCCGCGGGCTGCTGATGTTCATCCATGGCGGCTACTGGCGCGCGCTGGACAAGAGCCAGCACTCGTTCGTCGCGCGGCCGTTCGTCGATGCCGGCGTCACCGTGGCGATGATCAACTACGCGCTGTGTCCGGCAGTGACAGTGGAGGACATCGTGCGCCAGGTCCTGCAAGCCGCAGCCTGGTTGTATCGCAACGGCGGCAACTTCGGCGCGCCTCACCATCGGCTGCATGTGGCCGGTCACTCGGCCGGCGGGCATCTCACCGCGATGATGCTGGCGGCGCAGTGGCCGCGCTTCGCCGCGGATCTGCCGGCCAAGGTAGTGCAGGGCGGGCTCTCGGTGTCCGGCATCTTCGACGCCGCGCCGGTCATGCATACGCCGTCGGTCAACGTCGATGTGCGCCTCACGCCAGCGATGGCAGAAGAGGGTCAGCCCGGCCCTCATGCCCGCGGCCACCGATGCCCCGCTCTACCTTGCGGTCGGCGGCAAGGAGCAGGAAGGCTTCCACGAGCAGCACGCGCTGATCCAGGAACGCTGGGCCGGCGTGGTCAAAGGAGAGATTCCCTGCCCGGAGGACAACCACTTCACTGTCCTGGAACGGCTCGCGGACCCGGACAGCGTGCTGTTCAAGTCGGCGGTGAGGATGGTGACGGGGTGAGGATGGGAGGGGAGGAGAGGAGGAGGAGGGGGAGGGAGGTGGGAGGATGGGAGGGTAAGGTGGGAAGGGTGAGGCGACCCATCCCCCTCCACCCTCCCCCTTGAAGGGGGAGGAACTGTGTCGTCGCGTTACCGCTCACCTCCCTCCTCCCTCCCACCCCCCACTGGACATTCGCACAATTGCTGTTTATATTTACAGCATGCCTCCCCTCAAGACCGTTACCGGCGGCCACGGCGCACCCGCCAAGGGTCGCGGCGCGACGCTCAACCCGGAGGGGCGCTTCGAATCCCTGCGCCGTGAGGCTTTCGACGACGGCTGGGACACGCCTTTGCCGCAGGAGCCGGAGCGCCCAAGCACTACGGTGACCCCGGAAACGGCCAAGAGCCTGATCCAGCGCAACGAGTCGCCTGACGTTCCGTTCAACTTCTCGATCAATCCGTACCGCGGCTGTGAGCATGGTTGCATCTACTGCTACGCCCGCCCCAGCCACGCCTACCTGGAGCTGTCCCCGGGGCTGGACTTCGAAACCCGCCTGTTCGCCAAGGTGAACGCGGCCGAGCTGCTGCGCGAGGAACTGGCGCGCTCGAGCTATCGCTGCGAGTCCATCACCATCGGCGCCAACACCGATCCCTATCAGCCCATCGAACGGGAATGGAAGATCACCCGCCAGGTGCTGGAGGTGCTGTCTGCCTGCGAGCACCCGTGCTCGATCATCACCAAGAATGCGTTGGTCGAGCGCGATCTCGATCTGCTTGTACCGATGGCGCAGAAGAACCTGGTGCAGGTGTTCGTGTCCGTAACCACGCTGGACCATGAGCTCGCACGCAAGATGGAGCCGCGTGCCTCGGCTCCGCGCCGGCGGGTCGAAGCGATCCGCAACCTGTCCGCGGCGGGCGTTCCCGTCGGCGTCATGGCTGCACCGGTGATTCCCTTCCTCACCGACTCGGGCATCGAAGCGGTGTTGGAAGCCGCGGCCGAAGCGGGTGCGAAGAGCGCGGGCTACGTGCTCATGCGCCTGCCGTGGGAACTGAAGGAGCTGTTCAAGGATTGGCTGCAGCACAACTACCCGCTCAAGGCCGAGCACGTGATGAGCCGCGTGCGGCAGATGCGCAAGGGCAAGGAGAACGACCCGAACTTCGGCTCGCGCCACCGTGGTGAAGGGTTGCTTGCCGAGCTGCTCGAGAAGCGCTTCGAGATCGCGTGCAGCCGCTTCGGGCTCAATCGCGAACGGCGCAAGCCGCTCGACGTGCTGCGCTTCAAGCCGCCGGCTCGCGGCGGTCAGATGGATCTGTTCTAGCGCAGAGCTGGAGCTTCTCCTTGCGCAAGCTTCGGCCGTTGGCCTCGCCGAGCTCAGACGCCACCAGGCAGGACACAGGACCTTGCCCCGGTGCTCGCCCGTTCCCGCGCAGTTGCTTTGCCCGTTCCCGGCACGGTTCCATCGTGGATGAGCACCCCGGTCGGCGCCCGTTCCGCTAACATGCAGGAGTCGAGACGCCGGTGCCGCCCATGAAACGCCTGTGCAAAGCCGCCAGCCTGCCCGATGCCCATATCCTGCGCGGCTTGCTCGAGCAGGAGGGCATCGAGGTCCATGTGTTCAACGAGAATGCGCAAAGCGGGGTCGGGCAGCTGCCGGTGACGGAGGCACTTCCCGAGCTGTGGGTCGACAACGAGAACGACTGGCAGCGTGCCCAGCAGGTGGTGCGCAGGTTCGAGGCCGCGCCGCGCATCGATACCACGCTGCGTTGCGCGACCTGCGGGGAGGACAACCCCGGCAACTTCCAGCTGTGCTGGAGCTGTGGCGCTGCGCTTTGATCGCTTCGTCGCAGGCTCTCAACGCAAAGGCGCGCAGGCGCGAAGCGTGAGCGGATCCCTGTGCGCGCTGGAAAACCGCAGGCGCCTGCTGATTGCGCTGGCGGGGGGCATCGGCCTGGCTGCGCTGCGCCTGCCGGCCGCGGAGAGGAACATGAGACATGTCTGCCTGTACTACGGTGAAGCGCTCGGTGGCTACGGATTTCCCCGCGGGCATCCGCTAGGGGTCGATCGGCAGGGCGCTTTCTTCCGCGAAGCCTCGGCGCAGGGGCTGGACAAGATGGTGGAGATCCGGTCTGCGCCGCAGGCGGCACCCGAGCAGATCGAGCGCTTCCACACGCACAGGTACGTCGAGACGGTGCTGCATGCCGAGCGCGATGGCCTGGAGTTCCTCGACAATGGCGACACTCCGGTGTTTCCCGGCGTCTACGCCGCCGGCGCGATCGTGGTCGGGGCCGCGCTGGACGGGCTGGCGCAGGTCATGCGCGGTCACTGCAGCCGGACCTTCCAGCCGATCGGCGGGCTGCACCACGCACGCCGGGACTCGGCCGCCGGGTTCTGCGTGTTCAACGACCTGGGCGTGGTGATCGAGACCCTGCGCAGCGAGCACGACATCCGGCGCGTGGCCTACGTTGACATCGACGTGCACCATGGTGACGGAGTGTTCTACGCCTACGAGGATGACCCCGACCTGATCTTCGCCGATATCCACGAGGACGGACGCTATCTGTACCCCGGCACCGGCCATGCGCACGAGACGGGTCGCGGCGCCGCCAAGGGCACCAAGCTCAATATCCCGTTGCCGCCCGGCGCCGGCGACCGCGAGTTCCTCGAAGCATGGCCGCGCGTGGTCGCGCACCTGCGCAAGTTCGAGCCGCAGTTCGTGGTGTTCCAGTGCGGCGCCGACGGCCTCGACGGCGACCCGCTCGCCCATCTCACGTACACGCCGCAGGTGCATGCCCATGCAGCTCGCAGCCTGGTCCACTTCGCCGACCGGCAGTGCGCCGGCCGCCTGATGGCGTTCGGCGGCGGCGGGTACGACCGCAACAATCTGGCCAAGGCTTGGAGCAATGTGCTGCGGGAGCTTGCTACTGCCTAGAGCCTACTGCCTAGAGCCTACTGCTTAGAGCTGAACCGCAGAGGCGCAGAGGACGCAGAGATTCGCAGAGAACTTCAGAATGGGGACCGCGGCGAGATAAACGCATCGATGCGGTTTCGCTTTATCTCCGCGAGCCTCTGCGTCTCTGCGCCTCTGCGGTTCAGCCGTAGGCGGTAGCTAGGCCGTAGCGGCAGCGCCCTTGGCGCGCGGCAGATCCACCCAGAACACCGAGCCCTTGCCCGGCTCGGAGCGGAAGCCGATGTCGCCGCCGAGCCGGGTGGCGAGGGCCTTGCAGATCGACAGCCCCAGGCCGCTGCCGGGCATGCGCGAGTACTCCTGGTTGCAGGCCTGGCCGAAGCGCTGGAAGATGCGCTCGCGGGCATCTTCGGGTATGCCCGAGCCGTGGTCGGACACGTACAGCCGCACGCATTTGCTTTGCAGCTCGCAGCCCAGTGCCACGTCCTCGCCTTCGGACGAGAACTTCACCGCGTTGGAGATCAGGTTGGTGAGGATCTGCTGCGCGCGCACCGGGTCGGTCCAGACGAATACCTCGTCGGGCGGCGGCTCGATGTGCAGGGCCACCGACAAGCGCATGGCATAGGTCTGGTTCGCCTCCAGCGCGCGGGTGAGCAGATCGCTGGCCCGCGTCGCGGCGAACTCGAAGCCGTGCACGCCGGTCTCGATGCGCTCCAGGTCGAGCACGCTGTTGATGAGGCTGGCGAGCTGGCTGCCGTTGCGCAGTCCCATATCGATGAAGCGGCGGGCCGGCGCCGGCAGCTGGTCGTAGAATTCCTCGCGCAGGATCTCCAGCGACCCCATGACCGAGGACAGCGGCGTGCGCAACTCATGGCTGACCGTGGCCATGAACTCGGATTGACGTGCCTCGAGGTTCTTGCGTTCGGTGATGTCCGCACAGGTTCCGGTTACCCGCAACGGCTTGCCGTCCTCGCTCCACTCCATCACCCGCGCATGGGTCTGGACCCACCGCCAGTCGCCGCTGTGCGTGCGCACCCGGTATTGCACACGCAGGAACGGCCGCTCTCCCAAGAGCGTCTCGTCCAGTGTCTGCTCCAGGGTGGCTCGCTCGTTCGGGTGGATCATCTCGACAAATTCGCGCACGGTGGTCACGGCGGCACCCTGCTGCCCACCGGTCATGCGCGCCCAATGCTCGCTCAGGTACAGCTCGCCGCTGCGCAGGTCCCAGTCGAGCAATGTGTCCCCTGAGCCATCCAGCGCGAGCTGCAGCCGCTCCTGGCTACGGCGCAGTGTCTCGTCCGCAGTGCGCGGGCTGGTGATGTCCTCGACGACATGCACGAAGCCGAGGAATGTGCCGCCGTCGCTGATCGGGGCGCCGTCGACGCGAGTCCATGTATGCGAACCGTCGGCATGCACATAGCGGTGCTCTACGCGGTACGGTGTGAGGCTGCAGCGCGCCGCCTCGTGCGCCTCGAGTAGACGCGGTCGGTCCTCTGGGTGGACTGCGGCGAGGTAGCCGCTGGCGCGCAGCGCGTCGGCGCGCAGGCCGCAGATATGCTGGAAATTGGCGTTGGCGAAGATGCACCTTTCGGCGGCATCGGTTACGTATACGCCCAGGGGCGAAGCCTCGGTGATGGCGCGGAAGCGCGCTTCGCTCTCGCGCAGCGCCTGCATGCCTTTGCGGCGGTTGGCAATGTTGCTCAGGGTGGCACACACCCCATCTATACGTCCCTGCTCGTCGAGCGTGGGATGGGCGTAGATCTCGACCCACGAGTGCAGGCCATCGCGCCGCGCGCAACGCGCCGGCACCCGGCATGAGTAGATTTCGCCGCGGATCAGAGACTGCAACGCTTCCAGCACCGGTGGACGGTCCTCGGCGTGGATGAAGTCGGCGAACGGCATGCCCATCGCCTCTTCTGCGGACCAGCCGGTAAGCCCGGCCCAGCCGGCGCTCATCAGGGTGGTGTTGCCGAACCGATCGATGTCGAAGGCGATATCGTTATCGGCGTGGGAATGCGCAGGGCAGAAGCTCGGGGGTGCTCATGAATATTGTCTGCTTTCCGCGACATTCGGTTCCGGTCTTTGTGTGCATTTTGCCGCAGGCTGTGGCCGGGAACAACGACCTCGGTGCCGATCGACGTAGCCGCGTAAGGTCGCGGTGATCATGACTGACTGGTGAGTTTCATAATTCGCGGCGTCTTCTCTGCAGGTCACCGCTGCGCCTCTGCGGATGAGCTTCAAGATCGACCGATGTCAGCGCGATCATGGCGATGGCGGCACGTCGGTGGTCTGCTCGGCCAACTTGCCGGTGATGCTCGATCTCCGCACGCAGCTCCGCCGTGGAGCGCTTCTCGGACAGCCGCCAGTCGGTCATCCACTTGAAGAACAGCGGAATGAAAAAGATCGCCAGGAACGTTGCCGCCAGCATGCCGCCCATGACCCCGGTGCCCACCGAGCGGCGCGCGCCCGCACCGGCGCCGGTCGAGATGGCCAGCGGCAGCACCCCCAGAATGAACGCCAGGGAAGTCATCAGGATGGGCCGGAACCGCAGCCGCGCGCCCTCCAATGCGGCCGCCGCCGGCGACAGGCCCTCCTGGCTCTTGAGCAGCGCGTACTCGACGATCAGGATGGCGTTCTTGGCGGCCAGGCCCAGCAGTGTGACCAGCCCGATCTGGAAGTACACGTCGTTGGTGAGGCCCCGCAGGTACACGGCCGCGAGCGCCCCGAAGGTGCCGAAGGGCAAGGCCAGCAGCACCGAGAGCGGCAGCGACCAGCGCTCGTACTGAGCGGAGAGGATCAGAAACACCATCACCACCGCCATGCCCAGGGCGAGGGCCGAGGTGCCCGAGGCGCGCTTCTCCTGGAAGGATGCCCCGCCCCAGTCGTAACTGAACTCGCCCGGCAGCACCTTCTCGGCGATGCGCTCGACCACGTTGATCGCCTGGCCCGAGCTCACCCCCGCCGCGCCCTGCCCGAGCAGCTTCACCGCCGGCAGGTTGTTGAAGCGGTCCAGCGAATCCGGGCCGGCAGAGTAGTTGACGGTGGCCAGCGACTTGAGTGGGATCATCTCGTCGCGCGCCGAGCGCACGTAGATCTCACCGATCGAATCGGGGCGTGCGCGGTAGCTCGGCTCGGCCGACAGCAGCACCTGCCAGGTGCGTCCGAACTTGTTGAAGTCGTTCACGTAGTAGGTGCCCAGGGTGGCCGCCAGCGCGTTGTAGACCTGGTCGATGGGCACGCCCAGCGACTTGGCCTTCTCGCGGTCCACGTCCACGCGCAGCTGCGGCACGTTGGCCCGCCACAAGGTCTGCACCCCCGCCAGCATCGGATCTGTGTTGGCGGCGCCGAGGAACTGACCCATCACCTCCGCCAGGCGCTCGGGCCCGCCGTCGCCGCGGTTCTGGATGTAGAACTCGAAGCCGCCCGCGTTCCCCAGACCGAAGATGGGCGGTGGCGCGAAGGCGATGATCAGCGCCTCCTTGATCGCGGCGGTCTTCATGAAGAACTCGCCGACCAGCTGCTGCGTGTAGACGCCCGGCCGGTCGTCCCAGTGCCTCTGGGTGACGAAGATGGTGGCCGCGCTGTTGCGGAAGCCCCCGCCCAGGAAGTCCAGGCCGGTGAAGGCGACTGTGTACTCGTTGGCGGGGTTGGACAGGATCGCCTTGTCCACCCGCTGCACCACCTGGTCGGTGCGCTGCAGCGTGGCACCATCGGGCAGGAACACCGCGCCGATGTAGTAGCCCTGGTCCTCGTCGGGCACCAGGCTGCCGGGGGTGTAGCGCCACAGCCCTGCGGCGACGACCACCATGCCCGCGAACAGAATCAGCGCGATGGCCCCGCGCCGGAGCATCCAGCCCACGCCGTTGGCATAACGTATGGTGACGCCGTGGAACCAGTCGTTGAACCAGCGGAAGAAGCGGCCCGGCGGGCGATGCCGGCGCTTGAGGATCAGCACGCACAGCGACGGCGTAAGCGTGAGTGCGACGATCCCGGAGATGATCACCGCGATGGAGATGGTGACCGAGAACTGGCGATATAGCTCGCCGGTGAGCCCGCCCAGGAAGGCGATCGGCACGAACACCGCACACAGGGTCAGCACGATGGCCACGACCGGACCCGTCACTTCGTTCATGGCCTGGATGGCGGCCTCGCGCGGCTGCTTGTGCTCCTCGTGCATGATGCGCTCGATGTTCTCCAGCACGACGATGGCGTCGTCCACCACGATGCCGATCGACAGCACCATGCCGAACAGCGTGAGCGTGTTGATGGAGTAGCCCATCATGTAGAGACCGGCGAAGGTGCCGATGAGCGACACCGGCACGGCGGCGAAAGGAATCAGCGTGGCTCGCCAGTTCTGCAGGAACACGAACACCACCACGAACACCAGCGCCATCGCCTCGGCCAAGGTTATGAGCACCTCGCGGATGGAGACCTTGACGAAGCGGGTCGTGTCGTACGGGATGGAGAAGGCCAGGCCCTCGGGGAACTTCTGCGCCAGCGCGTGCATCACTTTGTTGCATTCGTCCGCGACCTCGAGCGCGTTGGCGCCCGGCTGCAGGAAGATCCCCATCAGGGTGGCCTCCTTGCCGTTGACGCGGCCGATGAAGTCGTAGTCCTTCGAGCCCAGCTCCACGCGCGCCACGTCGCGCAGCCGCACGGTCGCACCGCCCGGCACCGCTCGCACGATGATGTCCTCGAACTGTGCGACATCCGCCATACGGCCGCGCGTGGTGATGGTGAAGACCAGCTCCTGCGGGCCGCCGGTGGGGGTCTGGCCGATCTTGCCGGCGGCGAACTGGGCGTTCTGCTCGGCGATGGCGCGCGCCACGTCATCGGGCGTGAGCTTGAGCTGCGTCAGGCGATCGGGCTTGAGCCAGATGCGCATGGCGTAGTCCTTGGCGCCGAAGATCTGGACGTTGGTGGTGCCGGGCACCCGCTTCAAGTTGTCCAGCACGTTCAGCGTGGCGTAGTTGCTGGTGTAGAGGTCGTTGAAGCGCCCGTCCGGCGAATAGAACGCATACACCAGCAGGAATGCGGACGAACCCTTCTCCACCGTGACACCCTGGCGGCGCACCTCCTCGGGCAGGCGTGCCTCCGCCTGCTTGACGCGGTTGTTGACGTTGAGCGCCGCGCGGTCGGCGTCTGCGCCGATCTCGAAGGTGACCTGGATCTCCACCGCGCCATTGGAGCCCGAGTTCGAGCTCATGAAGACCATGTCTTCGACGCCGTTGATCTGGTTCTCCAGCGGCGCGGCTACGGTCTGCTCGATCACTTGGGCGGAGGCGCCCGGGTAGAACGCGCGCACCGTGACCACCGGCGGGGCGATCTCCGGATACTGGCCGATGGGCAGCGAGCGCATCGCCGCGAGCCCGGCCAGCACGATGAAGCAGGACAGCACCGCCGCGAAGATCGGGCGATCGATGAAAAACCTGGACAGGGTCATAAGCGTGAGGCGAGAGGCGTGAGGCGGAGGCGAAGGGGCGGGCTAAGGCTTCGGCCGCAGCAGGCGGCTGTGCGCAGCGGCTCCCGCGGGTGTGGGGGGCGGAGCCTGCGCAATGGTCACCGGCGCACCGGGCCGGATCTTCATCACACCGTCCACGATCACCCGGTCGCCGGGGTTCAGCCCGCTGTTGACGACCCAGTCCTTGTCGGTCCAGTCGCCCACCTCCACGGGGCGCGGCTGCGCCAGCCCCTTCTCGTCGACGACGAACAGCATCTTGCCCTGCGGGCCTTCGAGCACCGCCCGTTGCGGCACCGCCAGGGCGTTCACGTATTGCGCTCCCTGCAGTCGCACGCGCACGAACTGTCCGGGCCGCAGGCGCTGGCCGGGGTTGGGCAACACCGCGCGAAACTCGGTGGTGCCGGTCTCGGGATTGACGCGCACGTCGCTGAACTCCACCAAGCCGGGCTTCTCGGAGACGCTGCCGTCGGGCAGGAGCAGGGTCACCACGAAGCGGTTCTGCTTGGGCATGCGCAGGCGCCCGGCGGCCGCCTCGGAGGCGAGCTTCAGGCGCTCGGCCTCGGCCATGCTGAAGATGACGCGGATCGGATCGATCTGCGAGACGTTCGTGAGCAGGGTACGCTGGGCTTCCACCAGGCTGCCCTCGGACACCAGCGCACGGCTGGCCACGCCCGAGATCGGCGCTTCCACGCGCGTGTAGGCGAGGTTGAGCTTGGCCTCGGCCAGCGCGGCCTGCGAGGCCTTGACTTGGGCGGCGCCGACCTCCTGGGCGGCCAGGGCGTCGTCGTAGGCCTTCTTGCTGACCATGCCCTGGGCGAGCAGCGGCTTGAGGCGCTCGATATCGCGTTGTGCCTGGGTCAGGCGTGCGTTGGCGGTGGCGAGATCGGCATCGGCGCGCTGCACCAACACCTGGAAGGGCGCGGGATCGATGGTGAACAGGCTCTGGCCGGCCCGCACGCTGCTGCCCTCGGTGTAGTTCCACCGCTCCAGGATGCCGCTGACGCGTGGCCGCACCTCCGCATCCCGGATCCCCTCGGTCTGTCCCACGTACTCCAGCTGGATCGGAATGTCGCGCGGCTGCACGGTGACCGCGTTGACTTCCGGCGGGGGCATCTGGGGCGGGGCGGGCGGCGCGGACTGGCTGCAGGCGGCCAGCAACCCGGCCGCGGAAAGGACAGCGGCGCACCAGGGACGCAGAAGCGGCCCGCGGGCGCTGGCCCGGATTCTTGTTGTCACTAGGATCTCCGTGCGGTGAGGTCGTTGTTGGGGCGGCGGTGCGGTCGCCTACGCCAGCGGGTTCCGAGGTTACCTGCCACCCGCCCCCGCGAGGCTCGGGTGAAAGGACGAACGGCAAGGCGCCTCTTGATGGTGACCGCGCTACCCCGCAGCGGTCGAAGTCTACCGGAACCCTGGGTCTTCCGTCCCCCTGACGAGAGGTCGGCCCCCTGGGCACAGACATCAGCGGGCAGCGCACCAATAGCGGGCAGACGCTGTGGTCCGTGCACCACCGCGTAGCGCGATTGCGCGAGGTGTGCGCGTAATAGCCCGTGTTTATGTGAGTTTACCTTTGGCATGCCGGTTGCTGACAAGCTGCGCGGCGGGAGGGGCCTGCGATCCGCCTTCGATCGCATGAAGTATTTCCCGAGGGACCAATGAATTTTGCCCAGTACGTAAAACAGATCGCCCGCGAACCGGGGACCGCGCGCGATCTGTCCGAGGAGGACGCGCACGACCTGTTCTGCGCCATGCTCGACGGTGGTGTGCCCGACCTCGAGCTGGCTGCGCTGCTGGTCGCGCTGCGCCTCAAAAGCGAGTCCCTGGGGGAGCTGCTCGGCTTCCATCGCGCCGCCAGCGAGCGGCTGTACCGGCTGCACGCCCCGGACTCGCCGCGGCGCCCGCTGGTGATCCCGGCGTACGGCGGTGCCCGCTCGGAGCACAATCTGCTTCCCCTGCTCGGCCTGCTGCTCCGGCGGCTGGGCGTGCCGGTGCTGTTCCATGGCACGCTCGAGGGCAGCGGGCGGGTGGCCAGCGTGTACATCCTGCGCGAGTTGGGTGTCATGCCCAGCGCCACCCTGGCACAAGCGCAGGCCGCGCTGGAAGAGGACAACATCGCGTTCCTGCCGATGGCGGCCCTGTGCCCGGGGATGGCCAATCTGCTGGCGCTGCGCAACCGCCTGGGCGTGCGCAACAGCGCGCACGTGGTCGCCAAGCTGATCGATCCGTTGGCCGGCGAGGGTGTCGTGCTGGCCAGTTCCAGCAGCGCGTCGATGCTGGACAAGTTCGCGGCCTTCTTCGCCGCCACCGGGATGCCCGCGCTGCTGCTCGCGAGCACCGAGGGCGAGCCCTTCGCCAACCCGCGCCAGCGCCCGCGCATGGAGCTCGTCGACCGGGGCGACCAGCGGGTCTTGTTCGACGAGGAAGCGCACGCCGTCAAAGCGGTCGCCGGACTGCCGCCAAGCATCGAGGCGCAGCCCACCGCGGCGTGGATCCAGCAGGCCCTGGCCGGGGAGACGCCCATTCCGCATCCGCTCGTCAACCAGCTCGCCTGCTGCCTGTACGCGTCGGGCTACACCGAGGACATGAACCAGGCCAAGGCGATCGCAGCGGTGGAGGCGGGCAGCCTCGGGCCGGTGGGCCGGCGCCGCGTGAGCGCTGGCCGGTCTGCTCGCGCCGCGCCGCGGCACTGATAGGCAGTGACTGGTGACTGCCGGTGACTAGTGACCAGTGACTGGTGACTAGTGACTGGTGAGTGGTGACTGGTAGGTTCCCTTCCTGATTCGGGCCTTGTCAGGGGTGTAAGAGTCTTTGCGTCGCTCAATCACGTGTGATCACCGTCGGTCCACTAGTCACCAGTCACTGCTCACCAGTCACCAAACTAACCACGCGGTCCGCGCTATAGTGCGGCGACTGGAACTCTGCGGGGGAGGCAGGCATGCGACCGGGGACGCTGGTCGTCGTCATCCTGGCGTGCGCACGCGCGTGGCCGGCCTGTGCGCAGGCGGCCGAGGAGCTGGATAGCCCGCTGGTGGCGTTGACCCCGGCGGAGGCGTTGCGCGACGGCACGCTGCTCCTGCTGGTGCGGCCGCGCTTCACCTGGGTCGACCAGGCCAGCCAGCCGGACAACACGCAATGGGGCAGCCTGCGTACGCAACTGGGCTGGAAGACGCTCGAGTATCGCGGCTTCCAGCTCACGGCCGAGGTGATCGACACGACTACCTTCGATTCCCAAAACGCGATCCAATACACCAACTCACCCGGCTACACCAACGGCAGTCCCGTGTATGGCGCGCCCGGCGGCCCGACCATCTACGCGCCCTTTGGCCCGGGCTACTATCCACGGGTGGCCGACCCCCGGCAGTTCGGCATCAACCGGCTGTACCTGGACTACTTCGGGCTGCCCGAGACCCGCGTGCGCGCCGGCCGCCAGGTCGTACGCCTCGACAATCAGCGCTTCGTCGGCGACTACGACTTCGCGCAGATGCCGCAACTGCTCGATGGCGTGAGCGTGACCAGCCGCGCGCTGCCGCGCGCGCAGATCACCTACGGCTACTTCTGGCGCGTGCGCAACGCTTACGCGGTGGAATGGGCGACCAGCACCAACATGGCCAGCGTGAACTTCGATGTGGTGCCGGTCAAACTCCAGTTGGGCGCCTACGGCCTGTTCCAGAACCAGGCGCGCACCGGCTCGGTCACCGGCTTTGCCGACAACTCCAACAGTATCGTGGGCGCACGTGCTCAGGGGACTATCGGACTGCCGAGAGAGGTTGACCTGGACTACGTGGCCGATGCGGCCCAGCAGCGCAACTTTGCCGGCGGCGACCCGCGTATCCGCGCCAACTACTATCGGCTGGGCGGGGGACTCGCCATCGAACACGGCTTCGTGCGGGTGGCCTGGGAGAAGCTGTCCAGCAACAGCGGGCAATACGGCTTCCAGACGCCGTTGGGCAGCACGCAGATGTTCACCGGCCGCGTCGACATGTTCGCGACCACACCGTTGACGGGCCTGGAGGACCTGCGCGCCAGCATCGGCGCGCAGATCTGGAAGGTGGCTGCGCGCCTGGACTACCACCGCTTCCATTCCGACTTCAACGACATCGACCTGGGGCACGAGTGGGACTTCGCGCTCGATTTCGCCATTACCTCGCAGCTGTCTGCGAGCGTGGTGTACGGCGACTATCACGGCGGCGGGCCTTTTGCCGATACGCAAAAGGTCTGGCTGACAATGGGGTTTGTCTACTGACTTCGGCATCGCTTCTCGATCTACCCTCGTTCGCGTCGCCGGGCCGCAGTAGAGGGCTCGCTTGGCGTTGAGCGGTACGCTCGCTGCGCGGGTCCATCGAGCTGTGCCTCGCATCGGGCGCGCTCTGGCCGTGCGTTGCGTGCTGCTCGGCTGGCTGGGTGTGGCCGCGACGCTGCTCGCCTATGGCGGCGGGTACTGGTGGGTGTTGGACCTGTTGGTGCACTTCCGCCCCTGGTATGCGCTGCTGTTGCTGGCGAGCGCAGCGTGCGCCCTGTGGCTCGGATCACGCAGGGTTGTGGCGATCATGCTGCTCGGGGTACTCCTCAACCTGATCGCAATCGCGCCCGCCTGGCGTGGTTTGCTGGAGGACGGCAGCGCTGCGTCGCAGTTGCGCGTGGTGGTGTTCAATCTGAACGTGCGCAACACCGGCACCGCGCCAGTGCTGCGGTTTCTCGCACAAGTGCATGCCGATGCGGTGGTCCTGCTCGAGGTCGGCGAGCAGTGGCGCGAGCCGCTCGCATCCCTGCACGCGGCTTATCCCCACCAACTGATCAAGACCAGCGCCAATCCGTTCGGCATCGCCTTGCTGAGCGCGTGGCCGTGTGCGCCGTGCGAGCTGCTCGAAGGGGACGAGGCCCCGCCCGCGCTGCTCGGCCGCCTGGCGTTGCAGGACGATCACTTGTGGATTGCCGGTGCCCATGCGCTGCCGCCGTTCAGCGGAGCGTGGACGCGCGCGCGGGACGCATACCTGCTCGACATGGCCAGCCGTCTGGCCGGGCTGGAAGGTGCGCGCCTGCTCGCGGGAGACTTGAACACCACGCCATGGGCGCCTGGATACCGCGAGCTGCTCGGCGCGGGCCTCGACGACGGCGGCGTGGTGCGCATGAGCTGGCCGACATTCCTGCCTTTCCCGGTGATTCCGATCGACCACGTGCTGGTGTCGCCGGAACTGCGGATCCTGTCGAAGCAGCGTGGACCCGATCTCGGATCCGACCACTATCCGATCGTGGTCGAACTGGGACGCAGGCGGTGATGCGGTGCGCACGGGGCAGGCGAGCGGCGGCCCAGGGCCCGTAGGGCGCCATAGCGCAGCGTCTTGCACCGGATGGTCTGCGCCGTAGCCCGTGGCGCGCGTCCGAACTCAGATCTGTGTTTCGGACTCACCGGCGAGCGCGGCGGCCAGCGTCGCCCAGGGCAGCAGCGCGCAGCGGCGGCGCGAGGGATACGCCCGCACCGCCTCGACGATGGCGCGCGCACCCTCCCAATCCCCCAGGCGGTCGTCGGGGGCATCCAGCGCAGCGATCATTGCCTCGTTGAGCGCCTTCACTTCTTCGAGCCGACGTCCACTCACCGCTTCGGTCATGATCGACGCCGAGGCCATCGAGATGCCGCAGCACTCGCACTGGAATCCTGCGGCCCCGATGGCCTCGCCGTTCAGCTTCAGGTACACGGTCATGCTATCGCCGCACAGCACGTTCAAGCCGGCGGCCGAGAGCTCCGCATCCGGGAGGGCTCGATAGTTGCGCGCGTTCTTGATGTGGTCCATCACCACATCGTCGTAGAGCTTCGACAGAGTCGACATCGGTGACTGCGGGCGCCCGCGGGTCCAGCGGGCAGGCGGTGGCTGAGCGGGTGGGCGTCGGGGTTCAGTGGGTGTGATCGGGTCGCTGTGCTGCCGGGCGAGGCCCCGCAGCACCCTCAGGCCTCAGTTTAGCGCAGCCTCGCCTCGTCTGCCCCGACCGGCCGAGGGGCAGAGCGGGCGCCCCGCGGCAGCCGGTCAGCTCGCCGGCAGTCTCGAAACGACCAGTTTGAGCAGGGTGGCCGCCTCTTCCGGCTGCACCGCGCGCCGGCCCGCCTGCTTGAACCCGCTCAGCTCCACGTAGCGTGGCGCCTGCAGGGCGCCGCCCACGCCGTCCACGAAAAAGGCCGCGGCACCGATCCCGCCAAATTTCTGGGCAACGCGAATACCGCTGCCCTCGGCCAGGCTCAGGCGGTTGGCGTAGCGCTTCGCGTCCCACCCGCCGGGGTACACGAGCAACAGGAAGCGCTTCCCGAGCTCACCCTTGGTCTCGTAGATGCACATCGGCGTGCCGAGCGGGTCGTGCTCGGCGCGTCCCGCCTGCGGCTCGTGCCCGAGCACCGGCGCCAGCTCGGCCGGCGTGAGCAGACATGGGTTCAGCGGCGCCGCGCCCGCCAGGCCGCACCAGATTGCGCCGAGCAACACCATCCAGCCGCGCATTTGGCCTCCATAAGAGCCAGTCCTCAGAGGTATTATCGGCCGGGCTGCCCGTTGGTATAGGGGCGACAGCGCGCTGATCCTGGCGACCGGATGGCTCGCGCCGTCCGCGCTGGGCTACGCCTTCGTCGCCGCGCAGGCGCTGGTGGTCGCGCTGCTCGCCGAATTGCAGTTCGTCGGCTTGCGCCGCTCGAGTCTTGCCCTTGCGTGAGAATGCGGGCAACGCCGCTGCAGATCGCCGATCTGGGCCGCAGCGGCGCTTCGTTCACGGCACCGTCGGCTTCCACTTGCCGTGGACCGGTATTGCTTCATCCTCGCCGGACCAGGGCGGCATCGTGACGCCGACTGCCGCGAGCGCTTCGGTCCCGAGCGACCGAAACTGGAAGTGGGTGCCCAACGGAATCGTCAGGCAGATACCGGCCTCGACCGGCACGATCTCTTCACGGTCCGCTTGGCGCCGCCACATCTCGCCTCGACCGGAAAGGAACAGCCAGATCTCCTCGACGGTTCGATGGGTCACCGCGGTGGACGTCTCGCCGGGCGGGAGCTCGAAATGCGCCATGCCGCCGCCTTTGAGGGCGAGCAGCACGCGCACCTCGGACCCGTCGGGCGCGATCGCGTCCTTCGCCGCCGGGACACGCATTGTCTTGAACTCATGCATCGGCCGCCTCCCGGCGCGAAGGCTGAGGTCGAGCCGCGTCCGCGCCAGCGCGGCCCGGCTCGCTTCGGTCGTAAGTCGACGCGGACGCTACGCAGCGGTGTCGGCTTTGTGCAGCTTCAGGTCAGCCCACCGCGGCGACGGCCTCGATCTCGACCAGCAAGTCCTCCTCCACCAGCTGGTCGATTCCGATCATCGTGGCGGCCGGCGGATTGGTGGCCGAAATATGGCGGTTGCGCACGCTCATCACCGCCTTGCGCGCCTCGGGGGTCAGGTTCTTGATGAAGATGGTGAACTTGAGGACGTCGTGGAATGTAGCGCCGGCCGCTGCGAGCGCCAGCCGCAGGTTCTCGAACACCTGCACCGCCTGGGTTTCGTAGTCGCCCTTGCCGACGATGCGTCCTTCCGCGTCCACCGCGACCTGGCCGGCGATGAAGACCAGCGTGCCGCCGCGCGCGGAGGCTACATTGGAATACATGCCCAGGGGTTTCAGCCCGGGCGGATTGAAGAACTTCTTCTCGGACATCGTTGCTCTCCTTGGTGCGAAAGATTGGTTGTCAGCCGCATTGTAGTCGGCCGCGATGGTGTCGGCGCGGGGCTTGTCCGCGCTTCCTCTGCTCGGGCAGGGTGGGCACGGCTCCCACCACCCCGTCACGCTGCGCGTGCCACGCCGAGTGCGCTCTGAAGGCGCGGGATCAATAGACCCTGTGCGTCACTCCCACCACCCCGTCACGCTGCGCGTGCCACCCCTCCTCGGGCAGGAGGGGAGAACACCACCCCGTCACGCTGCGCGTGTCGCGCTGCGCCTCTGCGGGCAAAGGCGTATTGTGTCTCGACCTCTTTACATGGGGAGCAGCTCATGGGCTCCGAACAGAAGCTGAGCGGACCGGACCTGTCCGAGGGTGTCGTGCTTGCGGAGCTGCGCGACGGCAAGATGCTGCTGGGCCATGCGGCTGGCGAGGCCGTGCTGCTGGCGCGCCAGGGCGATGCGATCTTCGCGGTGGGCGCCACCTGCACGCACTATTCGGGGCCGCTCGCGGAAGGCCTGCTCACTGACGGGACGCTACGCTGTCCGTGGCACCACGCGTGCTTCGATCTGCGCACGGGGGCGTCGAGGCCGCCGGCCTTGAACGCGATCCCATGCTACGAGGTGCTGCGGGAAGGCGAGCGGGTACGAGTGGGCAGGCGCCTGCCGGAGCCTGAGCCGCCGGCGCGCCCCGCGGGCGCGCCTGCCCGGATCGTGGTGGTGGGTGCAGGTGCTGCCGGGCACGTCGCGTGCGAGACTCTGCGCCGCGAAGGCTACCGCGGTCAGCTGCTGCTGATCGGCGCGGATACCGCCTTGCCCGTCGATCGCCCCAATCTGTCCAAGGACTATCTGGCCGGCAGCGCGCCGGAGGAGTGGTTGCCCCTGCGCCCGCACGAGTTCTTCGCCGAGCACGGCATCGAGCTCGCGCTCGGCGAGCGCGCGGTCTCCCTGGACACCGCGCGCAAGCAGGTCGCGGTCGCAAGTGGCCGCACCCACGGTTACGACAAGCTCCTGCTCGCGACGGGCGCCGATCCAGTCAAGCTCGATCTCCCGGGCGGTGATCTGCCGCACGTGCACTACCTGCGCACGCTGGACCACAGCCGCGCCATCATCGCGGCGGCCCAGACGGCCCGGCGCGCGGTCGTCATCGGCACCAGCTTCATCGGCCTGGAGGTGGCCGCTTCCCTGCGTGCGCGCAATCTCGAGGTGCATGTGATCGGCCCCGACCAGGTGCCGCTCGGCCGGGTCATGGGCGCCGAGCTCGGGGGCTTCATCCGCAAGGTGCACGAGGAGCACGGCGTCGTGTTCCACCTGGGAACCCGGCCGCGTGCGATCGACGAGACTTCGGTGATGCTTGACAACGGTGAGCGCTTGCTCGCCCAGCTGGTGGTGATCGGCGTGGGCGTGCGGCCCGACGTATCGTTGGCCGAGAGATGCGGCATCGCCGTCGACCGCGGCGTCCTCGTCGACGAGTACCTGCAGACGAGCGCGGCGGACGTGTTCGCCGCCGGCGATATTGCGCGCTGGCCCGATCCTCACTTGGGCGAACGAATCCGCGTCGAGCATTGGGTGGTTGCCGAACGTCAGGGGCGCACGGCGGCGCGCAACATGCTCGGCATGCGTGAGAGGTTCGACGCCGTGCCGTTCTTCTGGAGCATGCACTACGACGTGGGGATCAACTACGTCGGGCACGCCATGGTCTGGGACCGGGTCGAGGTCGAGGGCAGCTTCGATGCCCGCGATGCGGCGGTGCGCTTCATCGCCGGCGGAAAGACGCGTGCGCTGGCGACCATCTTCCGCGATCAGGAGAGTCTGTTGTTCGAGCGGCAGCTCGAACTGAGCAGCGCATGAACGGCGCAGCGCCGACTGCGCGTGAAGCACGTAGGGGAGCACTACCGAACACTCCCTCTCCCCGTGTGGGAGAGGGCTGGGGAGAGGGGCAGATAAACCGCGCTACCGAGTCCGCTGTTACCGTCGGCTAGACCCGCCCGGGCACCGGGATCGAGGCGCCTGTCACCGCGCTCGCCTGGTCGGACAGCAGGAACACGATGACGTTGGCGATCGCCTGGGGCGCGACCCACCGGCTGAAATCCGCGCTGGGCATGTCTGCACGATTGGCCGGCGTATCGATGATGCTGGGCAGGATTGCGTTGACCGTCACGCCGCGGTCCTTGAGCTCTTCGGCCAGCGCCTCGGTGAGCTTGGCCACGCCGGCCTTCGAGGCGGCGTACGCGCCCATGCCGGCACCGGCCTTTGCCGCAGCGCCGGCCCCGATGTTGACGATACGTCCGCCGGCGCGCTTGAGCAGATGCGGAAGCGCCGCGCGCGATGCGCTCACCGCGCTGCGCAGGTTGACCCGATACAGCAGGTCCCAGGTGTCCAGGCTGCCCTGTTCCAGCGTCTCCCAGCGGAACGTACCCGCCACGTTCACCAGGCCGTCGAGCCCGCCGAAGCGGGTGGCGACCTGGTTCATTGCCCGCGCTGCCGCGTCCGCATCGGCGAGATCCAGCTCGCCCAGCGCAAGCGCACTGGCAAGCGCCGTCGCATCGGCCGGCAACCGGGCGCGGTCCAGCGCCGCCACCTGCGCACCCGCAGCGAGCGCCGCCCGCACAACCGCGAGACCCAGCTGTCCGAAGCCTCCGGTGATGGCCACCACCTTACCTTGCAGCGTCATGATGTGTTTACCCCTCAGTTTCCTGGGCCAAATGCGCTCAGGAGGTTGCGACGATCAGCTCCTGCCGCACGGCACGGACCTCCAGCTCCACCTCGGCACCTACAAGGGGTGGGCGCGCGTGATAGGCAAGCACTCCGCGGCGGACTGCCTCACCCAACGTGCCCAATAGCAGTACCAGCGCTTTTGCGTTTGCGTTCACTCAGGAAACTCTTGGTATTGCGGCAAGCTGTCTGTGATTTCGTACCAGGGTGCCTTGGAGCCGACAAAGACGTGACACGATGGCCTTACTCCAGGATCACCCTCAAGTGTGCCCATCGCTAAACCATAGTTATTTGGCTCTGGGTCCCATGAGTTCATCATCGGTGACCCGCACACCCGACAAAACCTCCTGATTGTGTCAGCGGACGACCGATATTCAACCAACAGCTCCCTGCCGCGAATGAGGCGAAACGAACTTTTTGGAACCGCCAGCCTGGCTCTAAATGCAGAGCCATGCCACTTCCTGCACATCGAGCAATGGCAATAGAGCGACTTTCCAACCGGGCCGACGATCTCATAACCGATACCGCCGCACAAGCAGCTACCTTTCAACATACTGATTCTCCGATTAGACCGCTCCGTCATACTCCAGTCCGTAGTACGCCAGTAAATGTAGTTGCCGTCTTCACGAGGAGCTCTCAGCCTGCGTGAGACCCGACTTCACTGCGTGCCTTCAACACTTCGTCGAGAAAGGCAAACTCGTCAGCGAGGTCATCATAGGCCTTCCTGACTTCGGGGCGGCCAAAGCCCGAGCCTTGAATTGTTTAAGAATCTTCGACATCCCTTGCTTCTCTGCTCCTGCCCCTGGTCGCGGCCGCGGTCGCTGCTTGCGCTGCGCCGGCGTCCCGGCTGTGCCCGGTTCCACCCGATCAGTCTGCCGGCCCGATCTACGTGGTCAGCCACGGGTGGCATGCGGGTCTGGTGTTGCCCGGCCGCGCAGCAAGGCTTGCGGACTGGCCGCTGAGCGACCCGCCGCGGGCGGAGCAGGTCGAGATCGGCTGGGGCGACCGCGATTTCTACATGGCATCCGATCCGGCTTGGTGGCTGGCGGTGGAGGCCGTCGTGGTCCCGAACGACAGCGTGCTGCATGTGGTCTGGCTGGACGCGCCGGTCGAGGTGTCCTTCCCCAACAGCGAGATCCTCGAGGTTCGCTTGTCGGCCACCGGGATGGAGCGGCTATCGCGCCATATCGGCGCCAGCTTCGCGCAGGCTGCGTGCGGTCGAGGCGTCGATCTCGGGGCGGGTCTGTACGGGAGCAGCCGCTTCTATCTCTCCCGCGACCGCTATCACGCGTTCAACACGTGCAACGTCTGGGTGGCGCGGGCGCTGCAGGCCGCCGGCTGCCCGATCAGTCCGGCGTTCGCCCTGACAGTGAACGAGCTGATGGGGCGAGTGCGGCCGTTCGCTGTACGGGTGCAGGCGCGGGGCTCAGCCGAGTCGGAGCCGGCGCCGGCGCGCAAAGCGCGGACGATACCCATACCGCCAGGCTGTTGGCCGACCAAGGTGACGCAGGCCGTCGGCGCCCAGGTAGGCGCCGATCACCGCCATGAGCGATACCACCGGGGCATATTCCTGCAGGAAACCGTACTTTTCGTGGGCGATCAGCGTCGCCGCGAGGTAGCCGAGGATCAGGCCAGCGAGAAGCCCCAACGACGCCTGTTTGAGCAGGTCGAGGAGGGCGAGAGGACCCATGTCAGGAGGATAACCGCTTGCCCAGGGTCGAGGACGATTGGAATCTCCCGGTTCGTGCGGGCTCTAGCGAGCCCGCGCCTTGGGTTGGCGCGCGGGGGCTGTGCGCGGCTTGACCGGCGTTTTGGGTTTCGCCGCCGCTCGCTTGCGGGCGCTCGGGGAGGGGCCGCTGGCGACTGCGTGCAGTATCGCTGGTTGCAGCCAAGCCTGGACCTGGCCCGCAGTGGCGCAGCCGCCGGGGTCGACCATCACAAAGCCGCGGATCGGCCGCGACGGGACGTCGAACTCGCGGACCTTGCGCGCGCGCAACAGGTTGTCCGCGTCGTCGACAGGCAGCCGCAGGATAAGCCTGTCCGCGTGGACTCCGCAGCACATCCGCCCGGCTACCATGAACGCCACGCCGCCGAACATGCGCTTCTCCTCGGCATCGCTGCGGCTCGCCAATGCCTGCCGAATGCGCTGGGCCAATGCCTCGTCGAAAGCCACTTGGGCGCTCCTGTACGGATGATCCCCTGCGTGTGATCGAGCCGACCGGGGTGCAGTTAACCGATAGGTTAAGTATTTTCCTGCCCGGGCAGTAAGTCAAGGCTGCATGCCGCTGCAAGTGTCGCTTGCCGGGGCCGGCGCTTGCCTGCGGCTCCCGATTCAAAGTATTCTCGACAGCCTGCGGCGGGCCGGGAGTCCCGCCGCTCGCTTTGAAGCCGCCGGCGGCGCCGCGTCAACCCCTGGGTGCGCTGCAGCAATGCGCCCAAGTGATTGAGACGTAAGCTCCTTCCGGTGCACCCGGGACCCCATCAACGCCATCCAGACGGCCGACCGATGAAGAGGAAAGTGCTCGTCACCCGCGAGGTGTTCGACGAAACGATCAGTCACCTGGCCCAGCATTTCGACGTCACCTCGAATCAGGCCAACGTCGATTACAGCCGGGACCAGATGGTCGGGCGGCTGAAGGGGATGGATGGGGCGCTGGTTACGACCACCGACCGCATCGACGAGGATCTGCTTGGGCGCTGCCCGAGCCTCAAGGCGGTGTGCAGTGTCAGCGTAGGTTTCAACCATATCGACCTGGATGCCTGCACGCGCCACGGCGTGGTCGCGACGAATACGCCCGGGGTCCTGACCGACAGCGTCGCGGACATGGCGATCTGCCTGACGCTGGCCACCGTGCGCCGCCTCACCGAAGGCGAGCGCATGGTGCGCGGGCGCGAGTGGCAGGGCACGCACCTCAAGCAGCTGCTCGGCTACGATCTGCATCACGCCAAGGTGGGCGTCTGCGGCCTCGGCCGCATCGGACAGACGATCGCCCGGCGCCTGCGCGGCTTCGAGGTCGAGCTCCTGTATACCGATCTGGTGCGCGCGGATGCGAAGGTCGAGCAGGCGCTGGAGGCCACCTTCCTCGCCAAGGGCGAGCTGCTTCGACAGGCCGACATCGTTATCCTGATCCTGCCCTACACGCCGCAAACGCATCACTACATCGCGGCCGCGGAGCTCGACAAGATGAAGCCCTCCGCCGTGCTGATCAACATCGCTCGCGGCAGCATCGTGGACGACGCCGCGCTCGCGCAGGCGCTGAGAGCCAGGCGGATCTGGGCGGCAGGGCTGGACGTGTACGAGAACGAGCCCAAGGTCAACCCGGCGCTGTTCGAGCTGGACAACGTGGTGCTGTCGCCGCACATCGCCAGCGCCACCGAGCCCACACGCCAGGCCATGGCCATGCTGGCAGCGCGCAACTGCGTAACGGCGCTCACCACGGGCGATCCTCCGCCGAACCTGTTGAACCCCGGGGTTCGACGGAAGAGTTGACGACACCAAGACAACAACTAGCCGCAGAGGTCACCGAGAACTACGGAGGAGAAGCAACATGGCGTGGGACCGACGGGGCATGCTCAGCAACGCGCATTCGAGCATGCATCGGACCGGTAGCGAAGGTGCGCCGATCTCTGTGACCTCTGTGGCGGAATCAAGTCAAGAAAAATGGATCGCCTATATCGCCTGAGCCTGGCAGAGGCCGCAAGACGCATCGCGGTCGGGGACATGACCAGCGAGATCTACACGCGCGGCCTGCTGCTGCGCGTGCGGGAGCTCGATGACAGCGTGCAGGCCTGGGCGTGGCAGGATCCCGCCTATGCCATTGCGCGCGCCAAGGACGCTGACGACCGCGTGCGCGCAGGCCGTACTCCCGGGGCCCTGCACGGGATGCCCATCGGGGTGAAGGACATCATCGCCACGCGCGGCGTGCCCACCGGGATGGGCTCGCCCATCTACGCCGACCATGTGCCGGAGCAGAACGCCGAGGTGGTGGATCGGCTGCACGCCGCGGGCGCCTTCGTCATGGGCAAGACCGTCACCACGGAGTTCGCCTTCCTGGTGCCGTCCAAGACGCGCAACCCGTGGAACTCGGCCCATACGCCGGGGGGCTCCTCCAGCGGCTCGGCGGCGGCGGTGGCTTGTGGCATGGCGCCGGCCGCGATCGGCACGCAGACCAACGGTTCGATCATACGACCCGCCGCATTCTGCGGTGTGGTCGGCTACAAGCCCGGCAAGGGCGTGCTGTCCACGGACGGCATCCTGCCCTTCAGCCCGACACTGGATCAGCCCGGCGTGTTCGCCCGCAGCGTCGAGGACGCGGCGCTGCTGGTGGCGCATCTGGCCCACTCGCGCTGGACCATCAGCCCGCAAATCTCGGCGCTCAAGCATGCCCCGCGGCTGGTGGCGGTGCGCACGCCGGTATGGCATCTGGCCAGTGAGGACCAGCGCAACCGCTTCGCCATGGACGTGGCCGGTCTGCGGGAGGCCGGCGCCGTGATCGAGGAGATCGAGCTGCCCGGCGGCTTCAACGACGCGCACAAGATGCAGCGCACGATCATGCTCTACGAGGCTGCGGCCGCGCTCGCGTGCGGTGCGCGAGGCCTACGGAGCCAAGTTCAGCGAGTTCCTGCGCAAAGCGCTGGAGGAAGGCGATCGCATCGGCGCCGCCGAGTACGACCGGGCGCTCAAGAAGAAGGAGGCGCTGGAGCGGGACTTCTCGCGCTTCCTGGACGACTTCGATGCGGCCATCACGCCGCCCGCCGCCGGAGAAGCGCCGGCCTCGCCGGAGACCACCGGCGATCCCAGCTTCTGCACCATCTGGACGTTGCTCGGCGTGCCCGCCGTCACCATTCCCACAGGTCTGGGCAGCCACGGCCTGCCTATGGGCCTGCAGATCGTCGGCAACCAGGGCGAGTCCAATCACCTGCTCGCGACCGCCATGTGGTGCGAGCGGCAGCTGCCCTTCCGCAATCTGCTGGCTCGGGAGGCGGATCTGCTCTGAGGTCACGGTCTTCACCGTCCTTCGCGGTGAAAGGTGTTGGGATTTCAGGGATTCTCCTCGGGCATCGGCGGGATGGATTCCCCCAGCGCGATTTCGCCGCGGGCCCAGCGGTGGGCGAACGGTACGTTCGACTGGATGCCTTGGGTCCACGTCAGGATCTGGTAGCGGCGATAGCCCTGGGACTGCGCCAGCTCCTCGGCGTGCCGGTGCAGGAGCTCGGTGGCCTCCCCGCGATCCGCCGGTGGTGAAGTTCTTCATGCGCATGTTGATGCGCCAGCGGTTGTCCGCCAGCTTGGTCTGGGTCACTTCCCAATTGGGCGCCAACGGATCCACGATCAGGTAGGTGGCACCGACGATCGCGACCACCCCGAGCAGCTCCGCGTAGGTGAAGGCGAAGTTGCTGGTGAGATAGATGGTCTCGTCGGGGATGACCGGGCTGGTGGGGGTGCTGTTGCATCCGGCGATGGCCAGCATGCCGATGGCGAGCGCTCGTTTCATTTGGCGTCTCCGAAGCTTTCCCGGCCGGGCCGGGGCCGAGCGGGCGGTTTGACGGGATCTCCCGCCTTCGGGCCGCATGGCTAGTTGCATATCGGCGGTCGCCCGCGCGGGTTTAGGCCTTGCTGGCGATGACTCGCGCGTCACCCCCATCGAACCGACGCGCCTCGAACGACCGGCAGCACTGGTGGTGAGCAGAGGACGGAGCCCACGCCTGCCGCGAGGGGTTTGCCGGCGGCCTCGTGAAGAATACAGGCCTGCCCTGCGGTAAAATCGGCCTTCGCGTATCCGGCCGCCATCACACGGCCACCTGTAGTCCTGGCAGAGGAACATCTGATTGACTGTCATCCCCGCGCAGGCGGGGATCCGTGCCTGGTTCCCCGCCGGAGCCTGCCCTCGATCGACCCGGGGCGGGAACGACACCGCCGGACTTGATCAAAGCCTCCCGAAGTGGAATCCGCACCCGAGCCGCACGTAGTCCAGGCTCCCGCTCCCGACTTCCGCCACCTGCACAGCCAGCTCGGCGAAACCATGCTGCGCGAGCGTCACCGCCTGCGCATGACGCTGTCGCGCCTGCAGGAGGCCGCCCGGCAGGGCCGCGCCGATCCCGCCGCGCTGGCCGCGCTGGCCGCGCAGATCGAGTCCTCCGCGGGTCGCCGGCGGGCGCGGCTGGCGGCTTTGCCCCTGCTTTCGTATCCCGAAGACCTGCCGATCAGCGAGCGCCGCGCCGAGATCGCCCGGGCGATCGCAGCGCATCAGGTCGTGATCGTCTGCGGCGAGACCGGGTCGGGCAAGACCACCCAGCTGCCCAAGATCTGCCTGGAGCTCGAGCGCGGTGTGGCCGGCATGATCGCGCACACCCAGCCGCGCCGCATCGCCGCCCGCACAGTGGCCGCGCGCATCGCCCAGGAGCTGCGCAGCCCGCTCGGCCAGCACATCGGGTTCCGGGTGCGCTTCAGCGACCGGGTGAGCGAAAACAACTTCGTGCGCGTGATGACCGACGGCATCCTGCTGGCGGAGACGCAGACCGACCGCTTTCTCAACGCCTACGACACCATCATCATCGACGAGGCGCACGAGCGCAGCCTCAACATCGATTTTCTGCTCGGTTACGTCAAGCGGCTGCTGCCCAGGCGTCCCGAGCTCAAGCTCATCATCACCTCGGCGACCATCGACGCGCAGCGCTTTTCCCAGCATTTCGACCAGGCGCCGGTCATCGAAGTGTCCGGACGTGTGTTCCCGGTAGAGGTTCGCTACCGCCCGATCGAAGCCCAGGACGAGGACGAAAGGGAGATCGATCTGCCCGAGGCAATCGCGGATGCAGTGGATGACGTCTCGCGCTTGTCGCAGAGCGGCGATGTGCTGGTGTTCCTGCCGGGAGAGCGCGAGATCCGCGAGACGGCCGAGGTGCTGCGCAAGCGTGCCTTCCAGGTGCAAAGCCCGGACAGGCATCGAGATCCTGCCGCTGTTCGCGCGCCTGTCGGTGGAGGAGCAGGAGCGCGTGTTCCAGTCCACCGGGCAGCGTCGCATCGTGCTTGCCACCAACGTGGCGGAGACCTCGCTGACGGTGCCGGGGATCAAGTACGTGATCGACCCGGGCTTTGCGCGGGTGAACCGCTACAGCTACCGCAACAAGGTGGAAATGCTGCAGGTGGAGAAGATCTCGCGAGCGTCGGCCGACCAGCGCGCGGGGCGCTGCGGGCGGGTGATGAGCGGGGTGTGCGTGCGCCTGTACACGGAGGAGGATTACCAGGCGCGCTCCGCTTTCACCGATCCGGAGATCCTGCGCTCCTCGCTCGCCTCCGTGATCCTGCGCATGCTCGCGCTGAAGCTGGGGGAGGTCGAGGAGTTCCCGTTCGTCGAGTCCCCGTCCACCAGGGCGGTCGCCGACGGCTATGCGCTGCTGCAGGAGCTGGGCGCGGTCGACGAGCAGCGCCGGCTCACACCCGTCGGAGCGAAGCTTGCGGAGCTGCCCATCGATCCCAGCCTCGCCCGCATGATCGTGGCCGCGCGTGAAGAGAACTGCCTCACCGAAGTGCTGATCATCGCCGCGGGGCTGGCCATCCAGGACCCGCGCGAGAGGCCAATGGAAAAGGCCGACGCCGCCGATCAGGCTCACGCCCAGTTCGCCGACGAGCGCTCAGAATTCCTCGGCCTGCTCAAGCTGTGGGCCTTCTTCGATGAGGCGCTCAAGCACAAGAAGTCCGGCCGCAAGCTCGCGCAACTGTGCCGCGAGACGTTTCTGTCCTACGTACGCCTGCGCGAATGGCGCGACCTGCACGGTCAGCTGCATGCCCAGGTCGCCGAAGACCGGATGGCGCTGCAACGACACGCCCGCGACCTACGAGCAGCTGCATCGCGCGCTGCTGAGCGGCCTGCTCGGCAACATCGGCTGCAAGTCGGACGAGCCCGGGGTTTACCTGGGTGCGCGCGGCATCAAGTTCGCGATCTTCCCCGGCTCGCCGCTCAAGAAGAAAGGCCCGCCCTGGCTGATGGCCGCGGAGCTCACCGAGACCACCCGTCTGTACGCGCGCAGTTGCGCTGCCATCGATCCGCAATGGCTGGAGCGCGTGGGTGCGCATCTGACTAAGAAGACCTGGCACGATCCGCACTGGGAGAAGAGCGGCGGGCAGGCGTTTGCCTTCGAGCGGGTGACGCTGTACGGTTTGGTGGTGGTATCCCGCCGGCGCGTGCCCTATGGTCCGGTGGACCCGCAGGCCGCCCGCGAGCTGTTCATCCGCGAGGGGCTGGTCCATGGACAGCTCACCACCCAGGGCGCCTTCCTGCGCCACTACCGGGACCTCAAGCAGGAGATCGAAGAGCTGGAGCACAAGTCCCGCCGCCACGACGTCCTGGTCGACGACGAGAGGGTGTTCGCCTTCTTCGACGCTATCGTCCCGGCGGAGGTCTGGAGCGCCCAGCAGTTCGAGCGCTGGCGGCGCGAGGCCGAGCGCGACAACCCGAAGCTGCTGTTCCTCACCCGCGATCAGCTCATGCGGCACGGGGCGGAAGAGATCACCGAGCAGCGCTTCCCTCCAGGCGTCGAGATCGGCGGTGTGGTCTACGCCCTCAGCTACAAGTTCGAGCCCGGTCATGCGCTGGACGGGGTGACCATCACGGTGCCGCTGCACCTGCTCAACCAGCTCGACGAGCGCCGCTGCGACTGGCTGGTGCCCGGGCTGCTGCGCGACAAGCTGAGCCACCTGCTCAAGGGGCTGCCGAAGAATCTGCGCCGCAACTTCGTGCCGGTGCCGCAATACGTGACTGCCGTGCTGGAGGTCCTCGAGCCCGGCGCCGGGCCGCTGCTGCCGGCTCTTGCGGATGCCGTTCATCGCAAGACCGGCGTCGAGGTGCCCTCGGATGCGTGGGACCTCGCCGATTTGCCGCCGTTCCTGCTGATGAACTACAAAGTGGTGGACGACGCGGGTCGCGAGCTCGCGATGGGCCGCGATCTGCCCGCGCTGCGCGCCCAGCTCGGAGTGAAGGCGCGCCGCCAGTTCAGCGAGAGCGCCGCCACCAGGTTCGAGCGCAAGGGGCTGACCAGCTGGGACTTCGGCGAGATCCCCGAGCAGGTCGAGTTCACCCGCGGCGACCAGACCCTGATCGGCTATCCCGCGCTGGTGGACGGCGGCGACAGCGTCAGCCTCGCGCTGCTCGATACCGAGCACGATGCGCAGATCGCAACGCACCGCGGTTTGCGCCGGCTGTTCCAGCTCGCCGTGCCGGAACAGGTGAAGCATCTCGCGCGCAGCCTGCCTGGAATCCAGGACCTGGCGTTGCGCTATGCGCTGCTGCTGGAGCTGGAGGGCGGGCGCGGTCAGGAGAAGGGCGCGGTATCCGATCGTCTGCGTCAGGAACTGACCGAGGCGATCTGCGACCGCGCTTTCTTCGTCGAAGCCGAATCGATCCGCGACGCCAATGCGTTCCATGCCCGCGTGGCCAAGGCCAAGACCCGGTTGGGCGACGTGGCGACCGAAGTCTGCCGTGTGCTCGGCGAGATCCTCGTGGAATATCAGGCGATCCGCGCGCGCATCAACCAGCAGGGGGTGCCGGTGTGGCAGCGGGCGATGACCGAGATCCGCAGCCAGCTCAAGGCGCTGATGCCGCCCGGGTTCCTGGTCTCCACGCCGCTGCCGCGGCTGCAAAACTATCCGCGTTACCTGAACGCCGTGCAGCTGCGGCTCGACAAGTTCAGCATCAATCCAGCCAAAGACGCGCAGTGGATGCAGCAGATCCAGCAGTGGTGGCAGGCTTATGAGGCCCGCCTCAAGGCCGATCGCGCCCGCGGGCTGTTCGACCCGAAGCTCGAGGAGTTCCGCTGGATGCTGGAAGAGCTGCGCGTGTCGCTGTGGGCGCAGCAGCTCAAGACCCCCTATCCGATCTCGTTCAAGCGGCTGGAAAAGCACTGGAGAGAGTTGGGGTACTGACGCAGCGAAGCACGAGCACTGAGTGATGAGCGGGCTCCCTCTCCCCTCGCGGGCATGAGCGTTAACGTAACTCATGCGAACACCACGTTTCCTCCCCCTTCAAGGGGGAGGCTAGGAGGGGGATGGGTCAGATTCGCACACAAACCCATCCCCACCCCAGCCCTCCCCTTGAAGGGGAGGGTGGCCTTAAGTTAACGCTTATGCCCCTCGCGGGAGAGGGCTGGGGCGAGGTGGAAAGTGCTCGTAGGGCGGGTTAGCGCAGCGTAACCCGCTGGATGAGCTGGTGCATGCGGCGCAATAGGCTGCGCTATTGCGCCCTACCGGTTGCTGCTTTCACTCCGGCTTGCCCGGCTGGCCGGCGCGAGCCTCGGCCAGCGCCTCTGCCTCCAGCTTCGCATAGTCCCGAGGCGGCTCGTGCAGGAGTTGCCGGCGGCTCTTCTCGACCCCCTTCACCACGGCGACGATGGCTTCGTTGTACGGCACCGCCATTCCGAGCGCCTTCGCCTCCCGCACCAGGGCGCCGTTGAGCGCGTCGATCTCGGTGCGCTGGCCGCGCTCCACGTGCTGCATCATCGATGGCCGGTTGTAGCGAACCCGGCAATGGTCCTTGATCTTCTTGCGCATGTCCGGCTCGGTGAGCCGGATGCCCTTGCGCTCGACAACCGCGAGGATCTCGTCCAGCAGCCGATCCTGCAGCGCGCTGACTTCCGGGGTTCGATACATCTCGCCGCTGCGCAGCCCAGTCGCCGCGGTGAGGGAGTTGATCGCGCAGTTCAGCACGAACTTGGTCCAGACCTCCGCCATCGGGTCGGGCACGATGCGCGTCTCGATGCCGGCCTGGTTGAGCATGCGCGCGACTTCCTCGAGCCGGGGCGTGGTACGGCCATCGAGCTCGCCGATCGAGGTTACGCCGGCGTTGGTATAGGCGGCGCGGCCAGCCTCGGGCAACGCGCCGCTGTTCATCGTGACGCCGGCGATGACGCGGGATGGTCCCAGCTCGGCAACCAGCTTCTCGACGTTGCCGATGCCGTTCTGCAGCGTCAGCGCGAAGCCGTCGGGTTTGAGCAGGCTTTGGGCCGCACGGGCCGCCTCGGCAGTCGCGTTCGCATCGGTGAAGATGATCGCGAAGTCCGCGGGTGCCAAGCCTTCGGGGGTGGTGAGAGCGGGGACGCGGATCACGTGACGTCCGCGCACGCCTTCGACGATCACGCCCTCACGCTGGACGCGGCCAATGTGATCCTCACGCGGGTCGATCAACGTAACGTCGAATCCCGCGCGTGCCAGCAAGCCGCCGTACACCGAGCCCATTGCACCGGAACCGATCATGTAAGTGCGCATACCCCTCTCCTACGTGTTGTTATCGCTCAGCGGGTGGATCGTAAGACTTGAAGGCGCGGGCGTCCAGTACTGCAACAGCGCAAATGCGCACCGCCGCATTGCCTTTGAGATAAATGTACGTTACCGCACAATCAAGGAGTTAGCGCACCAAAAATATCACCGCTGTCCACGCAGATCTGTCGTACACTGCCTGGACACTTCGACGAAGTCGCGAGCACGCGGCCCCCCTCATATAAGGGGTTTTATGGCCAACACGGTTGGCGCAGCACGCGCGGTATTCCATCTTTTCCTGATCAAGCCATCCCACTACGACGACGACGGCTACGTCATCCAGTGGCTGCGCTCCACGATTCCATCGAACACGACCGCCACGCTCTACGGCCTCGCGCTCGACTGCGCGCAGCGCAAGGTGTTGGGCGACGACGTCGAGATTCGGATCACCGTCTGGGACGAGACCAATATCCGCGTCCGTCCGGCGAAAGTGATCGCGCAGATCCGCGCAAGCGGCGGTCGCGGGCTGGTCGGCTTGGTCGGCGTTCAGACCAACCAGTTTCCGCGTGCGCTCGATATCGCTCGCCCGTTGCGCGCCGCGGGCATCCCCGTTTGCATCGGTGGCTTCCACGTAAGCGGCTGCATCTCGATGCTGCCGGAGATGCCGCCGGAACTGCACGAGGCCATCGACCTGGGTGTCACCTTGTTCGCTGGAGAAGCGGAGGGGCGGCTGGATGAATTGCTGCGTGCGGCCGATCGCAACGAGCTCAAACCCCTCTACAACTTCATGAACGATCTGCCGGGCTTGGAGGGCGCGGCTCTGCCGTACCTCCCGGTCGATATCGTCCGGCGCGGCGGGACGCGCGCGAGCTTCGATGCGGGGCGCGGCTGTCCGTTCCTATGCAGCTTCTGCACGATCATCAATGTGCAGGGGCGCAAGTCGCGTACGCGCAGTGCCGACGACGTGGAGCGCATCGTGCGCGCCAACTTCGCGCAGGGCGTGCACAACTTCTTCATCACCGACGACAACCTGGCGCGCAATCAGAACTGGGAAGCGATCTTCGACCGGTTGATCAGGATGCGCGAGGAAGAGGGCCTGGGCATCCGGATCGTGGCGCAAGTCGACACGATGTCGCACAAGATCGCGCGCTTCATCGAGAAAGCCGGCCGTGCCGGTGTCGACCGCGTGTTCATCGGCATGGAAAGCATCAACCCCGATGCGCTCAAGGAGGCGCGCAAGGGTCAGAACGTGATCACCGAGTATCGCGCAATGCTGCAGGCCTGGCACCGCGCGCACACCTTGACGTACGCCGGCTATATCCTGGGGTTTCCGGGCGACACTCCAACCTCGATCGAGCGCGACATCGGCATCATTCAGCGCGAGCTGCCGATCGATCTGCTGGAGTTCTTCATCCTGACGCCGCTGCCGGGCTCGGCTGACCACAAGAAGATGCATCTCGCCGGCGTGGAGATGGACGGCGACATGAACAAGTACGACCTCGTGCACGTCACGACCCGTCACGCCACGATGTCGAACCAGGAGCTGGCGGGCATCTACCAGAAAGCCTGGGATCTCTACTACTCGCCCCAGCACGTCGAATCCGTCATCCGCAGAGCGACGTTGTGGGGCCACAACCCCCGCAAAATGATGATGAAGATGTTCACCTACCACGCCATGGCCCGCATCGAGCGCGTGCACCCGCTTGAAGGCGGGCTGTTCCGGCGCAAGTGCCGCAAGGACCGGCGGCCGGGAATGGGGGTGGAGTCCGCGGTCACCTTCTATCCGCGCTACGCCTGGGAGTTCGTGTCCAAGCACATTCGCGCCTACGGCCTGTACCGGCGATACCGGCACATTCTCAAGCACGTGCTCAGCGACTCGACAGTCCACCCCGACATCGCCATGCAACCGGTTCAGGACAGCGAGTTCGACAAGCTGGAGATGTACACCGCAACCCCGGCCAGCAAGTTCGCCGTGGACAAGCTGCGCCGCCGCAAACGCACTGCGGCGCAGAGTGAAGCCTGACCGCCTCGGTCCGCGCAGGGCGGCAATTCAGCTAAGATCGTTCCGCCCCCTTCAGGGTCCTTCAGGGGAGTGTGTTGCTCAGCTGCGCGCCAGCGGTGCGATCTTGTCGAGCACGCGCAGAACCTCGTCGCGGCTCTTGTCCGGCGCTTCGATCAGCACGCGATCGATACCCGCCTCGCGGTAGGGAGCGAGCGCAGCCTCGTCCGCTGGTGCGGCGAATACCGTGATCGAGAGGGTGGCGGGATCGCGTCCGGCCGCTTCGGCGGCCTCGCGCAGGCGGATCACTGCGCTCTTGGGCTCCCAGCCCCCGCGCACGCGCGGGAACCAGCCGTCGCAGAACTCGACCACGCGCTTCAAGGTGTGGTCGGTCTCGCCGCCGAGGAGAATGGGCGGATGCGGCCGCTGCTTGGGCTTGGGGTAGAGCCAGACCGGATCGAAGTTGACGAACTCGCCGTGGAACTCCGCTTCTTCCTGAGTCCAGAGCGCCTTCATCGCCAGGATGCGCTCGCGCATCAGGCGGAAGCGCGTGTCGTAACGCGCCCCGTGGTTCTCCATTTCCTCGACGTTCCAGCCGCCGCCCGCCGCGAAAATGAAGCGGCCGTCGGAGAACTGGTCGAGGCTGGCGATCGACTTGGCGGTGACGATCGGGTCGCGCTGCGGGACCAGGGCGACGCCGGTGCCGAGCTTGAGCTTGCGGGTTGCCGCTGCGGCGAACGACAATGCGACGAACGGGTCGTGCGTGTGGGAATAGCGCTTGGGCAGCTCCCCGCCGCTCGGGAAGGGTGTGCGGCGGCTCGCCGGGATATGGGTGTGCTCGCACACGAACAGCGACTCCAGGCCGCGCTCTTCCAGGCCGCGCGCCAGCTCGCTTATATCGATACCGTAATCGGTCGGAAAGTGATAGACCCCAACGAGCATAGTGGTTCCTCGGTTGGTGGATGGTTGCAGGCCGGGTGAGCATAGCAAACTTCGGGACGTCAGCCCGGGTCAGCCGGCAACAGGTTCCCCCAGCTCGTCGCGCGCTCGATGCGCACCGCGATCACGGGGTGCTGCGCGATCTCCATCGTGTCGAGCTGCGGATAGCGCGACCTGAGCAGTATTTGTGCGTGGTCGTGCTCCGGTCCGTCGTTCAGGATCTCGGCATGCCCGCGCAGCATCACCCAGCCGAGCCGCGCCCAGTCCTCGTCGTAACAGTCGACGACGAGCGCGACCGCCGGGTTCTCGGTAATGTTGCGCAGGCGCTTGAGCCTGGCGCCCGCGTCCCGCTTCGGCTTCTGGTCGATGGTGATGTACAGACTGTCTGGCGACAGGGCGTAGCAGACCGGTACGACGTGCGGCACACCGTCCCGGTCGGCGGTGGCCAAGTGGGCGACCCGGTGGTGCTCGACGAATTGACGCTCGCCGTCAGTGAGCATGCCTGGTCACGCTGCCAAGTGCCATCGCCGGGCTCGGAGGAGGCCGCCGAAAAGCAAGGCACACAGGAAAGGTCGATTCATTTCGTCCCCCGGAGACGTTGTGCGGGCGCCGTGGCGGCGACTCGCGGTTGACGCTAACGGACGGTCGGAAGCCGGATCAGATGGTTATCCCAACGCGATCCTGCCACGAAGCTGCCGGGAATGCTGCTGCGTGCTCCGGACTGCAGATCGATGCGTGCAGCTCCGCCGAGCCCGCTGCTCAGGATGAACGTCCCGGGCGAGCCTTCGGCCGCGATGCCGCAGCCGTCAGGCATCTCGACGGTGGCGAGCCAGCCGCCTTGCTCGAGGTCGAAGAACACGCTGCGGTTGCCCTTCGGGCAGGACACCGCCAGCAACTGCCCTTCGGCGTCCACGCTGGCGCTCCCGCAATAGTTGCGCATGCTCGGGAGCATTTCTGCAGGCACGTCGAGAAGGCGCAGCGCGGCGCCCCGCACGTGCGTAGCGACGAGCGGAACACGATCCCCGGACGGCCCTTCGTACTGCATGGCGATGCCGACGGTTGCGCGGCGGCCCACGGCGAGATGCCGGATGCTGAGCTGACACAGCGCGCGCGGCAGCCGCACCTGCTCGAGCAGACGGCCGTCGTGCGCGGCGAGATAGACGAGGCTGGCGTCCATGCCCGCCGGATCGAGGTTGGCGTTCGGCGCGTCGGGATGGGTCAGAATGCCGCCGTTGGCGACCACCAGGACGCCGTGCGGAAGCAGGCGGATGTCGTGCGGGTCGAGGCCGTGCGACTCGTACTCGGTCTCTCGCACGTAGCCGCGGTCGGCAGCGTAGACGCCGATCACGCCGCGGGCAGCGTGGTAGTCGGTCTCGGTCGCGAACAGGAGGGTGCCGTCTGCGGAGAAGGCGGCATGACCGCAGAAGTGACGCCCGGGCGGGCTTGCGATCTCGCCGTTGGTGCGCCCGCGCTCGGCATCGATCACGTGCATGACCGTACCGGGGCGGCGCGCTGGCGCGATGATCTCCGCGCGCCGGGGGTGGACCGCGAACGCGTGTCCACGGTGCGTCAGCGGCACGTCCAGGACAGGCGCGCCGTGCGCGTCGAACGCGCTGACGAAGGGCTTGCCGTCGCTGTCGAGCCGGGCGCCGAGATAAGCGGTGCGCTCCGGCGTGGGCAACGCGCGCGCGAGCCGTGAACGCGTGGAAGCCAGCGCGGCCGCGATGGACAAGAAGGCGCGGCGGTCCAAGCTTAGTCCCTGTTCATCGGGCTTCAGTCCCCATCGCCGGGCTTCAGTCCCCGTCCATCGAGTTGAAGCCGAGTGCCACGCCGATCGCAGCGGTCAGCCGCTGAGAGATCAGCGTCCGCAGCGCCTTGGTTTCGCGCGCGAGCTTCTCGACGGCCGGGCGGCGTGCCGGATCGCGGACCGCCTCGGCCAGCGGGCCCTGGATGCTCTGGGCTGTTGCGATGGTCTGCTGAAACGCGCGCCGCAGCAGGTCGTCGAGCTTCTTGTCGCCCGCGGCCACCACCAGTGCACTGAAGCCTTCACCGCCCCCTTCTCCCAGGTACATCGCCTGGGCGGCCGCGAGGTTGCGGCGGATGTTGTCGAGCGAGCGGCCGCTGCGCCAGCTCTCCGCGAGCGCCGGCTGGGCCGCCTCCGCCGACTTGCCCAGAACCGGCGGCAGCTTGCGTTCCGCGATCAGCTCCACCGCCGTATTGAGGCACGACAGCAGGGCCTGGGTCGCGTCCTTCACCGCGGCGAACCGGCCACCCGGCTGGCCCGCGCTGGCGATGGCCACGGCGAACGCGGCCTCGCCGCTCGTCCACTCGCGTGCGACGTCGGCGCTCATGCCCGCGATGTTCTCGCTGATGGAGACGAGCATGCCGCAGCGCGCCTTGGCCCCGGCGTTGCCGGCCAGCAAAGCCTCGCTTGCCCCCGCGTCGTAGAGCAGATGCTCGAGCGCGGGGAAGCCCTGCACGGCTACGCTGCTGCGTGCGAGGGCCTGTGCGTCGAGCGCTTCGCCGCGCGCAAGCAACTCGCCCAGGTGCCTGCCCGCGGTGTCGCGCGGATCGGGCCAGAAGTCGATGCGCTGGCTGCGCATGAACAGCTCGACCGGCCCGAAGCGCACGTGCTGGATGTCCTGCCACGCGTCGTTCGCGCGGGCGTAGGAGGATTTCAGCGTGTCGAGGCCGGCGGCATCGGGCGCGCTGCAGAAAGGCACCGCGCTGGCGCGCAACGCCTCGCTCGCCTCGGCGAGCTTCGCATAGCGGGGGACGATGTGATGCTGCACCAGCGACTCGTTGACCCGCCGGTAAACGGCATCGTCGAGTGCGGCGTGCGCGGACGCCATCGCGCCCAGCGCAAGCGCGCACACGGCGGTCGCCACGACGCGAGCCGATACCCTGAAAACCGTCCGAGCACCGGCGCTGACAATCCCGGCGCTGAAAATCCCAGCGCGGGAAATCATTGGCGGCCCATATCAGTAGCTCAGCAGCAAGCTCACAGCGATCTGAGGAATGCCAGCAGCGCCTCGCGCTCCTGCTTCGGCATGGCGGCGACGCGCTGCTTCGCGGCCTCGGCTTCGCCGCCGTGCCACAGGATGGCTTCGAGCAGGTTGCGCGCGCGCCCGTCGTGCAGGAAACGGGTGTGGCCGCTCACGGTTTCGGTCAGGCCGATCCCCCACAGCGGCGGGGTGCGCCACTCCTGACCGCTGGCGAGGCCCTCCGGCCGACCGTCGGCGAGCCCTTCGCCCATGTCGTGCAGCAGCAGGTCGGTGTACGGCCAGATCAGCTGGTGTGACTGCTCCGCCAGCGCCGGGTCACGCCGGGTGACGTACTTCGGGCGGTGGCAGCCCGCGCAGCCGGACTGATAGAACAGCCGCTTGCCCTCCAGCACTTGCGCATTCTCGACCTTGCGGCGCGCGGGCACGGCCAGGTTGCGGGAATAGAACACGAGCAGCTCGAACATGCCGGGCGCGACCTCGAAGGGCTTGTCCTGGCCGATGCCGTGGGGTGCTGCGCGGCAGGCTGGCTCGCGCTCTGTGCAATCGCCCCATGGATCGCGCGCGAGCGGCGAGGAGATGCCGATGTCGCCGGCGAAGGCGTGCGCGCTCTGCTGTGCGATGCTCGGTTCGCCCGCCTTCCACCCGAACCGCCCCAGGACCGGACGCTGCTGCTCCACGCTCCAGACGCGGTTGGGCCGTCCCGAGATGCCGTCGCCGTCCGCATCGTCCGGGATCGGTCCCGGCCAGGATGTCGGCTTCGTCGACGGCTTCCAACAGCCCCACGCCGATCATGGGCGGGGCGACGCGGGCGGAGAGCATCGCCTGCGGATGCAGCGGACCGTACTGGAGATCGCTAGCGCTGTAGACCGGCTTCTGCAGCCGGACAACCTCGCCGTCCGCCAGCCTCGTGACGACCTCCTGGTGCTCGATGTGCATGCGGCCTTCCGCGGGCACGCCCTGCACCGAATAGTTCTGCAGCTGGGTGCCGTAGGCAGGATCGGGGATGACGGCCTGACGCAAGCTCTCGAGCGCTTCTCGGTCCTGCGCGCTCTGCGGCGGGATACTGACGCGCAGGAACATCGAGATGGCCTCTTCGTCGGGCGCCGGCGGACGGCCGCGGCCATCCTTCAGATGGCAGCTTTGACACGAGCGCGCGTTGAACAGCGGGCCGAGCCCGTCCGATGAGGTGGTGGAACTGGGCGCCGACACCCAGAGCCTGCGGAAGATGCCATCGCCCACGCTGAAGTCGAGCTGGCGCTCGAAGGACATGTTGGCCGACGGATGGGAAAAGGCGCTGATGTTGACCGGCTTGTGCGAAGTGGCCGCGCCCCCGGCGTTGATCTCATAGGCTTCAGCGCGAGAGAAGTCGCCGGTGGGCCGCACGATCTGCGCGAGGCGCGCCGCCTCGTCGTTGTTGGCGGCGAGCGCCACCCCGCTCCCCGCCAGGAGGAGCAGCGCCCGCAGCAACGCGGCCGCGCGCCCGCTATTGGAAGACCTTGTCGGGATCATCAAGGCTGTCGGAGCCTTCGATCTTGATGGGTTGCAGGCCCAGGGCCGCAACGACTTGCTCGATCGTCTTGGTCTGGGCGGTGAGGGCATCGATCGCGGCCAGCACCACGGCGTTGCCTTCGAGATTGCCCTCGCCGATCATCTGGTCGTAGGCCTCTTTCGTTTCCGCCCGGGTGCGGATCGCCTGCACCGCGGCCAGCGTCTGGTCCAGGCGCTCGCGCATCTCGCGATCGAGCTCCGGCGAGACCTGCGCCACCAGCCCGGAGAGGCTCGGCCCGGTCACCTTGCGCCCGTTGATGCGGGTGTATTCGCCGAGGTACACGGCGCGCAAGCCGAGCACATCGTAGTAGTGCGAGTTGTGGGTGTTGTCGGAGAAGCAGTCGTGCTCCTCCTCCGGATCGTGCAGCAACAGCCCGAGCTTCATGCGCTGGCCGGCCAGCTCGCCGTAGGACATGCTGCCCAGGCCGGTGAGCATCGCCGAGAGTCCGCCGTCGGGCCCGTGCGCGAGCAGTTGCTTGCGCGCCTCGCCGCCCTTCGCCCACTGTTTCGTCATCCAGGCAAGATCGTCGACCAGCAGTTCGCTCGCGGCGAGCAGGTATTGTCCGCGCCGCTTGCAGTGGCCGTTGGTGCACGTCTTGAGGGAATAGTCGGTCCAGGAGCGGTTGCCCGCACCGGGCCCGGTGCCGTTGAGATCCTGACCCCAGAGCAGAAACTCGATGACGTGATAGCCGGTGGCGACGTTTGCTTCCACGCTGCCGATCTCCTGCAGGGTGTCGGCCAGCAGGGCCTTGTTGATGGTCGAGGCGTCGATCGTGCGGCCGTTCAGTGTGGGCTTCGGATTGGCGATCACGTTCGCCGTGTAGAACGGATTCGACCCGGACTGCGTCCCGTAGCTGGGGGCGACGTAATCGATCAGGCCCTCGTCCAGGGGCCAGGCGTTCACCTTGCCCTCCCACCCGTCGACGATGGCATTGCCGAAGCGGTACGCCTCGGTCTGCTGGTAGGGGATGCGCGCGGCGAGCCACGCGCTGCGCGCTGCCTGCATGTGTCGCTTTGGTAGGTCCGGCGACAAGGCGTTGGGCGGCCTCGGTCAATGTCTTGGCCTTGGTCAGCGAGTCCGCGTACATCGCCTGCGCGATGTCGCCGTACGTCGTCAGCACGGCGCGTTTGGCCTGGTCGTCCCGAGCCGCGTGCGCAGGAAGCGCAAGCGCAAGGCAAAGGATGCTCAAAGCGAATCTGCTCATGATCGTCGGCGCTTGCCCCTTTTCAGACTCGGGGAGGTCGTCGCGGATGCAAGGTTACTGGGGATGAGAATGACTCGCAATAGAATTTGCGTCGCCTTCAGTCCGGTGCGCCCGCCCAGATCTGGTGCATCAGGGGTCGGCCAGCGCATCGAAACGGTGCCTGGGTGGACTGAACGGTCTCGTGATTTTCATGTAATATAATGATTATACTAATATTTCTGCCGTGGCACAGGGCTTGCCATAGCTCCCGGCGAGAGGAGCGGGTGTTCAAGCGCAGCGCTTCTTGTCGTTGTCGGCTAGGGTTCCGGGCTGAAGCTTTGGCCGACTGGTCCGAGAGCCGACGGTCCCGTTCGCTGCCCAGGCCGCGCCCAAGCGGCCTGCGGCGAGCGATTCTGCGGGGCTCCACGGAGGGACAAAAGCCCGGGAGGTCGATCGCGCGCAGCGGCGTCCTCTCGTGTGCGGTGGTGCGTACAACCCTCGAGGAGCCCGACGATGCGTCTTCCCAACCTTATGCGCCGCAAGTTTCTGCGCCAGACTGCCGGCGCCCTGTTTTCCCTGTGTCTGCTCGCAGCGCTGCCGTCGGCGCGCGCGGAGATCAAGGTCGGCTACAGCGACTGGCCGGGCTGGGTCGCGTGGGCCATCGCCGAGCAGCAGGGCTTACTTCAAGAAGTACGGGGCCGACGTCAAGCTGGTGTGGTTCCCCAACTACACCGACTCGATCTCCGCGCTCTCCGCCGGGCAGCTCGACGCCAACTGCCAGACCTGGTCGGACAGCATGGCGCCGCTCGCCAAGGGCGTGCCGCTGAAGGTCGTGCTGGTGAACGACAACTCCGCCGGCAACGACGCCGTCATGGCCGACCCGCCAAGATCAAGACGATGAAGGCCCTCAAGGGCAAGACCGTCGCGCTGGAGGAGTTCAGCGTCTCGCACTTCCTGCTGGTGACCGCGCTCGACCAAGAACGGCATGACACCCGACCGACGTGAAGATCGTGAACCTCTCGGCCGGCGATGCCGCCGCGGCGTTCATCGCCGGACGCGTCGATGCCGCGGCCGTGTGGAACCCGTGGGTGAACCAGATCGAGCTGTCGGGCAAGGGCAAGGCGCTGTTCACCTCCAAGGACATTCCCGGGCTGATCCCCGACCTGCTGGTCGCGCAGGAGAAGTCGCTGGCCGCCAATCGCAAGGACTACCTCGGCATGGTCAGGGCCTGGTTCGACGTCGTGCGGTTCATCAAGGAGAAGCCCGACGAAGCCGCGAAGATCATGGCCAAGGTCGTCGGCCTGGAGCCCGCCGAGTACAAGGTCTTCCTGCCCGGCACGCGCTTCTTCGGCGAGAAGGAGAACCTGGAGGCCTTCGGTACCGCGTCCGACAGCAAGTCGCTGCTCGGGCTCGGCGCCGGTGATCCTCAAGTTCCTCGACGACAACAAGCTGATCGAGGGCAAGCCGGACTATGCCAAGGCGCTGGACGCTTCGCTGGTGAAGGAGGCGACCAAGCGCTGAGTGCGCGAGTGTCTTTGGCCGCTGACGCAGGCCGCCCGGGCCTGTGGTCGATCCGCGCGGCGATGGGCCGGCGGCTGTACTGGCTGTTCGCCATCGTCGGGCCTGATCGTGCCGCTGGCCTGCTGGTGGGCGCTGTCCAACGCCGGGCTGGTCGAGAAGGTGTTCATGCCCACGCCCGCGGACGTGTGGAAGCGGGTCGAGCCTGTGGTCCAGAGGACGGCCTGCTCAAGGACGCGTCCATCAGCATCTACCGGGTCACTGCAGGCTGGCTGCTCTCGGCGGTGATCGCGCTGCCGCTGGGCATGCTGATCGGCACCTTCCGGCCGGTGCAGGCGCTGCTCGAGCCGTTGACCGACTTCATCCGCTACATGCCGGCGGTGGCCTTCATCCCGCTGGTGATGCTGTGGGTGGGGATCGACGAGCCGTCCAAGATCGCCATCATCTTCATCGGCACCTTCTTCCAGATGGTGCTGATGGTGGCCGAGGACGTGCGGCGCGTGCCGCAGGCGCAGGTCGAGGCGGCGCAGACCCTGGGCGCGACCCGCGGCGAGATCATCAAGCTGGTGCTGCTGCCGGGGGCCAAGCCGGCGCTGCTGGACACGCTGCGCATCACTATGGGCTGGGCCTGGACCTACCTGGTCGTGGCCGAGCTGGTGGCCGCCAACTCGGGCCTGGGCTACGCGATTCTCAAGGCCCAGCGCTTCCTGCAGACCGACAAGATCTTCGCCGGCATCATCATCATCGGCCTGATCGGCCTGATCACCGATCAGCTGTTCCGCTGGCTGCATCGCGTCGCCTTCCCCTGGATGCACCGGAAGTGAGCGCATGCGCGTCGCCAAGATCAGCGCGCAGTCACCTGGGCAAGGTGTTCGGCGAGCCGCCGGCGGAGGTCGTGGCGCTTCAGGACGTCAGCCTGGGCGTGGATGACAACGAGTTCGTCACCCTGGTGGGGGCGTCGGGGTGCGGCAAGTCCACGCTGCTGCGCATCATCGGCGGGCTGGAGTACCACACCAGCGGGCAGGTCGTCGCCAATGGCCGCGCAGTGCGCGCGGCCCGGGCGCCGACCGCGCCATGGTGTTCCAGCAGTACTCGCCTGTTCCCGTGGCTGACCGTGTACGAGAACATCCGCTTCAGCCGCCGGCTGAAGGTCAACCGCGAGGACCTCACCTCGTCCGACGTCGAGGCCGCCTGCGGCCGCGCCGATGCCCTGGTCAACCTGATGGGGCTGGCCGCCGCGCAGCACGCCTACCCGAATCAGCTCTCCGGCGGCATGCAGCAGCGCGTGGCGATCGCCCGCGCCCTGCTGGGCCGCGCCCGAGATTCTGCTGATGGACGAGCCGTTCGGCGCGCTCGACGCACAGACCCGCGAGGTCATGCACGACCTGATCCTGCACGTGTTCAAGCTGGAGAAGCCCACCATCGTGTTCGTGACTCACGACGTCGAGGAGGCCATCTATCTGGGCCAGCGCGTGGTGCTGATGGCGCCGCGCCCGGGGCGCATCGACAGCGTCTACCACGTGCCGCTGCCGGCACAGCGCGAGCAGGACATGAAGCTCTCGCCCGAGTTCCTGCGCCTGAAGAAGCGAGATCGTCGAGCGCATCCGCGAGACCTCCGGCATGAAGACCGACCTCGAGCTGCTGCGGCGCCTCAGCCACGCGGGTCTGCCGGCCGCTCGCTTCACCGCCAGGACGCAAGACGCCAAGGACAAGTGACCGCGATGGAATCGTGAAGCACTGGTCCAGGTGCGACGCCTTGGGTACACTCGAGAACGATCATATTGTTTTCCTTTGCGGCCTTGCGTCCTGCGGTGAGATTTTCGCCTTTCATTGATCCGATGAGTCGAACGACGATGACCGTTCACTGCACAGCCGCCCGGCCCGGTGCTGTGGGAGGACCTGATCCCGGCCGGCTGCCACTGGTCCGGCGTGATCCGCCGCGGCGTGACGCTGCGGCTCACCGACCTGGAGGGCGGCGCCAACTGCGCCGCGCTGCTCTACAACTTCGAGGAGAAGACCGAGCGCTACAACATGCCCGACACGCTGAAGGCGCAGCACACCGCGTTCCTCACCGCGGGCAACGTGTGCTACTCGGACATGGGCCGCGTGCTGTGCTCGATCACCGCCGACACGGCCGGCTGGCACGACACGATCTGCGGCTTGTCCAACGACGCCACGCTGCGCGAACGCTACGGCGTGAAGCGCTACCAGGAGCACCGCAACGCCATGCACCGCAGCGCCAGCGACGGCCTGCTCAAGGAGATCGGACGGTGGGGCCTGGGCAGGCGCGACCTGCGCGCCAATCTGAACTTCTTCAGCCAAGGTGACGGCGGACGACGACGGCGACCTGACCTACCAGCCCGGCTTCAGCCCGGCGGGTGCGTGCGTCGATCTGCGCTGCGAGATGCACGTGCTGGTTGCCCTGTCGGCCAGCATCCACCCGCTCGATCTGCGCCGGGACTACTCGCCGCGACCGGTGAAGCTCACCGCCTGGCGCAGCGGGTCCGGCGCCCGCCGACGATGCTGTGCCGCAACCACTGTCCCGAGAACGAGCGCGGCTTCGTCAACACCGAGCGCTACTTCGCGCAATGAGCGAAGAGGAAACGCATGATGCTCACCGTCGAAAGCAACGCTCGATCCGGCGGGCGCCGTGCGTCGACGAGATCTGTCCGGCGGGCGAGCCGTGGATGAAGCCGATGCGCAAGGGCCAGATCTTGCGCATCGTCGACCTGGAGGGCAACCAGGCCGTCGACACGCTGTTCTACAACGCCGCACGACCCGCAGGAGCGCTACAGCGCCGAGGACACGCATCAGCGCCAGGGCAACATCTACCTCACCACCGGCACGCAGCTGTATTCGACCGAGGGCAACGTGCTGCTGACGATCGTCGCCGACACCTGCGGCCGGCACGACACGCTCGGCGGCGCCTGCGCCGCGGAAAGCAACACCGTGCGCTACGCGCTGGACAAGCGCTACATGCACGCCTGCCGCGACAGCTTCGTGCTCCGCGCTCACGCATGCGCGCGACCTCGCACCTGACCAAGCGCGACATCACCCACAACATCAATTTCTTCATGAACGTGCCGGTCACGCCCGACGGCGGCCTGACCTTCGAGGACGGCATCTCCGCGCCCGGGCAAGTACGTGGAGATGCGCGCCGAGATGGACGTGCGTGTGCCTGATCTCGCAACTGCCCGCAGCTCAACAACCCCTGCAACGCCTACAACCCGACGCCGATCCGGGTGCTGATCTGGGACGACTCGACATCGCGAGGCACAGCCGCTCGAACGCTAACCTCCCTCGACCTCCCCTCGAGCCTATGTTCAGCAAAGTCCTGATCGCCAACCGCGGCGCGATCGCCTGCCGCATCATCCGCACGCTGCGGCGCATGGGCGATCGGCTCGGTGGCGGTGTACTCCGAGGCCGACGCGCAGTCGCTGCACGTAGCGCAGGCCGACGAGGCGGTCTGCATCGGACCGGCGCCGGCCGCGCGAGAGCTATCTCCGGGCCGAGCGCATCCTCGAGGCCGCCGCGCGCACCGGCGCGCAGGCGATCCATCCCGGCTACGGCTTCCTAGCGAGAACGCCGAGCTTCGCCGAGGCCTGCGAGGCGCGGGCATCGCCTTCATCGGCCCGACGCCCGAGCAGATGCGGCGCCTTCGGCCTCAAGCACACGGCGCGCGAGCTGGCGGCCGCCAACGGCGTGCCGCTGCTGCCGGGCACCGGGCTGCTGGCGCGACGCCGGCGCAAGCGCGGGCGCGAAGCCGGCGCGCATCGGCTATCCGGTGATGCTCAAGAGCACCGCGGGCGGCGGCGGCATCGGCATGCGCCTGTCCGGAGCGACGGCCGAGCTCGCCGAGGCGTTCGCAGCGGTCGAGCGCCTGGCGCGCGCCAACTTCAAGGACGCCGGCATCTTCCTCGAGAAGTACGTCGAGCAGGCGCGCCACATCGAGGTGCAGATCTTCGGCGACGGCCGCGGCAACGTCGTCGCGCTCGGCGAGCGCGACTGCTCGGCGCAGCGCCGCAACCAGAAGGTGATCGAGGAGACGCCCGCGCCGCGGCCTGCCGGCCGACGCGTGCGCGCAGCGCTGCTCGACGCGGCGGTGCGGCTGGCGCAGGCGGTGGGCTACCGCTCGGCCGGCACGGTCGAGTTCATCTACGATGCGGCGAGCGGCGAGTTCTACTTCCTCGAGGTGAACACGCGCCTGCAGGTCGAGCACGGCGTGACCGAGGAGGTGACCGGCATCGACCTGGTCGAGTGGATGGTGCGGCAGGCGGCCGGCGAGCTGCGATCTCGCGCGGCTTCGTCGCGCACGCCGCGCGGCGCGTCGATCCAGGTGCGGCTCTACGCCGAGGATCCGGCGCAAGAGCTTTCAGCCGAGCAGCGGCGCGCTCACCGCAGTGCGAGTTTCCCGCCGAAGCGCGCGTGCGAGACCTGGGTCGAGCGCGGCACCGAGGTGACGCCGCTACTACGACCCGCTGCTCGCCAAGATCATCGTTCACGGCGGCGACCGCGCCGAGGCGCCGTGCGCGAAGCTGCGCGCGGCGCTGGCCGCGACGCGCGTCGCCGGCATCGAGACCAACCTCGACTACCTGCGGCAGGTCGTCGCGGACCGCGTGTTCGCGCAAGGGCGGCGCGACCACCCGCTACCTCGGCGGCTTCCGCTATCGTCCGCGCACCGTCGAGGTGCTCGACGCCCGGCATGCAGACCACGGTGCAGGACTGGCCCGGCCGCGCTCGGCTACTGGGACGTCGGCGTGCCGCCGTCGGGTCCGATGGACGCGCTCGCGTTCCGCCTCGCCAACCGACTGCGTCGGCAATCCCGACGGCGCGGCCGGCGCTGGAGATCACCGCTGTCGGGCCCGACGCTGCGCTTCAACTGCGACGCCGTCATCGCGCTCTGCCGGCGCCGACATGCCGGCGCGAGCTCGACGGCGAGCCGGTCGCGCTGTGGCGGCCGCATCGCGGTCACGCGCGGGCAGCGTGCTGCGGCTCGGCGCCGGTCGCAGGGCGCCGGGCTGCGCACCTACCTCGCGGTGCGCGGCGGCTTCGACGTGCCCGACTATCTCGGCAGCCGGCCACCTTCACGCTCGGCCGCTTCGGCGGCCATGCCGGGCGCGCGCTGCGCGCGGGCGACGTGCTGCACGCTGCCGGACGGCGCGCCGCAGCCGAGCACGGTCGCTGCGCTGGCAGCGTCGCTCATCCCGCACTACGCCGACGCGCTGGGAGATCGGCGTGCTGTACGGCCCGCACGGCGCGCCCGACTTCTTCACGCCCGAGGACATCGAGACGTTCTTCGCCACCGACTGGGAGGTGCACTACAACTCCAGCCGCACCGGCGTGCGCCTGATCGGGCCCAAGCCGCAGTGGGCGCGCAGCGACGGCGGCGAGGCGGGGCTGCATCCGTCCAACATCCACGACAACGCCTACGCCGTCGGCGCGATCGACTTCACCGGCGACATGCCGATCATCCTCGGCCCCGACGGCCCGAGCCTGGGCGGCTTCGTCTGCCCGGCGTCGATCGTCGAGGCCGAGCTGTGGAAGATCGGGCAGCTCAAGCCCGGCGACCGCGTGCGCTTCCGTGCGGGTCGACCAGACGTGGGCCGCGCGCACGCGAAGCCGCAGCCGACCGCGGCGCTGCGCACGCTCGGACCGCGCCCGCACGCCGCGCGTATGCCGCACGAGCTGTCGCCGGGCGATCCGATCCTGCACCGCATCGCGCCCGCGCGCGGGCCGGCTGCGAGGTCGTCTACCGGCAGAGCCGGCGACAAGTACCTGCTGGTCGAGTACGGCGCGCTCGTGCTCGATCTCGAACCTGCGCTTCCGCGTGCACGCGCTGATGCAGTGGCTGCAGGCGCAGCGCCTGCCCGGCATCATCGACCTCACGCCCGGCATCCGCTCGCTGCAGGTCCACTACGACAGCCGCGCGCTGCCGCTGCGCGAGCTGCTCGACGCGCTGATCGAGGCCGAGGACGCGAGCTGCCGGCGGTGCGACGACATCGAGGTGCCGACGCGCATCGTGCACCTGCCGCTGTCCTGGGACGATCCGGCGACGCGGCTCGCGATCGAGAAGTACATGCAGTCGGTGCGGCCGGACGCGCCGTGGTGCCCGAGCAACATCGAGTTCATCCGCCGCATCAACGGGCTCGACTCGATCGAGGACGTGCAGCGCATCGTCTTCGACGCCAGCTACCTGGTGCTCGGCCTCGGCGACGTCTACCTCGGCGCGCCGGTCGCGACGCCGGTCGATCCGCGCCACCGGCTGGTCACGACCAAGTACAACCCGGCGCGCACCTGGACGCCGGAGAACGCCGTCGGCATCGGCGGCGCCTACCTGTGCATCTACGGCATGGAGGGGCCGGGCGGCTACCAGTTCGTCGGCCGCACCGTGCAGATGTGGAACCGCTATCGGCAGACCGCGGATTTCACCGACGGCAAGCCGTGGCTGCTGCGCTTCTTCGACCAGATCCGCTTCTTTCCGGTGAGCGCGCAGCGAGCTGCTCGAGCTGCGCGAGGACTTTCCCGCTCGGCCGCTATCGCGCTGCGAGGTCGAGGAGACGGCGTTCCGCCTGCGCGACTACAAGCGCTTCCTGCGCGACGCATGCCGGGTCGATCGCCGCCTTCAAGGCGACGCCAGCAGGCGGCCTTCGAGGCCGAGCGCGAGCGCTGGCGCAGCGCCGGGCAGGCCGAATTCGCTTCCGACGCGACGCTGGCGGGGGCCGCGCCCGACAGCGAGCTGGATCTGCCGCCCAACGCGCGCGCAGTGGCCACGCCGGTAGCCGGCAACGTGTGGAAGGTTCCGGTCCGGGTCGGCGACAGCGGTCGACAAGGGCGACTGCGCTGGTCATCGTGGAGTCGATGAAGATGGAGATCAACGTCGATGCGCCGGTGGCCGGCAGGGTGCTGCAGATCTTCTGCCGCGAGGGCGGCCAGGTCGCGGCCGGGCAAGATCTGGTCGTCCTCGAGGAAACCTAGGGCTCAAGCGCTCATCGGCAAGGACGCAAAGGAAAACCAACCATGGCCGCCAAGACGCCAAGACGCCAAGAAAAGCAACCTCTCATCACCGGACCTCAACGCGTGCGTCAGAAAGGCGTTGGACACACCGGTCGGGCGACGCCTCGTAGCCGGTGGGTGGTGTGTCGGTTTTCTTGGCGTCTCTGGCGTCTTGGCGGCTCAATCGGGGTTCGGGGGGCAGTAGAGATGTCGACCTTGACGCTGGACATCGCCAGCCTGCGGGAGCGCTACGGCGCGGGAGGGCTCAAGCCGACCCACCTGATCGAAGAGCTGTGGCCGCGGCTGGCGGCGGAGGACACGCACCGGATCTGGATCCAGCGCCTGGAGAAGGAGCAGATCCTCGCCTACGCACGCGCGCTGGAGGGCAAGGCTCCGACGGCGCTTCCGCTCTATGGCGTGCCGTTCGCCATCAAGGACAACATCGATCTGGCAGGCGTGCCTACGACGGCGGCATGTCCCGCGTTCGCCTACCCGCCGGAGCGCAGCGCCGCAGGCGTGCAGCGCTTGATCGATGCGGGTGCGATTCCCCTGGGCAAAACCAACCTGGACCAGTTCGCGACCGGCCTGGTGGGAACGCGCTCGCCCTACGGGGCGGGCCGCAACAGCTTCGATCCCGACTACGTCTCGGGCGGATCGTCGTCGGGATCGGCGCTGGCAGTCGCCGCTGGGACTCGCGAGCTTCAGCCTGGGCACCGACACCGCGGGTTCCGGGCGGGTGCCGGCAGCGTTCAACAACCTGATTGGGCACAAGCCCACGTGCGGGCTTTTGTCGAGCTCGGGCATGGTCCCTGCCTGCCGCTCACTCGATACCATGTCGATCTTCGCGTTGACGGCCGAGGATGCGCAGCGAGTGCTCGCGGTCGCGGCCGCCGTGGACGTCAGCGATCCCTTCTCGCGCCCCGCGCAGCCCTATGGCTTCGACTTCGGAGCCGCAGCCTCCTTCCGCTTCGGCGTGCCACGTCCGCAGGATCTGCAGTTCTTCGGGAACCGCGAGGCGCAGCGCCTGTTCGGGGAAGCGGTGGGCAACCTGGAGGCGCTCGGCGGCGAGCGCATCGAGATCGAGCTGGCGCCATTTCTGGAGACGGCCCGCCTGCTCTACGAAGGTCCGTGGGTGGCCGAGCGTTACGCTGCGATCCGCACATTCTTCGACTCCCATGCCGACGCGCTGCATCCGGTCACCCGCCAGATCGTGGAGAAGAGCAAGGCATGGCTGGCGGCCGATGCCTTCGAGGCGCTGTATCGGCTCAAGACGCTCAAGCGCACGACCGACGCCATCCTCTCGGCTGTGGACTGCGTCGTGACGCCGACGGCGGGGACCATCTATCGCATCGCCGAGGTGGAGGCCGATCCCATCCGGCTGAACTCCAACCTCGGCTACTACACCAACTTCATGAACCTGCTCGACCTGTCCGCCACGGCGGTGCCGGCGGGATTCCAGGGCGACGGCCTGCCCTTCGGCGTGACGCTGTTCGCCCCGTCGCACCAGGACGTGCCGCTGCTGCGCCTGGCGGCGAAGCTGCAGCGAGCCGGCGCGAAGACGATGGGCGCGACGCAAGCGGCGTTGCCAGCACGCGCGACCATCGCTGATGCTCCCGCACCTTCCGGCCAAGTGCGAGTGGCGGTGTGCGGCGCGCACATGAGCGGGCTGCCGCTGAACCATCAGCTCAGCTCTCGCGGTGGGCGCCTGGTGACAGCGACGAGGAGCGCACCCGTGTACAAGTTCTATGCTCTGCCGGGCGGCCCGCCGTTGCGGCCTGGGATGGTGCGCGTAAGCGAAGGCGGTGCGGGCATCGAGCTGGAGGTCTGGGAGTTGCCGGCGCGCGAGTTCGGGTCGTTTGTGGCGGGGATTCCGGCACCGCTGGGCATCGGCGCCGTCGAGCTAGCCGATGGCTCGAGCGTCCCCGGGTTCGTCTGCGAAGGCTACGCGGCACAAGGCGCCAAGGACATCAGCGACCTCGGCAGCTGGCGGGCGTATCTGCGCTCGGCGTCGGCTTAGGACAACGGCAATAGACAGGATTAACAGGATTTCCAGGATTAACAGGATTCTCAACCGTCAAGCGCCGCTGCTGTCAGCCTCTCAGCTAGCTGGGCGAAGAAAAAAGAATCCTGTTAATCCTGGAAATCCTGTTAATCCTGTTAATCCTGTCCATTCGATTGAGGCCTTTTGGGGGTTGAGGCCCGCCAGCGCGGGCCGTGGGCCCCGCGCCCGGCCGAGTCCCGCGTGATACCATCGCTCGGTATCGAGGCTATTGGCTCCGGCCGGAGCAGAGCAGTCGGCCGGCGGCCAGTCGCCAGCGCGTAGACGAGGTATTCACTTGGCCCTCACGCACCGGTGGGTCGCCCCGACCGCGGCAGCACTTGTCGCTGCGCTGATCGTGATCGCCGCACCCGTCCGGGTTGTGGCCCAGAGTGCCGCTGTTCCTGCTGTTCCGGTCCGCCGTGGAGCTGACGCCGGAAGAGACCGCATGGCTCGCCCAGCACCACGTGATCCGGATCGGCGCGGAAAGCAACTACGCGCCGTACGAGTTCCAGGACAGCAAGGGGCGCTTCATCGGTCTCGTTGCGGATTACCTGGAGCTGATCCGGCAGAGGCTGGGGCTCAAGTTCGAGGTCTATCAGCTGCTGGATTTCGCGGCGGTCGAGAGCAAGCTGCGCTCGCACGAGCTGGACGCGGTGCTGGCGCTGACTCCCACCGTGGAGCGCGAGCAGTTCCTCGCCTTCACCAAGCCCTACCTGCACTACGTCAACGTGGTCGTGACCCGGGACGACTTCGGATTCGTCACCGGGCTGCGCGACTTCGAGAATCAGCGCATCGCCGTGGTGGGCGGACACTCCTCGCAACAGCTGGTCGCGCGCGCGTATCCGAACTACGACGTGACCGCCTATTCCGACCTGCTGGACGCGCTGATGGCGGTGTCCACCGGCAAGGAGGCCGGGCTGGTGGACGATATCTTCCCGATCGTCTACAACATCCGCCATCGCCAGATCAGCAACCTGAAGATCGCCACGCCGATCGAACGGGCGTTGCAGCCGAAGGGCTTCTCCATCGCGGTGCGCAAGGACTGGCCGGAGCTGGTCGGTATCCTGGACAAGGTCCTGCTCACCATCGACCAGGAGGAGCAGCGCGAAACGTCGCAGAAGTGGTTGTCGGTCCGTTACGAGAGCAAGATCGACTACACGGCGATCTGGACGGCAGTGGCGGTGTTCTCGTCGATCCTGCTGGCGGCTTTCTTCTGGATCCGCATGTTGAGCCGCCAGCGCGAGGCGCTGCTGGCCGCACGCACCGCAGCCGAGGCAGCCAACCGCGCCAAGGACGAGTTCCTCGCCAGCATGAGCCACGAGCTGCGCACGCCGCTGCACGCGATCCTCGGCTATGCCGATCTGCTGCGGGTGGGCAGCATGGGGCAGGTCGCCCGCAAGGACGCGCTCGATACGATCGCGGGCAGCGGCCGCCATCTGCTGGCCCTCATCAACGACCTGCTCGATCTATCGCGGATGCGGGCCGGCCACCTCGAGCTCAACCCTGCCCCGGTGCGGCTGCGCACCCTGCTCGAGGAGCTCGTCGCGATGGTGCGGGTCGATGCACGCAACAAGGGGCTGGAGTTCTTCCTCGAGATGTCCGACGATCTGCCAGAGGTGGTGCTGGCGGACGACAAGCGCCTGCGGCAGATCCTGCTCAACCTGCTGGGCAATGCCATCAAGTTCACCGATACCGGCCGGGTCGTCCTGGGCGTGCACTGCACGCGGGCCGACGACGGGCGCGCGGAGTTGCGCTTCTCCGTGAAGGACACCGGCATAGGCATCGCACCCGAGGACCAGAAGCGCATCTTCGCGCCCTTCGAGCAGGCCGGCCAGGGGCGGCGGCGCGAGTCCGGGGTCGGCCTGGGGCTCGCGATCAGCCAGGAGTTCGCACGCCTGATGGGCGGTCTGATCGAGGTAGACAGCCGACCGGGCGGCGGCAGCCGCTTCCATTTCACCGTCGCGTTTCCGGTCATCGAGGCCGAGCCGGTCGAGCCCGTGGCGCTCAGCCCGATCACGGGGTACGAAGGTCCGCGCCGCCGCATCCTGGTCGCCGACGATCAGGAGGAGAACCGCGAGCTCCTGCGGGAGATGCTCGAGCCGCTCGGGTTCGACGTGGCGCTCGCCGGTGATGGCCAGCAGGCGCTCGACCTGGCCCGGCACGCCCGTCCGGACCTGGTGCTGATGGACCTGCGCATGCCGGTCGTGGACGGCTTCGACGCCGCGGCGGCGATCCGGAATCTGGCCGGGCTGGAGGCCGTTGCCATCATCGCCGCCTCGGCCAGCTCGGCCGACCTGGCACGGGCGGAGAGCGATCCGGGCACCTTCGCGCGCAGCCTGCGCAAGCCGTTCCAGACCGAAGACCTGCTGGAGGCCATCGCACGTATGCTCGGACTGATCTGGCGCTACGCCAAGGAAGAAGCGGGCCGCCCGCGTGAGGACGAAACGGCGTCCGCAGCGCTGGTACTGCCACCGCAGCAGACGCTGGAGGAGCTCCTCGGGCTGGTGCGGCTGGGCAAGCTCGTGCGGGTCGAGCAGGTCGCCGCCGATCTGGAGCGGCGCGATGCCCGGCTGCGGCCGTTTGCCCGCCGGCTGGCGGAGCTGGCGCGCGGCTTCGATGAGGAGCGACTGGCCGCGCTGCTGCAGGACTGCCTCGAGACCGGACAGGATGCGGTTAGCCACTGAGCTGCGCGGCTCCACCCTGCTGATCGTGGACGACAAGCCGCAGAATTTGCGGCTCTTGTCCGACTTCCTGGCCGAGCAGGGCTTCGAGCTCATGCTCACGCGCAGCGGCGCGCAGGCTCTGGAGAAAGCGCGGCTGGCCACGCCGGATCTGGTGCTGCTCGACTTGCGCATGCCCGAGATGGACGGCTTCGAAGTGTGCCGGCGCCTGAAGGCGGATGCAACCACCGCCGACATTCCGATCATCTTCATGACGGCCGAGGACGACATCAAGGCCAAGGTCGAGGGCTTCGCGCTGGGCGCGGTGGACTACATCACCAAGCCGGTGCAGCGCGAAGAGCTGGTGGCGCGCATTCAGCATCACCTCCAGCTGCTACCGGTTGCAGAACGAGCTGACCTACAAGACCCAGGAGCTGTCGCTCAAGAACACCGAGCTGGAGGCCTATGGCCATACCATCGCCCACAGCCTGAAGACGCCGCTGGCGGCGGCCACGCGCTTCCTCGAGATCGTGTCCAAGTTCAAGGCCGACAATCTGTCGCAGGAGCAGCGGCATCTGCTCGAACCAGTCGCTGAGCGCGCTTTCCACCACCGGTGCCGCCATCGATGCGTTGCTGCTGCTTTCCACCGTCGCGCAGCAGAGCGTTCCGCTGCATGCGCTCGACATGAGTGCGGTCGTGGGGCAGGCGTTGAGCCAGCTTGCCGATCAGCGGCTGCGTTCGCATGCCGACGTGCGGGTGCCGAACGCGTGGCCGCAGGCGCTGGGCTACGGACCGTGGGTAGGAGAGGTGTGGGTGAACCTGCTGAGCAACGCGCTCAAATACGGTGGCTCGCCCCCGCGGCTGGAGCTGGGCGGGGAGCCGGATGGTGCCCAGGTCCGCTTCTGGGTGCGCGACAACGGCGAGCCGCTGTCGCAAGAGCAGCGCCAGCGGGTCTTCGTTCCGTTCACGCGCCTGCACCAGGAGCGTGCCGCCGGACACGGGCTCGGGCTGGTGACGGTCCAGCGCATCGTGTCCAAGCTCGGCGGCACCGTCGAGGCCCGCGCCGCGCCCGGCGGCGGCGGCAACGAATTCAGCTTCACGCTGCCGCCGGCACAAGGCGGTGCACGCGGGGACCGGGGCAAAACCGGCAGCCGCGTGGCGGCCGAGCGTTAATGAAGATACTGCATGCCGACGATCACGCCATGTTCAGGGAGGGCTTGCAGTTCTTCCTGAAACTGCTCGATCCCCAGGTCGTGATTCTGGAGGCGAGCAATTTCCAGGCTGCGCTGGACAAGCTCGCGCTGGAATCGCCCGTCGACCTGGCCCTGCTCGACCTGCAGATGCCCGGCATGGGCGAGCTCGAGGGCTTCTTCGCGGTGCGCCGGCGCTATCCCAGGCTGCCGGTCGTGATCGTCTCCGGGGTGAACGATACGAGGATCATCCGCACCCTGCTCGACGGCGGAGCCCGCGGCTACATCCCGAAGTTCGCCAGCAGCGAGCTGCTGATGGACGGGCTGCGACGCGTCCTGCGCGGCGACGTGTTCGTTCCGGAGGGGCTGTTCATGCCCGCCACGCAGACGGCGGCGGCCGAGGGCGACGACGGGGCGCTCACCTCGCGTCAGCTGCAGATCCTGCCCTTGCTCGCCGATGGCATGCCCAACAAGCAGATCGCCGACGCCCTCGGGGTGGCCGAAGGCACCGTCAAGCAGCACTTGAAGGAGCTGTTCAGGCGCCTGAACGCCCGCAATCGCACCCAGGCCGTGCAGGAGGCCCGGCGTCTGGGGCTGCTGCGCAAGTAGCTGCAACGCAGATCCAGAGCAGATATTGAACCGCCAAGGCGCCAAAGACGCCAAGGAGAGCGAAAAAACCAGCGAGTTACCGGGATCGCCGTGAAAGGTGCGAGCGGTATCCTCAGGGTGAGCGTCGGGAGCAGCAGCCGGAAAAAACCTCGAGAGCCCAAGTGTCCCCCGTTCCCAGACGAGCTATCCTCGGACTTTCTTGACGTCCTTGGCGCCTTGGCGGTTCGCTCTGGGTTAGGCAAATGAAAAGGGGCGGGAAACTCCCGCCCCTCGACTACTGCGTTGCGTGATCCCGTGGGGGATCGCGGCAAGCTTACTTCTTGGGCGCGTCTTTCGCGTCTTTCTCGACCGCACGGCCGGGCTTGTTGCTGTCGCCGCCGGTCTTGACGTCTTCACCGATGGCGCGGCCGGGCTTGGCGGGGTTGCCGCCGGTCTTGACGTCTTCCTCGATGGCGCGGCCGGGCTTGGCGGGGTTGCCGCCGGACTTGACGTCTTCCTCGATGGCGCGGCCGGGCTTGGCGGGGTTGCCGCCGGACTTGACGTCTTCCTCGATGGCGCGGCCGGGCTTGGCGGGGTTGCCGCCGGACTTGACGTCTTCCTCGATGGCGCGGCCGGGCTTGGCGGGGTTGCCGCCGGACTTGACGTCTTCGCTGATGGCGCGGCCGGGCTTGGCGGGGTTGCCGCCGGACTTGACGTCTTCGCTGATGGCGCGGCCGGGCTTGGCGGGGTTGCCGCCGGACTTGACGTCTTCGCTGATGGCGCGGCCAGGCTTGTTGGGGTTGTCACCGGTCTTGACGTCTTCGCTGATGGCGCGGCCGGGCTTGGCCGGGTTACCGCCGCTCTTGACGTCTTCGCTGATGGCACGGCCGGGCTTGGCCGGGCTGTTGCCGGTCTTGACATCGTCGCTGATGGAGCGGCCCGGCTTGGTGGCCTTCGACTCCGAGGTGTAGGGCTCGTCGGCCGAGTAACTCGGGAGCGCGATCGAGAAGAGACCTGCCACGGCGAGTGCTGAAATAAGTGCACGCATTCGACTATCCTCCTGTTTCGAATCAAGCTGTACAGCCCTCGCGGGCTGGGGTTGCGGTCCCGATCACCGGTTGGTTGCTCGAGACCGAGAAGAAGCCTCCTTCTGGGCAAGCATGGTCACATGGACTAGGTCGGATGGCACTTCCACGTGAGGGCTAGATGCTATCACTTTGGTGATAGCCGCCCGCCGGCGCGGTAGCGCCCGGTCGTCAAGCCCCGACACCGGCCCGGCGGCCGCCGGGCCGGATCCGCAATGTTCGCGCTACGAGGAGGTTGTCCGCCGCTTCGGTGCCGACGCGACCCGTTTACGGGAAGCTCTGGAAAGACAAGCGTGCCGGTAGCCAGTAGCCAGTTGGCGTCAGGCGCCGGCTCGTCTAAACTCGACGATGGGCCCGTCGCCCGAGACGCGGAGGAGGACACCATGAAAACCGTCGACCAGATGCTCGAAGGCAAGGCGCAGCGCCTGCTGTCGGTGGCGCCGAAGGCGACAGTCTACGATGCGCTCAAGCTGATGGCGGAGCACGACATCGGTGCGCTCGTCGTGCTCGACGGCGAACGCCTGGCGGGGATCTTCTCCGAGCGCGATTACGCCCGCAAGGTGATCCTGTTCGGGAAGTCGTCCAAAGAGACGCTGGTGGATGAGATCATGACCGACAAGGTGCTATGCGTGCGCCCGGACCAGACGGTGGACCAGTGCATGGCCCTGATGACCGACAAGCGGGTACGGCATCTGCCGGTGCTGGACCACAAGAAGGTGACCGGCGTGATCTCGATCGGCGACGTCGTCAAGGAGGTCATCTCCGAGCAGCGGTTCATGATCGAGCAGCTGGAAAATTACATTCACTCCTGATGCCCCAGCGAGCTCGGGCCAGGAACGTGCGGGTCCCCGCAGGCCAGCGCGCGGGCAAGCTGGCCCGGCTGCTCCTGCTGGCGCCCGCCCTCCTGCTCGCCGCCTGTGCCAGCCAGGACCGACTGACTGCCAGGGCTACCGGCTGTCCGAGCCGCGACATCACCATCGTCGGCAGCGACTTCAAGCGCCAGGGCGTGGAAACCGCCTGGTGTGCGCGCTGCGGTGCCAAGCTCTACCAGTGCGCGACCAATGCCGACCGCACCGAGGTCAAGTGCTTCGAGGCCAAGGAAGGCGGGCCGTGCATCTGACCTGCGCAACGCCGGGCGGCCGATGCCCGGGTGTCGGGGTCCGTTCGTCAGCGGGGCTGGAGCCGGCTCGTCCGGGCGCTGCTGACTATGCCTTTGGGGCTATGGCCGCCGTGCGAGCTCAGGCCTAGAGTTACGCCCGGCCGCCTGCGACGGCATTGTCTATGCCGATCGACTAGACTTGTCGCCCATTCCCGCTGGCCCCGGCACTGGATCCGGAGAACCGCAGCGCCGCGTTAGCCGCGGTCGCGTGCTGGGCTGCGGTGTTTGCATTGCTCACCGATCACCGACAAAGGGGGACCATGGTGCAGACGACGAAATCGCACGGCGGAGCCTATGTCGACTTCCCGGACGGTCCGGAGTCCTACCGCGAGGCGGCCTGGGATACCACTTTGCGGCGGCTGTTCGGGGCGGCGGTCGCGCACGCCGAGGACCGCATCAACTGGTACTCCCAGAAGGCAGGCAACCGCGCCAAGGTCGCAAAGCGGATCCGCTGGCTGTCCCTGGTCCTGTTCGCGATCGGTACGCTGGCGCCCATCGTGCTCACCTTGGTCATCAAGGCTGCGCCGATCCTCGGCACGGAGGCGTTGGCCAGGATACCGCTCACCGAGGCGGGCTACTTGCTCCTGGCGGCTGCCGGCGCGCTGGTGATCTTCGACCAGTTCTTCGATGCATCCGGCTCGTGGATGCGGTTCCGTCAATCCGAGGCGCGGCTGGAAGTGCTGCTTGCGGAACTGCGCTTCGGTTGGGCGGAATTGATGACCAGGCGCGCCGCGACGGTGCTGGACCGCGAGCAGGCGGTGGAGTTCGTGGCATTGCTGCGCACCTTCGTCATCAAGGTGGAAATGCTCGCCGAGGAGGAGACCAAGGAGTGGGCGCGCCGGTTCAACGAGCGCATCGACGCGTTCGATCGGAACCCGAACCTGAAGGTGAAGCTGGACGCGAGCGCCGGGAGCGAAGCGGCGGGCGCCGGAGCAAAGGGCGCAGCGCAGACACCCAGAGACTCGGCTCAGGCCGGGCCGGCGCCCGCGTCGGGACCGGCGCCGGCGACCGCCAGGCCGACAGTCAAGGTGCGGCTCGCCCTCGACAACGCCGACAAGCTCGATGAGGGCTCGCTTCAGATGCTCATCAACGAGGCGCCGGTTGCCACACCCGCCGACGGTCTGATCGAGCTGCCGCTCGAAGTCGGCGTCCTGCACCGCCTGGTCGCGACCGGCCGGAGCAACGGCAAGCCGTTGCGCGGCGCGCTCGAGCTGACGCCGACCCTCGACGACGAGGGGAGGGCGCTCGCGCTCGAGCTCGCTTGAGGAGCGGCACGATGGCGGATGAGTTCCTCGGCAGAGCCGCCCCCCTCACGCAGCAGGGGTTCGATGAGGTGTCGCGTCGACTCGGAGGGGAGCCGCCTTCGTTGTGGTCTCTGGTCACGGTGGAAACGCGCGGCTTCGGATTCTTCCCCGACCGCCGCCCGCAGATCCTGTTCGAGCGCCACATATTCCATCAGCGCACGGCCGGCCGCTACAGCGCAAAGCATCCGGACATCAGCTCGAGCGCGCGCGGGGGCTACAAGGGAGGTCCGGGGGAATACGCCCGCCTGGCCCGGGCCGTCGCGCTGGACGGCCGGGCAGCGTTCGAAAGCGCCTCATGGGGCCTGGGACAGATCATGGGCTTCAACGCGGTGAAGCTGCGCTACCCCGGTGCGGTTGAGATGGTGACGCAGTATCTCGACAGCGAGGACGCGCAGCTGGACGGCGTGCTGCGCTTCATGCTGGACAACCCGGCTCTGGAGGCGGCCTTCGTCAAGAGGAATTGGACCAAGGTCGCGTTCTACTACAACGGTCGGGCGTATGCCGAGAACGCATATGACAAGAAGCTGGAGCGCAGCTTCGATCTGTACACGATCAGAGGGACACCCAGCATCGAAGTGCGGGCGGCGCAGGCGCGCCTGACCTACCTCGGGTTCAATCCGCAGGGCGTGGACGGCGTGCTGGGCAACGGCACGCGCGTTGCCGTCATCGCCTTCCAGAAGGCGAGGGGCATGTCGGTTACGGCGGAGCTCGACGACAGCACGATGGACGAGCTGAAACAGGCGGCCAACGTCTAGCCCGGATATTTCAACGAAGCCGCTTGCGCCCACACTGGGTCACAGTCAACGGAGACCTCGATGCATGAATGATCCCATGAACGGCGGCGTCCTCGAGCGTTTGATCGACGCCTACTGCGCGGTGTGGAATGAGCCCGATCCGGTCCGACGGCAACGCACGCTCGACGAGATCTGGGCGGAGAACGCGACCTACACGGACCCGAGGGCTCATCTCACCGGTTCCACGGCACTGGTCGAGCATATCGGGAAAATCCTGGCCGGCCGTCCGGGCGCGAGAATCATCCGGACCACGGTCGTGGACTTCCATCACGGGCTGGTGCGTTTCGGGTGGAGGGTGGTGCAGGCGGATGGAACCCTGCTCCCGGAGGGTATCGACATCGCTGAGGTCACCGATGGGCCGAAGCTGCTGCGCATCATCGGCTTCTTCGGGCCGCTTGCTGCGAACCGGTGACCGGGCCGGGACCGCACATGCCGCCGGCACTCGAGCCGCCGTACCCGACGATCCTGTCCGCCCTCGAGGAGGGGCGCGTCGTGCCTTTCCTGGGAGCGGGTGCTTCGATGATCGGCCGCCTCGACGACGCGCCCTGGACGGAGAGCGCGCAGTTTCTGCCGCGTGGGGGCGAGCTCTCCTGTCTGCTGGCGCGCGAGGCGCGCTTCGACGCAATGAGCAGCGACCCGCGCGACCGGGAGGATCTCCTGAAGGTCGCCGCGTACTTCGAGCAGCAGGCCGGACGCCCGGAGCTGCTGCGCCTGCTGCGCAAGGTGCTGGCGAAGCAGTTCACGCCGGGGGCGCTGCACGCGTTCCTCGCGGCTCGCACCGGGCTGCGCCTGATCGTCACCACCAACTACGACACGCTGCTCGAGCGCGCGTTCGAAGCGGCCGGCCAATCCTTCGACCTCGTGGTCTACCCGAAGGACAGCGACGACGCCGGCAATGCCATCTTGTGGTGGCGAAGCGGCGAGTCCAAGCCGCAGACGCTGCCGTACGACGAGCTGGAGAAGATCCAGATCGACCTTGCGGCCACCCGGGTGATCTACAAGATGCACGGCACGGTGGACGACCGCGGCGCCGGCGAGTGGGACAACTTCGTCATCACGGAGGACGACTACATAGACTTCCTCTCGAGGATGACCACCGGCACCGCGGTGCCGAAATCGTTCCTGCGGTATTTCCGCGGGCGCAGCTTTCTGTTCCTCGGCTACAGCCTGGCGGACTGGAACCTGCGGGTGGTGCTGCGCAACCTGGGGCGCGAGTTCGAGGCGCAGACCCAGCGCCGCGCCGGCACCAAGCACTGGGCCATCCAGCACGGCCCTTCGGCGATCGAGCAGTGGCTGTGGCAGTCGCGCAGCGTGAACGTCTACGACATGCGCATCGAGGCGTTCGTGCAGCACCTGACGGCGGCGAAAGGAGCCCAGGGTGGCTGAGGCGACGCCGTTCTGCCCCTATGTGGGCCTGCGGCCGTTCCACGAGAAGGATCAGGCGTATTTCTTCGGGCGCAGCAGCGACATCGGCGCCATTGCGAACAACCTGTTCGGTGCGCGCCTCACCATCCTCTACGGCGCGAGCGGCGTCGGCAAGAGCTCGGTCCTCATGGCCGGCGTCGTCCCGGAACTGCGCAAGGAGCCACGCACCGCCGTCCTCGTGTTCCGCAGCTGGCAGGTGCCGCAAGCGGCGGGCCAGCTCAAGGCCCAGATCATCGCCGCGGCGAACCAGGTGGCGGGCCGCGAGCTGGCGGTCGACGAGAGCCTCCCGCTCGACGAGCTCCTGAAGCGGGCCGCGGAGGGGCTGGACGGCACCGTCCTGCTGATCCTGGACCAGTTCGAAGAGTACTTTCTGTACTTCGCCGACCCGGGCCCCGACGGTGGCTTCGACGCCGAGCTCGCGCGCGCCATCACCCGGCGTGAGGTCGACGCCGGCTTCCTGATCTCGATGCGGGAAGACTCGGTCTCGCGGCTCGACCGCTTCCGGCGGTGGATACCGGCGCTGTTCAGCAATACGCAGCGGCTCTCCCACCTGGGGCGGGCGGAGGCGACCAACGCGATCATCAAGCCTCTCGAGGTCTACAACGCACAGCGTCCGGAGGCGGCGGCCCACCCGGTCGCGATCGACCCCGTGCTCGTGCCCGCGCTCCTCGACCAGACCAGCGCCGGGCAGGTGTCGATCGCGCAGGCCGGAGGCGCCGGGCAGACCGCCGAGCTCGCGCAAGGCGCGTCCCCGGCCAGCGGAGATAGCATCGAGGCGCCGTACCTGCAGTTGGTGCTCGAGCGCCTGTGGGCCGAGGAGACGAGCACCGGCTCGCGGACGCTGCGCCTGGAGACGCTCAGCCGGCTCGGGGGCGCGAACACGATCGTGCGCACTCATCTCGATCAGGTCATGGAGCGGCTCGATCCGCGCGACCAGGAGCTGTGCGCGCGCGTCTTCGACCGGCTGGTCACGCCGTCTGGGGCCAAGGTGGCGTGCCGGCTGCGGGATCTCGCCGACTGGGCCGGCGACCTCGAAGGCGAGGTGCCGCGCGTGACCAGGCTGCTCGAGGACAACCGCCTGCTCGCCAGAATCCAGGCGCCCCCCGGCCGTGCGCAGCAGGACGACCAGTACCAGATCTTTCACGACGTGCTGGCCGACGGGATCCTGGACTGGCGCACCCGCTTCCTGCAGCGCCAGGAGAAGGAGGCGGCCGCGGCGGAGGCGGCCGAGCAGGAACGCGCGGCCGCCGAGGAGCGCCGCCGTGTCGACGAGGTCGGCCGCGCGCGAGCGGGAACTGCGCACCATGAAGGAGCGGGCCGAGGAGCAGACGCAGCGCGCAGACTACGAACGCCAGCGCGCCGAGCAGGAGAGGTTCCTCAGAAAGAGGTTCCAGTACGCGATGGTCGCTTTCTTGTTCGCCCTCGCGTGGGCTGTGGTGTTCGGCCACCAGGCCTGGCGTGAATCGAAGGCAGCCAGCGCTGCGCGCGGGCAGGCCGAGCAGGAGGCGGCGACCGCGAAGAAGGCGCAAGCGGCGCTCCTGCTGGAGAAGAGCAATGAGGTCTATGCCAGGCAGCAGGACTGGGCCAACGCGATCGTCCGGCTCGACAAGGTCCTCCAGCTGGATCCGGACCTGGCGGCCGCTTACGAGAGCCGCGGACGCGTCCATCTGGGCCGCGGCCTGGCGTACGCCGATCCGGCCGATATAGACAAAGCCATCGCCGATTTCGAGGCGGCCCTCAAGCGTCCCAATCCGGACTCGAAGGTGCGGGCGAACACGCTCGCCGCTTTGGCGGCTGCCCGCCAGGACAAGGGCGATACGGCCGGAGCGCTGACCGACTACGCCGCGGCCATCGCCGCGGCGCCCGATGAGGCGCAGCTGTATCTGAGCCGGGGCGCGTTGCGCAACAACCTGGGTCAAAGACAGGACGCCCTCGCCGACTATTCGAAAGCCATTGAGCTGCGGCCGGGCTTCGGCGATGCGTACCTTGCGCGCGGCCAACTCTACGCCGACCAGAAGGATCGCGAGAAAGCCGTGAAGGATCTGCGCATGGCGCTGCAGTACGCGAGCGACGATGCCAGCCGCACGCTGGCGAAGAAGCGCTTGTCCGAGCTTGGCGCGACGTCCGCGGCCGCACCGGCGTCGCTCGCGCGGATCTACCTCCAGATCGTGGATCCGAAGGACATGAACGCCGCCTTGGCGGTGAAGCGCGCGCTCGAGGAGCAGGGCTACCGGGTCGCGCGTATCGAGCCCCTGCCCGGCCGCCGCACCAACGGCGACGTGCGCTACTCGACCGCTGCCGATCAGGGGACCGCCGAGCGCGTGGCCCGCAGCGTCGAGACGGTGCTGGCGCGCCAGGGCTACCAGGTGACGATGCGCACCTTCGAGCTCGACCTCGAGAAGTTCCCCAACGCGAAGCCCGGCATCCTCGAGGTCTGGATCCCGCCGCTGTCTCGCGAAATGCTGCAGGTCCCGGCGAAGCTCTACTGATCCACTAACGGACCCTGCTGTATGACTGAAGGCACGCGGCTGAGCGAGGTGGTCCTCGAAAACCTTCGCAGCGGGCTGAGCACCGCCAGCATGCTCGACAGCGATCCGCCCGCGCTGCGCGTGAGCTGGATCGCCTGGAACAGCGGTTTTCGCGGCAGCGGGCTGCAAGTCGGGGATCAGATTGTCGCCGTCAACGGCGAAACCATCACCTGCCCAAGCGAGCTGCGCGAGCTGCAACGCGCCATTCGCGAACTGCCGGGCGGCCTCAATGAGGGCGACGTATTTGCCGCCAAGGGGCTCAAGGATGGCGGCTCGCTCAGCCTGACGATTCGCCGGCGCCGATATCCAGGCGAAGGCTGGCTCACGCAGGAGGTGAACGGGAGGATTCTCGCCGAGCGGATCTACAGCTACCCGAGCTCGCGGCGTGGAATGGGTCCCACGGGACCGGACGGCCTGGCGAACGACGGCTTCGACGGAGCCTGGTCGAGCTGGTACGAAAAGCGCGTATTCGACTGGGAGCGCGTGCTGGACGGCGGTTGGCAGGCGCGTCTCAACACCCGCACAGCGCTGGCAAGTCACCTGGAGGAGAAGCCGCGCGTCGATTTGTTGAGCAAGAACTATCCGGGGCCGTTTGCCGACGCTGTGCGCGCTGATTGGGAAGCGGTGCACAGCAGCCTGGAGGGCACACGCTATGCTCTCGCACCGGAGGCTCTCGATTTTCGCCAGCTGGAGGAAGAGCGCGCGAGGCAGGTCGCAAGCCTGGCGGGCGAAGCGTGGAAGGCGTTTCTCGCTCAGCACGCGGCTGAGCTCATTGCCGATTCGGTTTCGGTCGATCCGATCCGCGGTGATCGCTCGCAGGTCACCGGCAAGCTCGTGGCCCTGCCACCCATCCCGCCCAGGCAGTGGGTGGTCAGCATCAACCGCAATTTTCTGTCCTCGGAGCGCAATGGCACGTGGTATTTCGTGCCGACGGACTCTCCGGCGATGCGACGAGCTTTCCTCGCGCAGCAACGCTACAAGCGCCACGTGTCGCCGAAGATTCCCGACGTGTTCGCTTTGATCGGCCGGGTCCTGAGCGATCCGCGCATGGTGGTCGTGCGGGGTCAAGGCGTGGCAGGCTTCGAGCTCGAGCCGATGGCGGTACTGGCGGGAGACGCCATGTTCGTGGATCTCACCGTGGTGCGCGATGAGGATATCTCGCCCTTCGCCGGCGAGGATGAGCTCAAGAAGCTGAGTGCCGCCCTGCCGCCCGCTGACGCGACGCCGCGACAGGTGCTGGAGGCGCTCATCGCCGCCCTCAAGGCCGGCGATCAAACCGTGTGGAATCAGCTGTTCGTCGACTGGCGCTTCCTGCCGGATGAGCGCAAACCGATCTACTACCCGTTTTATCCCTACCCCGGTGGCAGCCGCGACGAGGACTGGATACGGTCGCAGCGGCGCGTGCTCGACAAGGTCTGCGATGTGCGTGTGGCTTGGGTCGGCGAACCGCGGTTGCTGCAGGCGGGCGATGAATACGCGGGCGCGCCGCGCATCGAGCAGGTGAGCGCGGAGCTGGAGCACATCGGTCTCTTCGATGGCGAGTACCACGCCTTCAACGGGTCCGAGGTCAACCGGCAGTGGACTTTGCAGCGACGCAACGGCGGGCCGTGGCGGATCGCGAGCCAGCAAGGGATCTAGCCATGGCGACCTACGGAGCCCGCATTACCGAGCTGCGCGCCCTGATGACGCAGGCGACTGCGGGCGCGGATGAGCGCGTGGTCAGAGCGCTTTCGCAGTGCATCGACCGGTACAGCGACATGCGCCAGCGCGCGCTCGACGATCTGGTGGACTGCATCGCCAAAGCCAGCGCCGGCAACCTCGGGACACACGCGAAATGGGAGTCGCGCATCGGCGGCGTGCGCGCCGAGTTCAATCGCCTGTTCGGCGACTCCGTGAAGGATATGTTGCTGCCGCCACCGGTGCAGCTGTTCTGGTTCGCGGCGCTGCAGGCGGAGGAGACGTTCTTCGAGCAGTTGTCCAAGGTGCAAACGGCGCAGCTGCTGGACGACATACTGAAGCACCAGGATGGTCTGTCGAAGCTGATCGGGGAGCTGCAGGACGGCTGGAAGTTCGTGCTCTCCAACGACAAGGCGCTCGAAGACGATCAGATCCGCGCCATCAGGCAGGTGGACGAGATGGTACGGGGCATCATTTCCGAGCTCGATGGCTGGCATCGTGCGCTGCTGGACAATGCTGCCCGGGCCGCAGAAGCGGCGAAGAACAAAGTCCAGGAGTTGACGGCAAAGGCCAAGGAGAAACTGGGTCCCGCCGGAGAGTGGATTGCGACTGCCGTGGAGTTCCTGAAGGCGTACTTCCTCGACCAGGTCAAGCCCGAAGGATTGCCCGGCGATATGGACACGCAGATGGACGCGGCAAGGAAGCAGATGGAGCTGGCCGCGCAGGCGCTGCTCGAACGAGTGCGCCTGCACCGTTCGCTGGTGCAGACCTACCAGAGCCTGGTGAGCGCCGAGAAGGGCGGCGTCCTCACGATATTCAAGAAGACCAGGGACGAGGTCGACGGCTACGTCAAGGACAACGATGTCGCGCACGCCCGCGTGTGGTTCGATCAGGCCAGAGGGCAGCTCGGCGACTGGGTGTCGGGCCTGCCGAGCTCGCGGCAGAGAGACGACGCGGGGAGTTTTCGCGACGAGGTCTGCAAGCTCATCGAGAGCGACTGGAAGATCACCGAAGAGCTGGACAAGAAGTTTCGCGACCAGTTCCAGGGTGTGTTTCTCTCGCCGCTCAGCAACGAGACGGTGGAAACGCTGGCGGAGCAATATCTGTTCAGACAACAGTTGCAGGCGATCAATGGCCTGGGCGGCTCCACCAAGCTGGAGGAGTACCGCGCCAGGCTGGCCGCGCACCCGGAGAATATGGAACAGGCGTTGCAGCCGCTGGACGGCGTCATTGCCAGCTTGCCCCCCGAGATTCAGGACCTGGCCAGCCTGCGGAACGAGGAGTTCCGGACGTTCGTCCGGGACCGGATCAAGCGGCAGATGGAAGCGCTGCTCCCGGCCATCGACGATCTCAAACGCATGCTCGAGCCGGCCAACGTGGAGCGGGATTTCAGCCGCGAGGAGTTGGAGCGCATGTTGCGCTGATGGCGAAGGGGTGTTGTCTCCCCTCCTGTCCGAGGAGGGGTGCCTGCTCAGCAGGCGGGGTGGTGGGAGCCTGCTGCCCGAGGTGCCTGCGCAGCAACGGGGCGGTGGGAGCCTGCCGCCCGAGTGCCTGCGCAGCAGGCGTGGAGCAGGCAGTTGCTCTTCTTGATTCCGCGCCTTCGAGGCGCACCTAGCCGCAACTGCATCAAGAATGTCCCAAGAATGAGCAAGCACGTGCTAGAGGGCGTGCGCGCAAGGCGCTAACATTGCCTCAACGTGCTTGCGTGAGCTCGCTGACGTGACCACGCATCCGTGTCTCATGAAGAAAGATCTGCACAGACGAAACCTGCATTGATCGCGTCGAATGGTCGATCTCACAATATTGATGGCGCGCCATACCCTGTGGCTGGTCGCCCTCAACACCCTGGTTCACGAGCTCGGTGTGCCGTTGCCGCTCACCCCGACGCTGCTGGTGGCTGGCGCGGGCTCGGTAGCGGGCGGCGCCCATCCGTTGGCGTTGATTGCAACGGTCATGGTCGCAACCCTGGTGGGCAACTCGGTCTGGTTCGCCGCAGGACGTCGCTACGGCTCCGGCACTCTGAGGCTGGTCTGCCGAGTCTTGCTGTCCCCCGACGCTTGCCTGACGCGCACGCAAGAGTCGTTCAGGCGGTGGGGCGGGTCGTCGCTCGTCGTGGGCCGGTTCATTCCCGGCGTCTCCCTGGTCGCGCCGCCGCTCGCTGGCGCGCTGGGGATGAGTTGGAGCAGGTTCATCGCACTCTCGGCGGCCGGCGCCGCACTCTGGGGACTGGTCGTCGTCGGCGCCGGGATGCTTCTGCATGAGCAGCTGGAGACCGTGATCCGGGTGCTGGATGGTTTTGGCCGCGAAGCCGTCGCGGCGGTTGTCTTGCTGCTCGCGATCTATGTCGCCTGGCGATGGCGGGAGCGGCGGCGGCGAAAGACCGAGGCCTCTCGCGACACACCGCCAGCGCTGGATCGGCTACGCAGCGCAGATCGGAGCAGCCAGCCGGCCCGCCATACTGTGCACCCGCTGATTGCGGCTCACCGATTGCCCTGAGTCTGGTCTCCTCCCAATTGAGATGGGTCGTGGATTGGAAACCCGCCCATCTTCTTTTCAGCCGCCTCACTTGCGCTGGATAGCGATCGGCAATGTGGCAGGAGGCAGGCACACCTGATCGTCGCACGCCTGGACCTTGAGGGAGGCCGTGATGGCCTTGCCCCGCGGCAGCGCTCCGGCCGGCGCGACGCCCTTCAACGTGACGGTGCCCTCGTACACTCTCAAGCCGTCCGGGGCGAACCGTGGCTTGAACAGGGTCGCTGGCGGATAGGCCACGCGCAGATCCGCTACTGCGTCGACGGACAGTGCGGTGGGGACGAGGTAGTCAAAGGTCGCGGGGTTGGCGTTCACGTGGTAGCCCTTGTCGATGACTACGGTGACTGTTACCTCGTCGTGATCGCTTGCGCGACGGACGTGACCGTGAGCGCGAACGACGCTGGTCGTGCTGGGCGGCCCTCGTTGCGCTGTCTCGCTCACTGGGTTGGTCTGTCGCCCCGCTGTCGTGCCGACCGGAACAGGGTGGCGGTTGATTGCCGCCACCGCGCTCGACCAGAGACCGGGGCTCGCTCCGATGGAGCCGCTTACACCCGACAAGATCTGAAGGGCCGAGTGCGCGTACTCCTTCTTGCCCGTAGTCTCGTACAAGCGCGCGAGCAACTCCAACGCCGCGGCGGTGCCCGAGGGCGTGGTACTGTCCCCATCGTCCGCCAGTGGAATCAACAGGTCGCTGGTCGCTGCTGTGGTGGAAAGCGTACCGGCTCTGGAGAATCGCTTGAGCATCGCCGCGGCAAGCGCTGCTGCCTTGTCGCGCCACGCCGCGTCGGCGGTCGCTGTGTGCAGGCTCAGGAAGGCAACCCCGAGCAGTGCGTAGTCGTCCAGATACCCTGGGGTCTGGGCCCGCCCGCGGAAGATCTCGTGCTTCAACGCCCCGTTCCTGGGATCGTAGGCCAGCGCCCACAACCGCGCGGCGGCCTGCCTCCCCGATGCGACCGCGTCGCTGTCGCCGAGGATCTTGCCGCTGCGGACCATGGCATCGATCGCCAGGGCGTTCCACGCGACGATGAGCTTTTCGTCCCGCGCAGGCTGCGGCCGCGCGTTGCGTGCCGCCAGCAGCTTTGCGCGGGCCGCAGCCTGCGAGGCGAGCACCTCGACCGTCTCGCTCCCAGTGCGTTGCGCGCGAGTGGCGATCGGAAGGCGCACGCGCAGCACGCCCTGCTCGGCGCCGGAGACCAGAGCGTCGCTGCTCTGCTCCGGCATCGGCGTGAGGCTGTAGACCTGGAGGAAGCGCTCGGCCTCCTCCTTGCCCAGGACCGCTTCGATCTCCTGCGCGCTCCACAGGTAGCTTACGCCCTCGCGCCCATCGACCTCGGCATCCTGAGCGGCGTAGAAACCGCCGTCCGGCGCCATCATCTGCTGCGACAGATAGGCCGCCACGTCCTGCGCGACCTGCCGGTACAACGGATTGCCCGTCAGCTCGTATGCCTGCGCATAGATCTTCAGCAACTGGGCATTGTCGTAGAGCATTTTCTCGAAATGGGGAACCGACCATGTGGGCTCGGTGCTGTAGCGGTGGAACCCGCCGCCCAGATGATCATGGATTCCGCCCAGCGCCATCGCGTCCAGCGTGCGCGTCAGCGCCTCCAGCGCGTTCGGATCCCGCCCGGTGCGCGCCTTGACCAGCAGCAGCTCGAGCGCTGGCGCTCGCGGAAATTTGGTGCGGCCCGCGCCCACTCCGCCATGGGTGGCGTCGTAGCTCCGCAGGAACTCGTCGCGCGCCCCATCCAACCACGCCGCCGGCGCGATCGGCGCCGGGGCGGCGGACGCCATCTTGGTCTGCGCAGACAGCATCGCCGCGTAGACCCGGTCGGCCTCTTGCCGGACCTGTGCTCTGCGCGTGCTCCAGGCCGCGTGGACTTCCTTGAGTATCGTGGGGAAGCCGGGCCGCCCGTGCGCATCGTCTTGCGGGGGAAAGTAGCTGCCGGCGAAGAACGGCTTCAAGTCGGGCGTGAGGAACACATTGTTGGGCCAGCCGGCACGCCCGACCAGGGTCTGTGTCGCCAGCACGTAGATCCGGTCGATGTCGGGCCGTTGCTCGCGGTCGACTTTGATGTTGACGAACCACTCGTTCATGAGCTTGGCGATGGCGGGATCGGAATAGATGGTGCGCTCGGCGACGTGGCACCAGTAGCAGGTGCTGTAGCCGATCGAGACGAAGATGGGTTTGTCCTCGCGCCTGGCCTTCGCCAGCGCCTCCGCGCCCCAGGGATACCAGTCGACCGGGTTGTGAGCGTGCAGCAGCAGGTACGGATCGTTGGAGTCGATGAGTCGGTTCGTGTGGAGGGCCTGCGCCGTTGGGTTGGGCGTGGCGTCGACACCCGCGGTCCCCGCGGCGACCGATTCGATGGGCGCGAGCAGGACGGCGAGCAATCCCGCTCGCAGTGAGGGCCACCACCGGGAAAACGCTGGCATCGGTTTGTTTCCTTTTGTATTTCAGCCGCTGGAACTGCCGTCCCCGCGGGTCGCTAGGTCGGTTGCGTTGTCCATTGTGGCACCAAGGGGACGCGCGGCGCTTCGGTGCCCTGGTGCGCGTGACACATCGCTGAGGCGGTTGTGAACATTTCGTGATCAGCGCCCAGGCATCGGGACAGCGACGCCGCCGTGAGCTTGCGCAGCAGTGTCGCTGCGCAGCGGCGCTTGGCAGCGCGCCCGGGAATGTCTATTGTTCCGACCTGTCGCCCCACGCTGCACGCATGCCTTCCGTCCGCCCGTACTCGATCCAGCCGCTCGGCGATCGCGCGCTCGTGATCGAGCTGGCCGCCACGATCAGCGCGGAAGCCGCGGCGCGCGCCAGCTGGTTGTGCGAGGGCATCCTCGCTGCCGGCCTCCCCGGGGTGCGCGACGTGGTGCCGGCGTTCTGCTCGCTTACCGTCCACTACGATCCGCTGCAGTTCGCGTCCGCTCCCGGCAGTCCGGTCGCAGCCGTGCGCCAGTCGATCGAAACACTGCTGAGCGAGATCCCGGAGCCGGAGCGGATTCCCGAGCGTTCGATCGAAATCCCGGTCTGCTACGGCGGCGAGTTCGGCGAGGACCTCGAAGAGCTGGCCCGCCAGCACGACCTGGCACCCGCCCGGGTCGTGGAGCTGCATACTGCGGCGACCTATTTCGTCGGCATGCTCGGCTTCGCCCCGGGCTTCCCCTACCTGGCCGGGCTCGACCACCGGCTCGTCACTGCCCGCCGGTCCACGCCGCGAGCGCGCGTGCCGCGTGGCAGCGTAGCAATCGGCGGCGAGCACACTGGCATCTACCCGCTCGACTCGCCCGGGGGCTGGCACGTCATCGGGCGCACGCCGCTCACCCTCTTCGATCTCGAGCGGGATCCGCCCGGCTTGCTGCAAGCCGGCGACCAGGTGCGCTTCGTTGTCATCGCGCCCGAGGCGTTCGAGGGCATCGAGGCTGCAGGCCGATGGCCCTGAAGATGCTCCGTGCCGGCATCCTCACCACCGTGCAGGACCTCGGGCGGTGGGGATACCAGCGCTTCGGCGTACCGGTGGGCGGGGTGATGGACGAGGTGTCCCACCGCCTGGCCAACTGGCTGGTCGGCAACGACGAGGCGCAGGCCAGCGTGGAGATGACGCTGGTCGGCCCCGGCTTCACGGTCACCCGCGATACGCTGCTGGCGGCGTGCGGCGGGGACTTCGAGCCGCGCGTCAACGGCGAGGCCATGCCGCGCGCGCGTCCGGTGCTGGTGCGGGCCGGCAGCGTGCTGGAGTTCGGTGCCTGCCGGGCCGGCTGCCGCGGGTATCTGGCCCTGGCTGGCGGGGTGCAGGTTCCGGTGGTGATGGGCAGCCGCAGCACCTTCTTGCGCGGCAGCTTCGGCGGCTTTCATGGCCGCGCCCTGCGGCGGGGCGACCTGCTCGACACGCCGGTGCTGGACGCCGCCCGTTTCCCGGCCTTGCATCAGAAGCTGGCGGCAGAGCGTGTGCGCATGGTCTTCCCCCGCTGGTCGACGACCGAGCGAGTCGACCTGCTCGCGCCGGGGCCTTACCCGATCCGCTTCGTTCCGGGACGACATTGGCCGCTCTTCGCCGATGCCGTCCACGAGCGGTTCTGCCTGAGCGAGTACCGCATCGGTCCGCAGTCCGACCGCCAGGGCTATCGGCTCAGCGGCCCGAACCTGATGCCGGAGCAGCCGGTCCAGATGATCTCCGAGGGCGTGGCCTTCGGCACGATCCAGGTGCCCCCCGACGGCGAGCCGATCGTGCTGATGGCGAGCCGCCAGACCACCGGTGGCTATCCCCGGCTGGGCGAGGTCGCCAGCGTGGATCTGCCGCTGCTGGCGCAGCTGCCGCCGGGTTCGGCCGTGCGGTTTGAGCCGATCACCCTGGAACAAGCACAGTCGCTGCTGCTCGCCCGCGAGCGCGAGCTGGCGCGCACCCGCGAGGCGATTCTCATGCAGGTTCGGCGGTGAGCCATTCGCATTGCTCTGCGGGCCCTCTGCGTCTCCGCGCCTCTGCGGTGAGGTGTAAGGTTCTTGAGGCCGGTAGGCCAGTCAAACCTTCTCGAAATCGATCCGCTCGTCCACCGGCAGGCCTTGCAGATAGCGGCGCAGGCAATCCAGCGCCATCTCGACCGCGCCCAGGCGCAGCCACTCGCGGCCCCCGACGATGCGGCTGCGCCGGGAGACGACCTCCTGCCCGGCTGCGATGGCCAGGCAAATAACGCCGCCGAAGTCGATCCGGTCGGCGCCCTCGTCGAGCTCGATGAGCACCGCGAGCGCATGCGTGGCGCCGGTTTGATGGCGGGCGGCGTGCGCCACGGCTGCAGCCGTCTCCACGTTGAGCGCACCCGATGCACGCGATGTGTCGAGGCCTACAGCCAGGCACAGGTCGTGCAGATCGCGCGCCACCATACCGCGACGGAAGATCTTCTCCGCCCCCACCAGAGGTGCGATGCGCGCGGCGATCGCGCCGCCGGTGAACGTCTCCGCGATGACGAGCGTGGCGCGCCTGCGCGCCAGTGCCTCCACAATCACGCCCTCGAGCTTCTGGTCGTCCTCGGCGAGGATGAAGTTGCCGAGCCGCCGGCGCACCTCCTGCTCAACCGGCGCGAGCTTGCGACGCACCTCGTCCATGTCGGCGCCCCGCACCGTGAGCTTGGTTTCAAGCTGCGGATAGTGGGCGCGGAAGCCGAGCTTCACGCTGCCGTCGGGCACGAGCGTCTCCACCCCCGCGAGCATGCTGTCCACCCGTGATTCTCCCAGCCCGTAACTGTGGAAACGCTTCAGGAAGCTCGCCGCCGGCCGGCCGCTCTTCGCCAGCAGCCGCGGGATGATCTGCTCCTCGAGCATGCGATGCAGCTCCCGCGGCACGCCCGGCGTGAAGAAGAACCGCGCCCTGCCGATGTCGAGCGCGAAGCCGCACGCAGTGCCGATGGGGTTGTCGATCAGCTCGGCGCCGGCTGGCAGCATGGCCTGTTTGCGATTGCTGGGCGGCATGACCCGGCTGCGCCGGCGAAACAGCTCCTCCATGCGGCCGAACCATTCCTCGTTGAAGACCAGCTCCACGCCAGCGGCCTGGGCCGCGACCTCCTGAGACAGATCGTCCACGGTGGGGCCCAGCCCGCCGTTGACGATAACCGCGTCGACCCGCTCGCCCGCGAGCCGGAACGCCTCGAGCAGGGTCTGGCGATCGTCCCCGACCGTCGTTCCCCACAGGACCGTCAGCCCGACGTCGCCGAGCTTCTGACTGATGTAGCTGTAGTTGGTGTTGACGATCGCGCCCGTGAGCACCTCGTCGCCCGTGCAGATGATCTCGATGCGCATGGAGTCCGAGCCTAGCATCTTTTGCCGGCGGCCTGGAGGCAGGACCGTGCTCCCGCCCCACTGTCCTGTGTGCCTCAGGTCAGGGATAATGTGCGGCCCCCGGGTCGCGAGAAGAGCCCGTGTCGCGAACCGAGGACCCCGGCTGCGAGCCGCGCTCTTCTCTGGGATGCTGTGCGCCTGCGGTCGAAAAGTGGCGGTGTAACAAGGGAGCAAAGGATGGCCGCAGAGTGGCCCGAACAGATCTATCACGAGTTGCTTGCCGCCGAGGTTCGCCAGGTCGCCTACGTTCCCGATGCGGGCCATCGCCGGTTGATCGAGCTCTGCCATGCCGACGGCTCGATGCAGACGGTGTCGCTCACCAGCGAAGAGCAGGGCGTGTCCATGCTCGTGGGGGCGTGGCTGGGCGGGCAGCGCGGGGTCCTGCTCATGCAGTCGAGCGGTGTGGGCAACTGCATCAACATGCTCTCTCTCAACCAGGAGTGCCGCATCCCGTTGTTGATGCTCGTCACCATGCGCGGGGACTGGGGCGAGTTCAACAGCTGGCAGGTGGCGATGGGCCAGGGCACGGCCGCGGTGCTGCAGGCGGCCAATGTGCTGGTATACCGGGCGGACAGCGAAGACACGGCTGCCGAGACGGTGCGCGCATGCGCGGCGCTCGCCTTCAACACCGGGCGCGCCGTGGCCGTGCTGATCGGCCAGCGCGTGGTGGGAACCAAAGCGTTCAAGTGAAAGGTGGGGCGTTCAAGTGAAGGCCGAGACGTTCAAATGAAAGACGGCGCGTTCAAGTGAAAGGTGGAGCGTTTGAGGGACAGCAGATGGCCGGCACACTGAGACGGCGCGAAACCATGGCGAGAATCCTCGCAGCGCGCGGCAACGCCCTGGTGGTGACGGGGTTGGGTTCGACCACCTACGATGCCTTCGCGACCCACGACTCTCCCTTGACGTTCTATCTGTGGGGTGCCATGGGCGCGGCCGCGATGATCGGCCTGGGCCTCGCCAACGCGCAGCCGGAGCGCCGCGTGCTGGTGGTCACCGGCGACGGCGAAATGCTGATGGGATTGGGCTCGCTCGCCACTATCGGGGCCGCGCGGACGGCGAACCTCTCGATCGTGGTGATCGACAACGAGCACTACGCCGAGACCGGCATGCAGGCGTCGCACACGGCGCGCGGGGTGGATCTGGCCGGCATCGCGAATGCCGCGGGGTTTGCGCACGCAACGACGGTGCGTGCGCAGGACGAGCTGGAATCACTGGTGCCGGCCCTGTACGCGCGGGCCGGTCCCGTGTTCGCGGTGATCAAGGTCGTGGCCGAGCCGGCTGCCATTGCCTTGCCGCCGCGCGACGGCGCATACCTGCGCAGCCGTTTCCGTGCAGCGCTGCTGGGCGAGGCGCGCGCGGTCGAGTAGCCTGGCGAACGGGCGCGAGGCGCGAGATTAAGAACTAGTTAACCCCTTTCCCGGGAGACCTGCGTTTACACCTCCGTAGCCATCAACTGCAGAGGAGAAACGCCGATGAAACGCCTGATCCTGGCGCTGAGTGCCCTGGTCCTGGCCGCCCCCGCCTTCGCCGCCGACACGCTGGCCGATGTGACGATCTTCGACCGTGGTGCACGGCGCGTCTTGCCCGTGCACTGGGGCGCAGGACAGGCGTTCGTTGCCGGCTCGCCCGGCAACGAGTACGCGATCCGCATCCGTAATCGCTCCAACGCCGATGTCCTGGCGGTCGTCTCGGTGGACGGCGTGAACGCCGTTACCGGCCAGACTGCTTCGCCCTCCCAGGGCGGGTACGTGATTCCCGCGCGCGGCTTCCTCGAGGTCAAGGGCTGGCGCAAGAGCCTGGAGCGCACCGCAGCCTTCTACTTCACCGACCTGGGCGATTCCTATGCCGCGCGCACCGGGCGGCCGGACAACCTCGGCGTGATCGGCGTGGCGCTGTTCAAGCGCAAGCCGGAGCCGGCGGTATCCTTCGAGGAGAAGCGCTTGCGCCAGCAGGCTCCTGCGCGCTCGGCGGACAGCGCAGCGGGCGGTGCACCGGCGGAGAAGGCCGAGCGCGATGCCGCGGAGCCGCAGCTGGGCACCGGGCACGGCCGCAACGAGGCTTCATACGCGCGCTATGTGCAGTTCGAGCGGGAATCGGACTCCCCCAACGAAGTCGTCACGATCCGCTACGACAGCCGCGCCAACCTGATCGCGCTCGGTGTGATTCCTTCGCCCCGCCCTGCGCCCCGCTACGAGCCCGATCCGTTCCCCGCTGCCTTCGTGCCCGATCCGCCGGCTCGCTGGTAGGGCGCTATCGCGGTCTTGAACCGCAGAGGCGCAAAGGCGCGGAGGAACGCAGAGGAACTTAGGGCCATATGGAGTCCGCTCGAGCCTTCGCGCGAAGCCGCCTCGCAGCGAGGTGGCCGCCGACGGATTGCGAGTTCGTGGTGCCTTGCTCCGCGAACCTCTGCGCCTCTGCGCCTCTGCGGTGAAAAGTGTCTGTGGGCGGTAAGCAGGCTCGAGTCCGGAGCGCTCGCGTATACTCCCGCGCTCATGGAGGCCGCCGACACCGACGAGGCGCTGATGCTGCGCTACGCGCAGGGCGATGCGGCCGCCTTCGACGCCCTGTACGGGAGGCACCGCGGTGGCGTGTTCCGCTACCTGCTGCGACACCTCACGGGCAACCGGGCCGCCGCCGAGGAGCTGTTCCAGGACGTCTGGATGAATCTGATCGGCGCGCGCGGCCGCTATCGGGTGGAGGCGAAGTTCACCACCTGGCTCTACACCATGGTCCACAACCGCGTCATCGACCACTACCGCCGCCATCGCCCGCTCGACGTGGTCTCGCTGGATGGCGACGAGGACGACGATCCGCCTGAGGTTGCTGCGCCGCCCACGGCTCAGCCCGAACGCGCGGCGGAGGCGCGCCAGCAGGCGGCGCGCCTGCTGGCGCTGGTCGATGCGCTGCCGGCGGCACAGCGCGAGGCATTCCTGCTGCACGAGGAAGGTGGCTTGAGCCTGGAGGAGATCGCCACGGCCACCGGGAGCGACCGCGAAGCGGTCAAGAGCCGGCTGCGCTATGCCATGGACAAGCTCAGACGGGGAATGGGAGAGCTGCTGTGAGTCGGGCACCTTCGGACCAGCCGCCTGCCGGGGACGCGGACTTGGCGCGGGCGTGGCGCGAAGCCTCGCACGACGAGCCGCCGGCCGCGTTGGACGACGCCATTCGTGCGGCGGCGCGCCAGGCAGTCCACGCCGGTCCACGTCGGGTCGCCGAGTCTCCGTTCGGCGGCCGCTGGCGCGTACCGCTGTCGGTGGCCGCGGTGCTGGTGGTGAGCGCCACGGTCACGCTGCTGGTCGCCGAGCGCGAAAGGCATGGCTCGCGTTCGGTGCACGAACAAGACGCGCCGCCTGCTGCCCGCGCGCCGCAAGCCCACACCGGCGAGCCGGCAGCCGGCTCTTCGGAGACGCCGGCGCGGCAATTCGCAGAGCCTCCCCCGTTCGCACAGGTCGCGCCGCGCGAGCGGGAGCTCGCCCGCACGGTGCGGCCGGCTCAGGAAGAGCGCAAGGCGCTGCCGTCGGCGACCCCGCCGCCTTCGAGCGCCGAGAAGCTCCAAGCGCGCACGCAGCCGACGCAGGAAGAAGCGGCGCAGCAGTCTGCGCAGGAGAGCGCCGCCGTGGAGGCTGATCAGCGTGCAGATCGACGCTCCGAGAATCAACAGGTCGGGGCGGCCCCCGGTGGGCCCGTGCCCGCTGCTGTGCCACCCGTGCAACAGGCCGACACCGCATTGCGCGACGCGGCCCGTCCCGGCGACGAGCCGATCGCAGACTTGAGCAAGCGAGAGAAGCAGACGGCGCAGGACGAGCCGCAAGCTGCGGGGCAAGCGCCTGCTGCATCGGCTCGCATGCAGCTGGCGCCCCGCGAGGCCCCTGCACCTAAAGCCGACATGCGAGCGGCCCCGGCCGCGCCGCGGGCCAAGGCGGCGGCCGAGGCGTCCGCTTCGGCCGATACTGCGGGCCTGGAGCCCAAAGCGTGGCTCGACCGCATCCTCGAGCTGCGCCGCCAAGGCAAGCTGGAGGAAGCCGACAAGAGCCTGAAGGCATTCCGAGAGCGCTATCCTGCGTACCCGCTTCCCCCGGAGCTGAAAGGCTCGCCCTGACCCTCCACCTCTAAAGCCGAACCGCAGAGGCGCGGAGGCGCAGAGGACCCGCTGAGGAGAACGCCAAGACCATCGAAGCAGAAGGCGAATTCACAGGATGAACAGGATTTCTCGGGATTAACAGGATTAAGAGCAAGATCGCACCTCAGCTAGCGTACCGGCGTCAAAGGAGTGGAGAAGGACGACCACGGGTACCGGAACCCGAGGAACATGATCCGGACTTCCCACTCGCCGGCGCGATGGCTCTGCGGGTTCTCCGCGCCTCTGCGCCTCTGCGGTTCAGCCCTGGGCAGTAGCCAGCCTAAAGTTTGCTGGTGCCACACCGTTATGTTCCCAGGGCCACCGGCGCTGTGTGAACCGGTTTGCCCGCCGCCTCCCCCTCCAGCCGCCAACGGTGCTGAGCGCCAATCCACGCTTCGACGAGCTCAAGGCCACGGGCAAGCTGCCGTCGCCCGCGGGCGTGGCGCTCGCCGTGATCGAGCTGTGCCGCCGCGAGGGGACCGCCATCGACGAGATCGCCCATGCCGTGCGCGCAGACCCCGCGCTGTCGGGACGGGTCATCAAGTTCGCCAATGCAGCCGCCCACGGTCCACGCCGGCCGGTGGTATCGGTGCCCGAGGCGATCCGCATGGTCGGCATCACCACGGTACGTCAGCTCGTACTCGGGTTCTCGCTGCTGGGCCAGTATCGCGCGGGTGCCTGCAAGGTGTTCGACTACAGCCGCTTCTGGTCACGCTCGCTCGCGATGGCGATCGGGGCGCACGCGCTGTGCCAGCGCGTGCGCGGGGCGCAGCCGGACGAGGCCTTCACATGCGGTCTGCTCGCCGGGGTTGGCAACTTGGCGCTGGTCACGCTCTATCCCACCGAGATGGGTGAAGTGCTGAGCGCAAATCCGCAAAAGCCGGCCGTCGAGTTGACGGTAGCCGAGCGCGAACGCTTCGCCATCGACCACAACGAGCTCGGTGCCGCCCTCCTCGAGGACTGGCATCTGCCGCGCTTGTTCGTGTCCGCGGTGTTCCACCACGAAACCCCGGAGCACGCACGCGTCCCCGAGGGCTCGCGCGAGTTCGTCATCGGCCATGTGCTGCACCTGGCGGCACGCCTGGCCGACTTCTGCGTGGCGCGGGAGGACGATCGCAAGGCCCGCATCCCCGAGCTGATTCTCGCTGCGGCCAAGACTGGTCTGGAGGAGGCGGGTCTCGCCAAGCTGTGCGACGAGACCGTAGCGCAGTGGCAGGAGTGGGGCAAGATCCTCGAAGTCAAGACCCAGGACGTGCCCGCCTTCGAGGGGCTCGCCGAGGAAAAGGCCGCGCCGGTTCCCCTCGCGGCCGGCCCGCTGCCGGCGGCGCAGATGCCGCTCACCATCCTGGCGGTCGACGACGACCGCTCGGTGCTGCTCGTGCTGGAGCACCTCCTGCGCGGCCTCGGGCACACCGTGCACACTGCCCAGGACGGCAAGGCAGCGCTGGCTCGCGCGGTCAGCGTGCGCCCGCAGATCATCATCTCGGACTGGATCATGCCGGGTCTGGATGGGGTCTCGCTGTGCCGCGCGCTGCGCGACACCGAGGAAGGCCAGCGCATGTACTTCATCATCCTGTCGGCCCTGGAGCAGGACGACCAGCTGGTGGAGGCATTCGAGTCCGGCGTCGACGACTACCTCACCAAGCCTTTCACGCCGCGCGTGCTGGCCGCCCGCCTGCGTGCCGGCCAGCGAGTGATCCGTCTGCAGGAGGAAGCGCGCCGCGACAGCGAGAACATGCGCCGCTTCGCGGCCGAGCTCGCGGTAGCCAACCGGCGGCTGCAGCAGGCGGCCCTGACCGATCCGCTCACCGGGATGCCCAACCGCCGTTACGGAATGGAACGCCTGGAACAGGAATGGGCCGCGGGCTCGCGCACGCAGCGCGCCGTGTCCTGCCTGATGATCGATCTCGACCAGTTCAAGCTGGTCAACGACACGTACGGCCACGACATCGGCGACGTCGTGCTGCGCCAGGTTGCGGCCACGCTGCGCAGGGAGGCGCGTACCGAGGACCTGGTCGCCCGCATGGGGGGCGAGGAGTTTCTGGTCGTGGCTCCCGACACCACGCTGAGCGCCGCCATGCATCTGGCCGAGCGCTTGCGCAACGCGGTGGCCCGCACGCCCTTCATCAGCGGCGCGGTGAGCCACACCAGCACCATCAGTGTAGGCGTGGCGCAGCGCGACCGCGCGATGACCAGGGTGGACGAGCTGCTCAAGACCGCCGACGAGGGGCTCTACGAAGCCAAGCGGGCGGGGCGCAACCGCGTGATCACCACGCAGATCCGGCTGGCTCAGGCTCAGGACAAGGCGGGCTAAAGGCGTCTACGGCAGGCTGCCGAAAAGTGGTTCGCGAATTTCTCCCTCTCCCCTTGCGGGGAATTTCTCCCTCTCCCCGTGCGGGAGAGGGTTGGGTGAGGGGACACGTGAAGCGCAGCTACGCCCCTTCTCCCCTTGCGGGAGGTAGACCCCCTCTCCCCTTGCGGGAGAGGGTTGGGGTGAGGGGTAAGAAGAAAAACGGCGCCGGCCGGCAGGCCTGGCGCCGTTTGCATGTCGGGCGCGTCGCTTACGCGGTGGCGACTTTCTTCTTGCTGGCCGGCGTCACCTGAGCAACGGCGGCGAGGTTGGCCTCGGCCGCGCTGGCCATCTGCTTGGCCGTCTTCACCATCGTTTCGTAGACGGTGTTGGTGGAGTGGATCGCCGACTTCACCGCGGCGATGGCCCCTTCGGAGCCGGCCGGCGCGGACTTCATCGCCGTATCCAGCGTGACCACCATGTTCTTGTTGAACTCCGCGACCTGCTCTTCCAGCAGGCTGGCAAACTCGGCCTGGCCTGCGGACACCACGTCGTACACGCTCTTCGCGTACGTGGTCGCCTTGTCCCAAGTGGGTTGCGCAGCACTGGTGGCAACGCTGGCGAGCTCGTTGACATCCTTGATCGCGGTCAGCTGCTTGAACGTCTTCACGCTGTCCGCGTACGCCGACTTGACAGCCTTGAACTGCACGTCGGCCAGTTTTTCGAGGTTCTCTGCAGTCAGCTCGGCGACCTTGAGCAGCGCGTCGAGCTGCGACTTGTTGAAGGCCGCGACTTGTTCCGATACCTGGACCATACTGAACTCCTTTTCTATCAGGGGGTTGGTGTGTGCCCGCCCGGGCGGAGGACGGTATTGCTGCATCGCACAAAAGCCATTATAAGGGCGAGGAAACGGATGTCAAGAGAAATTTGATGCGGTGCAATAGAGGGGCGGTGAGGCGTGAGGCGAGAGGCGTGAGGCGGGAAGCGTGAGGTGCGAGGCGCGAGATGCAAGGCGGGACGGGATAGGCCCACTCCCTTGCGTCCGCAGGACGCGGGGGAGGGTAGGGGAGGGGACAAAAAGCCGCGCACCCAGTTCGAGTCCGCGTGCTCCTCGCTGCGCCCCTTTTGGGTTGAGTCAGGCTTAGCCCGCTACCTCAGGCCACGCAAGGTCCTTCGCCTCACGCCTCTCGCCTCACGCCTCACCCGAATACGGCTTCCAGATCAGCGTCACCCCATCGCCCAGCGGCAGCATGCTGATGTGAACGCGCCGGTCCTGGCGCAGCCGGGCGTTGAAGTCACGGATCGCCACGGTGGTGGGATCGCGGTCGTCAGGGTCCGCCGCACGTCCGCCCCACAGCGTGTTATCCACGGCGATGAGTCCGCCTGCGCGCAGCAGGCGCAACGCGCGCTCGTAGTAGTTCCAGTAGTTGCCCTTGTCGGCGTCGATGAACGCGAAATCGTACCGGCCGGCTTCGCCCTGCGCGATGAGCCGGTCCAGGGTTTCCACCGCAGGTGCCAGATGCAGGGCGATCTTGTGGGCCACCCCGGCCTGCTGCCAGTATCGCCGTGCGATGGACGTCCACTCTTCGCTGACATCGCAAGCGGTAACGCGCCCGTCCTCGGGCAAAGCCAGGGCAACCACCAGCGTGCTGTAACCGGTGAAGGTGCCGACCTCCAGGCAGCGTCTCGCCTGCAGCGCCCGCACCAGCAGGGCGAGGAACTGCCCCTGTTCGGGCGAGATCTGCATCATTGCCATGGGCAGCTGCGCGGTCTCCTCACGCAGCCGCGCGAGACTCTCCGGTTCGTGCACCGACACGCTCAGAAGATACCGGCGCACCTCGTCGGACAAACCGAACGTAGTGTTAGACATGGGGTTGATTCCGCGGCAATGGGGGCTTGGCGAACGGTATCACGAAGCCCGTCTGAGCCGAGTCGCTCTAGCGCGTGAAGGCGCCGCCACGGGCGTTGTGGCCGCCGTCCACCGTGATCACCGTGCCGCTCAGATAGGATGCCCGCCCGGAGGCGGCAAACACCACCACGTTCGCAACCTCCTCGACGCTCGCCGGGCGACCCATCGGCAACCCTTCCACGAGCTCGCGCCAGCGCTCCGCATCGCCGAGCTTGTCGGCCGCGCGCGTGCGCATGAGCGTCACCAGGCGATCGGTCTCGACTGCGCCGGGGCTCACGCCGACGACGCGAATTCCATGCTCGAGGCTGTAGCTGCCGAGGGTGCGGGTGAACGCGTTCAACCCGGCGTTGCCGGTCGAGCCCGCGATGTAGCCGGAATCGAGCCGGTCGCCGGCGAGCCCCGTCACGTTGATGATGACACCGTGGCCGCGCCGCTGCATGGCGGCGTAGTAGGCCCGCGACAAGTTGATGTAGCCGAACACCTTGAGGTCCCAGGCCGCACGCCAGCGTGCCTCGTCCACGGCCTGCAGATCGCCGCCTGGGATTGCGCCGGCGTTGTTGACGAGGATGTCCGGCGTGCCGGTCGCTGCCAGCAGGGTAGCGACGCTTGCGCTGAGCGCAAGGTCGAGCGCGTGGACCGTGACTTCGACTCTGTGTATCGTGCGGATCGTTTCCGCTGCCGCTTCGAGCGCCACCTGGCTGCGCGCGACCAGATGCACACTGCAGCCTTCGGCGGCGAGCCCGTGCGCGACTGCCAGGCCGATTCCTTTGGACGCCCCGGTCACTACGGCGGTGCGTCTCTTCAGTCCAAGGTCCATCCTCTGCTCCTCGTGTGTTGCGGAATACTGGTCCAGGCTGCGCGCCGTGGGCCGGAGGCTGACAATGCCTGCCAAGCGCCGTGGAAGTATACCGCGACACCTCGCGCCCTCATGGCGCTCCACGCCAGGCAACGCGAGCAGATCGACGCCCCACGTCACCCTGCGAATGCTAAAGTGCGCGCTTCGACGACAGATGGCACGGCAATGCTAGCAACCAGTGATCGGGAAACCGCCAGCGATTGGATGGTGCGGCTGTTCTACGGGTCGCGAGTGCCGCAGCGTAAGCATGGCTAGCTCCGGGCACGACTCCATGCATCCCGGGACCGACAACGACAGCGAAAGGAAAGAGTTCTACGCCGAGCTCGAGTCCTTGCAGGCGTACTTCGAGGCGATGCGGCCCGAGCTGGAAGTCACCCTGCGGGATCCGGTGCTGGGCATCGAAGGCTATGTGGTGGTGTGGAACACCGGCATCAGCATCGGCGGCCCGCTGGAACGCTGCGGCAAGGGGGGCACGCGCATTACGCCGACGGTCACGCTGGACGAAGTGAAGATGCTGGCGAGGACCATGGCGCTCAAGAACGCCGCGGCTGGACTCGCCCTGGGCGGGGCCAAGTCGGGGCTGAGGCTGGACCCCGCGGCGCCTGGTTTCGAGAAGCAGTACCGCCGCTTCGTGCGCTTGTGTGCGCCGCTGCTGCGTGAGAAGGGCGGCGTGTTCGGCGGGTTCGGCTTCGATATCGGCGGGCGTCCGGAGCATGCCTTGTGGGCCTGCGACGAGTTGAATTCGACCCGTTGCTTTACCGGCAAGCCGTTGCACATGGGCGGCACGGACTACGACCGCGAGGGGATCGCCGGCTTGGGCGTTGCGGTCGCGGGCGCCACGTTGATGGAGCTCAAGGGTGGAGCCCCGCCGCAGGCGAGCTTTGCCGTTCAGGGCATGGGTGCGATGGGCGCAGCGGTGCTGCGCTACTTCAGCGAGACCGGCGCCCGCATGACCGCGCTGGGTGATCCCAGATACGGTGGCACCTGGACTTTCGATCGACCGTTGCCCGGTGAGTTGCACGAAGCGCTGGTGCGACAGGACGCGGATCGGGCGCGTACCCTCCTGAGCCGCGAAGGCGCCAAGGTCTCGAGCGATGCCGAGGCGGTCCTGTACCAGCACGCCGACATTCTCTTCCCCTGCGCGGTGCAGAACGTCATTACGCAGGACAATGCCGACCGGATTCGCGCTCGCTATGTCTGCGAAGGTGCAAACGGCCCGGTCACGGAAGCGGCGCGCTCGAGCCTGCATCGGCGGGGCATTGCCCTGGTACCCGATTTCATCGCCAACCCCGGAGGGGTGATCGCCGCTTTCGTGGAGCTGACCTCCAGCGCTGCCAGCAAGGCCGAGGAAGCAAAGAGCCTCACGCGGGAAAAGATCGCCGCCAACGTGCGCAAGGTATTCGAGATCGCCGAGCGCCACGACTGCGAGCCACAGCACGCTGCACTGTACCTGGCGCTGACCAGGATCCGGGATACGTCGGCGACAAGCCAAGCCATGTGACCGGCCCCCTGCCGCGGGCTTGCCAGAGCGAGAATCCAAGTGCCGGATGTCACGCCAGCGAAGCAGGCTTTGCCGGCCGGTGCTCCCATCCCGGCCGGAACCCGGCCCAGACCGCGCCGCGCTGGACGCCCTGGCTTGTTTGAAGCCTGGCTCATCTGCTGAGCGAGCCGCTATCGGACCCTGGGCCCATGCGCAACAGGGACTACTGGATCTTGCTCCACAGCGAACGGATCGGCTTGACGGGAGGCAGTATGGAAACCCGCGTGACACTTCGACCCGGAGAGAAGGGCACCAAGGCGCTCGTGACAGAATACGGCCACCGGCTGATTTATGTGCGCTACAGGTACGACGCAGCCGCACGGATGCGCTACAAGACGGTCGAGCTCGTCGTGGAACAGGTGCCCTGGGAACCCCGCGAGTTTGCCGCCGATCCAGGGGGTCGGCTGGCCCGGCCCCCGTCACTGGTGGGGGTGCGCGTAGCATATGAGGATCGGGCGCTGCAGCAGCAGATCCGGCAGGCGGGGGGGCGGTGGGTAACAATACGAGAAATGAACGAGTTGGCGGCGACAATAAACGTATTGCTCGCCCAAACCCCCAGTCACCAAAGACGCGATGGCGATGTGCGACCTGGCTGCAGAGATCTCTAAGCTGCTCTCGTTTGTCGAAGGGAAGCACGAGGTCGTCCCAGTGGTAGTGCGGCTCGAACTTGACAGCCAGCTCCGCTAATTTGTGGTGCGATTGTTTGCGACAGGCGGCGTACACCTCATCGCGCGTCACTTCTTGTTCGTGCTCTCCATCGCTCGCTTTATGCACAACCCAGGCGGCAGCTTCATCAATCTGCCCTGGCGTCAAACAAAACTGACTCGCCAGTTCGCCGGCCCAGGATTGCCCACCACAGGAAGGAAACCGCTGGAAAGCACGCTCCCACGCGGTCTGGCGGAGAGACACGTCGGGCATCGCCAGTTCCACGGCGCAGAAGTTGTCCTGAGCAAAGATTCCCTGCAGTGACCAGGGGAGTTCTCCGGCCAGAAAGGTGAGTCGACCGTACTCGTTCGTCATTTGCGCGAGCGTTTTTACCCAGACTTTTGCCTTTACATCTTCTTGCAATAGCCCATCGCAACGGTTGAGATAGATCGAGCGTCCCACAAAGTCCCTCACAATACAACCCGCAACGCCGCCGCAACTTCCGGCTCGCGGGCAAGCAGGAGTTGCATATCGACGTACAGGAGGGGCCGTCCCCACTGGGCACACAGACCCATCGCGAGGTCGTCTTGCTGCGCCATGGGGTCCCTGGAAGTAGAAGACGAAGGGTTGTCGTCCAGGTGATGGTTGAGAAAACCACTGTTGGCATAAGTGCACCAAGCCGATTTGAGCGTCGGATTAACCGGAACCTACTCAAGGGCCAATGAAGGAAGCAGTAGCGTGACGTATTGGCGAGACGTCCGTCAAGTGCATGATTCTCCAAAATATAGTGAAGCATCCGCTGGTCGAGCTGTAAGAATTGCGCCAGCCCACTGGAGCCGGACGGGACTGCGGGGGTCTTCTACCTTATGGAAATGCCGGGGCGAAACAATGGGCCTGGTCGGAGCACGCGGCGGTGCGCGCCCGCCACCGTTGGCTTAGGAGGCGCAGAGGAGATCCAAGATTAAATCGACAGTTGGTCTTTTGCGGGTAATGTCATCTTGGAGGTACGCATAGAGCGTATCGTACTTATGTCGCAGTTCGGGAGCCGCACACATGATGAGGGTTTGCACTTCGAAGGGAGACAACGAAAAGAGCTGTGCTACCCAGGGCAGCGACAGGAAAATTCCCCGTTTGGCGCTCGCGGTGATTTTGTCGGCAATAGTGGTGTCAAGGTGATCGGAGGCCAACGCATGCGGGTGGGCGTCACCCGCGCTTTCTTGGTCCAGCAGTGCATCCACTTCTTCATGCGTGATATAGACCCCTTTGGAGGCCATCATGCCCTGCGCAGCCAGTCGCTGCGGACGGAGGGCCGCAATGTGTCGCCGGATGAGCATATCCAGTCTTCGTAGCTCATCGACCAGGTGCGAGACGCTATCCTGATAAAAGGCGCTCTGCGCCGGTTGTCCTTTTTGCTTCGCCATCATACAGACACCTCAAAAAAGAAAACGCGTCGGTGTAGGTGGGCAATGTCCACCTGGATTTCATGGAACCCAGGAGCGAGCCCGGCGGGAATGGTCGCCGTCATCGTATCCCCAGTGAGTGTGCTACTGTCGATAATCCTGTTGCCGGTGATGCTCAGAGAAGCGGGCCATCCTGTGAGATGTTGACCGCTCACGGTAATTTGCGCGCCTACCGGACCGCGGAGAGGGGTCAGCTGTTCCACGACGGGCGGACGAAAAGGCGCGCGGACATCCGGCACACCGGTCCGTTGGACTCGCTTGCTCATTGGTCGTTCGCTGAGTAACTCCAATTGGACAACGGACACTTCGTACATGACGGAGAGACGAAACGGCTGCGAGAACGTGCTCCACACCCGCCCGAGTTCGTCCGGGTCCAGGGGATTCAACATGATTTTTATCTGTTCTCTGGCATTGCTGAGACCAGGAACAAGAGCGTCCTGTGGAACGACCGCATGTTCATGAAAGACCCGCATGGCCTCGCCGAGAATCGCATGGCTCGTGGCGTTCCCTGTCGGTGAATCGGTCTGTGCGTACGGCGTCATGAGGTAATAGAGATTTAATGACAAGGGCGGCGGCACAATCCGTGAGGGCTCGCCTCGTTTCACTTGCCAATCGAGGTTTTTGAGGGCGGAGTTCTCCAGTATGCGATACAGGAACAAATTTATCCCGGTGGATCACCGCCGGTTTCATCCGGCGCGAGAATTGTTACATCCACCTTCGGGGTGAGTGTCATCTTTTTCTCCAAGAGGTTACGTAAGGATTCACTCACCATGCCTATGGCGGTTGAAGCGCTCATACCGTTGTGCCTTCATCTCCCAGTTTTGAGAAAAAAACGCCCGAGGCGACTGCGTTCCCAAAACGCCCGTGGCGTTGCGGACGACGTCTCCACACGTCGGACGACGACCATGCGTTCCGGCGGCGTCTTCCGTTCGCGCCCTTGGGCCTGGCTCTCGTCTCGGCTCCGCGCCGCCTGAGACGAGACGGTCGCGGCCAATTCACGCACCGTGCGTTGCAGTTGTTCGAAGCGCTGAGCCAGGTCTTGACCGCCTCGCTCTCCGTTCTGCATGCCCATTTGGCTCAAGAGGGCCAGGCGAGAGCGGCGCTGACGACCTGGAGCGCGCCTCCGAACCCTTCTGCGCTCTCGCGCCTTCTGTGACGAGTTGTTCGAGTCTGGTCAGCAACTCGACGTCTGAGGTTGTCATCTCGCTCGCGCGAGGAAGGGAGACCGGAGCTTTGAGTGACGCGGCCTGTTGCGGGATTGCGTCCCGCGGTTCTCCATCCACGCTGATCGTCTGAGTGTCTGCGGTCTGGGACAAAGCCGGAAAAGCAGTTCTGTGTGTCGAGACTCCGGGAATGACCAGGCGTGTTTGCTCACGCTGCTCTGCCGACGGTTCCGTAAGTGTTGAGCGCGCATCCGCCGCATTTTCCCGCATTGCTCGTGAAAACGGAGCGTCGTCACGCCGCGGCGCTCGAGGAAAGTCCCTCGGGGTATCGGTCTCGTATGGGAGGCTGCGCGCCAGGCGCTCAGGGAAATCAGCCACCGCGCCCCTCGTCTCTTCGATAACTCCTTCGTCGGGGGCCGTTTCTCCGAAACTCTCGTCACTCTCCTCAGCCACTGCCAACGGCGACTGCCCGTAGCGATGTCGGCCTGACGGCGCGGTTAAGCCAACCGTAGAGAGGGCGCCGCTGCCACTAAACGGGAGCCCTAACAACATCCTCACGCCGCCCCTGGAGGGCGGGTGCTGGAGCGTCTCTGGAGGCCCCTGACGGGTGATGCTTTGACTATGCGGAGGAAGTGGCTCAGATGGCATGGCTCACTCTCCGCTGCTCTTCCGCGAGAATAGCGATATATTTCCGCCGTTTTTCCCGAGTCAGCGCCAGTATTTCGTGTTCACTCCAATGGTAGTGATAGGCAAGGTAATGCACCTCACGATAGAGAAAGTCGCGACTGGTTTGACACTCGGCAAGAAAGAACCCCTGTAAGTCAAAAGGCACGGTAAACTCACGGTCGCACTCCGGGCAGTGCGCCGCCAGGGTCAAGTCGACGTGGGGAGCCGCCACTTCCATGTGTCGTTCGATTTCCGCACGGGCGAGTGGAGACAGTCGATGGATGACCTCAGGTCCGGGATCGTGCAGGGGGCCAAGACGTCGAATACACCGCGCCAGCAGCAAAGCGAGAGCCTTGGCCTCATTTTCTTCAACCATAGGTGAGATCGCTTCTTGATCCTCGCCGTTGGGAAGCCGAAACACCACCTCTCGGTATTGTTCTCCGTGCTCGTTGCTGAAGGCTGCCTCTGGCGAGAGTTCCCTCGTGTACAGCGGCCCTTTCTCTTCGGACTCGCGCACGGGGATATCATGAAGAGAAAAGTCAATGTCCACTTTTTTCCGACACGCTTCCCAAGGGCACTGGACTGTCGCTTGCACGTGGTCGCCAAAAGTTATTTGTCGCAGCTTCAGCAGCAAAAACTGCCGATCCACAACCAGGAGACGACGAGCGAGGTCCTCGGACACCGGTCTGATGGGCCCAAGGCGGAGCATGCAACGAGAGAGCAGGACTGTCAGAAGCGCTGGGTTTGCGATGGGTTGCGGCGCCGCAATCAACTCTTCGTCCCGACCGCTCAACGGCGCAAGTTCGACTTCTCGAAGCAATTCGCAATCGGCATCCACGTAGCCGCCGGGAAGCAGGAAGCTTTGCCGATTTTCAAATCTCGCCAATCATCCCAATCTGACAATGGCTGCTTAGATATCCCGTCTCCCGAATGCATTGATCGGGCATCGCACGCAGACGAACTGGACCCCTAAACGTTCGGGGCTTGGGAAATCCTATGTTTAATACTTATTAGTAGTTTCACCCTGCAGTTTAGTGCTCGACCGGCTCAGTCACAGCGGTGTCACGCTCCCAGCCCTCATTTTCGAGCTTGATGGTTTGAATCATCACCGCATTGCCAGCTGCATCGAGTTCTGGAAGCGCTTGATAGTCTGACACCCAGCAGCGGTAGACGTTGTAGGACAACACTTTTTGCCCGGCGAGGTTGAACACATCGATAGTCATATCCTTGCGAAAATTGCGCAGCGACATGGCCGCGTCACCTTGAAAGTTGTTCACCAGATTCGCCCAGGCTTCGAACGCCGTATCGTGTGTAACTCCGGCTTCGAGGGTAATCGCCTCGTACGTGGTCTTGCCGGGCAGCTTGCGGCTAGTGCTGGGATCGCCCGCTTCGCGCCATTCGGTCATTTCCGTGGTCTTGTGCAAGGCGCTACACTTGTTCAGACCCGCCACGTACTGATTGTCCCATTTGATCTTGAACTTGAAGTTACGGTAGGGATCAAACCGATAGGAATTAACTGTGAATCGTGCCATGGGGGCTCCTCCTCTGGGTCAGATTCCGAGGTTTAGGCAGTCTGACCGACCTTCTGGCTGATCTTGACCACGACAAATTCCGCCGGCCGGAGCGGTGCAAAGCCGACCAACACGTTGACGATTCCCGCATCGATCTCAGCCTGTGTGGTGGTTTCATTGTCACACTTGACAAAAAAGGCTTGCGCCGGCGTCGCTCCCTGAAACGCGCCCTGGCGGAATAGGTTCATCATGAATGAGCCGATATTCAGGCGGAGGGACGACCACAGGTCTTCGTCGTTTGGCTCGAACAC
>CAWHCG010000016.1:0-113070 GCA_963827575.1 uncultured beta proteobacterium
ACGGCGGCACGCGCCCGAGCATCATCGGCGTTCCCCCGCGGCCGAGCGGGATGCCCGCCACCGTTGCCCTGGCGGACTCCGGGCTCGTGTGTGTGTTGTGGAAGCTGGTGCCGAGGATCATGCCGGGGGCCAGCGCGTTGACGCGCACGCCCTGCGGACCAAGTTCATTGGCAAGCGCCCGCGTGAACGTGAGAATGGCGCCCTTCGCGGTGGAGTAGACCAGCGAGCCCGGATGGCCGCCTTTGCGGCCGGCGAGCGAGGACAGGTTGACGATGCTGGCGCCCCCGCCGGTCTTCGCCGCGGCGATGAGATGGGGCGCCGCAACGCGCGTGACGCGGCGCAGCGCTGCCGACATTGAGCGCCATGACCTCCGCCCAGAAGGCGTCGTCGGCCTCGGCCAGGGTCTTGCGCGCGACCAGCGAGCCGGCGTTGTTCATCAGCACGTCCAGTCCGCCGAGAAACGTCACCGCTTCGCCCACGAGCCGCTCGCATTCGGGCGATTCCGTCAGATCGGCGGCGGCGTGAGCGTAGCGCCGGCCGAGCGCTTTCGCTTCAGCCTCCAGCCCGCGGGCGGCATCGGCGCTGCTGCGATAGTGAACAAACACGTCGCAGCCGGCCGCGAGCAGCTGGCGGCTGATAGCGAGACCGATACCCTGGGCGCCGGCGGTGACGAGGGCGCGTTTGCCGTGGAGCTTATGCATGCTCGGAGCCTGGTCAGTAGGGCGCGAAAACGAGATAAGCGGCCAGAGCCACGCCAAGCCCGGCCAGGACCAGCGAAAGAACGACCGCAGTAGATCGAGAGTACGCCGGGGGCAGGTCGGCGGGTAACAGCGTTGCGACGAATCGACCGTGCTGGACCGCGGCGACCACGATTGCGAGCGAGCCGACCAGCACGAAGGCGATGCCAAGGCTTGCGGACCATGACGCAGACGCACCAGCGCGATGCGCTTGGGACTGCAGGGCCAGCAGTTGCACGAACAAGCCGAAGCGGGCGACGACGAAGCCGATAGCAATGATCGTGAGACCCGTACGCAGCCAGGCAAGGAGGGTCCGCTCGGCGGCGAAGAACACTCTGGGATCGGATTCTGAGATCGGCATGACGTGATGCGTAGCCAGGCCGTCTCCAGCCTAGGTCCCCGAAACCAATCTCTGCAGTGCGAGGGTAAGTGCAAAGGCCGCGACTGCAACGACGGCCAGGCCAGGGGCGCCCGCGGCGCACAGGATCATCGCGTCGAGCAGGGAGATGCCGGCGATGAGGCTGACCACGGCGCGGGGCACGTCGCCGCGCGCACGCCGCCGGAGCAGCCACAACGCGTACAGGATCCAGCCTGCGAACAGCAGCAGGAACGGCCACACGAGCGGCACCTTGAGCGCCAGCGTGACGCCGAAGCCCACCGGCACGGCGAGCGCCGCCAGCGGCCACAGGCTGCCCAGCTCGTCGAGGTGCTCGCGCTTGGCGGTGTAGGTCAGTCCGATGAGATAGCTCAGCAGCACCAGCGCGGCCAGCAGCAGATTCGCATCGGGCACTGCGACGATGGCGGTCGCCGCACTGATGTAGACCAGCACCCGGCACAGGCCCATCAGCACCGGGCTGAGCGGGTTGTCCTTGTGGTACGCGTTGTACGAAGACGATGGCGGCGGCCAGCGCCGCACCCGCGATGCGAGCGGCCGCCAGTCCGGTGCCGCCGGCGAAACCGAATCCGGCGAGCGCCAGCAGGACCAGCCCGGCCGCGAGCATGCCGAAGCCCGCAGCGAACACCGTCGATGCGCTGACCTGACCCGCAGGGATGGGACGGTCCGGGCGCGCACGGGCATCGAACTCGCGGTCGAAGGCGTCGTTGAGGTACATGCCGCCGATGTAGAACAGCGACAGCGCCACCAGCAGCAGCGGCACACGCGGATCGGCCAGCGACGCGCCGGCCAGCGTCACGCCCGACCAGCGTATTGGTCCACACGGTGGGCAGGTTGGAGATGCGGCCGAGCTTGAGCGCGACCGACACCGCCGCGGTCAGCTGCACGCCTATGCAGCTCCGTTCCAGCTCTTCGCGCGCCCACGCCAGCTCGCGGGCGATGGCGTGATCCATGTCGTCAGTGCGCACGTGCGGGGGCAGCACGCTCCAGGTGTAGGTCTCGACTTCGAGGTGCGGTCGAGATGGGCTGGCGCCGGTGCGCCTGCAGCATCTCGCGGATGAAGGACTGGGTCGACGAGAAGGCGCCCAGGTCGTCGAGGAAGATCGGCACGTGGCAATGCACGCGCCACTCCACGCCTTTCAGGGAGCGCCCGTCGATCGCGCGCAGTGCGTCGGGCAGGTCGACATAGCGGGCCAGCCCGTCGGGCCCCGATTCCACCACCTGATGGAGGTAGACCGGGTCGTCGAACTGGCGCACGCCGGTCAGCGCAGCCTCCGACAGCTCGGGCAGCCGCAGCCCCGCGCTGATCTGCATCTTGTAGACGCCGATGCCGGCTTGCTGCAGCCGCGTCAGACAGCCCTGCGCGTCCTCGAACTCGACCGCCGCATGGCACAGGTCCAGGCACAGCCCGAGATGATCGCGCAGCGCCTGCTGCGCCTGGGCGTGCGCGAGCCCGGTAAGCGTCGACAGCCTGGCGTAGCCGCCGCGGGTCCGCGAATAGATAGTCGCGGAAGAACGCCACGCTTTCCTCGATCGTCTCGAGGAAGCAGCACGGCTCGGGCTCCAGTGCCAGCGTCACCTGCTTGCCGGTGCGCTGTCCGCAGCTGCACGAGATGCGCCGCGTGGCGCACCATGTGCTCGGTCATCGCCTCGACCGCTTCCGGCGTGCCCGCGTTGGTCTTGTACGCGCCCGGCACGGTGCTGACGCTGCCGATCGGGCCGCGCCTGATCGGGCATGAGCTCGCGCCATCAGGTCGGCGAGAAGATCCGTATAGGTCAGGCGGCGCTCGTCGCGCCAGTCGGGCAGGTAGACGTCTTCCTTGACGCGGGTGCCGTGAAACGTCCCGTAAGGGAAGCCGTTGAGCGTGAAAACGTAGAGCTGCTCGCGAGCGAGAAAGTCCTTGAGCTCGCGCATCGCCTCGGGCTGCGCGAGCGCGTCCGCCGCCTGCGCGGAAAGGCGCAGGCCGACACCGAACGGCCGATCGGGCGCAAGCCGTGCGCGCACGGCGGGCACGTGCTCGCCGAGGTTGCGCCGAACCTCGGCCCAGGTCTCGCCCGGATGGATGTTGCTGCAGTAGGTGAGGTGGCAAGGCCCGAGCGAGGACTCGGCGCCGCCCTGGCGAAGAATCATTGCGCGGCCTCGCGCGCCCGCAGCCAGCCGATGGCCTGCAGGATCTCCTGCTCGTCCATCACGTGCACCTCTTCTCCACGCCCGACCCCGCGCAGCAGGGTGATGGTGAGCTCGCCGCCGAGATGCTCGCGGAACTCGCGCAGGCCGTCGAGCACCAGCCAGCGTCCGTCGCTGCCGCGCCGCTCCAGCGCGGGGTGCCAGAGATAGAAGCCGAGCCCCTTGAGCACGCGGAAGATGCGCTCTTCCTCCCCCGCCGCGAGCATGCCGATCTGCACGGAGTAGCGGCTGTCGAGCGCGATGCCGATGGCCACTGCCTCGCCGTGGCGCAGCTCGTGATTGGTCAGCGCTTCCAGCTTGTGGGCCGACCAGTGGCCGTAGTCGAGCGGCCGGGCGCTGCCGCTCTCGAAGGGATCGCCGCCATGCGCGATCTGCCGCATGTGCAGCTCGGCGCAGCGCCGGATCATGCGCGCCATCGCCTGCGGCGCGCAGGCGCGCAGCGCCTCGACCTGCGACTCCAGCCACTCGAAGAACACGGCGTCGCGGATCAGCCCGACCTTGACCGCTTCGGCGATGCCGGCAATGCGGTCGCGCGGATGCAGCGTGCGCAGGAAGCTGGCGTCGTTGAGCACCGCGAACGGCGGCGCGAAGGCGCCGACGAAGTTCTTGACCCCGAACGCGTTGACGCCGTTCTTCACTCCGACGCCCGAATCGTTCTGCGCCAGGACCGTGGTGGGTACGCGCACGTGGCGCACGCCGCGATGCGTGGTCGCCGCGACGAAGCCCACCATATCGAGGAACGCCCCGCCGCCCACCGCGACGACGTAGGCATGCCGGTCCACGCCCAGCTCCAGCAGGCGGTGCTGCAGGCGCGTCACCAGCTCGGGGTCGTGCTTGACCTGCTCGCCGCCGACGATGATCTCGGCGGGCGCCAGCAGCTGCAGGCGGGTGGCGTGATGCTCGGTATAGGCGGCGATGTCGTGCGGCAGGGCCGGCCAGCTCGCCGCTACGTCCGCGTCGATGAAGACGACGAAACGGTGCCGCTTGCTGGGTTCCTTGCGCGCGAGCGCCGAGACGAACACCGGGTTGTCGCGCGCAAACAGGTCATCGGTGAAGTGGACCGGGTAGTCGTACTCCACCGCGAAGCGCTGGTGGTACACCGCGCCGAATTCGCCGGGTTCGATGTTGGTTCCTGCTGTGGTCGTTGTTGTCGGTTTCATCTGTGTCTTTGTCTGGCCGCGGCATCCGGTGCGTTGTGGTGCGCTAACGCGCGTTGCAGGAGTTGTGGTTTCGTAGTTCGCTGCGATTCGCGTGGTCTGGCGGACTGTAGCAGCAGACTCGGTCGCCCGCTCGGCCCCCTCTCCCCGGCCCTCTCCCACAAGGGGAGAGGGAGTGTTCGGCGGCACTCCCTGGTCGCTGCGACGCCACAAGCACCCGCCCCTCAGTCGCATCTTCGGTCACGCCGCTCTACTTGAACACCACATCCTCCAGCCGCCCGGGCGTCTGCGGGGTCTCGCCCACCCGCGGCTGTTGCCCGCGCAGGACGGAGTTGCCCTCGAACAGCGTGCGCTGGTCGATCGCCGCCGGGTTGACCCAGTCGTCCTCCTTCATCTGGCCGGTCTGCCCATACGCTGCAAGCGCGTTGCGGTAGCCGATGCGCTCCACGTCCTCGGCCTTGATCCCGCGCTGGAGCATGAGCTGCGCGGTCTTGGGCACGGCCAGCGGATCGGACACGCCCCAATCGGAGCTCGAGTCCATGAAGATGTGCTCGGAGCCATAGCGCCGCGCGATCTCCACCATGCGCTCGTTGCCCATCTTGGTGTGCGGATAGAGCGTGAAGGCGGCCCAGAAACCGCGCTCGAGCACGTCCTCCACGGTCTCCTCGTTGTTGTGGTCGATGATCACGCGCCCGGGCATGGATGCCATGCTCCAGCGCGATCTCCATGCTGCGGATCGTGCCGGTCTTCTTGTCCCGGTGCGGGGTGTGCACCATCACGACCATGTCCAGCTCCTTGGCCATCTCGAGCTGGGCGCGATAGTACTTCTCCTCGCTGGCGGTCTGGTCGTCGAAGCCGATCTCGCCCAGCGCCACCACCCCTTCCTTGAGCAGGTAGCGCGGCAGCAGCGCCATCACCTCCTCGGACAAGCGCGACGTTGTTCGCCTCCTTGGCGTTGAGCCCGATGGCGCAGTAGTGACGGATGCCGAACTGCGCCGCGCGGAAGCGCTCCCAGCCGACCAGGCTGGAGAGATAGTCGAGATAGCTGCCGGCGTTGGTGCGCGGCTGGCCCAGCCAGAAGGCCGGCTCGATGACCGCGACGATACCGGCCGCGGCCATGCGCTCGTAGTCGTCCGTGGTACGCGCGCTCATGTGGATGTGCGGGTCGATGAATCGCATGGTCAACTCCTTGCGAAACGTTCCTGTGGTCGAAGCGTTCAGGACTTCAGGATTAACGGATTAGAACCCTGCGGCAACTTGATGTGATGCACTGTGAGTCTCAACCTAGCCAATCCTGTTAATCCGTTCAATTCTTCTCAGGTTCACCTAGCAGCGCGCCTCAAGCAATCAGCCCTTCCCAGGTGAGCTTGCCCTCGCCGGCCAGCTTGGCCAGCGCCGGATCGCGTTGCAGCACCGCTGCGGCAGACGCATCCGGAGAAGCCTGCAGCGCCAGCGCGGCGGCTTTGCGCTCCGGCTCGGTGCCTTGCTTGAGCACCTTTTCCAGGTCCTGCAGCGCCGCGCCCGTGGCGTGCGGCCCGACGCAGCGCCACAGCTCCGGGCTCACCGGCCGGCTCGCGGCCCAACGCTCGTGCGCATAGTCGCGCAGCATGCGCGCGAGCGCCGGGTTGGCCCGCGCGTCGAGCCCGGCGATGGGCCACAGCGCGCTGCCCACGAACAACGCCTTGAGCACCATCTGGTTCCACGCCGCTTCCGGGAACTGCTCGCTCGGGTAGGGGTTGCGCTGCGCGATCGATTCGAACACGTTCTTCATGTTGGTGCGCAGTCCCTCGGTGGCGCGCGGCCAGGTAGCGCGGCGGGCTCTGGATACAGGGGCAGGCCGCGATAGAACGCCGCCAGCTCGCTCACATCGGCGGTGATGCAGAGCTGGTCGAGGCAGCGGGCCAGCCGCGCAGCATCGTTCTCCAACGCCAGCACCAGGCGCACGCGCGCGGCCTGGTCCGCACTCCAGCCGCGCGGGTCCCAGCCCGCACGCGCTGCTGTTCGCTTCGCGCAGGTCGGCATCGCTCCAGGCGCAGGTCGGCCTTGCCCACCTTGCGCGTCACCAGGCTGACGGCCATGTACAGGTCGCTGTCCGTGCCGGAGGACTGCAGCTGCGCGGCGGACTTCTCCAGCCAGGCCGTGGCCTCGCGCGGGAAGCTGCCGGGCGAGCCAGCGGTCCAGCAGCTCGCGCGGGCTCATGCCGCCCTCCTCGCGAGCTGAGCGCCGGAACCGAACACATGGTCGAGGATCAGGTCCTTCACCGCGGTCGCCGCGACCGGCGCCTCCGTCACCGAGCCGGGCTCGGAGGTGATGAACAGCGGGCCGTCCTCCGCCCGGTCGGTCGGGCGGCCATGCGAGCCTTTGACCAGCGTCGCATCCAGCGAGATGACGTCCATGAGATAGCGGAACCCGAGAATCTTCTGCGCCAGCCGCCAGGCGATGCGCGCCTTGGCGAGCGGCAGCTGCGGGTCGAGGAACAGCTCCACCGGGTCGTAGCCCGGCTTGCGGTGGATGTCCACCGTGCGCGCGAAGTCGGGCGCGCGTGCCTCGTCGAGAAAGTAGTAGTACGTGAACCAGCTGTCGGCGCGCGCGATGGCCACCAGCTCGCCCGAGCGCGGATGGTCCAGCCCAGCTTGCCGCTTGCCTGCCTCGTCGAGCACGCGTTCCACGCCGGGCAGCGCCTCGACCAGGGCTTTGACCTCCGGCACCAGCGCCGGGTCGGCCACGTAGACGTGCGCGATCTGGTGGTCGGCCACGGCGAAGGCGCGCGATGCGCCGGCGTCGAGCAGCTCGCGCCCGAGCTCCTCGCGCACCTGGATGTAGCCGGCCTGGCGCAGCGCGCGATTGATGTGCACCGGCTTCGAGACCGCCGTGATGCCGTACTCGGAGAGCACGATCACGCGCGCGCCGGCGCGCTGCGCCGCGTCGATCAGCTCGCCGCATACCTGGTCGACCTCGCGCCACGTCCTGCGCGATCGCGGGATGGTCGGGCCCAGCCGCTGCAGGTTGTAGTCCAGGTGCGGCAGGTACACCAGCGTCAAGCGTCGGGCCGCTGCTGCTCGAACACGTCCAGCGCGCAGCGCGCCGATCCAGCGCGTCGAGACGATGTCCGCCGCCGGTCCCCAGAAGCTGAACAGCGGGAACTGGCCGAGCCGCTGCTGCAGCTCGTCGCGCAGCCGGCCGGGGTCGTATAGATGTCCGGCAGCTTGCGGCCGTCGGCCGGGTACATCGGCCGCGGCGTCACCGCGATGTCGGCGCTGGAGTACATGTTGTACCACCAGAACAGCTTGGCGCAGGTGAACGCGGGATCGCGGCGCTTGCGCCGCCTCCCACAGCTTCTCGCCGTGCACCAGGCGGTTCGACTGCCGCCAGAGCCAGACCTCGGCCAGGTCGCGGAAGTACCAGCCGTTGCCGACGATGCCGTGATCGCGCGGCAGCGCGCCGGTAACGAACGTCGACTGAACGGTGGTCGTAACTGCAGGCAAGACGGTGGTCAGCGGCCGCATGCCCCCTTGCTCGCAAGCCGGCTGAGACTCGGTGCGTGCTGGAGCAGCGCAGGTGTGAGCCCTACGACATTGAGAACGAGGGTGCGGGTAAGGCTCATGCCGCGACGTCTTCGCTGCAGAGCAGCGCAGCGGTCTCGCGCTGCGCGCTGGGACCGCGCAACGCCGCCACCGTCACGCCGCCCGCCCCGGACGTGGAAATGCGCAATCGGGCGGCGCCCACCTCGATGTGCTGGGATTTCGCACGCGGAGCACGGTGGGTCGGTTCGAGCGCAGCGCGCGCCGGGGGCGATGCGGCTGGGTGCATCGCTCCCGCTGTCGGCGGCACCGCTCGTTCGAGCAGCGTCACGGGTGTTGCCTCCTCTCTCGACTGCCGGTTTTGCTGGCGACCCGGTCGCGGTGCGCTGCAACAACCATCTGACGGGGCGCCGGCCCGGCTGACACTCCAGCGATGGTGGCAGCGAGCCCTTCCGTCACCCCTCGCACGGCGCGCTGGAAAATGGAGCCGGACTATTCTTCGAAATCCAAGTTGCACCAAGAGCTTGGAGTATACCGTCGCCGGGGTGGTTTGGGAGCCTGCCGGACCGGGAGACTTTCCCGGTGTGTGCAGCGGGCACGAGCTTCCCTCACCCCTTCTCCCCTTGAGCCATCCGGCGACACGTGATACGGTTGGCCTTCCCGTCCGTCAATCCGGTTCCCATCAGAAGTTTCAGAGTGCGCGCATGAGGTATCCAATCACAATCATCGCGGCGCTGTGGACTCTCGTGCCGATGTCAGCCACGGCACAGACCAATCCGCAAACGAGCAAGGAAATCTACGACCAGATGTGCGCCGGCTGCCACGGCTATCGAGGGGACGGAGGCGAAGGACACCGAGGCGGGTTCAGTCCGCATATCGGAACGCTGGCCAACAAGGAGTACATGAGCCAGGTGCCCGACGAGTATCTCGCGATGATCATCAAGAAAGGCGGCGCCTACATGGGAAAGATCGCAACCATGCCCGCGTGGGAGAAACGCCTGAGCGATGAGGAGATCCAGGGCCTCGTTGCCTATATCCGGACGTTCTGATCTCGAACCGATCCCGTTGCGTCGTCGCATTGGCCACGATCGGAAGGCAGTACGAAGGATCCGATGTGGTTGGTCTGTGAGCAGTACGGTAAGTTGAAGTGGAATTTCAACGGAAGAAGCTCAACCGTGGAGGAGAGGAAAATGAGAATACCAACATATGCGGCAATACTCGCATTGGCAGTGGGGTCCGTATCCGGGTCCGCATTCGGCCAGGATACCGCAACGGCGGAGCCGGCCGGCCCGGCCGGGAAATGGGCCAAGCGCGTACCGGTCAAGCCGGACCCGAGCAAGATCAAGGTTCCGGCGGGGTACAAGGTCGGGGTGTTCGCCTCCGGCCTGGACACGATCACGTCCATCACCGTGGACAAGAGCGACAACGTCTGGGTCGCCATTTCGGGCAATACCTTCGGCTTTCCGCCTGAAGGGCATCGACAAGCCGCATGTGAAGATCTTCGACAAGTCCGGCAAGCTCATCAAGGACAACGTCGGTCTGGGCATGTTCAAGTCCTTTGCCCTGAACGAGATCGGCTATTGCGCGGAAAACGGCCGCACCTACGTCGGTGACTACAGCTACGGCATCTGGGAAGTCGACGGCGTGAACGGCACTCCCAAGCTGATCATGAACGAGGTTCCGATCGGCGACCACGCGCTGGGCGGCATCACCTGCCGGGATGGCTGGCTGTACTACGCAGTGGGCGCTCCGATCGAATTCGGGCTTTGCCGATCCGGACATCCATGGATGGACGGATGCGGTCGATCCCTACTGGGAAAAGCGCACGCCCGCCGGAGTTCCCGCGCTCCCACGCGATCCGCCCTGCCGGGATATCACGCTGACGGGGCTCAACATTCGCGACAAGGAGGGCAATCTCACCGGCGCGTACCTGCCGAAAGGCACGCCATCCAAGCCGGGGCAGGTGATCAAGGCGCAAACGCCCTGCGGCGGCGCGATTCACCGCACCAAGCTGAAGGCCGACAGCAACTACTCGCGTGACGACTGGGAAGTGTATGCGATGGGACTCCGGAATTCGTCGGGTGTCGCCTTCGGTCCCAAGGGCTCGCGGTTCGAGAAAGCCCTCGCGGTCACCGACAACGGGCACAACGACAAGGGCAATCGCCGCGTCGCCAACGCCGCCGAGCGGCTGTTCATCTTCACCGAGAAGGGTCAGGATGCGGGGTTCCCGGACAAGGATGGCGACAACTTCGTCAACATCAAGCGCTCCGGGCCCGACGTCTACCGTGGCAACAAGTTCGACAGCACGCGGCCGAATCCCCAGTTGTACATCGGAGACAAGCCGTTCGTTCCGACGTTGCCTCCCTATCGTTTCATCGACCATTCCATCGGCGTTCGCGGCACTCCGCTGATCGTGGCCAATCCCAACCCCAACGGCTACGTCAACCCGGTGCTGGAATGGGACACCAATAACCCGATGGACGGGTTGGCCTGGTCGCCGAAGGCCTTCGGTGCGACGGACACGGTTTTCACCGCGGTGTTCGGCATCATCGACAACGGTCCGGAAAGCCTGCGGCCGATGTGGCCGGCGGTCGTGAAGGTCGAGTTCCTCAACCCGACCGGCGTGAAATGGTCGATCTTCGCCGAGAACATCGAGCCGGGCCCCAACGCCTATCAGAAGAAGGAAAACCGGGGCGGCTTCGAGCGCACCAACGACGTCGAGTTCAGCACCGACGGCAAGACGATGTACGTGGCGGACTACGGCGAACTGTATGTGAACTACCAGATGGAATCGCCGTTCTACACGACGCCGAAATCCGCGGTCGTCTGGACCATCACGAAAGAGTAGTCGGATCTGTTCTTCCCATCCCGGCGGCGGCGCTGCCGGGATGGGATTCTTCACTGCCCGCTTTCCCTGCGGTCGAGCCCGATCTGTCTCGCCCGGGCCTCCGCCACAATCTCGCGTCCTGATATCCGGGCTAGCGAGTCGTACCGGTGGGCTCTGCGCGCAACTCCACCAGGATCGGGTCCGACGCCAGCGCCTGACCGTTCACCGTCACCGTCGCCGCGAACGTTCCGTCGTCCAGCTCGCGCAGGTCCCGCAGCACGATGTGCTTGTGCTGATGGATCATGCTGGCGAGCAAGGCATTGAGGCGGTCGCGCACCGCCGCGGAAATGGCATCGTCGCCGGGCATTCGCGCAACGCCATCGGGACGCACGCGATACAGCGACGCCGCCAAAGGATCCAGCGATTCGATCCAAAAGCGGCACCAGCCCGCGGACTCACAGCCGCGAAACTGGGCCTCCAGCGGTTCCGCGTGCCTGGGGTGGGGTGCCGGGGGTTCCGCGCGAATTGCCACCGAGACCGACAACAAGCCGAGCAATGCGGCGCCGGCAGCGAGCGCATTCGATACGGCCTTGATCCCGAAGAGCATGACCGGCGTTATATCAGATTCCACTTTTCGGAGGCGGGAAGCGGCTCAGGGCGCAGCGCTCGACGTGAGTATCGGCTCACGATGGTTGTCGCTGCCGGCTCCACATACAATAGCGGCGTTCCTGCCCGCAGGATTCCCCTGCGGCCATCCCGGATTTCGTCTCCCGCATGAAGCCTCGCGACGCGCAGCTTGTCCCGCAGGGCGCCATCCATATCCATGGCGCCCGCCAGAACAACCTCAAGGATCTCGACATTGCCATCCCGCTCAACGAGTTGGTAGTGGTGACCGGGGTGTCCGGCTCGGGCAAGTCCTCGCTCGTGTTCGACACGCTGTACGCCGAGGGTCAGCGCCGCTACGTGGAAACCTTCTCGCCCTACGCCCGCCAGTTCCTCGATCGGATGGACAAGCCGGCGGTCGATCGCATCGACGGCATCCCGCCGGCGATCGCCATCGACCAGACCAACCCGGTACGCACCTCGCGCTCGACGGTCGGCACGATGACCGAGCTCAACGATCACGTGAAGCTGCTGTTCGCGCGCGCCGCCCAGTTGTTCTGCCGCGGCTGCGGGGCGCCGGTGCGGCGCGACACGCCGGACAGCATCTTCGCGTTCATGCAAAGCCGCAGCCAGGCGGCCGGCGACCCGCGCCTGCTCATCACCTTTCCGGTCAGCGTGCCGAAAAACTTCTCCGCGACCGAAGTCCGCCAGCTGCTGGAGCAGCAGGGTTACACGCGCATTCACTCGCATCGCGGCAACCTGCTGGAAGTCGTGCAGGACCGGTTCCGCATGTCGACCGCGGAGCGCACGCGCGTGATCGAGGCGCTGGAGGCCGCGCTGCGGGTCGGGCAGGGGCGGGTCAATGTGTATGCGGTGCTCGAGGCTCCGGCCAGCCCGTCAGCTCCCACCACCCCGTCAGCTTCGCTGCCACCCCTCCTCGGGCAGGAGGGGAGAGCTCCGCCCTCTCCCCTTCCGGGCGAGCCGGCACCACCCCGTCGCTTCGCTGCCACCCCTCCTCGGGCAGGAGGCCGGCACCACCCCGTCAGCTTCGCTGCCACCCCTCCTCGGGCAGGAGGGGAGAGTTCCCCCTCTCCCTCGCGGGAGAGGGCGGGGGTGAGGGGCTCAAGACCCCCTCTCCCCTTGCGGGAGAGGGTCGGGGTGAGGGGGAAGAACCCCTCACGCCTCACGCCTCACGCCTCGCGCCAGCGCCGTGGAGATTCTCCACGTCGCTGCACTGCCCCGACTGCGACATCCCCTACAGCGAGCCCACGCCCAGCCTGTTCTCCTTCAACTCGCCGCTGGGCGCCTGCGACACCTGCCGCGGCTTCGGGCGCGTGATCGGCATCGACTTCGGCCTGATCATTCCGGACGAATCGAAGACTCTGCGCGAGGGCGCCATCAAGCCCTGGCAGACGCCCAGCTTCAGCGAATGCCAGGACGACATGAAGAAGTACGCGCCCAAGCGCGGCGTGCCCATGGACGTGCCTTGGCGCGACCTGGGTGCGGAGCACAAGCACTGGGTGCTGGAGGGCGACGACGACTGGGTGAGCTGGAGAAAATCGTGGCCCGGCAAGTGGTACGGGGTGCGCCGCTTCTTCGAGTGGCTGGAGAGCAAGAGCTACAAGATGCACATCCGCGTGCTGCTCTCCAAATACCGCGCTTATACCCCCTGCACGGCCTGCGACGGCGCACGGCTCAAGCCCGAGGCGATGCTCTGGCGCCTCGGCACGAAGGCGGACGCCGATCGCGTGCTGCCGGCCGACCAGCGTTTTCATCCTCACGGTCTCAAGGTGTCCGATGAGGTGCTGCGCGCGCTGCCCGGGTTGACGGTGCATGACTTGATGTTGCTTCCCATCGATCGCTCCCGGGAGTTCTTCGCCCACCTCCAGGTGCCGTGGACGCCGCTGCGCAAGGCGCCTCCCGCATTCGAGCGGGTCGATACAGATGAAGCCACCGATCTCCTGCTCACCGAGATCCGGACGCGGCTCTCCTACCTGAATCAGGTCGGGCTGGGCTATCTCACCCTCGACCGCCAGTCGCGCACGCTGTCCGGCGGGGAGGTTCAGCGCATCAACCTCACCACTGCGCTCGGCACCTCGCTGGTCAACACGCTGTTCGTGCTGGACGAGCCCTCCATCGGGCTGCATCCGCGCGACATGGGACGCGTGATCGCTGTGATGAAGCGGCTGCGCAACGCCGGCAACTCGCTGGTGGTGGTGGAGCACGATCCGCAGATCATGCTGGAGGCCGATCGCATCCTCGACATGGGTCCCGGGCCGGGCGAGCGCGGCGGGCAGCATCGTGTTCTTCGACAGTCCGGCCGCGCTGGTACGGGCGAGCACGCTCACCGCCGAGTATCTGTCCGGGCGCAAGCGCGCCGACGCCGGCGTGGCGCCCAGCCCCGTCGATGCCGGCGGTCCGCACCTCGACGTGCTCGGCGCGGCTGAGCACAACCTCAAGGGCATCGACGTGTCGATCCCGCTCAATCACCTGGTGTGCATCACCGGCGTGAGCGGGTCGGGCAAGTCGACGCTGGTCCAGGACGTCCTCTACGCGGCGCTGCTCAAGCACAAAGGCAAGCCTACCGAAGCGCCGGGCGCGCATCGCACGATGATCGGGCACCAGTTGATCGGCCAGGTCGTGATGGTGGACCAGACGCCGATCGGCCGCACCACGCGCTCCAATCCGGCCAGCTACGTCGGCGCCTTCGATGCCATCCGCCAGATCTTCGCCAAGGAGCCGCTGGCCAGGGAGCGCGGCTACACGCCGGGCACCTTCAGCTTCAACTCCGGCAACGGCCGCTGCCCGACCTGCGGCGGCAACGGCTTCGAGCATGTGGAGATGCAGTTCCTGTCCGACGTCTATCTGCGCTGCCCGGATTGCAACGGCAGACGCTACCGCGACGAGGTTCTGGAGATCACGGTGCAGGGCAAAGGCGCGGCTGCCGGCAAGTCTATGGCCGACGTACTGGAAATGACCGTATCCGAGGCGGTCGGCCTTCTTCGCCGACCAGCCCGAGGTGCTGCGCACTCTGCGACCGCTCGCGGACGTCGGCCTCGAGTATCTCAAGCTCGGCCAGCCCGTGCCCACGCTGTCCGGCGGCGAAGCGCAGCGCCTGAAGCTCGCGGGACATCTGGCGGAAGCCGGCGCCGTCACGCCTCACGCCTCACGCCTCACGAGCCGCAGGCTCACTGTTCTTATTCGACGAGCCCACCACCGGCCTGCACTTCGACGACATCGCCAAGCTGCTCCGCGCGTTCCGCAAGCTCATCGCCGCCGGCCATTCACTGGTGGTGATCGAGCACAACCTGGACGTGATCCGCGCCAGCCGACTGGCTGATCGACCTCGGACCCGAGGGCGGTGAGGGCGGCGGCGAGGTGGTGTGCACGGGAACCCCGGCCGAGGTCGCGACGCACGCGACTCCCACACCGGCGCGGCGCTGCGCGAGTATGAGGCATCGTTCGGCAGGACTGGCGACGGCTTCAAGGGGACCGCGGCAGGCGCCGGCAACTCTTGTCCCGAGGGAGCGTGCCTTCGAGAGAGGGAACAAGCGGTTCGCCTGCGCGGACGCCTCAGCCTCACGTCAGATCACCATCCACAACGCCCGCGAGCACAACTTGAAGAGCGTGGACGTGGACATCCCGCGCGAGAAGTTCACCGTCATCACCGGCGTGTCCGGCAGCGGCAAGAGCACGCTCGCCTTCGACATCCTGTTCGCCGAAGGGCAGCGGCGCTATCTCGAGTCCCTCAACGCCTATGCGCGCCAGTTCGTGCAGCCGGCGGCGCGTCCCGACGTCGACGCCATCTTCGGCATTCCGCCCACCGTGGCCATCGAGCAGCGCACCAGCCGCGGCGGCTCCAAGAGCACGGTGGCCACCTTGACCGAGCTCTACCATTTCCTGCGCCTGCTCTACGTCAAGCTCGGCACGCAGTTCTGCCCCACCTGCGACGTCCCGATCCAGCCGCAGAGCTTCGAGTCGATCGCCGCGCGCCTGCTGCGCGACTATCGCGGCCAGCACATCGGCCTGCTCGCGCCGCTGGTGGTGAACCGCAAAGGCTATTACACCGACCTCGCGAAATGGGCCGCCGGCAAGGGTTCTCTCATCTGCGCGTGGATGGCGAGTTCCTGCCCACCGGGAAAGTGGCCGCGGCTGTCGCGCTTCCAGGAGCACACCATCGAGCTGCCGGTAGCCGACCTGCGCGTCGCAGCGGACAGCGAAGCCGCAGCTGCGCGAGGCGCTCACGCGCGCGCTGGACTTCGGCAAAGGCGTGGTGCACGTGATCGCACCGCTGGATGGCCTGATGGAAGGCAAGGCCGAGGTGAGCGAGGCGGTGCTCTCCACGAAGCGCGCCTGCCCGTCCTGCGGCACCAGCTTCCCGGAGCTGGACCCGCGGCTGTTCTCGTTCAATTCCAAGCACGGCTGGTGCGAGAGCTGTTTCGGGACCGGATTGCAGATCGAGCAGGTGGGTTGGGACGAGGAGCGCGAGAAGACCGGGCACCGAGGACCAGGTGCTCGATTCCTGGGTCGAGTGGCTGGAGCTCGACGAGCCGTGCCCGGCGTGCGAAGGCAAGCGGCTGAACCCGACCGCGCTGCACGTGCGCTTCCACCAGCGCTCCATCGCCGACCTGGCCGCGCTGCCGGTCACCCAGGTCGCGCAGTTCTTCGAGGAGCTGGTGCTGGCAGGCCGCGAAGGCGAGATCGCGCGCGACATGCTGGCCGAGTTGCGCGCACGGCTGTCGTTCCTGCAGGAGGTCGGGCTGGGCTACCTGGCGCTGGACCGGTCCGCGCCCACGCTTTCCGGCGGCGAGGCGCAGCGCATCCGGCTGGCCTCGCAGCTCGGCTCCAACCTGCGCGGCGTGTGCTACATCCTCGACGAACCCACCATCGGCCTGCATCCGCGCGACAACCGCATCCTGCTCGATACGCTGGCCAAGCTGGAGGCGAAGGGCAATACGCTGGTCGTGGTCGAGCACGACGAGGACACCATCCGCCGGGCCGAGCACGTCATCGATCTGGGGCCCGGCGCCGGCACGCAGGGCGGGCACATCGTCGCACAGGGCTCGGCCGAGGAGCTGATCGCCAATCCCGCTTCGCTGACCGGCCGCTTCCTGGCGCAGCCGCTGCGCCATCCGCTGCATCCGCGCCGTGCGGTGGGCCGCAGCACGCTGCCTCGATCGAAGTGCGCGGTGCCGCGCTGCACAATCTCGAGGAACGTGGACGTGCGCATTCCGCTCGGCCGCCTGACCGTGATCACCGGCGTCTCGGGCAGCGGCAAGAGCACGCTCGCGCGCGACGTGCTCTACGCCAGCCTGCAGGAGCTGCTGGGGGAGCAGCGCCGCAAGGGTACGGCCGAGCCGGTCGGGTGCCGCGCGATCGAAGGCTGGGAGCAGATCGGCCGCGTGCTGGAGGTGGACCAGACGCCGATCGGCAAGACGCCGCGCTCCTGTCCGGCGACCTACGTCGGCTTCTGGGACGCCGTGCGCAGGCTGTTCGCCGAGACGACCGAGTCGCGCATGCGCGGCTACGGGCCCGGGCGCTTCTCCTTCAACAGCGCGGGCGGGCGCTGCGAGAACTGCGAAGGCCAGGGCATGCAGAAGATCGAGATGAGCTTCCTGCCCGACGTGAAAGTCGCATGCGACGCCTGCGGCGGCCAGCGCTTCTCGCCCGAGACCTTGATGGTGCGGTTCAAGGGCAAGAGCATCGGCGAGGTGCTGGCGATGAGCGTGGATGAGGCGACCGGGTTCTTCGCCGCCCACCGCTCCATTCATCACGCGCTGCGCCTGCTGCAGGACGTCGGGCTGGGCTATCTCACCCTGGGCCAGCAAAGCCCCACGCTGTCGGGCGGCGAGGCGCAGCGCATCAAGCTCGTCACCGAGCTCTCCAAGGTGCGCACCGCAGACGCTCGCCTCTCCCCTTGCAGGGGGGCAGCCGGCCGCGGCGTGGGGGAGAGGAAGTCCGCAAGGACGCGCGATCACGCCACACCCTCTACGTCCTCGACGAGCCCACCGTCGGCCTGCACATGGCCGACGTGGAGAAGCTCCTGCGCGTGCTGCACCGGCTGGTCGATGCCGGCAACAGCGTCGTGGTGATCGAGCACAATCTCGACGTCATGGCCGACGCCGACTGGATCATCGATCTCGGCCCCGAGGGCGGTGCGGCAGGCGGGCGGGTGGTGGCGCAGGGAACGCCGGAGGCCGTGGTCGGAAGCGGAGACCGCTCGCACACTGCCACCGTGCTAGGAGCGTTCCTGAAGGAGCGCAGGACTTAGGCATCCGGACCCAGTGCGCCCACCCGTCTGGAGAGTCCCGACAGCCGTCTCTCAGCGCACGGATTCCAGTAGGCTGCGCGCGGCCTTCAGATCGGGCGTATCGAAGCCTTCGGTGAACCAATCGTAGATCGGGGCCAGCAGCGAGCGTGCAGCGTCGCGCCGGCCGTGCTCGACCAGCAGTCCGGCGAGGGTAGTGGAGGCGCGCAGTTCCCAGGACTTGGCCTGCTGCCTCCGGGCCCAGTCGACTGCAGCACGCAGGGCTGCTTCGGCGTCGTCCCGCCGACCTTGCCGCATCAGCATCCAACCCTTCAGGCGCAGCACCTCGGCCAAGTGCGAGCGTTCCTGCCACCCAGGGCGTTCAATCTGCTCCACGACTTCTTCGATCAGTCCGAGGGCCGTGTCTAGGTCACCCTGCAGCGCCACGGCCTCTGCGAGAGCTGACTTCAAGTAAGGAACGCGGCTATGTCCACCCCGCTTGTTCCAGGCATCCAGGCCCCGGCGCAAGCAGAAGACTGCCTCGGGGAGCTGGCCGCCGCGCAGCCGCGCCAGACCTTCGACCTGCGGAACCATCACCTCGTGCATCAATGGAACACTGTACTCTCGCTCGAGCCGCTCGGCCTCGGCGATATGCTCCAACAGCCGCTCGGGCTCGCACCGGTAGTCGAAGACGTATGCGCCCAGCGTGAGCGCAAAGGCGCGACTGAAGGCGTTTCCGAGGGCTTGTGCGTAAGCATCCCGCTCATCGCTCAGACGCACGGCCTGATCCGGGTAACCCAGCATCCAAGTCCACTGGCACGACCAGATCCCGACCAGAGTCCTGAAGTCGCTGGCAGTCACCTGCATCCACCGATCGGCATGACGGGGATCGTACAGCGCCAACACCTGGTTCCCGTGCTCGCGCGCTTCCACCAGCTCGCCGAGATAGAAGTGCGAGATCATGGCCGCACCATGCCCGAATATGCGCAAGTCCAGGTCACCGGCTAGCTCGCCCTCCGCAAGCAGGCGCTGAGCCGCCGCAAGCGAATCCGCGACCCGGCCCTGGGTGATCGTACCGACCCAGATTGCCCACAGCCCGACCGCAAGCGTCGGCGACTCACCGCGACGCTTGGCCACCTCCAAGAGCGCTAGCGCATTCGCATTCACCTCAGGGGCCGGCCAGCCGCGTAGCCCGGTCCACACGCCATTGAGCGGCTCCCGGATCGACAGCTCGAGCTCATCGCGCTCGGAGGAAGCGGGCAGACGCTCGATCAGCGTCAACGCCTTTGGAAATGGCCGGCTGCTTCCCGCAGGGCGACTCTTCGAGCTGCGAGCTTGCCTGCTTCGCCCCACAGCGGGATGGCTCTGGTCAGATCGCCAGACTGCGTGTAATGATGGGCCAGCAGCTCCGGTTCGTTGGCGACTCGAGCAGCAAAGTTGACCGACAGGGCCTGCGCGAGTTGAGCATGCAGTTGCTGCCGCTTGCTGGTGAGCAGCGAATCGTATGCAACGTCCTGCACTAAGGCATGCTTGAAAGTGTAGGTGGCATCAGGTGGCGTACCGCGTCGATACACCAGCCCCGCTTCGGTCAGCTTCCGCAGGCCCTCCTCGAGATGCGCGTCGGACAGCGCCGGGATGTGCGCGAGCAGCTCATAGGAAAACGTCCGTCCGATGCAGGCACCGGCCTGCAGGATGTTCTTCGCTGGCGCCAGATGGTCCAGCCTCGCCAGGAGCGAGTCGCGCAACGACGTCGGGATGACCAGCGCGGGCAACGGCGTCTGCAGCAGGTATTGGTCGCCGGCCTCGCGCAGCAGCCCAGATTCCAACACCGTCTTGGTCAGCTCCTCCACGAACAGCGGCACCCCGTCGGTGCGCGACAGGATCAAATCGAGAACCTCCGTCGGCAGCGCTCGGCCTCGAGTCAACTTGGCCACCAACTCTTCGCCTTGGCGCCGCACCAGGCGACTTAGGCCCAGCATGGTGACATGGGCGTCCTCCGACCAATGGGGCGTGTACTCCTGTCGGTGCGTGATCACCAGCAGGACGGACAAGGCCTCTACCCGGGGAACCAGCACATCGAGCGCCTCCTCGGTGGTGGGATCGATCCAGTGGACATCCTCGAAGACCATGAGCACCGGCTCGCGGCGCGACACTATTTCGATCTGGTCGGACAGCGCCTCGAACGTCTTCTCCTTCTGCTTCTGGGGCGAAAGCTTGCGCCGGGGGTAGCGTTCAGTGGGTAGCGAGAGCAGCGCTGCGAACAGCGGGACAGCCTCGGCATGCTGCTCGGGGCCGCCCTGGAGCAGCGCTTCCAACTTGTCCAGCTTCTGCTCGGGCGTGTCGTCGCGAGCGAAACCCGCCACCGCCTGGATCTGCTCGATGACCGGGTACAGGGGGGAATTGAGGTGATAGGGCGAGCACTCGTACCGGAAGCCGGCATATTGCTCGCCTGCGATCCGCTCGCGCAGTCCCTGGACCAACCGCGACTTGCCGATACCCGGCTCGCCGCCGATCAACACCACCCGCCCTTCTCCGTCGCGAGCTTGACGCCAGGCGCGTAGCAGCAGCGCCACCTCTTCCTCGCGCCCGACCAGCGGCGTGAGCGGCACCGCCGCGTGAGCTGCCTCGAAGCGCCCCTGAGTTCGGCGGATCGCTTCCACGCGCCACACTCGCACCGGCTCCGCCAACTCGTCAAGCGCATGCTCACCCAGGTCAGTCAAGTCGAAGGTATCTCCGATGAGGCGACGCGTGGCGGACGCGATCACCACTTCATGCGGCCCAGCCAGTTCCTGCAGCCGCGCTGCCAGCTTGAACGTCTTGGTTGTCGCCAGCTCCTTCTCGGCGCTGAGCGCGCGCAAGACTTCTCCCGCGACCGCCGTTGCCGTAGTCACGCCGATACGGGCCGCTAGCGTATGTGCTGTGCTGACTCGTTTCATGTCTCGCACAATCTCGAGCGATGCCCGCACGCACCGCTCGGCATCATCATCCTCGTGTGCGCTGGGCCAGCCGAAATAGATCATCAGCCGCGCGCCCACGTCCTGGGCCACGCGTCCCTGATACCTTCGCACAACTTCGCTGACGGCCTTGCGATACGCCTGTGTGCACCTCACGCAATTGCTCAGCGCCTACACCCTCGGGCACGGCTGGATTCACCAGGGTGCAGACCATTACCGTGAGCTGCCGCTGTTCAGCGTCGTCCCCCGTACCCGGCTGCTCCAGGAATGAAGTTGCCGGCTTGGCAGGTGCGCGGCGGCGAAGCTCGTCCACGAACGCCTGCATGCCAACCATGAGCTGTCGGCGGGGTCCGGTTGGCAGCGTAAGTCGGTCGATATCCGCCTCTGTGAGATCGGGAAGCAGGTCGAGCGTGATCTCGTGCTCGGCGAACACGGCCCCATACCTCTCGAGCCCGATCTGTTCGAGCCAACTCTGGATGTCGTCAGTCAAGTTTCCCCCGCCGCGCAAATGTTAGCTGCCGTGCTTCAAGAAGCCGTGGCTGACGCGGACACCAACCAGTGGCGAAACAGCAGTGGCTTTTGCCTCGGCGACCCACGGATCCGGCGCGCGGGAGGCGTTGAGGCGGAACGGAGGGCGCTCTACGGTAAGTGGTCGCGGCGCAGTGTCCGAGTCCGGGCGTCGGTCAAGCTGGAGAGCGGTCGGCCGTCTTGGGTCGGCAATACTCGCCCGGAGCGCGAGAAACCAGCGCGCCACCACGGCGATCTCACCCCCGTCCTTGGCGGGATCGCGCTCCATCTCAAATGTCCCCTCCGCGCTTTTGGTCAGGACCGAACCGAGCGCCCGTCCCATGCCCAAGCAGTTTGCGCGACGACCTCACGTCCTCCGCGCCTTGGAATGCACTGCATTCCCGCGCATCGGCCCCTGGTTACTACAATAGCACCAGCGAGCCAAAGGATAAAGCCAGCAGCCCAAGGTCCTCGCCTTGGAGATAGGTCGACGACGGCACCAGGGCGGCGCCGTCGACGTGAATGAAGTTCGGCAAAGGGCCCCCCCTTGTGTCCAAGCAGCAAGGCAAGCTACCCATCGAGACGCAACGTCGAAGCGTTGCGCCCTTCAGGACAGCGTGCTAGTGTGGCAACCTCCCGGGTCTCTGCAGACCTGGGCGGAAGCCGCACCGCGGGGATCGGCCCAGGGAGGGCGATGGTGCAGAAGGTCGTCGTGCTCGGCGGCGGTGTGGCCGGACTGAGCGCTGCCCACGAGTTCATCGAGCGCGGGTTCGAGGTGGAGGACTACGAACCCCTCTCGATCACCGGCGGTCAGGCGCGCAACGTTGCCATAGGTGGCAGCGGAAAGGGCGGCCGATCGGCATGCGTAGGAACCTGCCGGACGATCATGGGTTGCGCTTCTTTCCGCGCCTGCACCGTACCTTCGCCCGCTCCGCCCTTACTGGGCATCCGCGTCCGCGCAGACCAGCGCTCACCCCGATGCGGGCGGCGCTCAGTCGAGTTTCCTTCTGCCCGGGGGCACAATCCCACCGCCATCCAGAGGGTCAGGATGGCAACTTAGTTCGCACATCTTAGTTGGCACATCGTTCTGGCATTCTGGATCCGTGTTGAGGGAGGCACGATGGCTGAGTTGAATTGGACCGACGCCCAGTGGCAGAACGTGAATGCCGCCGTCGCCACTGCATTCCGCGAGGCCAGTGTGGCGGGCGCATTCCTTCCGGTGTATGGGCCACTTGCAGGTAGCGCAGAGATCGTGCGAAATGAACGCCTGCTACAAGACGATACGTCGTCACCACCCACCATAAGACTCGACAGGGATCACCCGGGCGTCAACCTTAAGCTTGTGAATGTGACCGTGAAGGTCGAGCTGTCGAGCGAACAGGTCGCTGACGACACGCTTTCGAATGCCGTTCTCGCATTTCGGCGTGCGGCGAACATACTCGCGTTGGAACAGGACCAAATTGTCTTCGAGGGTTTTCGCCAAGGCCCCCGAGGTACCGATTCGCGGTTCGTCACGAACAAGCCCGACCCGCAACGGGGACTCGCAGATCTGCGTGCGAGGCATCGATTCTCGAGCTTGGCGGCCCCGAGTCGAACGATAGGGCAAACTTGTTGTGAAGGCGGTGGTTAAAGCAATTCACGACCTCGAGGACACTTTCAACCCTGCCCCGTTCGCATGCGTGCTCGGCAGTAAGCTCTTTGAAGAGGTGCACGATCCATCCACGGCCTTGTTCTTCCTGCAGACAGAATCACGCCACTACTGAAAGGTGGCCCGCTGCTGCGTTCGGGAAGGATGGACGCCGACTCTGGCATTGTGGTCTCTCTCTCCGGTAACGCTGTCGACATCGTAGTCGGAACACCACCGACGGTCCAATTCCTTCAGCGCACGACAGACGCGAAGTTCCTGTTTCGTGTGTACGAGCGGTTCGCCCTGAGGATCAGGGACGCAGACAATTCACCGGTGGCCGGTTTCAGGATCGAACTTACAGATCCGCGGCGAGTGACGGAAAGGGGCGCCCTGCGTCAGGTTGCCGCCGAAAACAGAGCCACTAGAACATCACAAGAAATCAAAGAGTAGCCGTGAAGGATGCTGCGACACGAAGAAGCCGCACGGAAGAAGTTACTGACACGCGAAGTAAAGGGGACAGCGCGGCACGAAGAAGCCGCACGGAGGATCTGCTGACATGGCAACGATTGACGACGTGAAGACCGCGGCTGAGGCCGCGAAAAGACAGCGTGGATACGCCAATAAGGCTCTTGAGCGTGTGATTAAGGCGGGAAACAAAGCCGGGGCGCTCGAACCGAGAAATCAAGCCGTGAATGCTGCAGCCGCGGCAGGGCGTCATTCTGTCGAAGCATGGACCGCTGCGATGGAGGTAGACACTTCGGAAGCCAGGGACTATGCGGAATGGGCTCGCGATGCAGCGGTTGACGCCAAGACCGACGCTACGCAAGCGGGAGACGTCTACAACGAGAAGCCTGACTAGCAACGGAACGAGAAACAAAGGAACAACGTAGCACTAGGAAGCCGCACGGAGGAGCTACTGAGATGGCGACGATCGAAGACGTCAAGAACGCGGCTGACGCTGCGGAAAGGCAGCGCGGATACGCCCACGAAGCTCTTGGACTTGTGAACAAGGCGGAAGATAAATCCAGGGCTCGCGGACCAAAGAACGCGGCCGTGGCTGCTGCAGCTGCAGCTCGGCGTCAGTCTATCGAAGCATGGACCGCTGCGATGGAGGTAAACACTGAGGAGGCCAAATATCATGCGGAAAGGGCTAACAAGGCGGCGGAGGCCGCTGAGACCGACGCTATGGCGGCGGTAGCTGCTTACAACAACAAGCCTGACTAAGCGCTGGAGTCCAGTGATTTGACCCGTGAACCCGAAGGTCATCATCCTCGGCGGTGGCATCGCGGGCCTCAGCGCCGCTCACGAGCTCGTTGAGCGCAACTTCGACGTCGAAGTCTACGAACTGCTTCCCATTCCCGGAGGCAAAGCGCGCAGCTTTCCCGTATCGGGCTCGGGCAAGGACGGCCGCAAGGACCTGCCCGGCGAACATGGTTTCCGGTTCTTCCCCCGCTTCTACCGTCATGTCACCGACACGATGGCCCGGATCCCGTACGGACCGACCGGAACGGTCGCCAACAACCTTGTCGACACGACGCGCTGCCAGTTGAACCGATACGGGCGTTTCCCGGTCGATCTGATCGCCCGCTCGCCCCGCACGATGAGCGACGTGCGCGTCGCATTGGACGACGTCAGCCGCTTTCTCAACGGCGACCTCGATCTGACCCACGATGACCTGAGATTCTTCGGTTCGAAGGTCTGGCAGATCGTCACCTCGTGCCGGGAGCGGCGCGACGAAGAGTACGAAAAGATCGGCTGGTGGGACTTCATCGACGCAGAGCAGCGTTCACTCGCGTATCAGAAGCTGCTCGGCCACGGCATCACGCGCTCGCTGGTCGCCGCGAAAGCCCGCACTGCGAGCACGAAGACCATCGGCGACATCTTCGTCCAGCTGCTCTTCGACATCATCACGCCCGGACCGAGCACCGACCGGGTGCTGAACGGCCCGACCAACGACGTCTGGATCGATCCCTGGCGGCGCTATCTGGAGTCGCGAGGCGTCGCCTATCACCTCAACTCGAAGGCGGTCGCGGTGTCGTTCGATGGCGCAGCGCATCCGCTCGGCCACCTTCAAGAGAGGCGGATCGACTGTCACGGTCAGGGCGACTACTTCATCTTCGCGCTGCCGGTCGAGGACGTCATCGATCTGATCACGCCCGAGATGATCAGGGCGGATCCGGCCTTGGGCCACCTGTTCACGCTCGACGACATCACGGAGTGGATGAACGGCATCCAGATCTACCTGAAGGAAGATGTTCCGCTCGCACACGGCCACAGCATCTACGTCGATTCTCCATGGGCGCTGACGTCGATTTCCCAGGCGCAGTTCTGGCGGCACGTGAGCCTCTCCGGATACGGCGACGGCACGGTGAGGGGCATCATCTCCGTCGACATCTCCGAATGGGGAGAGCCGGGCTTGAACGGGAAGGCCGCCAAGGACTGCACGCCCGCGGAGATCGAGGCGGAGGTCTGGGAGCAGCTCAAACGGAGCGTGAACTATGGAGACTTCACCAAGCTGAAGGATGAGCAGCTTCACAGCTTCAGTCTGGACCCGAGTCTGAGCCGTCACCAGGGCACGACGGCGAACGAAGAGCCGCTGCTGGTCAATCTCGTCGACACGTGGAGGCTGCGGCCGGAAGCTGTTTCGAAGATCCCCAACCTGTTCCTGGCCTCCGACTACGTCCGGACCTACACCGACCTCGCGACCATGGAGGCGGCCAACGAAGCCGCTCGCCGAGCGGTCAACGGGATCCTCGACGCGGCCGGGTCCGGTGCCGCCGCTGCGGCGTGTGGGACCTGCACGAGCCCGAGATCTTCGCGCCATGGCGTGAGCTCGATCTCATTCGGTTCACGCAGGGGCTGCCTTGGGATGACACACTCGTGCGCCTCGGGCTTTCGTTCACCGAACTGGTGGAGAAGTCGATACAAGCCCTGGAACAGGGCTCCGAGCAGGGTGGGCTTTCAAAAGCGTACCGAGCCGATTCGCCGCTGCCCTATCAGCCCGTCCTGTCGTTCCTCGACCGCCAGGCGCAGCCGGGCGTGACCTCTGACCTCAGGCGCGAGGCGACGGCGCTCGTCGAGCGGCTGGTTCGTCTGCTTGCGATTCGTCTCGTCGAGGCGCAGGGCTCGAGGCAAGGGGCCTCCACGCCATACGTCCACGGCAGCGGTTCCGGCAGAGTCGAGATCATCCCGAACTAGGGTCTTGGAGAGATGGCGCTCGACCCGTTTCACGCTCAGCTCTCGAACTATCGCGAGACGACCCTTGCCGGCTTGCTGTCGGCCGTGCCGCAGCGGGAGCCGCAGCGCTATCTCTACGCGCCCCTGACGTCCTACCTGTCGCGCACGGGCAAAGGCATTCGACCGGCGCTGTGCATCGCCACGTGCCGGGCGTTCGGCGGCGACCCGTCCGACGCGCTCGCGTCCGCTACCGCCATCGAGATGCTGCACAACGCCTTCCTGGTGCACGACGACGTCGAGGACGACAGCGAGCTGCGCCGCGGTCTTCCCACGCTGCACGCCGAGCACGGTGTCCCCATCGCCATCAATGCCGGCGACATGCTGACGGCGCTCAGCGTGCGCATCCTCAGGGAAAATCTGCCTGCCCTGGGGCCCGCGCTGACGTCGCGAGTGTACGACGAGTTCGAGCATATGATGCAGGAGTCGCTCGAAGGCCAGGCGATGGAGCTTGGCTGGGTGCGCGACAACCGCCGCGACATCACCGACGAGGACTACCTGCGGATGGTCCTCAAGAAGACGTGCTGGTACAGCTTCATCCATCCCTGCCGTATCGGCGCGCTCATCGGCACCAGGGACGGCGTCGACCTGGATCGCTTCAATCGCTTCGGAACCTACCTCGGCACGGCGTTCCAGATTCAGGACGATCTTCTCAACCTCACGGGCGACGAACGGCGCTACGGGAAAGAGATCGGCGGAGATCTGCTCGAGGGGAAGCGCACGCTGATGCTGATACATCTGCTGCGCCAGCTGGATACCCGAGAAGCCGCTCGCGTAGCCACTTACCTCGGGCAGCCACGCGCGGCGCGGTCCATGCGGGACACGCGCTGGATTCTGGATCTGATGCGATCGCGAGGGAGTCTGGACCACGCACGAAAGGTTACGAGGCAGCTCGCCGGCGCCGCGCTCTACGAGTTCACGCAGGCGTTCCGGGACGTCCCGGAATCGGATGAGAAGAGATTTCTGAACCAGGTCATCTCCTATATGGTGAGCAGGGACGTCTAACCTGATGCATTCTTCAACGATCACGTACCGCGAAGACAAGGATGACACGGAGGTTGAGATGAAGACTCCGTGTTCTTTCGTGGAATGAATGGATCACGCTGCAACGCTCACGCAAACGCCAGTCGAAGGGAGGGCTTGTGGAAGGCTATCGACGATCACCTGAAACACCGCGCGTAAACGGCACGCCAGACGCCGGCCAGGTTCTCGACGAGGCAAGCGCGTTTCTTCGGCGGCTGATCCCGTTCCCTAGTTCTGAATCGGTGGGGCCGTTGTCGCTGCTGCCTATGCCTGCGCAGGGTGGCGCGGCGCAGTCGAACACTGTCAACAGCGCAGCCGGCACCGTCGGCGAACCGGCGGCATCCATCGTGTCGCAGGCGGCGTCGGTCCTCGACGAAGAGATGGCGAGAGGCGTGCTCGCCGCTCGCAGCGGTGCCGGCACGGCTCCGCAGGGCTACTCGAACGCGGGTAATCCCGTGCTGCGCCAGATGCACGAGTTCGTGGACAACCTCGCAGCGCTCTGGCCGAACCTGCAAGGCGGGGCGGCCAAAGGCCCCTCGACGTATCCACCGGCGACCAGCGACGCAGGGCCGCTGGCCGAAGTGAGACCACGCGCGGCCGTCAAGCCTGGCGAGCGGGCCACCATCTCGATGACGCTGCGCAACAGCGAGAGCCAGCCTGTGCGTGTGGTGCCCACGGCGACCGACTTGCTCGGCAGCCGGGGCGGCCGGATTCCGAGCTCGCTTCTCGAGTTCACGCCTTCGGAGATCGCTCTGGAACCGCAGGAGCAGAAGGCTCTGGCGATATCGACAACCGTTCCGGTCGACGCCGCACCGGGCTGCTATTCGGGCCTTCTCGTGGTGAGCGGCCTGGACTACCTGCGTGCGCTCATTACGATCGAAGTCGCCGGCACGACGGCCGCACCCGGGAGTGTGCAAACCCTCTCGCCACCAAGCACCGCCCTGACCCCCAGGCTCACGCCAAGCTCGATGAGTTCGGCCACAGTGCCGCGTGTCCACAACCCGATGTCCAACCCGTATTGGCGCGGCGATGGAGCTGGGTCGGAGCCGCGGCAGCAGTGGACTGGAATGCTACCTGCGGCTCGCTACAGCAGCGTGATGCAGGAGGCCATCAAACTCGCCGAGGACGGAGAGCTGGGAAATTCGGACGCTATTCGCCTCCTGCAGATGCCGCACCGCCCGGAGGAGATCAAGGAGGTGCTCGCCAGGTTCGACAAGCAACTGACCCGCGAAGCGAAGAGCAAGCTGACCTTGGCGGCGTTCGTGCCGCTGCCGGACGGTGTCGACAATCAGCGGTACGAGCCGATCTTCGACAGATATCCGATCACCGGCAAGACCTATACGACCGCGAGCGGCACGGTCGTGCTGAACGAAGTCCAGTACTACAACGGAGAGATGGTGCAGCTCTACGGTGAGTGCCCCAACGTCGCACAGGTACGTGAAGCCCTGGCAGGCAGTGGCTATAAGCCGCTCACGATCAGGCACGCGGACGGGCGGGAATCCGCAATCGCTCAGTTCTGGTCGCACCAGCTCACCGATACCTCGCTCCGGCCGTACAACGCCATGTTCATCATCGTGGCCGCCGTTCGCGACGATACACCGGCGTCCCAGGCGTGCATCCAAGCCGACCAGAACGGGGCATCGAGCGTGCTGTCGATGTTCGACGGCGCCTTCGATCCGACCAGACGCGCGTACGAGAACAAAGCGCAGCTGTACTTCGCTCGGCTTCTCGATTCGACCCGAGTCGCGATTGAAGTGGGACGCGAGCGGATGGGCACGGACAAACGCCCCGGAACGATCGAGCTGATGCACGAAGGACAGCAGCGCACGTTCTCGATCAAGGACGGCGCGGAGCGCCCGGTAGCGCGAATCAAGTTCGTACCGACCGACGATCCATTGGCGTACCTTCCCGAGTTGGCGAAGGCGGCAGCGACTGCCGGGATCCCGTATGGCGAGCTTCCTTGCGGAACCGAGTACATCTACCCGGGCATAGCACGCATCGGCAACGGGCCGATCGTGAACTGGCAGTGGCGAACCGATGTCACCCCACGACTTCAACCCGTGGAGCCCGATATGGTGGTCTTCGACCCAAGCTCCGAGGAGGGGCACACGTTGATCAAATGGGGCTTCGAGCCGAAGGTACTCGGCTACATTCCCAATGTTCGAGGCGCGGTGACCGGTATCCCGGAGAACCGTTGAGAGTCCGAATCAAGAATCCGCAGGCAACGGTGGTCCTGCATCCGAAGCTTCGCGAGGCGCGCTCGACGAAGTGCCGCTCATGCCGAGGATATTCCTCGGCTCGGTCAGCGCCTACCCCAGCCCTTCGAGCAGCGCCTTGGCCTCCTTCAGATCGCGGGTGTCGAATCCCTCGGTGAACCAGCCGTAAACGGGAGCGAGCAGATCGCGCGCCTGCTCGCCTTTCCTTTGCTTTCTCAAGAGCCGGGCAAGGGAGGTGGCAGTGCGAAGCTCCCAACTCTTTGCCTGCTGTTTTCGTGCGCACTCGAGCGAGGCTAGATAGCTCTCCTTAGCACCCTTCGCGTCGCTCTTCATCTCCAGCATCCAACCCTTGAGTCGCAGCACTTCCGCGAAGTAGAGGCGCTCCTCCCAGCCAGGACGTTCGATCTGTTCGATCGCTTCCCGAACGTTGGCGAGGGCGAGATCGATGTCGCCTTGTGATGCCAGCGCCACCGCTCGCATCGTCTTGTACCATGGAATGGCCAGATGCCCGTCGACCGCTTCCCAGAACGCGATCCCGGAATTGAGCGCCTTGATGCCCTCGACGAATCGGCCCAATGCGATGTCTGCCATTCCGGTATAGGTCGATCCCATGAACCCCCAGAGCAAGGGGAGGCTGTTGTCTCGCCCGATCTGCTCGCATTCCTCAGCCAGCCGCCTGAACTTCTCCGGCTCGCCTCTGAGCAAGTACACCTCGCTCCCCTCGGTTAGAGCGAAGCCTCGATTAAAGGGATGCCCGCGAAGACGTGCCTCCTCGTTCGTCTCGTCGCAAAGTCGGGCCGCGCGATCGGGATGCCCGAGTATCCACGCGACGGTCGTCTCGTAACAACGGACCAGTGTCCTGGGATCATGATTGAGCACACCGGTGAGATGGTGATGCTTGATCGGATGGTAGAGCCGCTCCACCTCATCTGCATGCCGCAAGCACGCCGCGTATTCCCCCATCCAGTAGTACGTTGCGCTAGTGAGCATCTGCGCGGTGATGATGAGATCGGAGTCGGAAGTCGCCTCGCCAATCCGCAGCATCTCTCTCGCCCACTTGATGGACTCCGCGGCGCGACCCGGGGAGCACACATTCCAGAACAGCCCACAAACGATCGGGAGCAGCGCTTCATTGCGGCCGAGCGACAGCGCCAAGGGCAGCGCCGGCTCCAGAATCCGGGTGACCTGCTGCGCCGCCCAACCTTGGGTTGCCAGCGTTGCCGTACCCAACAGGCTGCGCAGATCCAATTCATACGTGTCGCGTTGCCTGCCGGGCGGCAGCTTCGCAATCAGCTCGAGACCCTTGCGGAGGTGGTTGATGGCCTCGGCAAACGCCAGCCGGCTGATCGACAGCTCCCCTGCTTTCTGCCAGTGCGGCACCGCCTCCTCGGTGCGTCCTGCCTCGGTCAGGTGATGCGCCAGGATCTCCGGCTTGGTTTCTCTGACCTGCGGCAGCGCATCCTCGATCGCTCCGGCGATCATCCCGTGAAACTCCTGCCGTGTGCTCTTGAGCAGAGAGTCATAGGCCGTATCCTGCACCAGCGCGTGCTTGAAGATGTACGTCGCGGCCGGCGGGGTCCCTCGTCTGGATGCCAGCCCCGACTCGGTCAGCTGGCGCAACGCCTGATCGAGTTCCGCTCGCGGCTTGAGCGCCACAGCCTCGATCAGGTCGTAGCTGAACTCGCGCCCGATCACCGATCCGATCTGGGCCACTTCTCTCACCGTCCGGTTGCGGTCGAGCCTCGCCATCAAAGAATCCCTCAGCGTGACGGGAATCGTGATGCTGGCCGCGTCACCCAGGTACGCGTAGCGGTCCTCCTTTTCCTCGATCTGCTTGGATTCCAGCACCGCTGCGGTCAGCTCCTCCACGAACAGCGGAATCCCATCCGCTTTGCTCACGATCTGCTCCAGCAGGTTTCCGGGCAGCGGCTTGCCTTTCGCAATTCGACTCACCATCGCGGCGCCCTGTGCTCTGGTAAGCTTCGAGAGATTGAGCACACTCACGTGGGCGTGATTCGTCCACCGGTTCTGAAACTCGGGACGGTGCGTCAACACCACAAGCAGGGGGATGTTGCGTACCCGCTCGATCAACAGATCCAGCACCTCCAGGCTTGTTGGATCCGTCCAATGTGCGTCCTCGAACAACAGCAACGTCGGTTGCTTCTTCGCTGCGGCTTCGACCAAATCCACCAGCGCTCGTAGAGTCTCCTCCTTGAAGCGCTGCGGCGTCATTTGAATCGACCCGTATCGCTGCTCCGTCGGGATGGAGAGCATCGCAGCGACAAACCGCACATCCTGAATTGGTCGGCCGTACTGCTCGACCATGAGCGCTTCCAGCTTGTCCAGCTTCGAGTCGGCCTCCTCGTCCCGGCCGAACTTCAACGCCCGCTCCAGGTTGTCTATGCTCGGATAAAACGCGCTGTTGGTGTGATACGGCGAGCATTGAAGGCTCATCATGGTCGCCCCTTCGGCGGCCAGCTTCTCCCGCAGCACACTCAAGATCCGACTCTTGCCGATGCCGGGCTCTCCGCCCACCGATACAACCTGCCCTTCGCCGTCGCATGCCTGGCGCCAGCAGCGCATCAGCAGCGCCACCTCTTCCTCGCGGCCAACCAGCGGCGTCAGCGGAACCCCGATATGGGCCGCCTCGAAGCGCCCTTCGGTCCTCTGCACCCCTTCCACACGCCACACCCGGACCGGCTGCGCGATGCCCTTGAGCGCGTGCGCGCCCATATCGCTCAACTCGAAGGTAGCGCCGAGCAGACGCCGCGTGCTGGGCCCGATCACAACTTGGTCGCGTCCCGCCAGCCCCTGCAGCCGCGCCGCCACGTTCGGCGTCTCGCCCAGTGCCAGCTTGGCCTCAGCGCTGCCTGCGCGCGAAGCTCCCCGATCACCACTGTCCCGGTTGCCAGCCCGATACGAACGGCCAGTGGGGGCTCCGCCTTCACGCTCTTGACGTCGCGGACGATTTCCAGGGCCGCGTGCACGGCGCGCTGGGCGTCGTCCTCGTGAGCCGTCGGCCAGCCGAAGTAGACCATCAGCCCGTCGCCCAGATATTGGGCTACATGTCCCTTGTACCGCGCCACCACTTCGCCGCCGACTCTGCGGTACGCTCGCATCAGCTGGCGCAACTCCTCCGGGTCGAGCCGTTCCGACAAGGACGTCGAACCCACTAGGTCACAGAACATCACCGTGATCTGCCGCCGCTCCGCGTCGTCGGCGCTGCTCGGGTGATCTTCGGGCGAAGAATCTGGAAGAGACCTTTGAGCGTGAATTTCGGCCGCAAGCGCCTGGATTGCGAGGATCAGCCGACGGCGCGGCCCGATCGGGAGAGCGAGTCGATCGATGTCCGGTTCCGTGAGATCCGGCAGCACCTCGAAAGTGATCTCATGCTCGGCGAATACGGGAGCGTACTTCTCCAGCCCAAGACCCTCAAGCCAATCCTGGATGCTGTTCACATGCGCCATGGCGTCCTCGAATCTTCATCGGCCCCTGGGACTCCCTCGCGACGGGCATTCCGGCTCGCGACCTCCGCGTACCAGCGCACGCGATTGATCCCGCCGACGCCGGTGCTGTCCGCCGTAGCGTTGTTCGTCACATCGATGTACATGGCTTCCGACTCTTCCGGGGAAAGCTGCGATTTTGGGAGGAGCGTGAGCCGTGCCACCGTGTGGAACGGCGACTGCTCTTCGGGCCACTCGACCGCGGCGTTCTCGATCCAGAACGTCGCGTCCCGCCGCTTGCCCTGATACAACATGTTGTCGGTGTCCAAGAACTGGAGCCCGAAGTCGAACGAACTCATGGTGGTGTCTTCGTTCAGGTGTCGGATCAACTCATCGCCCAGCACGTTGGGGTGGCGCCGTTCCAGATCGAAGCCACGAGCGGGATTGGTGGCGGCAGGCGACGCCGAGTACTTGACGACGTCTTCGGCTCCATGGCGGAACGGGACGTTGCTCCAATAGCGCAGTTGCTGATAGGGACGTGTGGGGTGCCGAGTCTGTTCCATGATCCTCACCTTGGTCTCCGCATACACCTGCTGGTCACGGAACGACAAGGATCCCAGGGCCGCGGTCGGATTCGGTGCCTCCAGCACCCTTGCGAAGACCCAAAACGCGTGGACGTCGTTCATCGGAAGCGTGGGCCAGCTTTGCAGCGAGTAATCCTGGCGCGCGACCTGCACCGCAGCACCACCCGTTCCACGAGGGCCAACTTCGACGTAGAACGACAACGCTCGCACGTCGGGTTCCCAGTCGCTGTTCATGCCCCAATCGCCGCTCGCAAAACGAATGGTCGCGGGATAGCAGCGGGGCTTCGCGTAGATCCCTCTGGCGAGCCGCGCCGCGAGCGCCGGCTTTCGCCCTTGCGCAACGTCGAGCACCTCGAACACGGCCCTCGCGCACACGCCCTTCGCGTGGGTCGCTCGGCGCGGCGGCCGATTCTCCTCGGCGGCGGTACGCGCCTGCACCGCGAGAACCCCACGGATGATCCCATCGATCTCCGCCTCTTCGGAGGCAGGCTTGCGCTCCATCGCGATCGTCCCCTCAGCGCGCTTCATATCGAACCAGGGTGAGCTTCGTCGCGGTGGTGCCGAGCAGAAAGTCGCAGGCCATCTCCGCGGCGGGGCATCCGTCACGGCTTCGGCGATCGATCGAGCGGCAGCACCTCGGCGGCGGCATTGTCACGGATGCCGGTGGTGCACCGCGCCCGTCCGGCCAACTCGCGGGCGAGGCAGCATTCACTACGCCGAGCGGGCCCACGACGCAGATGGGCAGATGGGCAGATGCGCAGATGCGCAGATGCGCAACGCGGACAGCAACGAGCTTCTCAAAGCAGCGGTCCCCTCGTCTGCTCGAATCCACCTCTGGAGCGGGGTCTCGTTCTTCGAGCCCCAGATCGCGTTCTGGTACGTCCCCTGCGAAGTACAATAGCACTAGTTCCCAAAGGGATAAAGAGAATCGAGGGTAATTTTTTCAAAGGTGGACGGAAGGCCGCAGCAAGCCGATGGGTTTCCTCTTTGATGGCCCGATGGCGCGGCCCGCGCGAGACCGCGCAGGTGTTCCGTAGCATGTCCTTCAGGAGGGCGGGAATCGAGTCGAGGTGTGCGACTCTCCCACGCCCGGTGGGGAGAAACGGATCATGAAGATCGCAATCGTAGGGGCGGGCGCCATGGGTTCCGTGTATGCCGGGTTGCTTGCCTCGGCAGGACATGACGTCTGGGCTATCGATACGTGGCGTGAACACGTCGATGCAATCCGCGCCGGCGGACTACGCGTGGAAGGTGCCTCCGGTGATCGAACCGTGCGGCTGCATGCCACAACCGACCCCCGGGAGGCCGGCCCCTGTGAGTTGGTCATTCTGGCGACGAAGGCCATGCAGGTCGCCCAGGCTGCCGAGTCGGCCAAGCCGCTGCTTGGACCGGACACCGTGGTGCTTTCAATCCAGAACGGGCTTGGGGGCCCGGATACGGCCGCCTCGGTCCTGGGGCGAGATCGCGTGATGGTCGGAGTGGTAGGTGGATTCGGAGCGTCGATCAAGGCGCCGGGGCACGCGCACCATAACGGCTGGGAGCTGGTGCGGCTTGGGGAGTTTTCCGGGCCCGTCACGGCGCGCGCAGAGCGAGTGGCGGAAGTCTGGCGTTCTGGCGGGTTTCGAGTGAAATGCTTCGACGACATCGACCAGCTGGTGTGGGAAAAGCTGATCTGCAACGTGTGCTACTCGGGCACCTGCACGGTGACCGAGCGCACCATCCTGGAGGTGATCGAGGATCCGGACACCTGGCGCATCGCTTCGGGCTGCGCCAGTGAGGCCTTCGCGGTGGCCAAGGCGCGCGGCGTGCGGCTCGACTTTCACGAGCCGGTGGAATACGTGCGTGCGTTCGGGATGAAGATCCCGCACGCGCGCCCGTCCATGCTGCTCGACCATCTGGCCGGGCGCGCCTCGGAGATCGACGCCATCAACGGCGCCATCCCGCCCGCCGCGCGGGCCGTCGGCGTGGCAGCTCCTTACAACGAAGTGATCAGCGGACTGGTGCGCGCCAAGGAGCGGCGCATGGGCGTTCGCCGGTAGGGTTAGCCAAGGCGGTTGCTTCAGGCCGGTACTGGTTCGCCCAGCGACACCGGCCGCCCGGCCTGTTCGAACACATACGTGTCCATCGCAATCACACCGTAGGTAACCTCGTCCACCAGCCGGCGCGCGCTAGCGCACGCTCCAGCCGCGCCGAGCGCGACGAACAGCGGCAGCAGGTGCTCGTCGGTCGGGTGGGCGCGCACCGCTTCGGGCGCGAGCCGCCGATAGTCGAGCACCGCCGCCACGTCCTTGGCTTCGATGGAACGCTTCATCCAGTCCTGAAATGCCTGCACGTAGGGTTCGACCCTCCCGGCGCGGGCGCGGAACTCGCGCAGGTTGTGGGTCAGGCTGCCGGAGCCGATCACCAGGACGTCCTCCTCGAGCAGCGGGCGCAACGCCTCGCCCAACCGGTAGTGGTGGACCGGGCTCAGATCGGGCTGGATCGACAGCTGCGTGACCGGTACCTCAGCATCCGGATACAGATACAACAGCGGAACCCAAGCGCCGTGGTCGAGGCCGCGAGCCGGGTCGAGTCCGGTCTGCAGCCCCGCAGTATCCAACACCTGCTTGATGCGCCGAGCCAGTTCGGGCGCACCCCGCGCTCGATATTGGATACGGTACAGCTCGTCGGGAAAACCGCCGAAGTCGTGAATGGTTTCCGGCCGCTGCGCGGTGCTCGCCATCGGCGCGGAAGTCTCCCAATGTGCCGACACCATCACGATGCCCTTGGGTGCGGGAAGTGAACGGCCGAGCCTCGCCAACGCGGCGCCCGTATCACCCGGCTCCACCGCCAGCATGGGCGCGCCGTGCGAGATGAACAGTGTGGGCATCGTGGTCATGATGTCGTTCTCCAAATTCCTACCAGGTCTACGCTCGCGCAGGCTGCAGTGCCGGCTTCGCACGCGCCACGTTCCCCAGCGCGTACCTCCCGTCGCCGAGCAATGCCTGCACCAATGCGGCCGCCGCCAGGAACACCGGATACTCCCAGCCGCCGTTCGTCGCGGTGAACAGCCAGCCATTCCCCCAGTGCACCGAGGCGGCGCCAAGCAGCACGGGCACCAGCGCCAGCGCGACCCAGCGCGAGTACACGCCCGCAACGAGCATCACCCCACCGATCAGCTCGGCCGCCGTGACAGCATAGGCCATCCACGCCGGGAATCCGACCGAAGCGAAGAACTGCGCTGTACCGGGCAAAGTAAAGACGAGTATTTTCAGCAACGCGTGGGCGATGAACATCACACCCAGGCTCACGCGCAGCAACAAGGCGGCATAGGGGGCGGTACGAGTGTCAATCACGACGGTTCTCCTCATCAGCAGTTTGCGTCACTGCGCCGGGCATCAGCCGGCGCCTCTAGTCTCGGCCGGGCTGCACAAGCCCCGAGTTCGATGCAGGCACTTTATCCATTGCTGGATCGGAGATAAACTGCCTTCAATGCAAATGATTGTTGCTTATTGAGCAATAAAGGAAGGATGGACCGGCTCCTTACCATGGAGACCTTCGTGCGGGTGGTCGAAGCCGGCAGCTTCGTCGCCGCGGCCGACCGCATGGGGCTGTCGCCGGCCGTGGTGAGCCGGCACCTGCAAGACCTCGAGGCGCGGCTCGGCACGCGCTTGCTGAACCGGACCACGCGGCGCATCAGCCTTACCGAGCCCGGGGCTGCCTACTACGAACGCTGCCAGCAGGTGCTGCGGGACATCGAGGAGATGGACCTCTCGGTAGCGCGCGAAGTGCAGCAGCCGCGCGGGGTACTGCGAGTCAACGCGCCCGTGGTGTTCGGCACCCGCCACCTGTCGCCCCTCCTGGCCGAGTACGAGGGCCGCTATCCGGAGGTCGCGATCGACCTCAATCTCACCGACCGCTTCATCGACCTGGTCGAAGAAGCCGCCGACCTCGCCGTGCGCATCGGCGCCCTGACGGAGTCGACCCTGGTAGCGCGACGGCTGTGTCCGGTTCGTCTGGTGCTGTGCGCGTCTCCGGGCTATCTCGAGCGCCACGGTACGCCACGCACACCCGAGGACCTTGCAGCCCATAACTGCCTCGGCTACACGTACACGCGCGGCGGCACAGAGTGGGAGTTTTCCGGCCCCGACGGCCCGGTGGTGGTGCCCATCCGCGGCTCGCTCCGCGCCAACCACGGCGAGGTGCTCCACCAGGCCGTCCTCGATGGGCTGGGGCTGGCGCTGCAGCCGACCTTCATCGCCGGCGATGCACTCGCCGCCGGGCTACTGCGCCCGGTGCTGTCCGACTACCGCCCCGCCGAGATCAGCGCCTACGCAGTGTTCCTCAGCCGCAAGTTCCTGAGCGCCAAGGTGCGCACGTTCGTAGATTTCCTGGCCGAGAAGTTCGGGCCGGAGCCGTACTGGGATGCGTGGTCGATGCCCGGCTCGGCGCGCCACCGGAAGGCGCCGCCGAGCCGCCGGTCGCGCGCGAAGTCCTCGACTTCCCGGGCCGGCTGACCCTCCGGCGAATGCCCTACCCCTCCCGGCTCAGGCGCTGCTGGTGTTCAGCGGAGCCTCCGTGTTGGTCAAGGGACTGGCCTGACTCTATTGAAGCTTGCACAAATACCTGACCACCCCGTCACGCTGCGCGTGCCACCCCTCCTTGAGAAAGGAGGGGAGAATTACCTCTCCCCTCCTCTCTCGAGGAGGGGTCGGCCGAAGGCCGGGGGTGGTGTGGTTCGTGTTAGCCGATTCCGCAACGCTCAATAGTCGTTCGATCGCGGGCGTCTTTCGTGTAGTTCCCCACGCTCCGATGGTCACACCGAACCGGTGCCCGACGCCGTAGGTGATCCGGCTGCCGCCGGGCCAATCGGCAGTACACTTCAGTCCATGCTCCAGGAGGACTCAGCGATGCAGCCCCAATCGAAACCCCCGTTCCGGGCCGACCAGGTCGGCAGCCTGCTGCGCCCGCCGGAGCTTCAGAAGGCGCGCGCGGCTGCGAAGAAGCGCGAGATCAGCCGCCAGGCATTGCGCGACATCGAGGACCGCTGCATCCGCGACGTGGTGGCAAAGCAGGAGGCGGTGGGGCTGTCGGCGATCACTGATGGAGAGTACAGGCGCGATTGGTGGCACATCGATTTCCTCGAGGGCTTCGAAGGCGTCGAGGCAGTCGTCGATCCCAACACCGCCGCGTTTCACGGCGCCGACGAGGCGGTGCCGGTTCTCAACGTCACCGGCAAGGTGCGCCGTTCGCATCCGCTGATGGTCGAGCCGTTCAAGTTTCTCAAGACGGTCAGCAAGGGCACGGCGAAGCTCACCATCCCCTCGCCGTCGATGCTGCACATGCGCGGCGGACGGCCTGCGATCAGCCGGGAGGCCTATCCGGCGCTCGACGCGTTCTGGGCCGACTGCGCGCAAGCTTACCGCGAGGAGATCCGCGATCTCGCCGCCGCGGGCTGCACTTACCTGCAGCTCGACGACGTGAGCTTCGCCTACCTTTGCGACGAGAAGATCCGGGCAGGCTACCGCGAGCGCGGCGACGACCCAGAGCGTGCGCCACGCACCTATGCCGACGCCATCAACGCCGCTTTGCGCGATCGCCCCTCCGGCCTGACGGTCACCATCCACACTTGCCGCGGTAACTTCAAGAGCACCTGGATGGCTTCCGGCGGCTACGAGCCCGTGGCGGAGGTGGTGTTCGGGGAGCTCGACGTGGACGGTTACTTTCTCGAATACGATAGCGAGCGCGCAGGCGGGTTCGAGCCGCTGCGCTTCGTGCCCAAGGGCAAGAAGATCGTGCTGGGGCTGGTCACCAGCAAGAGCGCGCAGATCGAATCCAAAGACACGCTCAAGCGCCGCATCGAGGAAGCGGCCCGGCACGTGCCGCTGGAGGACCTGTGCCTGAGCCCGCAGTGCGGTTTCTCGAGCACCCACCACGGCAACGCGCTGACCGAAGCCGATCAGTGGCGCAAGCTCGAGCTGATCGTCGAGGTGGCGCGCGAGGTGTGGGGTAACTCGTGAGCACAAGAATGACCGGCGGTGACGCCATCGTGCAATCGCTGCTCCTGCACGATGTCGATACGGTGTTCGGTATCCCGGGGGTGCAGACGTATCATCTGTTCGACGCGTTCGCGCGGGCGAGCGAGCGCATCAAGGTGATCGGCCCGCGCCACGAGCAGACCACCGCTTACATGGCATTCGGGTATGCGAAGTCCACCGGCAAGGTGGGCGTCTATTCGGTCGTGCCGGGACCCGGAGTGCTCAACTCCACCGCGGCGCTGTGCTCCGCCTACGGTGCCAGCACGCCGATCCTGTGCCTGACCGGCCAGGTCCCTTCCGACTTCATCGGTTCGGGCAAGGGGCACTTGCACGAGCTGCCGGATCAGCTTGCGACGCTGCGCACGCTGACCAAATGGGCGGCCCGCATCGACCACCCGGCTGAAGCGCCGGATCTGGTAGCCGAAGCGTTCCGTCAGATGCGAACCGGCCGGCCTCGGCCGGCCGCGTTGGAAATGCCATGGGACGTCTTCGGGATGCAGGCGCCAGCTCGGTTGATCACGCCACCGAGCGGTTATCCCACCATCGAACCGGATCCGGACGCGATAGAACGGGCAGCCAAGCTGCTCAAGGACGCGCGCAACCCCATGATCATGGTCGGCAGCGGCGCGATGCACGCCTCGAACGAGGTGCTCGCCCTCGCCGAGCTGCTCCAGGCGCCCGTGGTGTCGTTCCGCGGCGGCCGCGGCGTAGTGAGCGACGATCATCACCTCGGTTTCACGTGCGCCGCGGGTTTCAAGCGCTGGCAGCGAAACCGACGTGCTGATCGGCATCGGCTCGCGGCTGGAGCTGCAGTGGTTCCGCTGGCCCGACCAGCCGGCGGGCTTGAAGGTCATCAACATCGACATCGACCCCGCGCAAATCCCCCGCATCAAGCCAACTGTCGCGCTCGTTGGCGACGCCAGGGAGGCGGTTGCGCAACTGGCCAGCGCCGTGCAGCGCTCGGGCGTGCAGCGTGCATCCCGCCGCGAAGAGTTCGAGGCATCGAAAAGCCGCACCTGGGCCGAGATCCAGAAGGTCCAGCCGCACATGCAGTACCTGGATGCGATCCGCCAGGTGTTGCCGCGCGACGGCTTCTTCGTCGAGGAGATCTGCCAGGCCGGCTTCACCTCGTACTACGGGTTCCCGGTGTACGAGCCCCGTACGTTCGTGACCTGCGGTCACCAAGGCACGCTGGGCTTCGGCTTCCCGACCGCCCTGGGCGTGAAGGCAGGCAACCCCGACAAGGCGGTGATCTCGATCACGGGCGACGGCGGCTTCCTGTTCGGCATCCAGGACCTCGCCACCGCGGTACAGTACGGCATCAACCTCGTGACCATCGTGTTCAACAACAATGCCTACGGTAACGTGCTGCGCGATCAGCAGCGCTTGTTCGAAGGGCGCTTGATCGGCGCGGAGCTGCGCAACCCCGACTTCGTCAAGCTGGCCGAGAGCTTCGGCATGGCCGGCCGCCGCGTCGCCACGCCCGCGCAACTGAAGCACGAGCTGGACAAGGCTCTGAGCCAGGACGCCCCGGCGCTGATCGAGGTCACGGTCGACCGCGGCTCGGAAGTCTCGCCCTGGGAGTTCCTGATGCCGGCGCCGCGCAAGACCGCTTAGACCGATGCGCCCACGCGTCGAGATCGAGTACTGCACGCAATGCCGGTGGCTGTTGCGTGCCGCCTGGCTCGCGCAGGAGCTGCTCACGACGTTCGAGCAGGAGCTGGGCGAGGTGGCGCTGGTACCGGGCACGCGGCGGCGTGCTCGAGGTGCGGCTCGACGGCGAAGTGATCTTCTCGCGTGCGCGCGAGGGCCGCTTTCCCGAATCGAAGGAGCTCAAGCAGTCGATCCGCGACCGGATCGCGCCGGACAAGGCCCTGGGGCACAGCGATCGGAGCTAGCTAGCTAGTGGCCTGTAACACCCGGCTGGTTCGATGGTACCCCTGTCGGCCGGGCCGACGGCGGGTCGCTTTCATCTCCGGGAAGTCGCCATGGACTATTTCCGTCCCCGGTCTATGCTGAGCGGCCCGCTGCCGTGCACGACCACGTACAGCAAGCCGCCCATGATCGTGATGTTCTTCATGAAGTGGATCATCTGGCCCTGCACCTGGTCGGAAGGTACGGCCCAGAAGTTGTGGAACAGGAGGGCCGCGAGCCCGGTGAACACGAACAGCGCTGCAGCCGCCCAATGCGCCTTCCAGCCCAGTATCAGCGCTATCCCGGCGCCCAGCTCGACGACGATGGTGGCAACGCAGAGCAGCTCGGGCAGCGGCAGCCCCTTGCTGGCGATGTAAGCAACGGTGCCTTCAAACCCGATGATCTTGCCGTAACCCGACGATACGAAGATCAGTGCAATCAGAATACGACCGATCAGCGTTCCAACCGGAATCCAAGAGGCCATCGTCATCTCCCTCGTGTTGCCGTCTCCGCAGGTGCGTGAGCCGGCAGGATACCGCGAAAACGGCGCTGCCGCCTCCAGCTGCGCCACTACAGGCTGGAGATGTAGTGCGCGATTGCTTCGATCTGCGCATCGGTCAGTCCCTTGACCGATGGTCCCATCAGGCCCTCGTCGGTGGTGCGCACGCTGTCCCGGTAATCCTTCATCTGCTTGACGAGGTAGGGGTACTTCTGCCGCGTAAGGCGCGGGACCTCCTTGGCGCCCTTGAAGCTGGGCGGGTGACAGGCGTTGCACTTGGCCTGTTCGACGATTTTCTTTCCCTCGGTGACCAGGGCGGGGTCCGGCTTGAAGGAGCCGCGGCTTGCCGCCTGCGAGGAGTAGAAGTCGCCGAGGTCCAGCATGTCTTGCTCGGTCAGGATCCCGACCATCGGCGACATCATCGGGTCCTTGCGCCGGCCCTCCTTGAAGGCCTTGATCTGCAGTTGAATGTACTCCGCGGTCTGGCCGGCAAGAGTGGGATACTGGCCGGAGCTCGAGTTTCCGTCCGTGCCATGGCAATGCGCGCAGGAGGCGGACAACTGTGCGCCCTTCATTGCGTCAGCAAGCGCCGATGACGGCAGCACCGCCGCCAGCAGGATGACCGGGAATAACCTCATCTTCGTCTCCACGCAAGGGTAGCGGCCAGGATCAGGCCGCCGTCGCTCTTGCAACGGCGAGACAGGATACCAGACGAGAGGACCGCCACCACCGCGGTCTTCACCGTTTCTTCACACAGCCTTCTTCCCCGGTTCGAACCGTCTTCGAACCCATCCGCGATCCTGTGCATGCCGGCGGAGATGAATCCGCGGGCAACGAACCAGGACCATCGCCATGAAAACGCTCTGCCGCCATCTGTTGGCAACCTTGGGCTTCGCCGCCTTGCTGTTCGCGGCGAGCTTCAACTTCACCGCCAGCGCCCAACCGCCGGTGCGAATCGATGCGCGGGGCGGCGCGGGCCAGGGCAACTGCGTGCTGGTTGCGGCGCAGCCACCCGCCTTCATGGTCACGCTCCTGTGCCGATGACGCTCCGACCCCCAATGCTCGTCGGGACCGATCATGCGCTCGCTCTGCCGCCTGTCAATCCTCGAACCGGGAGTGAAGTAATGGAACAGCGAAGACTTCTCGGCAAGGCAGCGGTGGTGGGCGGGCTTACCCTGGCTCTGATGATTCCGCTCATGATGATCCTGGGAACGGTGTCGGAGCGCCGCGGCCTGCGCGACGGCGTAATCGCCGACATCGCCCGCAGCGCCACCGGGCCGCAGAAGATTCTGGGGCCCTTCCTGGTGGTGCCGTACCGCGAGCGCATCGAGCGCGTGAAGAAGGACGGCGACACCGGCAAGACCACGGTGGCGATCGACTTCGAGGACCGTTTCGTCACCCTGCTGCCGGAGCGACTGGAGATCGCCGGCACGGTGGCCACCGAGGAACGCTACCGCGGCATTCACAAGGCACTGCTGTACAACACCACGCTCGCGATCGCAGGCAGCTTCGCCGTGCCGGCGCACTTTGGACTCGCGGACCGGCAGCACCGCATCCAATGGGGGCAGGCCTATCTGGCTCTCGGGGTGCCCGACATCCGCGGCATCAAGGCGCGGCCGGCGCTGCGCTGGCAGGCCGCCCGCCTCGCCTTCGAGCCCGGCGCCAAGGACGTTGTCCTCGCGACCGGCCTCCACGCTCCCCTCGGCGAGTTGGCGACGTCCGCGGGCGCGTACGAGTTCGCCTTCGACCTCGCTCTGCAGGGGATGGAGCGGCTCGAGTTCGTTCCAGTCGGGCGCGATACCCTCATCGAGCTGCGCTCGGACTGGCCGCATCCGAGCTTTGTCGGGCGGTTTCTGCCCGAGAGCCGCACCGTGAGCGAAGCAGGCTTCACGGCCCGCTGGCGCACCAGCTATTTCTCTACCGACGTCGAGCAGTTGCTCAGCCAGTGCGGTGGGCGCGAATGCGCGGCGCTGAGCAAGAACGCGCTCGGGGTGGCGTTCATGCAGCCGGTGGACATCTATCTGAAAGCCGAACGCGCAGTCAAGTACGGCGTGCTGTTCGTCGGACTGACCTTCGCGGTGTTCTTCCTGTTCGAGCTGTTCAAGAGGCTGGCGATCCACCCGATCCAGTACGGCCTGGTCGGCATCGCGCTGGCCATCTTCTACCTCCTCCTGCTGTCGCTGTCGGAGCACCTGGGCTTCGGCTTGTCGTACTTCATCGCAGCCACCGCCTGCGTCGGCCTGCTCGGTTTCTACACGGCCTACGTGCTGAAGGGCGTCCGCCACGCCGGGACCTTTGCCGCACTGTTGGCCGGACTGTACGGCACGCTCTACGTGCTGCTGCAGCTGGAGGACTTCGCCCTGCTGATGGGCTCGCTCGTGCTGTTTGCGATCCTGACTGCGGCGATGGTGCTCACGCGCAAGGTCGACTGGTACGAGCTCGGGCGAGGTACAGAGTCCGCCGTGCGAGCACAACCCTCGGAGCGCGGGTGAGCCCGCAGCGTTTCAGCGCCGGTCAGGGCTATTCAACCTGGAGCTGGGAGTGCGCGCGCAGCGCGACGGGGTGGTGCTCTCCCCTCCTGCCCGAGGAGGGGTGGCACGCGAAGCGTGACGGGTGGCGGGAGGGGTGGTGTAGGAAATGGGAATGCTCGCGGGCTGGGCGGCGGCTATCGGCGAGTCCACGCCGCGCATGCGGTTGACCGGCGTCACAGCATTTCGGCGGCGGCAACCGGGCTGGCGGTCTGGGCCGCGTCGGGAGAGCTGGCCGCACCGGCTCGGCGCTCCCTGCAGGACTATCACCGCGAGCTGCTGCGTGATCCCGCCGCACGCGGGACAAGCTGATTGCGCTGGCACGCGCCCGCGGCTGTTCGATGCCTTCGGCGGCGACAAGCGTTTCGTGAGCGTGGCGGGTGCGGCCACGGCAACGTGCTGAGAACGGACATGCCGCTGTACGCGACGATGGCCGAATGGTTTCTGCGCACGCTCGCCAGTAGCGATAACAAGACGCTTCGTTGGCGTCCTTGGCGGTGAAGGGTTTTTCCGGTGCCGTGGCTCACCGCTTCTCCCTCAGCTCATCGCGTTCCTGGCGCTCTTCGGCCACCAGCTTGTACGCGATGTAGTACTTGTAGATGTTGGCGACGTACTGCACGGTCTCGCGTCCGATGCGCTCGCCGGCGATCTGCTCGACGTTGTTGAACCACTGGTTCGGGTCGAGCCCGCGCTTGGCCGCTTGCGCGCGCAGCTCCGCCACGCGTGCGGGGCCGGCGTTGTACGCGGCGAAGGCGAACAGGGTCCGGTTCAGCGCGTCGACGCCAGGCTCGGAGTAGTAGTCGTCGACGAGCTTGCGCATGTACTTGACCCCGCCGTGAACGTTGGGCTCGAGCTCGCGGATATTGCCGACCTCCAACGCATCGCCGGTCTGCGGCATCAACTGCATCACGCCCAGCGCACCTACCGGGCTGACTCGGTTCTGGTCCAGCCCTGATTCCTGGTAGCCCTGGGCGGTCATCATCAAGTGGTCGAAGCCGTATTGCTCGCCGTACTTCTTGAACGTGCCACCGTCATGTCGAACTTCGTCAGCTCCGCCTCGGACGCGGCGTTCTTCACCCAATGCGTGCTGAGCAGGTAGCGGTGAAAGGTCTCGTTGAATGCCGCGCCGCCCTCGCGGTTCTGCGCAACGAAGGCATCCACTGTGCGCCTTGAGCTGCGGGCTGTTCTTGCGCATGGCCCAGGCGATGCGCCGCTCGCTGGCCACCGCCGCCTCGGGATAGATGCGGATGTCCGGGAACACCTTCGCCCAGAGGCGGGCCAGGTAGTCGTCCACCACGATGCGCGGAATCAGCCCGGCGTGGACCATCTCCAGCAGGTCTTCGTCTTCCAGCCGCCCGTCGGCAGCTTGGATCCGAACCGGCGGCAACCGCCGCGCCGCCAGCGACCGGTTCAGCGCCTCCAGGCTGTCATGGTAGCTGCTGGAGGGGCGCACGAACACCTCGTACCCCCGCCAGGTCGTCTACCGAGCGCGGCCTCGGCACGTCCTTGCCCGTGACCAGGATCTCGTTGGCCTTGTCGTAGAAGGGCTGCGAGAAGTCCACCTGGGCTTCGCGCTCGGGTGTGATGGTCAGATTGGCAGCGGCGATGTCGCCGCGCCCCTCCAGCAGCGAAGGGATGAGCTGGTCTCGAAACACCGGAATCGCCAGGACGCGGATCCTGTCCTCGGGTTTGGTGAGCCCCAGGCGCGCGTTGAGAAACGTCTCGAACCGCTCGAGGGTCTCGGCCGTCATGCCGCGCTCGCGGCCCTGGTCGACGAAGAAGAAGCTCTTGCTGTAGACCACCAGGACGCGGATCAGGCCCCGCTCCCTCAGCCCCGCCAGATCGTCGCTGTAGCGCTGTCCCTCGATCGACTGGAGCAGCGCGGAGTCGGCTCGCGCGGGGCCGGCTGCCAGCAGGCTCAGGAAAAGCAGCACGGCAAAACGCAGCCGTGGGACAGCAGCGGAGATCAGAGCGCTCATGCGAGGTGACATATTGCGGGGAGTGTATTAGAGCCCGGGAACGTGGCGTGCCTGCAGAATCGGAAGTCTGCCACGTTCGCCGCTTTGCCTGGGAGCAATTCCGCCGAGAGGCGTCGTTGAAGGACGCGCTGCCCGTCGAAGGGCTCAGGGCCGGATCGGCACCGCCGAAAGCGGTGCAAGCAACCGCGCCAAGACAGGGTAACCTGGACAATGCGGCGAAACGCTTGCGGCATGGGCTCGGCGACCGGACAGCTGGCGTTGCCCCATGCATCGCGATTTGCGTGCCAGCTCATGCCATGCTTCGCACCGTGTTGTGGACACTCCTGACGCTGGCCGGCCTCGCCGGGGCGCTGGTCCTGCTGCTCGGCTGCTACGAACCGCGCCTGATCTACTTCCTGCCCGTGACCTGGAGCGCACGCCGGCCACCCTCGGACTGCCGTTCGAGGACGTCGAGCTGCGCACCGCCGACGGCGAGCGCATCCACGGCTGGTTCCTGCCGGCGCCCGCACCGGCGCCTGTCACCGTGCTGTTGCTGCACGGCAACGCCGGCAACATCTCGCACCGGTTCGAGAAGCTCGCCGTGCTGCGCGATCTCGGCGCCGACGTGCTGATCGTCGACTACCGCGGGCTACGGCCGCAGCAGCGGTCGCCCCAGCGAGACCGGAACCTACCGGGATGCGGACGCGGCCTACGACATACCTGGTCGCAGACCCGCCGCATCGACCCGCGCCGGGTGGTCGTGTACGGGGAGTCGCTCGGCGCCGCCGTGGCCGTGGACCTGGCCGCCCGCAAGCCCGTCGGCGGCCTGGTGATGGAGAGTGCCTTCAGCTCGGCGGTGGACGTGGGGCAGGAGATGTTTCCGTTTCTGCCTGCGCGCCTGCTGGTGCGAAACCGCTACGAAAGCGTGAAGAAGATCGGCGCGGTGCAGGCGCCCATCCTGATCCTGCACAGCCGCGACGACGAGTTCTTCGGATGGCATCATCCGCAGCGGCTGTACGACGCAGCGCGCGAGCCGAAGCGCCTGGTCGAGCTGCGCGGCGGACACAACGACGCGTTCCTGGTCGGCGGTCAGGCCTATGCTGCGGCGCTGTCGGCATTCCTCGGCGCAGGTGGCTGCGGACGCCGCTACAGGCGGTGACTGCAGCCCAGGACCAGTGACTCAGCCACAGCGTGCACGGAGGTCAGAGCCTTCTGCCTGTCCGGGCACGGCGGTCGAACGGGATGGGCGATCCGCTGATCGCGAGTCTCGCTAGTCTTTCTCTGTGGCTCTCTGTGAGCTCTGTGTCCTGTTGGCCCTCGGGCAGCGCTGCGCCTCAGCCCCAGCGCCGCGCGATGCGAGTTGAGCACGGCGTTCAGCTCGTGCCGGGCGCTGTGGACGCCCTTCTTCATTTCGTCCCAGGCTTCCGCCGAGCGCTCGCGCAGCTCGCCGAGCTTTTCTTCGGCGTTGGCGCGCAGCGGCCGCAGCTTCTCGAGCTCGCTTTCGATCTCGATGCGAATGTCGGAGCCCGCCTCCCGCGCCTTGCCCATGAGCCGGCGCATCTCCTGGTCCAGGGCCGCCAGCTGCGCCTCGAACTGCTCGATCGGGCCGGAGCCGCCCGAACTACCTCCGGTCGCCTCTTCATCGAGCATGCGATCCATCTCGGCTTCGGCCTCCAGCCAGTCGTTGACCGGATCCCCACCAACGAAACCGCGACGCTCGGCGCGGAAATACGCGGCCTCACGGATCATGCTGCTGCCGCCGCTGGGCGGCCGCACCGGATATTTCACCCATCTTCATGCCTGCACCTCCGCTGTCCCCAAACGCTACGCAAGCCATTCTGCTCCTGTTTGACAGGGATCGACCAGGCTGGCCCAGTCCCGCCGGGCACCCCTGTTGGGCTAAGATATCCGGTTGCCAGGCGTTAGGTATCCCCCAGAAGGGCGACATGAAACTGACCGATCCGAATCTATCCCTGCCACCCCAGCAGGTCAGCACCGACGTGCTGCGGGAGAAATACGCCAAGGGCGACGAGCAGTCCGTCGAGGATGTGCGTCGCCGGGTGGCCAGGGCGCTGGCGGCCGTGGAGAAGGATCCGGCCAAGTGGGAGCCGGTGTTCTACGAGGCGCTGGAGAGCGGCTTCATCCCCGGCGGGCGGGTGAACTCGGCGGCCGGCACGCAGCTCACTGCGACGCTCATCAACTGCTTCGTGCAGCCGGTTGGCGACTCCGTGTCCGAGACCGTCGACGGCAAGCCCGGGATCTACGTCGCTCTCATGGAGGCCGCGGAAACCATGCGCCGCGGCGGCGGGGTCGGCTACGACTTCTCGTCGATCCGGCCCAAGGGCGCGCTGGTGCGCGGGACGCAAAGCAGCGCGAGCGGCCCGGTGTCCTACATGCGCGTGTTCGACCAGAGCTGCGAGACGGTGGAATCGGCCGGCTCGCGGCGCGGCGCGCAGATGGGAATCCTGCGTTGCGATCACCCCGACGTCGAGGAGTTCATCCACGCCAAGGACCAGGGCGATCTGCGCAATTTCAACGTCAGTGTGGCGGTCACGGACGCCTTCATGCGGGCCGTGGAAGCAGGACGGCGATTGGGAGCTGGTGCACAAGGCCCCGCCCGGCCCTGACTATCACGGCGGCGAAGGCAAACAGCGAGGTGATGGACTGTGGGTGTACCGCAGGGTCAAGGCGCGCGATCTGTGGCAACAGATCATGGTGTCGACTTACGATCACGCGGAGCCGGGGGTGATCTTTCTCGATCATGGCAACCGGGACAACAATCTCTCCTATTGCGAGCTGATCGAGGCGACGAACCCTTGCGCGGAACAGTTGCTGCCGTCCTACGGCTGCTGCTGCCTCGGCAGCGTAAACCTGACGCCGTTCGTCGCGAATCCCTTTACCGAGAAGGCGGCATTCGACTTCGAGGCGTTCGGGAAGGTCGTGGGGGTCGCCATTCGCATGCTCGACAACGTCCTCGATGCCACCGTCTGGCCGCTGCCACAGCAAGCCGAGGAAGCGCGCAGGAAGCGGCGTGTCGGGCTTGGCTTTACCGGCCTGGGCGATGCCCTGATCATGCTGGGCGTGCGCTACGACACGGAGCCCGCGCGCGAGATGGCGGCGAAGATCGCCAGGCACATGCGCGACGAAGCCTATGCCGCATCCGTGGAGATCGCGCAAGAGAAAGGCGCGTTCCCGCTGTTCGATGCGCAGCACTACCTGTCCGAACCGCGCTTCGCTTCGCGCTTGCCGCAGGCGCTCAAGGAGAAGATCCGCAAGCACGGCCTGCGCAACAGCCACCTGCTGTCGATCGCGCCCACCGGCACCATCTCGCTCGCGTTCGCCGACAACGCCAGCAACGGCATCGAGCCGCCCTTCTCCTGGACCTACCAGCGCAGGAAGCGCGAGCCGGACAACACGTTCAAGGTCTACGACGTGGAGGACCACGCCTGGCGCCTGTACAAGCACCGCGGCGGGAACGTGGAGAAGCTGCCGCAGGAGTTCGTCACGGCGCTGGAGATCTCCGCCCTGGATCACATGCGGATGGTGGCGGCCGTTTCGCCTTTCGTGGATTCCGCCATCAGCAAGACGGTCAACGTCCCGGAGGACTATCCGTACGAGAACTTCAAAGACCTCTACCTGGAGGCATGGAGGTCGGGGCTCAAAGGCATTACTACCTACCGGCCCAACAAGGTGCTGGGCAGCGTGCTGTCCGTCGCGAAGAAGGAGGAGGCGCCCAACGACCTCGATACGTCCGACACGGACCGCCGCATCCGCCTCGAGGTGGCACCCGAGCCAGCGTTGTCCAGCTTGCGCTGGCCGGGTCGCCCCGTGCTGCCGGCGGGCAACCCGTCGTGGACGTACATGGTGGAGTCGCCCCACGGCCGGTTCGCCATCTTCGTGGGCCACGTCGAGGATGCACAGATGCACCCGTTCGAGGTGTGGGTGAACGGCAACGAGCAGCCACGCGGCCTGGGCGCGGTAGCCAAGACGCTGTCGATGGACATGCGCGCGCAGGACAAGGCCTGGCTGCGCATGAAGCTCGACATCCTGGCGCGCACTGCCGGGGATCCCTTCGACTGCCCGATGCCGCCGGACGGCAAGGCGCAGCGCGTGCCCAGCATGGTGGCGGCGTTCGCGCGCATCGTGCGCTACCGCGTGGACCGGCTCGGCGCGTTGGCGAAAGAGGAAGGCAAGTCCCCCGTGCTCGATGCGCTGTTCGCAAAGAAGGAGCCCAAGACCGGCACCGACGGCACCATGTCCTGGACCGTCGACGTCTTCAACCCCAGCTCCGGCGACGACTTCGTCCTGATGCTCAAGGAGCTGATGCTGCCCAGTGGCCAGCGGCGGCCCTATTCGGTGTGGCTGGCGGGCGCCTACCCGCGTGCGTTGGACGGGCTGTGCAAGCTGCTCTCGCTGGACATGCGCGTGATCGATCCGGCCTGGATCGGCATGAAGCTGCGCAAGCTGCTGAACTACGCCGAGCCGCTGGGGGATTTCATGGCGCGCGTGCCCGGCGCGGAGAAGCAGCAGAACTTCCCCAGCACCGTCGCCTACGTCGCCCGCCTCATCATCCACCGCTATGCCATGCTCGGCGTGCTCGACGAACGCGGCTATCCGGTCACCGAGATGGGCGTCCTGGAGATCCCCGAGGCCGACCGCGACGCAGAAGTCGAGCGCTATCGCGTCCTGCCCGGCAAGCAATGCAAGGAGTGCGGCAACTTCGCCCTGATCAAGAAGGACGGCTGCGAGTTCTGCACCGCGTGCGGAGCGATCGGGGCGTGTGGATAAGTCTGCGCATAGCGCAGACGGCGTCCGACAAGAACCGGCGCATCACCAGCTAGTGGAAGTCTAAGCAATGGCCGTCACCCCCAACCCCGCCGTGGTCGCGGAGCTCGCGCCGAAAGGCGTGCTGCGCGCGGGGATCAACCTGTCGAACTTCCTGCTCGTCACGGCGCGTGCGGCTAACGGCGATCCGCTGGGCATCGCTCCCGATATGGCCGGTGAGATCGCCGCGCGCCTCAAGGTGCCGCTCCAGCTCATCCCCTACGAGTCGCCGGGGAAGCTCGCCGACGCGGTGGCCGACTGGGACATCGGGCTGATCGGCGCGGAACCCGCACGCGCCGCGCAAATCGCCTTCAGCGCCGCCTACCTCGAGATCGAAGCCACCTACCTCGTGCCGGCGGGCTCGAGTATAGGCTCGGTCGAGGAGGTCGATCGCAACGGCGTGCGCATCGCGGTCGCCGCGAGGAGCGCGTACGATCTGTACCTCAGCCGCAGCATCAAGAACGCCGAGCTGGTGCACGCGACAGGGCTCGACGGGTCCTATGAACTCTTCGTGCGCGAAAAGCTCGACGCGCTCGCCGGGCTGCGTCCGCGCCTGGTGAAGGACGTCCAGAAGCTGCCCGGGGCGCGTGTGCTCGAAGGGCGCTTCACCGCCGTGCAGCAGGCGGTCGGCACGCCCAAGGCACGCGTTGCCAGCGCGGCCTTTCTGGCTGCCTTCGTCGAAGAGGCGAAGGATTCGGGATTGGTCGCGCGGCTGATCGAACGCCATGGCGTGCACGGCGTCAACATCGCGCCCGCGGCGGCGAAGTGATGTGCTCCTTCCCCCTCCCGAGGGGGAGGCTGGGTGGGTAAGACGCCGGTATCGCCACAGCATGCGCTGCACTCCCACCGGCCTCCCTGACAGGAGGGGATCGGGTCTGCCAGCCTCGTCTCACGGGAATGCCGCATGGTCAAACCACGCAGTCCCGGCAAGCCGGGTGCTCCGAGTCACGCAACCCGACAATGGCTTGACGCCCGGTCTGCCAGCTCGCAGCCTCGTGTGAGGCCGGGAGGTCCAGGGTGAACGTGCGCGGCTTCCTCTTTCAAGCAAACTACCGCATCGTCTCGGAGCCGGCGGGCGCGCGGGTGCCCGTCGTGTATCTGTACGGCCGCCTGGAGGACGGCGGCACGTTCCTCGTTCGGGACGATCGGCAGCGACCATATTTTTACATCCGTGCCGAGGAGGCCGAGCGAGCGCGGGCACTCGGCGGGTCGCCGGGAGCCGCCGACAAGCACACGTTCGAGGGCACGCCGGCGTGCCGCATTGAGGTCGCGACTCCGTCCGACGTAACCTCGCTGCGCGATCGCCTGCACCAGGCGGGCATCGAGACCTTCGAGGCCGACGTGCGCTTCGCCGTGCGTTACTTGATCGACCGCGGCATCAAAGGCGGCTGCGAGATCGAGGGGGAGGCTCAGCGCGGCAAAGGCGTGACCTACGTTTTCAAGAATCCGCAGCTGCGGCCCGCCGACGTGAAGGTCGAGCCCCGCGTCCTGTCGTTCGACATCGAAACCGACGCCAAGGGCGAGCGCCTGCTCGCGATCTCCCTTTACGCGCCCGGCGTGGACGAGGTCTTCATCGTTGACGGGAGCGACCGGCCGATGCCTGAGCGGGCCACCCGCTGCAAGGACGAGCGCGCCGCGCTCGACGCGTTCTGCGCGCGAATCGCAGCGTTCGACCCCGATGTCCTCACGGGCTGGAACACGATCGACTTCGATCTGACGGTTCTCGAGCGCATCGCCGCGCGCCTGCGCCATCCTTTCAACCTCGGCCGCGACCCGGGGCCGGTCCGCATCCGCAAGGCCGAGGGCTACTTCGGCAGCGGCCAGGCAAGCGTGCCGGGACGGCTCGTGCTCGACGGCATCGATCTGCTGCGCGGCGCGTTCGTGCGCATGGACGACTATTCGCTGGACGCCGTCGCCCGCGAGGTGCTGGGCGAGGGCAAGGCGTTGCGAGCAACGGCGGAAGGTGGGAGCAAGCGCGATGCGCGCGACCGCATCGGCGAGATCCTGCACAACTATCGCAATGACCTGCCGGCGTTCGCGCTGTATGCGCGCACCGACGCGCGGCTCGCCTACGACATCGTTGCGCGGTTGAACCTCATCCCGCTCGCTTTCGCGCGCACGCGCTTGACCGGCATGATGCCGGACCGGGTCGCGGCGAGCATCGCTTCGTTCGACTTCCTGTACCTGAGCGAGCTCCGGCGCCAGGACATCGTTGCGCCGACGGTGCGCTCCGACGACTCGCGCGTGTTCGCCGCGCAGCAGGGCGGGCATGTGCTGGAGCCGGTGACGGGCCTGCATCGCAACGTATGGGTGTTCGATTTCAAGAGCCTGTATCCGAGCATCATCCGCACATTCAACATCGATCCGGTCTCTTACGTGGCCGGACCGGCGTCCGGCGCCGACCTCATCGAGACACCGGGCGGCGCGTTCCGACGCGAGCCCGCGATCCTGCCGCGGCTCCTTGACGAACTCTTCCCGCGGCGCGAGGCGGCGAAGAAGGCCGGCGACGAGGTCGCCTCCCACGCCATCAAGATCCTGATGAATTCCTTCTACGGCGTGCTCGGCACGCCGGCCTGCCGCTTCTACAACCCGGCGCTCGCCAACTCCATCACCGGCATGGGCCGCGAGATGCTGCTGTGGTCGAAGCGATGGTTCGAGGGCGCCGGCTTCCGGGTTCTCTACGGCGATACCGACAGCTTGTTCGTGCATTCGGGGAGTGAGGATCCTGGCCGGGCGCGGGAGCGAGGGCGCGAGCTCGCGAAGCTGCTCAATCGCGACATCGCACACCACATCGAGGAACGCTGGCGCGTGCCGAGCCGGCTCGAGCTCGAGTTCGAGAAGCTGTATCTCAAGCTCTTCCTGCCCTGGGCGCGGCACAGCACGCGCGGGGCCAGCAAGCGCTACGCCGGCCTGCTGCGGGACGGCGAGCACGACAGGGTCGAATTCGTGGGGTTGGAGGTCGTGCGCCGCGACTGGACTGCGCTCGCCAAGCAGGTGCAACGCCAGCTGTTCCAGCGGCTGTTCGCAGACCAGCCCGTCGAGCAGTACCTCGCACAAGTCGTGCAACAGGTGCGCGAGGGCGGGCTGGACGAGATGCTGATCTATCGCAAGAACCTGCGCAAGGACGCCGACGAATACACCGCGACCACACCGCCGCATGTGGCGGCGGCGCGCAAGTCCAATCGCAGCTCGGGCCACCTGATCAGCTATGTGATGACGACGGCGGGACCCGAGCCGGTCGACAACGTGCAGCATCCGCTCGATCGCGAGCACTACGTTGCGAAGCAGGTCAGGCCGGTCGCGGAGCCGGTGCTGGCCGCGCTCGGCCTGGATTTCGACCGCGTGATCGGCGACGACCGGCAGCTGGATCTCTATGCAAAGCTGGGTCAGGGCTCAACGGCTGACTAGCCACCGCCCTGGCGGACTGCAGCAGGAGGTAACCCGATATCGATCGACAGATCCGATCTCACGGATCAAGTTAATCCGTTGGACCAGCCCGCAGCGCCCCCATATCCTTACTCGTGCGCACTGTGATACGACAGTGCTTCCTACGGACACTACAGACAGGAGAAATACTGATGTCGAACAATCGAGAAGGCCAGCGGGTGCCGGGCGTTACCTTCCGCGTGCGCGAGAGCAACGAGTGGAAGAGTGTGGGCACCGACGAGCTGTTCAAGGGCAAGACCGTGGTGGTGTTCTCGCTGCCCGGGGCTTTCACTCCCACGTGCTCGTCGACGCACCTGCCGCGCTACAACGAGCTGGCGCCCGCGTTTTTCGCCAACGGCGTCGACTCGATCCTGTGCGTTTCGGTGAACGATACCTTCGTGATGAACGAGTGGGCCAAGGACCAGGAGGCCGGCAACATCGTCCTGATCCCGGACGGCAACGGTGAGTTCACCGACGGCATGGGCATGCTGGTGGACAAGACCGACCTGGGCTTCGGCAAGCGCTCCTGGCGCTACTCGATGCTGGTGAAGGACGGCGTGGTGCAGAAGATGTTCGTCGAGCCGCACAAGCCCGGCGACCCCTTCGAGGTGTCGGACGCCGATACCATGCTGGCCTACATCAACCCCAAGGCCAGGAAGCCCGACCAGGTGGCGATCTTCACCCGCGAGGGCTGCCAGTTCTGCGCCAAGGCGAAAGCACGGCTCACCGAGCTTGGTTACGAGTATGCCGAGATTCCCCTTGCGCACAATGTGCGCAGCCGAGTGGTCGGCGCCGTCACCGGCAAGCAGACGGTGCCGCAGGTCTTCATCAACGGCCAGCACATCGGCGGTCACGAAGAGCTGGAGCGCTGGGCGCGGAAGGCGGCGTAACCCCGCCCTGGTCAGATGGTCGGGCCCGATCGTAGTCCTGGTCGGGCCGGCTTTGTTTGCCACCCTAACCCAAGCCTACCCATGAACCAGCGTCTCCTCCAGTCCCCTCTCCCCTCGTGGGAGAGGGCCAGGGAGAGGGGGCGCCGGCTGGCGTGTTCTCACCCTCTCCCCCGCCCTCTCCCATCAAGGGAGAGGGAGCCGTTGTCCGCGCTCCGCGCGGGCAGGTTCATGGGTAGGGTCAGGGTGAGGGGTACGAAGGCCGCTCCCGCCGAGGAAGCGCGGGTTGCCTTTCCGTCTCCCAGTGCGGGAGAGGGTCAGGGTGAGGGGATAAGAGCAGAGAGGTGAACGATGCAAGAAGTTCGAGTGGATGTCGCGGTGATCGGGGCCGGCACCGCCGGCCTGGCGGCGTATCGTGCCGCGGTAGCGGCCGGGAAGCGCGCGCTCATCGTCGAAGGCGGCGCTTACGGCACCACGTGCGCTCGCGTCGGCTGCATGCCCAGCAAGCTCCTGATCGCGGCCGCCGAAGCTGCGCACGCTGTGGCGCGGTGGCCGGAGTTCGGACTGCGCGTGAACGGCACCCTCGAGGTCGACGGCCGCGCCGTCATGGCGCGGGTCAAGCGCGAGCGTGACCGCTTCGTCGGGTTCGTGCTCGAGAGTGTCGATTCCATCCCGGCAGTGGACAAGCTGCGGGGTTCCGCCCGGTTTCTCGACGACCACACGCTGGAAGTGGGAGAGGCCGTCCGCGTCACCTTTGCCCAGGCGGTGATCGCCACCGGCTCCTCGCCGAGCATCCCGGCGCTGCTGCGCGCGGCCGGCGACCGTCTGGTGATCAACGACGACGTATTCGACTGGGACGCGCTGCCGCGCGCAGTGGCCGTTTTCGGTCCGGGCGTGATCGGGCTGGAGCTTGGCCAGGCCTTGCACCGTCTCGGCGTGGAAGTCCACCTGTTCGGAAGAGGCGGGCCGGTCGGCCCGCTCACCGATCCGCGGGTGCGCGACTATGCGGCTCGGACATTCCGCGCTGAGTTCCATCTGGATCCCGACGCCCGCGTCAGCGCCATCGAACGCGATGCCGACGGCGTACTGGTGCACTATGTCGATCACGACGGCGCCGCGCGAACCGCCCGGGTGGACTACGTGATCGCTGCGACCGGCCGAACCCCGAACGTCGGCGGACTGGGGCTGGAGCGCACCTGCGTGCGGCTGGATGCGCTCGGCGTGCCGCTGTTCGACCCCTCGACGCTGCAATGCGGCGACAGCCACATCTTCATTGCCGGCGACGTCAACAATGTGCTGCCGCTGCTGCACGAGGCAACCGACGAGGGCAAGATCGCCGGCGAGAATGCGGCGCGCTTCCCCGACGTGCGTCCCGGTTTGCGGCGCACACCGCTCGCGGTGGTGTTTTCGGACCCGCAGCTGGCGGTGGTGGGCTCGCGCTACGCGGACCTCGACGGGCAGCCGATCGTCGTTGGCGAGGTGTCCTTCGAGGACCAGGGCCGCAGCCGCGTCATGCTGCGCAACCGCGGTTTGCTGCGCGTCTACGCCGCGGCCGACTCGGGCCGTTTTCTGGGCGCGGAGATGATCGGGCCGGACGCCGAGCACATCGCCCATCTGCTCGCGTGGGCGCTGCAGTCGCAGCTCACGATCGATCGCATGCTGGAGATGCCCTTCTACCACCCGGTGGTGGAAGAGGGGCTGCGCACCGCCTTGCGCGATGCGCAGGCCCGGCTCGATCGCGCGCGCCGCGAACCCGCGCGCCTCGCGGCGTAACCCCTGACCCCTCACCCCCGCCCTCTCCCGCAAGGGGAGAGGGGATGTCGTCGCTCGCACGGTCGAGGGCCACGCGCGCCTTCGCGGTCGCATCCCCGCAGGGCGGGGCCCCTGCTCCGCGCTCCAGCGCGCCCTCTCCCGCAAGGGGAGAGGGAGTACTCGGTGGCACTCCCGAGGGTCACTGTTGCAGGGCACACTGGTGGACCAGAACCCTCCCCAAAAAAGGACGCGGCCAGTGCCCGCTGGCTAGCTAGCTCATGTCCGCGGTGAACTCGGCCAGCAGCCGGTTGCACACTCGGCGCGTCGATCATCGTGAAGTGCCCCGCGCCGGGCACGATCTCGATGCGCGCGGCGGGCACCAGGCTGCGCACCAGATCCAGCCACGGGCTGCTCTGGCCAGGCTCGAGGCGCACGCGCTTGCGCTCGGCATTCAGATGGGTGCTCTGGATGGCGAGCAGCGGTACCTGCACGCTCGCCAATGCTTCGGCCATGGCTCGCCACTCCCACGCGATCATGGCGGGGAACAGGCGCATCGATACCGCCTCGGGGAAACGAACCGCTCGTTGCATGATCTGCTCGGCTTCAGCGGTCGCCGGCAGAAGTGCTTCGCTGAACAGCGCGCGGGCGAAGGCCTCGCCTCCGGTCGCTATCATGTGGCTGCGCATTGCATCGGCTGCCTGCGGATCGGTCCCCAGCAGGCTGCCGTCGATCAGCACCAGGCCCGCCACCCGTGCGGGTGCCTGGCGATAGGCTTCGAGCACCACGCGGCACCCCATGCTGTGCCCGACCAGTACGGCGGGCGACAGGTCCAGTGCGCTCATCAGGGCGGCGACGTCACGACCGTAGGTTTCGATCGTGCAATCCTGCGCGTTGCCGCTCGATTTGCCGTGCGCACGCAGATCGCAGGTGGCTACCGCGTGCCGCGGCGCGAAGTGCGCGACCTGCCGATTCCAGTCCGCGTGCGCGCAGGTGTACCCGTGCACGAGCACCAGCGGCGGGTCGCCGCTGCCGGCGCGCTCGTAGTAGATGCGCGCAGTGTCCAGTTCCAGATCGGGCATGGAGCGAAGCCTCAGGCCTCGGCAGGACGCTCGACGGGGGGCAGGTGCGCTCGCATCAGCGCGAGCAGCGTCGCCGGTTCGAGCGGCTTGCGCACCAGGGCGCGCACACCGCAGCGCTCGGCATCCTGCTGGTTCACCGCCTCGCTGTACCCGGTGTACAGAATCACCGGCAACTCGGGCCGCACGGCCTTGAGCTGGCGCGCCAGATCCAGTCCGGTGCCCTTGGGCATCGTGTAGTCGGTCACCACCAGGTCGAAGCCCTCGGGGTCGGCCACCAACAGCGCGCGCGCTTCGTCCGGATTGGACTTTACGATCACGCTCAAGCCCCAGGTCTCCAGCAGATCGGCCATGAACTCGCCGACCGTCTGCTCGTCTTCGACGACCAGCACCCGGCCGCTGAGCAGGCTCGGCGGAGCGCTTGCGGAGGGCTGTGCGGCCCGCTGGGGCGTCACGGCGTCCAGCCGGCCCGCGGGCAACGGCAGCAGCACGCGGAACGTCGCGCCTGAACCCGGTGCGGTGTCCACCAGGATGTGGCCGCCGTGCTCATGTACGATTCCATGCACCGTCGCCAGCCCCATGCCGCTGCCCTTCCCGACTTCCTTGGTGCTGAAGAAGGGCTCGAAGATCCGTTCCAGCGCGGCTGCCGCGATTCCCGTTCCCGTGTCGCTCACGAACAGCTCGACCAGACACCGGCTGTGCACCCGGTTGCGGCAGGACGCGCAAGCCTGGTCCACCTGCCCCGTCAACTGTGATCCGACGCGGATGGTACCGCCCCCGGGCATCGCGTCGCGTGCGTTGATGCACAGGTTGAGCAGCACCTGGCCGATCTGCACCGGGTCGAGCAGCACCGCCGGGAGGTCGGCGTCCAGGTCCGTCTCGACCTCGATGGTCGCGGGCAGGGTCGAGCGCAGCAGCTTGAGCGATTCCTTGACCAGCGGCGCGAGAGACAGCGGCCGCGGCTCACCGCGCCGGCTGCGGCTGAACGTGAGCATCTGCTGGATGAGGTCGCGCGCGCGGGTCGAGGCGAAGTGCGCCTGCTCGAGGTATTTGCCCAGCCGCGGGTTGCGCTGGCTGGCCGGCAGGTCTCCAGCCAGCGCGATGTAGCCCATGACGCTGGTCAGAATGTTGTTGAAGTCGTGCGCAATGCCGCCGGTCAGGTGACCGATCGCCTCCATCTTCTGCGCCTGCCGCAATTGCGTCTCGAGGCGTTCGCGCTCGGCCTCCGCCTGCCTGCGCCGCGTAAGATCGCGCACGATCACCAGGACGTGCGGGCGGCCCTGGTAGTGCATGCGCGCGCCGCGCAGCTCGATCTCCACCGGCCGGCCGTCGCGCTGGAGCGCCGTGCAGTCGCGCTGGAACGTACCGCCGTCCGCAACTCCGGCGGTGAGCTCCCCGCACAGGTCCCGGCTGCCCACGGCCAGCAGGTTGTCGGGTCTGCGCCCCAGCACTTCGTGGCGCCGATACTTGAGCAGAGCAAGAAAGCCGGGGTTGACGTCGACGATCGCGCCTTGCTCGTCGAGCACTGCCATGCCGTCCACGGACGCGTTGAAGATGGAGCGATACTGCTGCTCGCTCGCGCGCAGGGCCCGCTCGGTGCGCTTGCGCGCGGTGATGTCGGTGGCGATCGCACACACCGCATAGGGTTCGCCCTGCTGGTCCATCAGCGGAAACCGGCTGGCGAGAAACGTCATGCGCTCGCTGCCCACCTGCAGCTCCTCCTCGAACTCCATGGGAGCGCGGGCTTCGAGGGTGCGCGCGGTGTTGGCGTTGGCCATCGCGACGACTTCGGGCGGCAGCAGGTCGCTGTTCAGCGAGCCCACCAGGTCGCTCGGCTGCCTGCCGTACAGCTCGGAGAAGCGCCGGTTGACGTAGATGTAGCGGCCGTCGAGATCGCGGATGAATACCACGGTGGGCGTGTTGTCCAGCAGCTGCCGCAAGCGCAGCTCGCTCGCCTCCAGCTGCTGCTCCGCCTGTCTCAAGCGGGTGAGATCGCGCACCTGCGCGAGAACATGCCGCCGCCCGTCCAGCTCCACCGCCTCCATCTGCACCAGGGCCTCGAAGCAGGACTGGTCCACGGCGCTCACGTAGCACAGCAGCGACTGAGGCAACCCGCCGAACGCCGCAGCCGCTGCGTCGCGCAGCGCCTCCACCGAGTCTGTTCCATCGGGCTGCCGTGGCGGCACCAGGTCGAAGCCGGACCTGCCGATCAGCGCCAGCCGGGAGCAGCGGAACAGGGCGAGCGCCTGGACGTTGCAATCGTAGACTCTCAACTCCTGGTCGAGCAGCAGCACCGCCTTGCTCTGAGAGCCGAGCACCTGCCGGTACGTCGCGTCGCCGCTGGCCAGCCGCCGCATGCTCTTCATTGGTTCAGACGCGCTGCCTGCTCGCAGGCAGGTTGGCGTGCAGCGCGTGCATCAAGGCCGCCGGGTCCAGCGGCTTCCTGATCAGCGCGCACACGCCGCAACGGGCGAGCTGGTCCTGCTCCAGGTTCTCGGCGTAGCCGGTGTACAGGATCACCGGCAACTCCGGGCGCACTTCCATCACGCGGCTGGCAAGCTCGAGACCGGTCAGTTTCGGCATGGTCTGATCGGTGATCATGAGGTCGAAGCTGCCGGGGTCGCGCGCCACCAGCTCGTATGCCTCGACTGGATTGGTCTTGACCGTGACCTTCAGGCCCCAGGTCTTGAGCAGCTCGCTCATGAACTCCGCCACCAGCCGCTCGTCCTCCACGACGAGCACCCGGCCCCTCAGGCGAGGCGGGGTCTTGCGTGCGCCGGTGCGCGCGCGTACGGGTGCGCTGACCTGACCCTTGTCCGGCGTCAGCGCCGGAAGCAGGATGCGGAACTGGGTGCCCCGCCCCGGCGCAGTGTCCACCGCGATGTGCCCGCCGTACTCGTGGACGATCCCGTGCACCGTGGCCAGGCCCATGCCGCTGCCCTTGCCCACCTCCTTGGTCGAGAAGAAAGGCTCGAACATGCGCTCCAGCACCTCGGGACGGATACCCGATCCGGTATCGCGCACCTCCACTTCGACCATGTTTTGTTCCTGCACGTGCTTGCGGCAGGAAGCGCAGGTGCATCGCAGCGTGTCCACCGCGCGCACCCCGATCCGGATCGTGCCCGTCCCCTGCATGGCGTCACGGGCATTGATGCACAGGTTCATCAGCACCTGCTCGAGCTGGACCGGGTCGAGCAGGACGGCGGGAACATCGGGATCCAGCCCGGTCTCGATCTCCACGCTGGCCGGCAACGTCGAGCGCAGCAGCTTGACCGCGCCGCGGATCAACGGCGGCAGCGACAGCGGCCGCGGCTCGCCGCGCTGGCCGCGGCTGAAGGTCAGCATCTGCTGGATCAGGTCGCGGGCGCGGGTCGAGGCCAGGCGCGCCTGCTCCAGATACTTGCCGAGCTTGGCGTCCTCCAGGCTGCCCTGGCGCTCCGCCGCCAGCACGATGTAGCCCATGATGCTGGTCAGGATGTTGTTGAAGTCGTGGGCGATGCCTCCGGTCAGATGCCCGATCGCCTCCATCTTCTGGGCCTGGCGCAGCTGCTCTTCGCTGCGGCGCAGGGCCTGTTCGCGCTGCTTGCGCTCGCTGATATCGCGCAGCATCGCCAGCAGGTGCGGCTTGCCCTTGTAGCTGATGGGTGAGCCGTGCACCTCGACGAAGAAGCGCGATCCGTCCTTGCGCAGGGCCAGCGCTTCGGCGCGGAACGGCCGCCCCGCGCCGACCTCGGCCAGGAAGGCGTGGCAGGTCTCCACGCTTTCGGGCGCGATGAAGATCGACAGGTCGCGGTCGGGAACCTCGTCCCGCGAATAGCCGTGCATGGCTAGGAAGGCGGGGTTGACGTCGACGATCTGCCCATCGGCGCTCCACATGATCATGCCGTCGAGCGACGCGTTGAAGATCGTGCGGTACTGCTCCTCGCTGTTGCGCAGATCCTGGCTCGCTCGCACGCGCTCGATCTCGGTGACCACCCGGGCCGAGAAGATCTTCAGCATCGACTCGAACAGGCTCGGGTTGGCGATCGGCTTGCGCGAGAGCACTGAAATGATCCCCATGGCGTTGCCCTGGGCATCGTTGAGCGGCAGGCCGGCGTAGCTGTCCACCCCCAGGGCCCTGAAGTCGCTGTCCCCCTGGAAATGCTGTCCCAGCGCGTACGGGTAGACCCGGTACTGCTGACCGATCACCGTCTCGCACGGCGTGCCTGCTATCGGGTACTCGAAATCCCTCACCATCTGCCCGTCCGAGTAGAACGCCAGCATGCGCAGCAGCGACGGCTGCCCCGCAACGGCGAGCGCGACGAACGCGATCTCCACGTCCAGGATGGTGGCGAGCGCCTGCACCAGCTCCTCGAACACCGCTTCGCCGCCCGCCGCCGACACGGCCAGCGCCCCGCGGCGCAAGGCGTCTTCTGCCAGCTTGCGCTCGGTGATCTCGCGGATGAACGCCAGCACCCGCTTCTCGCCCGCTATCACCGCCGATCTCAGGCACACCTCGTCCCAGTGCAGGCTGCCGTCCCGGCTCTTGCGATGCCACTCGAAGCGCAACGGCTTGCCCTGCTTGGCCTCGTTGATCAGGCGCAGCGCCTCCTCCTCGACGTATGGGTAGACCCCCGAGCTGATAGCGCCGATCCGGATGCCCTTGATCTCCTCGCAGTCGTAACCGTAGTGTTGACAGGCCCTGGGGTTGGCGTCGACGATCGCGCCGGATTCCCAGTCGTGCACGAAGATGGCATCCTCGGCCGCCTCGAAGATGGCGCGGTAGCTCGCCTCGGACACCCGGCGTGCGTGCTCGGCCCGGGTGCGCTCGATCTCGGCCGCGGCGCGCGCAGCGAAGATCTTCAGCATCGACTCGACCAGCTCACGGTCCGCGAGCGGGCGCTGCGACATCACCGCGATGAGGCCGAGCGCACAACCTTGAGAATCGTTGAGCGGATACGCCGCATAGCTTTCGATAGCCAGCCGCTTGAACATGCGGTCGTTGGGGTACAGGCGGCGCACACCGTCGGGAACCAGGCGGAAATCCTGACCGACCACGGTGCCGCACACGGTACCGGGAAGCGCGTACTCGATGTTCTCCTCGTAGCCGCGCTCCGTGTAAACCGCCAGCGTGCGCACGTGGGTCGTCTCGGTGCTGGTGCACTCGGCGATGAAGCAGCAGTCCACGCCCAGCGTGGTCGCCAGATAGCGGGTCAGCTCCTGGTACAGCGCCGAGCCCTCCGCGGTGGACACTGCCAGCGCCGCGCTGCGCAGCGCCTCCTCGCCGCGCTTGCGGCGGGTGATGTCGGTGGCGATGCCGCAGATGGCGTAGGCGTTGCCTTGCGCGTCGATGAGCGGGAACTTGGTGGCGAGGTAGGTGGAAGGCCTGCCGTCCACGATGAGATGCTCCTCGATCTCCTGTGGCGCACCCAGCTCCAGCACACGCCGGTCGTCCGCGCGCAGGCGCGCGACCACCTCCGGCGGGAAGACGTCCGAGTCGAAGCCGCCGATGAGATCGCTCTGCGAGCGTCCGAACATCTCGCAGAAGCGGCCGTTGACATAGGAGTAGCGGCCGCTGGCATCCTTGATGAAGACCACTGCGGTGGTGTTGTCCAGCACCTGGCGCAAGCGGGCTTCGCTCGCCTCCCGCGCCCGGTCGACCCGTTGCAGGGACGACAGATCCCGCAGGCGCAGCCTGGTCCAGTCACCGCGCTGCGGATCCACCTCCAATTGAACCAGCAGATCCACCACGGCGCCGTCCCGGCGCTGGAACTGCCAGAGGAAGCGTTGCGGCAAACCGGGCCGGGTCGCTGTTCGGCGGAGCTCGAAGCCGCTCTCGGACGCCGCACCATCCGGCTGCGTCGCAGGAAGAAGGGACGCAAGCGCAGTACCGACGAGCTCGCTGTCGCCGTACCCGAATAACGCGGCCGCCTCGGCGTTACACGCCTCCACCGTCCGGGAAAGGATCAGCTCGGCATCGCGCTCGCCGAGCCCCGGCGGACCTTCGTCGAGGAGGCCCATCTGTCCCATCATTGCTTGCGTCCTGATTGCATCGGGGCTGACCCCAAGTTTAGCCCCAGGCCGGTGCAGACGCAGGGACTTTTACCCCGCCGAAACCATTGAAACAGGGGGGAAACAAAGAAGGCGTGAGGCGGGTGAGGCGGGAGGCGGGAGGCGGGAAGCGGGAGGTGGGAAGCGGGAGGTGGGAGTGCGAGCGCGAAGCCTGACGCGCGAGAAGGAGACTCCCTCTCCCTCGATGGGAGAGGGTCGGGGAGAGGGTGAACGCACGCGAGCCAGCCCCCCTCACCCCAGCCCTCTCCCACGAGGGGAGAGGGGGTTCGACTCACCTCCCGCCTCCCACCTCCCACCTCCCTTCTCACCCTCACGCCTCACGCCTCACGGGAACAAACATGTACCCAGCCCCGCGCACCGTGCGGATCACCTGCGGCTTGTCCGGATCCTCTTCGATCTTCTTGCGCAAGCGCGCGATGCGGATGTCGATGCTGCGGTCGAAGGGCTCCCATTCGCGGTTGCGGGTCAGGGTGAGGAGGCGGTCGCGGGAGAGCACCTGATTGGGGTGCTCGGCGAACGCGCGCAGCAGATCGAACTCCATGCTGGTGATCGGAATCTCCTCCCCGGCGCCCGTGAACAGCTGGTGCGTGTCGAGGTCGAGCAGGCAGCGCCCCAGCGGCAGGCGCTTCGATGCGCTCGCGGCCGCGGCAGCGCCGGTCCCGGCCTGAGCGCTGCGCGCCTGCACGCGGCGAAGGACGCTCCTGAGCCGGGCGCGCAGCTCGCGCGGGTCGAACGGCTTGGCAACGTAGTCGTCGGCACCCACCTCCAGCCCCACGATCCGGTCCACCACCTCACCGGCAGCCGTGACCATGATGATGCCCACGTCGTGGTGCTCGCGCAGGTAGCGCGCCAGCGTCAAGCCATCCTCGCCGGGCAGGTTGAGGTCGAGCAGCACGACGTCGGGCACCCGCCGCGCCAGGGCCGCGCGCATCTGCTCGCCCGAGTCCGCCTGCGCGACCTCGAAGCCGTGGGTCGACAGGTACTCGACGATCATGTCGCGGACTTCGGGATCGTCGTCCACGACGAGGATGCTTCCACTGGCTGGCATGAGGTGCCCCTGAATACCGAGCCGGAGATTATAGCCGCCTGCCGGCCGCGCGCACGCTGCGCGCCGGCCGTGGCGCGCCGCCGATACAAACAGGTTACAAACTGTTTCCGATCCGACAACAGGGCAATACAGCCCCCGCGTAGTCTGCGCACCCATGCCGCTCGCCAATCGATGCAACAGCGGCCCACGACCACGCACAAGGAGACAGCCGTGTACAACCAGTTCGACGACGAGGTCTTCCTCGCCCCCGAGACCACCGTCTCGTTGCACTACGAGGCAGCATCCGACGACAGCGCCCAGGACTGGGACATCGCTGCCGGCGAAGCCCTGGAGCGCGCCGAGCGCAGCGCCTGGGCGCGCCACGCGCGGCGCGCCAACGGTTTCGGCGGCGCCGTCGCGGCCGGCGACGAGGACGACGAGGACCGGAGCCAGGATCTGCGCGACGCGATCCGGCATGTTCTCACGCTGTCCTGGGACTGAGGAGATCCACTATGCGTAACGCGCAGGTAGCCTCGGCCTCCGCCGAGCAGCAGGACACGCTGATCTGCCTGCACGGCAGCGCGGGCTCGCCCCGGCAGTGGCAGCGGCTCGGCGAGCGGGTCGGCCCACGCTACCGTGTCGTCGCGCCCGGGTTGCTCGGCTACACGGACGGTGCCGCCTGGTCCGCAGATCGGCCGCTCACCCTGGACGAGGAGGCGGCCTGGATCGAACGCTGGCTGGACAGCGCCGGCGCGCCGGTCCATCTGGTCGGTCACTCGTATGGCGGCGCCGTCGCGCTGAAGGTGGCGCAGCGCCGGCCCGAGCGCGTGCGCAGCCTCGTGCTGTACGAACCGGTCCTGTTCCGCCTGCTGCCGCGCGAGGCCCTGGCCGACATCCTGGCGCTGAGGGCCGAAACCGAGCGCGCCTGTCAGGCCGGCGACCCGGTAACGGCGGGGCGCACCTTCGTCGACTACTGGTCGGGACCCGGCACCTGGGCGCTGATGTCGGCGGCCCAGCAGGGCGCGGTCACGCAGCGCATGCACAAGGTCGTTGCTGAGTTTCACGCACTCTTCGCGGACAGCACGGCGGGGTCAGCCTACGCACGGCTGCCGATGCCGATCCTGTTCCTCAGCGGCACGCTGACCCGCGCACCGACTGCCCGCATTGCCCGCGTCGTGCAAAGCTTCATGCCGACCGCCAGCCGGATCGAGATGCCGGGCCTCGGTCACCTGGGGCCGGTCACGCACCCCGACGCAGTCAACGCGCTGATCGCTTTGTTCCTGGATTCACAGCAGCGTGACTCCGGTGTCCAGCGGCAGGCCGAGCTGGCGCAGGCGGCGTGAAACCGCTGCAACCGCAGTCTGTTCCTGCCATGGTCCTTGATTGAATCCGCGCCTCCAGAGCGCACTCCGGCTATCATTGCGCGTCTGCTCTCGACGATTTGTACCCCGCCGACGCCGGGAGGACCGATCGGATCACGCAAGCGAATGAGCGAACGCTATCTCGAGGACTTTGCCGTGGGACAGACCTTCGGCTCCGGGCGGCTGCGGATCGACGCAGACCGGATCAAGACGTTTGCCGCCGAGTTCGATCCGCAGCCCTTCCATCTCGACGAGCAGGCGGCGCGCACCAGCCTGTTGCGCGGACTCGCCGCCAGCGGCTGGCACACCGCGGCGATGACCATGCGGCTGCTGGTCGAAAGCGAGCTCAAACCCGCCGGCGGGATCGTCGGCGCGGGGTTCGACGAGCTGCGCTGGCCACGCCCGGTGCGGCCCGGGGACGAGCTGCGGGTGGAGAGCGAGGTGCTGGAGGTGCGGCCGTCGAAGTCGCGGCCGGAGCAGGGCATGATCAAGGTCCGCACCACGACGCTGAACCAGAACGGCGAAGCCGTGCAGGTCTCCGTGGGCAACCTGGTCGTCCTGCGCCGCCCGGCCTAGCGGGCGGCGCTCACGCGGCCGTTTCGACCCGAAGCAAGAGGCCAGGCCCATCGCTGCAGCCGAAATTCTCGTCGCCGGCGGCGGCATTGGCGGGTTGTCCGCGGCGCTCGCGCTCGCCCGCAAGGGCAGGCGGGTGCGGGTCCTCGAGAAGGCCGCCGAGTTCGCAGAGATCGGTTACGGCATCCAGATGGGGCCGAACGTCTACCCGCTGCTCGCAGGGCTGGGCGTGTTCGAGGCGATGGCGCCGCACGTGGTCTATCCGCACGCGCTCATCATGGTCGATGCGCTCACCGCTACCGAGCTCTCGCGCATCTCGCTCGGCCATGCGTTTCGCGCGCGCTTCAAGCACCCGTACTTCGTCGTGCACCGCCGCGACCTGCACGGCGCCATCCTGGCAGCTTGCAGGGCGCACGAGGAGATCGCGCTCGAGGCTTGCAAAGGGCTGGTTCGCTTCGAGGAGCGAAACGGCCGCGTGCTGGTGATCTGCGAGGACGGCTCGCAGTACGACGGTGCCGCGTTGATCGGCGCCGACGGGTTGTGGTCGCCGACGCGCAGCGCCGTCGTCGCCGACGGCCCGCCAAGAGTCAGCGGCCACGTCGCCTACCGCGGAGTCGTACCGACCGAGCAGGTGATCGATCGCAGCCACCTCGACTCGATGGTCATCTACGTCGGCCGCAACATGCACCTCGTGCAGTACCGCCTGCGCGGGGGTGCGGTGATGAACAACGTCGCAACCATCGAAAGCGAGCGCTTCAAGCGCGGCGAAACGCAGTTCGGCGGCCCGGACGAGCTGGAAGAGATCTTCTCCCAGTGCGCACCGCAAGTGCGCGACATGCTGCAGTATGTCTCGCGCGAACGCAACTGGGTCTTGCACGACCGCGACCCGGTGACCAACTGGACCAGCGGCAACGTCACGCTGCTCGGAGACGCCGCGCATCCCACGCTGCAGTACCTCGCCCAGGGCGCGTGCATGGCGATCGAGGACGCGGTGGTGCTGGCCGCCGAGGTGGCGCGCCACGGCGATGACTACAACGCCGCGTTCACCGCCTATCAGCAGCAACGCATGAACCGCACCGCGCGCGTGGTGCTGTCGGCGCGCATCTTCGGTCACATCTGCCACGCCGGCGGCGGGGCGCGCGTCCTGCGCAACGAGCTCCTCGCGGGCCGCTCGCCGGACGACCCCTGGGAGATAGCCTGGCTGTACCACGGTATCGACGCCCGGCCATGAGCGCATGCCCCTGCGCCTCGGGAAGAGGCGCGCGCTGCAGGCCGTGCCTGCCAACCGCGCTCCCGCGCCGCCCGCGCTACAATTCCACGACGCGGCGTCTCACAAGACAGGGCGGCTGATGACGCAGCCGCGGGGACACCGCGCACCGGGCGCCTGGTAAGGGAGGGAAACGTCCAATGATGTCGCTGGTGCAACTGGCGCTGCGGCGGCCGTACACCGTCGCGGTGCTGTCGCTGCTGGTACTGTTGCTGGGTATCCTGGCGGTATGGCGCACCATGACTGCGTTCCTCCCCGCCGAGATGCGCAAGAACCCGGTGGTGGCCGCGATCGCCGACGCCTCGCGGATGAACGTCGACTTCTTCCCGAGGATCGACATTCCGGTGGTGTTCGTCGGCTGGAACTACCCCGGCCTGTCGGCCGAGGAGATGGAGCGGCGCGTCGTCATCATCAGCGAGCGCGCGTACTCCACCACCGTAAGCGGCATCGAGCGCATCGAGTCCACCTGCATCCCCGGCATCGGACTGGTCAAGGTGTTCTTCCACCCGGGCATGGACATCGGCGCCGCGATCGCCCAGATCAACGCCATCAACGGCACCGTCCTGCGGATCCTGCCGCCGGGCATCTCGCCGCCCGTCATCATCCAGTACAACCCGGCCACCGTGCCGATCGTGAACATGACCTTCTTCAGTGAGACGCTGCCGGAGGGGCGCATGTTCGACTACGCGTTCAATTTCGTGCGGGTCAGGCTGTTCACCATTCCCGGCCTGCAGGTGCCGGCGCCCTTCGGCGGGCGGTTGCGACAGATCTCGGTGGACCTCCACCCCAGGCTGATGGCCGCCAAGAGCGTCTCGCCCAACGACGTGGTGCAGACGCTGCAGACCTCGAACCTGCTGATCCCGACCGGCAGCGCGCGCATCGGCACCACCGACTACAACGTTCTCATGAACTCCAGCCCGTCGGTGGTGGAAGAGTTCAACCGCCTGCCGCTGAAGGTGGTCGACGGCGTGCCGGTCCTGCTCGGCGACGTGGCCCGCGTGGACGACGGCTTCGCCGTGCAGAACAACATCGTGCACGTGGACGGCAAGCGCGCGACCTACCTGACCATCCTCAAGCATGCCGATGCCTCCAGCCTGGCGGTCGTGGAGGCCACCCGCGACCTGCTGGAGGACGTGCGCGCGGGAGCCAGGGCGGCGGGGCTGGGGGACATGCAGATCAGCCTGGACTTCGACCAGTCGAAGTTCGTCCGGGCGGCGATCAAGAACGTGGCGTTCGAGGCGGTGCTCGCCTCGCTGCTGGTGAGCGTGATGATCCTGCTGTTCCTGGGGAGCTGGCGCAACACCATCGTGGTGATCACCTCGATTCCCTGCGCGATGTTCGCCGGCATCATCTGCCTGTACCTCACCGGCCACAGCATCAACCTGATGACCCTCGGCGGGCTGGCGCTCGCCACCGGCATCCTGGTGGACGACGCCACGGTCGCCGTGGAGAACATTCACCGCAACCGCGCGCTGGGCAAGCCGCTGACCGTAGCTATCCTGGACGGTTCGCACGAGGTGGCGCTGCCCCGGACCATGGCGACCCTGGCGATCTGCATCGTGTTCATCCCGGTGGCGTTCCTGTTCGGCGTGTCCAAGTACCTGTTCACGCCGCTCGCGCTCGCCGTGGTGTACGCCCTGCTGGCGTCGTACATCTTGTCCTTTACGCTGGTGCCGATGCTGTCGCGGGCGTTGCTGGCAGCCGAGGACGACACGCATGCCGCGCATGCGCCGCGCGGGTTCGCCGAGCGCTTCAACCACGGCCGCGAGCGGTTGCTCGACTGGCTGCGCGACACCTACGGTCTGGTGCTGACGGTGGCGATGCGGCACCGTCCCTTCGTGATCGTCGTCCTGATCGCGGTCGGGGCGGCCAGCGGCTTGCTGCTCAACGTGGTCGGGACCGACTTCTTCCCGACCCCGGACGTGGGCATCATGAAGCTGCACTTCCGCGCGCCGCTGGGCACACGTATCGAGGAGACGGAGAAGATCGTGCTGCGGGTCGAGGAGGAGATCCGCAAGGTGATCCCGGCCGACCAGATCGACCGTATCCAGGACCAGATCGGCGTGCCGCTGTTCTTCAATCTGTCGCTGGTGCCGACCGACAACATCAGCGGCATGGACGCCGAGATCCTGATACTCCTGAAGAAGCCGCACCGGCCGGTCGCCGAGTACATGCGCGAGATCCGCGCCAGGATCCCGCCGCAGTTCGCCGGCTCCAGCTTCTACTTCCAGAACGCCGACATCGTCACCCAGGTGCTCAACTTCGGCCTGCCGGCGCCCATCGACGTCCAGGTGCAGGACGCCAACTTCGAGCGCGCCCAGAAGTACGCCGCGCTGGTGAAGACCGCGATTGAGCAGGTACCCGGCGCCGTCGACGTACGGCAGATGCAGGTGCTCGATTACCCGGCGCTGCGCCTGGACGTGGACCGTCTGCGCGCGGCCCGGCTGGGCCTGACGCAGCGCGACGTAGCCACGAGCGCGCTGATCTCGCTCGCCTCCAGCGCTATCATCAGCCCCTCCTACTTCCTCAATCCCAACGGCGTCAACTACACGGTGTCGGTGCAAACGCCCATCGATCGCCTGGCCACGGTGGACGATCTGATGTCCACGCCCATCACGCCGGTGATCAGCTCCGTGATCGTCGCGGGCGATTCGCAGGACCCGCGGCAGGTGCGGCAAGCCCCGGTCATCACGCTCGGCAACCTGGCGAGCGTCAAGCCGGATACGAGCTACGAATCGGTCAGCCACTATACGGTGCAGCGTGTGATCGACGTGGCCGCGAACGTCGACGGCCGCGACCTCGGCAGCACGGTGCGCGACATCCAGGAGAAGCTCCGGCAGATCACTGCGGACAAGGATTTCCCGAAGACTGCGAAGATCACGGTGCGCGGCCAGTACGAGGTGATGCAGGCGTCCTTCCAGAGCCTGTTCCTGGGTCTGGTGCTGGCGGTGATCCTGGTCTACGCGCTGCTGGTGGTGCTGTTCCAGTCATGGGTGGATCCGTTCATCATCATGATGGCGGTGCCCGGCGCCCTGATCGGCATCCTGTGGATGCTGGCGATCACCGGCACGACCCTCAATGTCATTTCCCTGATGGGCGCGATCATGGCGGTAGGCATCGGCGTCTCCAACTCCATCCTGGTGGTGAGCTTCGCCAACGATGTGCGCGTCGCCAACCCCGGCATGAGCGTGGTGGATGCCGCCATCGAAGCGGGCAGGACGCGGCTGCGCCCCGTGCTGATGACCGCGCTGGCGATGGTCATCGGCATGGTGCCAATGGCGCTGGGGCTGGGCGAGGCCGGCGAGCAGAACGCCCCGCTCGGCCGCGCCGTCATCGGCGGGCTGATCGTGGCGACCATCTCCACCCTGTTCGTGGTGCCCGTGGTCTACACGCTGTTGCGCAGGGGGATGCCCATGCTGCACACGCTGGACACGCGCTTCGAGGCCGAGGCGCGGCAGGAAAGCACCTGAGATTAAGGCGCCCTCCCCCTTGAAGGGGAAGGAATGATAAGGACAAACACGTGTACGGATCCGGCCAACGCTCTTTCCTCATCTTCTACGTTCTGGGCATCTTGCTGGTGCTCGGCATCGCCGGGGGCGTCTACTACGTATGGCAAAACAAGGCGAAGCATGAGGCGGACGAGGCGCGCGGGCGCGCCGCCGCGCTCGAAGCAGGGCCGACGGTGACGGTGGCCGCGGCCGCGCGCGGGCCGAACCTGCGAAAGCTGCTGCTGGTCGGCGAGGCCCTGCCCTACAACACCACCACGCTGTATTCGAAGGTGAGCGGCTATCTGTCCAAGATCACGGTCGACGTCGGCGACCGTGTGAAAGCCGGCCAGCTCATCGCCGAGATCCAGTCTCCCGAGATCGACCAGCAGATCGAGACGGCCACGGTGGCGCTCGACAACAAGCGCCGCGTCTACCAGCGCAACCGCGATCTGGCAACCAAGGGCTTCTTCTCGGAGCAGGCGCTGGACACCGCGGAAACCGACGTGAAGGTCGCCGAGAGCCAGCTCTCCGAGCTGCGCACCCTGAGCCGCTATCGTGTCTTGCAAGCGCCCTTCTCGGGTGTGGTCACCCAGCGCTACGCAGACCAGGGCGCGCTGGTGCAGAACGCCGCCACCAATCAGGTGTCGGCCCTGCCCGTCGTGACGATCGCCGACGTCTCGCGGCTCAAGGTCAGCGTCTATGTGGAGCAAGGCGAGGCCCCGAACGTCAAGCCGGGCCAGGACGCCGAGATCGTGGATGCATCCAACGCCGAGCGGCGGGCGACAGGCAAGGTGACGCGGACCGGCGGCGACCTCGACCCCAGGACCCGCACCATGCTCACCGAGGTGGACTTCGACAACAGCAAGGGTCAGTTTGTGGCCGGCAGCTTCGTCAACGTCAGCCTTTTTGTCCCAACCATCAGTTACCTGGAAGTGCCCGCACCCGCGCTGATCTCGCGGGACAAGAAAACCCTGGTGGCGGTGGTCGGAGCCGACAATCGCGTCGCGCTACGGCCCATTACAGTGGCCAGCACGGACGGCAAAGTGCTGCGCGTGACGGCGGGTCTGAACGAAGGCGACAAAGTGGTTCTGAACCTGCCGACGACGGTCACGGACGGCGGCAAGGTGAATCCCGCTCCGGCTCCCGGAGCGCCGGTGCCGCCGCCCCCACAAACCGCCAAGGGCACAGTACAGCCGCCCGCACCTCAGAAGCAGCCGTAGCCGGGGCGGCGGTGACTCGTGACTAGTGACTGGTGACTAGCGGTTAGCGAGGCTAGCTAGTGATCGACGATCGATCTGATATCAGCCATGACGGACACGGTGAATGGAGGTGCTCGCCGAGACTCGTCACCATCACTAGTCACTAGTCACCAGTCACTCGTCAGCCGAGTCACGCGTCGCGGGCCAGCCGCACGCCCATGAACTGCCAGCGCGCCCAGGGATAGAAGAAGTTGCGGTAGGTAGCGCGGATGTGGGTCTGCGGCGTGGCGCACGAGCCCCCGCGCAGCACGAACTGGTTGACCATGAACTTCCCGTTGTACTCACCCACCGCGCCGGCCGCGGGACGATATCCGGGATAGCCCAGATAGGCGCTGTTGGTCCACTCCCATACGTCACCGTACATCTGGCCCAGGCCATCGTCGGCGCTGCCGGAATCCGGATGAAAGCGCCTGGATTCGACGAAGTTGCCGGCGACCGGCAGCCCGGCCGCAGCCGTTTCCCATTCCGCTTCGGTCGGGAGCCGGGCCTGCGCCCAGCGCGCATAGGCATCCGCTTCGTAGCAGCTGACATGGCACACCGGCTCGCCGGGATCCACCTCGCCCATCCCTCGGAGAGTGAACAGGCACCAGCGCGCGCCGTCGCGCTCCCAGTACATCGGTGCGCTCCACTGCTGCGCAGTACAGGCTTCCCACCCGTCGGACAGCCATAGCTCGGGGCGCCGATAGCCGCCGTCTTCGATGAAGGCGAGATACTCGCGATTCGTTACCGGCCGCGCGGCAAGCTGGAACGGGTTCAGATAGACGCGGTGGCGGGGACGCTCGTTGTCGAAGCAGAAGCTGTCTGCGCCGTGGCCGATCTCGCGCAGGCCCGCGGGGAAGGAAAGCCAGCCCGGCGGCTCCGGGTCCTTGCGCTGCCGGCGCGCCGCCTCGGCGTACGCGGGCTTCAGTGGATTGCGCGACAGCAGATGCTTCAAGTCGGTAAGGATGAGTTCCTGGTGCTGCTGCTCGTGATGGAGCCCGAGCTCGAAAACGTCCAGCGCCTGGACCGTTGCACTGCCCGTCTGCGCCCAGCGCAGGATGGCCTCGTCGACGTGCTCCCGGTACGCGTAGACCTCGCCCAGGGCGGGGCGCGAGATCAGGCCCCGCTCGGCGCGCGGGTGACGCTCTCCGACCCCGACATAGTAGGAGTTGAACAGCACGCGGAACCCCGGAGCGAAGGGACGATACCCGGCCAGCCCGGGCGCGAGCACGAAGGTTTCGAAGAACCAGCTGGTGTGGGCGAGGTGCCACTTCGCCGGACTGGCATCGGGCATCGACTGCAACGCGCAGTCCTCGGCGGAAAGCCCGGCGCACAGCGCCCGAGTCGCGCCGCGAATCTCGCCGAAGCGCGCCAGCAGCCGGGCAAGCCGCTCGTCGATGGAGCTGGACGGGTGGACTGAGGCTCGCACAGTACGCCGCATGGTTCCTCCTGGCGTGGGTGTGGCAGGATTGTGCCACGTGCCGGCGCAAGGTGATCGCGACCCTGTGGGCCGGCTGCCCGGAGTGCCCTCGCCGTTCCGGGTAGACTCTCGCCTTCACAGGCTCCCTTCCGCGACCGCAACCGGCCATGCTCACCCCCTCTCCCTCCACGATCTATCTCAAGGACTACACGCCACCCGCGTTCCTCATCGCCACGATCGACCTGGACGTCGACCTGCAGGAGGAGCTCGCGCGGGTGCACGCCCGTCTCGCGGTGCGCCGCAACCCGCAGGCGGTCGAGCGCGGCGGCCCGCTCGTGCTCAACGGCGACGATCTGGAGCTGGAGTCGGTCGCGCTCGACGGCCGGACGCTCGCGCCCGCCGAGTACGAGCTCGACGGCGAGCATCTGACCATCGCCGGCGTGCCGGAGCGGTTCACGCTGGAGACGGTGGTCGTGATCCATCCGCGCAAGAACACCAAACTGATGGGCTTGTACGCCTCGAAGGACGGTTACTTCACGCAGTGCGAAGCGGAGGGCTTCCGGCGCATCACCTTCTTCATCGACCGCCCGGACGTGATGGCGCGCTACACCACCACCATCCATGCCGACCAGGCCCGCCTCCCGTTCCTGCTGTCCAACGGCAATCCGGTCGCCTCGGGAGCCGATCCCGCACGCGCGGGGTCGGTCCAGGCCCGGCATTGGGTGCGCTGGGAGGACCCCTTCCCGAAGCCTAGCTATCTGTTCGCGATGGTCGCCGCCAGGCTCGAGCGCCTCGAGGACACCTTCGTGACCATGTCCGGCAAGCAAGTGCGGCTGTCGATCTTCGTCGAGCCCGGCAAGCTCGACCAGTGCGGCTTCGCCATGCAGGCGTTGAAGAAGTCGATGCAGTGGGACGAACAGGTGTTCGGCCTGGAGCTGGATCTCGACCACTACATGATCGTCGCAGTGGGCGACTTCAACATGGGCGCGATGGAGAACAAGGGACTCAACATCTTCAACACCAAGTACGTGCTGGCGCGCGCCGACATCGCCACCGACACGGACTTCATGCTGATCGACCGCGTGGTGGGACACGAGTACTTCCACAACTGGACCGGCAACCGCGTGACCTGCCGCGACTGGTTCCAGCTCTCGCTGAAGGAGGGCCTTACGGTGTTCCGCGACCAGGAGTTCGGTGCGGATACGTACTCGCGGCCGGTGCAGCGCATCCAGGAGGTGCGGGCTCTGCGCGCGGCCCAGTTTCCCGAGGACGCCGGCCCCATGGCGCACCCGGTGCGGCCGCAGTCGTATATGGAGATCAGCAACTTCTACACCGCCACCGTGTACGAGAAGGGCGCCGAGGTGGTGCGGATGATCCACACGCTGACGGGCCGCGAGAGTTTCCGCCGCGGCATGGACCTGTACTTCCAGCGTCACGACGGTCAAGCGGTCACCACGGACGACTTCGCACAGGCGATGCAGGACGCGAGCGGCGTGGACCTCACGCAATTCAAGCGCTGGTACGACCAGGCCGGCACGCCGGTCGTGCAGGCCACCGGCAGCTACGACGCGGCGGCGCGCACCTATACGTTGACGCTCGAACAGTCCTGCCCCCCAACGCCCGGGCAGCCCGCCAAGCTGCCGTTGCACATCCCCTTCGGCATCGGCTTGGTGGATGCACAGGGCGAGGATATCCCGCTGCGGCTGGAGTACGAGCCTGGGACGCTCGGCACGAGCCGCGTGCTGTCGTTCACGCAGCCACAGCAGCGCTTCACCTTCGTCGATGTGCCCAGTGCGCCGGTCCCTTCGCTGTTGCGCGGCTTCTCGGCCCCCGTGATCGTCAAGCACGGCTACGACGACGACGCGCTGGCCCATCTGCTCGCCCACGACAGCGACCCGTTCAACCGCTGGGAAGCGGGGCAGCGCCTGGCGGTCAACCTGCTGCTGCGCGGGGTCGCCGCGCAGCGCGCCGGCGGCCAGCCCGAGTTCCCCGGCCCGTTCGCGAGTGGCTTCGCGCGGGTCCTGGACGACGGCGCGCGCGATCCGGCGTTTGCCGCCGAGGCGCTGGCACTGCCCTCCGAAAGTTACATCGCCGAGCAGATGGACATCGTCCATCCCGACGCGATCCATGCGGTGCGGGTCGCGCTGCGCCAGCACCTCGCGCGCGCACTCAGAGGCGAGCTCCTGGCGGCCTATCAGGCCTTCGCTGCGGCGGGTCCCTACAGTCCCGACGCGCGCTCGGCTGGACAGCGGGCGCTGAAGAACCTGTGCCTGGCATACCTGATGGAGCTGCCCGAGCCGCCCGCGCTGGAGCTGTGCCTGCACCAGTTCAACACCGCCAACAACATGACCGACGCGATCGCCGCGCTCAGCGCGATCGCCAACGCCGAGTGCCCCGAGCGCACCCTGGCGCTGGAGCAGTTCTACGCGCGCTGGAAGGATGAGCCTCTGGTGGTAGACAAGTGGCTGGCAGTGCAGGCGGCCTCGCGCCTGCCCGCGACCCTGGCAGAGGTCAAGCGCCTGACCAGCCATCCGTCCTTCGACATCCGCAATCCCAACAAGGTGTACGCGCTGATCCGCAGCTTCGCCGCCAACCAGGCGCGCTTCCACGCCGCGGATGGCGCGGGCTACGCGTTCGTCGCCGAACAGATCCTGGCGCTGGATGCGCTCAACCCGCAGATCGCCGCACGCATCGCGCGCGCCTTCGACCGCTGGCGCAAGTTCGACTCGCAGCGCCAGCAGCACGCCCGCATGCAGCTCGAGCGCATCCGCGGCAAGGCCGGGCTGTCGAAGGACACGCTCGAGGTCGTTACCAAGGCGCTGGCTTGAAACTTTGGCGCTGTCGGGAACGTTGAGTAAGAACGGCGCGCACTTGCGGGATCACGGGATTCCGGGAACTGCTGGTGCGGCGCGAGGCGTGACCCTGGGGGATCACGCCTCGCCTGTCATCTCACCGCTTGCTCAACCCCGGCAGAACGACCAGCTCGGCGAACTCCGCCATCACCCGGCCTGTGCGCGAAGGATCCTTCGCCGCTTCGATCTCCGCCTGACGGAACGCGCGTATGGCGGCAAGCAGCAGGGTGCAGCGCACGTCCGAGTCGGTCAGCCGCTGCGGTGTGATCACTTCACGCTTCCAGAACATGGTCCGCTCCTTTTGAGAGGCCTGGGCGATGGCGCCTGACCCCGGTCGGATCAGGGCCTCCGCTCGCGTATGTCATGCGAGCGGTGTGCCCGGTAAGCAGGAGGAGCGGTTCGGGCTGCCGGACGGTCGAAGACGGGGGACCGAAGAGCGCCGCGGGTGCGAGCGGCTTCCCCGGGCGGACGAGCGGTTGCGGGTGCGCGCCGGCAAACCTGCAAGGGTTCACGCGTGCACGCCCCTTGCCGTCCGCAGGACCCGGGGCGGGGCCCTGCTCCGCCGCCGGAGAGTGGGGCCCGGCGCCTCAGCCGGCGGGACGCAGGGCCGCGAGCAGCAGCTGAAAGCGCCGCTCGGTGCCGTCGCGTCGCCGCTGCGACGCGTCGCTCTGCGCCTGGCTGGCCGGCGCTGGCCGCTCCACCGGAGTCCGGCTTGCGGCACCTGTCGCCCTTGCGTTTCGAGTCACGATCTTCATGTCGGATTAGATGCGAACGGCGTGCCGAAGTTGCAAGCGCCACTCGTCGCCGGACCGGCGGCGAGCGGCCGTGCTAACCGGCTGAGAAACCAGCATTCGCCTCACGCGCGTCCCCGTGCGGCCCGCGACCAGCGTGTCGATCCGCCGACACTGGCGCCGAAGTTCCAGCAACCGCTGAGCAACGGCGTGCCCTCGATGACGGCACCCTTGCGCAGGCCTTGGCCGATGCGTTCTCTCTGGTCCGCGGCCCATCCAGGTCGCGATCGCGCCCCGTTCGGACCGCCCCGGGAGCCGTGCTCGAACTACCGGGGTCACTTCCCGGCGCGATCGTCGTTCAGGCGGCGCAGCAGATCCCCCCGGCCCGGCTTTGGAGCTAATATGCGCGCCTGTCCTCCCGCCGTCGGGCGGGTCGTGAGGAGTGTCGACATGGCCGACGTTCTAACCCGCGCCCGCCTCAAGCCCAGCGCGCCGCAGCTGCCCATTTCCTGGTACTTCGACCGGGAGATCTTCGAGCGGGAGCAGGCCACGGTATTCGCCAACGGCCCGCGCTACGCCGGGCACGAGCTGATGGTCCCCGAAGCGGGCGACTACATCACGCTGGACACGGCCAGGCACGCCAAGATGCTGGTCCGCGGCGCCGACGGCGTGCGCCTGCTCAACAACGTCTGCCGCCACCGGCAGTCGCTGTTGCTCGAGGGCCGCGGCAATCTCCAGAGTATCGTGTGCCCGGTGCACAAGTGGACCTACGCTCTGGACGGCAGGCTGATGGGCGCGCCCGACTTCGACGAAAATCCGGGCCTCGCGCTCGTTTCCACCCCGCTCACGAACTGGCACGGGCTGCTGTTCGCCGGCAAGCGCGACGTCGCCAAGGACCTGGCCGACTTCCCGCTTGCCCACGAGTACAACTTCAGCGGCTACATGTTCGAGCGCGTGCAGGCCGACCTGTACCCGTACAACTGGAAGAACTTCCTCGAGATCTATCTCGAGATGTACCACGTGGTGCCGTTCCATCCCGGGCTGCAGTACTTCGTCGATCCGGGCAACTACCAGTGGGGCTTCGGCGAGCGCTGGTCGTACCAGATCCTCGGCATCAAGGACGAGCTCAAGACCCAGGTGTCGCCGCACTACACGCGCTACCGTAACGCGCTGTTGCAGTACGGCGACGGCAAACTGCCCAAGTACGGTACGCTGTGGTGCATTCTCTATCCGAACGTCATGCTGGAGTGGTATCCCTACTCGCTGGTGGTGAGCACGCTGCTGCCCCTCGGCTCCCGACCAGACCCTCAACGTGGTGGAGTTCTATTACCCGGAGGAGGTCGCGCTGTTCGAGCGCGAGCTGGTGGAGGCGCACCAGGCCGCCTATGCCGAGTCGGCCGCCGAGGACAGCGCTATCTGCACCTGGTTCCAGAAGGGCAGGCAGGCGCTCTATGCCAACGGCGAGGAGGACGCGGGCCCGTACCACTCGCCGCACGAGGACGGCATGGTCCATTGCACGAGTTCCTGCGCCGGGAGCTCGCGGGCCGATGAGCAGTGACACGCGGGATACTCCAGGAACGAGAATGACAAGCGACGACTCATCGACCGGCCTGCCATGGGGAAAGATCGGCATCCATGTTGCTCGACTCGGCTTCGTCCTGGCATTGCTCGCGATCGTGGCGGCGGTGTGCTCGGGGTTCGGCTATCAGCTCGGGCTGTGGCATTTCCGTACCGGGTTTGTGATCCTGCGCTGGGCGTTCTTCGGGGCGCTGGCCGCCGGTGCGCTCGCGCTGCTCGGGCTGCTCGTCGCGAGGTTCGACCGCGGCGCGCTGCTTCCGGGGATCGCCGGCCTGGTGATCGCGCTGGCATTCGCCTACGTGCCGTGGCAATGGAAGCAGACGGCCGAGAGCGTGCCCTACATCCACGACATCACCACGGACACGGACAACCCGCCGGACTTCGTGGCGGCGGCCACGCTGCGCAAGGAGGGCGATCACCCGATCACCTATGACGGACCGGAGACGGCCATCCAGCAGAAGGAAGGCTATCCCGACCTGGTGCCGCTCGTCACCCAGACCCCGAAGGACGCGGTGTTCGAGGCAGCCAAGGCGACGCTGCTCGCCATGGGTCTGAAGCTCAGTGACGCCGACCCGGCCGCGGGCCGCATCGAGGCCACCCAGAAGAGCTTCTGGTACGGCTTCACCGATGACGTGGTGGTGCGCATCGTGCGAGAGCCCGGAGGGAACGCGGGTGGACGTGCGCTCCAAGTCGCGGGTCGGGCGCAGCGATCTGGGGCAGAACGCCAAGCGTATCCGCATATTCCTGGCAAAGCTGAAGGCCGCGGTCGGCTGACCGGTACACGCTCGCCAAGACTTCGGGCCACGCCCCGCCGGAATAGCGCTCTACGGGTCCGCCGAAGGGGGGCCATCGGTGCAGGTGCGCCCCGGTTCCGCCTTCGCCTTACACCAACGACAAGGAGGCGACATTGACACTGCGCCGCCAAGGGGAGATGGCCGTGCTTTGCGCGCTGCTGGGCATTGCCGCAGCGGCATTCGGGCAGCAGCAAGAGGGCGGCAACCAGCCGGCCACTGCTCCGCAGAGCGAGCCCGGCGCACCGGAATCCTTCAAGCGCTTCACCGATCCCACCGATTTCCACAGCGCGCTTCGGCCTGCGCGAGGAATACCAGTCGCTGCAGAGCGGCGCCAGCCGCAACCTGGTCGTGTCGCGCTTCGAGTATGCCTTGAGCCCGGTATTCGCATTGCGCGCCGACGTCCCCTACGTGAGTACCGATCCCAGACCAGCCGGGGGCGGGCCAGGAATCGGGGCTGGGCGATATCGCGGCCCGTGCGCAGTGGCGGGTGTTGCGCACGCCCGGGTACGCGGTAGTGGTGGCTGCCGAGGTGGCCCTCGATACCGCCACCGAACCGCTGCTGGGCATCGGCAGGTACGTGTTCCAACCCCTGGCCTACGCCGCGGTCGCCCTGCCCAGATACAACTCCACCTTGTTCCCGTACGTGCAGCAGTTCTGGGCGTTCGGCGGGACCAGCGACGTGCAGATCAACACCACGCTGCTGCGCAGCGGCTTTCTCACGATCTGGCCGCGGCGGACCTACACCTATGTCGAGCCGAGCGTGTATGTCGATTGGGAGCGCAACGCACAGACCGGAGCCACGCTCGAGATCGAGCTGGGACGCTTCGTGACCAGGAGCCTGGGGTTGTACGTGCGTCCCGGCGTGGGCCTGTGGGGAAACATCCCGCCGGTGTATAACTGGAACTTCGAGGTGGGGCTGCACTATTTTTTTTAACTGAGCAGTACATCCTCGACCGCCCGGCGTGGGCTCGGCAGCGCCGCGCGCAGCGGATAGCCGATTCGGAACGGCATCAGCGCCTGCCAGGCCGGGTCGCCGACCAGCTCGCGCAGCGCAGCGCCGTAAACGGGCTCGACCCCCAGGCTCGCCTCGCGGTCGGCCCGCTCGGGCATCTGATTCAGCGGCTGGACCGCCAGCCCGTTGGCCGCCGCCCACAGGTGAATCCGCTGCCATAGCCGTCCGCCCTGCAGGCGCTGGGCGTTGTCGCGCACGTTGCGCACTACCAGCAGGCCGTACCCCATCGCGGTCGCCACCTGCGTTTCCTGCGTAGCCTTGAGCCATGCCGCGTCGCTCTGTTCGGGCGACAGTTCCGGGAGCATCTTGGCCACGCCGAGGATGGCTGGCGGCAAGCCGGCGGCATCGAGCGTGATCCCGTCGCGATGGCGCTGCACTTTGTCCCACGACATGCGCAGCCACTTCGCACTGTCCGCGGCTTGCTGGCGGTCGCCGATGATCGCCTTGGTCGCCGCCACGATCAGCTCTCCGATCCTGCGGCGCTGCGCATCGGACGTGAACCAGACCACCCCGACACCCGGCAGGTCGGGCCCCAGGGCAGCCAGGGCCTTGTACATCTGCGGCCCGACCGGCAGCGCGGCGTCGTAGGGGCCGCGATTGGTGTGCCTGTGCGGAATCGCCGCAAACAGGGGTGAGCTGTCGGGATCGCCGCTCGCGAGCTCCAGCGTGGCAACGTGTGCTGTTTCTGCGCCTGCGGGCAGAAGGGTGAGCACCGTGCGGTGACCACCGGCTCGCGCCGCGAGCACCAGGTTCTCCAGCGCGCAGCCCAGGCCCACGTGCATCTCGCGCAGGAACGGGTCGATGGTGCCGATGTTGCGCGCGGGATCCGCGAAAAGCTCGATACGGCTGCCGGCCACCCGAAACAGCCAGGGTTGGGTGTTGTGTGGGCTCGCGGCCAGCACCGCCGCCCGCACCAGGCCGATCGCGCCTTCCGCCGGCAGCGGCGGCCACTGCCGCCATGGCGCGTAGGCAGCCCCGGCCCCGCTGCTGAACACACCGCTGCGCACGGCGTGCCACCCAAGCCCCGCGGCACCAGCGCCGAGCACGGCGACTCCTGCGATCAAGACCTTCCTGCGGCTCACTTTTTCACCTTGCGCCCTGCACGTGGACTTTGCGCCTTTGCGTCGAGATTGAAGGTCAAAGCCTTACCGGATTCCAATAGCCGGTGAGCTCCAGGTAGCCGCGCCCGACGCGTTGGCCGTCACGCAGCGCAAGCACGGCGCCCTCCCAGTAGATCGTGCCGGTGCTCGCGCGGGCATCGAGCTCCTGGTCGTCCATCATCGGGTCGAGCTCCACGCTCCAGGTCGCCGGCCCGAACGCGCATGGCCACGGGGTACTCCGCCGCGCTGCGCGGAGAGCGCCAGCGCCGCAGCGGAGTGAAAGAGATCTCGGCGGGCGCGAAAGTGTCCACGCGTCCGCCCGCGTCCCGCAGAGTGCCGGCGGCCCACAGAACTCTGCCGCGCTTGTCGCGCATGCGGAATACCATCAACGCGCCGCCGTCATCGAGGTTGATGCCGATCCAGTCCCAACCCGCTGCCTCGCTCTGCCAGGTACTCGCTCGACCACTCGTGATCCAGCCACGCGGTACCGGTCACCGGGAGCGCGGCGCTGTCCGTGCGAATGATCCCCGATACGACCAGCTGCGGCCGGCTGTAGTAGTAGCTGGCCTGGCCTGGGCGCGGTCCCTTGCGGCTGAACCCGGCGTGCCCCTGCAGCAGCAGCGGCTCGCGTGTCTCGAAAGCGAGCTCGAGGGCAAACTCGCGAGTGCTGATCTGCGCCAGATAGCGGCCGCCGTCCAGGCGCAGCGACCAGTCGTCGATGCGCACGTCCGTGCTCTGCTCCCCGGCATAGGCTATCCCGAACCCCTCGCGCGCCGCACGCTGGTCGTGCCGCAGCCGCGCGTGACGCGGGTCGGCGATCGCCGCGTGGGCGAACAGGAGTTGCCTGGGCGCAAACGCGCTCGGGTTGTCCTCCTGCAGCAGTGGACGATTGCGAAAGAACGTGACCTGAACGCCGAAATCGTTGCCGCGCTGGTCGTGCACCCAGCCGGTGATGTACCACCACTCGGTCCGATAGCCAGGATGCGCACCGTGGTCACGCGGAAAGACCAGCGCGACTCCGGGCCGCACCGCCGGGTATTCTGGATCTCGCCCTCCCGCCAGGGAGGCAATGAGCGCACCGATGGCGAGCATCAGCCCGGCCAGTTGCCTGATCGCAGGGCGGCGGAGCGACGTTACGGCACCAATAGAATGCGGCATGACGTGGCAATACGTAGTCCGATCGGACGGCACGACTTCTGAGCGGCTGCGGCGACGGTGGGTCGCCATCGCCGGCCTTGGCTCCGCCAGTATATCTGCCGGCCGCCGCGGCATTGGCTGCGCCGGTCGAGCCCGATCTGTCCCGCCCGGGCCTGCGCCACAATCTCGCGTCCTGATGAAATATCGGGCTAGGTCCAAGGTCCCATATACGCCCGCGGCGCCGAACGCTATCTTTCTGCGTCCTCCCAAGGCGTCCTCCAACGCGCGAGCTGGCCAGCTGGAAACGGGGATTGATCGGGCTTGCGGCGCCGCAGCAATGAGACACGATCAGCCCGCAACAGAGCCGGACACGGTTTTCGGCACGCCAACAGGGCGCCTGCGCCTGGTGGTGGTCGATGACGACGCGGACGTGCGCAAAGCGCTGAGCCGCCTGCTGAGCTCGGCAGAATGCACGGTCACCTGCTTCGCCTCCGCGGAGGCGTACCTGACGAGCGAGCGCGGCGAAGGTCCCGACTGCCTGCTCCTCGACATCGGTCTCGGAGGCATGAGCGGCTTCGAGCTGCGCGAGGAGTTGCTTCGCACCGGAGCCTGGGTGCCCATCGTCTTCATCACCGGGCGGGATGACGAAGCAACCCGGCAAACGCTTCTCCAGCTCGGTTCGGTACCGTGCCTGCGCAAGCCGTTCACCAATCAGAGCTTGCTGTCCGCCATCGCGCATGCAACCCAGGCGGCTTGAGTTGGCCTGCGCTCGACCCGCGGCCGCGAGGCTGCTGCGGGTCGAGAGACCGGGCGGCGAAGGGAGGTAGAACAACGCCGGCAGCCAGTGTATTGTGTCGTTACGGATACGAGGGCAAGCGCCGGGGGCGGCGCGGGAGGAAGTCATGAAGCAGGTCGAGACGGGTCCCGGCACGGCTCCCGTCGTGTTCATCGTGGATGACGACGAAACGGTGAGGCGCGGGATCGCACGCCTGGTGCGCTCGGTCGGGCTGGCTGCCGAGACCTACGCGTCTCCGCGGATGCTTCTGGCACAACGGCCCCGCGAGGCCTCCGGTTGCATTGTGCTGGACCTGCAAATGCCGGACCTCGATGGCCTGCAGGCGCAGCAGGCCTTGTCGCTGGCCGGCTACACCATGCCGGTCCTGTTTCTGACCGGGCACGGCGATGTCTCCAGCAGTGTCACGGCGATGAAGGCCGGGGCCATGGACTTCCTCGTCAAGCCCGTGGACCACGGCGAGTTGCTCGATGCCATCCAGCGCGCGGTCAGCCGCGACCTTGCGGCCCGCTCCGAACGCGAGCAGGCGTGCGCGCTGCACGAGCGGTTCGCGCTGCTCACGCCGCGGGAGCGCGAAGTATGCGGTCTGGTCGTGGCCGGGCTGCGCAACAAGGAGATCGCGGACCGCCTGGGTACGGCGGAAAAGACGGTAAAGACCCACCGCGGCCAGGTCATGCACAAGCTGCGCGCGCGCTCCGTCGTCGAGCTGGTGCGCCTGGTCGACCGGCTCGGCGACCGCGCCGCAGCGGCCCCCGCGGATCGGCCGCTGCACTCCGCTTCCGCTCTTCGCTCGGCGCCTTAGCGCTGGCGCAGCCCGCAGCAGCGGCGTGATTGGGACCAAGGTCCTATGGCCGCGGGCAGCGCGGCCTCGTAGACTGCGCGGGAGTCCGGTGCTTGGTCTGCCCCCTGTCGTAATCTTCCTCCCTCTGTACCGAGCGCCGGGCTCGCTCCCCGGATTGCTGAAGCGGGGCCTCCTAGGACCAAGGTCCCATGGTCCTCGCGGCGCGCCCTGCGTATGCTGCCAGGGTCGGGAATGCCCGAACATCTGCGCGGCGCTCGGCCTTAATTGCGTTTCGACCAGGAGGAAGACCAGATCATGATTGCCAGTAAACATTTTCCGCTCAAGCTGCTCGTCGTGGCCTTGGCCGCAGCTGCCGGGGGGTGCGGGAACACGCCTTCGCGCCAGGCCGACTACACCTATTGCGCCAAGTATGGCAACGCTCCGGAATGCGGCGGAGTGGTCGAACCGGCTCCTGTAGCAGCAGCTCCGGCGGCCGCGCCTGCGCCAGCGCCAGCGGAGCCCACGGTGGTCGTCGCGGATATGGGACCCCCGAGCAAGCTGGGGGAGTGCTACACCAAGGTGTATGCACCGGCGCAGTATCGCAACGAGCCGGTGCAGGAGATGGTGCGGCCGGCGACCGAGCGCAGCGAGTTCACCGAGCCGGTGTATGAAGAAGTCGAAGAGAGCGTATTGGTCAAGCCCGCGTGGAAGAAGGTCACTGTCGTGCCGGCCGAGTACGGGCAAGTCGAAGAGAAGGTGCTCGTGCGTGAGGCCTACAAGCGCGAGATCGAGATCCCGGCGTTGTACAACACCTATTTCGAGAGGACGCTCGAGAAGCCTGCGCGCCAGGTGTGGAAGCCGGGCCGCGGTACCGTCGAGAAAGTCGACCCGAACACCGGCGAGATCCTGTGCCTGGTGGAGGAGGAGGCGGTGTACAAGACGGTGGAGCGCAAGGAGCTCGCGCGCGCGGCCAGCAAGACCTATCAGGACATGCCGGCCGAGTACGCCACCGTCACGAAGACCGTGGTGACGAAGCCGGAGAGCCTCCACGAGGAAGAGATCCCGGCCGTGTACGAAACCCGCAAGGTGACCAAGCTGGTGAAGGCATCGGAACAGAAGAAGGTGCCGGTTGCGCCCGAGTACGCCACCGTCGACAAGCAAGTGATGGTGGCCCCCGAGAAAGCGGAGTGGGTGCAGGTGCTGTGTGATGTGAACGCCACCCCGGAAAGGATCCAGCAGGTGGAAAGTGCGCTCCAGTCCCAGGGCTATCCGGTGCAGCCCAGCGGGGGCGGCAAGCTCGATCCGCAGCTGACCGAATACGTCAGGTCTTTCCAGTCGAAGAACGGCATGCAACCCACCGGTTTGCTGACGGCAGACACGCTCGCGGCGTTGGGCGTCGAGTTGCAGTGACGGCCGGGCTGCACGCCCCGGCGCGCGCCTGCGTATTGGCTCATCCAGCACCCGCCGCAAGCGGGTGCTTTTTTTCCACGATGAAAGTCGCAAGCGAGCGCGTTGAAGTAGTTTGAGGGGCTGCGCGGCGCGAAGGCCAGGCGCTGCGCGTGCTGCCCGACGGCGAAGGGAAGGCGGTGCTGTAAGTCGGCCGGAATGGCCGGCGGCTGCCCATCCCCATCGTCAAGACCGCCCAGGGTTGGCGTTATTCCCGCCCCGGATCGGCAAGGCCAGGGTTTCCCTCCCTCTTTCGGGAGAGAGCAGGGTGCGCGCGCGGGAGGGATAATCTGGCTGCGATCCTTAGCCGCTTGGGTCGGTAGCCCTCTCCTACTGCAGGTCGGCGTTGTAGCAAAGTGCGCTCGCACCCCGCACCAAGATCTCCTTTCGCTGAGATAGCAGACCCACCGGCGGAACTGAACCCGCCCCTGCGGGCGCCTGCGCTCGGCAGTCGGAGCATGGCCGTGCGCACGGCGCTGGCCGCGGCGCTGGTCGGCGTGGCCTATTACCTGGGGGCCAGGCTAGGCCTGGCCCTGACCTTCGACCCGCATCCGATCTCCCCGCTTTGGCCCCCCAACGCAATCCTGCTCGCCGCCCTGCTGCTCACGCCCCCACGCTCGTGGGGCTGGCTGCTGCTCGCCGCATTCCCGGCCCATCTGGCGGCGGAACTGCAAAGCGGGGTCCCCACGGCAATGGTTCTCTGCTGGTTTGTGACCAACTGCAGCGAAGCGCTGATCGGCGCCATCGGCGTGCGCTGGCTGATCGGCGGGCCGCTGCGGTTGGACTCGTTCCAGCACGTGAGCGTCTTCGTGCTGGTCGGCGGCTTCCTCGCCGCGTTCGCCTCATCGTTCCTCGATGCTGCGTTGGTCACGCTGATCGGTTGGGGCGAGGCGAGCTACTGGCAACTGTGGCGGACGCGGTTTTTCTCCAACCTGCTGGCGAATCTGACCTTGGTCCCCGTTATCGTCACCTGGGCCGGTCATGGATTCGCGCGCATGCGGCGGATATCCCCGGGCAAGTGGGTGGAGGGCTGGGCTCAGACGCTGGGGCTGCTGGCGGTCAGCATCGTGGTATTCACCCAGGCGGGACCCGGTTCCGGAACGACCCCGGTGCTGCTCTACGCCCCCGTACCTTTCCTGCTGTGGGCGGCGGTCCGGTTGGGGCCGATCGGGACCAGCACCTCCCTGCTGCTGCTGGTGCTGCTGGCGGTCTGGGGTGCGATCCACGGGCTGGGCCCGTTCGTCGGCGGCTCGCCCCTGGACAGCGCGCTGTCGATTCAGATGTTCTTGCTCGTCCTGTCGATCCCGCTGCTGTTCCTGACGGCCGTCATCGAGGAACGGGAGCGCTCGAAGGCGGCGCTGCGCAGCTCCGAGGAGCGCTTCGCCAAAGCCTTCATGTCCAGCCCCGACGCCATGGTGATCACGCGCACGCAGGACGGCCGCATCGTCGAGGTCAATGACCGCTGGGAGCGCCTGTTCGGACATGAGCGGGCGCAAGCGGTGGGCAGCACGATGTGGGAACTGGGCATGTTCGCAAGCCCCAAAGACGCCGCGGCATTGCAGTACGCGATCAGCTCGCAGGGCCGCGCCAGCGACCTGGAGCTGCCTCTTCGCAGCAAGTCCGGAGAGCTTCGCCAGGCGGTCATCGGTGCCGAGACCGCCGAGATGGCCGGGGAGCCTTGCTTCATCGCCATCATCCGGGACCTCACCGACCAGCGGCGCGCTGAGCGGGAGGTTCAGGAGCGCCAGCGCGAGCTCGCGCACCTGGGACGCGTCGCCACCGTCGGTGAGCTTTCGGGCGCGCTGGCCCATGAGCTCAGTCAACCGCTCACCGCGATGCTGAGCAACGCGGAGGCCGCGCAGCGCATGCTCGGCCAACAGCCCATCGATATCGAGGAAGTGCGCGAGATCCTGAGCGACATCGTCCAGCAGAACACGCGCGTGAGCGAAGTCATTCGCCGGCTCCGCGCCTTGTTCAAGAAGGGCGAGACACAGTTCCAGCCGCTTGACCTCAATGAGGTCGCCACTGAGGCCCTCGAACTGGCGCACGGCGACCTCATCGCCCATGGCGTCAGCGTGACTACCCGCCTCGGCGAGGCGCTCCCCCGTGTCAATGGCGACCGCATCCAGCTCCAGCAGGTGCTGTTGAACTTGATCCACAACGCCTGCGAGGCGATGAGCGCGCTCCAGCCCGGCGAGCGCACGCTGACCGTGCGCAGCGAAGCAATCGCCGAGGGCATGGTGCAGATGTGCGTGAGCGACAGCGGGCCAGGGGTGCCGGCACCGCTGCGCGAGCGCCTCTTCGAGCCGTTCTTCACCACCAAGCCGCAGGGACTTGGGCTGGGGCTGTCGATCACCCGCTCGATCATCGCCTCGCATGGCGGGCGCCTGTGGGTCTCCAACCATCCCGCGACGGGCGCGATGTTCTGCTTTACCGTTCCCACGAAAGAATAAAAGCACGCGGGCCCAGCCGGTGGCCAACATCATCCGGTACGGTAGACTACCGGCCCCGCCGGAGCGTGGGAACGCGCACCGGCGGCGCGGGCGGGATCATGGAAAATCCTCGAGATAGATCGGGGTCCCCCGCAGCTCAACGAACGGCTTGCTACCGACGATTGTGAGCTCGGTGCCGTCGACAAACACCAGCGACAGCCTGGCACCGACCTTGCGCCTGAACGGCAGTGGGATCACCTGGTGCTTGATGCCCCCTACCTCCAGGAATCCCTCGGATATCGTGTTGGGCAAGTGGGGTAGCGACTCCAAGTGCACCTCCGAAAGAACCAGCCGTCCCTCCTGGCTCCACCCGGTTCCGCGATCCCTGCCGGGGGTTCCAGCCGACTTGTGGATATAGGCGTGCGAGAAATGAACCGTGGCAACGCCATCGGACACATCCAGCTGACTGACGCGGGAGTCGCTCAACTCCAACCCGCTCCTCAACTGGTCGCGCTCCTGCCCAGTACGCCTGCGATGGTGTGGATGTCGGTCAACATCGCGTCTCCCATGAACTTGATGCTGGCAAGTGCCCGCTCGCCTGCTTCGGCGTGGCCGGCACCACAGGCATCCGTCACGACGATGGGAATGTAGCCGAGGTCGGCGCCGTGACGAACCGTTGGCTCGATACCAATTTCAGTCGCAACGCCGGCGATGATGAAGGAGTTGATGCCACAGTCCCGCAGGGCGATGTCCAGCGGCGTACCTTCGAACGCCGACATGGTGATCTTGTCGAAGATCACCTCGCTGGGCAGCGGTTTGAGCTCAGGCACCAGCTGAAATCCAGGCGAGTCCCGCAGGAACCAGGGCTTTACATCCGCAACGGAGCCGACCCTTTGCCACGCCATCGCCATGCGCAGCTGAAAGACCCCAGCCGCCTCGTTCGGCAATGACATGTGGCGCATGAAGAACACCCGCAAGCCCGCCGCGCGCGCGGTTTCGAGCAGGGACTTCACCCGTGTGACAAGCCCTTGCCCATCGTGTATCTGCCCGATGATGCCCACCTGCATGTCATAGACCAGCAAAGCCGTGCGCCTGGGATTGCACGTCTCGGCGAGGTTCTGCGGGATCTCTAAGCCATATGCGTTTTCCATCGTCTCACCTTCAAGCGGTCACCCCCTGAGCTTCCGAGCCCGAGCCCATTGTTCTGAAGAATCCATCGACGGAAGGACGGCGGCAAGCGGGGTCGTCTCAATCCTTAAGGGTTGGGCGTCATTTCGCGGCAACGCCATTGATTGTCGACACCAGTGCACGGGCTCTCGTGTAGTACGGTCCTTCCGCATCAAGCAATAGGGGCTTGAGAAGTCCGCGCAGCTTGGGCAGTAGCTGCGCAGAAAATACGACCGACTCGACAAGGAAGAGCCCGCACTCCACCAACTCCAGCGTCTCGGCCTGAGTACGGGCTGTCTTCTCCAAGAGTGCATCATACTTCTGGCGGATGGCTCGGACCAGTTGTTGGTCCTTTCGGCAGGGAGCGCAATCCAGGCAGTCAGCCTCAAGCGGAAACTTCAGATCTTCGTACCAGTGCTTCTGCTCCTCCGCGAAGAACAAGAACGGCCGTCCGCACTTGCGACAGACGCGCCTGGCATCGTAGTAGTGCGTCACGTGAAGCGTCGCCGATCCTTGGCGCGCCACATCCGCGACAACGGCCGTGTCCGGAACACGGACGCCAGCAGGGGAGTGCCAATGACAGTACACCCTCCCGTCAACGGAATCGACAACGTCCAGCCCCGTGAAGCGCGGTCCCTTCCCGTAGCGCGGGTGCTCAACGAAACCAGAGTATTCAGCGTTCGGCGACTTCATCGGTCAATGACGGTTCAGCTCAGCCGACTCGCTGCTACTTGTTTGCTCATTCGGGCACACGGCACAGTCAAACCTTTCGATGTCGGCACTTCGATCCGTTCAATGACCGAGAAACCATAGGCGTGAAACAGTGGCTCTCCAGCCACCGTCGCAACAAGTTCAAGTGACCGAAAACGCTCGCGCGCCGCCGCGGCCTCGCATAAGGAAAGAACGAGCCGCCCGATTCCGCGCCTCACATATTCCGGATGCGTGTACATGGCCCGCACCCGGGCAGGCTCAACCTTGGGATCGAGAAGACGTGCGTCGCGATTCGCCGAATCATCACCGCCGAACAGCGTTGCGCGTCGGCTCCAGCCACCACAGCCCACGATTCGGTTCTCGCATTCGATCGCGAAATAGGTACCGTCCTCGATAAGCTGAGTATAGACGCCCATAATCTCGAACGACGCTTCAACGCGGGCAGGGTCCAAGTACGCCGGGAGCAGCTGCCGGATAGCCAGCGTCATCAAGGCTCTCAGCTCGGGGAGGTCTGCCATGGTGGCGAGCCGGTGAGAGAACTCGATGGCCGGAACCATTACCTGCAGCAACCCTTCACGGTCTGCGAAGACTGACTCAGAAGCCGTCCAACGTTCGGCGTTAGCGGGCGCCGGCGTGCGTAGCACGCCGGGTACCGAGCAGCGGCGGTGCTCGGCGCTCCGCTTGACGCCAGGGTTAGGGGACAGTCTTTCCGAGGACCGCATAACTGAACCCCCAATAGAGCAGCGGGCCAAGTATTAGAGCAGCCAGCACAAAGCCGCAAACAGCCACAAAGATGTTCCCCTGAGTCGAGAGTTCTGGATCAGGCAAGTGCTTCCGGAATTCAGTGGGTACTTCGACCACGAGCCATGCCACCCCCGCACAAAACAGCGGGAGGCGGAAAGTATGGATGACTGAATGGAGAGTGGCATGCCAATAGGCGAGGGCAACGAGTACCAAGGCGATATCCGATACCACCTCGGCGAGGAGGAACCAAATTGACCGGTGTTCCTTGATGTCATCGCGCACCCACCACGCTGCGAAAGCGAAATAGCCGGCGAAGTATGCGTAGCCCCACCATGGCATCCTCGTGCCCTAACGACAGCGTTCAGGGGCGCGCCGCTGTTTTCGCGGCGCGTCCCCTGGAACGCCGGGTTGGGCGTGTCGATGCCTTGGCTAGGTTGATTAAGGAACGAAGCGCTTCGTTTACGGCTTCATCGTTAGGAAACGCCTCGGCAACCTCGGGGTCGAGAACCACCACATTCGTGGCGGCTGCAATTCGGCTTGCGTACTTGCCACGGACCATCCTTCCAAAGTCCGATCGTTTGTATTCCGGTCGAAGTTCATCACGCTTGCTGGGCTTAGCCTTGTTCATAGATCTTCCGTTCGGATTTCGTTGCGGTACGAGCGCTGATGATGCGGACCAAACCGCCGCGTTCAGTATGGGACACCACCAGGAGGCGTCCCTGGGATGAGACCCCAAACGTGATGTATCGTGCCTCGCCGGTTGAATGGTCGGGGTCTCGGCCAGTTAAGGCTAGATCGTCACGAAGAGCAGTGGTCGCTTCCTCGAATGAGATACCGTGCTTTCGTAGATTTGCAGCCGCCTTCCGGGGGTCCCATTCGAAGCGCATCTGAGCATTATAGGGACGAGACTAGAAACACGGTAGCCAGCGGCCGTCGTCCTCCAGCTCGGCTTCGATTGTGTAGTTCATGCGTCACCCAGTAGTAACTTCGACCATCATATTCTACGCCGCGCCACCACGAGACGCCCAACGTTCCGCTTGACCGGCCCGAAACAGCGAAGCGGAGCGACGCTGTGAAGGGTCCGTGTCGAAGCGGGGGTTGGGCGTCACTCGCGGCTCACCTAACGATCTGGTCGGCGCGGATCAAAACCGACTCAGGGAAACTGATGCCGAGTGCCCTTGCCGTCCTCAGGTTAAGCGTCAGAATGAAGCGTGAAACCTGTTCGATAGGAAGCTCGCTCGGCTTGGCACCCTTCAGCAGACGGTCGACGTAGTACGGGGCACGTCCCCAAATGTCGGCCAACGTCGCGCCGTACGACATCAGCCCGCCCGCTTCGACGTGGCCTTCCATAGTGAGCATCGTAGGGATCCGCGCGCCGATTGCGGCCTTTGCAAGTCGTCCCCGTTGGATATAGAACCCAGGAGAGAACAGCACAAATACCGCTCCAGCCTTGTCTTTCTTTGCAGTACGGAAGCCGGTATCGAAATCGTACGGGGCGCGCACTTCAATCGGTTGGACGACCAGGCCAAGCGAACGACCTACTTCCTCGATGTCGGATGCTCCTCTTCGATTCACTGGGTCCCAAAAAACGGCAATACGCATGATCCCCGGGATCGCATCTCTCAACAGTTCGAGACGTTTCACAGTCAGCTCACCTTGCAGTGTAATGACCCCTGTGACATTTCCTCCGGGACGGCTGATGCTCTTCACGAGACCCGTGGCTACGGGGTCCTGATCGAAACTCACGATAACGATAGGAATCGTCTTGGTGGCCGCGGTCACGATGCTCAAGGCTGGCTCGGCGCCTACGACGATTATGTCGGCTGGTAGGCGCACCAGCTCCTCGGCCAACCGCGGAAGCCGGTCTACCCGACCATCGGCGTTCCGGTGATCAATCCTGATGTTCTGACCGTCAATGTAACCGAGTTGCGCGAGGCCATCCCGAAAGCTCGTCGCCACGGGGTCGGTAGGCCCAGCGGTGACGGTCAGAATGCCAACAACAGGGACTCTGTTGGGTGATTGTGCCGTACTGACCGAAGACCAGAGCTGAAGAGCGGCAAGAAGCAGCACCAGAAGGTAACGGGTCATCTGTTCACGCTGCAATTGTCGGCCCGGATTCGCCCCACACGTCTGGTGACGGTAGAGTCGGCCACACTCATTCCCATTTGCGTGCCTGCTTTGCGAAGATGGCGTCTTTGGCCCTGACCACGCAGAACCTCTGACCTGTGGGCGCTTCCATTACCCACCATGTATTGATTTGCTGAACCCGCTTCGCGCCGAGCGCTTCGAGGCGCCGCACCTCAGCCTCGACGTCATCCGATTCAATGTCTAGGTGCACGCGGCTAGGGTGGGATACCGCCTGAACCTCGATGTGAAGCTGATCGTTCGGATCGACCAGCTGCAGGTACTTTCCTTCCTCTCCCGGCAGAGCGCGTACTTCCATCCCAAGCGCACCGCCCCAAAAGGCTGCGGCTGACTCTAGATCGTCGGTCTTGCAGTCGATGATGAAACCCGCGAGCTTGCTCTTATGCACGAGAACCTCGATTGATCAACATGTCGTGGGGCCCAACGCCGGCCATCAGGGGCGCGCGGAGACCATGCCAGCTAAGCACGAGGCTGCTCTTCCGCGCGTCCCTTGCATGGCCTTGTTGGGCCGGGCCCGATTCGGACTTGGTGGGTCTCCGAGCCGACGAATTGTTTCCAGGGCCAGGTGGTTCATCGGATCACTTCATCGGCTCGCAGAAGGATTGACTCAGGTATCGCCATGCCGAGTGCCTTCGCGGCCTTGAGGTTGACCGCGAGGTGTACCTTATTGGGTTGCTCGACGGGTAGCTCTCTGGGGCTCGCTCCCTTGAGCAGGCGATCAACGAAGTACGCCGCACGACCAAAGGTGGCAGACAGGACCGGGCTGTAGGAGATGAGTCCACCGGCCTCGACGGAGCTTCGGTTCCAGTACATCACCGGAAGCCTTGTTCTCTCAGCTACGGGCGGGATCTTTTCACGCTGCGCCCATGAGGCAATGGAGAAAAGCAATAGGACCGCGTCGCAGTGCTTCGTGCGTGCAGCTCTCAGCGCTGCCTCAAAGTCGTGTGGAGGGCGTACCTCGATCATTTCGAGCTGAACGCCAACCGTCCGGGCTGCCCCCGGAAGGTGTTCGAGCTCGCTCTTGCTTGACTCCCCCCAGAGCACAGCAATACGCTTCGCGGTCGGAACGGTCTCCTTCAGCAACTGCAAGCGCTTTGCTGTCAGGTCGGTAAGCCCTGAGTCGATACCGGTGATGTTGCCACCCGGTTGTCCAAGGCTCTCGATCAGGCCGGTGGCAATCGGATCGTGGCCGTAAGCGACCATGACGATCGGAATCGTGTCAGTCGCTTGCTTCGCGGCGCGCAATGATGCCTCGGACACAGCCACGATGACCTCTGGGTTGAGCCGGACGAGTTCTTCCGCCAGCTGCGGTAGGTGATCTATCTTTCCTCGCGCGAGCCGGTATTCGACTCGAATGTTGTCTCCCTCCACGTACCCGAAGTCGGTCAATCCCCGGCGAAAGGCTTCGAGCGCAGCATCATCGGGATTGTCCCCGACGAAGAGCACTCCAATCATCCGTGGGTCTGCCGCAGCCCCAACCCACGCGTTGACGATGGACAAGAATATCCCGAGTATGAAGACAAGATGCAGCCTCTTCAAGGAATCACCTTCTCTGTCCCTGGCCAGAACGGCCCAACGTGAAGTAGACCCCATGATAAACCTCCCCGCTGCGCTCAACTAGTTTATGCCGGTATACGCAAGTTCCCAGCGGTATAAACTTTTCCTGGCCAGTAGCGGCACGGGTCCGCTATGAACCTACTTCGCTTGGAGGCCGTCGGGCACGGGCACCAAGCGATCGGCAAGGTGGAGCCTCTCCAACCCCAACCTTCCCCGGTTCCCCCGCTTTCCCCTCACCACTCCTCTCCTCAACGATCCGCCCCCCCCCTACGCTCGATCACGAGCTCGACGGTCTTGTAGCGGACTTGCTCGAGGTGGTCGTAGCGATAGCGCACACAAAGCAGCTGGTCGCCGAATTTTTCGATCAGCTTCTTAGTGCCCTTGTCGCCGGGTCGCAGGGTACGGGTTTCTCCCACCCCCGCCGTCGGTGTTGGGCCCGGTTTCCCCGCCCCCCCCCCCTCCTTTCCCCCCCCCCCTCTTCTTCTTCTCCGCTTCCCCAAAACACCCCCACCTCAACACAGGCAACGCATCTCCAAGCTCTCCCTCCTCCACACCCGCACTACGCGGTCACGCCTCCTTCCGGACTCCCCCTCGCGGCTCTTCCCCTCTCTGCCCATCTTCGTCCCCCGCGTTCCCCGACACCACTCACTCCACATCCCGGTCTATGATCGGCAGCCTTCCACCACTACCCAGACCCAGATTCTACCGCGAGATCCCTCGCAGCGTCAGCGTGTCGCAGCGCCCAACACGGCGCGAGACACCCCCTCCCCCCCCCGGACGTTCGCCCGACTAACTCCAGACCAACCCCCCACCCCCCCTCCACACGCTTCGTTGTCTAGAATCAGGTTCCTCAGACAGCCACACCACCCTCCAACCCACCAACACTCACTCTTCCGCACCAACACTCTTCACCCACACACCCACGCCACCCTTCCCCTTTCCCGCCCCTCTTCACCCCCGCGCCCCCCCCCCCCTACTCCCCCCTTGTCCCCTGCTTGTACTCGTCTAGCGTTCCCGTTCACTACTGAAATTCTTCACGGTCTTAATCCTACGCCTGCACCTTCGATCCCACACGCGAGTCACCCTGCGGCCAGATCCGTGTTTATTACCACGCCCCCCCCTCCATCCCCACTCCACCCCTGGTCTCCTCTACGCGGCGGGAACTTCCACCCTTTCAAGGCCCCCCCCCCCCCTTTCCCCCCTCCCTCTCCGGTTCCTCATCACTCTCACTTCTTGTTCCGCAGCGACCCTCCCCAACTCCGTCTTCCTCCCGTGCCGACTACCCAGCTTTCCATTACCTCCTCTCGTCTCCTCCTGACCTTCTTCTCCCCGTGCCTGCAGGCCAAGGCACGCCAGGATCAAGCACAGCGAGCCGGCCACTCGTGTCAGCGATGTCATTTCGACCTCTTTCAGGATACGGGCTATCGGGCCGCCCTCTCGGGGCATCCGGGCGCTCTGCGGCGCAAGTCGCATGCCAGACGGGTAGGGGAACGTCGCCGGCAGAATACAAGACCATGCCGCGGATCCGAGATACCGCGCGGCCTTGTCACACCACCCGCTGTGCTAGAGTCCGATGGCATCCGACAACGACGCGCGAGGGCGCCGGACCGCACCGGGGAGAAGCAGGCAATGAGCGAGCGACGCATCGGCATCATCATGCACGGCGTGACCGGGCGCATGGGGACCAACCAGCACCTGCTGCGCTCGATCCTGGAGATCCGCAAGCAGGGCGGCGTGCGGCTCGAGGACGGCACGCGGCTGATGCCCGACCCGATCCTGGCCGGGCGCAACGCCGACAAGCTCGAGGGCCTGGCGCGCGCTCATGGTCTTTCGCGCTGGACTACCGATCTGGATGGCGCTCTGGCGGATGGGCGCGACGAGGTGTTCTTCGACGCCGCCACCACGCAGCTGCGGCCGGCACTGCTCAGGCGCGCCATCGCCGCCGGCAAGCATGTGTACTGCGAGAAGCCCGTGGCTACTAACCTGACCGATGCGCTGGAGCTGTATCGAGCCGCGCACAGGGCCGGCGTGAAGCACGGCGTGGTGCAGGACAAGCTGTGGGTCCCGGGCCTGCGCAAACTCAAGGTGCTGGTCGACAGCGGCTTCTTCGGGCGCATCCTGTCGGTGCGCGGTGAGTTCGGCTACTGGGTGTTCGAAGGCGACTGGCAGCCGGCGCAGCGCCCGTCCTGGAACTACCGCAAGGACGAAGGCGGCGGCATCATCCTCGACATGCTGTGCCACTGGCGGTATGTCCTCGACAATACTTTCGGCGACGTCCAGGCGGTGTCCTGCCTGGGTGCGACGCACATTCCGGTGCGCTGGGACGAACAGGGCAAGGAGTATCGCGCCACCGCCGACGATGCAGCCTACGCCACCTTCCAGCTCGACGGCGGCATCGTCGTGCACTTCAACAGCTCGTGGTGCGTGCGCGTGCGCCGCGACGACCTGCTCACCGTGCAGGTGGACGGGACGCACGGCTCCGCGGTAGCCGGGCTGCGGCGCTGCTTCACGCAGCCGCGCGTGAACACCCCCAAGCCGGTGTGGAATCCGGACATCCCGCAACCGATCGACTTCTTCGCCGGCTGGCAGGAGGTGCCCGACAACACGGCCTGGGACAACGCCTTCAAGGCCGAGTGGGAACTGTTCCTCAAGCATGTCGCAGGCGCCGGCGAGTTCCGCTGGAATCTGCTGGAAGGGGCCAAGGGCGTGCAGCTCGCGGAGCTGGCGCAGCAGAGCTGGGCGCAGCGCCGATGGGTGGACGTGCCCACGCTGGCGGTCTAACAGGAGCTCGGCATGATCACCGGCACGACACGGCTGTATGCGATCCTCGGCGACCCGCTCTCGAAAGCGCGCACGCCGGAAGGGATGAACGCGCTGTTCGCCGAGCACGGCATCGACGCGGTGATGGTACCGGCGGAGGTGGACGCAGCCGGTTTTGCGGACGCGGTCGCGGGGTTCAAGCGGCTGCACAACTGCGACGGGCTGGTGCTCACCATGCCGCACAAGCAGGCGATGTGTGCGCACGTCGACGAGCTGCGCGAGAACGGCCGGCGCGTGGGAGCCATCAATGCGGCGCGCCGGATGCCGGATGGGCGCTGGATCGGCGACATGTTCGACGGGCTGGGCTACGTCGGTGCCTTGCGGCGTCACGACATCGATCCGGCCGGCAAGCGGGTGCACATGATCGGCGCAGGCGGCGTGGCCCGCGCGATGGCCATGGCGCTCGCGCAGGCGGGCATCGCCGCGCTCACGCTGCGGGATCTCGCTGCCGACCGAGCAGCCGATCTGGCGCGCGCGGTGAGCACGGCCTTCCCGAGGGTCGAGGCGAGAGCCGTGGAAGGCGACGCGCAGCGCTGCGACATCCTGCTCAACGCCACACCGCTCGGCATGCGTGAAGGCGATCCGCTGCCGTGCGACCCGGCCACGGTTCCTTCCGCCGTTGTCGTGTCGGATGTGATCACCAAGCCTGAGATCACGCCGTTCCTCGCTGCGGCGCGAGCGCGCGGCTGCAAGATCACTTCTGGAAAGGACATGTTCGAGGCACAGATCAGATTGGTTACCGCCTTCCTGGCGGGCAGGGAGGCGCTCTGACCTGCGACGCGCTGCTGTCGCCGGCCGCGGGGACGCGGCACGGGTGGCCGCGGGAACCAGCCGTGGCGCTGAACACGTGCAGATCCAGTCGATACCACGGAGCGCGACCCCGATGACTCTGCCGGCACGCCGAACCTTCCTTGCATCGGCGTGCGCCGTTGCGGTGACGACCGCCCTGCCGCGGGCCGGCCGCGCGCAAGCCGGGGTGCGTCTGCGCATCTCGTCCTCGCTCACCGCCAACGACAACTCGGCGCACTATCTGTGGTACACGCACTTCGCCGCCAGCCTGCAGGGCGCTGTCGGTCAACGAATCGTGCTGGAGTACTTCCCCAACAGCCAGCTCGGCAAGGAAGCCGACGTCGTGCAGCAGGTCAAGGTCGGCTCCATCGACATGATGATCACCGGCTCCTCGATCTGGGCGACGGTCGCGCCGGAGCTGGGCATGCTGGACCTGGGGTATATGTTCGACAGCTATGCCCAGGTCGCGAAGGCGCTCGACGCCGGGGTGGGCGAGCCGCTGGCCAAGACCTTGAACGACCGCACCGGCTGCACGATCCTCAGCTGGGCGTCGCACTTCGGTCCGCGCAGCGTCTACTCCAGGAATCCGGTCCGCTCGCTCGCGCAGGTGAAGGGCGTCAAGCTGCGGGTGCTGCCCACCACCGCCTTCATCGACACCTTCAAGCTCATGGGTGCGGTCCCCACTCCCATCCCTTTCAACGAGCTGTACACGGCGGTTCAGACCGGCGTGGTAGACGGCTTCGAGCATGATGCCGCCACGGTGCTCGCCACCAAGCTCTACGAGGTGTGCAAGTACTGCTGGCTGACGGAGCATCTGTTCAGCCCGATGATCGTCGTGATCGGCAGGCGCGGGCTGACGAAGATCCCTGCCGACCTGCGGCCGGCCGTCCTCCAGGCCGCGGCGCAGGCCACTGCGTACCAGCGCGGGCAAGCCACGCAGAAAGGTGCGCGAGCGGTCGAGGAACTGCAGCGCCTGGGGATTACCTTCTACCCCATGGCGAAGGCGGAGCGCGCAGTGGTGCGCAAAGAGATGGAGGCTCGGCTGTGGACGCCGTTCGCCGCGCAGTACCCGGCGACCAGACCGCTGTTCGCGACCATCGCGGCGACCCGCGCATGACCTGCGGGCGGCCCGTCGTTCTCACGAGAAACCTCGCTCGAGCCACAGGAAAGTCTGAAGCACCACGCACTCAGGCAACCGCGACATGCCCTCCGATGGGGATGTGACGTATGCGCGCTGAGCGCGCATTCGCGCGTCCAGTGCAGCGTGCTTTGACGTTGCTATTGGTGACAACCGAGTATGTCGGCGCAGCGGTACTCACGCTGGACGTGCTGGTGGTGTTCGCATCGGTCATCTGGCGCTACTTCCTGCATGACCCGGTGGACTGGGCCGAGGAGGTGGCGCGCGCACTGATGGGGGCTCTTGTCTTCCTCGGCGCCGCGACGGCCGTCGGCCGCGCCCAGCACATGGGCGTCGACAGCCTGCGCGGATTGTTCCCGGCGCACTGGCGCCCGGCGCTGGCGCAGCTGTGCCACTGGATCGTGGCTACCGTGGCGGTCGCATTGCTGCTGTCGGCCTGCTCCCTGCTGGCTGAATCGGCGCTCCAGACCACACCGATCGGGCTGCCGCAGTCGATCTATGTATGGCCGATGGTCGCCGGCAGCCTGCTGATGGTGCTGTTCGCCGCCGCTGCGGCGCTCGCCGGACCCTGGCGAACGGTGTTGGGCACGTTTGTCGCGGCGCTCGTGCTGGCGTCGACGGCATGGGGGTGGAATGCACTGCTCCCGGAGCACAGCGTTCCACCCGCCTTGTTGCTGGCAGCCGGGTTCGTTGCGAGCTTTGTGATCGGCGTGCCGATCGCGTTCGTCCTGGCGTTTTGCGCGCTGCTGTACTTCCTCGCCGACCCGACCCTGCCGATGCTGGTGTATTCGCAGCAGGTGTTGTCCGGAACGGACCATTTCGTGCTGCTGGCCATCCCCTTCTTCGTGCTCGCCGGCCTGCTCATGGAGGCGAACGGCATGTCGTCGCGGCTGATCGAGCTGCTGGTACGCATGTTCGGACGCCTGCGCGGGGGCTTGAGCCTGATCATCATCACCGCCACGGCATTCTTCTCGGGCGTGTCGGGATCCAAGCTCGCCGATGTCGCCGCGGTAGGCGGCATCGTCATGCCCGCGGTGCATCGCACTCGCCAGGACCCGAACGAAGCAGCCGCCGTGCTGGCGAGCTCGGCGATCATGGCCGAGACCATTCCCCCGTGCATCAACATGATCATCCTCGGGTTCGTGGCCAACATCTCCATCGGCGGGCTGTTCATCGCCGGCCTGGTGCCGGCGGCCGCCCTGGCCCTGGTGCTGGCGGCGGTGGCCATGGTCTTCGGGTCGCGCATCGATCCGGCCCGGGCGTTCGAGCAGCGCAGGCCGCTGATGCCCCTGGTCGGCGGGGCGATGGTCGGCCTGGTGATGGTGCTGATGATCGGCAAAGGCGTGACTTCCGGCGTGGCGACCTCCACCGAGGTATCCGCCTTCGCGGTGGTCTATGCGCTATTGGTCGGCGGGCTCGCGTTCAGGGAGCTCACGGCGCGCTCGCTCCTGCAGTTGCTGGTCCGCTCCGCGTCCATGGCCGGCAGCGTCCTGTTCATCGTGGCCGCCGCGTCCAGCGTGTCCTTCGCCCTGACCATCCAGCAGATCCCGCAGTACCTGTCGGAGGCGCTGGTGGTGTTCGGGCACGGGTACGGGGCACAGGCGTTCATGGCGCTCGCTGCGCTGCTGATGATCGCCTTCGGCGCCGTCCTGGAAGGGGCCCCCGCGCTGATCATCTTCGGGCCGCTGCTCGCGCCCATCGCTCAGCAGCTCGGGGTGCATCCCCTGCACTTCGGCACGGTCATGGTCATCGCCATGGGCCTGGGACTGTTCTCGCCGCCGGTCGGGCTTGGACTGTTCGCCACATGCGCGATCACTGGCACACGCATGCAGGACGTCGCCGGGCCGATGGCGAAGTATCTCCTGGTGCTGTTCCTGGGGCTGATGGTGCTGGTGCTGGTGCCGGCCTTTTCGCTCTGGCTGCCGGGGCGTGTTCGGGCTGAGCTGACTTGAGAAAACGCTTTCACCACAGAGGACACAGAGGAACACAGAGGAAATCGAGAACTTCCAATGCCGCGCCCAACACACGTCGGGATGCCGTCGACTGCATCCGAGTCCTGTCTTGAGCGGGTTGTCGGTTGCCTTCGGGTTTCCTCTGTGTTCCTCTGTGTCCTCTGTGGTAGATGAGGTTCTTGCGGCGGCCGGCAGCCTTGGCAGCAAGGAGCTGGACGTCTACGTGCCGTAGCGCGCGCTGGCCTGGATCTGCTTGAGGGCCGCCAGCGCGCTGTAGCAGGCCAGCCACGCGGTCTTGGGATTGTCCGGCGAAGGCACGTTCTCGAGCTTGATGCTGATGTTGCCGGTCTTGCCGCGCACGTCGATGGTGTGCGTGTTGTGTGTGAGCTGCGGATCGGCGACGGCCCTGAGCCGGGTGCGGTCGAAGCCGATGCCGGCCATGGATAGAACCGCAGCGATGTTGACGTTGGCGGGGAAGTGCGGCACGCCCTCGCGCGCGGGACCCTCGAACAAGATGAGCGGCGCGCTCAAGCGGTCGAGATCCACGCCCAGCCGCTCCACGTAGGGAATGCCTTTCCACGCCGCGGGCGGTTTGGTCACAGCGATCGTGACCGAATCGACGCCTGCGATACAGGCGGCCTTGAGGGCATCGAGCCCGCCGATGCCTCCCGAAGGAACGTAGAGCAGCGCGTTGCGCTCGGCCGCGGTGCGCTCCAGCGTCTCGCGCAGGGCGTCGTCCGCAAGGGCACCGGCGGACAGGACGATCAGCGCCACGCCCCCACGCAGCAGCGCTGGTCCGAAGGTACGCACCGCTTCGTGCGAAGCTGCTTCGACCACGACCTGCGGCCGGGTGGCGAGCAGCGTGTCGATGCCGACTGCGAAGGGCACACCGAACTGCGCGGCGAGCGCTTTCCCGCGCGATGCATCGCTGCGCCCGACGATCGCGACGACTTCCATGACCCGCAGATCGCCGGCTTGGATGTGCTGGAGACACAAGCGCGCGATCGTCCCTCCGCCGATGATGCCAACCCGCATGGACGCTCCTCCTGAGCGGATTCTGCCACAACGGGTGCGAGCCGCAGCGAGCAGAGAAGCTTGCACCGCTCGCCAGGGTTGCCCTCGACTCGATTGGGGACTGCAAAGATGGCAGGAAGACTGTACCGGGCTCTACTTCACCCCTCACCCCTGCCCTCTCCCACAAGGGGAGAGGGAGTGCGCGGTGGCATTTCCAAGATCGCTGCTGCATTCCAGCAGCTTTCAGGCAGAAGGCTGCCTTCCTCTCATGCGTTTCGCTCCTGGTTACCAAAGTGGCCGAGCCGGCGGCAGTGAAATCCGTCCGTTCCATGTTAGGCTTGTGCGCAGAGGCGAGGTCCCGACAGATCCGCCGACAAGATGGGAACAGTTCCGCCGGAAGGAGGAGACCATGCACTCACACGCAGGCCGTGCGCTGGTGGCGGCCGTCGTTGCCGCTGCGCTTGTCGCACCGCCGCACGCGCAGGCGCAGCGCAAGGAAGTAAAGATCGGTGTGATCTACGACTACACCGGTCCGTTCGCCGCCGGCGGCTCGCAGGCCGCCGCCCTCGGCACCAAGATCGCCATCGACATGATCAACGAGCGCGGGGGCGTCGAGGGCTACAAGATCGTTCCCATCTACGCAGACGCCCAGTCCAAAGCCGAAGTGGCGATCAACGAGGCGATCCGACTGCTCGATCAGGAAAAGGTCAACCTGGTGATGGGCCTGTACTCCAGCGCGCACTGCGTGCCCCTGGCGCAGAAGGTCGACGCGGCCAAGAGGTTCATGTGGGTGAACGTGTGCACTGCCTCCAGCGTATTCAAAGGCAAGAACCTGCAGTACGTGTTTCGTCCCCAGGTGCACACCGACCAGTTCGGCGCTGCTTCCTGCTCGCTCCTCAACGAAAGCGCCAGGTCGAAGCTGCACAAGGACCCGGCGGAGCTCAAGGTCGCCATCCTCTACGAGGATGGACCCTATGGCGCCGGCGTGGCCGCCGCCAACGAAGCGGTGTGCAAGAAGTACGGGATGCAAGGTCGTCCTCAAAGAGGGCTACTCGGCGACCGCGCCCGATCTGTCCAGCCTGGTCACCAAGCTGCGCCGCGCACGCGCCGACGTGATCCTGCACAGCGGCTACAACCCCGACATCACCTTGTTCTGGCGCCAGGCGCGCGAGCAGGGTCTGAAGTGGGCAGCGCTGATCGGCCATGGCGCAGGCTACAGCCAGTACGACAAGCTGCGCGAGTCGCTCGGCCAGGACTCCGAGTTCATCGCTACGGTCGACCCGGTGCCGGCGCAGCTGCTCGATCCGAAGAGCCTCGCCCCCGGCCTGAGCAAGCTGATCGACGAGATGATCAAGCGCTACAAGGCCGAGACCAGGGCCGACGCCGTGCCCCCGCACGTGTCGATGGGCTTCAACCAGACCTGGATCTTCCTCACCGACGTGCTGCCGCGCGCGATCAAGAAGTACGGCGGCACCGATCCCGAGGCGCTGCGCAAAGCGGCGCTCGACACCGACATCCCCGACGGCGGCACCATCCAGGGTTACGGGGTGAAGTTCCATCCGCCCGGTGACGAGATGTCGGGACAGAACGAACGCTCCTCGCCGGTGGTCATGCAGTACATCAACGGCAAGACCCAGGTGGTGTGGCCGGAGCGCTTGCGCACCGCCGAACCCGTTCTGCCATGGCCGAAGAGCCACAACTATTCGAACCAGTGATCTGAGCCGCTGAAGCCCGTCACAGCGGACACAGTGCACCCGCGAGACGGGAGCAGGGGGTTTCCTTCGAAGGGAATTCGGTCCTACGCCCGTTCCCACGGATGCAACGGCACCCGCCTCGTTCTCTCTGTGTTCTCTGTGATCTCTGTGACTGGCTTTGAATCGAGTCAGGAGTAGGAAATGCTGGCGGTGCAAGGACTCACGAAGGTGTTCGGCGGCTTCACCGCGGTGAACCGCGTGTCCTTCACAGTGACGCAGGGCGAGATCCTCGGGCTCATCGGCCCGAACGGCTCGGGGAAGAGCACTACTTTCAACCTCATCGCCGGATCGCTGTTACCCACCGCGGGCTCAATCGAGTTTCTCGGGCGAAACATCGCAGGTCACAGCGCGAATCGCGTCGCGCGCTACGGCATCGGGCGTACGCATCAGATCCCGCGTCCGTTCCGCCGGCTTTCGCTGCTCGAGAACGTGGCGCTCGCCGCCTACTACGGCCAGGAGGAGCGCCCCTCGCGCGAGAAGGCCTTCGTCCAGGCGGGGGAGGCGCTCGAGCTGGTGGGCCTGCAGGCCGATCCGGCTGCGCGCGTAGAGGGCCTGGGTGCGGCCGCGCTGAAGAAGCTGGAGCTCGCCCGCGCGCTCGCCACGCAGCCGAAGCTGCTGCTCGCGGACGAGTCCCTGGGCGGCCTCGACGAGACGGAGATGGAGCAGGCCGCGGCCATGCTCGCCCGCATCCGCTCCCAGCGCGGCATCACCATCGTCTGGGTCGAGCACATCATGGGTGTGCTGATGCGGATCGTGGACCGCTGTGTCGTGCTCGATCACGGCGAGGTCATCGCGGCGGGCAGACCGCAAGAAGTCGCCCACGACCGCAAGGTCGTGGAGGTCTATCTGGGCACCGACGCGCAGGAGGTGCAGGCCACCGTGGCGGCGAGGGGCGCCTGATGCTCTCCCTGCGCGGCGTATCCGCGGGCTACGCGGGCTTCCAGGCGCTGTTCGACGTCAGCCTCGAGGTCCGGCCCGGCGAGACCGTTGCCGTGATCGGTCCCAACGGGGCGGGCAAGACCACGCTGCTGCGCGTCATCTCCCGGCTCATCGATCCCAGCGCCGGCGTGATGACGATGGAGGGCCGGCGCCTGAACGAGATGCCGGCCTACGCGGTGATCGGCGCCGGCATAGCGCATGTTCCGGAGAACCGGCGGCTGTTTCCCCGCCTCACTGTCGAGGACAACCTGCGCATGGGCGCGTTCTCTTCGGCCGCGCGGACCAGGTTCGCGGAGCGCCTCGCGCTGGTCTACCAGCTGTTCCCCCGCATGCTGGAGCGCCGCCGTCAGCTCGCCGGCACGCTCTCCGGTGGCGAGCAGCAGATGTGCGCAATCGGTCGCGCTCTCATGTCCGATCCGAAGCTGCTGCTGCTGGACGAGCCCTCCGCCGGCCTGGCGCCGGTGGTCATGCAGTCGATCTTCGAAGTCGTCAGGCGGATGAGCGCGGAGGGCTACACGGTGCTGATCGTCGAGCAGAACATCCGCCAGGTCTTGCGCGTCGCCCAGCGTGGCTATCTGCTGGAGACCGGCCGCATCAGAGCAAGCGGCAGCTCGGCCGAGCTGCTGGAGAATGAAGAGGTGAAGAAGGCGTATCTGGGGATATGAAGTGAGGCGTGAGGCGAGAGGCGTGAGGCGGGTCAGGAGGATGGAGGCTATGCGTATGGCCATGAAGAGGATCTCCTCTGTCTACCGCGTCAGCGGAGGATTGCGATAGAGGGGGCATCGCTTTGACGCCTCACGCCTCTCGCCTCACGCCTCACCCAAATAGCAACCATGGAAATCTTCGACATCTTTCTCCTCGAGGCCGTAGTCAACGGCGTGCTGCTGGGCGGCATCCTGGCGCTGCTCGCGCTGGGACTGAACCTCATCTTCGGGGTGATCGACGTGGTATGGATCTGCTACGCCGAGCTGATCATGATCGGCATGTACGCGGTCTACTATCTGCATTCCGTTTACGGCTGGCCGCTGTGGCTCGCCTTCCCGGCCGCGGTCGCGCTGGTCGCCGTGCTGGGCGTCGCGCTGCACCAGTTCGTCATCCGCCCGGTGCTTGCCGCCGAGCCGATCAACCAGCTGCTCGTCACCGGTGGTGTGCTGTTCTTCCTGCAGGGTGCGGCCACCCTCGCGTTCGGCGTCGAGTTCAAGAACCTGGGCATCGATCTGTCCCCGCTGCCGCTCGGAGAGATGTACCTGAGCCGTGCCCGCCTGATCGCTTTCCTGGTCGCGCTCGGCAGCATGATCGGGATGTACCTGTTCCTTACGCGCACCTACCTGGGCACCGCAATCCGCGCCATCTCGCAGGACCGCGCGATCATGCCGTTGATGGGCGTCAATCCCAACCGCATCTTCCTCATCACCTCGGCGCTGGGGGGCGCGCTCGCGGGTGTGGCGGCATGCCTGCTGGTCCTCCAATACGACATACACCCGGCGATCGGCCTGTCCTTCGGTCCGATCACCTTTCTGGTGTGCGTGCTGGGCGGGCTGGGCAACATGATCGGCGGGTTCATCGCCGCTTTCATCTTCGCTCAATTCATCTCGGTGGGCGGATTCTTCTTCCACCTCGAATGGGGCTACGTGGCGGCGTTCCTGTTCTTCATCGGCTTCATGTTCTGGCGGCCGCGCGGCCTGCTGGGAGGCAAGTCGTGACGCGCCCGTTGCGCTGGATCGGGCTGGCGGCGCTTGCGCTGGTGCCGCTGACCGGCATCGGTAACTACCCGCTGCACCTGCTGATCATCTGCCTGCTGTGGGCCTTCGTGTACACCGGCTGGGCGGTCATGGGGCGGCTGGGCATGGTCAGCCTCGGGCATGGCGCATTCCTCGGCATCGGCGCCTATGGCGTGGTGATGGGCTGGAACCAGTTCGGGCTCTCGCCCTGGATCAGCACCCCGATCGCGCTCGTGATCACCGCGCTCGTCGCCTTCGTGATCGGCTACCCGTGCTTCCGCCTGAAGATCGTCGGCCACTACTTTGCGCTCGTCACGCTCGCCCTGTCCGAGGTCGCGCGCATGATCATCGTTGCATTGCGCGACCAGACCGGCGGATCGCTGGGCGCCACGCCGAACACCGCCCTGGCCGACTCGGCCTGGTCGCTGGTTGCGCTGCAGTTCTCGTCCAAAGTCGTCTGGTTCTACATCATCCTCGCCGCCTGGCTCGCGGGGCTGTGGGTCTGGACGCGGGTGGATCGGTCGATGGCCAGGCTGGCCCTGGAAGCGATCAGCCAGGAGGAGGATGCCGCCGCGTCGGTCGGGATCGGCGTCACCCGGCTCAAGCTGGGCGTGACCATGATCTCCGCGCTCATGACCTGCATCGGCGGCGTGCTCTACGCGCAGTACCAGCTCTACGTCAATCCGGAGACGGTCTCGGGGATCGGCGTGAGCCTGCAGATGGTGTTCGGCGCGATCGCCGGCGGCATGTTCGTGCGCCTCGGGCCCACCGTGGGCGCGGTGTTCACTCTACTGCTGGCTGAAGTCCTGCGGCTTGCGCTCGGTCACGATATCCACGGGCTCGACACGACCGTCTACGGCTTGTTGCTCGTGCTGTTCATCATCTTCATGCCGCAGGGAATCCTGGGGACGGCGAACGAGGTGTGGGACAGACGCGAGCGCGCGAAACCGGCTACCGCCAGGGCGTGATGTTGGCTGAGGTCGATGCTCATCGCCTCGAGCGACTATGATATCAATTCGACAACCAGCCGCGGCGGCATTGCGCGGGCGCGGCATCTTCAGTGGAGGATCGCATGGCAAAGCGCAGAATCGAAACCAAAGCCGGCGCTCAGCCGATCGGTGCCTATTCGCAGGGAATGCGCGCCGGCGATTTCATCTTTGTCTCGGGACAGGGACCGCTCGATCCGCACAGCGGAGACATCTGCGGCGGGAACATCGAGGAGCAGACCGCGCGCACGCTCGGGAACATCAAGGCCATTCTCGAAGCGGGCGGCGCAAGCATGGCCGACGTGGTGAAGGTCACCGCGCACTTGAGCGACCTGTCGCTGTTCGAGCGCTACAACCGCGTATATGCGAGTTACTTCCCGGACCCAAAACCGGCCCGCACCACTGTGGGCAGCCAATTGCTGGGCATTCTGGTGGAGATCGATGCTATCGCCTACGTGCCGCCCAAATAGCACTCGGGCAGCGCGGGCCACGCCAGAGGCGGACACCGCTAGCGGCGGGCAAGGCTTGGAGTTACGGTGTCAGACCGCTTCGCTTTCCTCGGTTGGGCGGATCAGACTCTCTGCGGGGATCCCCAATTCCTTGTGCAGGCGCCAGATCATCTTCAAAGTGAGCGGGCGCTTGCGATTGAGCACTTCGTAGACCCGGTTGGTGCGACCAATCATGGGCTCGAGATCTTTGGCCGAGAGGCCGCGCTGGTCCATCACGAACTTGATCGCCTCGACCGGATCGGGCAGGCTCATCGGAAAGTGTTTGCGTTCGTAGGCTTCGACCAGCGTGACGAGCACATCCAGACGCTCCCCGTCCGAAGTGCCGGCGCGGGCCAGCATCAGAGCTTCGATCTCCTTCAGCGCGGCCCGATAGTCCGCTCTGGTCCTGATTGGTTTGATTTCCATGCTGCTAGATTGGTCAGATCGTCTGGGCATCGATGCGGTCGTCCCAATCTGGGACTGACGAGGGCGGACGAGTGCTTCGACGTTGTTGGGATCCATCTCGAGCGTCTTCTTAGCCTGTTGCAGGGCTTCATCGAATCGTCCGGGAAACTCCAGCGCCCAGACGAGGTCGACGTTCATCGGGATCGAGACAGGATCTAGCTCGAGCGCTCTGCGCATCTCGCGGATGCCCTCGTCGAATTGCCGGAGGAATAGCAAGTACCACCCGTACCACCAATGCGTGGCCGCCGAGTTCGGGTTAAGTTCCAGGGCGCGCTTGAAGGAGTTGCCGGCTGCAGCCCAGTCCCGGTCGTGAAAGGTCTGCACCACGCCCAAGGCTGTGTGGCCTCCGCCAGTGAGTCGTCGAGCTCGCAGCGCCTTGAGAGCCGCTACGCGGGCCTTCGGATACACCTCTTTGGAATAGCTGTCATCCTGGATTGGCAGCTGCTCGTAGCCGTCTGCCAGCGCCGCGTAAGCCACCGCCCAGGATGGGTCCATGCGGGTCGCTTCTTCGAAGTGGTCGATCGCCTTCAGTACGCCGTCCACGCTCGCCTTGGCGAGGTGGAAGCGGCCCTTGAGGTAGGCGTTGTACGCATCGAGGTTCTGGGTCCCGCGCGCCTCGTGCGCCACCGGCTTGACCGCCCCGAGCCTGGCCGCCATCGCCGTCGCGACCCGCGCGGCGATGTCCTTCTGTATCGCGAAGACCCCCTTCAGGTCGCGGTCGTAGTCCTCCGCCCACAGGTGCACCTCGTTGTCGACTCCGATCAGCTGGGCGGTGACGCGCAGCTTGTCCCCTTGCTTGCGCACACTGCCCTCGAGCACGGTGCCGACGTTCAGCTCGCGGCCGATCTCGCCGATCTTCTTCGTCGTACCCTTGTACGACATGACCGACGTTCGGGCGATGACCTCCAGTCCGCCGACACGCGAGAGCTTGGAGATCAGCTCCTCGGTCATGCCGTCGGCGAAGTACTCGTCCTTGGGATCGGCGCTGATGTTGACAAAGGGCAGCACCGCGACCCGGTTACGGCCCGCCATGCTTGGGGTCGGGCTGGTCTGGCGACCGATACACGCCACACGCCGAGCCCGGCCAGCGCGCCGAGCAGTACCAACCCGGCCACCGCCGGCCAGAGCCATTTGCGCAGCCGCGCCGCCTTTGCAGGCTGCTTTCTCCGCCCCCTTCTCGGTGCGCACCCGATACACCCGCACCGGCTTGGCAATGTTCTTGACCTGCTGCTCGCCCAGAAAATCAAACCCCAGCGCAAGCTTGCCCTCGACTGCATCGAACACCGTGGAGGACACGCACACCCCGCCGCCTTCGGCCAACGCTTCCATGCGCGCAGCGATGTTCACCCCGTCGCCATAGATGCTGCCGTCGTCCTGCTCGATCACATCGCCCAGGTTGACCCCGATGCGGAAATGCATGCGCCGCTCGGGCGGCAAGCTCCATGTTGCGGCCCTCGAGGTGCCTGCTGGATTTCCACCGCAGCGAGCCACCGCCTCGACCACGCTGGCGAACTCGGCGAGCAGCGCATCACCGGGGGCGTTGACCACCCGGCCCTTGTGGCGCTCGATGACGCGGCGCATCGCCGCGCGATAGGCGTTGAGGGTTTCCACCGTGGCCGGCTCGTCGGCCTGCATGAGCCGCGAGTAGCCCACGGCGTCCGCGCTCAGGATCGCCGCGAGCAAGGGCGCGCTTAAAGTGTTGTCAAGCACCGGAGATGCGGCAGCAACCGGCAGCGAGTGTCCGGCGAAAGATTGCGACGAGCTGGATATGCAGATCAACAAGGCCAACGACGCGCCGGAAATGTGGTCGACCGGCCGCTCGCCCACGTATGCGAATACTACAGGTCGACGACGCGTTCCACCGCAACCCCGCGCACATCCATCTCGTACTCGAGCCCCTCGATAGGCGGACGGCAGAGGTGCCAGATCAGCCCGCCGCCGTTCCCGGCTCGCGGTACGATGTCCTGCCGGAGCACGGCATGGATGTCGTGCACGGTATAGACCTGGGTGGCCGTGACTTCCTTCCAGGTCGCGCCAAGGCCGGCGAGACGGCTTTCCATCTTGCCCAGCACGAAGCGCGCTTTGGCTTGCAGCCCAACAGGTGAAACGTCACCGCGCGCGACGATGTCGTCCGGGAACTTCCCGCCTTCCGGCCATTCCCCGCTCCCGGCGACCGCGAACGACGGGGTAACACCAGCCGCCGGCACCGTGTAGCAGAACGCGTAGAACGATGGCTCCGTCGGTGGCTCGATCTCCGGCGCGACGTTCGAGCGCGCCACGGGGTTGCGCTCGTCGCGGAACAAGCCCCACTGCTTCAACACCGCGACGTAGCCCTGGTTGAACTCCTTGAACCCGCCCATGCTGAACGGCCTGGGGGAACGCAACTCGGCCGCGCACAGCGCCGTACGCGGACGTCCGATCGATGCGAGGTGCGCCTCGATCGCGGAGAAGCCTTGCTCGATCGGCAGCGGCCGTACAAAGCGCGCTCGCTCGATGGCGTAGCCGTCGAGGGCGCGCACACCTTGCGAGTAGGGAAACCCGCCTAACAGAAAAGCGAAGCCGCCGTCTGGAAACGCAATGAGCTCGGACATGTGCGCTACCTCTACCTGGAAGGCTTGCCACCCGGCCAGACCGGGCTCTGGGCGAGATCCGGCCAGGCGATAGGCGCGCGGCACTGCCGCTCCGCCTGCTCGGCCGGCAAGCTCGCATCCCACTTCGCCGCGACATAGCGGTTGCCGGTGATCCCGTCGGCCGCTTCGGAGCACAGCCACAAGATCGGCGGCGCCATCACCGCGGGCGGGATCAAAGCGCTGCGCTCGAGGCCCGACTCGGGCGGCACCATCGGCGTGTCGGACGGACCGCCGGGTACGACGACGTTGACGGTCACGCCACCACCCTCGAACTCCCTGGCATGGCCGGCTGCCATCGCTTCGAGGCCGGCCTTGCACGGTCCGTAAGGATGAAAACCCCCGCGCAGCATGGTGAAGAAGCTCGTCGTGACGTCGATGATCCGGCCCCAGCGCTGCTCGAGCAGATGCTCGATGCCGGCGCGCGTCATGTTCCACGCGCCCGAGAAGTTGACCGCAACAAAGCTCTGCCAGACTTCGGGAGCGATCTCGCGGATGCCGACCAGATTCACGAGGTGGTCTGGGCGTACTGCAGCCATTCCGATCGCGCCGTTATTGATGAGGATGTGCAGGCCCCCGAGCTTCGCGATCGTCGTAGCCACGCTGCGCGCGCACGCCGCGTAATCCGCGATGTCGCACGTCACCACAAGCATCCGGCTGCGGCTCTCATCCGACACAGTGGCCTGCATTCGGAGCAGTCCGGACTCGTCCACGTCGAGCGCCGCGACTCGCGCACCCTCGGCCAGCAGGGCCTGAACCAGGACGCGTCCGAACCCACCCGCTGCGCCGGTGACGATTGCGACCTTTCCGCTCAGTCTGCCCGCCGACA
>CAWHCG010000017.1:0-37718 GCA_963827575.1 uncultured beta proteobacterium
GGAACCTGTCGTTCGCCTGCAGCCGCACCGGCCGTCGCAGTTGGAAGGTGCCCCGTACCTGCGGGATGGGTGATCGGCCACGATCGCGACTAAAGGCCAGTCGATGGACCTACACCCTTCGACAGATCCCCACACTGCGACAGGTGAGGCAATTTCTCCCGTGCGCAGGCCATCAGGCGTGCAGATCGGAAGAGCGAGAACCCGCGCGCCGTGCGACAACCTCGCGACCGTGCGGGAAGGTCACAGGCGCCAAAGCAAATTGACTGATGCGGTCGGCCGCGTGAGGTGAATTCGTCACAGTCAACCAGTGCACTGTGCAGCTGAGCGAGCGACAGCCACCCGGCACCATGCTGGCAACTCGCCGATATTCACCGAGGCCTTGGGGGAGGGTTACCATGCTGGTCGTTGCGATCATTGGACCCGTGTTCATGCTGATGCTTGCCCATTGGGTTTGGAGCCAGTTGCGGTAAGCATGGACAGGCTCGCGGAGCTGGTCGACGTCCCGCGAGAGTCCTGACCTGTCGTTTGTCTGCGCTGCGCCGAGCTGCCACCTGTTCCCGAACCCGTGTGGGGTACTTTCCTCATCGCCCCGCGATCTTCCATCTCCTATGCATCCACCACCACTGCTCGGGATGGCGCAGGATCAGCCGTTCGAGCGCGGCGTTGTACGCGCGGGTGTTTCGGCGGATCTCTTCGTCGTAGTCTTCGCACTCGATCGGCGGGAGCGGCTGTTCGAAGCGCAGCACGTGGCGGCCGTCGGCTTCGCGCCAGGCGGAGGCCGGCAGCGACCGGGGCGCCGGTGGCGCGGGCGATGATGGCCAGGCTGCGGAAAGTGCGGGCCGGGTGGCCGAAAAACTCGATCTCGATACCGTCCCGCCCAACCGCGTGCTGATCGAACGGGAACAGGATGAGGTCTCCTGCGGCGAGCCGGTCGATGAACAGGTCCAGCGAGCCGCGCTTGGGCAGCGACGCCGAAGCCCAGGCCGGCGTGAGCGGGAGTAGACGAAATCCTCCAGCCAGCGCGGCTTGAACGGGCGGCGGATGAAGTGGAAATGGCCGCGCGCCTGCGGGAACTGGGCGATGCCGGCGGCGGTGGCGACCTCGAAGTTGCCGAAGTGGCCGGTGAGGATCAGCACGCCCTTGCCCTGTTCATGCGCTGCGAGCAGCACATCAGCGTTCTCGACTCGGACCAGCCCGGCGCGCTTCGCCGCCGGCAGCAGCGGAAACCAGAGGAACTCGACGATCAGGCGCCAGATGTGCCCGTAGTGCGTCTGCGCGAGCCGCACGATCTCTTCGCTTCGGGGACGACATCGCCGAACACCCGGCGCATGTTCTCCAGCACGACCTGCGCGGCGGTACGGGAGCAGGCGGTAGACGAGCTTTCCCGGAGAGCGGGACCGGGGTGCGCAGCGGCCGCGCCAGCGCGACCGCCGAGGCGCTGGTGCGGTCATGCGTGAGCGACAGCGCAATATCCTGCGAGCCGGTTGCGGGCGAGCGCATCCAGTGCAGCGGGTGCGCATTGCACCTGGGGCGCGCCGTAGTTGTCGCGGGCTACGGAAAAGTCGGAGACGCTCGATCGTGCCGAGCGCGGTCTCGCGCGGGAACAGCTTCAGGCAGGCCTCCTTCGCGGCGAAGCGCGCGGCCAGGCTGGCGGCGCGGCCGGGACCCTCGCCACTGTCTTCCCATTCCCGCGCCGAGAAGATCTTCAGCAGATCCTCGGTCGGCGTATCGCGCAGCAGGCGCTCGATGCGGGCGATCTCGACCGTGTCGATGCCGCAGCGCTCCGCCGGTGTCCGGCAAGGGGTACCGCATCGCTCATCTCGGGCGCGAAAACCTGCCACAGAGAACACAGAGAAAGGGTTGATGGTGCGCCGGCGCATCCCGACGCGACGCCGCCGGGGGGAGGCCGGAACTTGCGCCGTGATCGATAGTGGGTTTAATGCTCTCTGCGTTCTCTGTGGCTCGCCTTCCGTTGCAACAGACCAGATCGCGTCCACGAGTTACAGCCGCGGCGCGCACCAGCAACGCGGCGTTCGTGCCGCCGAACCCGCGCGAGATCACCAGCGCGACATCGGTGCGGGGCGTAGCGGTGCGGCCGACACCGGCAGGCCGCGAAAGCGGGGTCCAGCTCACGCAGCGTCGCGATGCCGGGGACGATCCCGCGCGCAGCGCCGACAGCGCCGCCACCGTCTCGATGATCCCCGATGCCGCGATCAGGTGTCCGAAGGCCCACTTGAAGCCGGTGACCGGCGGCGGCTCGCGCCGGAACACGCGCATCAGCGCGGCCGCCTCGGAGGCATCGGACTGGCGCGTGCCGTTGGCATGCGCGACGATCATCCCGACGTCGGTGGGCACGCAGCCGCGCATCGTCGAGCGCGAGCGCGGATGGCGTCGGCCAAGGCCTCGCCCTCGTCGTCGATGGCCAGCAGGCCCTGCGAGTCGTTGGCGCAGCCGCTCCCGAGCACCTCGCCCAGGACTTCCGCTCCGCGCTGCTCGGCCACGCGCGCGGTCTCCAGCACCAGGGCGGCCGGCGCCCTCGCCGAACAGGCTGCCGTCGCGATGGGCGTCGAAGGAGCGGATGGTGTCGCGGGCGAGCAGCCCGAGCTCGCTGAAATACAGCACCGCCTGCGGCTCGACCGGCGCATCGTGGCCCACGGCCACCGCGCGATCGGCCTCGCCGTGGCGCACCGCCTGCATCGCCTCGACGATCGCCAGCATGCCGCTGACGCTGTGGTTGGTGATGCAGGCGTTCGGCCCCTTCAAGCCGTGGCGGATGCCGACGTGGCACAGGACGTTGTTGGGCAGCGTCCGCAGCAGCCACATCGGGTTGACGGTGTCGCCCAGCTCGCGCCCGAAGGCCTGCAGATCACCCGCCGCTGAGGTGAGCAGGGGAAAGTAGTCGTACTGGCTCGAGTAGCTGCCGCCGCCGGAGCCGACATAGACGCCGGTGCGGTCGCTGAACTCGGCCGCAGCGGTTTCGCCGAGCGCGTCGCGGTGTGCGGTCAGGCGCGAGGCTTCGATGGCCTGGTCCGCGGCGTACAGGCCGAACACGTCGGAGCGGCGGATCAGCTTCTGGATCTTGCGATCGCGCAGCAGCGCCACCGGATCGAGGTCGGCGATCTCGCCGGCGATGCGGCGCGGCCACTCGCTGCTGTCCCACTGCTGGATGGCTGACAGGGCGCTGCGCCCGGCGCGCACGGCGTCCCAGATTTCGCCGGGCTGCTTGCCGGCCGCGCATAAAGCGCCTGCGCCGGTTATGACAATGTCCGCTGGATCAGGCATGAGCTCAGTCGTCGCTCGCGCAGCAGGCGGTCAGCGACCGCCTGCCGTGCCGTCCACCTCCTCGGGATGACGGAAGGCGAGGCTGCTGTTGGAGCCGCCGAAGCCGAAGGAGTTGGACAGCGCGACCCGCACCCTGCGCGCGGCGCGGTTCGTCGCGCACGATGTTGAGCCCGCACTCGGGATCGAGCTCCCGCAGGTTGGCGTTGACCGGCATCTCGCCACGCTGGATCGCCAGCGCGCAGACCGCCGCTTCCACCGCGCCGGCGGCCGCGATCAGATGGCCCATCACGCTCTTGGTGGAGCTGACCGCGACGCGCTCGACCTCGGCCCCGAACACTGCGCGCATCGCAGCGGCCTCGCTGCGGTCGTTCATCGGGGTGGAGGTGCCGTGGGCGTTGACGTAGTCCACGTCTTCGACCGTTGCACCAGCGTCGGCGAGCGCCTGCTGCATCGACTGGATCGGCCCATCTCCGGACGGGTGCGAGTCGGTGATGCGGTAGCTGCTGAGCGAGTTGCCGTCGCCCGCTAGCTCCGCATAGATGCGCGCGCCGCGCCGGCGCGCCGTCTCCCAGGATTCGAGGACGAGAAAACCCGCCCCTTCGCCGAGAACGAAGCCGTTGCGGGTGGCGTCGAACGGCCGGCTCGCGCGCTCCGGGTGTCATTGTCGGGCGAAACGGCGCTGAGCAGGCAGAATCCCGCGAGCCCGAGCGGCGTGATCATGGAATCGAAGCCGCCGGCGAGAACGCAGTCGGCTTCGCCGCGCCTGATCAGCTTGAGCGCTGTGCCGATCGCCTGGCCCCCGGAGGCGCAGGCGGTGTGGACCGATGTGCTGTATCCGCCGATGCCGAAATGACGCGTGAGCAGCGCCGCGCCGGTCGGGGCTTGAGTGCGGCAGAACACCATCGGATCGCGCGCGACTTCGTCATCGAGCAGGCGTCGCGTATCCAGCTCGCCGGTGGCGGCGCTGTGCGCATGCAGCCGCACCAGGTCGGCGAACTCCAGCCCCATCATGCCGGTTCCGACCGTGCAGCGCCCAGCGCCGATGCGTGGCCGCAGAGGGCCGGATCGCCCGCGTCCTCCAGCGCTTGCTCGGCGGCCGCCAGTGCGAAGCGATGCGATCGGTTGGCGAACTTGAGCAGCTTGCGGTCGGCGACGACCGCGGCCCGAAGCCCCTCACCTCGGCGGCGATGCGCACCGGAAATCCGCCCGCATCGAAATGGCTGATGGGGCCGGTGCGGCTGCGTCCGGCGAGCAAGGTTGCGCCACGTTTCGCTCACGGTGTTGCCGGCCGGAGTGACCAACCCCAATCCTGTGATGGCTACGCGCCGCTTGCCTGTCATGACTCGCCGCTCCGAGCTTCGATCTGCCAGCGCGCCCATCGCGAGCCGCTTGCCGTTCGCGTGCGCGCTCGTCTTCGCCGACATTATGCTCTCGCTGCCCGACCGGGACAGGTCGGATCGCAGCTCGACCACTTCGCCGGGCGGGATGAACGCCCGCATCTTCATCTCCGGCACGAACGTCGCCTTCAGCGTCGCACCGGCCGGCCAGTGCGGGGCGCCGGCGGCAGCCTGCAGCGATACCTGGATTTCGCGCGTCGAGGAGCAGGGTGCCCGGAAACACTGGGCGCCGCGGGAAGTGGTCCGAGAAAAACTCCGCCTCGCGCGGCACGCGCAGCAACGCACGCACGCTTTCGCCCGGGACGAGATCGACGGTCTCGATGTCGTGGCCGGGGACGCCGCCGAACTGCCCGCCGGGCGCGCCCGGGCCGCGCAGCAGTTCGAAGCGCTCACGTATCGCGTCGGGGCTGTCGAAGTCCTCGGTCGGAAGCATCGGGCCTACGCTGTGCCCGATCTCGACCACCAGCGCGCCGTCCATGTGCGCCCAGCGCGCTGAAGTCGACCGCCTCCTCGTCGTACTTGTGGATCTCGGCGCGCAGGTCGAGCACCGCGCCGGGCCGCACCTCGGCTCCGAAGCGCAGGTCCGCTGCCACTCCCGCCACGGGCCGCAACCGGAAATCGAGCGCAGCCATGGTGACCCAGGCCGCGAGCTGACCGGCGGCTTCGATCGCGAGGCAGGGGAGAAGCGGGGCACGTGACCTGGAACCAGGTAGCGGCCCTGGCCGCGCTTGCCCGCCTCGAGGCCGGTGATCCGATCGACGAAAGAGTAAGCCCGGAAGTGCCCGGGCGATGCACTGGTGGTCCGGGCAATCACCCGACCGTGGCGGCGGCGCGCTGTGCGCGCACCACCAGCTTGCAGAAGGTCTCCGCGGTGAACAGGCGCGGCGATGTCCGCCACTTTCATCGGCGGTCGGGAAGCGGTCGGCGGGAACTTCGCTCAGGAAGGTGCGCACCCGCTGCATGCCGGCTTCGGTGACCACGCCCTTGTGCTCGAATTCGGCCTCCGGCAGGTCGCCGCGCGCTTCCTCGATGATCTTGCCGCGCGGGATCTTGAGCTTGAAGGCGCGCTCGAGACGGAACACGAGGTCGAGGAAGTCGATGGACTCCGCGTCCAGTCCCTCGATCAGCGACACGTCGAGCTTGACGTCCTCGACGTCGCAGCCGAGCGCATCGGCGATGGTTTTGGCGACCGTGGGAAAGACGGCGAGGACTTCCTCTTTGCTGGGTTGGTGTTGCGTCATCCTGTTTCACTCCATCTTGAAGCCGCCGTCGACGTGAAGCACTTGGCCGGTGATGTAATCGGCGAACGCCGAAGCGAGGAACCACACGGCGTACGCCACCTCCCCGGGCGTGCCGTAGCGCCGCAGCAGGATCCGCGACTTCACGTCTTCGTCCGCCGCCTCGCGGACCGTCTGCGACATTTCAGTCTCGATGACTCCCGGCGCAACTGCGTTGACCCGGATTCGCCGCGGCGCCAGCTCCACCGCCATCGCGCGGGTGAAGGCGTTGATCGCGCCCTTGCTGGCCGCATAGTTGCTCTGGCCGCGCCCACCCTTTTCCCCGGAGACCGAGCTGACGTTGATGATTCGACCCGCGCGCCGCGAAATCATGTGCGGGACCACGGCGCGTGTCGCGTTGAACACGCCCGCGACGTTGGTGTCGAGCACGGTCTGCACGTCCTCGGGAGAGAGGAATCCGAGGAGGTTATCACGGATGACCCCGGCGTTGTTGACCAGGACGTCGATGCGACCGCTGCGCTCGACCATGCGCTCGACCGCCGCCTCGCAGGCTTGCGGATCGCAGACATCGGCCTGTTCCGCGGTGACCCGCTGCCCCGCGGCGGTTGCAGTCTCTACCAGCGCGGAAGCAGCCTCGTTGCTGCCACGGTACAGGAACGTGACGTCGCCCCTTCTGCCGCGAACAGCTCGACGATGGCGCGCCCGATGCCGCGGCTGCCGCCCGTGATCAGCACGCTCTTGCCGGCCAAACCAGCGTCCATAAACGTTGCCCTCAGCCGGAAATGCAGAACCCGCCGTCCACGATCAGCGTGTGCCCGGTGATCATGCGCGACTCCGGCAGGCATAGCAGATACACCGCGCCGGCCACATCGTCCGGCGCCAGAGTCGGCCCCAACGGCGTGCGCCGGGCGTAGTTCTCCAGCAGTTCCTCGCGATTCGGGAAGTAGCTCAGCGCATCGGTATCCACCACCCCGGCGCTCACCGTGTTGACGCGGATGCCGCGCGGGCCCAGCTCCTGAGCGAGCGTGCGCACCAGCGACTCCAGCGCGGCTTTCGAGGCGCCGATGAAGCCGTAGCCGGGCATGGCGCGCGCGCGCCCCAGGCTGGAAAGCGCGACGATGCTGCCGCCGGCCGGCATCATCGCAACGGCGCGCTGAGCCAGCAGGTTGAGTGCGAGCGCGTTGGTCTCCAGGCACCAGCGCCAGTGCTTGAGCGACATCTCGAGCGCCGGCTTGAGCACGCCGCTGGCGGCATTGCTCACGACGATATCGAGGCGTTCGAAGTGCTTGCCCAGCTCGTCGAAGAGCTCGTCCACGCTCTCCGGAATTCCCACGCTCGCCTTGACGGCGCAGGCGCGCCGGCCCATGCCGCGGATCTCGGCGCACAAAGCCTCGGCCTCCTCGTGGCTGTTGTAGTAGTTCACCGCGACGTCGCAGCCTTCCGAGGCGAGCTTGCGGGCGATGGAGCGGCCGATGCCGCGCGTGGCGCCGGTCACCAGCGCAGTTTTCTGCGCGAGGTTCAACCCCACACCTCGCGCGCGGTGTCGATGACCAGCGCTAGCTTCGCTGCCTGGGCGTCGCGAGCGATCACGTTGCCGTGCACGGTGCTGGAGAAACCGCACTGCGGCGACAGGCAGAGCTGCTCGAGCGGCACGAAGCGCGCGGCCTCGTCGATGCGGCGCTTCATCTCGTCCTTGGTCTCGAGCTGGTCGAGCTTCGTGGTGACCAGACCCAGCACGACGGTCTTGTCCTTCGGCACGAAACGCAGCGGCGCGAAATCGCCGGAGCGAGCGTCGTCGTACTCGAGGAAGTAGCCGTCGACTTTCAGCTCGTTGAACAGCACCTCCGCCACCGGCTCGTAGCCGCCCTCCGCGGCCCACGCGCTCTTGAAGTTGCCGCGGCACAGGTGCACGCAGGCGACCATGCCGGCCGGCCGCTCCGCGATCGCGGCGTTGATCAGAGCGGCATAGCGGCGCGGCAGCTCGTTGGGATCGTCGCCGCGCTTGCGCGCGCCCTCGCGCATCTTCTCGTCGCACAGGTAGGCGAGGTTGGTATCATCGAGCTGCACGTAGCGGCAGCCGGCCTCGGCGAGGCTGCGGATCTCGGCGCGGTAGGCACCCGCCACGTCGGCGTAGAAGGCTTCCAGCTCGGGATAGGCCTCCTTGCTGATGGCGCCGCGCCCGCCGCGGAAATGCAGCATCGTCGGCGAGGGAATCGTCACCTTCGGCGTGCGCGTGGTCGCCGATTGCAGGAACTTGAAGTCGTCGAGCTGGATCGGCTTGACGTGGCGGACCGGGCCGGTGACCTGCATCACCGGCGGCGAGAAATCCACCGTCCCGGCCTGGCTGCGGAAGCTCACCTGGATGCCGCCCTTGGTCTCCACGCCGGCGAGCTGCTCGAGGAAATCGACGTGGAAATAGGTGCGCCGGAACTCGCCGTCGGTGATGCCCTGCAGCCCGAGATCCTCCTGGAAGCGGACGATGTCGCGGATGGCTTGGTCCTCGGCGGCTCGCAGTCCGCCTCGGGAGAGGGCGCCCTTCTGGAACTCCTCGCGCGCCGCCAGCAGCTCCGGCGGCCGCAGGAAGCTGCCGACGTGATCGGCGCGGAAGGGCGGGGCGGCGCGTGCGGCCATGCTGTCCTCAGCTCTGATTGTAGTGGAAGCCAGTTAAGTGGAACCCAGGCCGGAGCGTCGAGGCGTCTTCCGTCCAACGATCAATGCCGGCCCTGGCGGCCGCAGACCCCATTCGACCGTTGCGTGGGGCGGCCAGTCCCGGCTCATGAGCGGAGGCCCTCGGGGCGGACCGAATTCACTGCGTGTGCTCGGCTAGGAGCGACCGGCTACCTCCAACAGGCGCCCAGCAGGGGACACGGGTTTTCCCCGCGGTTCTGACGCGGCCAGTGGTGCCTGGCCCGCGAGAGCTTCGGTGCGATTGTCCGGATAGGGGCGGCCCGTAAACTTGGGGACCGGACGTGGCCTCGATGGCGGGCCGGCGAGCGTGCGGCAAAGGGCGCTCCGGTCCGCGGGGAGATCAAAGTGACCGACGTGATCATCCGGGTGGGTGAGCTGCGTTTCGCCGGCCCGGTTCGAAGAGCGGGCGGCGCCGCGCACCTGCGCCGCCTTTCGCGCTCTTCTGCCGTTTCGCAACCGCTTGATCCAGACACGCTGGAGCGGGGAGGCCGCGTGGGTCCCGCTAGGCGACCTGGAGCTCAACCTGGGTGCGGAGAACGCGACCAGCCATCCGTCGCGCGGCGACCTGCTGCTGTATCCGCAAGGCGTCAGCGAAACGGAATTGCTGCTGTGCTACGGCAGCGCGCGCTTTGCCAGCAAGGTGGGACAACTGGCAGGCAACCACTTCATGACCATCACGTCGGGGCTCGATCAGCTCGCCGAACTGGGCCGGCGCGTGCTCTGGGAGGGGGCGCAGGACATCGTGATCGAGCAGGGGTGAATGGGATGCGGCCGCTCGATTCGCCACAGCCCCGCGCGCTGCAGACGGGATCCAACGCGAGACGCCTGTTGGAGCGCTACGTTCAGGCGAAGGACGGCGACCGCCCGCACTTGATGGCCGAGATCTATGCACCCGACGCGGTGCTCACCTATGCCATTGCCACGGACAGCATCACTTTCCCACCGCACCGTAGGACGGAAGCGATCACGCGCACCCTGGTGGTGGAGTTTGGCCAGCGCTTCACCATTGCCGGACCTACTACATCGTGGACGACCCGCCCGTCAGTGATGCCAGCATCCCGTTCATTCCCTTGTTCGTGTTCATGCGCGAGCAGGCGCGGTCCTGCATGCGCATCGGCAGGGGTTTCTATAGCCTGGACCTTCCAGCGCGCGGGCGCGGGTCCGCTGCATATGAAGGCGATGCACATCCATATCGACCGCATGGATTTGGTGGACGATGCCGATGGCCAGCTGCTCGAGGCATTGCAGGCGCCGCTGCCCTATCCATGGCTGCAGCCGGCGACCTTGCGCGACGCATTCCGTCGTTGCGCCAGCATGGGCAACGCGCCGCGCTGTCTCTCGAGGACTTCGGGAACCGATGCCGCGACCGCCGACATAGCGCGGGCCGCACCGATTGCAAGCGAGCAGCGCCCATTGACGCACCGATTCTGTGCGACTAATGTAGCGAGCGAGAGGGGGAGATTCTTATCGAGCAAGAGCTTAATGCGGCTGCCGCCGTGGCACAGACCGTGCGATCAGGCTCTGCGGTCCAAGCGCGCGCTGAGCGCGCGCCGCATCGCTGCTTGCAGGCCTGAGGCGTTGCGCTCGATCCCGCTTCCCGTCTGAGTTGCGTTTTCCGGCTTGGCTCGCGGCGGCCGGAATCGATGTCATTGCGGCCGGCCTGGCACACTCGGAGGTCGCGATCTGAAACGGCAGTGAACTCAACCAGGAGGACAGCGTGGCTAAGGAGATCTTTTGCGCATTCGGTGTGGACGTGGATGCCGTCGCCGGCTGGCTCGGATCCTACGGCGGCGAGGACTCGCCCGACGACATCTCGCGCGGATTGTTCGCGGGCGAGGTCGGCACGCCGCGGCTGGTGAACCTGTTCAAGCGCTTCGGCATCAAGACCACCTGGTTCATCCCCGGCCATTCGATCGAGACCTTCCCCGAGCAGACCGCGATGGTGGTGGAGGCGGGCCACGAGGTCGGCATCCACGGCTACACCCACGAGAATCCGATCGCGATGACGCCGGAGCAGGAAGAGGCGGTGCTGGACAAGTGCATCGACCTGGTAGCCAAGGTGTCCGGGCGCCGGCCCACCGGCTACGTGGCGCCGTGGTGGGAGTTCAGCCCGGTGACCAACGAGCTGCTGCTCAAGAAGGGTATCAAGTACGACCACAGCCTGATGCACAAGGACTTCGAGCCTTACTACGTGCGGGTGGGCGACAAGTGGACGTTGATCGACTACTCGAAGAAGCCGAGCGAGTGGATGAAGCCGCTCGAGCGCGGCGTCGAGACCGATCTGATCGAGATCCCGGGCAGCTGGTACCTGGACGATCTGCCACCGATGATGTTCATCAAGAAGGCGCCCAACTCGCACGGCTTCGTCAACCCGCGCCACCTGGAAGAGATCTGGCGCGACCAGTTCGACTGGGTCTACCGCGAGATGGACTACGCGGTGGTCACCTTCACCATCCATCCCGACGTGTCGGGCCGGCCGCAGGTGCTGCTGATGCTGGAGCGGTTGTTCAACCACGTTATCCGGCACCCGGGGGTCAAGTTCACCACCTTCGACGAGATCGCCAACGACTTTGCGCGCCGCCAGCCGCGCAAGAAGAAGTAGGGCGCGCAAGAAGAAAATAGAAATACACCGCATTCGGGCACCCACCAGCACGAGGACGAGGCCATGGACAGCTGGCGCAACCGCAAGACCCTGATCCTGAGCCGCGCGGAGATGACGGGCCTGCTCACGCCCGCGGAGTACAACGCGTGCGTCGAGCAGGCCTACCGCATGCACGGCGAGCGGCGCTTCTACATGGATCCCAAGGGGCACATCGTGCTGGACAAGTATCCGGGCGAGTGGGAGGCGATGCCCTCGTACATCGAGGAGCCGGAGGCGGCCGCCTGCAAGTGGGTCTCGATCCGCGAGCGCAACCGCGAGAAGTTCGACCTGCCCACCGTTTTCTCGATCCTGATCTATACCCACCCGGAGACGGGCTTCCCGCTGGCGATCTGCGACGGCAGCCATCACACGGTGATGCGCACCGGGTCGGCGGCGGCGGTCTCGGTGAAGTGGATGGCGCGCAAGAGCTCGAAGGTGTTGGCCATCGTGGGTGCAGGGCACATGGCCGCCGGCGTGCTCGCCACCTGCAACGAGGTCTTCCCGTGGGAGGAGGTGCGGGTGTGGAGCCGGTCGCAGGGCACGCTGGACCGATTCGTCTCGGCGCAGCAGCCGCTGTTCCCGCGGCTGAAGCTCAAGCCTTCCACGGACCTCGAAAAGGTGGTCCGAGGTGCGGACGTGGTGGTGACGGTGACACCGGCGCGCGGGGCGATCGTGAAGAACGAGTGGATCGCACCGGGCACGCACATCGCCGCGCTGGGCGCCGACAAATCGGGTGACCAGGAGCTGGATGCGGCGATCGTGCAGCGGGCGCGCATCTTCGTCGACGACATCCGCCAGTGCCGGACCGACGGCGAGATCAACGTGCCTCTGGCGCAGGGCCTGATCAAGGAGCAGGACATCGCCGGGGAGATCGGCGAAGTGATCATCGGCAAGAAGAAAGGGCGCACTTCCGAGCAGGAGATCACGCTGTTCGACTCCACCGGCATCGCCTTGCAGGACTCGGCCACCATCCCGCTCGAGTACGAGCGGGCGCTGGCCGCGGGAGTGGGTATCGAGAAGAAGATGATCTCGACTTGAGTCGCAGTTTGAGTCCCCAACGACAGGAGAAGACCATGGTGAAGAAAGTGGACGGACAGACCCCCGCGATCGCACAGACCCCGGCCCCCGAGGCCGGCGCCGTCTCCGGGGGGCGGCGCAAGTTCCTCAAGACCGCGGCGGTGACCGCCGGCGCGGCGGCCGGCACCGGCCTGATCGATGGCTTCCCGCTGGTCTGGTCCCAGAACATGAAGGACGTCAAGCTGGTGCAGGTGGGCGGCTCCTACTCGGCGATCAAGGAGATCGCCGACCAGGCCACCAAGGACCTCGGCTTCACCGTCGAGATGCAGACCGCACCCCACGATGCATTGCTGAACCGCCTGGCGACACAGCCCCAGTCCATCGACATCGCCGACATCGAGTACTTCTTCCAGCTCTACATGCTGCCGCGCGCGACGCTGCATCCCATCGACCTGAAGAGGATCAAGCTGTGGGACCAGGTGGTGCCGATCTTCAGCAAGGGCGAGTATCCGGACGGGCGCAAGGTCTCCAACCAGGGTGTGCTGCCCTTCGAGGTGCAGTACATCGAGAAGGCGGGCGACAAGAAGTTCGCCACCAAGCCCACCGGTCTGGCCACGGGCATCCCGACCGTCTACAACGCCGACACGCTGGGCATGCGCCCGGACGTGGTCAAGCGCAAGATCGACAGCTGGGCGGAGCTGCTCAACCCCGAGTGGAAGGGCAAGACCTCGATCGTGTCGGTGCCCGGAATCGGCATCATGGATGCGGCCATGGCGATCGAGGCGCGCGGCGACATCAAGTACAAGGACAAGGGCAACATGAGCAAGGAGGAGATCGACAAGACCATCGCGATCCTCATCAAGGCCAAGAAGTCCGGGCAATTCCGGGCCTTCTGGGCCACCTTCGACGAGTCCGTCAACCTGATGGCCTCGGGCGAGACCGTGGTCCAGTCGATGTGGTCGCCGGCCGTGACCGCGGTGCGCTCGCGCGGCATTCCGTGCTACTACGCACCGCTGAAGGAAGGCTATCGGGCCTGGGCGAGCTGCATCGCGCCCATGGCGCACCTGACGGGTCCGAAGCTGGATGCCGCCTACGCCTACCTGAACTGGTACATGTCCGGCTGGCAGGGCGGGTTCATCGCCAAGCAGGGGTACTACAGCTCGGTGCCCGAGACCGCCAAGAAGTTCATGACGGCCGACGAGTACGGCTACTGGTACGAGGGCAAAGCGGCCAAGGGCGAGATCCGCGACCCCTACGGTAACCTGATGGAGAAAGCCGGCTCGGTGCGCGACGGCGGGTCGTTCTGGGAAAGGATGGGCCAGGTCGCCTGCTGGAACACGCTGATGGACGAGAACCGCTACATGGTCGCGAAGTGGAATGAGTTTCTGGCGTCGTAAGCGGGCAGGACCCGCAGAATAGTCTGCGCTCCCTCCCCTTCACGGGGAGGGCTGGGGTGGGGATGGGTATCGCCAAAGGTCGAACCCATCCCCCTCCCGACCTCCCCCTTGAAGGGGGAGGAGGGTCCACGGAGAACCCGGACGCACCATACAAAGAAGGGCACAGCACGGAAGTGAAGCTCTCAACGACCCTTAGCTCCTACCTGCAGGTCGCACCCATGGCCTTGGTGCTCCTGCTGTTTTTCGGCATCCCGCTGCTGGTGGTCATCGCCTTCAGCTTTTTCGACTTCGACGGCATCAACACGGTGCCCGCGTTCGTGTGGGCCAACTATGCCGAGCTGTTCGCCACGAAGGTCACGCTGTCGCTGTACTTCAAGACCATCTATTTCGCCGTGATCGTGTGGGCGATCACGCTGGTGGTGGGCTTCACGGTCGCCTATTTCCTCGTCTTCCACGTCCGCAGCATTCTCTGGCAGATGGCGCTGTTCCTGCTGTGCACGGTGCCGTTCTGGACCTCGAACATCATCCGCATGATTTCCTGGATCCCGTTCCTGGGGCGCAACGGCATCTTCAACCAGGCGCTGATGGCGGCAGGCGTCACCAACGAGCCGCTCGAGTTCCTGCTGTTCTCCGACTTTGCGGTCATCGTCGCCTACGTGCATCTGTTCACGCTGTTCATGATCGTGCCCATCTTCAACTCCATGGCCCGCATCGATCGCGCCATCATCGAGGCCGCGGTGGACGCGGGGAGCAGCCGTGCGCGCATCCTGTGGGACATCGTGATCCCGCTGTCGAAGACCGGCATCGCGCTGGGCTCGATCTTCGTTATCACGCTGGTCATGGGAGATTTCTTCGTAGTCAAAGTCATGAGCGGGAGCCATACCGCGTCGGTGGCCTCCGCCATGATGAATCAGATCGCCATGGTGCAGTATCCACCCGCTGCGGCGAGCGCGGTGATGCTGCTGATCACCGTGGGCCTGATGGTGGCGGGAATCCTGCGCATCGTGGACGTGCGCAGAGAGCTGGCCGGGTAACGACGATGGGTCAACCTGCACCGGGCCACCAGGCCTACGGCGAGCGCCCGTGGACCTTCTATGCGCTGGCGGCGTTCTTCGCGCTGTTCGTCGCGTTCCTCTACGGTCCGATGTCGGCGATCTACATCCTGTCGTTCCAGGGCCCGACGGGGGGACTGACCTTCCCGATGCAGGGCGCGTCCCTGCACTGGTTCCACGCCCTGTTCGCACAGGAGCGCACCGGCGATTTCGCCGGCGCGTTCGCCCGTTCGATGATGCTCGCCGTCATCGTCCTGACGCTGACGGTGTGCCTGTCGGTAATGGCCGGCCTGGCGTTCCGCCGGCGCTTCCCGGGGTCGACCTTCGTGTTCTACCTGGCGGTGGCCAGCCTGATCATGCCGGGCATCCTGGTGGGGCTGGGCGTGGGGCTGACCTTCCAGCTGTTCGAAGTCCCCACGCGCTGGTTCGTGTCCGGGCTCGGAGCGCAGCTCACCTGGACGCTCCCGTTCGGTCTGCTGATCATGTTCGCGGTGCTGAGCCGCTTCGACCGTGCCTTCGAGGAAGCCGGCCGCGATCTGGGCGCGAGCCACTGGCAGATTTTCTGGCTGGTGGTGGTGCCCATCCTGCTGCCCGGGATCATCGGCGTGGCGCTGTTCGGGTTCACCCTGTCCTACGACGAGTTTCCCCGCACGCTGCTCACCGCCGGAGCTCAGAACACGCTGCCCATGGAGATCTGGGGGATGACGACCAATGTCACCTCACCGGCGCTGTATGCGCTGGGAACCGTCACCACTCTGGTCTCGTTCGCAGCGATTGCGCTCGCGCTCGGCTCGATCGCCATGATTCAGCGCCGGCGGGCCCGCCTGACGGCGCCTGCACCCGTACCCGAATCCGCCGGGAGTGTGCCCTGATGCGTAGCGTGCACGTGGAACTGGAGTGAGCATGGAACCGGGAAAGAAGAATGCGACCGCCCGCGGCAGCATCGAGCTGGCCGGCGTCACCAAACGCTTCGGCGAAACCGTCGCGGTCCGCGCCATCGACCTCAAGATCCCGGCAGGCGCCTACTGTTGCCTGCTCGGCCCATCCGGGTGTGGCAAGACCACCATCCTGCGCATGATCGCCGGGCACGAGCAGCCCACCGAGGGCGCGGTGCTGATCGACGGGCAGAACGTGGTCGGTGCCCCGCCGGTCGAGCGCGGCACGGCCATGATGTTTCAGAGCTATGCCCTGTTCCCGCATCTGAGCTGTCTGGACAACGTCGCCTTCAATCTCAAAGTGCGTGGCGTGGGCAAGGCCGATCGGCACGCGCGCGCGGGGGAAATGCTCGCGCGCGTGCGCATGAAGCAGTTCGCAGACCGGCTGCCGGCGCAGCTCTCGGGCGGACAGCAGCAGCGCATCGCGCTCGCCCGCGCCCTCATCACCAACCCGCGCGTGCTGCTGCTCGACGAGCCGCTGTCGGCGCTGGACGAGTTCCTGCGCCTGCAGATGCGCGGCGAGCTGAGGCGCATCCAGCACGAGGTCGGCATCAGCTTCATCCATGTGACGCACACGCAGATGGAGGCCATCGCGCTCGCCGACATGGTGGTGGTGATGGACCAGGGGCAGATCGACCAGGCCGGTTCGGCCCGCGAGGTGTTCGACCGGCCGCGCACGCCGTATGTGGCGCGGTTCATCGGCGGGCAGAACGTGCTCTCCGGGACCGTGACGCACAGCGGCGGCGCAACCGTTACCATCGACAGCGGCGGCCGGCGCATCGTACTGAGCGCTCCCGATCCGGCGCCCGCGGTCGGATCGACGTTCGAGGTTGCGGTGCGCCGGGACCGGATCCGCCTGCGCCGGCAGAGTGCGGGCGACGGCGAGGCGGGGTTGAACACGGTGAGCGGGCGGGTCAGCGCGATGGAGTACCAGGGCTCGTGGCTGAAGATCACGCTCGAGGAAGCCTGCGCCGAGGAGTTCGTGGTGAACCAGGCCGACAGCATCTTCTTCGCCGATCCGCTCGAGCCCGGCGATCCGGTGCTCGCGCAATGGCAGCCGCAGGAGGTGCATTTCCTCACCTCGGGCGAGCAGGGGAGCGCAGCGAAGTCCAGCGGCGGGGCCGCGCAGCAGCGCACGGCGGCGGAGACGCACTGAAGTGCGGCTGCGTGGGGTGTTCCTGACCGAGTCGGGCTGGAGCGATCGCTTGCGGAGTGCGATCTTCACGCTGCGTCCCGGCTCCTGGTGCTGCGCCCTCCAGGGTTATCCTTCACTCCCCTTCATTCGTCACTCTTCTTGGCATTGCCAGGATTGACGACGTCGGTTCGGCTAGGACCTATCCCACGCAGGCATCGCAAGCAAACTATTCGACGTGCTGGAAGTCGTGCAGCAGAAGCGGGCCGCGCGGGCCAGTCCAGACCGAGTTCTGGTTGTCGGGGACGGGAATTTCCCCGACGCTGTGGTGCGTCCAGAAACATAGGAAGGCCGCCGCCCGGGTCGCCGCCGGCGCCCGTCACATAGCCGTCCCGCCATCCACGTTCAGCACGTGGCCGGCGACGAACGAGGCCTCGTCCGACGTGAGGAACGCGATCACGGCGGCGACCTCCTCGGCCTGCGCCACGCGGCCGGCGGGCGTCATCGCGATCACCCGGTCCAGCGTGCCGGGGTCGAGCCGGTCGAGCTGGCGTTTGGCGAGATCGGTCATGGTGAGGCTGGGTGACACCGCGTTCACGCGGATGCCGGAGCGGGCGAATTCGCGGGCGAGCGCCTTGGTCAGCGCGATCACCGCGCCCTTCGATGTCGAATAGGCCGCGGTCCCGAGCAGGCCGCCGCCACGCTGCCCGGCGACGGAGCTGACGTTCACGATGCAGCCGCTGCCCTGTCGCAGCATCGCCGGGATGACGGCCTGGGAGCACAGCCACGCGCCGGTCGTGTTCACGCGCATCACGCGCTCGTATTCCTCCAGACCGATCTCGAGGAAGGGCTTGGAGCTCTCTATGCCGGCATTGTTCACCAGGATGTCGATGCGGTCCCAGCGGCTCAGCACCTTCTCCACCATGGTGGCCACGCTCGCTTCATTGCCAACATCCACACTAACCGGCTCGACGCGCAGCCCCTCGGCCTGCATGCGTGCGGCTGTCTCCTCAGCGGCCGGGAGACGCAGGTCCGCCACCGCGACACGCCCGCCGCGCCGGGCGATCGCACGCGCCGCGGCCTCGCCGATGCCACCGGCTCCGCCGGTGATGATTGCAACTTCGAGTTCATTGAGCATGGCACTCTTCCGCTTCAGTCACACGTCAAAGACAAGCAAGGGGTGATCGGCGCAGCCTTCGGGGCGCTTCTAGCGGTGCTCTGCACTACCGCTGCGCCACTTGCGCTCCGCTTCGTCCCATGCGGCCAACGGTTGCAGATCGGGGACCCACGCCAGGCCGGACTTCCCGTCGGACGAGCGCGAAATTGGGATCGCAATCCAGTTCCTCTGGCCGCAGCGGCGCACTCTCCCAGACGTCAAGGCCGGGCGAGCGCGCGCCGGATCTCCTGCATGCTCGCGGGCTCCTTGCCCGCCGAGCGAATCAGGCCGACTGCCTGCTCCACCAGCTGCACGTTGGTCTTGCGTGCGCCGAACGGCGCATCCTCCAGTCCCACACGAACATGACCGCCGCGCTCGGCCGCGTAGGTGATCAACGGGGTGATGTCCACGTCCAGGCCGGCGACCATCCACGGCGCATGCGGCGCCTCGTCCTGCAGCAGCCGCAAGAATGCGTCGAGCGCGTAGGGCTGCGGCGGGAAGCCGAAGCTCAAGCCGTCGGAGAACATGAAGCGGTAGATGCATTGCGGGACGTAGGGGTAGGCGCGCTCGAGCGCAGCGCCCAGGCGCACGAAGCCGGGTTCGTACAGCGCGTACCCCGGGTGAAAGCCGTAGCGGGAGGCGAGCTCGAGGCCGCGGCGGATGTGGGATTCCGGGTTGGCGTAGACGAAGCCTTCCTTGCCAGCCGAGATCTCGTTCAGCCGGGTGATGTTGGTGGAGCCCGGATCCACGACCGCCCACTCCAGGAGCCCGCGCTTGGCCAGCGTTTCGGTGTGCGCGAAGCGCGCCTGCGCGGTCATCATCTGCGGGGCGTCCACGCTGCCGGCGAACGGCAGGGTGGGGTATACGACGACGTCTTCCTTGGCCCGGATGCCCTCGATGATCGCTGCATACAGATCGGCATCGTCCTTCTGCCGGCCGGTCTTCTCGTCATAGGCGTGAACGTGCACGATGGCGGCGCCCGCCCGCGCGCATGCGATGCCGTCTGCTACGATATCCTGCACGGAGATCGGAATCGCCGGCTGCCAGTCGCGCGACCAGGGTCCGTTCAAGGACACCTCGAGCCAGGTCTTTCCCGGGGTTTCCACAGGCTTTTTCCCTCCTTGTGCGGCCAAGGCGGCGGCAGGCAAGGCGCCGAATCCGGCCATCAGCAATGGCGCGCAGGCCGCCTGCATGAAGCGACGGCGGCTCACGCACACGTCGGTATCTCTAATGACGTTCTTCATGGTTCACGCTCGCTGTAGTTCCCATCACCGCCCGCTTCGCGGGCATTCGTTCGCAGGCAGGCTCCCACCACCCCGTCACGCTGCGCGTGCCACCCGCCCCTCCGGCAGGGGGCAGCACCCCGTCACGCTGCGCGTGCCACCCCTGCCTCGGGCCGACGAGGCTACTCCTCGCTCACGAGGCGGGGTGGCGCGCGAAGCGCGACGGGGCGGTGTGGTTTGACTCACGCAATCCTGCAAGGCTCACTGACTCCCCCGCGAAGACGGCAGCGGGTACATCAACCCCGCTGCCTGGAATCCGCCGTCCACGTTGAGCGAGTGCCCGTTTACGTAGTCGCTCTCGCTCGAGGCGAGGAACACCGCCGCGTCGGCGATCTCCCGCGGCTCGCCGTAGCGCCGTTGGGGCACCAGAAAGTGGTAGGCCTCGACCGTCGCCGGATCGTGCATTGCGCGGCCGACGTCCGTGGCGATCGGACCCGGGAACGATCGCATTCACGTTCACGCCGAGCTCCGCGAGCTCGACTGCCATCACCTTGGTGAGCAGCTCGAGCCCGGCCTTCGAGGCGCCGTACGCCGCGCGCCCGATCCCGCCGCGCTGGCCGGACAGCGACACGATGTTGATGATCTTCCCGGAGCGCTGCTCCACCATGCGCCGCGCCGCGGCTTGCGCGCACAGGAACGCGCCGGTCAGGTTGATCTTGATCACGCGCTCCCACTCATCGAGCGGGAAATCCAGGGTGCGCTTGTTGATGCCGATGCCGGCGTTGTTGACCAGGATGTCCACGCGGCCGAACTCGCGCACGCAGTGCGCGCCAGCGTCTCTCCCCCAAGCGGGATCCGCCACGTCGATCTGGAGACTGCGGACGCTGCGGCCGCCGCCACTGAGCTCGACAGCCGTTGCAGCGGCGCGCTCGCCATTGATGTCGCCGATCACCACGCGCGCGCCCTGATGCGCGAACGCCTCGGCGATCGCCTTGCCGATCCCCTGCGCCGCGCCGGTGATCGATCGCGGCGCGCCCTTCGAGTCGCATTGCCATTTCAGTTGCCCCTCCCTGCCTCATGGCTGCTGAAGGTTCAAACCAGGGGGCCGGAATATTTCTCGAGCAATGCCCAGGCCTCCGGGCCGAACGCGGCCTTCCACTTCTTGTAGTAGCCGGACTTCGACACGGCAGCACGGAACGCTTCGGAATCGGTGCGGTGGAAGACCAGGCCGAGCTTCGTCAGCTCGGTCTCGACGTTCTGGTTCACCTTGACCAGGTCTTCGCGCTCCTTCACGGCCGCGGCATTGAAGTTGCGCGCCAGGACTTCCTGCAGATCGGGAGGCAGCGACTTCCAGACCCGGCCGTTGACCAGGGTGAACTGGCCGTCCCACATGTGGTTGGTGATCGAGATGTGCTTCTGCACCTCGTAGAGCTTGGCGATCAGGATCAGCGAGAGCGGGTTCTCCTGGCCGTCCACGATGTGCGTTTGCAACGCCGAGTAGACCTCGCTGAAGTTGATCGAGGTCGGCGCCGCGCCCAGATGCTGGAACAGGGACGTCCACAGCGGGCTGACCGGCACGCGGATCTTGAAGCCCTGCAGGTCTTCGGGGGTCAGGATCGGCTTGGTGCTGCTGGTGATCTGCCGAAAGCCGATGTCCCACAGCTTGTCGAAGGCGTGCAGGTTGACCTTGGCGATCACGCCGCGCAGGAAAGCGCCGAGCTCGCCGTCGAGCGCCGCCCAGACCTGGGAATAGTCCTTGAACGCGAAGCCCACCCCGTACAGCGAAGTCTGCTTTGCCATCGTGGACAGGACGTTGGTGCCGGACAGCACGAACATCTCCAGCGCGCCGCCGCGCAGCTGCGACAGCATGTCGGAGTCGCCCCCGAGCTGGTTGTTCGGGAACATGCGCACCTCCAGTCGCCCGTTCGACTCCTCCAGGATCTTGGGCAGGATCTCCTTCACGCGCACGTTGATCGGGTGCGTCATGGGCAGATTCCCCGCGAACTTGAATCGGTACTTCGGCCGGGCCGCTGAGCCCCGTCCGCTGATGATGCCAAACAGCGGCAATGCCACGCCGGCGGCGAGGACCTGCCGACGTGTCACTCCGGATGCCCGCTTTTCCTCGAGCGCAGAGGGATGAGGAGAGGGTGAGAGGCGCGTTTGCGTGCTGCTGCCGACCTGTGCGACTCCCTTGAACCCCTCACCACTGGTGGAGGATGCCTCGTGATCAAGTTTCATGACCAGCCTCAGGCGGTGATCGTCACTTCTTCAAGAACCCGATCGAGATCCATGGCACCGCGGCCACCAGGATCAGCCCGACCACCAGAGCCAGCATGTAACCGACGATAGGGCGAATGCCTTCGTTCGGGTTGACGCGGCCGATGGCGCAAGCGGCGTAATAGCCGACGCCGAAGGGCGGCGCAAACAGGCCGATGCCCATGGCCAGGATCACGATCATGGCGTAATGCACGTCGTGCACGCCCATCTGCCGCGCGATCGGAAACAGCAGCGGGCCGAACAGCACGATCGCGGGAATGCCCTCGAGCACGCTGCCCAGGATGATGAACACCACGATCGACACCGCGATGAAGCCGACCTTTCCGCCTGGCAGCGCCGCCATCGCATCCGCGAGGTCCTGCGAAAACCCCGACTGGGTGAGCGACCAGGCCATGGCGGTGGCAGCACCGATGATGAGCAGGATCGCGCCCGAAAGGGATGCGGTCTCCACCAGCATGGGCAGCAGCCGGCGCCAATCGAACTGCCGGTAGATCAGCAGCCCCGCGATCACGGAGTACGCGATGCCGATGGTGGACACCTCGGTGGCCGTGGCCACGCCCCGGACCACCGCGGCGCGAATCACGAACGGCAGCGCCAGGGCGGGCACTGCAATCAGCAGGCTGCGCACGATCTGCCCGCCGCTCGCACGCTGCACATGCGACAGGTCCTCGTTGCGGTAACGCCACCACACGAGCGCGCATAGCGTCAGCCCCAGCACGACGGCGGGCAGCATCCCGCCCGTGAACAGCGCGGCGATGGAGACGCCCGTCACCGAACCGATCGTGAGCAACACCAGGCTGGGTGGAATGGTCTCGGTCTGCGCGCCAGTTGCGGAGAGCAGCGCGACCAGGTCTCCCTTGCTTGCGCCGCGGCGCTGCATCTCGGGAAACAGCACCGGCGTGACCGCCGCCATGTCGGCCGCCTTGGACCCGGAGATCCCGGAAACCAGATACATCGAGCCCACCAGAACGTAGTGCAGGCCGCCGCGCACGTGGCCCAGCAGGTTGCCCAGGAACGCGACCATCGCGCGCGCCATGCCGGTCATCTCGATCAGCAGGCCGAGAAAGACGAACAGCGGGACGGAGAGCAGGATCAGATGGGACATGCCTTCGTCCATGCGCCCCACGATGACCGGCATGGGGATCATGGTGGTGATGGCCAGGTAGCCGTAAGTGGCCAGGCCGAAGGCGAACGCGATCGGCACGCCGGCGAAGACGTTGAGCGCGACGATCCCGACGAAGAAGATGAGCAGGTTCTCGTTTTCCAGCTCGAACAGCACGGGCTGCAGGAACAGGAGGACGCCGATGCCGACACCGATCACGGCGAGCGGGCCCGCGATCAGGCGCCAGCTTCCCGCTTCCAGCAGCCGCATCAGCGCGATGAGCAACATGAGCGCGGTGCCGACCGGCAGCGCAGCGGCGCGCCATGCGTTGGTGATCTCGAGCGCCGGTGTGGTGATCACGGCCTCGTCGTGCGCGAACTCGTACGCCGGATGGACGATGAGGATGAGAAAAGTGAGCGCCGCCGCGATCGCCAGAACATCGAGGAACGCCCGCACCGGCGGCGACACCATGCCGACCACCGCGGTCATGCGCATGTGCTCGCCGCGGCGCAGCGCCACCACCGCACCCAGCATCGCCAGCCACAGGAACAGGATCGAGGCCAGCTCGTCCGACCAGAGGATCGGCCGGTGGAAGACATAGCGGGAGATCACGCCGGCCAACAGGATGACGATCTCCGCCACCACGATGAGCGCGGCGGCGGCCTCGATGGCCGCTGCCTGCTGCGGCCTCGAGCGCTACCAGCCACTTCGGCGCGCGCGCCGGCGGCGCCAGGACAATGGCAGGATCGGCGAATTCAGAGTGCGGGTTCATCTTCCCCTTTTGACTCAGCGCGACACCAGTTCCGTGAGCGCCGGGCGCACCCTGGCCCCGGGCGCGAGCCCGGCGGCGCGGCCGACAGCGTTCACGTGGGACAGCACGCCGTTCTCCCACATGTCGAGCGAATCGCCGATGCGCCCGCTGGTGTGTGCTACCGTCGCGGCCGCGACGCCGCGCGCCTGCAGCATGTCGAGCGCGGCGATGCCGGCATTGTCCTTGCCCACGCCGGCATCGTTGAAGATCACCGCCTTGAGCGGCACTTCGAGCGCGAACTCTCCCGAGCTGGTGCCGCCATGCGAAGCGCACACGACGACTGCACCGACATCCTCAGGCGTGACCTTCGTGATCGAATCCATCACGATCACCCGGCCCCCGCTTCCCTTTGCGACTTCCTTTTTCAGCATCTCCGCCTCCTGCTATCAAACCGACGTGATCATGCGAATGTTCTCGGCGATTGCATCGCGCTCGAACACTTTCTTCCAGTCGGGCGCGAAGATCTCCTTTTTGGCGCGGTCGACCGCCTTGTTGGCGGCGTCCGACATCCTCACCCCGGGCAGCTGGTCGAACAGGATCGCCAGCTCGACATTCAGGTGCCCGAGGATGAAGTCGCGGGCCGCCTCCTGCGGGACGCCGCGGCGTACCGCTTCGTCGGTGGCTTCCCGAATGATGGTCAGGCAGGTCGCGCATACGGTCTCGGACAGAACCGGTTCGAGGATCGCCATCTGGTCCACGGTGGCCCGGTGCGAGCGGATCACCGGGGCATACATGCGTTTGGACACGTCCTCCGCCAGCTCGAAATTCGCCTCGTCCCCGCGCAGCAGTGCGCACACGATCGCCTGTTTGGCCTTGATGCCGCCGAAGTAGTCCCGCTTGGCCTCGAGGTCGGTCTCGTCGTTGAAGATGGGCGGATGGCAAGGGTGCGCGACGAAGATCGTCAGATCCGCGCGTTCGGGCAGATGGCCGGCGAACGGTGCGGCCGCGTCGAGCGCAATCAGGGTGGCGCCCTGCTTGAACTTGTCGACCAGCTTTGCGGTGACCTTCTCGATCATGTTGTCGGGAATGGCGAGGATCACCACATCGGCCTGGGGGAGGGCGCTGTCGGCCTCCACGCACGTGATCCCCAGCTCCTTGAGGCGGTTACGTCCCGCTTCGCTGACCTCGATGTGGCTCACCTGGTAAGGCGCGCCCCTCAGATTGGCGGACACCCGATAGCCCATCTTGCCGCCCGCGCCAAGAACCGCTACTTTCTTCATGCTCGTTCCTCCTCGAAAAAACTGCGTGTCTACCGCCGTCCGATACCGACCTCGACGACGTCATGGGACGACGTCACTGGCGCCGGCTCACCCGCCGCGCGCCATTCCGAAATAGTCCGCCTTGCCCATCTGGCCGCCTTTCAACGCGATCTCCAGGCCGTCGAACCGGGGATCATCCGAATAGCCGCGGCACAGCGGGGCGCCGGGGGTCAGCTCGGCGAGCATCTCCAGCCCGTACAGGCCCAGCTCCTGCGTCGCATAGCTCGAGGTGTCTCCCCCTGCTACGACCACGCGCCGGAGGCCGCTGCGCGCCAGCAGCTCGCGCGCGAGCCGGCCGAGCGCGCCGCCCAGCATCTTCGCGGTGTTCCCCGAGCTGCCGCTCGAGCTCGCGGCCAGTCTTTCGCGGGTCGCGCGGATGCTGGGATCGTCCGGCCCGGCTGCGGAATAGACCACCACACTCTTTCCGGCAGAAAGCGACGCGAGCGCACGTTCGAACAGGTCTCTGGACGCGGTCTCTGCAGCCTGGGGCCGGCACAGTTCCTCGGTCGGGGCCCGGATGCAGTCGAAGCCGTGCTCCGACGCCCACTGGATCTGACTCGCAGTCATGGGCGAGGCGCTGCCGGATACGACGAGCAGCTGCTTCACCTGCGACACGGCCGGGAACGTTGCCCGCGCCGCCGGGATCACGCCACTCGCGCGCCAGTGCGCGGTGAGCGCGTACTCGACTCCGGAGGACCCGATCGCGAAGTGCTGTGCGCGCTGCGCCTGTTGCCAGATCAGCCGGCCGGCCGTGCGCAAGCTCTGATCGTCGGCCACGTCGTAGAGCAACAGGTCGGGCTTGCCGCCCAGCTTCTGCGCATGACGCGCATCGACGCTGGCGTCGTCGCCGGCAAGCTCCGGCAAGCTCATCAGGGCGACATGCGCCCGCGTCTGATGCGACAGGTGCACGCGCAGGTCGGCCTCATGCATCGGCGTCACCGGATGGCGCGACATGGTCGGGTGCCGGTCGAGCCGGAAGATCTCGTCTCCCGCCGCGGCGAAGTGGTTGCCGAATACGGTATAGCGCCGCAACGGCGGGGCTCCCGCCAGCACGGAGATCGTCTGGCCGGGAGCGAGCGTCCCGCGCGCCATGTCGGCCACATGGCCGATGCTGCCCACTTCCGGAGCCGAGTCGAACGTCGAGCACACCTTGTAGTGGGTGAGCGGCGCGCCCAGCGCCCACAGCTCTCGCAGCACCGGCTCGAGCTGCGCGTCCATCTCTGCCGGTGACATCGCACGGCTGGTGCCGGCTACACCCATGCAGCGCAGATCCGGAAACTTCTGTTGGAGGAACTCGGGTTTCGGCGGTGAGAGGAACAGCACGGTGCGCAGTCCCGACAGGGCGAGCGCCTCCATCGCATCCGTGGAGCCGGTGAAATCGTCGCCGTAGAAGGCGAGCAGAAGCTCGGAGCGGGTTGCCATCAGCTTCGGCCTCCGAACTTCTCGATCGCGGCGCGCAGCTCCGGATGGGACTTGGCGTAGCCCTCCAGCGTCGCGCCGGCAGAGCGCCGCCTCCCAGCCCTGCTGCATGCTCAGCACGCCTGCAGCGGTGCCTCCCGGATGCGCGATGATCCCGCCACCGGCAAGGTGGATCACGTCGATCGGTGCCGGTGGCGGCATAGATGGGCAAGGCCGAGCCCGCCCATTGCGCCGACGAGATCGCGGGCATGACGCGGTAGTCCCCGAACATGGGGGTGAGGCAGTCGTTGATCGAGCGGCCGACTTCCTCGTTGCTCTCATAGAACTTGCTGTTGAAGCCGCCCACGTGCAGGTGATCCACCCCGGCCAGCCTGCACAGCTTCTGGTAGGCGGTGAACCCGATGCCCAGCAGCGGGTGCCGCGCCATCGCGCCGAAGTTCGCGCGATGGCCGTGGATCGGCAGCTCGCAATGGCGCCGCACATGCGCCAGCGCGGCGAAGCCGACGCTGTTGATGTTGATCATCACGCAGGTGCCGCCATGCTTCTTCACCAGGTCGTGGCCGCGCAGCATGTGCTCCACGTCGCCGGTAATGTTGAACGCATACATGGCTTCTTGCCGGTCGCTTCGGCGACGCGCCGGATCTCGGGCATGACCGCCGCGACGCGCTCCGCCAACGGGGCATAGGCGGGTCCGCCATGCAGCTCGTCGTCTTTGATGAAGTCGAGCCCGGCCGATGCCAGATCGCGCACCAGCTTGCACAGTGCTTCGGTGGACAGCCCGATGCTGGGCTTGACGATCGTGCCGATCAAGGGCCGGCCATGCACCTGGGCGAGCTTGCGCGTGCCGTCGATGCCGAAAGCCGGGGCCCGGGTAGCGTTCGGCGAACGCTGGCGGCAGCTCCAGATCCACCAGGCGAACGCCAGACAGTTCCTGCAGCTCGTACAAGTTGCCCGCCACCGTGCCGAGCAGGCTGGGCAGCGAAGGGCCGAAGTTGTGCAGCGGAAACGAGATGACGACCCGGCCGCGGCGGTACTCGGCGCGGCCCGCTGCCGAACGCGGCGGCTTGCTCCCGGGCAGGCTCGGCGCGCGCACTGTATCCAGAGGTTCGATGCGCAGGATCTGCGCCCGAAACGCTCTTTCAGTTCGTTGCGTCTCCCCCGGGACCGACACGAACGTGCCGCTCGACTGCTCCCCGGCGATCACGGCCGCCGCATGCTCGAGCGCGTGCGGCGTCTCGATCAGGTAGGTGGCTAGGACTCGATCTTGGCTCATGATCATTCCTGTCTGGCCCGGAATCGGTGCTACACCCCGAGCTGTGTCGCGAGATCCATGAAGTCGGTCGCGGTCACATCCGCGATGCCCGCGCCGTCCTGCGCGGTGTCTGCCTTGCGCTGGGGCCCGAACTCGAGCGGGCGCGTGACGAGCGCCGTCTTCAGGCCGACCTTCTTCGCCGCTTTGAGATCGTCCACGTGGGCCGCCACCATCATGACCTGGGCCGGCGCGGGACCGAGCAGCTTGGCGGCGCCCAGATAGACCTCGGGATCGGGCTTGTAATGGTCGAATAGTTCCGCAGACAAGATGCAGTCCCAAGGCAACCCGGCGTACTTCGCCATGTTGGTCAGCAGGCTCACGTTGCCGTTGGACAGGGTCGACACGATGTAGCCCGAGCTCAAGCGGTGCAATCCGCCCACGGAATCAGGCCACGGCCACAGCCGGTGCCAGGCACGGTTGAAGTGATCGATTTCCTCTTCCGACAATCCCTGGATGTCGAACTGGCGTATCAGATCGTTCAGGATCAGCCGGTGCAGACCGTCGATGTTGGTCCACGGGATCTGGCCGCTGCGCACGCGCTGCATGGCGGGCTGGTAGCCGCCTCGCCAGGCGTCGGCAAATGCCACCCAATCCACGTCGATGCCCTTGCGCTTTCCGAGCAGCTGCCCCTCTCGAATGATGGAGCCGCGCCAGTCCACCACGGTACCGAAGACGTCGAAGACCAGGGCGTTTGTCGAAGCGCGCGCATCGGACGGCGGCGCGGGCGTTGAATCGCGTGCCGAAGCGGCTGCCACGGTGTACTTGCCGGCCGCCGCCAGCGTGAGCGATGCTGCTCCTCCCGCAATGAAATTGCGGCGGCCCTTCGGCAGAAGGGCGTCATTGTCTCCTGAGCTCATGTTTTGTCGCCGCTCCTCTCGGCTCCACCTGAGTATGTGTGTGATTACGCAGGTCGGGCGGCCACTATTCTTCTTTCCTTCGAATGCGTGCGTCCGGGGAAGGGACCCGTTGAAGATCAACGCCTAGCTTCCCCGGGGCCCTATCCATCGATGGCGCCGAACCTGTTGCTATGCATTCTATCCAGCAGTGGAAGGAAAAGGCTTCTGTTTTTCTGATCCAGCCGCCTCCAGGGCGGAAAAATTTTCTGAGTCAGGCTTGGTGAAAAGAAGGTCGCTGGATTGGGGCCGCCCGCCGCAGGGCTTGATCTACGACCAGAATGCAGCCGATCGGCATTCTCGATCGCATCACACGCTTTTGTTCAGTCAGGTAAACCCCCGGCTCTGCCGGGGGACTGGCAAAGGTTTGACCTATGCAGCGGTCGCGAGAAGCGAAGCCGTGTGATCTACATTCCCTCCCCCTTCCAGGGGGAGGGCCAGGGGGGGTGGGGGTGTGGCGCGTGCACTGCTGCTATGTACGCGCTTGACCCCCATCCCAGCCTTCCCCCTGAGAGGGGGAAGGAGCGCGGTACTTCGCCGCCTTCAGGCGGCTCACGGTGTGTTTCGCGCCTTCGAGGCGCTCACCAATCAAGCCCCCGGCGTCAAGCGGAGCGCTGAGCGATGAGCTCGAGGTCGTAGACCAAGGAGGTCAGCTGACGAGGGGCTCGAGGGGAGCGCCGAACAGCGCCCGCTGCTCGGTCGCCGCCGCGCTTCGCGCGACGGCGCCCCAATATACTCAGCGCCGTGCGATCACGATCTCGAGGTACTCGCTGGGCACCACCACGGAGCCGTCCCCGGCGCGGTTGAACCGTTCGATCAAGGCGGTGAGATCGCGCTCGAGCGCCGCCTGCGCCACGGGCTGCAACGCGGCGAAGGCCTTGAGCACCGGACCGTAGTAGGTCTTGAACACTTCCAGCCAATGCTGCGGTGAGCGGTAACGAAACACGAAGTCTCGTTGCGCCGACTTGACCGACGTCGCGTGCGGTTCGAACAGCTCGGCGATCCGCGTGCGGGTGCCCCAAAGCGCCGGCGACTTGGCGCCAGGCGGCGGCGGGAGGTGCTTGCCGATGGTCTTGAAGAGCTGTCCGATGAAGCCCTCGGGCGTCCAGTTGGCAAGGCCGATCTTGCCGCCGCGCTTGCACACGCGCACCAGCTCGGCCGCCGCCCGGTCGTGGTCGGGCGTGAACATCACCCCGAAGGTCGAGACGACCGCGTCGAAGCTGCCGTCCGGAAACGGCAGGGATTCCGCGTCGGCCTCGCGGAACTCGATGGCGAGCCGTTCGGCTGCGGCGCGCTCGCGGGCGCGCTCGAGCAGCGCGGGCACGTAGTCGGTGGAGACCACGTTGCACCAGCGGCGGGCGGCGGCGAGGGAAGCATTGCCGTTGCCGGCCGCGACGTCGAGCACGGTCTGTCCTGAGCGCACGTCGAGGGCCTCGCACAGCTCTTCGCCGACGATCTGCAGAGTGGTGCCGATGAGGGCATAATCGCCCGAGGACCAAGCCGCTTGCTGGCGGGCCTTGAGCGCCTTGAGGTCGGTCTGGGCGGGAGCTGGATGGTTCTCAGTGGTGACGGCAGAGGCTGTTTCCATTTTGTTTCTCCTTTCGTTTCGTGGACCTCAACCGTAACCGCCAAGCGTGGTAGCCGGCGTGGAAATGGCCGTGGAATCTGATCGGGTGGTCCGGCCAGGCGGCGAGCCTTCGATCCAGGTGCGCATGCTCGGGCCGCTGACGATCATCCGGAACGGCCTGCCGGTTGCGTTGCCCTCATCGCGCAAGGTGCGGGGGCTCTTCGCGTATCTCGCCCTCGCGCCGGTCCCCGTAGCGAGGAGTCACCTTTGCGAACTGTTGTGGGACGTTCCCAACGATCCACGGGGAGAACTGCGTTGGTGTCTCAGCAAGATCCGGAAGGTCGTCGATGAGCGCGAACGCCAGCGCGTCGTCACGGGCGAGGACACGATCCGGCTCGACCTGGCGGATTGCTCCGTCGATGCAATCGAGATCGCCCGCGCGGCTGAGGGAGGAATCGGGACGCTCGCTCCTGAGCGGCAGCGAACGCTGTCCATGTTGTTCAAAGGAGACTTCCTGGAGGGCTTGGAAACCGACCGAAACCCGGCCTTCACCGGGTGGCTCACCGCTCAACGTCGGCGATTCCGGGGCTGTCACGCGGCCCTGCTCGAGCATCTCGTCGGCCACGTTTCCGGTGAAGAAGCGTTTGGCTATTTGGACAAGTGGCTCGAGCTGGCGCCGTTCGATCGGCACGTCCATGAGCTCCTGCTGACTGCGCTCGCCCGGAGCGGCCGACTTCGAGAGGCTGAGGAGCATGTGGCGGCGACGGTCCGGCAGTTCGAATCCGAGGGCCTCGATTGCGCTCCGATTCACGCTGCGTGGCGATCGGCCCGGGCGAAGAGCGCCGGTGCGTCAGCCGCAGCGGCCGCCGCTCCCGCTTTGACGGCGGCGACAGGCAGCGGCGGCCCTGACGACGTTGTCACGGCCGCAGCTCGCCGCGCCTCCATCGCGGTGATGCCGTTTGTCGACCGGTCCGCGGCGCCGGGCGTCCGCGGCGGGCCTGCCGATGCCCTTGCCCACGACGTGATCACGCGGCTCGCCAAGCTGCGCAGCATGTTCGTGATCGCCCAAGGCACCGTGTTCGCGTTGCACGAGCGACGCATCGGTGCAGAAGAGGCCGGCCGCATGCTGGACGTCGAATACATCGTGAGCGGATCCGTGCGGCGTCACGGCGACCAGCTTACGGTGACGGTCGAGCTCGCCGAGACGCGCAGCGCCCGGATCGTCTGGGCGGAAATCTTCAACCGCAAGCTGGACGACGCGTTCCTCGTGCTCGAGGAGATCGGCAACCGGATTGTCGCGTCTATCGCCAGCGAGATCGAGACGGCCGAGCGCAACCGCGCGATCCTGAGGCCGCCGAGCTCGCTGGACGCGTGGGAGGCTCATCATCGCGGCCTGTGGCACATGTACCGGTTCAGCAAACCTGACAACGAGCGGGCCCGGCATTTCTTCCAGATGGCCGTCGGCCTCGATCCGACCTTTTCGCGCGCCTACGCGGGCCTCTCCTTCACGCACTTCCAGGACGCCTTTCAGGGCTGGGCCGAGCGTGAACCGGAAATCGACAAGGCCTTCGCAGCCGCCGGGCAGAGCCTCATGGCCGAAGATCGCGACCCCGCCGCGCACTGGGCCATGGGCCGGGCGCTCTGGCTGCGCGGCCGCCACGACCAGGCCGTGATCGAGCTGGCGCGGGCCATCGACCTGAGCCCGAACTTCGCCCTGGCGCACTACAACCTTGCGTTTGTCCACTCGACGGCCGGCGATCCGAGCGCGGCCATTTTATCCTCCGACTACTCGCGTGAACTGAGTCCCTTCGACCCGATGCTCTTCGCCATGCTCGGCGCGCGGGCCATGGCGCTGGTGCGCCTCGGCCGGTTCGAGGAAGCCGCCGATTGGGCCGTCAAGGCCGCCGCGCGCCCGAATGCCTTTCCGCATATCCGCGCGATCGCGGCCTATAGCCTTGCACTCGCCGGCTCGCTCGAGGAGGCGCGCGCCTACGCCGCCGCGATTCGCCAGACCGTTCCAAGTTACAGCCTGGCCGACTTCCTCGCAGCCTTTCGATTCGATCCGCAGGGCGCGGCACTGTTCCGCGAAGGTGCCAAGCGTATTGGGATGGCGTGATCCCTACGGCCCGCGCTCCGCGAGCGCGCCCAGCGCAATGGCTGCTGCAGAGGCGCTCGACCCCCAGCTTGACGTAGATGCGCTCCAGGTGCTTTCGCGTCACCACGACACGTCGACTATCCACCCGCGCGCATGCCAATGCGGGTCGTTCTCGTCGGCCTGCGTCCACAGGTGAGTCAGGTGGCCGATCGACCAGAACACCACGTCCTGGTCTTCGGTCACTTCGGCCGGGGTGAAGTAGCCGAGCTGCGACGTCGAGCTGAACGCCCAGCCTTCGTCCTCTGAGCCGCGGTAGCGGTTCGGCGGCGACATCGGCCTATGCCTTCTGGACAGCAACGCGAAGGAGCCTGGCGGGGCAACGCTCCTGCGTTACAAGACCTTCATCACGCGCGAGATAGACGGCACTCCCGTAGAGGGGCACAGAGCCGTGATCAGCCATGTGCCCGACGGGCCTTCCAGCGTGCCAAGGCGGTATGGCCGGCGGACTCCACGACCAGCGTAGGAGGGAGTCGAGGGCGGGGGTAGGGGAGAGAGAGAAGAGGAAGCGGAGAACGACCGGTTGGTCGAGTGTCAACCTTTCGGCGCAGGTGCGACGCGGAGTCTAGAAGCCATATTCACCAGGTCGGCAAGAGAGTCGGCCTTCATCTTTCGCATCACGTTGCCTCGGTGTGCCTTCACCGTGATCTCGCTGATACCGAGCTCGCCACCGACCTGTTTGTTCAACCGGCCGGAAACCACCAGCGCCATCACCTCCCGCTCGCGTCGACTGAGAGACGCGTAACGGTCCCGCAGCGCCCGGATTTCCGCCTCCTGACCGAGTGCAGCCTGGCTGCGCTCGATAGCGTGCCGGATGGCGTTCAGCAGCACGTCGTCGCTGAACGGCTTGGTCAGGAACTCGACCGCTCCCGCCTTCATGGCCTGGACCGTCATCGGCACGTCGCCGTAACCGGTGATAAAGATGATCGGCATGTCGGTCCGATCGGCGGCGACGCGCTTCTGCAACTCGAGACCATTGAGGTCCGGAAGACCAACGTCGAGTACCAGGCAGCTCGGGGCAAGCAGCCTCGGGCGAGCGAGAAACTCCTGTGCGGATGCGAATGTCTCCGGCTGCCAGCCGGCGCAGCGGATCAGCAATTCCAGCGACTCTCTCACCGAGATGTCGTCGTCGACAACGAACACGATTGGTGTGCCGTGCGACATGATCAATGAACTCGTTTCAAAGTGAGTTGCGTTCGCGGGATTGATTATATTCTCAAGGTGCACGAGCATGGCGGCTCCTTCAGTTCGCTCGAAATGCGGCGTTGAGCGCCTCGAGCAAAGCGTTCTCACTGAACGGCTTGGACAGGCACTCCACGGCACCTTGCTCGAGCAGCCGTGGACGGACGGTGTCGCCTCCGTGAGCGGTGATGAAGACGATCGGAATCTCCTGCCCGCGGCGTTTCAATTCCTGTTGCAGATCGGGTCCAGACATGCCCGGCATCGCGATGTCGAGGATCAGACATCGGGTCTCACCGATAGCGTCGGACGCGAGGAACTCTTCCGCCGACGAAAACGCCTGCGCGGCGAAGCCGAACTCTCTGAGCAAGTCGGGCAGCGACTCGCGTACCGACTCGTCGTCATCGACCACTGCCACGAGTGAAGATGCAACCATCAAAGCTTCCTCATGGCGCGCTGCGCACCCATCACGGTTGCGCGTGCTGCCGTCGACGTTTGGCGGATCGCCATCGACGACACGCTGACCTCGTTGTCCATTCTGGTCCTTTCGCGACCGTCTCTGTAATACGAGGATGCGCCACTCTAGGGCGACCGTCCATGATACTTTGGTCTCGGTTTGCGGCCAGATGCCAGCGCCAGGGCACCTATCTCTCTGAAGCTCCTCTAGCCTCGTGGGAAGCGGGTTGGGCTGAGGGGGTGACCACTTGGCATGCAAACGCGACGTCCACTGCCAGCGTGAAGGTCCGACGGGAGACCCCGCGGCTCTGCCGGGGTGGCAGTAGAAGTTGACATTTGCTGGAGTGTGTTGCTCCTTCCCCCGCTTGCGGGGGAAGGCTGGGATGGGGGGAGCAGCCGCAATGCACTTGCCCCCACCCTGGCCCTCCCCCGCGTCCTGGCGGACGCAAGGGAGGGTGTAACAATGCCAGCGCCATCGGCGAAGAGCAGGTGATGAAGTTAATCGGCACAGCGCCGCACTCGCGGCGGCCGGATGAGCCGCTTTGAGCGGCTCACTACAGAAAGCCCCGGCTTTGCCGGGGGATGGTCACTGATCCGCTCCGGTCCACTCTCCCAAAGTATGGACCGATACCATCGTCCAATGGATTCGGCTCTACGCTTGTGGTGTGATGAAGCTGTGCTCTTGTGTATCGCACCCGGTTGACCCACACGTGTGCTGCAGAAACGCGTCATGACTCAACGACGAGGAATGCCAATGATCACGCTCAACGTGAACGGAAAGCCTCGCAACCTGGATATCCCAGACGATATGCCGCTGCTATGGACGCTGCGCGACGTGCTCAACATGACCGGCACCAAGTTCGGCTGCGGCATGGGGCTGTGCGGCGCGTGCACGATTCAGGTCGACGGACAGCCGACGCGCTCCTGTATCACGCCGGTTTCCGCCGCAGCCGGCAAACAGATCACGACCATCGAAGCCATCGGAGCCACGCCGGCGGGCAAACGATCCAACGCGCCTGGCTCGCCCTCGACGTGCCGCAATGCGGGTACTGCCAATCCGGCCAGATCATGTCTGCGAGCGCGCTGTTAGTGAGCAAACCCAAGCCAAGCGACTCGGACATCGACGATGCAATGGCGGGCAACATCTGCCGCTGCGGCACCTATCCGCGTATCCGCGCTGCAATCAAACAGGCCGCCGGCGTCACCACGAGCGGCGTACCTGATGCGCTCACCGGTAGGGAGGTTTGAAATGAAGACCACATCGATCGAGACTCACGCCGCCGTATCATCCTCGCGCCGCAACTTTCTCAAGCTCACCGCGACCGCTGCGATCGGCGGAGGGCTGATGCTGGGGTTCGGCCTCTCCGCACGCTCCGAGATTCGGGACAACCTCACCACCGACGCGCCATTCGCGCCAAATGCCTTTCTGCGCATCGATCGCAGCGGGAAGGTCACGATCGTGATGCCCTTCATCGAGATGGGACAGGGGACTTACACCTCGATTCCGATGCTCATCGCCGAAGAGCTCGAAGTCGACGTCGATAAGGTCGCCATCGAGCACTCGCCTCCCGACGACAAGATCTATGTGAATCCGCTGATTGGCATGCAGATGACCGGCGGTTCGACTGCCATTCGCGCCTCGTACGTCCCCCTGCGTCGCGCGGGCGCGACGGCTCGAGTCATGCTCGTGAGTGCAGCTGCTCGGCGTTGGAACGTCGACCCGTCCAGCTGTCACGCGGAAAAAGGTGTGGTCGTACATGCCCCCACCGGCCGCAAGCTTGCCTATGGCAAGTTGGTGGATGCCGCCGCGAAGCTACCCGTGCCCGAGAAAGTCACGCTCAAAGCCCCGGCAGAATTCAAATTGATCGGAACCCCGCATCGGCGTCTCGACACCGCCGGAAAGGTCAACGGCAGCGCGAAGTTCGGCATCGACAGCCGTCCGCCGGGAATGAAGTTCGCGGTCGTGGCGATTTCGCCGACCTTCGGCGGCAAGCTCGTCTCGGTTGACGAAGCAAAGGCGAAGGCGGTGCCCGGCGTCAACCAGGTGGTCCGCCTGGACGACGCGGTCGCGATCGTAGCCATCCATACCTGGGCGGCCAAGCAAGGTCTCGCTGCCGCCGCTCCGCAGTGGGACGCGGGACCCAACGCGAAGCTCTCTACGGCGGACATCGTTGCTCAGCTTGCGGCGGCGTCGGAAAAGCCCGGCGCTGTGGCCCGGCATGACGGCGATGCCGCTGCGGCTATTGCGCACGCCGCGCAGAAGGTTGACGCTGTATATGAGCAGCCGTTTCTGGCGCACGCGACGATGGAGCCGATGAACTGCACTGTGCAGATCGCCAAGGACGGCTGCGACATCTGGGTCGGCACACAGATTCCAGGTCTCACCCAGGCGGCCGTCATGAAAGTCACCGGACTGAAGCGGGAGCAGGTTCGCATCCACAATCACTTGCTCGGCGGCGGATTCGGGCGCCGCCTCGAGTTCGACGGGACGGTGCGAGCCGTGCAAATCGCCCAGCAGGTCAAGGGGCCCGTGAAAGTCATCTGGACGCGCGAGGAAGACATCCAGCACGACATGTACCGCCCGTACTACTACGACCGCCTGAGCGCAGGAGCTCGATGCACAGGGCAAAGCGGTAGCCTGGTCGCATCGCATCGCCGGCTCGTCGATCATCGCGCGCTACTTCCCGGCTTACCTCAAAGACGGCATCGATCCCGACGCGGTCGAGGGGTCTGCGAATCAGCCGTACGGGTTCAGCGACATTCATGTCGACTGGGTGGCGCAGGAACCACCACCGGAATTCAGACCGCATTCTGGCGCGGCGTGGGTGTGACGCGCGGAACCTTTGCGGTCGAGAGCTTCGTCGACGAGCTCGCAGCCAACGCGAAGCAGGATCCAGTGGCTTACCGCGTCGCGTTGCTCGACAAGAATCCGCGAGCAAAGACCGTCTTGCAGATTGCCGCGGAGAAGTCGGGATGGGCAAGCCGCTGCCGGCAGGGCAAGGGCGCGGGATTGCGCTCTGCATCGGCTTCGGCAGCTTCATCGCGCAGGTCGTTCAGGTCAGTGTCGACAAGGAAGGTACGGTCAACCCGACGCATGTCTGGTGTGTCGTCGATTGCGGTATCCAGGTGAATCCCGATACGATTCGCGCGCAGATGGAGAGCGGCATCGTCTTCGGGCTGTCAGGCGCGCTGTATGGCGAGATCACGATCAAGGACGGCCGCGTCGAGCAGACCAACTTCGGCGACTATCGCGTGCTGCGCATCAACGAGGTGCCGCAGATGGAAGTGCATCTCGTGAAGAGCTCGGAAGCGCCTGGCGGTATCGGTGAACCGGGGACCTCGTGCGTGATGCCGGCTCTGACCAACGCGATCTATGCAGCAACCGGTAAGCGCATTCGCAAGCTCCCCGTCGGGGAGCAGGCGAGCACCGCGTAACCGGGGCGATCCGGCGAGACGCAGCTCAAGGTAAGACCACCCCCCCCCCCGCGCAACGGACGGCAAAAGGAGGTGCTGGCAATGAACTGTAAAAGCATGCTGGCGATCGCGACCGTTACGGGAGTGCTCGCTGCCTTGGGCGGCGCGGCCATTTCCGCGCAGGACAAGTACACCGTGAAAGTGCCGGGTGGGCTCGCGTTCTCCGAGTTCAGGGGATACGAAAGCTGGCAGGCTGTCTCCATCAGTCGGAACGAAAAGGTGGTCGCCGTAATCCTCGGCAATCCCGTGATGATCGACGCCTACCGGGCCGGCATTCCCGCCAACGGCAAGCCTGTCCCCGACGGCGCCAAGATGGCCAAAGTCCATTGGATCCCGAAACAGAACGAGTTCTTCCCGGATGCGACCGTGCCGGGCACCCTGCTGAACGTCGACTTCATGGTGAAGGACAGCAAGAGGTTCGCGGACAGCGGCGGATGGGGATATGCCGTGTTCGACTATGACGCCGCGTCCGATACGTTCACGCCCGGCACCATGGCTGGCACTCCGCCGCAGGGGAACGACGCCAAGTGCGGGTTCGCGTGCCACACGATAGTGAAGACAAGAGATTACGTTTTCACGGAGTACGGCAAGAGGTAAACGGGGAACGGGGGAACGGGGGAACGGGATCGTCACATACACACCGGTGAACGGCTGACCAC
>CAWHCG010000018.1:0-9933 GCA_963827575.1 uncultured beta proteobacterium
GCAAGTTCCTGACCGCCTTTCGTCCCAAGGTCTGCTCCAGTGTCGCGATGAACTGCAACAGCGGAACCGGCTGGTGGTTGCCGATGTTGTAGAGCCGGTACGGTGCCGTGCTGCGGGCGGGATCGGGGTGCACCATGTCGGCTTGGGGATCGCCGGCTGGAATCACCTCGAGCACCCGAACCACACCTTCGACGATATCGTCCACGTAGGTGAAGTCGCGCTCCATGTCGCCGTGATTGAAAACATCGATTGCACGCCCTTCCAGGATGGCACGCGCGAACAGGAACGCGGACATGTCCGGCCGGCCCCAGGGGCCGTAGACCGTGAAGAAGCGCAACCCCGTGGTCGCCAGGCCGAACAGGTGGCTATAGGTATGCGCCATCAATTCGTTCGCTTTCTTGGTGGCGGCGTAGAGGCTGATGGGTGGTCGGTGTGGTCGTGCTCGCTGAAAGGAAGCTTCCGGTTGGCGCCGTAGACGCTGGAACTGCTCGCGAACACGAGATGCCCGCACGCGTGGTGTCGGCAGCCCTCCAGGATGTTCAGGAAGCCGGTCACGTTGCTGTCGACGTAGGCGTGCGGATTCTCGAGGGAATAGCGCACGCCGGCCTGCGCGGCCAGATGCACGACGCGGGGAAAGGCATGCTCGCCGAACAACTCCCGCACCCCGCGTGCGTCCGCGATATCCATCTTGCGGAACGCGAAGCCGTTGTGTGAGCGAAGCTGCTCCAGGCGCGCCTGTTTCAGAGCGGGATCATAGTAATCGTTGAGGTTGTCGATCCCGACGACGTCATGCCCCGCTTCCAGCAGCCGGCGCGAGACGTGCATACCGATGAAGCCGGCGCAGCCCGTGACCAGGATCTTCAAGACCTCCCCGAAATCGGCAGCCCATCCCCGAGTCGTTCGCGGCTCATGGCGCACTGCCGGGGAGGTCGGGTTTCTCAGAATATCGGGCCGTCCGGAAGAACCGCGGGGATTTTTCGACGATCTCTCTCGGATGTCAGCGCAGCTCGGACCACGCGATCACCCAGTCAGTACCTACGTTCCACCCCTCCCGCGCAGGACTCGACTGGCTCCGCCGTTCATCAGCCAGATCGAGACCACGCCCGTGCCGTCTGCCGCCACAGGATGTCGGCTTTGCCGTCGCCGTTGAAGTCACCGACCTCGCTGGATCACCCAGTCGGTGACAACGGTCCAGCCCCCCCGCGTAGCGACTGATGCCGCGCCGTTCATCAGCCAGATCGAGACCGCCCCGGTGCCGTCTGCCGCCACAGGATGTCGGCCTTGCCGTCGCCGTTGAAGTCAGCCGACTTCCTGCGATCGCCCAGTCAGTGGACCACGTTCCACCCCCGCCGTAGCGACTGGATGCTCGCGCCGTTCATCAGCCAGATCGAGACCACCCCGGTGCCGTCTGCCGCCACAGGATGTCGGCCTTGCCGTCGCCGTTGAAGTCACCGACGTCCTGGATCACCCAGTCGTCGAGTCCCACCCCGGCCGCGTAGGACTCGACGGTCCGCCGTTCATCAGCCAGATCGAGACCACCCCGGTGCCCGTCTGCCGCCACAGGATGTCGGCTTTGCCGTCGCCGTTGAAGTCACCGACCCGCTGGACCACCCAGTCAGGTGCTACGTTCCACCCCCCGGCGTAGGACTCACGGCTCCGCCATTCATCAGCCAGATCGACGACCAGCCCGGTGCCGGTCTGCCGCCACAGGATGTCGGCTTTGCCGTCGCCGTTGAAGTCACCGACCTGCTGGATTACCCAGTCTGGACATACGTTCCACCCCCCCGCGTATGACTGGATGGCTCCACCGTTCATCAGCCAGATCGAGACCAGCCCGGTGCTCGTCTGGCGCCAGAGGATGTCGGCTTTGCCGTCGCCGTCAAGATCCCGTCTCAGCGGCGTTGCGCCTGTAGTGCCATGTGATGAAAGCGGTCTTTGTGTTGCTGCCCCCCGGGCCGGTAACCGTAAGCGTGATGGTGCGGGCGCCGGCCACGCTATAGACGTGAGTAGGGCTCTGTTGGGTGCTAGTCCCACCATCGCCAAAGTTCCACGAGTAACTGGTCACGTTGCCGCTTGAGGTGTTGGTGAACTTGACGCTCAGCGGTGCCGTGCCGCTCGTAGGCGTCATCGTGAAGTTGGCAACGGGTGCAGTGTACGGGATCGCGACCGGCAGCTCCGTGGAGTAGGCGCTCTCGATCCTCGCGGCATCGTACGCAGTGGCCGCACAGTAGTATTGGACGCTCCTTCGGTGAGTCCAGCCAACGTGTATGTGGTGGCGATCCCGACGTCAACCTTGGTGGGATAGACCCCGCTGGAAGTTCCGCAATACAGATAGAACCCGACCGCAGTGGCCGCGGGGTAATCCCAGCGGAAGCTGACTTGCGCGCTATGCGCGTGCGCGTGAATCAGCGCGCCGGCCAACGCAACGCAAAGCACAGCGATGCGCGACCGCGCGGCCTGGATCACTGATCGTTGGGGAGTGCAGCGGAATGAGAATGGCATAACGCGTACCCCTTAGTAGCATCAAGATTCGATGCCCGACGAAAAACAGGGGCGCGCGTATGCGCACGGCCGCGTCTTCGCCTGGCAACCACTCGGCCCTATCCCCTGCGGGAGTTAGGCCGTGGCTTTGTGCCTCACCCTTTCGGCGTGAGTTACCCTGTTCAGGCTCAATTTCCACAGCATGCATCGCCGGCCAAGTTGCCTGCGGCATACCGGGCTGGCGATCCTCCCCTGAGCAATTCGCGTACGAGGTTAAGTATTCTTAATTAGAACAATGGTTATACTTATGTGGATAGCAATCGATGTCACCTTTTCGCGACACGAACCTGCCAGAGCATACAAGTTTGGTTTGGTTTCAGCCAGCCAGCGTTGCCGTTATCGGCGGCACGCCGCGCGCTGATGCACCGTAGGATCCGGCCGCATGCGCATCCTGCTGGTGAAAACTTCGTCACTGGGCGACGTGGTCCACAACCTTCCCGTCGCGAGCGATATTCGCCAGCACTTCCCGATTGCACGCATCGACTGGGCAGTGGAGGAGAGCTTCGCGGGGGTCCCGCAGCTGCATCCGGCGGTCACGACAGTGATCGCGGTGGCGGCACGGCGCTGGCGCAAGTCGCTGCTGGATCGTGCAACCCGCAGGGAGGTGGCCGGATTGCGCGCCCGGTTGGCCGAAGGGGCTTATGACTTCGTCATCGACACCCAGGGCCTCATCAAGAGTGCGCTGATCGCCTGCCTGGCGCCCGGCCGCCGAGTCGGCCTGGACTGGATCAGCTCACGCGAGCCGTTGCGCCTTCTTTACCATCGCACCTACCGGGTACCCTGGGGGCAGCACGCGGTGCAGCGCAACCGACAACTGGCCGGGCTCGCGCTGGGTTACGAGCCGGCGCAAGCAGCAGACTACGGAGTCCGCGTGCCGCAGCTGGCCCCCGCACCCGATTGGGTCGCACCGCTTCAAGGGAAGGCCTATGCGGTCCTGCTGCACGCCACCAGCGCAGCGGACAAGCTCTGGCCCGAGCACCAGTGGGTAGAGCTCGGGGATCACCGCATCACCGCGGCCTGCTGAGTGTGCTGCCCTGGGGAAGCGAGCCCGAGCGCCAGCGCAGCGAATACCTCGCCTCTGTGCTCGAGCTGGCATACGTGCCGCCGCGCCTGGATCTGACCCAGGCCGCCTGGCTCCTGGGCAATGCCCAAGCCGCCTTCGGAGTCGACACCGGCCTGTCGCACCTGGCCGCCGTGCTGGGCACGCCGACGATCGGCATCTACTGCGCCACTGATCCCACCGCCACCGGACTGTTTGGCGCAGCGCACGCACGCAACATCGGGACGACCGGCCGACCGCCGTCGGTGGGCGAGGTGATCGCGGCCGAGCGGGAGCTGCTGCAACGATGAGGCTTCTGTCTGGAGCGCATTGGCGGGCGCGACTGGGGGCAGCGGCTGGAGAGCCTCAAAGGCGCGCTTGCCCGGGGCGCTGCACGACTTCGGACTGAGCTTCACCGAGGTGGGCGCGCTGATGACGATCTTCTTCGTCATCTCGGGTACCGGTCAGGCCGCCTCCGGGTTCGTCGTCGATCGCTTCGGCCCGCGCCGGGTGCTGTTTTTCGGAGTCGCGTGTCTGGCCCTGTCGGGGTTCGCGCTGGGGTTGGCCGACAGTTACGCAACGCTGGCTGTGTCGGCGGCACTGGCGGGGTTGGGCAACAGCGTCTTCCACCCGGTCGATTTCACTATCCTGAACCGGCGCGTGTCGCTGAAGCGGCTGGGGTATGCGTTCTCGGCGCACGGCCTGTCGGGCAATCTGGGCTGGGCCGCGGCCCCGCTGTTCATGGCGGGGATTGCCGCGCTGGCGGGTTGGCACTGGGCGGGCCTCGGTGCCGGGCTGCTGGCGGCCGGCGTGCTCGCGCTGCTGATCTGGCAGCGCGAGCTGCTCGGCGTGGAGGAACGCGGCGTGCCCGCCGCGCAGCCGTCACGGGCGGAGCAGCCGCGCAGCCCCGCTCGCCTTTCTGCAGTCCCCTGGCGTCTGGCTGTGCTTCTCGTTCTTCTTCGTCACCACGCTGGCCCTGGGCGTGCTGCAGACCTTCTCGCCGGCGCTGCTGAACAAGGTCTACGGGCTGTCGCTGGCGGCGGCGACCTCGTGTCTGACCGCCTACATGCTGGGCGGGGCGGCGGGGATCCTCGCCGGCGGCATCCTGGCGAGCCGCAGCGGCTCGCACGACCGCGTGATCACCGGGGCGCTGTCGCTGTCGACCCTGTGTGCTTTGATCCTGGCCCTGGCTATCGTGCCGGCCTGGAGCGTGGTTGCGCTGATGGCGCTGCTCGGTTTCGGCGTGGGCCTGGCCGGCCCGTCACGCGATCTGCTCGTGCGCCAGGCGGCGACCGCCGGTTTCGGCAAGGCCGCGTTCGGCAGAGTCTATGGCTTCGTCTACTCCGGCCTGGACGTCGGGTTCGCCATCGCGCCGCTGGTGTTCGGTCCGCTGATGGACCGAGGACACTTCACGGCGGTGCTGGGCGGCGTCGCGTTGCTGCAGGCCGTGGCCATCGTCAGCGCGCTGAGCGTGGGCATGCAATCACGCGTCGGCAGACGTGTAGTGAGCGGCGCCGGCTGACCTTCAACGCGCTGCCTTCTTTGCCGGCTCGGCCGCCCCTGCTGCGGGTGCTGGGGCCGGGGAGTGGAGCGGGCTCCTGCCATCGCGGTTCGGGCGATTGGCCCGAACCGCTTCCGTATCCCGGGAGATAGCCGCGAGGCCTTCCACCGGCAACGGTTTGAGAGCCGGTACTGGGTGGCCGGCCGCCGGTGCGAGAAGGCTCACCGGTGCCGTCGCCGTGCGCCGGGACGGCGCGGCGGTGGAGTCGCAGTGGTACTCCGGCAGCCACACCCCCAACCCTGCTTTGACTTCCTCGTCGCTGCGCACACCCTCGGGCCGCAGCCACTCGAGCAGGCGGGGCAACCAGCCCGGCGCGATGCTTGGAGCCCGTGCCATCCGCAGCTTCGGATGCCCTGTGGGGAGGGTCTGCTCCCCATCGGCCAGGGTCTCTTCGTGCAGCTTCTCACCCGGGCGCAGGGCGGTGAAGGCGATCTTGATCTCGGTCTCGGCGTAGCCGGACAGTCGAATCATGTCGCGCGCGAGATCGACGATCCGGACCGGCTTGCCCATGTCGAGCACGAACACCTCGCCGCCTGCACCCATCGCGCCGGCCTGCAGCACGAGCTGCGCTGCCTCGGGAACCGACATGAAATAGCGCGTCACGTCCGGGTGCGTGACGATGACCGGCCCGCCGTTGGCGATCTGCTCCCGGAATTTCGGTATCACGCTGCCGGCGCTGCCCAGGACGTTGCCGAAGCGCACCATCACAAAGCGGGTCTGCGACTCCTTCTGCATGGCCTGGCAGACCATCTCGGCCAGGCGTTTGCTCGCACCCATCACATTCGACCGGGTTGATCGCCTTGTCGGTGGAGATGAGAACGAAGGTCCGCACCGCGGCCTTGGCCGCGGCGGCCGCCACGACATAGGTGCCAAGCACGTTGTTCTGCATTGCCTCCCACGCGTTCACCTCTTCCATCAGCGGCACGTGCTTGTATGCCGCCGCATGGAACACTATGCGTGGTCGATAGGTCTCGCAGGATCTGCTCCACCCGTGCGCTGTTGCGGACGTCGCCAATAGCGCAGACGATCCGCAGGTCCGGGTTCGCGGCGAGCAATTCCTGCTCGATCCGGTACAGCGCGAACTCCGACACCTCGAACAGGATGAGGCTCGCCGGGCGGAACCGCGCGATCTGCCGGCACAGCTCGGAACCGATGGAGCCGCCCGCACCCGTGACCATCACCGGTGCGTCCGAGAGCAGTCCCGAGAGGCCCGCGCCGTCCAGCACCACTGGATCGCGCCCCAGCAGGTCGTCCAGCTCTACTTCGCGCAGCTGGGAAACGGTCACCTTCCCGGAGACGATGTCGTCGAAGGACGGTACCGTCATGACCTTCAGCCCCGCTTCGGTCGCGAGCCTCAGGGCGTTGTGCCGCACTCTGTGCGAGACCGCGGGCATGGCGACGATCGCATGGGTGACCCGCAGCTCGGCGGCCACGCGCGCGAGATCCGCCAGCTTGCCGAGCACCGGCACCCCTTGGAGCTGCCGGCCTGCTTGCTCTCGGCGTCATCGAGAAGTGCCACCACTCGCCAGGTGCACGTGGCGGAAAGCTCGCGAATCAGAGCGTCGGCGGTATGGCCCGCGCCAAGCACCAGCACGGGCACCGCATCGATCTTGGTGAGGCTGGCGATGCGCCCGTCCTTCCAGGTCCGATAGGCGAGGCGGCTGCCGCCCATCATCACCAGCAGCAGCAGGGGATCGAGCAGGAAGACCGAGCGCGGCACCGGCTCGACGAGCGCAGAAGCACCAGAAGCGAAGGCACTGCCAGCCCGGCCACCATCACCGCGACGACGATGAGACGCAGGTCGTGCAGGCTGGCATAGCGCCAGATCCCGCGATACAGCCCGAAGCGCCAGAACAGGAGCGCCTGCAGCGGTACAACCGCCGGCAGCGTCTGGACCATGACGTCGCCGTAGTGGTCCGGCAGCTCCAGATTCAGGCGCAGCCAGAAAGCCAGCGCCCAGGCCACGCGTCGCGGCCGCCACGTCGTGCAGCGATCGCCAGTGCAGTACGGGGGTCGATGCGCGGCACTTCAAGCCTCCTGCTCGGGCGCGCCAGCGCCGGTCGATGGCAGCGATGGCAGTTGCATACACCATGGTCAGCGCACCCAACGCCAGGGGCTGTGCCGGAGCACCGAGGCGAAGACGAGCAGGCCCACGGCGGCACTGACAAACATCAGCCCATACTCGAACAGGACCGTGCGCCGGTGGCTCCAGCCCATCAACACCAGCCGCTGATAGTAGTGGGTGCGATGTGCCTGCCAAACCTTCTCTCGGCGCAGCGCCCGCCGCAGCAAAGTCGTGCTCGCATCGACGACAAACGGCGCGAAAACTACGACCGGAAACCAAAGCGGCCACAACCCCCGATCCCAGCCCAGCACCCCCAAGGCCGCCGCCAGGAACCCCAGCGGCACCGAGCCCACATCCCCCATGAACACTCGCGCCGGCGGGAAGTTGTACAGCAGAAAACCCAGGCAACCGCCGGCTATCGCCAGACTGCCGGCAGCCAACATGGTGTCGGCACCCAGCCAGGCGGCCGCCCCATAGGCACCGAATCCGATCACACCCATCCCGCCGGCGAGACCATCCAAGCCATCCATGAAATTGTACAGATTGATCATCCAGCCGATGGCCAATGCCAGCAGGACCAAGGCCACAGGCGGCAACCCCGGCACGGCAATCAGGAGGAATGCGGCTGCGACCGTCAAGTGGGCAGCCAGTCTCACCCAGGCCGGCAGGCTTCGCCAGTCATCGACCAGCGAAACCGCCGCAAGGACCAGAGCGGCTACCAGAGCGGAGCAGTGTCCGGAACGAACACCGCCGAGCGCACAGCAAACACCTGCCACGATACCCAAACCGCCGGTGCGAGGTAGGGGCCGGACATGCAGCGAGCGCGCGTTTGGATGGTCCAGGAACAATGCTGCCACCGCTGGAGCCATCAGCAGCCGCACGATGCAGGCGCTCAATACGAAAGCAAGCAGGGCGGAGCCGATCACCGGCTGCCTCCACCAAGGGCCAAATCGTCCAGGCTAAAGGGCCGGGGTGAAATCCGAAGTCCCGCGTCGCATCCTGGTGGTCGAAGCACATGTCGCTCGCCCATGCGTGCGGCCATCTCGCCGGACAAGCCGCGAAACCGCGGCAGCCTCTTGGCGAGGGCGATCGCGATGCGGAACAACGGGGAGCGGAACGCGGGGCGTCAAGATCGGCCTGCGGAGCTGGCGGAAGACGGCCTCCACCATCTGACGGTACGTCACTGCGCTGCCACCGCTGAGGTTGTATGCTTTCGAGTGCGTGCGGGGGTTGTCCAAGACATCGTTGCACGCCTGGGCGAGATCCGCAGCGTGGACAGGCTGGCGCAACCCTCGTCCTCCCTTGGCGAGCGGGAAGAACCCGAACAGGCGAACGCACGACGCGATGAAGGTGATGTTACCGTCCTGGCCGCAGCCGTACACGAGCGTGGGACGGAACAGCGTCCAGGCGATACCCAGCGCCTCGCATTGCGCGCGGGAAGCTCGGCTTCGGCCGCGATGAAACTCTGCATGTCACGCTGTTCTGCGAGATCGGGGGAAGCGTGCTTGGAGAACCGACCGGTGGTTCCAAACGCGATCAGCCTCCTCACGCCCAGGCTGGCCAGATCGGAAAGTAGCGGGAGCAGCGCCGGCAAGGGCGCGAGACATACTCCGGCGTCGAAGCGGCCAGCGTCCGCGAGCGACGCTGCGAGCGCGTGGGAGAGTACGTGCGCCATCGAATGCGCGGGTGAAGGGCGTGGTCCTCGTGAACAGGCCGGCTTGTCAACGCCACTACATCCATGCCGCGCTGCGCAAGCAACGGGATCAGGAAAAAGCCGATCTGGCTCCTGGCCCCCAACACCACGACTCTCCGGCTCGGCCGCGAGGCCGGACCGTTCACCCGACGTAGCGCCGAGGACTTCCAATCCTGGCCCGGGGTCGGTCGGCGAGAGCAGCGCCTTGGCTCAGCACGGAGCACCGCCGCCTTGGCCGCGAACCGCGTCCAAACCGCCGCAAAGACCCCCCACATCAATACAGCGGATAGCGATGCCGCAAAAACTTGCGGTAGAACCTGATCATGCCGAGATGCTTGTACAACTCCACGCGGATCGGCTGCGTGCGGCTGCTGCGGCCTTTCTTGTGGACGGCCTGGGCCTGGGGAACGAACAGGACCTTCCAGCCTGCGCGTCGGAACCGCCAGCACCAGTCGAGGTCCTCGCAGTGCATGAAGTAGCCCTCATCGAGCAGTCCAACCTCCGTCCATGGCACTGCGCCGTACCAGCATGAACGCGCCGGACGTGGCCTCGACCTCGATGGGCTGAGCGGGCACAGGCTGGCGGTTCATCTGGATCCCATCGTTCTCCAAGTGGACGCGGCCCAGGCGGTGTAGCTGCAGCACCCGCACCAACGCCCGCCATGGTGTGGGGAGATACCGCCGCGCGTCGGCCTGCTCGGTCCCATCCGGGTTCAAGCAGCATGCAGCCGGCCACTGCGACACTTGGCGATGTCTGGATCGCGCGCAGTGCGACAGGGATTGCTTCGGCGTCCAGCACGCAGTCCGGGTTGAGGAGCAAGATGTAGTCGCCGCGGCTGGCGGCGATCCCTTGGTTGACCGCTGCGGCAAAGCCACGATTCTCGGCGTTGCGGATCAGGCTGCACTCGGGACGATCTGCCATGAGACGGACAGCGCAGTCGACCGTGTGGTCGGAAGAAGCATTGTCTACGACGACGATCTCACTGGAAACGTCCGATGCGAGCACAGACTGAACGCACTCTGCGAGGTCCTCTT
>CAWHCG010000019.1:0-82613 GCA_963827575.1 uncultured beta proteobacterium
CGCGTGCGCCTGCGCGGTCTCGAAGTCTCCCATCTCTGCTAGCGCCCAAGCTAACCACGCCCTAGCCAATACCGACGGGAGCGCGAGCATTCCCAGGCGTTGGAAGATCAAATCTCCCTTCAGCAGGTCGATCGACCGCTCGAGCAAGCTCTTCGCCTCTTGGAACTCACCGATGATGTAATAGGCTTGGCCAAGATACAGGCTCGCCACGGCTTCGAGGCCGCGATCGTTCGCCTCAACGGCGACTGCCACAGCCCGACGACCCGATTCGATAGCGCGTTGCTGGTCGCCGGATATCTCGAATTGGACCGTCAGGAAGCATAAGAGACGCGCAAGCCGCTGCGGATCGCCGAGGGTTTCGACGTACGCTTGGGCCTCCCTGAGCCGGATGGCAGCTCGGTCGAGTTCACCAGCGGCCACAGAGCGCTGCGGATATCGAAGCGGATATCGACCATCAGTTCCGTGAGATGGCGGTCGGCGGGAAGATGCTCAGCGGCGGCGAGCGCAGCCTCGAAGCCGGCCAAGGCCTCGATATAGGCGGAGCGCGTGATTGCCCGCGCGCCAGACTCTCGGAGGTAGTGCACCGCCTTCGCCCACACCTCCCCGCGAAAAGCGTGGCGAGCAAGCTGGTCGACGTACTCGGTGGGCCGGTTCGGGAAGAGCGCTCGACTATTTCGACGAGCTGTGCGTGCAGCGTTCGACGCCGGTCATGGAGAAGGCTGCCGTAGGCTACCTCATGCGTAAGGGCGTGCTTGAAGGTGTACTCCAGATCGGGAAACAACTGCGTCTCGTAGACGAACTCGGCCTGTTGCAAGCACACCAATCCGAGTCAAAGCTCTCCCATGGAGACGCCCACTATCAATTGAAGTAGCGCGAGCGGCACATTATTGCCGATCACCGAGGCGGTCTGCGGCAGGAGCTGTCCTCCGGCACAAGCCGATGGATTCGCGCCGAAAGGACTGCCTGGACAGTTGCCGGGACCTGAATCGCGTCGAGCGGGACCGTCAGTCGGTAGTTGCCTCGGGCGCCTCGCAACGCATCCGTTTCCAGCATCGCTCGCACACTCTCCTCGACGAATAATGGATTGCCCTCCGTGCGCTCGCTTAGCATCTGCTTAAGTAAAACGAGGGAAGGGTCACCACCCAGGAGGCTTCCGGCGATGCCTGAGCGCTCTCACCGGTCAAAGGGTCGATGCGAAGCTGCGTGCAATAGGTCCTGGTGGCCGACTTGTTCTGGTATTCCGGGCGATAGCTGACCGGCGACAGCACTCGTGTGGCCGGCAGGCTTTCCACCAGCGTGTCTAGAAAGGCCTGAGTTTCGGTGTCGATCCAATGCAGGTCCTCGAAAACCAACAAAAGCGGCTGCGCTTGACTTTCGCGCAAGAGCAGCCGCTTGCATGCGTCCAGGATGCGCTGTCGCCGCTGCGGGGGTTCAAGATGCTCCCATTCCAGATCCTCGACCGGTCGTTGAGCAAGGAGAGGATCGGTGCAACCATCAGTTCGAGCTGGAGACCAAGTGTCAGTAACCTTCCTACGACGCGGTCACGGACGCGTCCGGCATCATCTCGCTCGTCTATCTGGAAGTAGGTTCGTAGCAAGTCAATGACCGGAAGGTAAGCTGTGCCTTTGCCGTAGGGCACGGAACCAGAGTCCACAACGAGCCACCCCTGCTCTCGAAGAGAGTGACTGAACTCCCAAACCAAGCGTGACTTGCCGACACCCGGCTCCCCCATCAGGGCGACGATGTTCCCTTTGCCTTCGGCCGCCTTGGATAACGCGTCAGAGAGGACGTCCAATTCACGTGTGCGACCGATGAAATCCGTCGGCCCGCGCCGGGCTATAGCCTGGATCCGCGAGCGCACAGCCGACATGCCGTTAAGTTCAAAGACCTCGACTGGCTCACTCAGCCCCCTGACGCTGAGGGGTCCGAGCGGGCGCACCTCTGCGTAGCTTTCAACCGATTTGAACGTGTTGAGCGCAATAAGGATTGAACCGGGCGCCGCCCATCTGCTCCATGCGCGCCGCCAGGTGCGTTGTCTCGCCGACGGCCGAGTAGTCCATGCAAATATCGGTACCAACAGAGCGCACCACGACCTCGCCGGAGTTCAGGCCGACACGGATGCGCAGCGGTACGCCTACACGGTGGCGCGCCTAATCGGCATAACGGTTGACGAGCGTTGCATCAAGACCGCCGCATGGAGCCGCGCACTGCATGATCCTCGTGTGAAAGTGGGGCTCCAAACAGCGCCATGATCCCATCGCCCATGACCTGGTTCACCGTCCCTTCGTAGCGGTGTACCGCTTCCATCATGCGTTCGAGGATAGGATTGAGCACCGTGCGGGCCTCTTCTGGTCGCGATCGGCCAGCAGCTCCATGGAGCCTTTGATATCGGCAAACAGCACGGTGACCTGCTTGCGCTCGCCCTCGAGCGCTTCCTTGGAAAGCAGAATGCGCTCGGCGAGATTCTTGGGGGTGTACTGCTGCGGGGACGTGAATCGGCGGGGTTGGTGACGCGTTCAGCGACGAGCCGCACTCGCCGCGGAGTGCTTGTCCGCCCGAACTTGCGCACCGCAGCTGGGGCAGGCGCGCGTCAGTGGCGCGCCGCAGTCCTCGCAGAACTTCAGGCGATAATCGTTCTCAGCCTGACAACGCAAGCATTTCATTCCGGAGTATCGGAAGCAGCCAAAAGCGCAGTTTAACCCTGTGCCGCCGACTGAGCACCCGGCATTCTAGGAGCGTCGCCTGACGTTCAAGGTCGCGTACCCCGGTGCGTGAGAGCATCCGTTGAATGGCAGCTCCCGGCCGGCTCCTGCCGATGACGGTCCCAGATAGCAGACATTCTGCGAGCGTCCGTTATTGGGATGGCTGACAGACCGTTGTCGACCCCTATGTGTAGATCTCAACTATGTGCAGGTAGCCCTGTCGAACAGAGCGTCAGGAGCTGGCGGACCTTTACATAGTTACAGCGTCTGCGGGGAGCGTTCCATGAGTTCATCGGACGCGCGGAGCGGCAGCCGTATCTGGTGACTGGTGCTTCCGGCCGGGCGAGCGCATTCTCCTTTATCGCCACGTCAGCCTCAGCGTTGCGGCAATCAGCACTGGATTCCGGTCCCGAAACTATGTGTAGAACTCCACCGACCGACCACAAGCCGTCTGCACCTAGTCCGACAGATCCGACTCGAACGACCTACACCTAGTTGAGAGTACCACGTAGGGGTCGCTATGTAGAGCTTTCCATAGCGCCCCACGGCGGTAGTTCACGACCGTCCGGTATCGGGCATGTCAACGTCCCCTTGACCTCATGTGCTCGTGTGCCGGGGCGCGCCCATCCGCTCTGGGACCAGGCGCCCGAGCCCTCGCTGCGCTGGACTTGACAGCCCAGCACCCGTCAGCGCACCTTCCCCGCTTGGAGTTGAGCCGGTTTTGTGGATACGTAATCCTTAGCACCAAGAGGTGTCCGCGATTGGGGGGTACCCCGCGCTCGTGGATCACATCGCGAGCGCTTTGCATTGCCGCGGTCATGATGTCCTGGATGCGGTAATGGGATTGAGACCTAGCCGTTCCCGGCCGACGCGCTACTCGCTGATATCGGTGAAGCTGTCCGAAGAACGACATAGCGAGGGTCGGCGATAGCATTCCCCGGTTGGGCAGGTTTGGGGGGACCCAACAACGGTTCTTGCTGACGCGCGCGCCCTGCCGGCCAGATGCTTATTAAATTAGTACGACGACTTTGGCGTGCAGCTCCGTTCAGTCCGGGCGGCGGGGCTGGTCTGACGCCGTTGCCGGCCTTGCCGTTGTTCCATCGGCGCATACTAGGCGACACCCGTTAGGTGGTGGCGCCGATTTCTTCGCCGCCACAGTCAGGCAGTGGGCTCTTCTCCGCCGCTGAAAGTATCTCAGCGGTCTACCAGAATATCTAGAATATTTTGAATGTCTGCCCAGATCCGCGCCAGTTCTTGCTCTGCAGGAATCGCCGGCGGAAAATAAACAGAATTTCCTATCCGTCTGATCTAACTCCTTCTAGTTCCCGTGAAAGCCACACTACGGTTTCCCGGATGCCGATTCTGCGAGCAGCGCCTTCATATCCAGCAGCGTTTGCTTCTGATTGAAGAACGCGAGGCTATAGATCTCGCGCATGTTGCCGGCCTGGTCGATCAAATATACGCGCGCCGGATGATCCAGCTCTCCCTTCGGCAACGACCGGTCCACTCATCGTAGGCCTTGAGGACTGATTCGAGCGTGCGCCGGGTCTTCGCGCAGGAAACGCCAGCCTGCGGGATCGGCGCCAAAGGTCGTCGCGTACTTGCTTAAGACCTCCCGCAGTATCGGTCGTGGGGATCGACCGTGACCGACAGCATCGCTGCCTTACCGCCGAACAGGCCCTCTTGCTTGAGAGCTCTGCAACACTCCCATTTGTTGCGAGATGAGAGGACACACACCAGGACAAGTGGTGAACACGAAGGCGAGCAAGACCACCCGCCCGCGATAGCTTCGACAGATTCACCGGCTCCCCATTCGGGATCGCGCAGCGTGAAATCAGGCGCCCGCGCGATGACGGATAGGCTTCGGATTGGCAGAGACGGCCGGCTCAACGGCGGACGTAGTACCCGCCGTCAAGCTCGCCGCGAGAACCACAGCTAACAAATGCCGCTTCATTTGCATACTCTTTCGAAGTCAGAGCCCATCTCCTTCCCCTTCAGGAGGAAGGTTGGGCAGGTGGGGGATATGCTAGTGCCTAGTTACACAAATTAAGTTAGCGACTGCAAAACGCGGCCGGTGGCGCAACGGCCAGCGGCGGCCCCTCCATAGAACCTACCCCTATTGCTAACCAATTTCGTGCTGCCTGCTCCAATCGCGAACTCATACTAGGCACTAGATGATGTGGCACACGGCCCCATCCCCATCTCAATCCTCTCCTCGCAGGGAAGGAAGGTCAGCAAATAGGTTGCGCTTGCGCAACATTTGAATTGATGTCGCGGTCCGTAACACACCCTAGGGTTCCCGGCGCAGAGGCGTCATTCCCCCGAACGTCCTAGTCCGTAGCCTTCCTAGATCCCGGTCCCGGATACATCAGCCACACTCTGGATCCCGGCCTGTGCCGGGATGACGCCCGCGCAACGCGCTTCGCCATTGCTTTGGTGCATCAGTTGAGCAGCATGTCGTGAGGCCGCGCCGGTCCATTGGGCGGCGTGGTGAAGTCGAGCCTGAAATTCGGATCGAGCTTCATCCGGCCGTCGGGTCCGATTTAGATCAACTGCATCGCGTAGCGCGGGCTGTGGTCGATCGTGCTCATCGCCGAGTTGGTGGAGTACACCGCTGCCCGTCGTGGGTCATGTGCATCATGTTGAGCTGCACCAGCCCTTGAGTGGTGTCGTGCAGCTGATGTGGTCGGGGTCGGAGATGTCCCACGCCTGGATCTCGCTGCGCCACGAGCAGCTGACGTAGAGGTACTTGTCGTCGGGCGATGGCGCATGTCCGCCGGGGCGCAACCTGGCCGCCTCTCGGCGGCCTTGCTTGTAGCTGAAGGCCCGTCGTCGCCCATGCGGAACAGCCAAATGGAGTGCCGGGGGAGCTGATGTTGTAGCCGACGCGGGCGCCGGGCTTGAGCATCCAGCGGGGGGCGAGCGGATCGGGTCGCCGGTGAGCGTCTGGATGATCTTGCGCTCCTTAAGGTCCCAGACTGTCATGGTGTTCGGGAGGACGAGTCCTTCGGGTCCCACTTGTCCCCCGGCGCCATGAAGGTCGTTTGCGACACCCAGCTGGATGTGATCATCCGGTTGAACTCGGGCTTGACCACGGGCTCGTAGGGGTGATCGGGACTGGTCGGGTGACTCGCGACGAACTCGCCGTCGTTGGTGAACTCGGCGAGGCCCCCGGCGCCGGTGCCGTCCGGCCCCGAGGCCATGCTGATCAGCATGCGCCCGGGAATGGCGTAGGGCGTGTGCGGTCCGCTAGAGCCCAGACACCTTCGCCACGTGGTCGATGGTGCGGATCAACTTCGGGTTCATCGAATCGCTCGCCACGTCAAAGATGAACAAGCGGTTGCTGTTGAGCGAGGCTGCCCACAGCTTGGTCCGGTCGTCGCTGTAACCGATGTGGTGGGCCTCGTTGCCCGCAGAACCCACCGGGATCTTTTTGAGGATCTTGCCGTAGGTGGCTGGTGCGAGATTCACGTCGATCACTGCAAGAAAATCCTCGACCGCTGGGGATCCGTCGGCAGCGCCCACAGGTACATCACCTTCTCGGGCTGCTTGAGGAACTTGACGTAGGGCGAGATGCAGGTTTCCGCCCCGGTGTTGGCAATTGGACCAGCAAGGGTGAATCCCAGAGCACCGGCCAACACAAGAGCAAGCTTTCTTGGATTGGGTCGCATGATCACGCACCTCCAGTTAAAGAGAGAACAGCGACCCTACCTTGCCCCATGCGGGCAAGGTAGGGAGCCAGCACTCCCACCCCAACCCTCCCCCGGGCGCCGTGTGACCTGCCCCCGGAATTCGGACGCGATGAAGTGTAACAATGGACTTCATGGAGGAACAGATGAAACAAAGCAAAAAAGGGGGGGGTCATAGCCTTAGCGCCATTGGACGCAGTCTCTCGGGTGCGCCCGAATGTGCGCGGGCATCCCAGGCCAGCACACGAGCGGCTAATTGCACGTGCCTTCCCACTTGAACACGCCCATCTTGCCGTCAGAGCGCACCGGCTGAACCCAACCCGAACCCGTTTTGTCGGCGTACTTACCTGTTCCGCTCACGATTTTCCATTTAGTCTTGTCCGCGCCGGCCTCTTGCTCAAACTGGTTGCTGTAGGTATCGCCGTCCTTGTCTTTCCAAACACAATGACCGGATGCCCTGGTAGCGCCATCAGGAGTCGCAAGGACCACGGACGAGCACTCCCCAGTGCCAAGCGTGAAGATGGAATTTTCGCTCGTAAGAAGGCTGTAGGCTCGAATCACGGTGACTGAGTGCCCTTTGGACAATTCGGTCACGTTGACTGACTCAACGACCTCAGAATCGTACCCCGAGCATTTGGCAGCTTGAGATATAGCAGGCAAAGCGATAATCAGAGACAGCCCAACACAGTACTGCAAAACTTTGGTTGTTGTCATAAATCCTCCAGAAACATTGCGTTTATGAACCATCGGGCGGCGACAGACAGCCGTGAGCCTGTCGCCTGCCAATAGATGGGATCGTCGTCGACGGCGAGGATATGCGCCAACGCGGTCGATGGCGCGTGAACTTGCATGTTCATAACGGCTTGAGCGGTCATAAGTCTAGCCAAGGGTAATTCGCGTCGGTCACAGATGTGACCTTGGCGACCGCGCCCTCTTCCGCATGCTCAGCCCGTACTCTGCGGGCACGACCGCTAAGGGTTGGTAGCGCCTTCGAACGGCCGCTTTCAGCGAGTTGCTTTGAAAGGCCGGTTGTGACCGTTATGTAGAGCTCTCCATAACGGCCATTATGCATAGTCCCCAGTTATGGATAGTCCTTGCGGCAGATCGGTGCATTGACCTCGTGAAGAGCGAGGGCTGTGGCCGAAGCACTCTACCGACTGCGGACACCGCGCGCTGCGCTCCCAGCCCCTGGATCGACGGCCTAGCTAGTGGATCAGGTACTCCGACACCGGCACCCAGCGCTCGTTCTGGATCTGGCACAGGCGGGCCCGGTCGGAGCCGAGATGGTTGGTCTTGCTGAACTTGATCTCGTCCGCACCGAACATGTTGGCCGGTTGCGAATAGCTCTGCAGTGCGTTGATCAGCGAGTCTACCGTGAGGTTGCGCCCGGCTTTCTGCGCTGCGCCCGCGAAGGTGTCGATGATTTGATAGCCGTAGGCCGACATGATGGTCGGGTCCTCGCCGTACTTGGCTTTGTAGGCGGCATACCAGTCGCGCAACGCTTTCGAGGGGTCGTCGGCATAGGGGACGTTGATCGTGCAGGCCGCGTAGAAACCGTTGCTGACGGCTTTGCCCAGCTTGTGGATGGTGTCGAAGTGGGAGGCATTGCTGCCGACAAAGTCGGGATTCCAGCCGAGCTTGCGGGCGGCTGCGATGGTGCCGACGGTCTCGCGCACGATAGTGCCCATCACGACCAGCTCGCAGTCTGCGGTCTTCATCTTCGAGACCTGAGAAGAAAAGTCGGTGGCGCCGCGCTTGTAGGTGGTGCGCTCGACGTACTGCATGCCGAGGTCCGTGAGCGCCGCCTCGCCACCGCGGGTGACCTCGAGGCCGAAATCGTCGTCCTGATACAGGGTGCAGACTTTCTTGTAGCCCTTCTGCTTGACCAGGTACGTGACCGCGGCGCGCATCTGCTCGTAGTAGGGCGCGAAGAACGAGTACTTCAGGCGATTCAGCGGCTCGAACATCTGCCGCGCTCCGGTGAGCGGGAACAGGTGCGGGACATTCTTCTCTTCGTAGATCGGCATCGCCGCCAGCGCGGTGGGGGTGCCGATCGAGCCGACCGTGGCGAAGATCTTGTCGCGCTGCGTCATCTTCTGTGCGGCGAGCACGGCTTTCTTCGGATCGTAGCCGTGATCCTCGACGATCAGGCGCAGCTTGCGGCCGTGGATGCCGCCCGCGGCGTTGATCTCCTCGACTCGCATCAGCATGCCGTTCACTACCGGCTTGGACAGGCTCACGACCGGGCCGGACAGGTCCTGCGCGGTGCCCACAACGATCTCCTCGGCGGTCACGCCCTGGGTCTGGGCGATGGCGAGCGGGGCGGCGGCAAGCGCCAGCGCCGCGAATACTGCGTTTTTTCACGTTCTCACTCCTCATAGCTTCTCTAGCGCGTACTGTACATCGACTCGATGAGATCGCGGTACTTGTCGTGCACCAGCTTGCGCTTGAGCTTCATGGTAGGCGTGAGCTCCTCGTCCTCGGCGCTGAGCTTGCTCTCGAGCAGGCGGAACTTCTTCACCTGCTCGACGCGAGCGAACAGCCGGTTCACCCGGTCGATCTCCTCCTGGATCAGCTGCTGGATCTCCGGGCGCCGGCACAGGCTGGCGTAGTTGGAGAACGGGATGGAGTGGTCCTGCGCATACTTCTCGACGTTCTCGTGGTCGATCATGATGAGCGCGCTGAGGTACGGCCTGCGGTCGCCGATCACGACCGCGTCGGTGACGTAGGCTGAGAACTTGAGCTGGTTCTCGATCTCCGAAGGGGTGACGTTCTTGCCTCCGGCGGTGATGATGATGTCCTTCATCCGGTCGCTGATATAAAAGTAGCCGTCCGTGTCCGTCCGGCCGACGTCGCCGGTATGCAGCCAGCCGTCCTTCAGCGCCTCCGCGGTCTTGTCCGGCTGGTTGAGGTAGCCCATGAAGATGCTCGGACCACGCGCGAGCAGCTCCCCTTCGGGCGAAACCCGCACCTGTGCATGCGGCATCGGCATCCCGATCGAGCCCGGCTTCACGCGCCGCAGCGGGTTGGCCGTGATCGCGCCGCAGGATTCGGTCTGACCCCACACTTCCACCATCTCCAGGCCGAGCGCCAGGTACCAGCGCACCAGGTCCGGCGAGATCGGCGCCGCGCCGGTGATCAGAATGCGCGCACGGTGCGCACCGATCGCCTTGCGCACGTTGTCGAGCACCAGCACTCGCGCCAGGTGGAACCCCAGCCGCAGCGCCGGCGGTACCGGTTTGCCCTCCTCGCGCAGCCTGGCGACCCGGCGCCCGGCGCCGATGGAAAGCTCGTAGGCCCAGCGCTGCAGCGTGCTGGCTTCCTTGAGCCGGATCAGCACGGCGGAGTAGAACTTCTCCCATACGCGGGGGACCGCGGTGAGCACGGTGGGAGCGATCTCCCGCACATTCTCGGGGACCGTCTCCGGATTCTCGACGAAGTTGAGCACCGCGCCCGCGTACAGCCCGTGGTACTCGCCGCCGAGGCGCTCGGCGATGTGGCAAAGCGGCAGGAAGCACATGCGCTCGTCGCGCGACTCCTGCGGGAAAGCCGCCTGGTACCCGTCGATAGTCGCCAGGATGTTCCGGTGCGAGATCATCGCACCTTTGGGCTTGCCGGTGGTGCCGGAGGTATACACCAGGATGGCGAGGTCGTCTGGCTTGCGGGCGGCGATGCGATGCTCCCACACGGCGGGGTGCCGCGCGTCGTAGTCGCGGCCCAGCCCCCGCAGCGCGTCCAGGCTCATGACCCGGGCGTCGCGCAGGCCGCGCAGCCCCTCCATGTCGAACACGATGATGCGGTCCAGCCGCGGCAGCCGCTCGCGCACCTCGAGCACTTTGTCGAGCTGTTCCTCGTCTTCGACGAACACGAAGCGCGAGCCCGAGTCTCCCAGCAGATACTCGACCTGGGCCGGGGCGTCCGTGGGGTAGATGCCGTTGGACACCCCGCCTGCGCCGAGCACGCCAAGATCGGCGTACAGCCACTCGCGGCTGGTGTTGGATTGGATCGACGCCATTTCGCCCGGCTCGAAACCAAGCGCGACGAGCCCCATTCCCACCTCGCGCACAGTCCGCCCGAGCTCGCCCCAGCTCGTGCTCTGCCAGATGCCCAGATCCTTCTGCCGCAATGCCACCTGCGGGCCGCGCCCGGCGACGAAGTGCCAGAACATCTGCGCGACGTTGCCGAAGTCCGCAGCCGCTGTAGTCATTTGCGCTGGCTGGAGCGAATAGACAGGGGTGATGGCAGTGCAGGTGTGGCGGACGGTCGGGCCCCGGCTTCGCTGCGTCTAGAAGCGGAAGGTCACTCCAAACGCGGGTCCGCTGAAGCGCATGTTCTGCACGAGCCTGTCGCCGCTCTGGTCGTAGTAGAGCTCCCGGTACGCCAGGGTGAGACCTCCCCAGCGGAAATCGTAGTTCAAGCCGAGCAGCCACTGGTAGGTGGAGCTGCTCTGCGTACCGGCGCCTACATCCCCGTAATACGACAGGGACCATGCACTCTCGCCAAACCGGATGCGCCCGCGCAGGCCCACGATTGCGTCCCACAGGTCTACGCTGTCGCTCACACTACCCGAGCGCGGGAACGTCGCGCCGCCGCCGGGGGCGGCGATGGTGGCGGTCAGGTTCCAGTCTGTAGAAGCATCCAGGCCGAAGTAGCGAAACCCGCCGAGCACGCCGAGCGCGCCGGGATGCTTTTCCAGCACGCTGTAGCTGCCGGCGAGTGTCCATAGCGTTCCTTCCAGCTCGGAGCTCGTGCCGGCGTCGAGGCTCGTGCTGACCGGATTATTCCCGACGGAAACGAAGTTGATCCCCTGCACCTTGCTCTGTTCCGAATCGAAGCGCAGGTAAATCACGTCGGTGAACACGGCCCACCGGCCCTTTCCTGCTTCCCCGGTCACCATAGCCGCGGCCTTGAGGTCGCTCAGGTAGTCGTTGGGCCCGACCTCGATCTTAGGACTCGCAAGGGCTCCCGGGGGCACGCTGTAGTTGAGCGTGCCGTTGACGTTGGGCAGCCACAGGTAGGGCGTGATCGAGAAGGTCCAGCGATCCGCCGGTGCCTGCGTCTGTGTCTGTGCTAGCGCGGGTGCGGTTGCAACCACGCCAGCGGCACCGATTGCGGCGACGATCCTCACTAGCATCTGCCAAGTCTCCTAACGCGAATGTACGTGGTCGGCTCTGGAGTCGAGCTCGAGCGTGTGGTTGCTGGACGACAGCGGTCCCGACGGCTTGGAGCAAGACAGGCGATGCAGCAGCCGGCCGCCGAGCGGCCGGCTGCCACGGTGAACGTGCTACTGTTTTTCCAGGATGTCGGCGATCTGGGCCTTGCACTCCGGGGAAAGTTTGTCCTTGTGCTGCTTCAAACACTCCGCGATCCGGCCGCCGCCGAGCTTGACGCCGGCGCAGTACTGCTGCAGATCGTCCGTGCAGGCCTCGTGCACTTCCTTGAGCTGGGCGGCCACCATTTTCACGCGCTCCTGACACGAGGCGGAAAGCTGCGCCTCGTTCTGCTTCAGGCACTGCGCGATCCGACCGCCGCCAGGCTGAACCTGCGGACAAAACTTCGCGACGTCCGCTTTGCAGCTCGGCGCGGCGAGCGCGCTCGGCGCAAATGCCAAACCCAAATATAGCGCGGCACAGGCAGCTGCCTGGCCCAATAGCGATGATTCGAGCTTCATGTTGTCCCCGCTCTACTCACGTTGCAGTGCAAGCGAACAGGCTAACAGGATTCTCCAGGATTGGCAGTCGCTGCGTTTCCCAGGCTGCTAGCGCCACTGCTTCTTTCTCTTCCAGCGGCGCTGGCCGCGCACGCCGGCATCCTTCACCCCCAGGTAGAACTCGCGGATGTCCTGCTTTTGCGCCAGGCGCGCGCAGGTATCCTCCATGACGATGCGGCCGACCTCGAGCACGTAGCCGTAGTCGGCGATCTTGAGGGCCATGTGCGCGTTCTGTTCCACCAGCAGGATGGTGGTACCGCGCTCGCGGTTGATGCGCACCACGATCTCGAAGATCTCCCGGGTCAACAGCGGCGACAGGCCCAGGCTGGGCTCGTCCATCAGCATCACGCGCGGACCCGCGAGCAGCGCCCGGGCGATGGCAAGCATCTGCTGCTGGCCTCCGGAGAGCTGCCCTGCTTCCTGGCGGGCGCGGGCACGCAGGATCGGGAAGTAGCCGAACACGGCCTCCAGGTCGCGCGCGACGCCGTCGCGATCGCTGCGCGTGTACGCGCCCATGCGCAGGTTGTCCTCCACTGAGAGCAGGGGGAAGACCTCGCGGCCCTCGGGGACGTGCACGACCCGGGCGCGCACGATCCAGTCCGGCGGGCGCCCCTGGATCGGCGTGCCCGCAAGCTTCACCTGGCCCTTGCGCGGTTCGATGATGCCCGAGATCGTCTTCAGGACAGTGGTCTTACCCGCGCCGTTGGCGCCCAGCACGGCGACGATCCGGCCCTCGGGTGCGGCGAGGGTCACGCCGCGCAGGGCCTGCACCGGGCCGTAGCTCGATTCGACGTTGAGCAGCTCGAGGAGGGGCTCCATGCCATGGCCCTTTAGTCGCGCCCGCCCAGGTACGCCTCGATCACCGCTGGATGCGCCTGCACCTGGGCGGGGGTGCCCTCGGCGATGGCGCGCCCCTCGTTGAGCGCCAGCACGCGGTCGGACACGCGCGACACCAGCTTCATGTCGTGCTCGATCATCAGCACCGTGATGCCCAGTTCGCCGCGGATGTCGTCGATCCAGAAGGCCATGTCGTCGGTCTCCTCGGGATTGAGCCCGGAGGATGGCTCGTCCAGCAGCAGCAGCCTGGGCTCGGTGGCGAGCGCCCGGCCCAGCTCGACCACCTTGCGCACCCCGTAGGGCAGGCCGCCCACCAGGCTGTCGCGATAGTGCGCCAGATCGAGCAGCTCGATCACCTTCTCGACCGCCCTGCGCTGGCCGAGCTCCGCCCTGTGCACCGCCGCAGTGAACAGCAGCTCCTGCCACAGCGCGGTCGAGCGGTGTCGGTGGCGGCCGATCAGGAGGTTCTGCAACACGGTGGCGTTGTCGAACAGCTCGATGTTCTGGAACGTGCGCGCGATGCCCAGCTCGGCTACGCGGTGCGGTGCGAGCCCGGTCAGCTCGCGGTCCTCGAGCAGGATCGTGCCCGAGGTGGCCGCGTAGACCGCCACGATGAGGTTGAAGACGGTGGTTTTGCCGGCGCCGTTGGGACCGATGATCGTGAAGACCTCGCCGCGCCGCACTTCGAACGAGAGCGTGTCCACGGCCAGCACACCGCCAAATCGGATGCCGAGGTTGTCGACCCGCAACAAGCTCATCGCAGCCGCTCCGACTTCATGTAGGTGCGCTGGCGCCGCAACATGCCGCGGCGGTAGAAAGGGAACAGCGCGAAGTAGGTGCGGATCTTGACCCACCGGCCGTACAGGCCGAGCGGCTCGAAGATGATGAAGGCGACCAGCACCAGTCCGAACACGATCGCTTGCAACCCCGACGCCGCCATCGCGGGAGGGAGCCAGTCCTTGCCCAGCGCGATGGCCTGCGGCAGCAGGATGACAAAGCCGGCGCCCAGCACGGCCCCGTGCAGCGAGCCGAGGCCGCCGATGAACACGATCGTGGCGAGCTCGATCGAGACGAGCAGCGTGAACTGCTCGGGCGAGATGAAGGCAACCTTGTGCGCGTAGAGTGCACCGGCCACCCCGGTGAGGGCGGCGGAAAGTGCAAATGACGTGGTCTTGTAGCGTGCCGGGTTCACCCCCAGGCTGCCGGCGGATACCTCGGAGTCGCGGATCGCCACGAACGCGCGCCCGGTCGGCGAGCGCAGCAGGTTGACGAGCGCCAGGCACGCGAGTGCAGTGAGCGCCAGGCACAGGTAGTAGAAGCTCGTCGCCGATTCGAAGCGGTGGCCCAGCACCTGCGCCGCTTTGACGTGCAGGCCCATGTTGCCGCCGGTGAGCCCTTCCCAGCGAGTGATGATCTCCACCACGATCACATTGAAGGCGAGCGTGGCCACCGCCAGGTAGATCCCCTTGAGGCGCAGGGCCGGCAGCCCCACCAGCACGCCCATCGCGGCCGACAGCAGCGCCGCGCAGGGTAGCGACACCGCGAAGGGCACGCCTCTGGCCAGCAGCAGCGCCTCGGCATAGGCGCCCACGGCGAGGAAGGCCGCGTGGCCCAGCGAGATCTGCCCGGTGAAGCCGATGAGCAGCATCAGCCCGAAGCCGGCGATGGAATAGATGAGGATGAAGTGCAGCTGCGAGAGGAAGTACTCGCCGGCGGCCAACGGGGTTGCCAGCAGCACCAATCCCAGCAGGCCGTACCAGAAGCGCTGCCCGCCGTGCTTGAACACGCGGATGTCCTGGTCGTAGCTGGTCTTGAAGACGAAGCGCATCTCAGGCCGGCTCCTGCTTACAGCCTTTTGCCGCAGAGACGCAGAGAGCGCAGAGAAAACCAACAGCCTCGTTCGAGCGCGTTGACTTGGCACCGCGACCTCCCGCATGCGGTCGCAAGCATATTGGTCGAAATACCTTCGCTCGAATCTCTTCTTTCGCATTTCTCTGCGCTCTCTGCGTCTCTGCGGTTCAATCAGCAGCGAAAAGGTTTAGACCTTCTTGCGCAAAGTCTCGCCGAAGATGCCAGAAGGCTTCACCAGCAGCACCAGCAGCACCACAGCATAGGCGGCGACATCCTTGAACCCGTCGGGCAGGTAGAACCCGGCGAGCGCCTCCACGATGCCGACGATCAGCCCGCCCACCACCGCGCCCGGAAGGCTGGTCATCCCGCCGATGACCGCCACCGGGAAAGCCTTCAGGCCGATGAAGCCCATGTTCGAGTGCACGAAAGTCACCGGAGCGAGCAGGATTCCCGCGAACGTCGCCACTGCCGCCGACAGCCCCCAGACCAGGGAGTTCACACGCCGTACCGGGATGCCCATGTAGTAGGCGGCCAGCTGGTTCTGAGAGGTGGCCTGCATCGCCACGCCGAGGCGGACGAAACGGAAGAACAGATAGAGCGCCGCGCACAGCAGGGCGGTCATCGCGATCACCGAGAGCTCCTGCGCCGCGAGGACGACGCCGCCCAGCGTGACGGCACCTTCGGCGAAGGGCGTGGGCAGGGCGTAGGTTTCGGTGCCCCAGCCGGGGACCATGGTCACGACTCCGCGCAGGACGTAGCCCACCCCGATGGTGACCATCACCACGGTGAAGGCCGGGTAGCCGAGCACCGGGCGCAGGACCACACGCTCGATGAGCATGCCCACCGCCGCCATCACCGTCACCGCGCACAGGATGGTGGCCCAGTACGGCCACCCCAGGACAGTGGCTGCGGTCAGAGCGAAGAACGCGCCGAGCATCATCAGGTCGCCCTGCGCGAAATTCACCGTCTCGGTAGCCTTGTAGACGAGGACGAAGCCGAGCGCGACCAGCGCGTAGACGCAGCCCTGCGCCACGCCCGCGAGCAGCAGCTGCGCGATATCGCTGAGCAAAGTCTCCTCCAGTGCGCGGCCCTTGGCAGTCTTCTGGTTCGCAGCCGGCCGCTGCCGCGAGCGCGATTCTACCAAGCGATTGCGCTCGGGTGCGCCGCGGGGCTAGACTCGACGGCGCTTCCTGCTGGGTAGGCATAACAGTGAAAACCGTCCGCATCGGCGCCGGGCTGGGCTTCTACGGAGACTCGTGGCGGCCGGTGCGCGCTTCGATCGAGCGCGGCGGGGTCCAGTACATCGCCTCCGACCATCTCTCGGAGCTCACGCTCGCCATCCTGCAGAAGGACCGGCAACAGGATCCCGCGACCGGCTACACTCGGGACCTGGTGCCGATGCTCTGCGATCTGTGGCCGCTTGCCGCGCCGCGCAGGGTCAGGTTCGTGCTCAACGCCGGCGGCTTGAACCCGCACGCCGCGCGCGAGGCGCTGGCGGCGGCGTTCCAGGCGCGGGGCTGGCACGCGACCATCGCCACGGTGAGCGGGGACTCGGTCCTCGAGCGGCTGGACGAGCTCATGGCGGCAGGTGAAGCGCTTGTGCACATGGACACGGGCGCGCTGATCGCAAACTTACGCGACCGGCTGTTGTTCGCCAGCGCTTACCTCGGCGCTGCGCCGATCGCGCATGCGCTGGACCAAGGCGCGGACATCGTCCTGACCGGGCGCGCAGCGGATGCCGCGCTGTCGCTTGGACCGATCATTCACGAGCTGGGCTGGCGGTGGGACGACTGGGAGCGCCTGGCACTGGGGCTCACAGTGGGTCACCTGCTGGAATGCTCTGGGCAGGGCTCGGGCGGCAACTTCGGGTCCGCAGGTGAGTGGGAGAACATTCCAGACCTCCTGCACATCGGTTATCCGATTGCCGAGGTGCGCGCCGACGGCTCGGCGACGATCACCAAGGCGCCGGGCACCGGCGGACGCGTATCGTTCGACACCGTGCGGCAGCAACTGCTCTACGAGGTGCACAACCCGCACGCGTACGCCTCGCCGGACGTTGTATTGGACATGGGCGGGATCCGGCTCGAGGAGCGTGGCGCCGACTCTGTCGAGGTGCGCGGTGCAAGTGGTGCGCCGCGACCGGCAACCCTCAAGGTCGTGGCGGGTTACGACGACGGCTGGATGGGCTCGCAGTCGATCGGCTTCTCCTGGCCCGATGCGTACCGCAAGTGTGAGGCCGCCGCGGAGATCGTCCGCAGGCTCATGCAGGAGGAGGGCATCGGCTACGAGGAGCTGAACATCGAGTACGTCGGCTACGACTCGCTGCTCGGCGCGCACGCCGATCCGGGTTTCCGTGACCAGCTCAACGAGTGCTTCCTGCGCATGAGCATCCGCTCGCGGGAGCGCAAGGTCGCCGAGGGCTTCGGGCGGCTGTTCCCCTGGCTCGCGCTGTCGGGTCCGCCCTACATGGGCGGCTTCCACGGCGTCGAGCGCGCCCGCCAGTTGCTCGGCATCTGGCCGACCCTGGTGCGGCGCGAGCTCATCGAGTCCCGTGTCGAAGTCGCCGTGGAGAAGGTCTGATGCGCGTGCCGCTGTGGAAGATCGCCCACGCCCGCTCGGGCGACAAAGCCGACCGCGCCGACATCGGGTTGTTCGCGTACGACGCACCGACCTACGCAGTGCTCAAGCGCGAGGTTACGGTGCAGCGGCTGGCAGAGCACTTCCGCGCCATCTGCGACGGTCCGGTCGAGGTCTATCCGCTCGACAACCTGCTTGCCGTCAAGATCGTGCTGAACCGCGCGCTGCAGGGCGGCGCTGCCCGCTCGCTGCGGATGGACAACCTGGGCAAGACCATCGCCGCGGTGCTGCTCAGGATGGAGATCGAGGGGCCGGCTGATCTACCGCGGCTGAGTCGCGCGTAGCCCAGGTGCGCTGCAATGCCCTATCGTGCCGCGAAGTCCTGGCTGTCAGCGGCTGGGGTGTCTGCCGAACTGAGTGCTACGTCAAGCCGCCGCCCGCGCCGGGTGCCCAGACCAAGCGCGCTTGGCCGTCGTCGCCCGGCTCGATCTCCAGGGTGCGATCGTGATGCTCGGCCAGCGCCGGGCGGTGCGCGATGCTCACGATAGTGGTATCAGGCAGACGCTCGTGCAGCAGGAGCAGCAGCGTTGCCTGGGCCGGCTCGTCGAGCGCCGAAGTGGCCTCGTCCATGAACAGCCAGTTGGGCTTCTGCAGGAGCGCGCGCGCGAAGGCCACGCGCTGTTGCTCCCCGCCTGACAACTGCATCGACCAGTTGGCCTGCTCCTGCATTCGAGCCTCGCAGACCCGGCGAGCCCTACTGCCACCAGCGCTTCCTTGACCTGCTCCTCGCTGAACGCATCGGCGCGCGGCCGGGTAGCTCACCGCGGCCTGCAGAGTGCCGAGCGGGAAATACGGGCGCTGCGGCAGGAACAGGGCGCGGAAGTTCTTCGGCAGGCGTACGCGCCCGCCGCCGAAGGGCCAGATCCCGGCGATGGCGCGGAACAGCGTGCTCTTGCCGGAACCCGACGGGCCGCGCACCAGCACGCTCGCGCCTTCGGGGATGTCGACGATCGGCCTTGGCCAGCAACGTGCGTCCGGTGCGGCAGCGCCAGGTCGATTTGCGTCGAGCTCGAGTGCGCTGCCTTCGCCGGCCTCGACCACGACGCCGGGGTTCTCGCGCTGCTGCTCCTGGCGTCGTCATGACCGCGACGTGGAAACCGGTGAGACGGTCCACGGTGGCCTTCCAACTGGCGAACGTGGGGTAGGCGTTGATGAACCAGGACAGCGAGCCCTGCACCTGGCCGAACGCGTTGGAGATCTGGATCAGTCCGCCGAGCGGGATAGCGCCGGAAAAGTAGCGCGGTGCGCCGACCAGGAACGGGAAGATCACCGCGATCTGGCTGTAGCCGATGGTGAAGAAGTTCAGAATCTTCTGCCGCTTCATCAGCGCCCACCAGTTGCCGACCACGTGGCCGAAGCGTTCGCGGAAGCCCGCCAGCTCGCCCGGCTCGCCGCGGTAGAGCGCCACGCCTTCGGTGTTCTCGCGGAAGCGGACCAGGTTGAAGCGGAAGTCGGCCTCGAAGCGCTGCTGGTTGAAGTTCAGCAAGATGAGCGGTTTGCCGAGTTTGTGGGTGAGCCAGGTGCCGACGATTGCGTAGACCAGCGCCACCCAGACCATGTAGCCGGGGATCTCGAAGCTGTTCGCTCCCAGCGGTATGGCAAGCGCTCCGGACAGCCCCCACAGGATGCCGACGAAGGACACCAGCGTGACCGAGGCGTTCAGAAACCCGAGCGACAAGCTGAGCGAATCGTCCACGAACAGCTTCATGTCATCGGCGATGCGCTGATCCGGGTTGTCGGTCTGCTTGCCGGTAAGCTGCATGCGGTAGTAGGTGCGCTGGCTCAGCCATTCCTTCAGGTAACGGTCGGTCAGCCAGCGCCGCCACCGGATCTGCAGCATTTGATTCAGGTAGAAGGCGTACACCGCCACCACGATATAGATCGATGCGAGCACAGCGAACTTGAGCATCTGCTGGAAGAACTCGGCTTGCTTCTTGTCCTGCAGCGCATTGTAGAAATCGTTGTACCAGGTGTTGAACTGCACGCTCAGATAGACCAGGCCCAGGGTCAGCACGATGATGGTGACGAGCAGCGTCCTGCCGATCAACTTCTCGCGGGCGGTGAACCTGAATCCGAAGAATGCGCAGCGTGTCCTTGTCCTCTGCGAACCAGTAGGGCTTGAGCAACGCCCACAGGTCCTTCCAGAAACCGGGTCGGGTCTTGATGAACATGATCAGTCCAGGGTTGGAGTTGTGACTTGTGCTTGGTATGCGGGTGTGTCAGCTGCCGCGGATGCGCGCCAGCGTGCTTGTCGTGGAGCGCTCGAACGCGAACGGGATGGAATGCACGCTCCCGCCCCAGGAGCGCACCTCGGCCGCGCCGACTATCTTATCGACCGCCCAGTCGCCCCCTTTCGCCAGCACGTCCGGCCGGCAGGCGAGGATCGGCTCCAGCGGGGTGTCGGCGTCGAACCAGGTGACCAGGTCCACGCACTGCAGGGCCGCCACCACTGCGGCCCGGTCCTCGAGCGGGTTGATCGGCCGGTCCTCGCTCTTGCCCAGGCGCTTCACCGACGCATCGGTGTTGAGCGCGACGACCAGGCTCGCGCCCAGCGCGCGCGCCTGCGCAAGGTAGGTGACGTGGCCGCGGTGCAGGATGTCGAACACGCCGTTGGTGAACACCAGCGGGCGCGGCAAGGAGCCGACGCGTGCCTGCAGGCGTTCGGGAGGGCAGAGCTTGGCTTCGAAGTCCGGTGCGGTGCTCACGTGTCCGGCATGTTACTACCAGCACGGGTGCGGCGGATCAGGCGGCCTGCTCGACGGGGCCTGACGCACCTCATGGCTCGATTGATGCGGGCCGGCTCGAGCGGCGACTTCCTCGACCGCCGCAGGCGCGGTCGCCCTTCGCGATGGGAATCTGCCCGACGGCCGGCGGCCATCCAGCCCTGCGCGAGGCAGCGTATGACCGCGTACCCGGCTGCCACGCTCCCGCGCTTCTGCCACAATCACGAGCTGTTACCGATCGACGGCCGACCACTCTATGAGCAGCAAAGCCGCGTCTTTGAACCCGCGCGTAGCGGGCCGCGTACCGCGGCCTGCGCGCGTGCTGTTCTCGATCCTGTCGCGTCTGCGCTACGGACGGCTGGAGATTGTCGCGCCTGGTGGTCAGAGCTTCTCGTTCCCCGGTGCGCCGCCCGGCCCGGATGCCACGCTCGAGCTGCGGGACTGGGAGGTTTGCAGCGAGATCCTGCGCCGCGGAGATATCGGCTTCGCCGAGACCTATCTGGCCGGTCGCTGGGCCACGACCGACCTTACCGCAGTCCTGTCGGTGGCGGCGCTGAACACCGGTGCGCTCGAGGAAGCAATCTACGGCCGGTTCTGGAGCAATGTCTTCTACCGCCTGCGCCACCTCCTGCGCGCGAACCCCCGCGGCGCGAGCCAGCGCAGCATCCACGCGCGCTACGACCTTGACAACGACTTCTACCGGCGCTGGCTCGACGCCACTATGACCTACTCGTCGGCCCTGTTCGAGGGCGATCTCACTCGCAGCCTCGAGGACGCCCAACTGGCCAAATACGAGCGCATTCTCGCGTTGGTCGACCCGCACCCAGGCAGCCGGATTCTGGAGATCGGGTGCGGCTGGGGCGGATTCGCCGAGTATGCGGCGCGTACCCGGCGCTGCAGCGTGCACGGGATCAGCGTGTCGCGCCGCCAGCTCGAGTTCGCGCAGCGGCGTATCCGCGACGCTGGGCTCACTGAGCGCGTCGCGCTCGAGCTCCGCGACTATCGGGATCTGCAGGGCAGCTACGACCACATCGTATCGATCGAGATGTACGAGGCGGTCGGCCGGCGCTTGTGGACAACGTACTTTCGTACGCTCCGGGAGCGCCTGAAGCCGGGCGGGCGCGCGTTAGTTCAGGCCATCACCATCGCCGACGAACGCTTCGATCGCTACCGCAGCAGCACCGACTTCATCCAGCAGTTCATCTTCCCGGGCGGCATGCTCGCTTCGCCGTCGGTGTTTCGCGCGCAGGCGCAGGGCGCGGGTCTGGCCGTGCGTTCCATGCATGCCTTCGGCCTGGACTATGCGGAGACTCTGCGACGCTGGAACCAGCGCTTCAACCAGGCCTGGCGCGAGATCCAAGCACCGGGCTTGGACGAGCGCTTCAAGCGCCTGTGGAACTTCTATTTGGCGTACTGCGAGGCCGGCTTCCGGTCGCGCAGCACCGACGTCCTGCAGGTCGAGATGAGCCATGCTTGATCGGCGTGATGCCCAAGCGCGCGCAAGCGGAATCAAGCGCTTCAGTACCTGGGTTTCCCGCTTCCGCGGAAACGACATGCAGAGAGTTGACCGCAGTCCTGAACATGCTTTGCTAATCCCCAGCCCCTAGCCCCGCCCCCAGCCCCTCGCCCAGCTCGCCTAGACCTAGATCCTGCTTCTACTGCGTGATCTCGAAGACCCGCACCACCTTGGTCACGCCGCCGGTGCCGCGCGCGATCTCGGTAGCGTCGTCGGCTTCCTGGGTCGTGACGATCCCCATCAGGAACACGGTGTTGTTGTCGGTCACCACCTTGACGTGGTTGGGCTGGAACTTGTTCTGGGTGAGGAACTGCGCTTTCACCTTGCTGGTGGTGTAAGCATCGGTGGCCTGCTGGCCGCCGGAGGCGACTGGCCCCACGACCAGCTCGTTCTGCACGTTGCGCACGTTCTCGATTCCGAGCGCAGTGACCCCGGCCTGCCTCTTGACCTCCTCGTCGGGAACCTCGCCGGTCAACAGCACGTAGCGGTTATAGCTCGTCACGTTGATGTGGACATTCTTGTTCTCGCCGAAGCGCTGCTCCAATGCCTTGGACGTCTTCGTCTCGATGTTCTGGTCTTCGATATAGGCTCCGCTGGTGCGTCGATCCTGTGTCACCAGCACGGCGGTGCCTGCGCCCGCCGCCGCGACCCCGGCGCAGCCGTGCAGCTGCGGGATCAAGGCCACAAGCGCGATCACGAGCAGCAGATCTGATGGTCATAGTGTTACTCCACTCCAAGCAGCATGCAGTCGATGGCGTCGCACAGGCAGTGCAGGCAGAGGATGTGCACCTCCTGGATGCGCGCGGTATTGGAATGGGGCACGCAGAGGTGGATGTCCTCCTGCGCGAGGAGTTTGGCCATGACGCCGCCGCTCTTGCCGGTGAGCGCGATGACGCCCATCTGGCGGTCGTGGGCAGCCTGCACCGCCTCCAGGACGTTGCGCGAGTTGCCGCTGGTGGAGATCGCCAGCAGCAGGTCGTTGGGCTGGCCGAGCGCTCGCACCTGCTTGGAGAACACCAGGTCGTAGTCGTAGTCGTTGGCGATCGAGGTCAGCGTCGAGGAATCGGTCGTGAGCGCGAGCGCGGCCAAGCCGGGGCGCTCCATCTCGAAGCGGTTGAGAAGCTCGGCGGCGAAATGCTGGGCGTCGGCCGCCGAGCCGCCGTTGCCGCAGGCGAGGATCTTGCCATCGTTCATCAGGCACTGGACCATGCGCTCGGCGGCGCGACTGAGCGGCTCGGCAAGCACCGTCGCGGCCTCGGTTTTGACCTTGGCGCTCTCGGCGAAATGCTGGTTGATGCGTTCGATCAGGTCCATCGGTTGGAGAACCCTCCCGGATTCGGCCGCGAATTATTGCACAAACGCAACGCCGTTCTGAGTCGTTGACGGACGACGCCTCACTCGCCGAAAGCATCGCGGATCCACTCGATGCCGCCGTCGCCGTCCATGAGCACGGCGTCGAACCGGCAGGCGGGCAGGCTGCGCTGGTGGGCGAGGAAATGGCGAGCCGTGGCGATGAGCTTGTCGCGCTTGCGAGCGGTGATGCTTTCCGCCGCACCGCCGAACGCACGCTGGCTGCGCTGGCGCACCTCGACGAACACCACCGTCGCGCCGTCCAGCAGCACGAGGTCGATCTCACCCAGGCGACAGGTGTAGTTGCGCGTCTTCAGCCGCAGTCCCTGGCGTTGCAGGTACGCCAAAGCGAGGTCCTCGGCCTCGGCACCCCGGCGTGGCATGCTAGCAGGCCGTGGCGGGAGCGGCTGCGCGAGCGCGGGCATGCTCTATCGCGGCGCACATGCGCGTACACCCGACCGATTGGGACGCTCGACCAGCGGCGCGTTCGCGCGCTTGCAACGCCCTGTCATTGCGTGGAAGGATCGGACAGCACCCGGGTCTCCCCCTGGACGAACTGGGCGGGGACCGCTTCGCGTGTCAGGCGCCGATCGTGGTCCTGGGTGAGGTAGCCGCTCACCCCGTCCAGCGGCTGGAACTCGGAATCGGACTTGAGCAGGCTCTGGGCGATCCGATAGGCATCGATGCCGATTGCGTAGAAGCGCTGATACTCGATGTTCGCCTGGGCCGGATCGGGCCGCTCGTAGCTCATGACCGCGGGATGATCGGGCGTGAGCAGCCAGGGCATATCCACGAAGAACACCCCGTTGAGCTCGTAGTTGGCGAGCGGCGCGTCGCTGGTGTGCACCAGCGAGGTGGCGTAGATCGGCATGGACAAGCCGAGATAGGAGCGGATGAGCTTGGCGCGCTTGCCATCGAGCGCCAGGAACACCATATCGGCCGTGCCGATCGTGAGCATGTCGCGCAGCTTGCTCAAACTGGCGACGTCGGTGGTGTACTGGAACTCGTCCTCGACCTGGTTGCCGCGCTCCAGCCACTGCGCCCTGAAGGCTTCGGCGAGCCGCTTGGACAGCGGGCTGTCGCTCGCAACGATGAGCGCCCGCCGGCGCCCGTGCCGGGCAGCGAGGCGGGCGAGCTGGCGCGCCTCGTTCTCCACCTGCATCCCGTACAGGGACAGGTTGTAGGGCAACGGCAAATCCGCCTCCGGCGCGTTCAGGGCCAGGGTGGGGACGCTGGCGAGGTTGCTGCTCGCGACGACCGACACCGCGCTGCGAGTCAGCGGACCGATGATGAACTGCGCTCCCTGCTGCACCGCGCGTTCGTAGGCCCGGGTGATCTCATAGGGGTCTTCGCCGGAGGCGAGGATGACCACCGGCAGGCCGGCGCCGGCGTGCACCCGGTGCGCCTCCAACACCCCGCGCCGCACGGCGTCGGCCAAGCGCCCGAGCGTGGGCGACTGCAGCGGCAGCAGGACCGCGATGTGCGGGGCCCGTGGCTCCCCTGCCTGCTCCTGCGCAGCCGCCCCGCGCATGGCCAGGCTGCCGGCGCCGAAGTATAGTAGCAAGAGGAGCGAGACTAGAAAGGCTGGAGCACGTTGCATAGCGGGACGAGCACACGGGTGGTCGCGGCATTATATGTCGTCGCCACACCCATTGGAAATTTGCGCGACCTGACCCTGCGAGCGCAGGACGTGCTCAAGGCGGTGGACGTGGTGGCCGCGGAGGATACGCGCGTGACCCGCCACCTTCTGCAGCACTACGGCATCGATACCCGACCCGTCAGCCTGCATGAGCATAACGAGGAGGAGGCGGGCAGCCGCATAGTCGAGCTGCTGCGTGCGGGAAAGTCGGTCGCGCTGGTCAGCGACGCGGGAACACCGGCGGTGAGCGACCCCGGTGCCCGGCTGGTGCGGCGGGTGCGGCAGGCGGGCTTCGCGATCGTGCCGGTGCCTGGCGCGAGTGCAGTCACGGCAGCGGTGTCTGCAGCCGGACTGCTGGAGGGACGCTTTCTGTTCTACGGCTTTCTGCCTGGCCAGACCGCGGGGCGCGTGCGCGAGTTGGAGGCGCTGCGGGAGGCGCGCGCCGCGCTGGTGTTCTACGAGGCGCCGCACCGCGTGCGGGAGACCCTGGCGGATCTGGCGCAGGTACTGGGGGGCGAGCGCGAGCTGGTGATCGCCCGCGAGCTGACCAAGCTGTTCGAGACGGTCCACGCTTGCCGGCTGGGGGAGGCGCTGACCTGGCTCGACGCGGACCCCAACCGGCAAAAGGGCGAGTTCGTTCTCGTGGTGCAAGGCGCACCCGCACCCGGCGATGCCAAGGCCGAGGAGGGCGAGCGGGTGCTGGCGGTCCTCTTGCGCGAGCTGCCTGTGAAGCAGGCGGTGCAGCTTGCCGCGGAAATTACCGGGGCGAAGCGCAACGCTCTGTATGACCGTGCGCTCGAGCTCAAGGCGGCTACGGCAAAGGCTTTCACCGCCACGGACGCCAAGGACGCCGAGGAAAACCAATAGCCACAGAGCGCGCAGAGGGCACAGAGAGGCAAACGGGACTCGAGCGCTGCGCAGGCAGCCCGATGGAAGTGCGTATCCTCCGCTTCGGTCCGGATTTGCTTGGCGTCCTTTGCGTCCTTGGCGGTGAGGCCCTAGCCCGGATATTCACCAGGCCACCCCGTATTGCTCGCAGATGCACACCCGCCAAGGCTTTCGAAATGCTTGCTGTTCAGGACACTTTGGCTTCGGGGTTACGCGGTTTCTGGCTCGTTCTGGGCGGCCATCTCGGGCATGCCCGTCTTGCCAATAGAATGATCTATTGGCTGCGCCGGTCGAGCCCGACCTGGCTCGCCCAGAACGACCCAGAAATCCGCGTCCTGATGAAATATCCGGGCTCAGGTTTGGCTCTGTGTTCTCTGTGCCCTCTGTGGCCATAAGAAGTTGGTAGTTCGACATGGATGAACTGACGATAACCAAACCCGACGACTGGCACCTGCATCTGCGCGACGGCGAACACATGCGCGCGGTGGTCGCCGACAGCGCACAGCGGTTTGCGCGCGCCATCGTCATGCCCAACCTCAGGCCGCCGGTGACGACCACCGCCGCTGCGCTGGCCTATCGCCAGCGCATCCTGGAGGCGCTGCCGAGCGGCAGCGGCTTCCAACCGCTCATGACCCTGTACCTGACCGACAATACCAGCCCGCAGGAGATCGAGCGGGCCAGGGCGAGCGGCTCGGTGCACGCGGTCAAGTACTACCCTGCCGGGGCGACCACCAACTCGGAGTCCGGCGTCACCGACATCCGTCGCTGCGATGACGCGTTGCAGGCGATGTCGGATGCCGGGATGCCGCTGCTGGTGCACGGGGAAGTGACCGATCCGGACGTCGACGTCTTCGACCGCGAGCGAGTGTTCATGGAGCGCGTGCTCGGGCCGCTCGCACAACGGTTCACCCGTCTTAAGCTGGTGATGGAGCACATCACCACCAGCGAGGCCGTGGCGTTCGTAAGCGCGGGTTCCCCACGGATTGCAGCCACGATCACCGCCCATCATTTGTTGCTCAATCGCAATGCCATCTTCCAGGGCGGCATCCGACCGCATCATTACTGCCTGCCGGTGCTCAAGCGGGAGAGCCACCGCCGCGCGCTGGTGCAGGCAGCCACCTCGGGCAACCCGAAGTTCTTCCTCGGCAGCGACAGCGCGCCGCATGCGCGGCATACCAAGGAAGCGAGCTGCGGGTGCGCCGGCGTGTACACCGCCGCGGCCGGCATCGAGCTCTATGTCGAGGCCTTCGAGGCGGCCGGAGCGCTGGACAAGCTGGAAGGCTTCGCCAGCCTGTTCGGCGCCGATTTCTACGGGTTGCCGCGCAACCGGGAACGGCTGACGTTGCGCAGGGTCGGCTGGCAGGTACCGCAGGAGGTGGCGTTCGGAGCAGACCGCCTGGTCCCCATGCGGGCCGGGGAGGTGGTGCCGTGGAAGCTCGCGTGAGCCGAGCCTCGCAGCCCGGCGCCGGCCGTGCGGCGATGCCGCCACTTGCCGCGTATGCCTGGCTGTCGGTCGCGGCAGCGATCGCGACTATCGCGTTGAAGGCTCTGGCCTACCGGCTCACCGGCTCGGTCGGGCTGCTGTCCGACGCGGTGGAATCGCTGGTCAATCTGGCGGCGGCGGTCATGGCGCTGATCATGATCCACATCGCGGCGCGCCCGCCCAGCGAAGAGCACGCCTACGGCTTCAGCAAGGCGGAGTATTTCGCCAGCGGCTTCGAGGGGGCGTTGATCTTCCTCGCCGCCATAGCCATTGTCGCGGCGGCGGTCGAACGTCTCTTCGCTCCCAGGGCGCTCGAGCAGCTCAGTATCGGACTGCTGCTTTCGGGGGCGGCGACGGTGGTGAACCTCGTGGTGGCACGCGTGCTGATACGGATCGGACGCCAGCGCAACTCCATTGCGCTGGAAGCAGACGGGCATCACCTGATGACCGACGTGCTGACCTCCGTAGGGATCATCGTTGGGCTGATTGCCGTGCTGATGAGCGGCTGGCAGTGGCTGGATCCGATCATCGCGATCGGCGTGGCGCTGAACATTCTGTGGACCGGGTACCGGCTGCTGCGGCGCTCCGTGCTGGGCCTGCTCGACCGCGCCGTTCCTGCGCAACAGCGCGCTGCCATCGGCGCGGTGCTGGCGCGCTACGAAGGGCAGGGCATCAAGTTCCACGCGCTGCGCACCCGTGAAGCCGCAGGTCGCTCCTTCGTCTCCGTGCACGTGCTGGTGCCGGGTGCGTGGACCGTGCAGCGCGGCCACGAGCTGCTGGAGGAGATCGAACGCGATATCCGCAGCGCGCTGCCCAGTGCGGTCGTGTTCACGCATCTGGAACCGGTCGAGGATCCGGCGTCGTTTCTGGACGGCGACCTGGACCGCTCGCCTGGATAGGTCACGAGGGAGCGGGATCATGTTTGAGGCTCAAGGCGGCTGTCTGTGCGGGGCGGTTCGTTACTCGGTGAGCGGGCAACCCTGCCATCTGACCCACTGTCACTGCACACTATGCCGGCGGGCCAGCGGCGCGGCCTTCGTGACCTGGTTCAGCGTGCCGAGCGAGGGCTTGCGAATGACCCGCGGCGAGCCCGTGCGTTACCGGTCGTCGCCGCTCGCGGTGCGAAGCTTCTGCGGACGATGCGGAACTCAGCTCACCTTCCAGCGCGACGATACGCCGAGCGAGGTCGACGTCACAGTGTGCAGCCTGGACGCTCCCGAAGCACTGAGCCCCGAGGACCACACCTATGTGCGCAGCCGGTTGCGCTGGGTCATGCTGAGCGATGGACTGCCCCAGCACAGCGCTGTCCGCGAGGAGCATGGGAAGTGACGTCCACCGTTGACCGGAGCCTCTTGTGATACGAATCGAACACATTGCCTTGTGGACGCGTGACGTCGAGCGTCTGCGCGCGTTCTACGAGCACTACTTTGGCGCGACCGCCGGTGCCCGCTACGAGAACCCGCGCAAGCAGTTCCAATCGTACTTTCTGAGCTTCGAGGAGGGTGCGCGGGTCGAGGTGATGCACTCGCCGCGCGTGGGCGGCGCGGACGCAAGCGAGGAGCGGTTCGGCTACGCCCACCTCGCCATATCGCTCGGGTCGGAGGCGGCAGTGGACGCGCTGACCGGGCGGCTGCGCGCCGACGGCTACCGGGTGGCCGACGGGCCGCGCCGCACCGGGGACGGCTACTACGAGAGCGTAGTGCACGATCCGGATGGCAACCGCATCGAGCTTACGGTGTAGCCGGTAGGCGAGCACGGAGCTGCATGCATGCTTCGGATCGGTGTGATTTCGGACACCCACGGCCTGCTGCGCCCGCAAGCTCTGCAGGCGCTCGCGGGCGCGCAGCATTTGATCCATGCAGGCGATGTCGGCGGCCCCGAAGTGTTGGAGCGTCTGCGCACGCTCGCGCCGGTCACCGCAGTACGCGGCAACAACGATGCCGGGGAGTGGGCGGCTGCGCTGCCCGCAGCCGTCACCTTCGAGCTGGAGGGCGTGCGCCTGCATCTGTTGCACGACGTCGCCGAGCTCGCGCTGGCTCCGGCCGAGATGGGCATTCGCGCGGTGATTGCGGGTCACTCGCACCGCCCGGCGATGCGCGAATCCGGCGGGGTCCTGTATCTGAACCCCGGCAGCGCCGGGCCACGCCGGTTCAGCCTGCCGGTGTCGGTGGCATGGCTCGAGATCGACAACGCAACGTTGCAGGCGCGGCTGATCGACCTGACAGCAGGCAATAGCTAGAGCGAACTCAGGGCAAAGCGGGAATCGTCGGTTCGCTGCACTTTCGGTGCCCAAAGCACCTACAATCCCAACCGTGAAGTCGGCCGGGCAGTCGCTGCCATCCGTGTGATGGGAGAGGAAAGTCCGGGCTCCACAGAGCAGGATGCCGGCTAACGGCCGGGCGTCGCGAGGCGACGGATCAGTGCAACAGAAAGTACACCGCCGATGGCCCGCGGCAAATTCTGCTGTGGGATCAGGCAAGGGTGAAACAGTGCGGTAAGAGCGCACTACCCCCACGGTAACGCCGGGGGTCGGCAAACCCCATCCGGAGCAAGACCAAATAGGGGAGCGATAGCGTGGCTCGCGCTGCTCCCGGGTAGGTTGCTCGAGCCGGCGGGCAACCGCCGGCCTAGAGGAATGACTGCCGCACAGGTCTAGGCCTGTGCACAGAACCCGGCTTACAGGCCGGCTTCACTTCCTTTCCCCACGCGCGGAGTTCGAAGCGTCCGGCTGCGTGCCGGCCGCCCGTCAACCTCGTCGCCCGACGCTCCGACGCCAGCCGACAGGTTCACCCGTTTCCGGCGGCCCGCGAAGAGCCTGGGTTGACAGTGTCACCCCACCGCGACAGAACCCTGCACTGCATATCTAGAAATTACTTCCGTTTTAGCATTTATCTATTTATTTATTAACGATTTCCTATATCACTTCCAGCCACCGCTGTGATTCCTGCGGTAAGTGTTTGTCCCAAAGGCGAATTCCCTTGAATTTCCCTTGACCCGCTTGACCCCTTTAACTATAGTGGCAGGAGGTGGGTAAAAGTGGGGAATCGTGGGAGACCCCGCAAAATCAGGAGGGTATGTGTTTCGCGGCGTAACCGCGCTGACCATCGACAACAAAGGTCGTCTGGCCATGCCGGCACGCTATCGCGACGTGCTGCAGCTTTGCGCGGGCGGAAAGTTAGTGGTCACTGCAGACTCGGCATCCTGCCTTCTATCTATCCCGCGCCGGACTGGGAGCCGATCCAGCAGCGGCTGATGAGCCTGTCCAGCTTCAATCCGCGCACGCGCGATCTGCAGCGCTTGCTGGTGGGCAACGCCTCCGACGTCGAGATCGACAGCGCCGGACGCATTCTGCTGCCCGCACCGCTGCGCAAGCTCGCCGGCCTGGACAAGGATGTGGCGCTGGTGGGGCAGGGCGCGCGGTTCGAGCTGTGGGACGAGGCGAAGTGGGCGGCGCAGATGGACCAATCCATCGCGCTCAACGGCAACGGCATTCCACCTGAGTTGGAGGGCTTTTCCCTCTGAGTGCGAGGCACCGGCCGGTTCTGCTGGCCGAGGCGCTCGCTGCACTCGACGTTAAGGCAGACGGGATCTACGTGGACTGCACTTTCGGCCGCGGCGGCCATAGCCGGGGGCATCCTCGAGCGGTTGAGCGGGCGGGGACGTCTGATCGCGCTCGATCGCGACCTCGACGCCGTGCACGCGGCGGGCGAGATCGCGGATACGCGGCTGACGGTGTGCCATTCGTCCTTCGGGCGCGCAGCCGAGGTCCTGCAAGAGCTCGGCGTGGCGCAGGTCGACGGGATGCTGCTCGATCTGGGGGTGTCCTCGCCACAACTGGAGGATGCCGGCCGCGGGTTCAGCTTCCGGGCGGACGGCCCGCTCGATATGCGCATGGACGTGAGCCGCGGGCTGACAGCCGCGCAATGGCTGGCGACCGCTTCCGAGAATCAGATCGGGGAGGTGATCAAGACCTATGGCGAAGAACGGTTTGCTGGCCAGATTGCAAGAGCGATTGTTGCGGCTCGATCGGGGGAGCTGTCGACACCACCAGGAAGCTTGCCCAGATCGTGGGTCAGGCCGTCCGGACGCGCGAACCTGGTCAGGACCCGGCGACACGGACATTCCAGGCTCTACGGATTTTCCTCAATCAAGAGCTTGAAGAGCTATCGCTAGCGCTGCAGGCCGCGCTCGGCCTGCTCACGGCGGGCGGGCGTCTGGTGGTCATCAGCTTCCACTCCCTGGAGGACCGCATCGCCAAGCGCTTCATGCGCGACAACTCGCGGCCGCCGGCGCTGCCTAAGGGGTTGGCGGTGCGTGAGTCGGAGCGCCCGCGGCCGAAGCTGCGTCTGGTCGGCAAGCCGGTGCGCCCGAGCGCCCGCGAGATTGCCGAGAACCCGCGCAGCCGCAGCGCGATCCTGCGGGCCGCCGAGCGGCTGGCCGGAGAGGCGCCCGCGTGAGCCGCATCAACCTGGTGCTGCTCGGCGTGTTGATCGCTTGCGCGCTGGCCCTGGTGACCTCGCAGCACAACGCGCGCAGGCTGTTCACCGAGCTGGAGAAAGAGCAGGAGCTGGCCAAGCAGATCGACATAGAGTGGGGACAGCTGCAGCTCGAGCAGAGCACCTGGGCCATGCATGCACGCATCGAAAAGATCGCTGCGCAGACGCTGCAGATGCGCGTTCCCCCGCCCGAGCGCGTGCGTCTGGTCACGCGCGGGGCCGCCGCACCGGGCACACCATGAGAAACGTCAACTCAGCGCTGAGCCTGAAGCTCCCGGTGCTGCGGGCGCGCGTACTGCTGGGGATGCTCATGGGCGCCTTCCTGGTGTTGCTCGGGCGTGCCCTCTACCTGCAAGTCTGGAACGACGACTTCCTGCAGCAGAAGGGTGAGTCGCGTTATGCGCGGGTGCTCGAGCTGCCTGCTCACCGCGGCATGATCACCGACCGTAACGGCGAGCCGCTCGCGGTATCCACTCCAGTCGAGTCTGTCTGGGCCAGCCCGGTCGAGGCGAGGTTGAGCACCGATCAGCGCCGCCAGCTCGCTCGACTGCTCGGCATGGACGAGCGCGCGATCGCCCGTCGGCTTGCCGAGCGGGACCGCGAGTTCGTCTACCTGAAACGCCACCTGCCGCCCGACACCTCCGCCCAGGTCGTGCAGCTCGGCCTTCCAGGCATTGCGCTCAAGCGCGAGTACCGGCGCTACTACCCGGATGGGGAGGTGACCGCGCATCTGCTCGGTTTCGCCGACGTGGACGAGCGCGGACAGGAGGGTATCGAGCTCGCCTACCAGGACTGGCTGTCCGGTCAGCCCGGCAGCCGCAGGGTGATCAAGGACCGGCTGGGCCGGGTCGTGGAGGATGCGCAGAGCGTGCGCGCGCCGGTCGAGGGCCGCGATCTCGCCCTGTCGATCGATCGCAAGCTGCAGTACCTCGCCTATCGCGAGCTGAAGGCCGCGGTTGCCGAGCATCACGCCAAGGCCGGCGGGATCGTGGCCATCGACGTGCGCACCGGCGAGGTGCTGGCGATGGTCAACGTTCCGGCCTACAACCCGAACAACCGCACCCAGCTCGACGCGCAGCGAGCCCGCAATCGCGCGGTAACCGACCTGTTCGAGCCCGGGTCCACCCTCAAGCCGTTCACCGTCGCCGCTGCCCTGGAGGCGCGGGTGGTGCGCCCACAGACGATGGTGCAGACCGCACCCGGCTATCTGGTAGTCGGCGATGCGACCATCCACGATGCGCATCCGGAAGGGATCCTGTCGGTGTCCCAGGTGATTCAGAAGTCCTCCAACGTCGGCGCGGCCAAGCTCGCCCTGTCGATGCCGCGTGAGCAGCTGTGGGGCGTGCTGTCCGCCGCGGGCTTCGGCTCTGCGCCCAAGACCGGCTTCCCCGGCGAGGTGTCCGGGCGGCTGCGCGACTATCAGCGCTGGCGGCCGATCGAGCAGGCCACGCTGTCCTATGGACACGGGATCTCCGTGAGCCTGCTGCAGCTTGCCCGGGCCTACTCGATCTTCGCGACGGACGGTGTGCTGCAACCGCTGACGCTGCTCAAGCGCGGGCAGCCTGCCGCCGGTGCGCACGTCATTTCCGCAGGGACGGCGCGGGCGGTGCGCACTATGCTCGAGTCGGTCACGCAGGCGGGCGGGACCGGGGTGCGCGCGCAGATCCTCGGCTATCGGGTCGCGGGGAAGACGGGGACGGCGCACAAGCTCGTGGGCGGGGCCTACGCGCCGGACCTGTACGTGTCCTCGTTCGTTGGTTTGGCGCCCGCGTCCGACCCGCGCCTGCTGGTTGCGGTGATGATCGACGAGCCCGGCGGCGAGGAATACTACGGCGGAGTGGTTGCCGCGCCCGTGTTCAGCGCAGTGATGTCGGAGGCGCTGCGCATGCGCGCGGTGCCGCCCGATGCGCCGCTCGCTCCGTTGCAGCCGCTGGAGGAGGCGCCCCAAGTGAGGGAAGAGGTATGAGTGCGGCTGCGCAATTCGATCCGGCGCTCCTCGAGCCGCTGGGCGCAAAGATCACGCGGCTCGCCACCGACAGCCGCAAGGTCCGCCCCGGCGATACCTTTGTAGCGGTTCCGGGTGGGCGCACCGATGGCCGCCGCCACATAGCACAGGCAATTTCCGCCGGTGCGGCCAGCGTGCTGTGGGAGCCGGAGGGGTTCGCTTGGGACCCCGCCTGGAAGCTGCCGAATCTTGCGCTCGCCGACCTGCGCACGCGGCTCGGTGCATTGGCGGCGTACGTCTATGGCGGCCCGTCGCGCAAGATGTGGGTCGCCGGGGTCACCGGCACGAACGGCAAGACCTCCTGCGCGCATTGGATCGCGCAATGCCTGAACCGGCTGCGGCGGCCCACCGCCGTGCTGGGCACGCTCGGTGTCGGCTTTCCCAACGCGCTGATGCCGGCCACCCACACGACGCCGGACGCAGTTGCGCTGCAAGAGCAGTTCGCGGACTGGCTGGCGCGCGGCGCCCGCTGCGTATCGATGGAAGTCTCCTCCCATGGGCTCGACCAGGGCCGGGTGAACAGCGCGGTCTTCGCGGCCGCGCTGTTCACCAATCTTTCTCGCGACCACCTGGACTACCACGGGAGCATGGAACAGTACGGCGCCGCCAAGGCCAGGCTGTTCAGTTGGCCGGGGCTGCAGCATGCCGTCGTCAATCTGGACGACCCGTTCGGCGCCGCGCTCGCCGCATCGCTGGGCCGCACCCGCATGCAGGTGCTGGGCTACGGCCTGGGCAAGGGCGAGATCGCCGGCCATCGGCTCGATCTGTCGCGCCGCGGACTGCGGCTGGAGATTGCCACGCCGTGGGGCGCGGGCCTCATCCACAGCCAGTTACTCGGCGCCTACAACGCATCCAACCTGCTCGGCGTGCTGGGCGTGCTGCTGGCCGCCGGCGCGAAGCTGGAGCAAGCGTGCGAGGCGTTGGCGCACGTGGAGCCGCCGCCCGGCCGGCTGCAGATGATCCGGGCAGCGGGGCGCCCGCTGGTCGTGGTCGACTACGCCCACACGCCCGACGCGCTGGAGAAGGTGCTGGAGACGCTGCGTGCGCTGGTGTCGGCAGGCGCGCGCCTGTGGTGCGTGTTCGGGTGCGGCGGAGATCGCGATCCCGGCAAGCGTCCCCTCATGGGCGAAGTCGTCACGCGCCTGGCCGACCAGGCCATCGTCACCAGCGACAATCCGCGCAGCGAGAATGCGCGCGCCATCATCAACGCGGTGATCGCCGGCTGCGCACCCCAACTATCACGTGGAGGAAGATCGCGCAGCGGCCATCTGTCGCGCGGTGCGCGAAGCCGGGTCTGAGGACATCGTGCTGATCGCCGGCAAGGGGCACGAGACCTACCAGGAGATCGCCGGCGAGCGCCTGCCCTTCAGCGACATCCAGGTCGCCCGTGCGGCTCTGTACCGGATGGATTGAAGCGATGCTCGACATCGACACCGCTGCCCGCGAAATCGGTGCTGGACGCCGCGGTCCCGGCGCGAGCTTCGACGGGGTGACCACCGACAGCCGCCAGATCAGCCATGGCGACCTGTTCGTCGCGCTGAAGGGCGATCGCTTCGATGGACACGAGTTCGTCGACCAGGCCCTGGAACTGGGGGCGGTCGCCGCCATGGTGTCCGAGCCGGCGCGCGTGAAGCAACCACACGCCCGTCTGATCATCGTGGACGACACCCGCACCGGGCTGGGCCGGCTCGCCGCGCGCTGGCGTGCGCGCTTTCAGATCCGGCTGGCGGGGATCACCGGCAGCAGCGGCAAGACCACCGTGAAGGAAATGCTGGCCGGGTGCCTGCGCGCGGCCGCAGGCGACAACGCCGTGCTGGCCACGGCCGGCAACCTGAACAACGACATCGGTGTCCCCCTCATGCTGCTGCGCCTGCGCAGCCACCACCGCTACGCGGTGATCGAGATGGGAATGAACCATCTGGGAGAGATCAGCTATCTGACGCGGCTGGCGGCGCCGTCGGTGGCGCTGGTGAACAACGCCGGCACCGCCCACATCGGCGAGCTGGGCTCCCGCGAAGCCATCGCCCGAGCCAAGGGCGAAATCTACCAGGGCCTGGGCGAGGAGGGCAGCGCCGTGATCAATGCCGACGATCCATTCGCGGGCTACTGGCGCAGCCTCAACGCCGGGCGCCGGGTGGTGGACTTCGGGCTCGACCAGCCGGCGCTGGTGCACGGGCAGTGGGAGGCCGACGCGGAGGGCAGCCGGATGACGGTACGCGCTGCCGATTCGAGCTACGAAGTACGCCTGCAGGTCCCCGGCGTGCACAACGTTCGCAACGCGCTTGCCGCCTGTGCGGTGGCCCATGCCCTGCGCATTGCCCCGCAGGCGGTAGCCCGCGGGCTGGCTGAGTTCGAGGGCGCAAAGGGCCGGCTGCAGCGCAAGCGGTGCAGGGGCGGCGGGGTGCTCGTCGACGACACCTACAACGCGAATCCGGACTCGACTCGAGCCGCGATCGCCGTGCTCGCAGCGGTGCCCGGCACGCGCATCCTCGTGCTGGGCGACATGGGTGAGCTGGGCGCGGAGGGCCGCAGCCTGCACGAAGCGGTGGGAAAGGCTGCGAAGGAGGCGGGGATCGACGAACTGCTCACGCTGGGCGAGCTGTGCGCGGCTGCGGCGGCTGCGTTCGGTCCCGGCGCGCGCCACTTTGCCGACGTCGAAACGCTTGGCGCCGCGCTGGAGGCCATGCTCGGCCCGGACGTGACGGTGCTGGTGAAGGGTTCGCGTTTCATGCGCATGGAGCGCGTCGTCTGGCGCTTCGCCGACAGCGGGCCCGCGCGCGCGGGCCCAGGAGACCACTAGAGAATGCTGCTCGCGCTGGCCCAGCTGCTCGCCCAGGATGTGCGCGCCTTCAACGTGTTCAACTACATCACGCTGCGCGCCGTGCTCGCCACGCTGACCGCGCTCATCATCTCGTTCATCGTCGGTCCGGCGATGATCCGCAAGCTCACCGCCTACAAGATCGGCCAGGCGGTGCGCGACGACGGGCCCCAGACCCATCTGGCCAAGGCCGGCACGCCGACCATGGGCGGCGCCTGATCCTGGTGTCGGTCGGCGTTCACCACGCTGCTGTGGGCGGACCTGTCGAACCGCTACATGTGGGTGGTGCTGGTGGTCACCTCGGGCTTCGGCATCGTCGGCTGGGTCGACGACTGGCGCAAGGTGGTGCGGCGCAACGCCAAGGGGCTGCCGGCGCGCACCAAGTACTTCTGGCAATCGCTGATCGGACTGGCGGCCGCGGTCTACCTCGCCTTCAGCGCGACCCTGCCGGCGCAGACCGAGTTCATCGTGCCGTTCTTCAAGCACGTTGCCTATCCGCTGGGCGTGTGGGGCTTCGTGCTGATGACCTACTTCGTCATCGTCGGCACCAGCAATGCCGTGAACCTCACCGACGGCCTCGACGGGCTGGCGATCATGCCGACCGTGATGGTCGGCAGCGCGCTCGGCTTGTTCGCCTATGTCGCCGGCCACGCGGTGTTCTCCAAGTACCTGGGCTTTCCGCACATCCCGGGCGCGGGCGAGCTCACCGTGTTCTGCGCCGCGATCGCCGGCGCGGGGCTCGCGTTCCTGTGGTTCAACGCCTATCCGGCGGAGGTGTTCATGGGCGACGTCGGCGCGCTGGCGCTCGGCGCGGCGCTGGGCACCATCGCGGTGATCTGCGGCAGGAGATCGTGCTGTTCATCATGGGCGGCGTGTTCGTGGTGGAGACGCTGTCGGTGATGCTGCAGGTGGCCTCGTTCAAGCTCACCGGCAAGCGCATCTTCCGGATGGCGCCGCTGCATCACCACTACGAGCTGAAAGGCTGGAAGGAGAACCAGGTCGTGGTCCGCTTCTGGATCATCACCATGATGCTGGTGCTGGTCGGACTTTCGACGTTGAAGCTGCGCTAGAGCTGAACCGCAGATGGCGCAGAGGCACAGAGATTCGCAGAGAGCGAATGACTGACGATATCACCAGATCGCGGTTCGAGGCACCGGATGCAGTCTTGCGGGTCTCTGCGCCTCTGCGTCTCTGCGGTCAGCGTAGCGGTGTAGCGATCTGAATGGACTGGCAGGCAAACAAGTACTGGTGCTGGGGCTGGGCGTGACGCGGACTGTCGATGGCGCGCTGGCTGGCGCGCCAGGGCGCGCGCGTGCGCGTGGCCGACACCCGCCAGTCGCCGCCGTGCGCCGCGCAGCTCGCGCGCGAGCTGCCGGACGTGCCGTCGCCGCGGGCCCGTTCCGAGCCGAAGACTTCGCCGGCGCGGACCTTGTCGCCATCAGCCCGGGCATCGCGCTCGAGCGAGCCGGCCGTTGCGCACGCGCTGCGCAGCGCGGCGTGCCGGTCGTGGGCGATATCGAGCTGTTCGCGCAGGCGCTGCCGGCGCGCTGGGCCACGTCAAGGTGCTGGCCATCACCGGCTCCAACGGCAAGAGCACGGTGACCGAGATGGCTGGCGCCATGTGCCGCGCGGCGGGCCTGCGCACGATCGTGGCCGGCAATATCGGCCTGCCGGTGCTGGACGCGCTGGCGCAGATCGAGCAGGAACGGGCCGCGGGCGCACGCCGCCCGGAAGCCTTCGTGCTGGAGCTGTCCAGCTTCCAGCTCGAGACCACCCACAGCCTGGACGCCGCACGTGGCGGCGTGCTGAACCTGAGCGAGGACCACCTGGACCGCTACCGCGGCATGGAGGACTACGCCGCGGCCAAGGCGCGCATCTTCCGCGGCGACGGGCGTCCAGGTGCTCAACCGCCAGGACGCCTGGACGCCGCAGCATGGCGATGGCCGAGCCGCCGGGTCCTGACCTTCGGCCTCGATGCGCCGGCCAGCGAGCGCGAGTGGGGCATTGCTCGAGAGCGACGGCGAAACCTGGCTCGCGCAGGGCGGCCAGAAGCTGCTGCCGGTGTCGCAGCTGCGCGTGGCGGGCCTGCACAACGCGGCGAACGCGCTGGCGGCGCTGGCGCTCGCCCGCGCCGTCGACCTGCCCTACCATCCGCTGCTGCAGGCGCTGAGCGAGTTCGGGGGCCTGCCGCACCGTGTGCAGAAGGTGGCCGAGATCGCCGGCGTGAGCTTCTACGACGACTCCAAGGGCACCAACGTCGGCGCCACGGTCGCCGCGCTCAACGGCATGCGCGCAGCCGGTCGTGCTGATCGCCGGCGGCGACGGCAAGGGCCAGGACTTCTCGCCGCTGCAGCCGGCGGTGAGCGGGCGTGCGCGCGCGGTGGTGCTGATCGGCCGCGACCGCGAGCGCGATCGCGCAGGCGGTGGACGGCGGCGGCGTCCCGGTTCTGCGCGCGCGCGACATGGACGAGGCGGTGCGCCTGTCCTTCCAGCAGGCGCGCGAAGGCGACGCGGTGCTGCTGTCGCCGGCGTGCGCGAGCTTCGACATGTTCCGCAACTACGAGCATCGCGCCGAGGCGTTCGTGGAGGCGGTGCGGCGCCTGGAGGCGCGCGCATGAGCTTCGCGCAGACCCTCAAGCGCCCGGCCGGCGCCCGCGCGAGCTACGACGAGTCGCTGGTCTGGGCCGGCGTGCTGCTGCTCGGGATCGGTCTGGTGATGGTGTACTCGGCCTCGATCGCCATCGCCGAAGGCCGGCCGCTTCAGCCCCGCGCCAGCCGAGCTATTTCCTGATGCGGCACTGCGTGGCGCTCGCGATCAGCGCGGCGGCCGCGGCGTGCGTGTTCCAGGTGCCGCTGCGGCTCTGGCAGCAGGCGGCGCCCTACCTGTTCCTGTTCGGCGCGGCGCTGCTGGTGCTGGTGCTGATTCCCGGCATCGGCAGCGAAGTCAACGGCAGCCGGCGCTGGCTGCCGCTGGTGGTGATGAACCTGCAGCCCTCCGAGCTGATGAAGCTGTTCGTCGTGCTGTACGCGGCCGACTACACGGTGCGCAAGGCGGCCTGGATGCACAGCTTGCGCAAGGGTTTCGCCCCGATGCTCGCGGTCATGCTGTTCGTGGGCGCGCTGCTGCTGCGCGAGCCGGACTTCGGCGCGTTTGCGGTGATCACCTGCATCGCGATGGGCGTGCTGTTTCTCGGCGGAATGAACTGGCGCTTGTTCGTCGGGCTTGTTCGTGCTGCTGGCGATCGGCTTCGTGGTGGTGATCCTGACCTCGCCCTACCGCATGCAGCGCATCCTGGGATTCATGGATCCGTGGGCCGACCCCTTCGGCAAGGGCTATCAGCTGTCGCATGCGCTGATCGCCTTCGGCCGCGGCGAGTGGCTGGGCGTGGGGCTGGGCGCCAGCGTCGAGAAGCTGTTCTACCTGCCGGAGGCGCACACCGATTTCCTGCTCGCGGTGATCGGCGAGGAGCTGGGATTCGCTGGGCGTGAGCGCGGTGATCCTGCTGTTCGCCTGGCTGACGGCGCGCGCCTTCGCGATCGGTGCCCAGGCCGCAAAGCTGGAGCGCTATTTCAACGCGCTGGTGGCGCAGGGCATCGGCATCTGGCTCGGCGCGCAGGCGGTCATCAACATGGGCGTGAACATGGGGCTGCTGCCCACCAAGGGCCTGACGCTGCCGTTCCTGTCCTTCGGCGGCAGCGGGCTGCTGGCGAACTGCTGCGCGCTCGCGCTCCTGCTGCGCGCCGATTGGGAGAACCGGCAGTTGATGGGGGGCAGGACTGTATGAGCTGCTGCGTGCCGGCTCGGTCGGAGGCTGGACACCTGCGGTGGCGCAGCCGCGGCTAAGCGTAGCGGCCGGAGCCAGAATCGCCAGCTCATGAGAGTGCAGGTTGCGTCGGTACCGAACGAACCGCGCAAGTGACTGATGTGCAGCCTGAGGATGCGAAGGCAGAGCGGCCGGACGAGGGTCCATCGAGCCCAGCCGCGCGTCGTCACGAACGATCCTCATCATGGCCGGCGGCACCGGGGGACACGTCTTCCCCGCGCTGGCGGTGGCGGCTGAGATGAGCAGCGCAGGCTGGCGCGTGGTGTGGCTCGGGTCGCGGGACGGCATGGAGGCGAGCCTCGTGCCGCAAGCACGGATACGCGATGGAGTGGATCCGCTTCTCCGGGCCTGCGCGGGAAGGGGCTGGTGCGCATGGCGCTGCTGCCGCTCAACCTGCTCATCGCGTTCTGGCAGAGCGCACGCGTGATCTTTCGCGTGCGCCCCGACGTGGTGCTCGGAATGGGCGGGTACGTATCGTTTCCGGGCGGAATGATGGCCGCTTTCCTCAACCGGCCGCTGGTGGTGCACGAGCAGAACTCCATCGCCGGGCTGGCCAACCGGGTGCTCGCCGAGGTCGCCGACCGCCGCCTCACCGGGTTCCCCGGCGTGCTGCGCAAGTCGCAGTGGTGCGGCAACCCGGTGCGCAGCGAGATCGCCGACGCTGCCCGCGCCCGAGCAGCGCTTCCGGGAGCGCGGCGGGCCGCTGCGTGTGCTGGTTGTCGGCGGCAGCCTGGGTGCGCAGGCGCTCAACGAAGTCGTGCCGCAGGCGCTGGCGCTGATCGACCCGGCAGCAGCGCCCGGCGGTGACCCATCAGGCCGGAGCCAGGCATCTCGATGCGCTGCGAGCGAACTACGCGACCGCGGGTGTGCCGGCCCAGACGGTTGCCTTCATCGACGACATGGCGGCGCGCTACGCGCGAAGCCGACCTGGTGATCTGCCGCGCCGGCGCGCTCACCGTCTCGGAGCTGGCCGCCGCCGGCGTGGCGAGCGTGCTGGTGCCCTTTCCCGCATGCGGTGGACGACCACCAGACGCACAACGCGCGCTTTCTCGCCGACGCCGGCGCTGCGGTGCTCGTGCAGCAGCGCGAGCTGTCGCCGCGCGGCTGGCGGACCTGCTGCTCGGCTTTACCCGCGAGACGCTGCTCGACATGGCGAGCGCGCTCGCGCGCTCGCCAAGCCCGACGCGGCGGCGGCAGTGGCGGCGATGTGCATGGAGCGAGCGTGAGCCGAGGAGCAACATGAAGCACAAGCCATCCAAACCACTCAAGCGGGCCACCGGTGCAGCAGCGCCGCGGCGCTCAGCGAACGCGCGCGCGGCGCGGCGCTCCGAGGGGACGACCTCGGGGACCGCCGCCTGCAGCTGCTGCTCGGGACCAAGCCGCCGTGCGGTGAGATGAAACACAAGGTCAAGCGCGTGCACTTCGTCGGCATCGGCGGCTCGGGAATGAGCGGCATCGCCGAGGTGCTGCTGAACCTGGGCTACCAGGTGAGCGGCTCGGACCTGGCCGAGAGCGCCGTGACCGAACGTCTGCGCGGGCTGGGGGCGCGCAAGGTTTTCGGGGCCACGACGCCGCATCAGGTGCGAGGGTGCGGATGCGGTCGTGGTTTCCACCGCGGTAAAGCCCGAGAACCCGGAAGTCGGGGCGGCGCGGTCGCGACGCATTCCCGTCGTGCCGCGCGCTCTGATGCTCGCGGAGCTGATGCGCCTGCGTCAGGGTATCGCCATCGCCGGCACTCACGGCAAGACCACCACGACCAGCCTGATCGCCAGCGTGCTGGCCGAGGCTGGCATGGACCCGACCTTCGTGATCGGCGGCCGGCTCGAGGCCGCCGGCTCCCATGCCAAGCTCGGCAGCGGCGAGTTCATCGTCGTCGAGGCGGACGAGTCCGATGCCTCCTTTCTCCATCTGCAACCGGTGCTCGCCGTGGTCACCAACATCGACGCCGATCATATGGAGACCTACGGCCACGACTTCAGCCGCCTGCGCCAGGCGTTCCTCGACTTCCTGCAGCGGCTGCCGTTCTACGGGATGGCGGTGGTGTGCGTGGACGATGCCAACGTGCGCGCCATCATGCCGCTCGTCACCAAGCCGATCACCACCTACGGGCTGTCCGAGCAGGCCCAGGTCCGGGCCGTGGACATCCGCCACGAGGCCGGCCGCATGCGCTTTCACCGCCGAGCTGCGTGGTAACGGCGGCGCCCGGCAGGTCGCTGGACTGGCGCTCAACCTGCCGGGCGTCCACAACGTGCAGAACGCGCTGGCCGCCATCGCGGTGGGGCTGGAGGTGCAGGTGCCGGAAGACGCCATCCTGCGCGCGCCTGGCGGAGTTCAAGGGCGTGGAGCGCCGCTTCCAGCGCTACGGCGAGATGGCGTTGCCCGGCGGCGGAAGCTTTGCATCTCATCGACGACTACGGCCATCACCCGGCTGAGATGGAAGCGACATTGTCCGCGGTGCGCGGCGCGTTTCCGGATCGGCGCCTGGTGCTCGCCTTCCAGCCGCACCGCTACACCCGCACGCGCGACTGCTTCGAGGACTTCGTGCGCGTGCTGTCCAGCGTGGATGCGCTGCTCCTGGCCGAAGTCTACCCGGCGGGCGAGGCGCCGATCGTGGCGGCCGACGGCCGGGCGCTGGCGCGTGCGGTGCGAGTCGTCGGCAAGGTGGAGCCGGTGTTCGTCGAGCAGATTGCCGACATGCCGGAGGCGATCCTGAGTGCAGCGCGGCACGCCGATGTGGTGGTGACCATGGGCGCCGGCTCGATTGGAGCGGTGCCCGGCTTCAGTCTGCGCAAACTGCAAGATGCGCCGGGGTGCGAGGAGGCGCGGGCATGAGATACGTTCGCCTCGCGCCTCGCGCCTCACGCCTCACGCTCGCGGTAGCCAATGGACATGGCCGAATCCCGCCATTTCCCGCTGCCGCGCCTGGCCGGCGATGTTCGCTGCCGGACGAACCCATGCACCGGCACACTACCTGGCGCACCGGTGGGCCGGCGCAGCGCGCGTATTTCCCGTCGGACCTGCAGGACCTCGCGCGCTTTCTGCGCTCGCTGCCCGCGGCCGAGCCGGTGCAGTTCGTCGGGCTGGGCAGCAACCTGCTGGTGCGTGACGGCGGGGTGCGCGGGACGTCGTGTTCACCCACGGTGCATTGAGGCAGGTGGAGCTGTCTCACGGCCGACGGTGCTCTGCTGGTGTATGCGCAAGCCGGTGTCGCGGCGCCGAAGGTCGCGCGGTTCGCCGCGACCCACGGATTGCGCGGGGCAGAGTTTCTGACCGGAATTCCCGGCACCGTGGGCGGCGCGCTCGCCATGAACGCCGGCTGCTACGGCTCGGAGACCTGGGACATCGTGCACATGGTGCTGATGCTCACGCGCGCCGGCGAGCTCAAGCGCCGCACGCCCGCCGAGTTCGATGTGTCGTATCGGCATGTGTCGCCCGCGCGAGGACGAGAGGCAGGAGGTCGGAGGCGGATACGACTCGCAGCGGCGCCGCTCAGCGATCACCTCACGCCTCACGCCTCACGCCTCACCGATCACGACGAGTTCTTCGCCGCCGCCTGGTTCCGCTTGCGCCGGGCGACGGCGAAGAGTCGCGGCGCGTGATCAAGGACCTGCTGCAGCGGCGCATCGCCAGCCAGCCGCTGGGCGAGCCCAACGCCGGCTCGGTGTTCCGCAATCCGCCAGGGCGACTACGCCGCGCGGCTGATCGAGTCCTGCGGCACTGAAGGGCTTCGCCATCGGCGGCGCGATGGTGTCGCGCAAGCACTCGAACTTCATCGTCAACACCGGCAGCGCGAGCGCCGCCGACATCGAAGGCGCTGATCGAGCATGTGCAGGCGACGGTGAAGGCGCGCTGCGGCGTGCTGCTCGAGCGCGAGGTTCGCATCATCGGGGAGCGTGTCTAAAGACGGGATCGCAAAGATCGCAAAGCGCACGCAAAGTGAACGCAGATTGGCAATGACGTATCGGAGCGGTGAGTTCATCTGCCGCTGGGCGCTCACGTAAGGCGGTCGCTCGGCATTTCCTTGCGTCTCTGCGTCTTTGCGCCTTTGCGTTCATCGAGGTCTAGCCAGTGAAAGATTCGGCAAAGTGGCAGTGCTCATGGGCGGCAGATCGGCCGAGCGCGAGGTCTCGCTGATGTCGGGGAAGAACGTCCTCGAGGCGCTGCAAGCTGCCGGCGTGGATGCGCACCCCTTCGATCCTGCGCAGCGCGAGGTGCTTCGAGCTGAAGCGCGAGGGCTTCCAGCGGGTTTTCATCGCGCTGCACGGCCGCTATGGCGAGGACGGGACGGTGCAGGGCGCGCTGGAGCTGATGGGCATTCCCTACACCGGCAGCGGCGTGATGGCCTCGGCTCTCGCGATGGACAAGGTGCGCACGAAGATGGTGTGGGTGGCCTGCGGCCTGCCTACCCCGCGCTGGGAGGTGCTGCGCGCCGACAGCGACTGGACGGGCGTGGCCGCGCGGCTCGGGTTGCCGCTGATCGTCAAGCCGGCGCACGAAGGCTCGACACTCGGTCTGACCAAAGTGGCGAAGCCGAGGAGCTGCCGGGCGCGTTCGACCTTGCTCGCGGCTTCGACCCGCTGGTCGCTGGCCGAAGAGTTCGTCGCCGGTTCGGAGTTGACGGCGGGCTTCGTCGGCGAGCAGGCCCTGCCGCTGATCCGCATCGAGGCGCCCGAGGGGCGCTACGACTACCAGAACAAGTACTTCAGCGACGAGACCCGGTATTTCTGCCCGTGCGGCCTGGCTCCCGAGGAGGAGCGTGCGATCCAGGACGTCGTCATGCGCTCTGCGGAAGCGCTGGACTGCAGCGGATGGGGCCGCGCCGACCTGATCCGGCGCGCCGACGGCAGCGTCGCGCTGCTGGAAATGAACACCTCGCCGGGCATGACCGGCCACAGCCTGGTCCCGATGGCGGCCAAGGCGGCCGGCATGGATTTCGAGCGGCTGGTGCTGCGCATCCTGGAGCTGGCCCATGTGGGATGACCACCGGTTGCTTGCGCACCTGGCGAACCTGCTCTTTGGGCTGGCGGCGGTGGGTCTGCTGTACGCGGCGCTGATGATCGTGATCCGCCTGCCCATCTTTCCGCTGCGCGATGTCAGCGTGGCGGGACCGGTGGCTCACACCACGCGCGACCAGGTGGAGAGCATCGTCGCAGAGCAGTTGCGCGGCAACTTCTTCACCGTGGACCTGGAGGCCACCCGCCTCGCCTTCGAGAAACTGCCCTGGGTGCGCAGCGCCACGCTGCGGCGGGTCTGGCCGGACCGCCTGGAGGTGACGATCGAGGAGCACGTTGCGCTGGCGCGCTGGCGTGATACGGCGCTGGTGAACGACCGTGGCGAGGTCTTCGAGGCAGCGACCGACGCACGCCTGCCGCGTGTTCGCCGGTCCCGAAGGCAGTGCTGCGGAGATGGTCGCGCACTACGGTGTGTTCGTGGGGCTGCTGGCACCGGTTGGCCGCGTGCCGGTGCAGCTGCGCCTGTCCGAGCGCCGCGCCTGGGAGCTCGAGCTGGACAACGGCGCTGTCCTCGAGCTGGGCCGCCAGGACCTGGCGGCAAGACTGGGGCGCTTCACCACGGCATACCAGCGCACCCTTGCTCGGCTCCCCGCCAGGGCCTACCGGATCGACCTGCGCTATCCCAACGGCTTCGCGCTGCGCCAGCCGGGTCTGCGCTGGGGCCAGCGGCCGACGTGAGCTATGACTGAAGCATGAACCGACCCAAGGACAGCAAGAACCTCATCGTGGGCCTGGACATCGGCACCTCGAAGATCGTCGCGATGGTCGCGGAGATCACGCCCGGAGGGCGGGTTCGAGGTGATCGGCTACGGCAGTCATCCCTCGCGCGGGCTGAAGAAGGGCGTGGTGATCAACATCGAGTCCACTGTCGGGGCCATCCAGCGCGCGCTGGAGGAGGCCGAGCTGATGGCGGACTGCAAGATCAAGGAAGTCTTCACCGGCATCGCCGGCAGCCACATCCGCAGCTTCAACTCCCACGGCATGGTCGCCATCAAGGATCGCGAGGTCGGGCAGCTCGACGTGGACCGCGTGATCGAGACGGCCAAGGCGGTCAACATCCCCACCGACCAGCAGATCCTGCACATCCTCAACCAGGAATTCATCATCGACGGGCAGGAGGACGTGCGCGAGCCGCTCGGCATGAGCGGCGTGCGCATGGAGGTCAAGGTGCACATCGTCACCGGGGCGGTGTCGGCCGCGCAGAACATCATGAAGTGCGTGCGCCGCTGCGGCCTCGAGGTGGAGGACCTGATCCTGCAGCCGCTCGCCTCGGCCATGGCCGTGCTGTCGGAGGACGAGAAGGACCTGGGCGTGTGCCTGGCCGACATCGGCGGAGGCACGACCGACATCGCGGTGTTCACCGGCGGGGCGATCCGGCATACCGCAGTGATCCCGATCGCCGGCGATCAGATCACCAACGACATCGCCATGGCGCTGCGCACCCCCACCAAGGACGCCGAGGAGATCAAGCAGAGGTTCGGTTGCGCGTTGCGCGAGCTCGCCGACCAGGGCACGACGGTGCAGGTGCCGGGCGTGGGCGAGCGTGCCTCGCGCCAGCTGTCGCGGCAGACCCTGGCCGAGGTGATCGAGCCGCGGGTCGAGGAGCTGTACTCGCTGATCCAGGCCGAGCTGCGCCGCAGCGGCTTCGAGGAGCTGCTGTCCTCGGGGATCGTGCTCACCGGCGGCAGCAGCCTGATGCAGGGGATGGTCGAGCTCGGCGAGGAGATCTTTCACATGCCGGTGCGGGTGGGCACGCCCAGCTATGCCGGCAGCCTGGCCGAGGTGGTGCGCAGCCCGCGCTACTCGACCGCGGTCGGCTTGCTCCTTTCGGGGCTCGCGCAACATCAGCAGCAACAGATCGCGCGTATGCACAGTGCGTCCTTCAGGCAGGTGTTCGAGCCGCATGAGGGTGTGGTTCCAGGGCAACTTCTAAGGGCCGGCAACGCAGTCGCGCAGCCGGGTCTTTCTATTTCGGAGTCAAGGCGGGGTTTCAATCTCAACGAAGCGTGAAGGAGGACAGATGTTCGAACTGGTGGATACCCAGCCGCAGGAAGCGGTGATCAAGGTGATCGGTGTGGGCGGCTGCGGCGGCAACGCGGTCGATCACATGATCGAGGCCGGTGTGCAGGGCGTGGAGTTCATCTGCGCCAACACCGACTCCCAGGCGCTCAAGCGCAACAAATCCCGGGTCCAGCTCCAGCTCGGCGCCACTGTAACGAAGGGGCTGGGCGCCGGCGCCAACCCCGACGTCGGCCGGCAGGCTGCCGTCGAGGACCGCGAGCGCATCGTCGAGCTGATCGAGGGCGCCGACATGCTGTTCCTCACCGCCGGGATGGGCGGTGGCACCGGCACCGGTGCAGCGCCGATCGTCGCGGAAGTGGCGCGCGAGCTGGGCATTCTTACGGTGGCGGTGGTGACCAAGCCGTTCGCGTTCGAGGGCCGGCGGCAGCGCGTCGCAGCCGAGGGACTCGAGGCGCTCACCAAGCACGTGGACTCCCTGATCGTGATTCCCAACGAGAAGCTGATGCAGGTGCTCGGCGAGGACGTGAGCATGCTGGAGGCCTTCAAGGCGGCCAACAGCGTGCTGCATGGCGCGGTGGCCGGGATCGCCGAGGTCATCAACTGCCCGGGCCTGGTGAACGTCGACTTCGCCGACGTGCGCACGGTGATGTCGGAGATGGGCATGGCCATGATGGGGTCAGCTGTCGGCCTCAGGCCCTCACCGCAGCACCCAGGCCGCCGAGCAGGCGGTGGCGAGCCCGTTGCTGGAAGACGTCAACCTCGCGGGGGCCCGCGGCGTGTTAGTCAACATCACCGCCAGCGCCAGCCTAAAGATGAAGGAGGTTCATGACGTAATGAACACGATCAAAGCGTTCACCGCGGAGGATGCGACGGTGATCGTGGGCACGGTGATCGACGAGAACATGGCCGACCAGCTTGCGGGTGACGATGGTGGCTACGGGGCTGGGGCAGCCGGTCGGACGGGCACAGCCCAAGCCCCTGACGGTAGTGAAGACGGGGACCGATGCGGGACCGGTCGAAGTGGTGGATTACGGGCAGCTGGAGACCCCTGCGGTGATCCGGCGGCGCAATCGCGAATCGACCATCGAGGCCATGCGCCAGTCGGGGGTGGACATGCTGGACATCCCGGCGTTCCTGCGCAAGCAGGCCGACTGACCTCGCGCCATCCCTCCATTGCGGATGCAACCTGGAAGGGCTTGATGCATGCGGCGCCACGGCTCAACAATAGCCTCCGCGCACTGGTGCACCGGCCTACGGGCTGCTAAAATAATCAAGGCGTTATGTTCGAACGTCAAATCCTATCGAGATCTGAACCGGGAATGATCCGCCAACGCAGCCTGAAAAGTATGGTTCGCGCCACCGGCGTGGGTCTGCACACGGGCCACAAGGTCTACCTCACCCTGCGGCCGGCGGCGCCCGATACCGGAATCGTGTTCCGGCGGGTGGACCTGCCCAAGCCACTGGAGATCCCGGCCCACGCGACTGCCGTAGGCGACACTCGCTTGTCCTCGTGCCTGGAGCGCGACGGCGTGCGGGTCTCGACCGTCGAGCACCTCATGTCCGCATTTGCGGGACTGGGCGTGGACAACGCCTATGTCGACCTGACCGCCGACGAGGTCCCCATCATGGACGGCAGCGCCGGCCCCTTCATCTTCCTGATCCAGTCCGCCGGGATCGAGGAGCAGAACGCGCCGAAGAAGTTCATCCGCGTGCTGCGTACCGTGGAGGTGAAGGAAGGCGACAAATGGGCGCGATTCGAGCCGCATAACGGCTTCCGGATGGATTTCAGCATTTCCTTCACCCACCCGGTGGTGCAGAAGTCGAGTCAGCGGCTGAGCATCGATTTCGCCACCACGTCCTATGTCAAGGAGGTCGCGCGGGCGCGCACCTTCGGCTTCATGCAGGACGTGGAGAACATGCGCGCCCAGGGGCTGGGCCTGGGCGGGAGCCTGGACAATGCGGTGGTCATGGACGAGTTCCGGGTCCTCAACAGCGACGGCTTGCGCTACGAGGACGAGTTCGTGAAGCACAAGGTGCTGGATGCCGTTGGCGACCTCTACCTGCTCGGGCACCCGATCCTGGGTGCGTTCAGCGCCCACAAGTCCGGCCACGCTCTGAACAACAAGCTTGCGCGAACGCTGTTGGCGCACGCCGATGCCTATGCTCTGGTCAGCTTCGAGCGGCCCGAGGACGCACCCGCCTTCGTGAGCCGGCAGGCCCAGTACGCCTGATTCGGGTGAAGGAGTGAAAGAGTGAAGGAGTGAAGGGGTGAGAGCGTCTCGCTCCACTCCGGGAAAGAGGGCGGTCACTCCTTCACTCTTTCACTCCTTCACCGTCTCTCGTCTGCTATGACTGCCGTAGCGCTGCGTGTCATCGGCTTCCTGGTGCTGATCGTCATCGCGGGCGCGCTGGGCATGTATGCGTTCACCAAGGACCGGCGCTGGTTGAGGTGGGCACGCCGCGTGTTCACCGCAGCCTTGGCGGTGGCGCTGATCGTGGCGGCGTTCCTCGTCCTCGAGCGGCTAATCATCGCGATCTGAGCGTTCCCGATGCTGCGCGCGATCCGGCGCGTCCGCTGACGGCAACCCCTCTTGTCCCGCCTGCCGGCGGATCAGGCGGCGCAGCGCCGCGCGCAAGGCCCCGTCCGGCAGACCGGCCTCCAACTCGCTGAGACTGCGCAGGCCAGTCGCTCCGACCCGACGGATCGGGGCCGCCGGCCGCCTGCTGCCGCGCACAAGTTGCACTTCAATTTGGATTGCCCTAACCTCGGGAAACTGTTTGCGCATTGTCAACAGCAGGCGCGGCGCGAGGTGGCGCAATCTGGCCGCCACTGCCCCGCTGGCTGCGAGCAGCACCAGCGTTCCCTGTGTCTCGTAGCCCACTGTGCTCGATTGAGCCAGCTCTCTGGGCGTAGTTGCAAAATAGGCCTGCTGCAGTGCAGCGATGCGCTCCGCGCGCACGCGTATTGCTTCCAGGTCTGTCAAGGAATTCAATAAGTAGCCGATAGTCTGGCTATGCACAATCACGGCCGCACGCGTCGGAGGGGGAAGTAATGAACGTCATTCTAGTTTCCAGCGGGCTGTCGCGCGCGCGCTCGATCAGCGTCGGCGCGCCACAGCTGGCCGCGATGGGATTCAGCCTGATTATCCTGGTCCTGTCGCTGGTCGTGCTGCTGCACTACCTCTCCCTTCGCTATGCGGTGAACAACGGCAGTCCCTACCTGCGCTCTGTCCTCTCCGGCATTCAGGCGGAGGAGAACGCCCGTATGCAGGCCTACCTGCGCGAGAGCTTGAATACGATGGCCTCCAAGCTCGGTGAGCTGCAGGCGCGCCTGGTGCGCCTCGATGCGCTGGGCGACCGGCTGACCAAAGTGGCCGGGCTCAAGCCTCAGGAGTTCATGTTCGATCGCCTTCCCGCCCGTGGCGGTCCCGAGTCTGCAGTCCCGGCGCGCGAGATCTCGCTGGGCGAACTGGGTGCGGAGCTGGATCGGCTGTCGAAGGAGCTCGAAGACCGCACCGACAAGCTGCGCGTGCTGGAATCCACCCTCACCGAGGACTACGCCAAGCGCCAGCTCATCCCCACCGCGAAGCCGATTCAAGCCGGTTACTACTCCTCGAACTTCGGCTGGCGCATCGACCCGTTCACCGGGCTCAACGCCTTCCACGAAGGCCTCGACTTCATGTCCGAAGAAGGCACCGCGATCCTGGCCGCCGCGGGCGGGGTGGTCGTGTTTGCGGCCCGTCATCCGCAGTATGGTAATATGGTCGAGATCGATCACGGTAACGACCTCGTGACGCGATACGCCCACGCTTCCAAGATTGTCGTGAAGGCAGGCGATGTCGTGCTGCGGGGGAGCAAGATCGCCGAAGTCGGCAACACGGGGCGGTCCACCGGAACCCACCTGCACTTCGAGGTGCGCCTCAGGGGCGCGGCCCAGAATCCAGCGCGCTTCCTGAACATGCCCGGCTGAGCCTGATAGTTTCCGCCGCGAAGGGGTGAGGGGCCTAGGATGGCCCCTCACCCCTTTTGTTTTCCGGGGGCCGGCCGCACCTTTGCATAGGTCGTTCGAACCCGCCTACGGACTCAAGCATGATCACCACCGTTCTCAGGAAAATCTTCGGCAGCCGCAACGATCGGCTCATCAAGCGCTACGCGCACAGCGTTCGCGCCATCAACGTGCTCGAGCCGGAGATGGGGCGCCTGTCGGATGCCGAGCTGCGCTCCAAGACCCCGGCTTTCAAGCAGCGGCTGGCCAACGGCGAGACGCTCGACCAGCTGTTGCCGGAGGCCTTCGCCGTCGTACGGGAGGCCGGAAAGCGGGCGCTCAACATGCGCCATTTCGACGTCCAGCTGATCGGCGGGATGGTCCTGCACAACGGCAAGATCTCGGAGATGCGCACCGGCGAGGGCAAGACGCTGGTGGCCACGCTGCCGGCCTATCTTAACGCGCTGGCCGGTGAGGGTGTCCACGTGGTTACCGTCAACGACTACCTGGCCAGCCGCGACGCCGCCTGGATGGGCAGGCTGTTCAGCTTCCTCGGCCTGAGCGTGGGCGTGAACCTGTCGCAGATGGACCACGCCGCCAAGCAGCAGGCCTACGCCGCGGACATCACCTACGGGACCAACAACGAGTTCGGCTTCGACTACTTGCGCGACAACATGGTCTATGCCACCGGCGACCGCGTGCAGCGCCGGCTCGCCTACGCGATCGTCGACGAGGTCGACTCCATCCTGATCGACGAAGCGCGCACGCCGCTGATCATCTCCGGCCAGGCCGAGGACACCACCGACCTGTACTACAAGATCAACGATCTGGTCCCCAAGCTTACCCGGCAGCCCAAGGAAAACGAGCCCGGCGACTACTCGGTGGACGAGAAAGCGCACCAGGTGCTGCTCACCGAAGCCGGGCACGAGCATGCCGAGGAGCTGCTCACCAGCGCCGGCCTGCTGGCCGAGGGCACCAGCCTGTACGACGCCGGCAACATCACGCTCATGCATCACGTGTACGCGGCCCTGCGTGCGCACGCGCTGTACCACCGCGACCAGCACTACGTGGTACAGAACGACGAAGTCATCATCGTGGATGAGTTCACCGGGCGCCTGATGCCCGGGCGGCGCTGGTCGGACGGCCTGCATCAGGCGGTGGAGGCCAAGGAGAGCGCGCGCATCCAGCGCGAGAACCAGACGCTCGCCTCCATCACCTTCCAGAACTACTTCCGGATGTACAAGAAGCTGGCGGGCATGACCGGGACGGCCGACACGGAAGCCTACGAGTTCCAGCAGATCTACAACCTGGAGACGGTGGTGGTCCCCACCCACATGGACATGATCCGCGAGGATCGCATGGACCAGGTGTTCAAGACCAGGCACGAGAAGGTGCAGGCGGTCATCCTCGACATCCAGGACTGCTACGAGCGCGGCCAGCCGGTCCTGGTGGGCACGACTTCGATCGAGAATTCCGAGGAGCTGTCGGCGCACTTGAACAAGGCCAAGCTGCCGCATCAGGTGCTCAATGCCAAGCAGCATGCACGCGAAGCGGAGATCGTGACGCAGGCCGGCCGGCCGAAGATGGTCACCATCGCAACCAACATGGCGGGCCGCGGCACCGACATCGTCCTGGGCGGCAACCCGGAGCCGGAGATCAACGGGGTGCGCGCCGACGAGAGCCTGTCCGAGGAAGACAAGGTCGCGCGCATCGCCGAGCTGCGCATGCGCTGGCAGGACCTGCACAACCAGGTGGTCGCGGCAGGGGGCCTGCACATCGTCGGCACCGAGCGGCACGAGTCGCGCCGCATCGACAACCAGCTGCGCGGACGCTCGGGCCGCCAGGGCGACCCCGGCTCGAGCCGCTTCTACCTCTCGCTCGAGGACCCGCTGCTGCGCATTTTCGCCTCCGATCGGGTGGCAGCGATCATGGATCGGCTGAAGATGCCGGAGGGCGAGGCCATCGAGCACCCCTGGGTCACCCGCGCGATCGAAAACGCGCAGCGCAAAGTCGAGGCCCGCAACTTCGACATCCGCAAGCAGTTGCTCGAGTACGACGACGTGGCCAATGACCAGCGCCGTGTCATCTACCACCAGCGCAACGAGCTGCTGGAGAGCACCGACATCTCGGATACCATCCGCTCGATGCGCGAGGGCACCATCGGCGACATCATCAGCCAGTACGTCCCGCCCGGCACCGTGGAGGAGCAGTGGGACGTAGCCGGCCTGGAAAAGGCGCTGGCCGCCGAGCTGACGCTGCATCTGCCGCTCGGGCAGTGGCTGAAGGAGGACGAGAACCTGGACGAGGATACGCTGCGGTTGCGGATCGCCGAGCGCGCCCACGCCAACTACGACGAGAAGTTCACCCAGGTCGAAGTCGAGCAGCTGCGCCAGTTCGAGCGTGCCGTGACCCTGCAGACCTTCGACAACTATTGGCGCGAGCACCTGGCCGCGCTCGATCACCTGCGCCAGGGCATTCACCTGCGCGGGTATGCGCAGAAGAACCCGAAGCAAGAGTACAAGCGCGAGGCCTTCGAGCTGTTCTCCACGATGCTCGACTCGATCCGCAACGAGGTGACGCGCATCCTCATGACGGTGCAGATCCAGAGCCGCCAGGACGTGGCAAAGGTCGAAGAGCCGGTGGAGCTGCACAACGTGCGCTACCAGCACGCGGACTACGAAGAGGCGTTGGCCGAGGCCAACGCCGAAGCCGAGCCGGCCAAGGCCCAGCCCTTCGTGCGCCAGGGCCAGAAGGTCGGACGCAACGATCCCTGCCCGTGCGGTTCCGGGAAGAAGTACAAGCAGTGCCACGGCCGACTGGCCTGAGCGGCCCCGGCGCGCAGAGAAAAGGCGATTCACAGGATTAACAGGATTTCTCAGGATTAACAGGATTATTGGAACGCCATCAAGTGGCCACCGCGCAGGCGTGGATCCAGAAGCGCTTGAGCACCTGGGTTCCCGCTTACGCGCTGCAGTTGGCTTCCACAGAAGAAAGCTGTTAATCCTGTTAATCCTGAGAAATCCTGTTAATCCTGTGAATTCGTTGTGTTGATCCCGTCGATTTGTCCTGGGTAGAGAAATGGCAGTCAACCTGACCGCACCGCTGGCGGAGTCGCTGCACCCGGTCGCCGGCGTGCGGCTGGGAATCGCGCAGGCCGGCATCCGCAAGGCGAACCGCAAGGACCTGTTGCTGATCGCGCTGGACGAGGGTGCCCGGGTTGCGGGTGTCTTCACGCGCAACCGCTTCTGTGCCGCCCCTGTACTGGTTGCGCGCGCCCACCTGGAAGGGGGTGCGCAGGTGCGCGCGCTGGTCGTGAACACCGGCAACGCCAACGCAGGCACCGGCGAGGGCGGGTTGCGCGCCGCGCGTGCGACCTGTGAGGAGGTTGCCGGACTGACAGGCTTGCGGCCCGCCCAGGTTCTGCCGTTCTCCACCGGGGTGATCATGGAGCCGCTGCCGGTCGAGCGCATTGCAGCCGGGCTGCCCGCATGCATCGCCGATCTGCAGGCCGGCAACTGGCTGGCTGCCGCCGAAGCGATCATGACCACCGATACCGTACCGAAGGCAGCGTCGCGGCGAGTCCGGCTGGGAGGCACCGAGGTTACGCTGACCGGCATCGCCAAGGGTGCGGGCATGATCCACCCCGACATGGCGACCATGCTGTGCTTCGTAGCCACCGATGCGGCGATCGCTACGGCGCCGCTGCGCGCTGCGCTGGGGCACGCGGCGGAGCATTCCTTCAACTCGATCACGGTGGACGGGGACACGTCCACCAACGACGCTTTCATGCTCATGGCGTCGGGGCAAGCGGGCAACCGGCAGATCGTTGCCGAGAGCGACAGCGATTTCGGAGTGTTGCGTGATGCGCTTGCCGACCTGGCGGCCGAGCTCGCGCAGGCCATCATCCGCGATGGGGAGGGCGCGACCAAGTTCATCACCGTGCGCGTCGGGCAAGGCGCCACTCGCGAGGAGTGCCGCAAGGTGGCCTTCGCGATCGCCCATTCTCCGCTGGTCAAGACCGCGTTCTTCGCTTCCGACCCCAACCTCGGCCGCATTCTCGCTGCCATCGGTTATGCCGGCATCGACGACCTCGACGTGTCGCGCCTGCAATTGTTCCTCGATGATGTACGCGTAGCGAGCGGCGGCGGGCGCGACCCCGCCTATCGTGAAGAGGACGGCCAGCGCTTGATGCGGCAGAGCGAGATCACTGTGCGCGTGGTGCTGGATCGCGGCACCGCTGCGGCGACAGTCTGGACCTGCGATCTATCCCACGACTACGTGACCATCAATGCCGAGTACAGGACTTGAAAACCATTGGCCGCAGAGACGCAGAGAGCGCAGAGAAAAGTTCGGTGAAGAGTGAAGGAGTGAAGGAGTGAAGGAGAAAAGGCTCCCTCTCCCCCATACCCGGGGGAGAGGGTCGGGGTGAGGGGGCTTCACTCCTTCACCCGTTCACTCTTCACTGAACTTTTCTCTGCGTCTCTGCGGTTCAGCCTAAGAGCATGGACGATCTGAGCAGATTCCTGGAGCGAGCCGAAGCGCTGATCCAGCGCGTCGAGCGCTTGTTGCCGGCCGAACCACCGGAGCCGGACTTCGCGCGCAGCATCGCGTTCCGGTGGCGGCGGCGCGACGGCCGCAGCGTCCTCCAGCCAGTCGGGCACCGGCACGGCATCCAGCTCGAGGATCTGCAGGACATCGATCGTCAGCGCGACCTCGTGCAGCAGAACACGCTGCAGTTCGTTGGCGGGCTCCCCGCCAACAATGTGCTGCTGACGGGCGCGCGTGGCACGGGCAAGTCGTCGCTGATCAAGGCGCTGCTCAACCGCTACGCCGCCGAGGGCCTGAGGCTCATCGAGCTGGACAAGAAGGATCTGCTCGACCTGCCGGACGTGGTCGAGCATCTGGCCGCCCAGCCCTACCGCTTCATCCTGTTCTGCGACGACCTGTCGTTCAACGCCGACGAGCCCGGCTACACGACGCTCAAAGCGGTGCTCGACGGCTCGGTGGCGGCCACGCCCGAGAACGTGTTGCTGTATGCAACCTCCAACCGGCGTCACTTGATGCCGGAGTTCATGCGCGAGAATCTGGAGACCAAGTACCTCGGCGACGAGATCCACCCCGGCGAGACGGTGGAGGAGAAGATCTCGTTGTCGGAGCGATTCGGCCTTTGGGTGTCGTTCTACCCGTTCAACCAGGACGAGTACCTGAACATCGTGCGCCATTGGCTGCGACGCCTGGGCGTGGGCGAGACCACCGGCGAGGAGATGCAGCGCGAGGCGCTGCAGTGGGCGCTCCAGCGCGGCTCGCGCAGCGGGCGCGTGGCGTGGCACTTCGCGCGCGACTGGGCGGGCCGGCACGGCGTGCGCGGTCTCTAACCTGCACGATGGCAGACCCGCCCCGAGTGGTTGACGTCGCGGCGGCGGTGATCATGCGGCCCGATGGCCGCTTCCTCCTGGCGCAGCGGCCGCCCGGGAAGGTCTACGCGGGCTACTGGGAGTTCCCCGGCGGCAAGGCCGAGCCTGACGAGCTCCTCGCGGCCGCGCTGATGCGCGAGTTGCACGAAGAGCTCGGCATCGACGTCACGCGCGCCTATCCCTGGATCGTCGAAGAGTACGTTTACCCGCATGCGCACGTGCGGCTGCATTTCTTTCGCGTGCTCGACTGGCGCGGCGAACCGCACCCGCGCGAGCGGCAGCAGCTTTCGTGGGCGACTCTCGACGACCTGGGCGTGGCGCCGCTGCTGCCCGCCAACGGGCCGGTGCTGCGCGCGCTTGCACTCCCCTCGGTCCTGGCAATCACCAACGCCTCGGAGCTGGGCATCGGCGCAGCGCTCGAGCGGGTCGAGCGAGCGCTCGCGCGCGGCGTGCGGCTGGTGATGATTCGTGAGAAGCAGATGGCGGGGGCGCAACTGCTGGCTTTCGGCGGAGCGGTTGTCGCCCGCTGCCGACGCTGGAGCGCGCAAGTTGTGGTCAACAGCGACGCGCAGGTCGCGCAGGCGGTCCCTGCGGATGGGTTGCACCTGCCGTCCGCACTTCTGATGGCTGCCACAACCCGGCCGCGGTTCGCGCTCTGCGGCGCTTCCTGCCACGACGAACACGAGCTGCGCCGGGCCGCCGAGCTCGACCTCGACTATGTGGTGCTCGGACCGGTGCTGCCCACCGCGAGCCACCCGCAGGCCGCGGGACTGGGCTGGGAGGCGTTCAGTGGATTGATCCGCAGTTACCGCCTGCCGGTCTACGCGCTCGGCGGCATGCGGGAGGAGCACTTGGAGCAGGCCTGGAGGGCGGGGGCGCACGGCATTGCGCTGATGCGCGGGCTGGGCTGAACCGTACGTTGCACGGCAAAGAAATTCACAGGATTAACAGGATTTCTCAGGATCAACAGGATTAGAGCAACTGCAGCGCTGGGGCTCCAGTCCTATCACATCCCATTCGTCCCACGGAAACGGTCTTAATCCTGTTAATCCTGCGAAATCCTGTTCATCCTGTGAATTCTCTTGTTGGTCACTCCTCGCCGCGTTCGGAGTCGTTACCGCGGTCGTTCTCGGCCACCGGAATGCGATACGACTCGGTGGCCCACTGGCCCAGGTCGATGAGCCGGCAGCGCTCGGAGCAGAACGGGCGGTGCGGGTTGGCCGTGCTCCACGGGGCCCCCTTGCCGCAGTGCGGGCAGTTCACCAGCCGCTGCTTGGCCGCGCTCACAGGTTGCAGAAGCTCAGATCGAAGGGGATGTCGGTCTGGCTGACGCGCGGGCGCTGCGCGCCTTCATTGACCGTGAACCGGATGTTCAGCGCGTATTTGTTGGCACTCACCTCGGGCACGCACTCGTAGCTGTCGTCGACCTTCAAGCGCAGCAGCTGGGCCAGGCGCCCGCCCATCATCTGCTGGTAGACGCCCTGCACAGCGACTTGCTGGCTGGTGCGCCCGCTCTCGCGCAGGATGCGCAGGATGATGGCGATGCCGTGCTTCAGCGGCAGGAAGGGCGTGAGCCATCCTTCCAGGTCCCGGCGGCGCGTCTGCGCCGGCTGGTGCAGCCAGTAGTGGTAGGAAGGCAGGTCGAACTGGCACACCCCCCCGGGGATCGCGGCGCGCTGCTTGATCCCCATCAGCCATTCGTTCTCACGCAGCTCCTGCCCGGTCTTGCCCGAGGATTGATGCAGCGCCTGCGCGGCGCGATCGATGTCGACGAGGACCTCGTTGAGCGCGGCCTCCGAGATCGCCGGATTGGACCGCAGCGCGCCCAGGCTCTGGCGCTGGCGTTCCAGTTCCTGCATCAGCTCGGACTTGAGGTCCGCACGGCCGGCCACATCGAGGATCTCGAACAGGGAGCCCAGCGCGGCGTAGTGTTCGAGCGGATCGTCGCGGGTGAGAAAGAACTGCGCGCGCTCGTACAAAGCCTCCATCCGCAGCAGGGTGCGGATGCGCTCGTTCAGCGGGAATTCGTAGCTGATCACGGTGCGGTGGGCCGCGGGCGGCGGTGAACGACTCGTCAGTATTGCCTAAATCGACGCAAAAATAAACCGACTCGTGCCGTTGCAACTATCCGGCGCCCGCGTCGGAGCTCCGATCGCGGTTTGACATGCGGCACGCACTCGGCACAATAGATCCGTCGCAACGGCACTGGCCCGGCCATCATGCGAGCTAGGTCTTCGCGGCTATCGCCAGATAGCGCGTGTGCAGCCACCTGACTTGCTCGGCGAGCTCGGCGAGCCCGGCGTTGTTGGTGATCACGTCGTCGGCCTCACGCAGACGCTGCTCGCGGGTCGCCTGGCTTGCAATGATCGCACGCGCCTGCTCCTCGGACAGGCCGCCGCGCCGCATGACGCGGGTGACCTGCAGCTCTTCGTCGCAGTCCACCACCAGCACGCGCTGGACTTGCCCGCGGTAGCTCTGCGTCTCCACCAGCAGCGGAACGATGAGCAGCACATAGGCGGCCGCCGAGCTCTCCACACGCGCCTGCGCCGCGGAGCGGATCAGGGGGTGCAGTATCGCCTCCAGCCTGGACTTGGCCTGCGCGTCCGAGAACGCCAATGCGCGCATGCGTGCCCGATGCATCGCACCTTCTGCATCCAAGTACTCCTGGCCGAACTGCCTGCGGATCTGCTCGACCGCGGGCTGACCCGCCTGGGTGAGCTCGTGGGCGATTTCGTCGGTGTCCACCAGTCCTGCTCCAAGCGTCTCGAACAACTTGGCTACGGTGGTCTTGCCCGAGCCGATGCCGCCGGTGACGCCCACGACCAGCTTGCCCATCACAGGTAGTCCAGGTAGGCGCGATTGATGGACTCGCCGAAGAACAACGCGATCAGCCCCGCCGCAGCGAGGTAGGGTCCGAATGGAATGGGGACCTGGCGACCGTGCCGGGCCAGCACGATGAGAGCGATCCCGACGGCGGCCCCGACCAGAGATGACAGCAGGATCACGGCCGGCAACATCTTCCAGCCGAGAAAAGCCCCGATGGCGGCGAGCAGCTTGAAATCGCCGTAGCCCATCCCCTCCTTGCCGGTGGCGAGCTTGAACGCCCAGTATACCGACCACAGCGACAGATACCCCGCTGCCGCGCCGATCACCGCCGATTCCAGGCTGGTGAACGTGCCCCAGAGGTTGAACAGCAGCCCGGCCCAGAGCAGCGGCAGCGTGATGTCGTCGGGGAGGAACTGAGTGTCCAGATCGATGCAGGAGGCGGCGATCAGCGCCCAGGTAAAGATCAACGCACCCAGCGCTGCCGGGGTGAAGCCAAACCGCCAGCCGACGTAGGCCGAAACCAGCCCGGTGAACGCTTCCAGCAGCGGGTAGCGTGGACTGATCCGCGCCTTGCAGCCCGCGCAGCGGCCGCGCAGCGCCACATAGCTCAGGAGCGGAATGTTCTCCCAAGCGCGGATGCTGCGGTCGCAGGCCGGGCATTTGGAGCGTGGCCCGACGAGGTTGTAGCGGGTCGCGGGTTGCGCCAGCGCCTTGAGGGACGAACTGACCTGCTTCACCGCGCTGGGGGCCGCCTCCTCCTGAGCCCATTCATCCAGGATCTCGACCGATTGTGCGCGCCAGTCGCGCCGCAGCATGACCGGCAGCCGGTGCACCACCACGTTGAGGAAGCTGCCGACCATCAGACCCAGCAGCAGGCAGACCAGTGCGAGCAGGCCGGGAGAGGCGCTCAGGAAGTCAAGTGTCGACATGCGCCGTCACGAATCGAGTGGTGCGGTTTGGGCCGCGAAGGACTCCCGCGCGGGCCCGCCGCGTGCGACAGGCAAGCGCTGGAGTGGTCGTGGCCGGCGAGAAGCGGGCTGGGGTCCTCAGATCGCCGCGCCCATCTTGAAGATTGGCAGGTACATGGCTACCACCAGCCCGCCGATCAATGTGCCCAGCACCACCATGATCATCGGCTCCATCAGGCTCGACAGCGCGTCGACGGCGTCGTCGACTTCGGCCTCGAAGAAGTCCGCGACCTTGCCGAGCATGGCGTCGAGCGACCCGGATTCCTCGCCGATGGCCACCATCTGGATCACCATGTTGGAGAAGCAGTCGGTGTTCTGCATCGACACGGTCAGGCTGGTGCCGGTGCTGACCTCGGCCTGGATCTTCTTGGTGGCGACCATGTACACCCAGTTGCCCGACGCGCCTGCCACCGAATCGAGCGCCTCGACCAGCGGGACGCCGGCGGCGAACATGGTGGACAAGGTCCGGGTCCATCGCGCGATGGTGGCCTTGCGGATGATGTCGCCGAAGATCGGCAGCCGCAGCGTGAGCCGGTCCATCGCCGCCTGCATCTTGAGCGAGCGCTTCCAGGTGTAGAAGAAGAACCACAGCCCGCCGCCGATGGTGCCGAAGATCAGCCACCAGTAGTTGACGAATATGTCGGACAGGTTCATCACGAACAGCGTGGGCGCCGGCAGGTCTGCGCCGAAGCTGGTGAACAGCTCCTTGAACGCAGGGATCACGAAGATCATGATCACGGCCGTGATGATGAAGGCCACCACGATCACCGCGATCGGATAGAACAAGGCCGCCTTGATCTTGCTCTTGATGGCGATGATCTTTTCCTTGTACGTCGCGAGCCGGTCGAGCAGGCTGTCGAGAATACCGGCTGCCTCGCCTGCGGCCACCAGGTTGCAGTAGAGCTGGTCGAAGTACAGGGGGTACTTGCGGAAAGCCTGGTTGAGCGAGCTGCCGGTCTCGACCTCGGTCTTGATGTCGAGCAGGAGTCTGCCCACAGCCGGGTTGGAGTGGCCCTTGCCCACGATGTCGAAGGATTGCAGCAGGGGCACCCCGGCCTTCATCATGGTGGCCAGCTGGCGGGTGAACAGCGAGATGTCCTTCTCCGACACCTTGCCGCCCATGCCTGCGCGCTGGCGCTTGATCTTGAGCGGGGTGACGCCCTGGCGGCGCAGCGTCGATTGCACCACCGCTTCTCCGCTCGCCCGCATGTCGCCGCGCACGACCTTGCCGCCCCGGTCGCGCCCTTCCCAGGAGAACGTGTACTCCTTGACCTCGCGCCTGGCCGCTGCCGCTGTTGCCGTTGCCATTGCCAATCTCCTGGGTGAGTCTGCTCGTTGCGAACCGCGCGCGCGGCGTTACTCGTTGGTCACGGCTTCGACCTCCTCCAACGAGGTCACGCCCTGCCGGACCTTCAGCAGGCCCGACTGGCGCAGGTCGCGGACGCCCTCCCGCCTGGCCTGCGTGGCGATGTCGATGGCGTTGCCGTTCTTCATGATGATTCGGTTGATCTCTTCGCTGATGGGCATCACCTGGTAGATGCCCACGCGGCCCTTGTAGCCGGTGTTCTTGCACGCGTCGCAGCCCACGTGCATATAGGGGGTCCAGCCACCCAGCTCGGCTTCGCGGAAGCCCGCGCGCAGCAACGCCTCTCGCGGAATGTCGGCCACGCGCTTGCAATTGGGGCACAGGCGGCGCGCCAGCCGCTGGGCCGTGATCAGGATCACCGAGGTGGCGATGTTGAAGGGGGCGACGCCCATGTTCATCAGCCGTGTCAGAGTGGTCGGCGCGTCGTTGGTGTGCAGGGTGGACAGTACCATGTGACCGGTCTGCGCCGCCTTGATGGCGATCTCGCTGGTTTCCAGGTCGCGGATCTCGCCCACCATGATTACATCCGGGTCCTGGCGCAGAAAAGCCTTGAGGGCAGCAGCAAAAGTCAGGCCAGCCTTGTCGTTCACATTGACCTGATTGATGCCCGGCAGATTGATTTCTGCCGGGTCCTCGGCGGTGGAAATATTGATCCCCGGCTCGTTGAGGATGTTCAGGCACGTATACAGCGACACGGTCTTGCCCGAGCCGGTGGGACCGGTCACCAGGATCATCCCATAGGGCCGATGGACGGCGTTGAGCAGGGCTTCGCGCTGCTCGGGCTCATAGCCCAGCGCATCGACCCCGAGCGTGGCTTGCGACGGGTCGAGGATCCGCAGCACCAGTTTCTCGCCGAACAGCGTCGGCAGGCTGCTCACGCGGAAGTCGATGGCGCGGGTCTTCGACAGCACCAGCTTCATGCGCCCGTCCTGCGGCACGCGCTTCTCCGAGATGTCCATCTTCGAGATCACCTTGATGCGCGAGGCGATCTTCTCCTTGATGGCGAGCGGCGGGGTGGCGACCTCGTAGAGCTCACCGTCCAGGCGGTAGCGGATGCGGTAGACCTTCTCGTAGGGCTCGAAGTGGACGTCGGAGGCGCCGCTGTGGATGGCGTCGAGCAGGATCTTCTGCAGGTACTTGACGATCGGTGCATCGTCGATCTCGACCTGCTGCTGCTCGGACGGCTGCTCCGCGTCCGCTGCCGTCAGCTCGGCCGCCATCTCGTCGATGACCATGTCTTTCAAGGTCGCGCCGGTCGCCTGGATCAGCTTGCCGATCAGGATTCCGAGCTTGCCGTCCTCGACCACCACCGGTTCGACGTGCAGGCCAGTCTGGAACTTGATCTGGTCCATCGCGGCGCGGTTGGTGGGATCCGAGATCGCCACGAACACGCGGTTGCCGCGCTGGAACAGCGGCAGCGCGCGGCGCGTATGAAGCGCGCGGGCGTCGAGCAGCTTCGCGGGCAGGTGATCGGGGTCGAAGGCGTTCAGATCGACCAGCGGGAAACCGAAGGTGTGGGCCGCGAACTCGGCGACCTCGGTTTCGTTAAATCGCTTCGCAGCGATCAGGTGCTCGACGAAGCTCAAGCCGGCCTCGTTGGCCTTGTCCTGCAGGGCCTGCGCTTCGCGCTCCGGCAGCAGGCCCTTCTGGACCATCGCCCGACCGAGGCCGGACATTTGGTTTTGTGTAGATGCAGCAACCATTTGCAAGCGATACCGAGGAAACTGCTTGAATCAACGATGCGCCCGGGCTAACGGCGGGGCGTCGGCTCGACTCTAGAGTTCAGTCTTCGGATAGATGCGGGCAATCTTGACGGCCCGATCCTGGGTTTGCATGATCTCGATCGGGTGGCCGGCGAGCTTGACCGTGGTGCCCGGTTCCGGGATGTCCTCCAAATGCTCCAGGATCAGGCCGTTCAGCGTCTTGGGGCCGTCCAGTGGCAGCTGCGCGCCGATCCGGCGGTTGATCTCGCGCAGGGTGGTGCTTCCCTCCACGATCACGCTGCCGTCCTCCTGGCGCACGAACCCGCCGGTGATGGTCAGCGGCGAGTGCGTGGTGAACTCGCCCACGATCTCCTCCAGGATGTCCTCCAGCGTGATCAGGCCCATCAGCTCGCCGTACTCGTCCACTACCAGGCCCAGCCGTTCTTCTTCCTCCTGGAAGTTGTGCATCTGCGCCAGCAGCGAGGTGCCCATCGGCACGAAATAGGGCGGACGCATCCCCTCGGCCAGACCCTGCGCGTTGATGTCCTCGGCGCCCATGTTGAGCACTCTGCGTGCGTGGAGCACGCCGACCACGTTGTCGAGGCTGCCTCGGTACACCGGGATGCGCGTATGGTTCGAACTGGCGAGCTCGCGTCTGAGCTCCGCTGCGCTCAGCTCGAGATCGAGGGCCTCGATCTGGCTGCGCGGGGTCATCAGGTCGTCGACAGTTATCGACTCGAGGTCGAAAAGATTGAGGAGGATCTTCTGGTGCTTGGGCGGCAGGAAGTTGCCCCCTTCCAGCACCAGGGTGCGCAACTCCTCCAGGCTCAACTGAGCGGTGCCCTCGGTGGCGCTGCGCCGCGACAACCGCAGCAGCCACAGCAGCGCTCCGGAGAACAGGTTGATGAACCACACCAGCGGATAGACCAGGCGCAGCAGCGGCGCCAGCACGTAGCTCGCAACGAAGGCGATGCGCTCGGGATGGGTGGCGCCGATAACCTTCGGCGTGATCTCGCTGAACACGAGCAGAAAGAAGGTCACCGCGGCGGTGGTGATGGTCACCGCCCACTCGTCTTGCCCCAGCACCCGAAACGCGATCACCGTGCCGAGCGCGGCCGCGGCGGTATTGGCGAGGTTGTTGCCGAGCAGAATCACGCCAAGCAGCTTGTCGGTCCGCTGCAGGAGCTGCGAGGCGAGGATTGCACCGCGGTTGCCGGTCCTGGCCAGGTGCTTCAACCGGTAGCGGTTGAGCGCCATCATGCTGGTTTCGGAGATGGAGAAGAAAGCGGAGAAAAACAGGAGAACGACGAAGGCGAGCAGCAGCTGGTGAAGCGAGATCTCGTCCAAGGCGCAGTACCCTCGAGCGGTGGCGACCGCCGCAGTATTGGATGGCGCCTCCAGGCTTGTCAAGGAAGGGCGCGGCGCCCGCTTGCCTGCGCGAAGCGGCCCGGCCCGCAACCCGGATTGTCCGGGCTAGCGTCCGAGCAGGACCTCGAGCACGAACTTGGTGCCGATATAGGCCAGCACCAGCGCCATGAACCCCGTCAGAGTCCAGCGCAGCGCCACGCGTCCACGCCAGCCGTAGATACTGCGGCCCGCCAGCAGCGCGGCGAACAGGAACCAGGCCGCGATCGCGAACACCACCTTGTGGGTGAAGCGCAGGGGCTGCCCGAACAGCTCCTCCGAGAACAGCATGCCGCTCGCCAGCGTGAGCGTGAGCAGCACGAAGCCCAGGGCGATGATGCGGAACAGCAGCCGCTCCATGGTAAGCAATGGGGGCAGCGACTGCAGGAACGCGGGCAGCGGCCCCTGGCGCAAGCGCCGCTCCAGCAGCGCCATCATGAGCGCCTGCAGGCTGGCGATCGTGAACAGGCTGAATGCGGTGAGCGCGATGATCAGGTGCAGGCGGAACGCCGGCAGATCGGTGTGCGCCAGCGGCTTGACCGAGGGCAGCAGCAGAGGCAGCAGCACCAGCACGGCGGCGCAGCCCAGGACGAAGACCTGCAGTCCCTCGAGGCGATAGAAGAAACCGCCGATCCAGTAGATGAGCGCCGCCAGCCAGATGATCACCGACACCGACACGCCCACCCCCAGGTAGATGCCGTCGTCCGCGAACACGGACGCGTGCAGCAGCCAGGCGTGCAGCGCCAGCGGCACGCCGGTGAGCAGATGCAGCAGGCGTAACCGGTGTGGTGCCTGCGCCGGCTCACGTGATGCAGCCGTGAGGGAACGCAGCAACAGGACCGCGATGCAGGCATAGCCGGCCGCGCACAGGAGATGGGGTAGAATGCCGGGCATGGCCGGGCGGTGGTGTCTTAGCCTGGATTATTCACGCAGGACTCGGGATGATGGCGGGCCAGGTTCCGAGTAAGCCAGCCGCGCAGTCTACAACATCCCTCTTGCTTGCTGGCGCCGCGGACCAAGTGCGGCGCGCCTCTCGATAAGTCCGATGCTCGACACGCTCACCAATCGACTCTCCGGCGTCATCAAGACTCTGCGCGGGCAGGCACGGCTGACCGAATCCAACGTGCAGGACGCCTTGCGCGAAGTGCGCATGGCGCTGCTGGAAGCCGACGTCGCCCTGCCGGTGGTCAAGGAGCTCGTCGCGCACATCAAGGAGCGGGCGCTTGGCCAGGAGGTGGTAGGCAGCCTCACCCCAGGGCAGGCGGTGGTGGGGGTGGTGTACGACGAGCTCACCGGCCTGATGGGGGCGGCCAATGCACCGCTCGACCTCAACACCGTACCGCCGGCCGTGATCCTGATGGCCGGTCTGCAGGGCTCGGGCAAGACCACCACCAGCGGCAAGCTCGCCCGCCTGCTGCATGAGGACATGCGCAAGAAGGTCTTGCTGGTGAGCTGTGATGTGTACCGTCCTGCGGCCATCGATCAGCTGCGCACCCTGGCGGCACAGTTGTCCGTGGACTTCTTCCCGGTGAGCGCCGAGCACAAGCCGGTGGCGATCGCGGGTGCGGCGCTGGACCACGCGCGCCGGCACTACTACGACGTCATGATCGTGGACACCGCCGGGCGCCTGGCCATCGACGAGGCCATGATGGCGGAGATCCGCGAGCTGCACACGGCGCTCGCGCCGGTGGAGACCTTGTTCGTGGTCGATGCCATGCAGGGCCAGGACGCGGTGAACGTGGCCAGGGCCTTCGGCGAGGCGCTGCCGTTGACTGGTGTGATCCTCACGAAGCTCGATGGCGATGCGCGCGGCGGTGCCGCGCTGTCGGTGCGGCATGTAACCGGCAAGCCGGTGAAGTTCGTCGGCATGGGCGAGAAGCTCGCCAACCTGGAGCCCTTCCACCCCGATCGGATGGCCTCGCGGATCCTGGGCATGGGCGACGTGCTGAGCCTGGTGGAGGACGCGCGCCGCAGCGTGGACCTGGACGAAGCCGAGAAGCTCGCGCGCAAGGTCAAGAGCGGCAAGGGCTTCGACCTGGAGGATCTCAAGGGGCAGCTGCAGCAGATGAGCAAGATGGGGGGGCTGGGTGCGCTCATGGACAAGTTGCCAGCCCAGTTCGCGCAGATGGCGCAGGGCAGCCAGATGGACGAGAAGCTGGTGGCGCGGCGCATCGGCATCATCAACTCGATGACGCCGCAGGAGCGCGCGAAGCCGGAGATCCTCAAGGCCTCGCGCAAGCGCAGGATCGCCGCCGGCGCCGGCGTCCCGGTGCAGGAGGTCAACCGCCTCATCAACGAGTTCGAGCAGATGCAGAAGATGGTCAAGATGATGAGCAAGGGCGGCATGCAGAAGATGATGCGCAACCTGCGGGGCATCCTGCCGGGGATGCGCTAGCTGAACCAGGCATCCGGCCGCGCGTCGAACTCGTGAGCGTGGCTTGACTGCAAAGCAATTCACAGGATTGACAGGATTTCTCAGGATAAACAGGATTCTCGAGAACGTGTTTGTCGAGAACACACTGCCACCAATGGCAAGCGCCCCGACTAGTCCTGTAATCCTGCTAATCCTGTTAATCCTGTGAATTCGTTTGCCTCCTCGTTCCGGCCATGCTCGGCCGGGTCTGAGCAAACTCGTGGAGTCGTCATGAAATACTTGCTTGCCGTTCTTGCTCTCGCGGCCTCTCTGCCTACGCTCGCCCAGGATTACGGCCGCGAGCAGCGCTGGGCGGACCAGATCCTGCCGGGTCTGATGGTCGGTGATGCGCTCTGGCTGGAGCAGGCCAACGGCCACAAGTTCCTGGCGCTGTATACCGTCGCGCAAAACCCGCGTGGAGCGGCGATCATTGCCCACGGGCGCGGCTGGAGCCCCGACTACGAGCTGTACGGAATGATCCGCACCAAGCTGGCGGAGCAGGGCTACACCACGCTTTCGATCCAGCTGCCGGTGCTGGGCGGCGGCGCCAAGATCGGCGACTATATCCCCACCTATCCGGATGCCGCCGAGCGCTTCGAGCTGGCCGCCGGGTTCCTGCAGGACAAGGGCTACAAGAACATCGCCATCGTCTCGCACAGCCTGGGTGCGACCATGGCCAACCAGTACCTGATCAACGCCAATCAGACGTTGATCAGGGCCTGGGTGTTCGTCGGGATCATCAATGGCCTGGAAGAGATGTTCCGCATCAAGATCCCGGTTCTGGACATCTACGGCAGCCAGGACTGGGAGATCACCCAGGTCGGCGCCTACGAGCGCAAGAAGCAGATCGACAAGGTCGCCGGCTCGGAGCAGCTCAAGGTGCCCGCCGCGAAGCACTTCTTCGAAGGGCAGGAAGACGAGCTGGTGCAGATCGTGGCCGGTTTTCTCGACCGCGTGTTCCACGACGGCAAGCCCGCCACAGCTGCTTCGCGGTAGTCCGCGGCTAGTTGCTTCAGCCGGCCCCTGCCCGGGTGGGACGGCATCCGGGCAATTGCCCGCCGGGGTTGCCTTTTACGCACATAAACCCTTAAAATCGCCGGCTTCCCTGAAGGACGGTGGATTCTGACATGGTAGTGATCAGGCTGGCACGCGGCGGGGCCAAGAAACGCCCGTTTTTCAATGTGGTGGTGACCGATTCCCGCAACCCTCGAGACGGACGCTTCATCGAGCGCGTCGGGTTCTACGACCCGAAGGCGCCGGCGGGCCGCGAGTCTTTGCGGTTCGATCTGGCCCGCGTCACGCATTGGCAGGGCAAGGGTGCCAAGGTAAGCGACACGGTCGCGCGCTTGCTGCGCCAGTTGCCACCACCTACGCCGCCGGCCGCCTGAGGCGGTCCGTCGCGGCGGCGCCGGAGCCTGCTGCGCTGAAGGCTTCCGCTTTGTCGGGGCCGTCTGTTGAACCAGGGCCCGATGGCTCGGGGCCGGTACCGCTGGCCGGTATGGTTGCTTCCGGTCGCGCTGGAGCCGGGACCATGGCGGTACCCATGGTCGTGATGGGGCGCGTGGTGGCACCCTTCGCGGTCAAGGGCTGGATCCGGGTGCAGCCCTTCACCCAACTCCCCGCCAACCTTCTCGAGTATCCGGTTTGGTGGCTGGGCCGAGAAGGCGACTGGACCTCCAGGCCGCTGGAGGAAGGTGCGGTGCACGGCAAGTCCGTAGTGGCCAAGCTCGCGGGTTGTGACCAGCGCGAGGCGGCTGCGGCGCTGCAGGGCCTGGAGGTAGCAGTGCCGCGCAGCCAGCTGCCGCAGAACCAGCCGGGCGAGTACTACTGGGCCGACCTGCTGGGCCTCGCGGTCCGCAACCTGGAGAACCAGGCGCTGGGAAGGATCGAGCGCCTGCTGGAGGCCGGGGCGAACCAGGTGCTGGTGGTGCGTGGGGACAGGGAGCGCTTGATCCCGTGCGTGGCTGCGGTCGTGGTCGCGGTGGATCTGGCACAAGGCGAGATAGTGGTGGATTGGGGGCTGGACTTTTGATTCACTTCGACGCCGTCACGCTGTTCCCCGAGATGTTCGACGCCATCACCCGCTCGGGTGTGACCCGCCGGGCGTTCGAGAGCGGTGTGTACGAGCTGGTGCTGTGGAACCCGCGGGACTTCAGCACCAACGCGTATCGCTCGGTGGACGACCGGCCGTATGGCGGCGGGCCGGGCATGGTGATGATGCCCGAGCCGCTGGAACGGGCGCTGCGGGCGGCGCGCCAGCGCCAGAAGAGCTGCGGGGTGAAGGATCCGAAGGTCGTGTACTGCACGCCCCAGGGCCGGGTGCTCGACCATCAGGCAGTCACGGCGCTGCTGGCGCACGACGGGCTGATCCTGCTGTGCGGGCGTTACGAGGGCGTGGACGAGCGGCTGGTCGCACGCCAGGTGGACTACGAAGTGTCTATCGGCGACTACGTCCTCTCGGGGGGCGAGCTGCCCGCGATGGTTTTGATGGATGCGCTGGTCCGGCAGATCCCAGGCGTTCTGGGCGATGCAGCCTCGGCCGCGCAGGAATCGTTCGTGCTCGGGCTGCTGGACTGCCCGCACTATACGCGCCCCGAGGTGTATGACGGCCTGAGCGTGCCCGCACCGCTGCTCTCGGGCAACCATGCCGAGATCGCCCGCTGGCGGTTGAAGCAGTCGCTGGGCCGCACCTGGGAGCGAAGGCCCGACCTGATCGGGCGCATGGTATTGAGCGCCGAGCAGCGGGCCCTGCTGGAAGAATACAAGCGCGAGTCGCCGGCGGCGGCGCGCGCGCAATCCGACGTACAGGAGTTGGCAAGATGAATCTGATCGCAAGCATCGAGCAGGAAGAGATGGCGCGCCTGGGCAAACAGGTCCCGCCCTTCGCACCCGGCGACACGGTCGTGGTGAACGTGAACGTGGTGGAGGGCGACCGCAAGCGTGTGCAGGCCTACGAGGGCGTGGTCATCGCCAAGCGCAACCGCGGCTTGAACTCCTCTTTCATCGTGCGCAAGATCTCCTCGGGCGAGGGCGTGGAGCGCACCTTCCAGACCTACTCGCCGCTGATTGCGAGCATCGAGGTCAAGCGCCGCGGCGACGTGCGCCGCGCCAAGCTCTACTATCTGCGCGAGCGCTCGGGGAAGTCCGCCCGCATCCGCGAGAAGCTGTCGGCCGACAAGGGCGCGGCAACCGAGTAACCCGGGCGACCGCCGCGCCCCACGGGGGGCGAGGGACATCGCCTTGCGGAGGCGGCGCGCGTGCCGCCTCCTGCGCTTGTTCTGCGTCAGATCGCCGCCGGGTTTGGTTACAATTCCGGCGACGCGCGTCTCGCTCAACCACGAGCCCGAAGATGCTGGAGACCTACACCGCCCGCATCGCAGCGCCCTACGCTGTCCTGGGCGTGCGCAGCGCGGGCGAATGGCTGACGGGGATCGACTACCTCCCGCTGGGAGCCCCCACCCTCGCGCCGCTCGACGCCTTCGCGCGGGAGGTATGCCGGCAGCTTTGCGTCTATCTCGACGACCCGGACTTTCGCTTCGACCTCCCGGTTCGCACCGGCGGCACCGGCTACCAGAGACGCGTTTGGGAATGCATACGGTCGATCCCGCGTGGGCAGACGCGCAGTTACCTGGAGGTCGCCCGTGAGCTGGGCTCGGCGCCGCGCCCCGTGGGGACCGCGTGCGGCGCCAATCGCGTTCCGCTGCTCATTCCCTGTCACCGGGTGGTCGGCTCCGCCGGGATCGGCGGCTTCATGCACAGCCGCGGCGGGCCCGGCATCGCAATCAAGCGCTGGCTGTTGCGCCACGAGGGCGTCAAGGGCCTGCAGTGAGCGGGCGCGATGCCGCGCTGGAGGCGCTCCTGGACCGGTTCTCGGACGGACTCTGGCTGGAGGACGGGCTGGCTCGCAACACCCTGGACAGCTACCGGCGCGACCTGCGGCAGTTCGGGCGCTGGCTTGACGGTGCGCAAGGGCGCGGCCTGCTGGAAGCGCAGCGTGCGGATGTGCTCGCCTATCTGGCCTACCGGTTCGAGCACAAGGGCAAGGCCAGCTCCGCTGCCCGCCTGTTGTCGAGCCTCAAGCGCTTCTATCGGTTCGGGTTGCGCGAGAGCTGGCTGCAGCGCGACCCGACCCTCGACGTCGATGCGCCGCGCCAGGTCCGGCGGCTGCCCGAAGAGCCTGACCGAAGCCGATGTGGAAGCCTTGCTGGCCGCTCCCGACACGGCCACGCCTCTGGGCCTGCGCGATCGCGCCATGCTGGAGTTGCTGTATGCCTCCGGTCTGCGCGTGTCCGAGCTGGTATCGGTGAGCGTCGCGCAGTTGTCGGTGGACATGGGCGTGGTGCGCACGCTGGGCAAGGGCTCGAAGGAGCGGCTGGTACCGGTGGGCGAAGAGGCGCTCGCCTGGATTCGCCGCTACAGCGGCGAATCCCGTGCGGTGCTGCTCGCTGGCCGCACCGCCGAAGCGCTGTTCGTCACCGCGCGGGCGCAGGCGATGTCGCGGCAAGCCTTCTGGAATCTCGTCAAGCGCTACGCGCTGCGCGCCGGGATCGCCACCAGCATCTCCCCCCACACGCTGCGCCACGCCTTCGCCACGCATCTGCTCAACCATGGCGCCGACCTGCGGGTAGTACAGATGCTGCTGGGCCACGCCGACATCTCCACCACGCAGATCTATACGCACGTCGCGCGCGAACGGCTGAAGCAATTGCACGCCAGGCACCATCCGCGCGGCTGATGCGGTCGCGCCGCTGGCGTAAACCCCAAATCTTGAACCGCAGAGGACGCAGAGGGCGCAGAGGAAGGCCAAACAGATGTCCACGGGGCCTCCGTGGGTGGACCGGGAGTGGCTGGCGCAGAGGCTTAAGCAGCAAGTCACGCCGCTCCTGAGTTCGCCGGTCTTTTCCTCTGCGGCCCTCTGCGTCCTCTGCGGTTCAACGCGTTTAGGGTTGTCGGGGGCGCCTTGTAGAATGACGGCATGATCGCGATTCTGGCGGTGGTCGCCGCCTACCTGATCGGCTCGGTGTCCTTTGCCGTGGTGGCAAGCTGGGTCTTCGGGCTTGCCGGACCCGCGCACGTACGGCTCCGGCAACCCCGGCGCCACCAACGTGCTTCGCACGGGGCGCAAGGCGGCTGCCGTGGTGACCTTGCTGGGGGATGCGGCTAAGGGCGCCGCTGCGGTGCTGCTGGCGCGCTGGGCCGCGCCTCACCTGGGGCTGACGGAAACAACCGTCGCCGCCACCGCTGTGGCCGCATTCCTTGGGCACCTGTACCCGGTCTATTTCGGCTTCAAGGGTGGCAAAGGGGTAGCCACCGCATTCGGCTTGCTGCTGGTGCTCAGCCTGTGGGTGTCGCTTGCCGCCGGCGCGGTGTTCCTGGCAGTGGTGCTGACCACTCGCTATATCTCGCTGGGCAGCGTCCTGGCGGCAGCGGTTGCCGCGGTCGCGGGACCGCTGCTGCTCGGCTGGTCCCCGACGGCAATCGCGATCATCCTGATGGCCGCGCTCGTCGTAGTCCGCCACCGGCCCAACCTGCGGCGCCTGCTGGCTGGAGAAGAGAGCAAGGTGGGCGCGGGCAAGACCACGCCGCCGCCCGAGCAGGCCTAGCCGGCCGGCTCCACTTCCTCCAGCTCCCAGCGCGGCCGGACGCTGAAGGGGCGCGCGGTGGCGGGCCCGTGTGCCAGGCGCAGCGCGCCGGCCAGCGCGATCATTGCGCCGTTGTCGGTGCACAGCGCGGGCTCTGGGTAGTAGACCCGGCAGCCCGTCGCGAGGGCCGACGCGTGCAGCCGCTCGCGAAGCTGTCGGTTGGCGCCCACTCCGCCGGCAACTACCAACCGCTCGAGACCGGTCGCCTCCAGCGCGGCCAACGCCTTGGTCGCCAGCACGTCCACGATGGCGTCCTGGAAGGCCCGCGCCAGGTCGGCCCGAGCCTGGACGTCGTTCAGGTCCTGTCGGCGCGCGGCCAGCAATACCGCGGTCTTCAAGCCGCTGAAGCTGAAGTTGAGATCGGCGCTGGTGAGCATCGGGCGCGGCAGCTTCACCCGGTCGGGCCGGCCCTGCTCGGCGAGGCGGGAGACAGCCGGCCCCCCGGGGTAGCCCAGCCCGAGGATCTGCGCGGTCTTGTCGAAGGCCTCGCCGGCGGCATCGTCCACGGTTTCTCCCAGCAGCTGATAGCGCCCCACGCCGTCGACTCGCATGAGCTGAGTGTGGCCCCCGGAGACGAGCAGCGCGACGAACGGATAGCCCGGGGGGTCGAGTGCCAGGAGAGGCGAGAGCAGATGGCCTTCCAGATGATGGATGCCCACGGCCGGCACCCCCAAGGCATAGGCCAACGCGCTGGCAACGCTGGCGCCGACCAGCAGCGCGCCGGCCAGCCCCGGGCCCTCGGTGAAAGCCACGCCTTCGATATCGGCCAGGCGGCAGTCGCAGGCTGCGAGAACCTGGCGGACCAGCGGGAGCACCCGCCTGATGTGGTCCCGGGACGCGAGCTCGGGGACCACGCCGCCATACTCGGCGTGCATCCGGCTCTGCGAGTAGAGCGCCTGGCCGAGCAGGCCCTGGCGCTGTCCGGGCGAACGGGCGGAGGCATCGGACAGCCGGTACAGCGCCACTCCGGTGTCGTCGCAGGACGTCTCTATGCCTAGTACGAGCATTCGCGGGCTTGCCTGTATCGCCACCGGGCACTTGCCGGACGGTGCCGGGGCTCTGCTATAATCATCGGCTTTCGTTGGCGGGCAGCCTCTTGCGCCGGAGGTTGAGCGCCCGGCGCCGGCATCCCAGCGCTGCAGCAGGCCGGCTGCGCACCCCGCAGGCCAATCGCCTGGCAACCCATTACGCGGAGAGAGTCAGTTTCTATGCCAACCGTTCGGGTCAAAGAGAACGAGCCTTTCGAAGTCGCCATGCGCCGGTTCAAGCGCACCGTGGAGAAGACCGGTCTGTTGACCGAGCTGCGGGCGCGCGAATTCTACGAAAAGCCCACCGCCGAGCGCAAACGCAAGCGCGCCGCCGCGATCAAGCGCCACTATAAGCGCCTGCGCAGCCAGCAGCTTCCCCCGCGCATGTACTGAGCCGGCCCCTCGGGGGCAGCGCCCCTGAACAAGCCCGAGCCGCGGCGGCAGGGAACATCCCTGCCGCTTTGCTTTGCCGGCACCCTTCCAGCGAGGTGAACCATGTCCCTCAAGGACCGTATCACCGAAGACATGAAAGCGGCCCTGCGTGCCAGGGAGACGCCACGGCTTTCGGCCCTGCGCCTGTTGCTCGCGGCGCTCAAGCAGGTCGAGGTGGACGAGCGCAAGACGCTCAGCGACGCCGAAGTGATCGCGGTGATCGAAAAGATGCTCAAGCAGCGGCGCGACTCGATCGAGCAGTATGAGGCCGCGCGGCGCCAGGACCTGGCCGATGCGGAGAAGTTCGAGGTGAGCGTGCTGCAGGCCTATATGCCGCAGGCGCTGTCCGAGGCCGAGTTGCAGGCCGCGGTGGCCCGGGCCGTGGCCGACAGCGGCGCCAAGGGACCCCAGGACATGGGCAAGGTGATGGCCGTGCTCAAGCCGGTCCTCGCCGGGCGGGCCGACATGGGGAAGGTCTCGGCCATGGTCAAAGCCAGGTTGGCAGAGTGAGGGCGCAAGGACCGCAAGAGCCGGTGCGAGGATGCGAACGGGCCCGTTATACAAAGGGTGACGCCCGGAAAATCTGACCTATAATCGGACCAGTATCCGTCCACGAGCCCCGCCCGTCCAGCGGCGCGGCGCCGACCGCGCCAAGCATTGCTTCGACAATCGCTTGGCGGGGGGACGGGGTTGGTTGCCCGCTCCGAGGCCCCGCAGCTGAATGATCCCGAAGTCCTTTGTTCAGGATCTGCTCAATCGCGTCGATATCGTCGACGTCATCGAGAGCTGCGTCCCCCTCAAGCGCGCCGGAGCCAACCTGACCGCCTGCTGCCCGTTTCACAGCGAGAAGACGGCGTCGTTCACCGTCAGCCCCAGCAAGCAGTTCTATCACTGCTTCGGCTGTGGCGCCCACGGGTCGGCGATCGGGTTCCTGATGGAGTACAGCGGCTTGAGCTTCGTGGAGGCGGTCAAGGACCTGGCTGCGCGGGCGGGGGTCAAAGTACCCGAGACGGCGCCCGAGGCACGCGCGCCAACGCCAGGCCCCGATGCCCCGAGCGTGGAGCGGCTCGCGGAGAGCCTGCAGCAGGCGGCCCAGTTCTACAAGGGAGAGTTGCGCAAATCCGAGCGGGCCATTGAATACCTCAAGGGGCGCGGGCTTACCGGTGCCATCGCTGCGCGGTTCGGGCTGGGGTTCGCACCCGCGGGCTGGCAGAGCCTCGCAGCCGTACTTGCCGACTACTCTTCCCGCGGACCGGTGGAAGCCGGTCTGGTCATCCAGGGTGAGGATGGCAAGCGCTACGACCGCTTCCGCGAGCGCATCATGTTCCCGATCGTGAGCCAGCGCGGCCAGATCATCGGCTTCGGCGGCCGCGTGCTCGACAAGTCCGAGCCCAAGTACCTGAACTCGCCCGAGACGCCGCTGTTCGAGAAAGGCCGCGAGCTGTACGGGCTGTTCCAGGCCCGCCAGGCCATCCGGGAGGCCGGGCGCGCGGTGGTTGTTGAAGGCTACATGGACGTCGTAGCGCTGGCCCAGTTCGGGGTCGGGTACGCAGTTGCCACCCTCGGGACAGCGACCACGCCGTGGCATGTGCAGAAGCTGCTCAGGCAGACCGACGAGGTGGTGTTCTCCTTCGACGGCGACAGCGCCGGCCGGCGCGCCGCCTGGCGGGCCTTGGAGAACAGCCTGGAGCAGTTGCAGGACGGCAAGCAGGTCAAGTTCTTGTTCCTGCCCGAGGAGCACGATCCGGACAGCTTCGTCCGCGCGCACGGACGGGAAGCTTTCGAGGAGGCACTGGCACAGGCGTCGCCGCTGTCGGCGTTTGCGCTCAAGGAGCTGAGCGAGCGGGTGGACATGGGCAGCGCAGAGGGTCGGGCCAAGTTTCTGCAAGACGCCGGACCGCTTGTGAAGCGCATCGGCGCACCCATGTTGGGTCTGGTGTTGCGCAAGCGCGTGGCCGAACTGGCCGGGATCACGCAGGCCGAGCTGGAGCAGCGGTTCGAGATCGGAGCCAGGCGCCAGGTTTCGCCAGCTCCGGCGCGCGGCCTCAGGTCCGGGCTCAGCGCGGACCCCTACGCCAAGCTCCTGGAACGCCTGCTTGCCGAGCCGCGCCTGCTGCACGAGATCCACTCGGATCTGCCGCATCCCCGACAGCCGGCTCCAGAAGCCGCCGCGCTGCTGGACCTGATAGAGCAGGCTCGCGCATTCCCCGGCGAGCTCAGGATGTCGCGCGATGCCATCGAGTTGCTGCGCGGACGGGGGCATGACGGGGTGCTGCAGCGGCTGCTGCCTATGGTGCACGACCTCGAGGGGCTCAGCGTTGAGGAACTGGCAGTAGAGGTGCGCGCCTACGTTGAGGCCCTCCACAGGAGCGCTCAGCGGGCTGCGATGGACCGGGCGGTCGCCGGGGTCACCTCACCCGGCGAGTTGAGCGAGCAGGACCGGGAGCTTGTGACGCGGGCACTCGCGCCCGCGAAACTGGTCCAAAACGACTAGGAACTTAGCAGCAAATCGATGGTTTTGACTATAATGACCGGTTTTTTCGGCGCGGATGACGCGCAATAGGGCAGCAATGGCAAAGGAACCGAGGACCAAGCAGGTCGACACCCCCAGGGTCGAGGCGTTGCCCAACGACGCCGAGGCGCGCCGCACGCGCCTGAAGAACCTCATTGTGCTGGGCAAGGAGCGCGGCTATCTCACCTACGCCGAGGTGAACGACCATCTGCCCGACGACATGCTGGACGCCGAGCAGATCGAGAACATCATCAGCATGATCAACGACATGGGTATCCAGGTCTACGACGAGGCCCCGGACACCGAGTCGCTGCTCATGACCGAGAGCTCCACGCCGGTCCCGGATGAGGACGCGGTCGAGGAGGCCGAAGCGGCGGTTTCGACCCTGGACTCGGAGTTCGGCCGCACCACCGACCCGGTGCGCATGTACATGCGCGAGATGGGCTCGGTGGAGCTGCTCACCCGCGAGGGCGAGATCGAGATCGCCAAACGCATCGAAGACGGCCTGCGCCACATGATCCAGGCCATCTCCGCCTGCCCCACCACGATCGCCGAGATCCTGGACCTCTCCGAGCGCGTCCAGCGCGAGGAGATGCGCATCGACGAGGTGGTCGACGGCCTGCTCGATCCCAACGCCGAGGAGATCATCGGCGAGGAGATCCCCGACGAGCAGGTGGAGGACGAGCTCGACGCCGAGAGCGAGGACGAGGACGGCAGCGCTGTCCAGAGCGCCAGCCTGCTGCAGTTGAAGGCGGCGGCGCTGGAGCGCTTCGGCGCCATCGGTCAGCTCTATGCCAAGCTCATGAAGGCGCTCACCCGGCATGGCTCGCGCAGCAAGCCGTATCTGAAGGTCCAGGAGGACATCTCCCGCGAGCTGATGATGATCCGCTTCTCGGCCAAGCAGATCGAATCCCTGTGCGAGAGTGTGCGCCGGCAGGTCGACGAGGTGCGCTCGTTCGAGCGCTCCATCATGGAGCTGTGCGTGGAAAAGGCGAGCATGCCGCGCGCCTACTTCATCAAGGTGTTCCCCGGCAACGAGGAGGATCTCGAGTGGGTGCGCCGCGAGATCCAGGCGCGCAAGGCCTACAGCGAGGCCCTGTCGCGTTTCGCGCCGGCGATCATGGAGCAGCAGCAGCGGCTGATCGACCTGCAGCGCCGGGTGGGCCTGCCGATCAAGGAGGTCAAGGACATCGCCAAGCAGATGTCCACCGGCGAGGCCAAGGCGCGGCGTGCCAAGCGCGAGATGACCGAGGCCAACCTGCGCCTGGTGATCTCGATCGCCAAGAAGTACACCAATCGGGGCCTGCAGTTCCTCGACCTGATCCAGGAGGGGAACATCGGCCTGATGAAGGCGGTGGACAAGTTCGAGTACCGGCGCGGCTACAAGTTCTCGACCTATGCCACCTGGTGGATCCGCCAGGCCATCACCCGCTCGATCGCGGACCAGGCCCGCACCATCCGCATTCCGGTGCACATGATCGAGACCATCAACAAGATGAACCGCATCTCGCGCCAGATCCTGCAGGAGACCGGGCAGGAGCCCGATCCGGCGCTGCTGGCGCAGAAGATGGAGATGCCCGAGGAGAAGATCCGCAAGATCCTGAAGATCTCCAAGGAGCCGATCTCGATGGAGACACCGATCGGCGACGACGACGACTCGCACCTGGGCGATTTCATCGAGGACACCAGCACCATGGCGCCGGTGGATGCGGCCGTCTACACCAGCCTGCGCGACGCCACCAAGGAGGTCCTCGACACCCTGACTCCGCGCGAGGCGAAGGTGCTGCGCATGCGCTTCGGCATCGAGATGAACACCGACCACACCCTCGAGGAAGTCGGCAAGCAGTTCGACGTCACCCGCGAGCGCATCCGCCAGATCGAAGCCAAGGCGCTGCGCAAGCTGCGCCATCCCTCCCGCTCGGAGCGGCTGCGCAGCTTTCTCGACACCGACTGAGCCAACTCTAGGGCCCGACTGAATCAACTCTAAGCCTTGGGCTGGCGGGGTAGACGCCCTCTCCCCTCGTGGGAGAGGGCAGGGAGAGGGGGCCACGCGCACCCACCATTCACCCTCTCCCCGACCCTCTCCCATCGAGGGAGAGGGGGCCTCCGATATCACGCCGTCTCGACGTCAGCGTCGAAGAAGTAGCCTGCCCCGCGCTCGGTCTTGATCAGCTTCGGCTCCGAGGGGTCGACCTCGATCTTGCGGCGCAGGCGCAGGATCTGTACGTCGATGCTGCGGTCGTAGACATCGTCGTAGAGCCGGGTGCCTTCCAGCAGCTGGTCGCGGGTGAGGATCTGGCGCGGCGATTTGAGGAAGGCCGCCAGCAGGCTGAACTCGCCGCTGGACAGCTGCACCGCCTTGCCCTCGGGTGAGATCAACCTGCGCGTTCCCATGCGCAGCTCCCAGCCCGCGAAGCGGTAGGCACGCAGCTCCTGCACGCGGCGGCCTGCCGGCGCGCCCTGCGCGCGGCGCAGCACTGCGCGCAAGCGTGCCAACAGCTCACGCGGGCTGAACGGCTTGGTGACATAGTCGTCCGCGCCCAGCTCGAGACCGAGGACCCGGTCCACCTCGTCGGCCCGCCCGGTTAGGATCACGATGGGAATGCTGGAGGTATCGCGCAGCTTGCGCGCCAGCGCCAGCCCGTCCCCATCGGGCAGGTTGAGATCCAGCACGACCAGGTCGACGACCTCCTCCGTCAGGCGCTTTTCGGCTTCCGCAGCCGTGGCGGCCGGGGTCACGCGAAACTTGTAGTCCGCCAGGTACTGCTCCAGCAGATCACGGGTGGCGGCGTCGTCCTCGACGACAAGGATGTGCGGCATGGGTCCCCTCCATAGACCAACGTTAGCCGACTCCGCGAATGCGCACAACCGTGTTGCAGCCGTAACCGGAGGCGAAATGGCGTGGAAACGGGCCTGGCGTCTAATCTCGTTCGGCGGCGGCGACCTCCTCCTTCGGCGGGCTCACCGGTCCCCAGAGCCTTTCGATTTGGTCGCCGCTGCCACCTAGTGTGCGAAGTAAGGCACGGATTTCAAAACAACGGGATGGCGTTCTACGGAACTGGTCAGGTCTATGTCGCGTGCCACCGCATTGGTTCTGCTGGTCTCCCCGGATCGGCTGACGCGTGAGCTGATCGGTGGGTGGCTGGGCTTCAGCGGCTACCGGGTTCACGCCGTCGCGAACACCGCGGAAGTGCTTGCTCCCCTGCCAGGCGGCCCGGTCGGGCTGGCCATTCTGGATCTCGAATACTCGTGCGGAACCGCCGTCGGTGTCCTCGAGAAGATTCGGCGCTCGCTGCCGGACGTGCCGATGATCGCCCTGACCGGTTGCTCGGAAGACGCGGATGCGCTCGGGCGGGCGGTTCGTTACGGCACCGTTGCGGCGCTGCAGAAGCACGGCAGTCTCCAGTCGTTGCGCCAGGCGGTAGAGGACTGCCTGATACCCAACTGAGCCGCACCAGCGGCTCGCGGCCAATTGCTGTTGTATGCTCGGACCATGCGTGCGACTCTCCTAGCTGGTGACCGGGCGGCGTCCAGGCGAACGCCCCCCGCAGCGCATGCCGCGCGCAAAGGCTAGCCTCGGGCGAGCAGTTTTGGAGGCCCTGCTGCTGGGGCTGGGCTACTTTGCGCTGGCGTGGGTGAGCGTCCAGCTCACCCCCTATGCCGGCGGGGTTGCGTATGTGTGGCCCGCCGGGGGAGTGGCCCTGGCCGTCCTGCTGCTCGCGCCGCGCCGGCACTGGCCCTATATCCTGTCCGCGGTGTTTGCCGCCAACGCGATCAATGCACTTGCCGGCGGCCACAGCCTGGAGGTGGCGGGGCTGTTTGCCGTTCCCAACGTGCTCGTGGCCGGGGGCTCTGCGTGGCTGCTGTTGCGCCTGTCCGGCAGGCCTGCCACGCTTGCCAACGTGCGTGGCGTTCTCGTCTTCACGCTGGTGGCGGCCGTTGGGATGAACGCGCTCGCCGCAGTCTTGGGCGCCGCCGTTCCCTACTTCTTCTATGGCCGGGATTTTCTGGGCGAATGGCGGGTGTGGTGGGTTTCGGAGGCGCTCGGGGTGCTCCTGGTCGCCCCGCTGATCCTCGCCTGGTCTACTGCGCGCCCGGCCGATTGGTCAAGCGTCCCCCGTCTGCGCATCCTGGAGGCCGCGGCCGTGGCCCTGGGCACGGCGATCACTGCCCAGATCGCCTTCGGCGCGATGCCTGGGCCGAGCGGTGCGGTGGTGCCGCTCTCGCATCTGATTACTCCCTTCCTGGTGTGGGCTGCATTGCGCTTCTACATTCGCGGTGCTGCGAGCGCGGTTGCACTTGCTGCGCTGGTTGCCCTGTGGAACACGGCCAGCGGCAATGGTCCCTTTGCTGCGGCGCTCGCGCCGGGCGCGGAGTCGGTGCTGCACTTGCAGGAGTACCTCGCCGTGGTGACCGCTACCGCGCTGCTGGTGGGTGCGCTGGTGCGCGAGCGCGCGGTGCTGGATTCGCAGTTGCGGGAAGCACAGAAGCTGGAAGCACTGGGCACGATGGCGGGAGGCATCGCGCACGACTTCAACAACATTCTGGGTGCCATTCTGGGCTTCGGCGAGATGGCGGCCGAGCGCGCCGGGGACCATCCGCGGTTGCGCCAGCCCATCGCCGCGATACTCGATGCGGGACGTCGCGGCAAGGCCCTGGTAGAGCAGATTCTGGCAGTCTCGCGCCGGGCGCCGCAAGGGCGCAGCGCAATCACGCCCGCTGCGGTCTTGCGGGAAGTGCACGACCTTCTGGCCGGGTCCGCACCGGCTGGCGTCACGCTGCGGCTGCGGGTGGAGGACGAGCGCGCACGCATCATGGGGGATGCGACGCGGCTGCACCAGCTGGTCATGAACCTTGCGACCAACGGCATCGATGCCATGCAGCAGGGTGGCGGCCTCGAGCTGCGCCTGCGCACCCAGAGCGTCGATGCGCCTGCCATGCTCTCCCATGGCCGGCTTGCGCCCGGCCGCTATGTCGTCATCGGCGTGAGCGATACGGGCAGCGGCATCCCGCCACAGGCGCTGAAGCGGGTCTTCGAACCCTTCTTCACCACCAAGGGCCCGGGCCGCGGAACCGGCCTCGGCCTGGCGCTGGTCTACGCGATCACCAAGGAGATGAGCGGCGCGATAGAGCTCGCCACGCGCGCGGGAAAAGGGACGACCGTCGAGGTCTATGTGCCGGCCCTGGCAGCGGTTGCGGAGACTGCGATCACGACCGCGCCAGACCCTCAGCGTGGATCGTCCCGCACCGTCCTGGTGGTGGACGACGATCGTCTCATGCTGTCGCTGGCCGAGGAGATACTCGCCGAGCTGGGCTACGAGCCGGTGGGCTATAACAGCCCGCACCAGGCGCTCGCGGCCTTCGAGACCGGCCCCCAGCGTTTCGATGCGGTGTTGCTCGACGAGCGCATGCCGGGCCTGAGCGGAACCGAGCTCGCGGCGCGCATCACGGCCCGGCGTGCGGACATCGCCGTGATCATTGTGACCGGATACGCTGGGCAGGAGCTCGAGGAACGGGCTCGCGCCGCCGGCGTGGCCCGAGTGATCACCAAACCCTACACGGCCAGCACGCTGAAAGAGGTGCTGCAGGGCGCGCTGCGCGTCAACAGCCTGGCCTGATTCTGTGCTCTAATCGCGCTCCTGCGCGGGCCTGTAGCTCAGTTGGTTAGAGCAGAGGACTCATAATCCTTTGGTCCTGGGTTCGAGTCCCAGCGGGCCC
>CAWHCG010000020.1:0-25383 GCA_963827575.1 uncultured beta proteobacterium
GAGCGCGCCAGCAAAGGAGGACGCGGCTGTTCCGCGCCTCCGGTGCAACGGCTGGTTCGGCGTCTTGGCTGACAACACGCTTTGGCGATGAGGTGGTCTGCACCACATTCGACGGTCAGAACATCGTGTTGCTATTGGCCGATCCTTCGGGCACCACCTGAAGCACGTCCCAGTGCTCGACGATCTTGCCATTCTCGTCGAGACGGAAGATATCGATTCCCGCCCAATCGTTGTCGCGGTCACCGGGCCACTCCTGGTGACAATGCAGCACAACGTAGTTGCCCTCGGCGATGACTCGCTTGAAGTGCACCCGTTTCCCGGGGTACTCCTTCGCCATCCGCTTGAAATAGTCGATGAACGCCTGCTTCCCGTCTGCTACGTGAGGATTGTGTTGGATGTACACACTACCCACGTACCGTTGCATCGCCTGAGCAGGTTGGCACTGGTTGAACATCAGGTCGTAGAAGCCCGTCACTGCCTGTTTGTTGCGCTCGAGTTGATCGCTCATCGCAGAGCCCTTCTCACAGGTCGTCAATGAAGCCGCATCGCCGGATGGATGACGCGCCGGGTAGCAGGAGACGGTTACCCGTCCCCCGCCCCCTAGGAACCGTGCGTGCAAGTTTCCCCGCACACGGCTCGAGCACTTGGTAAGGCTGGAAACACCCGGGGAGCCGTCGCCGCAATGGTCAGTGATGCCGACCACTGTACACCAGCCACGCCTCACCTTCGCGATACGCACTTGCAGCCGATAGACTGCTGCGCCGGGATATTCCCCTGTTCGCGACAGCCGAAGGCGCACCAGCAGGTCGCCCTGCCGTCATTTGCTTTCCTTCCGTGTACCGGTTCGTCAAGCTCTCTCGCGATCAAGCACCAGATGGACGTCAGCACCGTTTCCGGTCAGGCCAGCTAGCCCTATCCACTCCATTACAGAGCAGCCTTCGCTTCTTCCATCCTCCCGCCCGCACACCCCCAACAGCGCCCCTCACGGGTTGCCTGCCCCGTTACCGGGGCGGGGATATGCGGGTTACCGTGTTCCGCGTAACTACCTTCGCAGCTTAGGTCTCACCCGTACGCCGGTGGCGCAACATCTGCGGTGGCGTACGTTAGACCCACCATCCCTGGCCACTCACCTTTTGGTCCAAGCCACCAGCACCTTGGGCTTGTTCGCGATGACGGCGCTGCAGTGATTCACATGTGTTGACCATACTGCGAACCCTAGCCCGAAGTTCCTAAGCAGTTGAGCGCTTCTGAGGGGCACAAGCGCAGCCAATTCAGCGGGTTGGTTGCGCTGGTTGGCGTGCAGTGTGTAGCCATGTAGATGGCTTGCATTTGCGGGGTACTTGTGTATTATGTACCCATGCACATCGACATCGTCCCGAACCGCGGTGCGCGCCCCGCCTATCTGCTGCGCGAGTCCTACCGCGAAGGCGCGCGCGTTCGCAAGCGCACGCTCGCGAATCTATCTTCGCTCTCCGATGAGCAAATCCTCGCCATCCGCGCCGTGCTGCGCGGGGAGCAACTGGGGCCGCTGGCCGAGCGCTTCGAGGCGATTGCTTCGCGTGCTCATGGCCACGTACAGGCCGTGCGTGTAGCCATGCGACGATTGGGTTTCGCGGCGTTGTTGGGGTCGCGTCCCAGCCGCGAGCGCGACTTGGTTTGTGCGATGGTGGCTGCGCGGGTGCTGGCTCCGCACACCAAGCTCGCCACCACACGCTGGTGGCACAGCACGAGCTTGGCCGAGGACTTCGGGGTGGCCGATGCCAGCGAGGACGATCTGTACGCGGCCATGGACTGGCTGCTGGAGCGGCAAGCCGGGATCGAGAAGAAACTCGCGCTCGCGCCATCTGCGCGCTGGTGGGCTGGTGCTCTACGACCTGTCTTCGAGCTATTTCGAAGGCAGTGGCTGTCCGCTGGCGCGCATCGGTCACAACCGTGACGGCAAGAAGGACAAGCTGCAGGTCAACTACGGGCTGGTCAGCGCCCCGGGCGGGTGCCCGGTGGCCGTCTCGGTGTACGAGGGCAACACCGCCGATGCACAGACGCTGCTGCCACAGGTCGCGCGCGTGCGCGAGGAGTTCGGCATCCACACGCTGGTCATCGTGGGTGACCGCGGGATGATCTCGCACAAGGCCATCGAGGAGCTTCGCGGCCAGCAGGGCGTGGGTTGGATCACCGCGCTCAAGAGCGCGCAGATTCGCGTGCTGCTGGACCAAGGGGCGTTGCAGATGGATCTGTTTGATGAGCGCAACCTGGTGGAACTCACTCATCCGGATTTCCCCGGCGAGCGGCTGGTGGCCTGTCGCAATCCGCAACTGGCGCAACTGCGGGCGCACAAGCGCCAGGAGCTGCTGCAGGCACGGTGGGGGAACTGGAAAAGTGCGCTCGATGGTGGTGGGCAAGCGCCTGCGAGGGTCGATCAGATCGGGGTGCGCGTGGGCACGGGTGGTGAACAAGTACAAGATGGCCAAGCATTTCGAGCTGACCATCGAAGCGCAGCACTTTGCCTTTAGTATCAGCGAGGAACAAGTCGCGCAGGAGGCCGCACTGGATGGTATCTACATCCTGCGAACCGCCCTTGGCAGCGGACAAACTGGACGCCGCCGAGGTGGTGCGCAGCTACAAGTCGCTCAGCGATGTCGAGCGCGCCTTTCGCTGCATGAAGACGGTGGATCTGAAGGTGCGCCCCATCCATCACCGTCTCGCCGAGCGGGTACGCAGCCATATCTTCCTGTGCATGCTCGCCTACTACGTCGAGTGGCACATGCGTCAGGCTTGGCGTTCGCTGCTGTTCAGCGACGAAGATCAACAGGCCAAGGCTCAGCGCGATCCGGTGGCTGCGGCCCAGCGCTCCGCCGCAGCCGACACAAAGCCCTCACCCATACGCTGCTCGATGGCACGCCCGCGCACAGCTTCCGCACGCTGCTGAGGAGCTATCCACCATCGTGCGCAATACCTGCCGCGCTCAGGGCACAGACAACAGCCCAGCCACTTTCCAGCTCGTGACCACCCCCAACGCCAAACAAAAACGCGCCCTCGATCTACTCGACACCATCACCGTGTAGACAGAGGGCCAACAACCGAAGATGCCCTAACTGCATGCCACTGAAGCACAATTGCGCTCAATGCATAAAGGAACTTCGGCCTAGCTCCCTACCGCCTTGGTGCTGGCAGAAGTTGAGCGCCCCTCACGGTTTGCTCTCCTGAGGCGCGCGGCCTCACGGGCTTCATTGTCCCGGGAGCTTCGTACCGGAGGGGCACCGCTTTGGCACCACTCCCGCACGTCCCGGTAGGGTACCGGTGGCAGAACACCGGGTCGTGTCGTGATCGTTGCCGATCATGCACGACAGCTACTTACGCGACTTCACGTCGCAGCCAACGATGATGTCGACCTTTTCGTTGACCAGTTCCTGGGCCAGGCTTGGCAGTTGCTCGAAATTGCCATCGGCCGCACGAATTGTGTACGTCGTTTTCCCACCAGCGTATCCCCGTTTCGCCAGAACGGCACGCCAGGGCTCTACCTGTTTCTCGGAAAGCTCGGTCAGGACACCAATGCGGTAGGTTCGGTCGACGTCCTGCGCCCACGCTTTTAGCGAAGCGAGTCCGATGATAAGAAGTAACGAGACCAGCCTGCGGGTATTCATACCTGTCTGGTTACCCAGCACCAACTCCCTTGGATGAAACCTCGTGACCCCTAACGCCCACGCTAATCGGGCGCCGAGGAGCGAAGCGACGAAGGCACCCAACAGCGAGCGCAGCGACGCTGTTGGGCGCTCCGGTTCAGCGTGATGTTGGGCGGCATTCTGTCACTCGCGTGGTGTCAGTCAGGCATCTCATTCAATGCTTACGACAGAATCCTTGACGATCCTGCCCCAGCGATCAAGCTCGGTTCGGATCAGAACACCGAACTGCTCGGGCGTGCCTCCCCGATTTCACTGCCCATGCTGATTGCCCAGGCGGAGTAGTCGTCGCTTTTGAGGGCAGCAGCGATCTCTATGTTTAATCTCTCAACGATCTCCGAAGGCGTTCCTGCCGGTACCAAGTAACCGTGCCAGCCAGTGACGTCGAATCCGGGTACGCCCGCTTCGGCGCTCGTAGGGGTATCGGGCAAGATCGGCTTTCGCTTGTCGCCAACGATGGCAAGCGCCCGTAGCTTCCCAGCCTTGATATGGGGCACCGCGATGTGCGCGAACTCGACTGCTGCCTGGATGTGCCCCGCCATTACATCGGTCAGTACCTGAGCGCTGTTGTCCTTGTAGGGGATATGAACCATTCTGACCCCGGTCAGTTGTCCGAGATGCGCCATGGCAAGGTGCTGCACCGATCCCGTTGCGGGCGAGCCAGAGGTCACTTGACCTGGCTTCGCCTTGGCATAATTGACGAACTCCGGTAGCGTTTTCACGGGGAGCTGAGGGTTCACCACAAGGATGGGGTTTCCTCGAGTCCCGAGAGTGACCGGCGTGAAGTCCCCAGTCGGGTTGTATGCAAGATTCTGATACAGGAGCGGCGTCAGGCAAAGGCTGTTGATCGCTCCAACGAATACCGTATACCCGTCAGGCTTCGAACGCGCAGCGATGCTGGCGCCGATGCTTCCACCCGCACCCGGGCGGTTGTCGACGATGACAGGCTGCCCGACGCTGCGACTCACTTTGTCGGCGACTCTCCGGACGCTGACGTCGACCGCGTTTCCGGCTGCGGATGGAACGATCATGTGGATCGGGCGAGTCGGGTAGCTTTGAGCCCAACCTGTCGGGCACAGACACGCCCAATAAAGGGTCGACAGGCAAACAAGGCCGAGCCATCTCGTCCGCATGATTACCTCCTCCACCCCTATTCCTTCGCGATGACCTTCCGCCGTACGCTGCGAGTGCCGCCCAACGCCGCGCATCAGCGGGCGGGCAACAGCGTCGCTTCGCGCCGCTGTTGAACGCTCCGCTGCATGCGCTTGTTCGGCGTCAAGTTCATCGAATGACCTGGTCCGCACGCAGCAGAATGGGCTGGGGCACTGTAAGGCCGAGCGCCTTCGCGGTCCTTGCGTTTACCACCAGCCGGTGCTCTCTCGGTCGTTCGACAGGCAGATCGCGTGGCCGAGCCCCCGCAAGAATGCGACTGACAAAGTACCCCGCTCGCCGCCACCCATAGGATAGGTCTGGGCCGTACGAAATGAGTCCACCAGCTTGTACCATAGAGGAAATCTCAAAGATCGTCGCAAGGCGCTGGGCCAGCGCCGCATCAGCGATGGCCTTTCGGTTGACGTAGAAAAAGGGCGAGAAGAGGACGAGGCTCGCCGAAGCCTTCTTTGCTTTTGCCCTCTTGAGCGCTAGCTCGAAGTCTGCAACTCCGTTAACCTCGATGGGGTGAACTCGCAGCTTCGCGGCTCTCGCGGCCGGCTCAATGTGTTGGTACTGACGCTTCCCGAAGTCGTCGTAGAGCACCGCGACGTTCGACGCGCCTGGCAGCAATTCGGTAATCAATTCCAGCCGTTTCCCGGTGGTCTCTTCCGTGCCGAGGTAGACACCCGTCACATTTCCTCCAGGGTGGCTTAGGCTGTCCACGAAGCCAGCAGCTACGGGATCATAGTCATATCCCACCATGATGATCGGGATGGTGCTCGTTGCTTCCCTCGCGGCTGCTACGATCGGGGCGGCCCCAGCAGCGATCACGTCCACTTTGAGCCGGACTAGTTCCCGAAGTAGCGACGGCAACCGCTCGACCGTGCCTCCGCTGGAGCGGTAGAGGATTTGGATGTTCTTCCCGTCGATGTAACCGTACTCGGCCAGGCCTTCGCGAAGTTCGGTGAGCACTGGGTCATCCGGGCCTGCTGCGATCAGCGGCACCGCAATGACGGGCGGCGGCTCCTGCGACCGCGCCCGGCACGGCATCAGGAAAGCAGCCCCACCAACGCCAAGTGCATGCAGGGCAGTCCGTCTGTTCATGATGCTAAGTCACGTCGCCCAGAGACTTTCCGGTAGTGTCGCGGAACGACCCTTGACGCCGAACGTCTCGGCTGAGCGGCCGCCGACGAACGAAGTGAGGAGGGAACCCAACAGCGAGCGCAGCGAAGCTGTTGGGCGGTCCGCTCCAGCCGATGGTTCGGCGTCGTCAGCATCAGCGCATGCCAGCCTTCAAAGGAAGACGTGAGACATCACGATTTGCGCCCCCGCTCTTGCTCCGCGGCCTGAGGGTCACCAATCTCGTAGACATTTTTGTACACGAACCACATCAAGAATGCCCAGACGTAGGCAGCCGCTGACGAAAGCGCGACAAGGAACAGCCACCAGCCGAAGCCTCCGAGGCTCCCGAACATCCAAAGAAGACCCACCCCAAATAGGCCACCGAAGCCCGTAGCCGCAACCTTCATGAAACTGGAGCGGTTCGCAGGTTGAGACCTGTTGGGGAGTTCGTCAGCTTGTCTTCCTTCCTTACCATCGATACTTTCGGTTGGCGGAAACGCCTCGGCCGCTTGGGCCCCTCCCATCACTGACGGGTGATACCTTCTAAGCGACGAATGCGGCGAGTCTGACAGGTGCACATCTGAGACGCCCAACTAGAAGTCGACCCCATGATAAACCTCCTCCCTGCACCACACTGGCTTATGCAGGTATACACAAGTTGCTACCGCTATAAACTTGCTCGCCTCGGAGGCGGGTGCCGGCGCCCTATAAACTTACCCCCCGCTTGGGGAGCTCCAGGTACGGGCACGAGGCGGCGCAACTTGAAGCGCCGGGCCGCCGCCCGCGGGCGGGGCAGGGCTCCTTGCCCGCAGGATCATTCCGCCAGCCGGGGGTGGCGCGATCGAAGTGCACGGATTGGTCAGGTCCGACGAAGGACTGCCGCGCAGCGGAGCGCCGGGCCCGCCGCCCAAGATCGTAAGTAGGCCAAGCATCGCTATTGCCCCAGGTGCGCAAGGCAATTGCCGGCACTGCCGAATAGGAAGACCGCTCGCGCTACTTGACGACGATGGTCTTGACCTGGTCGAAGCCCAGCCCCTTCACCTGGTAGACGAAGATCACCCCGCCGCTGACGTCGCCCTTGTCGTTAAAGGTGATCGGCACGCCCAGGATGCCCTGGTAGTTCTTCGTCGCGCGCACGGCATCGCGCACCGCTGCGCGGTCTGCCTTGCCGGCCTTCTTCGCCGCTTCCAGGATGATGTTGGCGGCTTCGTAGGCGAGCGGACCGTACGAGCTGAGCTGCTCCGTACTTGGCTTCGAACGCCTTGACGAAGCGCGCCGCGGCGGGAACCTTCCGCATGTCTGGTGCGAGGAACGTGACGTAGTTGCCTTCGGCGGCGCCGCCGGAGGCCTCGATGTAGTCTTTCGGCTCGAACTGGCCGTCAGGGCCGATCATCCGCACATCCAGGCCGAGGTCGGGCAGCTGCTTGGCGATCAGCGCGGCTTCGGGCGCCCACAGGCTCGCGTAGATCGCGCCGACATCCTTCGGCACAGTGCCCAGGATCGCGCGGAAGTCCTTGTCGCCCGCGCGCACCTGGTAGCGCAGCACGGTGGCGCCGAGCGCCTTGGCGCGCTTCTCGACTTCGTCGGCCGCGCCTTTCGGGCCGGTGGTGCCGTCGTCGAACACTGCGATCTTCCTGGCTTTCAGGTCCTCGACCGCGAAGATCGCGCCGGCCGGACCCTGCGCGTCGTCGCGCGCGCACACGCGGTTGGTGTTGTTGAGGCCGCGATCGGTGACCCTGGGGTTGGTGCAGCCCGGGCTGATCAGGACCAGGTTGGCTTTTTGCAGGATCTCCGAGACCGGGAATGCAGGTGACGCTGGTGATGCCCCACACCGTGCCGATCACCGCGGGGTCGGCGGCGACCTTCTCGGCAGCCGCCACTGCCACCTGCGGATTGCCCTGATCGTCCGCCGCCATCACCTCGATCTTCTTGCCGAGCACCCCGCCCTTGGCGTTCCATTCGTCGGCCGCGAGCCGCACGGCGTTGGCGACCTCCTGGCCTTGCTTGGCGAGCGGGCCGGTGAGCGGCGCCCCCACGGCGATCTTGATCACCGACTGCGCCGACGCGGCCGCCGCAGTAGCCGCCCGCGAAGACAGCAGCTGCGCCGCAGCAGTCCACCTTTGCGACCTGGTATGGCGTTGCATGACTTCTCGAACTCCTCCTCTTTACGTTGACATCCAGCTGGCTAGCGAAAGCGGTCGCTGCGAAACGGCTCGAACAGCGCCGGACGCGCGCCGGTGACCGACCATCTCGGCCATCGCCTCGCCGGCCGGTTGCGACAGCGTCATGCCGAGCATCGAGTAGCCGGTGGCCAGGTAGCAGTTGCGGTACGGTCGCGCCCAGTCGAGGATGGGCAGGCCGTCCACGGTCATCGGCCGCAGGCCGGCCCACGGCTCTTCGTAGTCGGGCGCATCCAGCTCGATGTAGTCACGCGCGAGCCGGAACACGTTCTCCAGCCGCGGCCGGTCGATCTCGAGGTTGTAGCCGGAGAATTCCATGGTGCCGCTGATCTTGAGGCGATCGCCGAGCGGGCTCGCGCCGGCATGGATGTCCGCGAACAGGATGCCGTGGCGCGGCATGACTTTGGGCTTGATCAGGAAGGAGTAGCCCTTGCCCGGCTCCATCGGGAGCTCGACGCCGAGCTTGCGGGCGAGCGGCGTGGTCCAGGACCCGGCGGCGAGCACGAAGGCGTCGGCCGCGAACTCACCCGCGCTCGTCCGAGCCGCCCGCACCGTCCCGTCGGCGGTGTCGAAGCTCTCCACGCGCGCGCCCTCGCGGATCTCCACGCCGAGCTGACGCAGCCGCCGCGCGATGCCGATGGTCATCGTCTGCGGCCTGCACATGCCAGTGCTCCGCGATATGGAATCCGGCCTGCACGCGAGCCGACAGCGCCGGCTCCAGCGCATGCAGCGTCGTCGCCCACGATCAGTTCCTCCGGCAGCGCGAAGCCGTGGGCGCGCATGCCCTGCAGGCTCTCCAACGCCTTGCGCGCCTCCCGTTCGGTCGCCGTGGCGACGACCAGGCCGAGCTTGTGCAGCTCGAACTCGATGCCGTCGTCCACCATGGCATCCACCAGCTCGAACGTGCGCCGGCTCAGCGCCGCGAGCGCGGCGGTGCCGCTGTCGAAGTCGCGGCTGTTGCAATAAGTCCAGAAGCGGGCGAGCCAAGGGCGCCAGGTGCGGCAGGTAGCCGGGACGGAAGTACAGCGGCGACTGGGCGCTCATCAGCGCCTGCAATGCGGCGACCGTCAGGCCGGGCTCGGGCAGCGGGCCGGCCTGCGAGGGGCAGATCCAGCCGCCGTTGCCATACGAGGAGGCGGCGCGCGAGCCGACCGGCTCGGCGTCGAGGACGACGACGTCGAGCCCGCGTCTGCGCAGATAGTACGCGCAGCAGAGCCCGGCGATGCCGGCCCCGACCACCACCACACGCCGTGGCTCGCTCACCGTGGCTCGCTCACGATGCCTGCGATCACCGCGAGCTCCGGCAACCTTTCCGACAGCAGCTGGCCAAGCGCATGCCCAGACCTTGGTCGTCCCGCTTGTGCGATGCGAGTGATATCGCTTCCAATCACGCGGCCTGGCCTTCAGGCGTGCCGAGCACGCAGCCGGAGATGCGCCACGTCCCATCTGCCTGACGTTCCATGAGGTAGAAGGCCACCAGCACGGAGGTGTCGGGCGCCACGACCTCGAGAGGCTGCATGACTTGCCCGTTCAACACGAAGGCCTCGAGAAAGCGCGTCGAGCGGGGCCGGTACACAGCCTCGTAGCCGCTGCGCACCATGCGCATGAACTCGGCAGGCGTCTTGAACTGGGCCTGGATGGACGGCGCCGCATAGGAGAAGGCCTCGGCCTCGTCGTCGCGCTGGAACGCGTCGAGCTGATGCCGGATCACTTCCTGGATCGCTTCGCGGTCGCCGGCGCCAAGCTCTGCGTCATCGGCGGCGAAGCCGGGTGCGCCCAGGAGCCACAGGGAGATCGGGACCAGTACCAGGAACATCCAGCGCATGGGCAGGCGGGTCGAGCGCAATGCAGGCAATGCTACTCCTTATCCGGGCTATGGCTAAGGTTCCGAATGGCTTCGCGGCATCGGGAGGAACTGCGCCGGGCCTTGAACGTCGGGCCGCAATGGGCAGCACCGCCGCTCGCTCAAACAGCGAGTGCGACGCTGAACGCTGCCGCCGCGGCGAGTGCCGCCGCTGTGCGAACGTGGTTCCAGGCCGTCCAGCTGGCAACGTAGCCGGCCCACACACTGCTGGCGTTGGGGTCGGTCCGCGCTACCGCGGCAAGGGCGTTGTTCCTGGGCACATTGAATACGATGGTCACCAACACGGTCCCGGCCAGGTAGAGCACGCCGCCGGCCAGCAGCCAGGCGGCGCCCGGTTCATGCCAGCGCAATAGCGAGCAGCTCACGGCAAGGACGCACAACGCGGCCGTTCCGAACATAGCCGTCATGAACCAGGGGTTCAGCACCACTACGTTGATGGATTGCATCGCGGCGATACCCTCGCCCGGGGCAAGGCGAGCGAGGGCCTTCATCACGAACGTCGAGAAGGCGAAGAAGACCCCCGCCACCAGCCCGCAGCCGAGCGCGGCGAATAGCGTCAGGGCGAAGAGCAGCGGGTCGATGATCGACACGACGGGGTCGAAGCGAGTGTCAAGGTCCGGCCACACCGTCGGGCGCGGGGCCCGCTCGCACGCGCCGCAGCAGGGTCACGGCGAGGATGGCGATGCCGACCGCAATGACGGCGCTCAGGCCGGAGACCAGCTCGAACGACTGCGCGAAGGCCGCGCGCGCCGCGTCGAGCAGGGCGGTGCCGAGCGGCTCGGGCAGATTCTCGGCGACCGCGGCGGCACCACCGAGCGTTGCGCGCGCGGCTTCCGCCGCCTCGTTCGGGATGCCGGCCGGGAAGGTGCCGGCCACTTCGCCGCGGTAGACCGCAGTGACGATGCTGCCGAGCACGGCGATGCCGAGCGCCCCGCCGAACTCGGAGCTGGTTTCCGACATCGAAGCGGCGGCGCCGGCGCGCTCGGGCGGTGCGGCGCTGAGGACCAGATCGGTCGTCAGCGTAACCACCGGGGTCAGGCCGATCGAGAAGACGACCGAGCCGGCTACGAGCATAGCCAGCGGTGAGGCCGCATTGTCGACCAGGGCGAGCAGGACGAAGCCGGCGGCGGACACCGCCATGCCGCCCGCGATCACGTACCCCGGGCGGAAGCGGCCCACGATCATGGGCGCCAGCATGGACCCGCCGATGAAGGCCAGTGCCGAAGGCAGTCCCCACAGGCCTGCCTGCAGCGGGGACAGCCCGATCACCGATTGCAGGTACTGTGCGATGAACAGGAAGGCGGCGAACGCCGTCGAGAAACCGAGGATGTTCACGGCGAGCGCCGTGCTGAAGGTGGGAATCCGGAACAGGTCCAGGTCGATCAACGGATCCGCCAGCCTGCGCTGCCTGCGCAGGAATGCGCTGCCGATCGCGAGGCCGGCGAGGATGGACAGGGCAGGAACCCAGCCCGGGCCGCTCTCGGCGATGTGCTTGAGCCCGTAGATCACCGCCAGGACGGCGGCCACCGATTGCGCGGCGCTCAACAGGTCGAGCCGGCCCGCACCCGGATCGCGGAACTCCGGGAGCAGCACCGGTGCGAGCGCGAGCAGCAGCACCATCACGGGCACGTTGATCAGGAACACCGAGCCCCACCAGAAATGCTCCAGCAGCACCCCGCCGATCAGCGGACCGATCGCCGCGCCGGCCGAGTAGCTCATCACCCACACGCTGATGGCGACCGTGCGCTGCTGCGGGTCGTGGAACATGTTGCGGATCAGGGAGAGCGTCGAAGGCGCGAGCGTGGCGCCGGCCACGCCGAGCAGCGCGCGCGCGGCGATCAGCATCGCCGCGGTGGTCGAGAACGCGGCCAGCACCGAGGCCGCTCCGAAGGCGCCAGCGCCGATCATGAGCAGCTTGCGGCGGCCGATGCGGTCTCCCAGGGTGCCCATCGTGATCAGGGAGCCGGCGACCAGGAAGCCGTAGATGTCGACGATCCACAGCAGTTCGGCGCCGGTGGGCTTGAGGTCCGCGCTGAGGGAGGGCACGGCCAGGTTCAGCACCGTCAGGTCCATCGAATAGAGTATGCACGGCAGCGCGATCACCGCGAGCCCGATCCAATCGCGGCGCGTCGCCCTCGATGCGCTGACGGCAGCGCTCGTTGCCGTGCGCATGGTCAGACGTCCACGAAGACCTTGAAGCCGCCCCAGAACATGCGCTTGCCGTCGAAGGGCATGGCCTTCGGGTCCATCATGGCCGCCAGGCGCGGGTCCTTCATCACCTTGGCGTTGATGCGGTCGCGCTGCGCCCGCGACTTGTACACGATGTACGAGAACACCACGACCTCGCCCGGCGCGAGCTTGACGCTTTGCGGGAACGAGGTGTGCTTGCCCGGCTTCACGTCGTCGGCCACGCATTCGATATACTCGAGCGCACCGTACTCTCGCCAGACCTTGCCCGACTTCTGGGACATGCGCCGGTAGGCCTGCAGGTTCTTCTTCGGAACGGGGACTACAAATCCATCGACATATCGCATGGGAACTCTCCTTGTTGTCCTGCTTGCTTCGTCGTCGCCCCGTTGGGGGCTCTAGCTGCGTCCGCGCGGTGCTCGGCATCATCCCTCTCCCCCGCCCTCTGCGGGAGAGACCCCATGACCCGTGCGCCACGAATCGAGCCCATGAACCAGCGCCTCCTCCAGTCCCCTCTCCCCTCGTGGGTCATAAGCGTTAACTTAAGGCCACCCTCCCCTTCAAGGGGAGGGCTGGGGTGGGGATGGGTTTGAGTGCGAGTCTGACCCATCCCCCTCCTAGCCTCCCCCTTGAAGGGGGAGGAAACGTGGTGTTCGCATGAGTTAAGTTAACGCCTATCCCATCAAGGGAGAGGGAGCCGTTGTCCGCGCTCCGCGCGGGGAGGTTCATGGGGCAGGGGTGAGGGGTCATCCCGGTACACGAACGCCATCAGCCGCCGCTCAGCGCCTGCACGATCACCACCTCGTCGGTCCCGCGCAGCGGCTGCGCAAGGCTGCGCACCTGCTGGCCGTTGACGAAGATGCGGATATGCGGCCGGATCCGGTCCTGCTCGTCGATCATGCGGAAGCGGATGCCGGCGTAGCGACGGTCCAGGTCGGCGAGGACGGCGGCGAGCGTGGCGCCATTCGCCTCGGCGTGGCTGTGCTCCGTGTACGAGCGCAGCGCGCTGGGTATGAGCACCTTCATCTGTGCGGCGCCCTACGCAAGCGCCCCTGCCTCTACCGCGTAGATCTCCGGCAGGTGCTGCGCGATGCAGGCCCAGCGTGCGCCCTCGTCGCGGCTCATCCACAGTTCCCCGCTGGTCGTGCCGAAGTACAGGCCGACCGGATCCGCTGCGTCCGCCGTCATCGCCTGGCGCTTCACGGTCCACCATGCCTGCTTCCCGGGCAGGCCGGCGTCGCGACGCTGCCAGGTCTTTCCGCCGTTGCGCGTCGCATAGACGGCGGGCATGCCTTCGGGGCTCGTGCGCGGCCAGACGCTGGTGCCGTCCATCGGGAATACCCAGGCGGTGTCCGCATCGCGCGGATGCACGACCATGGAGAAGCCGACGTCGCCGGCCCGCTTCGGCATGCTCTTGCCCACGCGCACCCACTCGTCCGACGGCCGGTCGAGCCGGTAGATGCCGCAGTGATTCTGCTGATACAAACGGTCCGGGTTGCTGGGACACAGCCGGATGCAATGCGGGTCGTGGACCGTGGCGTCGCTGCGGTCGAAACCCTCGACGACGTCGAGGCCCTTGAGGAGCGGGGCCCAGGTGCGGCCGCCGTCGATCGACTCGTGCACGCCGCCGCCCGACATGCCGAAGTACAGGTGCGCGGGATCGCGCGGATCGACGATGATCGAGTGGAGCTTCGGCCCGTCCGGCGTGCCGTCCTGCACGGTACCCATCCATTTGCGGTATTGCGGATCGTCGTTGATCGCGGAGAACGGTTCCCACGTGACGCCGCCGTCCGCAGAGCGGAACAGTCCCTGCGGGGAGGTCCCCGCGTACCAGAGGTCGCGCTGGTCGGCGTTCCCCGGGGTGAGCCAGAACGTGTGATCGACCGCGCGGCCTTCCTCGCCCTCCACGGCCTTCGGAAACGCGGGCGGCCGCGCGGCCTCCTTCCAGGTGCGCCCCAGATCGGTGGAGCGAAACACGGTCGGACCGAGGTGGCCGGTCTTCGCGGCCGCCAGCAACGTTCGCCCGTCGCGCGGGTCGAGCACCAGATGGTTGACGACGTGACCGAGAAAGTGCGGCCCATCGGCGCGCCAGTTCTTCCTGGCCGCATCGCCGTGATACAGCCATGCGCCCTTGCGCGAGGCGACCATCACGAGCACACGGCGCGACGCCCGTGAGCGTGGGGCGCGCCGCGCGCGGGCCGTGGGGCTTGGTGCACGAGTTGCTGGCTTGCCGCCGTTACGGGCCATCAATCGCTCCTTGACGAATCGCTCGCGTGCTGCCGCAGCTTGGCCTGCACCGTCTCCCGGATCGGCCGGATCGGCCGCACTTCGACGCTGCCCACGCGCGCTGGCGGGATCTTCGCGGCGAGCTGGATGGCTTCGTTGAGGTCGCGGGCCTCGACGAGATAGAACCCGGCCAGCTGCTCCTTGGTCTCGGCGAAGGGGCCGTCGGTGATGGATGCCTTGCCGTTCCTGACCCGCACGGTGGTGGCCGTCTGGACGGATTGAAGAGCCTCCGATCCGAGGCAGTGGCCGCTGTTGCGGATTGCCGTGTCGTAGGCCACGCATTCTTCGTCGGGCAACTCGTCCAGTCGTTTCTCGTCGAGGTAAACCAGGCACAGATACTTCATCGCTCCCTCCAGTCACCGCATCGTCCGACCTACAGAAAGGTCTGCAGGACCGACATGCATGGCATCGCGCCGGACCGGCGGGGCCGGCCCTCGCCGCGCACGGCTCTCGGCTTCACTGCGCGCCCACCAGCCCCAGCGCGTGCAGCGTCCGCTGGTCCTCGGCAATCGGCCGCACCTCGACGCAGCCGAACCATGCCCCCGGGATCCTCGAAGCCACCCGGATCGCCTCGTTGAGGTCCCTGGCTTCGATGACGTAGTAGCCGCCGAGCTGCTCCTTGGTTTCCACGTAGGGCCCGTCGGTGGTCGAGATCGTGCCCTTGCGCACCCGCACCGTGGTCGCAGCCGCCGGCGGCAGCAGCCGGTTGCAGCCGAGGAAATGGCCGCTGCGCCGGATCGCTTCGGTGAACTCGGCGTAGTCCTGGTAGTGCTGTTCCGCATCGGCCTCCGACATCTGCTCCATCGTTTTCTCGGCACAGATCAGGCACAGGAACTTCATCGCGTTCTCCTGTCAGACGCTACCGCAATGATACTGAAGCGGGCAGGCAGCGGGGCCGCGTCGCGATCATGCCGCGCCCCTGCTGTCGTATTTGTCGTGATGCCGCACCCATCCCATCGTAAACGCCAGAGCGTCTTCGTCGCGGCCTTTCGGCACGAGATCGAGGTAGTTGTACGCGCCGACCAGCAGGTCCAGGCCGCGGCCGTACGTCGAGTAGGTGTGATAAACGCGCCCGCCGTCCCGCAGGAACACGCTCGCGCCGGGCTGCTCGCCCTGCGCATGGTAGGTCTGGCCCAGCCGCTCGAGCGTGGCCTTGTCGCGATAGTTGTACTCGACCGGCGCGACGGCTTCGTCGGTCGTGGTGTGGAAGTCGTAGTTGAAGTCGCTGCCGTGGGACGACACCCACTTGAAGCGCCAGCCCATGCGTTCCTGGAACGGCCGGATCTCCGGGAAAGGCGCGCGCGACACCACGGCGAAGCTCACGTCGCGTGCCGCAAGGTGCGGCAGCGCCCCGTCGATATGGTCGGCCAGGAAGGAGCAGCTCGGACAACCCTCGGCCCATCCCGGGCCGAACATGAAGTGATAGACGATCAGCTGACTCCTGCCGTCGAACAGGTCCGCAAGCGACTCGGCGCCGTTGCGCCCGGCGAACAGGTACGGCTTGTCCACCTCGACACAGGGCAGGTCGCGCCGCTCGGCGCTCAGCTGGTCGCGCAGCCGGGTGAACTCCCGTTCCTTGCTCAAGTACTGCTTGCGGGCGGTAAGCCACTCATCGGGCGACACGATTCTTGGACGATCCATCCTGGGCTCCTTGGGTTCCGGTTGTGGGGTTGTGGCGGTTGCGCCGGGCCTGGCACGAAGGTTCTTGACGACGATCGCAGTCAGTCCGCCCGCCGAGGTCACCCCGGCTGCAGCCAGCGCCGCGGTGGTGAGGCACATGGGGCACATCGGCATCTCCTTTCACCGGATAGTCGAGCGGGCAGGCCCGAAATCGACAGGCTTGTGGATGCATTGCCGAGCACGGCTCATCACGTCATTCCTGCTTCAGCGCCTCGACCTGGATCCGCAGGCGGACCTTGTCGGTGTCGCCTTCACCGTACTTGCGCATGCCGAAATCCGACCAGGACAAATCGCCTTCGGCGTCGGCGCCACACACCTCTTTCTTCAGCATCGGATGGGGCATGCAATTGAACAGGTTGATGGTGAGCTTGACCGGACGCGTGACGCCCAGCAGTGTGAGCTGTCCATCGACGGTCCGCGGCTTGTCGCCGGTGAACTTCAGCGTGCCCTTGTAAGTGGCGGTCGGGAACTTCGCGACATTGAACCAGTCCTCCGAGCGCGCGTGCTCGTTCATCTTGTCGAGCCCGAAATCGAGGCTGGCCGTGTCGATCACGATGTCCGCCGTCCCGGTCCTGGCCGCCCGGTCGATGCTGATGGCGCCGCTGGTCTTCTCGAACTTGCCGCGCCAGATCGACAGGCCCATGTGCGAGAACTCGAGGCTGGGATAGGTGTGACTCGGATCGATCTCGTAGCGGTCGACCGCGGCCAGCGCCGGCCCGGCCGCGCCAGCAAGCAGGGCGGCAACCATCAGACAGAGGTATTGCATCGCTTACTCCAGGTTGTGATGGAACGGTTGTCGATGCCCTTAGTCGATCGGCCAGGCCCGGATTCGACAGGGCGCGGTCGGCCCGACGCGCCGTGACGGGAATCGGCCGGCACATCCGCGCGTGCGCGGGGGCCGTCGAGGTCGGCCGGCCGCGCGGCCGCGAATGAACCGGTCAGTCGCGCAGCTCGGCCAGCCGCCGCTCCAGGAAGCGCTGCTCCGGCTCCTGCCGCACGAGGGCAAGCGCACGCTGGTAGGCGGCCCGGGCTTGCGTGGTTCTTCCCAGACGCCGGCACAGCTCCGCGCGCGCGGAGTGCGCCAGGTGGTAGTCCCCCAGATCGCCGCGCGCCAGGATGGCCTCGACCAGGACCAGGCCGGCCTCGGGGCCGTCCCGCATCGCCACCGCGACGGCGCGATTGAGCTCGACCACGGGCGAGGGCTCGGCCTGCGCCAGGACGTCATACAGCGCGACGATCTGGGCCCAGTCCGTCGCCTCGGCGCTGGGCGCCTCGGCGTGCACCGCAGCGATCGCCGCCTGAAGGGTGTAGGGCCCGAACCGGCCGGATGTGAGGGCCCGCTCCACCAGCGCGCTTCCCTCCGCGATCTGAGCCCGGTTCCAGAGCGAGCGGTCCTGCTCGTCGAGCAGGATCAGGTCGCCCCCCGGCGAGGTGCGCGCGGCGCGCCGCGATTCGTGCAGCAGCATCAGCGCCAGGAGGCCCATCGCCTCGGGCTCCGGCAGCAGCTCGACGAGCAGGCGCGCAAGGCGGATCGCCTCGCCCGAGAGATCATGCCGCGTCAGCGCTGCGCCCGACGAGGCCGAATAGCCCTCGTTGAACACCAGGTAGATCACGCGCAGGACGCTGTCGAGCCGGTCCGGCAGATCGGCCTGCTCGGGCACCTGGTAAGGAATGCCCGCGTCGCGGATCTTTGCCTTCGCGCGCACGATGCGCTGCGCCAGGGTCGGCGCGGCGGTCAGGAAGGCGTGTGCGATCTCTTCCGTGGTGAGGCCGCAAACCTCGCGCAGGGTGAGCGCTACCTGGGCGTCCGGCAGCAGGGCCGGATGGCAGCAGGTGAAGATCAGCCGCAGCCGGTCGTCCTCGAGGCTCTCGTCGCTCCACGCCGGGGCGTCATCGATCAGGGCGTCGGCGTCCTCGGGGACATCGTCGAGCGGGTCGAAGCGGGCGCGCCGGCGGATGCCGTCGATGGCTTTGAAGCGGCCGGCGGAGACCAGCCACGCCCGCGGATTGGCGGGCACACCGTCCCGCGGCCACTGCTCCAGCGCCGCCCGGAAGGCATCGTGCAGCGCTTCCTCGGCGAGGTCGAAGTCGCCGAGCAGCCGGATCAGGGTGGCGAAGATCCGGCGCGACTCCGAGCGGTAGACAGCGTCCACCGTCGCGCGCGCCTGCGCGGCTGCGGCTTCGCTCATCGGCTGCGCTCCTCGGGCTGATGCCGCATGGTTACCACACCTCGATATGTTGCATTCGCGGCGACTCCAATCTCGGCCGCTTGGATGCAGCCTAGGATCCGGCAACGATCGAGTGTCCTGGCGTCATGCGCCGCTTTCGCGGGAACGACAGGTTACTTGTCATCCCCGCGCAGGCGGGGATCCAGAAGTGCTCGAGCACAGCTTGGTTTCCACCTCCGCGGGAACGACAAGGCGCGCCGCGCATGAGGCGGGCGCTCGCTGCTGCCCAGCGCTATGCTGTGCGCCGCACCATTTTAGCGGACCCCGGGCCAACATTCGCTTCAGTGTGTGCTGTCAACCCAGGGAGGGTCGAAATGAAGCGATACCTGTATCTCCCGCTGGTATTCCTGGTCGCGTGCGCCGAGTACGGTGGCAGCAAGCCATCCAGCTCCACCCCGGCGGAGCCGTCCAAGAGCGCAAAATCGGCCCAGTCCACGCCGGCGCCGGCCCCTGCTGCGCAGCGCGGCAAGCTGGAGAACAGTCCTCTGGTATGGAAGCCCACCACGAACATAGCCTCGCTGGGCGCGGTCGATCTGACCGGGCTGGCAACGTCAAGCTGCAGGTGCCCAAGCTCGCCGACAGCCGACAGAACCCGACGCTGCTCGGCGAGAACAAGGAGAAAGCCCGCCCCGCCTCATCACTACGCCGGATGACGTGCCGGCGTTCGTCACTCAGCATATGAAGCAGATCATCGCGGCAGCCGGCCTCGATGTCGTCGACAGCGGTGGGACGCGCGTGCTCAAGGGCGAGCTCAAACAGTTCTACGTAGACGAGACTGATACCTACAAAGGCGACGTACGCCTGCTGGTGACGCTGACCGATGCGAGCGGCAAGGCGGTGTGGACGGGCACGACGGGCGGCACCTCCACGCGGTTCGGCCGTTCGTACAAGGCCGAGAACTACTACGAGACGCTGAGCGACTCGCTGATCGAAGCGACGTACAACCTGCTCAAGAATCCGGGCTTCCACGACGCACTCGCCAAGCCATGACGGACGGACGCGCGGCGGCGTATCACGATCGCCATGAAAGGACCGCGCGCCGCCTGTTGCGGGCCGAGCATGCCCCGTGCGTGCCGGCTTTCCTGGTGTCTGCGTGCCCGCGGATTGAGGTCCCCGACAGGCTCCGTGGCGAGTGGCGAAACCGGGGGGGTTTCAGTGCCGGGGCGTGGGTGCGCCGGCCGCGACTGCAGCCCACGCGAGATCGGGATGGCGCGTGTGCCATTCCGTCGCCTGCTCGTAGGCGTACGCTACCCGCAGCGCCATGTCTTCGGCGAACGGCTTTGCGTAGACCATGAGCCCGATCGGCAAACCCTCGGATGTGAACCCGCAGGGCAGCGAGACGCCGCAGAAGTTGAGGATGTTTCCCAGGCCGCAGTTGCGGTGGACCTTGACGTTGTAGTCGAGGTAGGCCTCGTAGCTCGCGTCGATCGCGGCCAACGGCCGGGCGGCCGCCATGGTGGTCGGGACGAGCAAGGCGTCCACGTCCCGCAGGGTCCACAGCACCTGCTGCCGCAGCTCGGCGTAGCGGCGCAGCAGGGCGAAGTAGTCGGGGGCGGAGAGCTTCCGCCCGGAAAGCATGCGGGGTCCGATCACGGGATCGAGCTCGTCGAGGTGCTTGTCGAGGAACTCGCGGTTCACCGCGCAGGCCTCGGCGGGGATCAGCAGGGGCCGTTTCTCCTCGGCCCACGCCGCCGCCGCCTCGGGCACCGCGATCCCCGTGAGCTGCGCCCCCAGCGATCGAAACACCTGTCCGGTCTCGCGGACCGCCTTCTCCACCTCGCGGTCCACGTCGTCGAAGAACAGCGTCTCGCCGAAGGCGATGCGCAGTCCCTTCACGCCGTCCTTGAGGCCGCGCAAGGCATCCTGAGAGGCGACCCCGGCCGTGGACTCGTCGTGCGCGTCGCTTCCCTGGAGTGCTTGATAGACGAGCGCCGCGTCCTCGACGCAGCGGGTGATCGGCCCCACGCTGTCGAGGGTCCAGCACAGCGGGTAGACCCCGGCACGACTGATTCGGCCCACGGTGGTCTTCAAACCCACGATTCCGCACAGCGCCGCGGGCACGCGCACCGACCCGCCCGTGTCGCTGCCCAGGGCCATGGGCGCCAGGCCGGCGGCTACCGCCACCGCACTGCCGCTCGAGGAGCCGCCGGGTGCGTGGGGGACCGCATGCCACGGGTTGTGCGGCGTGCCCTGATCGTGGTTGATACCCGCGGCGCCATAGGCGAACTGGACGGTGCAGGTCTTGCCCAGCAGCACCATCCCGGCGGCGGCGAGCTTGCGCACGGCCGTGCAGTCCTGCCCGGCGATGTTCCCCGCCAGCAGGTGGGTGCCGGCGGTGGTCGGCACCCCCTTGACGTCGAACAGATCCTTGGCGGCGTAGGGAATCCCGTGCAGGGGGCCCAGATCCGCGCCGCTCTTCAGCGCGCTTTCGGCCGCCTGGGCTTGCGCCAGGGCCCGTTCCGGCAGAACCCGGATGAACGAGCGCAACCGCTGGTCGAGCCCGGCGATTCGGCGCAGCAGCTCCTCGGCGCACGCGACCGGGCCGAGACGGCCCGCGCGGATGCGGGCGGACAGGCTGGTGATCGACTCGTACGGGAGCGCGGGGTCCGCCATGGTGATCCTCGGAGAAAGGCGTCAACCGTACCAGAGCTCCCGGCACGACTCAAGGCGCCTTCGCTGGGTTGCGGTTCTCGCAGCAGCTACGCAGCTTGAGCCATCGTCGCCGCGCGCTGCACGAATCGAGGCCGAAGGCGTACATGCCGACCACGGCGTGGTATCCGGGCAGTCCCTGGCTCCAGGCGGGCAACCTCGGGGAACGTCCGATCAGCGCTCGCACCCCCTGCCTGGCAGCCGGGACAGTTTGGTACTAGCATTACGCCAGTCGAACCCACCAGGGGGCAGAGGCCGTCATGACCGTACAGGAGTTGGCTGCGGGGACGCAGTACAGCGAGCGCGCACGCTACAACACGTCCGAGAACCCGTTCGCGTTCCGCTGGCCGCCCGTGCCGATCCGCCAGTTCCTGGCCGAACGCGACCGGGCCTTCGATCCGGGCACGCCCACCGGCGCGATCGCGCTGGACATCTCGACCGAGCTTGGCACCGCCTATCCGGCCACCACTCCCGCATTGCTGGTCCGCTATCTGAAGGTCCGTGCCGGCGAGGAGCTGCGTACGGCGTTCGCCGCGGCCGGCGAGGTGTGCTATGTGATCAAGGGGCAGGGCGAAAGCCGCAACGGTCCCGATCTCATCGCCTGGGGCGCCGGCGACGTATTCTGTTTTCCTGGGGGCAACGAAACCCGCCATCTGGCGCTGCGTCAGGATTGCCTGCTGTGCGTGGCCACCAACGAGCCGCTGCTCGCGTTCGAAGGACTGCGGCCTCCGGCGCCGGGGCGCGCGGTGGTACAGGCCACGCACTGGCCCGCCGAGGAGATCGAGCGCCGGTTCCAGTCGGTGTGGAAGCGCCCGATCACCGACAACACCACCGGGCACGCGGTGAACTTCAGCACGGCCGCCATGCTGCCGAACTACGTCACCATGCCCTCGATCAACGTCGGCATCAACACGCTCGCCCCCGGCTGCGACCAGCGCCCGCACCGCCACAATGGAGTGGCCATCACGCTGGCGCTGGAGGGCGAGGGCATCTACTCGCTGATCGAGGACCAGCGGGTGGACTGGTCCATCGGCGCAGCACAGATCACCCCGGCCACGCTTCTGCACTCGCACCACAATCGCGGGACCAGGCGCATGCGCTCGCTCGTCATCCAGGACGAGGGGTTGCACCTGTACACCCGCACCCCCGGGTTCAGCTTCGACTGAGGGGCCGCGCACGGGGCAGGTTGTGCGCAAGGTGGCGGGGAAATAGAGCCGCCGCCGGCGTAAGATGGGCAAGGCGCGTTCGCACTACTTACCAACCAAGAAGGAGGAGCAGATGGCCAAAGGCAAGAAGAAAGACGCCGCCGCCGGAGAAACCGTCTACAAAGTGGTCGAGGTGATCGGCACCAGCCCGAAGTCCTGGGAAGAAGCGGCCAGCAATGCGGTCGAGACCGCCGCGAGCACCCTGCGCGACCTGCGCATCGCCGAGGTGGTGAAGATGGACATGAAGGTCGAGGACGGCAAGGTGGTGGCGTTCCGCACACGCGTGCTGTTGTCGTTCAAGTACCAGAGCTGAACCAGCGTGCACCCGAAAGCGAAGTACATCTTCATCGCCAGCATGGACGTCGCGCCCGGCAAGGAGGGCGTGTTCAACGAGGTCTATGACCTCGAGCACGTCCCCAACCTCCTGCAGGTGCCGGGCGTGCTCTCGGCGGTACGGGTCACCAACGAGCCGCTCACGATGATCCTCGGAGGCGAGCGCAAGACCCTCGTCGCGGAGGGCGAGCCTCGCTACAGCGCCATCTACGAGCTGGAGAGCGCGGAGGTGCTGTTGAGCGAGGCCTGGGCGCAGGCGGCGGAGAAGGGGCGCTGGCCCACCGAGGTCCGGCCGCATACGCGCAACCGGCGCCACGTGCTGAAGAAGATCCTCGGCCGGTAGCGCCTGCAACTGGGCCTGCGCGCTGATCGGCAACTGCGCCGGGGAGATGAGCTGACCGCTCGGACCGTGTTTGCGGCGGCGCTGGCGGCAGGGCTGCTCGCGCCTGCAGTGCGTTCCCAGCCACGCGGTCGATCCCCCGCGTGCCGAGGCCGAAGCGGGCGCCCGCGCGGCGCGCCGGGAACTCATGCGGCAGTTCGCGGAGGAGGTCGTTGCGCAGGTCAGGGTCCGCTTGCGCGGCATCGACTACCCGCCGGAGGCATTGGCCAACCGCTGGGAGGGAACGGTGTGGCTCGCCGTTCTCTACCCATGGGGCGGAGGCGCCGAGCGAGTCAGCATCCATCGCGGCAGCGGGCATCCCGTCCTCGACAGCAAGGCCCTCGCGATCTTGGCGGCCATGCAGTTGCCGCCACGGCCCGACGCGCTGCGCGGGACGGAGTTCGACGTCACCTTTCCGATCGGCTTCCGTCTGGCCGTGAGCCCGGCGGAGTGAGCGGCCCGGCTTTCACGCGCGATTCAGGCGGGCCACACCATCCATCTCGCTGGCGGCAAGGCTCTGAATGCTGCCCGCGCCGGGCGTGCAGATGCTTGCGCTGCGCTCGCTGATTCCCTGGTGTTGGCGGCACGATACGCATTCGCTCCCGTGATGCTGCTGATGCTGCGATCTATGAGCGCTCCGGCCCCGTGTACACTTGCGCCTCGGAGATGCTACCGTGCAAGATCGCCTTCGCACTCTCGCCGGATCCGCAATGGACAACTTCAGCGCGTCGCTGCGCCTGCGCAAGCCTGCCGTCCACAGTGAGCTCGGCGTCGTCGCCGCGCAGCACCGGCGTGCAGCCGAGGTTGGTGCGGATGTGCTGCGGCAGGGCGGAGATGCGGCGGACGCCGCCATCGCCGCTTCGTTCGCGCTCGGCGTGCTCGAGCCCTGGATGAGCGGGCTCGGCGGGGGCGGCGCGATGGTCCTGTACCGCGCCGCCGAGCAGCGCTACGTCGTGATCGACTTCGGTATGCGGGCACCGGCATCGCTCGACCCGCCGATTACCCGCTGACGGGCGAGGGAATCTCCTCCGATCTGTTCCCCTGGTCGCGCGTGCGGGACGATCGCAACGTGCATGGGCCGTTCGCGATCGCCGTGCCCGGGGTGGTGGATGGCATGCGGGTCGCGCACGAGCGCTTCGCGACGCTGCCCTGGCGGGAGTTGCTCGAACCGGCGATTGGGCTCGCCGAAGCCGGTCTGCTCATCGACTGGTTGCCGTGGAGAGCATCGCCAGCGCGGCGGCCGATCTGGCCCGCTATCCCGCGAGCCGCGCGGCGTTTCTGGTGAACGGGTTGCCGCCGGTACCGGCCTGGTCGGCGCGCACCGAAGTGCGGCTTGGACAGCAAGCCCTGGCGCGGACCTTGCGCCGCCTGGCCGCGGCGGGGCCGCGCGATTTCTATGACGGCGAGCTCGCGGCCGCCATCGCAGGCGAGGTGCAGGCGGCGGGCGGGAAGCTGTCGCGCGCGGACCTGGCGGGCTATCGCGCGCGGGAAGCGGATCCCTTGATGATCGGGTACCGCGGCGCTCGCATCGCAGCCACGCCCGAGCTGACCGCAGGACCGACGCTGGCGCACGCACTGCGCTCGCTGGAGCAGGGTCTCGCGCCAGGCAAGCAGCCGGGGGCGTCCGCCTATGCGGCCTACGCACAGTCCTTGCAGGAAGCCTATGCCTACCGGTTCACGCGCATGGGCGATGTCGAGGGCGGCCGGGCGCCGGACTGCACCACGCACTTCTGCGTCGTCGACCGCCGAGGCAACCTGGCCGCCGTGACGCAGACGCTGCTGTCGATCTTCGGCTCGCGCTTCGTGCTGCCGAACACCGGCGTCCTCATGAACAACGGCATCATGTGGTTCGACACCGAGCCCGGCAAGCCGAACTCGCTCGCGGCCGGCAAGCGCTGTCTGACCAACTACTGCCCGGTCATCGGCGAGCGTGGCCCGCAGCGCTTCGCGCTGGGTGCATCGGGCGGGCGCAGGATCCTGCCTGCGGTCACCCAGCTGCTGTCGTTCCTGATCGACTTCGAGCAGGATCTCGACGCGGCGTTTCACCTGCCGCGCATCGATGCGAGCGAAGGCGAGCTGGTGCTCGGCGACGAGCTGCTGGCCGAGGACATCCACACCGCCCTCGCGGCGCGGTTTGCGTACCTGCGCGTGCGACGCCAGACGCTGCCGTTCAAGTTCGCCTGCCCCAGCGGCGTGTTGCGCAGCGGCTCCAGCAACTGGGGCGCGACCGAGATCGCTTCACCGTGGGCGGATGCGGTAGCGGAGCGCTAGCTTCCCTAACGCCCTCTTGCAGACCTTTCACCGCCAAGGACGCAAAGGACGCCAAGGAAAATGCAACGGCATTTACCACAGAGGACACAGAGGCGCACAGAGGAAAACACCGCCGACAAGCAGTACGGGACTCGGGCATCCATAGCCCAGGAAGCATTCATTCCGCGTGT
>CAWHCG010000021.1:0-83933 GCA_963827575.1 uncultured beta proteobacterium
CAACAAGATTTTGCAGGCGCTCGCCAGGTTAGACCACCAACAGACTCTGGCCTGCCAAAATGTTGTTCGTGCACTGGTCTGTCTTAACTCGGAGGACTTCTCGGTCTCGAGCCTCGGGATGGCTTGGCTGCAGGGGCAGGAGATCGAACCGGCTGGAAAACAAGTCCTTGGTTTCACGATCGGTCGTGAGGACCCTCTGAAGATTGTTCAAGGGCTCTCCTGGTTGATGAGCCTCAGCGGGCCGACGGTTCTGGCCTTCGACTCGCTCGATCCCATCGTCATCCAGCATCATTTCAGGATGGGCGAGATTTCCCCGGAGGAGCAGGGCGCCGCCCAGTCGATCATTGCAGCGATCGGCGGCGGTCTGGGAGCGCTTCGCGACAAGACGCTACGCACTTTGGCCGTCGTTTCGTGCGTGGAAAGCACTTGGGACATTCTTCGGGATTCCGTGCTTCGGCAGTCCCTGGACCGCTTTGACCAGCCAAGGAAACTCGATGCGGTCAAGACCAAAATGATTGTTGAAGCGGTCATCCGGAATCGGCTCGCGCCCGCCCTTTACAAGACGGGCTTCACGGCGCCGTATCCTACCTGGCCCTTCCGCCCGGAGGCGTTCGCGGACCTAATGGCCGATACACCGCGCGAGGTCCTGCAGAAGTGCGAGCGTCACCGCCAGCACTGCCTGCGGGAGGGTGTGATCCACGAGTTGGAGTCGTTCGCAAAAGTAAGCGGCGGCGGTCGCGGCGACAAGAAAGAAGACAAGCTCAAGACGCTGGACCAGACGGTTTGCCGCCGCAAGAGCGCAGGCGGATCCGGCCCAGACTGCTGGAAGAAAAGCGCGAGGACGAAAGGCTCGCGCCGCTGCTGCAAACCGCCCTTCAGTGCTTGGTCCACGAGCACAAGTTGCCCGAGGCGGTCGATGCGGTCGTTGATTTCGAATTTCCGGGCGGGAAGACGACCCGGCCGTTACACGCTCGACTGCGATTGATCTTCCATGACGAAGACAGCCGGGAGGAACATTTCTGCGTGCGGGCTTTGGAACTGACCAACGCTAACGCCTACCAGGCCCGCTTGAAGGCCGCCATGACGCAGTCCGGCATCGACCGCTCCCTTAAGTTCCGTCGCCTGACAGTGGTGCGCACCAGAGCGATACCCGGCGGTGCCGTGACCCAGAAGTTGAGTCAGCAATTCGAGAACGCTGGCGGGTTCCTGTGCCCGCCGACGGACGACGATCTGCGCACGCTGTACGCCATTCATCACTTGAAGCAGGAGGGCGACCCCGATTTCGAACGGTGGCTGCAGGGACGGCAGCCGCTGTCGAAGCTCTCTTGATCCGGACGCTCGTGCCCAGTCCTCTCCTTACCAGTCAACCCGGTGCGCCAAGCCGTGAGGCAGGGGGCCATCCCGCCGGCGCGGCCCGGCGCCAGCCGGCGCGTCTGCACAGGAAACAGGTCGATCTCAGGCGGAAAAGTCCGCACCTCCTTCACAGCCCTCTAAGCCGGAGAGCCTGGAGACAGAACCTCTCCTGGATGAAGCGCCAGCCCCGCAATTCCCGGGTCCATCTACCCCGCGTTTCCGCTTGGCCGCCGGCTCTTGGCCGGAAAACCGGGCGACCCGGTCGTGGTCCCGGTTCGTCTGCTGGAAAAGCATACCGCCGTGCTCGCCGGTGCGGGCTCCGGCAAGACCGTGCTGGTGCGGCGCCTGGTTGAGGAAGCCGCCTGTTTAGGCATTCCCTCGATCGTCATCGACGCCGCAAACGACTTGGCAACCTTCGACGAGAAATGGCCAACCCGGCCCGAAGATTGGCGCCCTGAGGACGACCAAAAGGCTGAGCTTTACCACCGTCAGACCGAGGTCATCCTTTGGACGCCCGGCAAGGAGAGCGGGAACCCACTCGCCTTCGAACCTCTTCCAGACCTGGCCGCGGTGGCAGGCGTAGAGGAAGAACTCGAAGCCGCCGTGGCAATGGTGCGCGAGACGCTAACCCCCATCGTCGCTGTCGGCGGCACCGCGGCGGCTCAGAACAAACCGGGGATTCTTTCCAAAGCGCTCCGGTATTTCGCCAAGCAAGGCGGCGGCAGTTTGCCGGATCTCATCGCCTTACTGGATGATTTCCCGCCTGAGGCAGGGCTAGGAGTAGCCAACGAGCCGAAGCTGGCCAAACAAATGGCTGACGCCCTGAAGGTCGCGAAGGAAACAAACCCACTTCTCCGTTCGAGCGGGACGCCACTCGACCCGGCCGTGTTGTTCGGCGACGACCGACCGTCATCGCAGGTGCGGATCTCCGTCATCAATTTCGTCGGCCTACAAGGGTTGGAGGCCCAACGCTATTTCGTCAACCAGCTGGCCATGACGCTGTTCTCCTGGGTCAAGAAGAACCCGAACCCCGGACAGCGTGCCTTGCGGGGCCTGCTGGTGATTGACGAGGCTAAGGACTTCGTCCCATCGCAGAGGAACTCGGTCTGCAAGGAAAGCCTGACGCGCTTGGCGGCCCAGGCGCGCAAATATCACCTGGGTCTAGTCTTCGCGACGCAGAACCCGAAGGACATCGACAACAAGATCATCGCCAACTGCTCGACCCACTACTACGGCAAGCTCAATTCCCCCGCCGCCATCGAAGCGGCCCGGGACCTGATCGAAGCAAAGGGGGGCTCTGGCGCGGATGTTCCTAAACTTCCCCGCGGCCAGTTCTATGTCCACAACGCGGACGCGGGGCTCGCCGCTCCGGTGAAGGTCGCAATCCCGCTGTGCCTGTCTCGCCACCCTGACCATCCCCTCGACGAGGCCCGCATCCTCCAGAAGGCCGCTGCCTCTCGGAAACGCTGCAACCGTTGAGCTTCCACGAGGTCGGAGCTTCCGCACTTCGCCCCGGTTACCATCGGACGGCGATCCGAGGGAGATGAACCATAGGTCGGTCGCGCAACCAGGGACCATACCCGACGTTTCTTTGCGTCGCTCACGCGGCAGGCATCGGGTGAGGCCAGCGCGCCCCTGAACCGCGATCGATTGCAGCTGAACTCGTGCTGCATTTTCAGACGCTGAAGCCACGCGACCCCATGTACCGCATAGCCTCCTCAGCATCAAGCGCTCGGGTCGTGTTGCCTACGCGAACGTAGAACTTCAGGTCCCTTCTCGGTCTTGAGAAACAACTGTCTCAGTTGAGCGCGCGACCTCGACCACGCATACAGTCCGACTTTCGACATCTTCGAAGCGCAGCTTGGCGTGCGGCATCACCCAGCGCCCATATGATCAAACATCAACGAATTCAGAAGTTGCCTCTGTTCGATATGCAGCATGTCTCAACGCATAGTAGTTGCTACCGTATCCCGCCTTGCGGGAGTGTTCAACGAGCGCAAGTCGCGGCGCGCTCGCATTCTGGGGCCGGACACCAAGAGCCCAAATCTACCCGCGACTGCTCGTTCAGCCCACGACTCCGCGCTGGCTTTCCTACAGGTGCACGATCCGTTGTGCCGCCTCAAGTGATTCCCAGAATCCGAGATGCCGCTGGTGACCGCGCCCTGCCACGTCAGGACGGCCGATCGGCTGATCCGCAGCGACGATGAGGCCGTCGAGCGTATCGCCGATGTGGTCACGGCCGACCACGATGAGCCCGCCCTGATGGCGGGACGCCATTACGCACAGACGGCCGGTTTCGAGATCGAATGAAGACGGTCGTAGCACGCCCGACAGCGGGTGAACGACGATTGTCACGAGGCGTTCAAGCCCTTGCCAGCGCTCCGGTGTGTCGACGCGCACGCCTTGTAGCACCGAAGAGCGCCGCAACCCTTGTGCGATGAGCTCGTTCATGACCCGATGGGTGGCCGAGATCGCGATGTCACTGGCAGTCACGGGTCGCTCCGACGCGCCGTCGACCTTGTCGAGCAGGCGAACACGTGCTTTCCGCTCAAGGAGCCGGGCGGCACGCGCACAACAAGGTCCGCGACGTCGTCATCCATGTCCGAGGGCGGGAGATCGTCGACCGTAGGCGTGGTCACGGCGGCCACCGAGCCGTTCGCCAAAAGGTCGATCGCCCGATCCACCGGATCTGCGATGGGCCCGGTGGCAAGCACGGCCCGCTCGGCTGGGAGCGCCCACGCAGAGAAACGAAAGTCGTAGAAGGGTTGCAGAAGCGAGAAGCGTCAGCCGGTAACCGCCGCGAAGCCGGGAGCTGGAGCTGCACTAACGCGGCCTCGCCAAGCAGCCTGTCGTCGGAGCAGATAATTTCGGGCGCGGGTAGGTGCGGCGGGATCTGCGCTGTTTCCCAGCGGGATGAGTCCACGGCTACGACCGGTGGGATCTGCCCGGGTCCCCGATGAGAACGAAACGGGACGCGACACGCCCGAGCGGCACGAACTGCGACCACTGCATTTGCCAGGCTTCGTCCACCAAGAGGACGTCGAACGGGGTTTTGACCTCGACGAATCCCCACTTCGCAGACGTCCCGACGACCGCGCACCCTCCCATAGGAAGGTCATCGAAACGGGATACCTCTGTCACTCCTGCGACCGGATTCTCCATGCCGCCGTTGGAACCCACGAAGCGATAGGACTGCACCTTCCAGGGCGGAGCCGCGAGGCGTCGGCAAATGTCATCGGCCTGGACGTTGTGTCTGGGCGGCGATCGCGATGCGCTGTTTCTTCTTCGACAGCGCGTGAACGACCTGCGAGAGGAGGTGAGTCTTGCCGGACCCGGGTGGTGCACTGACGATAACGACGGCGACCTCGCCCTTCAACGCCGTGAGCACCATCCCTGAAAACACGCTCGCTTTTCTCGTTGATCTCGCTGCGGTGATCGGCTTTAGGTGGGACGTTCATAGAGGCTCCGCTTCGATGTCGTAGTCGTCCTCACCGGCGGACCCGACCCAGTCTTCCCACGGCTGGCGGTGGGTCAACCAGGTCCCCGGACCAGAGCGGTCCCAGAGCATCTTCCGCTTTCTAAACGCGAACCCGGGGTCGTTCAGGTCCAGAAAGGTTACGGTCTTGCCCTTCCAGAACTTGTCGCGCGGGTCTCGGCCGAGCGGCCCGGGCGCTTCCTGGATGCCCGACACGATCTCAAGCTCGAACCGACGCGGTCCTCGTGCGCTCTCTCGGACCGCGCGGAGAGATGCCTTCCGCTTGGGATATCCTGCCTGTACGAGCTCGCTTCCAGCCCTGACGCGCAGGGGTCGCTTCCCATGCTCTTCGACAGTCCACACCGCCCGTTGCGTTCGGCCCCGAGGCTCGAGCACGACGTCGATGATCTTCCAGCGACGCCGTCCCCGCCGACGAGCAGATCCTCCTGTAGATCCTCGTCATAGTGAACGAGCGCGTTCAAACAGCGGTCGTACCCTGCTTCCAACGTGACGTACTCGGCCGCCGCGACGAGCGAGTGGCGATCCGTCTCTGGCGATTTCACCCACGCCTTTCCCCCCTGGCGAGCTGTCGCTCGGCTTTGAGGTAGTCGCCGTGGCATTCGCTCGCCCACTGCTCGAGTTCCTGCAGCCCGGGGTTGACCGGACGGCGGTCGGACTGGACCATCTCGTAAGCGCGTGCCGCGGTTTCGAACCGATGCACAAGCTCAACTTCGAGCAGCTTGTGAATGTCTTGGGTGAGAGGCTCTGCCTTTGCGCTGTCGCCGGACCGCTTCGCCTTGTTGAACTCCTCCACCAGCGTGTCGAGCCCCGCCTTCTCGATCTGCGGATCGAGGCTGGTCGAGACCGCACGTTCCTCAGCAGCGGGGGCTGCCCTCAGCCTCACATCGAAGTTGCCGTTGGTCTGGAGCCAAGCGAGCAAATATCCGGTGTGCGCCTGCCGCACGTCTTCGGCTGGGAATGAGAACGCGTCGCGCAGCGCTCGACTCGCGTCGATGCAGGAGAGTTGTCCGGGGCGCGTAGACTCCTGGAAGAGCCAATTCGAAGCGCGGCCGAGCGCATTCAAAGTCTTCATCCGTTTCACTTCGCCCCGCTTCGCAAACGTGTACGTGAAGGCGAGAAAATGCAGCATCTCGACATGGCTTGCGTTAGGGAGCCACACATGCGGTGGAAGCTCGCCGGGCGAGCTCGCGAACTCGGGATGCCCCATATGAGCCAGGAGCCTTGGGGCGAAGTCCTCGAGCATCGCGCCCACCAGCTCGCGATCGCGTGCCTCTGCAGCCGTAAAGATCTTGGGCGTTCTGTCCGGCCGGCCAATGGCAATGCCCCAGGGTCGGGACTCACCACCCATCCTGACGAAGGCGAGGACGAGCGTGTCCTGGGCCTTGCGCTTGGGCAGTCGAAGGTGAGTTCCCTGAGGCAGCGGCTTGCCGGCGCTGAACGCCAGCAGCTTCCTTACCGTGTCGCGGGCGGTCACCGCACGCCTCGTGCCCCAGCGAGAGCGACCAGCTCTCGCTCCGCATGCGTTTTTGGCTGCGCGCCTTGAAGTATCTGCTGCACGCGATCCAGGTTCATTGTGCCCAGTAGACGCGCTGCGTCGTCGCCAAGCACTCCTGGCTTGCCGGCTGCGAGAGCGCGCTTGAAGCAACCGGAAGCACGGTCAGCAAAACCGAATGCAGGCCTCCGCGTAGTGAATCGGTGCGGTGGCGACCGCGGCGATTGGATCCTCCGGTGGTGCACCTTCTGGCGCCATTTGTGCAGCGAGCAAACGCAGCTTGTCGAGGCCGCGCGCTGCACGGGCTGCCTGATACCGGAGATCTTCGCGGGCGCGCACCGAAGGCCGATCGAGCCGGGCTTCGTGAGCACGAGGAACCCGGTTGTCGCTACCGAGATCCGGTCCGCCAAACTATCTTGGCGGAGCACCTCGATAAGGCCGTGCACGTAGACACCGGCTTGCGCGCGCGCGCCGGCGAGCTCGGCGCGGTCCGTGTAGCCGCCTCGGTCGGGGTAGGTCTTGATCTCCCCGACGACAAGCTCTGGAAGCTTTTCGTTCGCTCGGATCACTAGGGCATCGAGCACGAGGATCGCCTCGGGAAGCATCGCCCGTCCGGGAACACAGATCGTCGCTCCCGCTACTAGGCTCGGGGTCTTGCTGTTGACCCCGCTATCGGCAAGCACGTCGAAGAGTTCGCGGGTGCGCTCGCGTGCTTCGTCCAGAGTCCGACACGAACCTCCCACCTGGCGCAACCGAAAATCAACGAAACCCTTCGAACCCGCCGGCAGGACGCTGGCCTTCTCGATTTCAGCACGAAGTACCCGGGCGTCATCGTGGAAGAGCTGGCGCTCAAAACGCTGGCCCCGCTGTAGCGCGAAGGGCGACTGACCCATGCTTGGCTCGAGCCCCTCTCGTTTGGCGACGTCGACCATGGATATACCGAGGATGGCCGAGGTAGCGTTCGCCTGGCACTCGGGGTTGTTCGCCCACTGTTCGAAGCGGCGACGCGTGTCTCGGCTAGTCATCGCAGAGGAGAAAGGTTAGAGAGTCTGTTGTGGTGCCTTCCGAAGAGAGGCACACAATGGGGTCATGGGCGCAATGGTGCACGACGCGGCTGATTAACTTTCTGGCGGCCATAAACCGAACGAGGGCTCTGTCCGGAAAACGTCCGCTATCGAAGCAGAACGCGTGCCTGGCGGGTTCTCGAGCCCTGGAGAGTTGGCCAGCTTGCCGACCGAATTGGATTCCCACGAGCTAAGCAGGATCACACCGAGGGGAAGTCGATCCGCTTCCGGTTGCATGCCGTCCAGGTAAGGTTTGGCGTGGGCAGGTCGTTATAGATACCCGGCGGACCGTACCGACTGGTATGCATGGGGCGGTCCCAGACCTATCTCCATGGTCTTTCCTCTGGAGAAGTGCAGCCGACAACGAGTCAACAGCGAAAGGTAGCTCAGGGCGGGCGCAACGAGCCGAGTGCGAATGCTGGTCCTACCCCGTCGGGCCTGAACGCGACCTGGTTCCCCCTCGCATTTGGTAGCTCACGCCCAATACGCACCAAGGCCTGCTCCACACACGTTGATAAGGACTGAGATGACGCAATTCACGGACTGGTACATGGCAACCTGGGGGGTTGCCTGCGTCGTTGCTGGTGTCATCATCGTTTGGCGGCGAGAGGAGCTCGAGCTCTTTCGCCGGTCTTACTGGCGCCTCCTGCTGCAGCCGTGGAAGCTGGTCACCTTCGCTATCGCGGGTGGCGGGCTAACGGTGATGGCGCCCTATACGGGGGACCCGACGTGGGACTACTTTGATGGCGCATTCATGTCGGTGCTCACCTTCGCGACAGCCCCATGGTCGGTAGGAGTGCTGTATCGGGTGACCCACGGGAGGACATCGGTCTGGAAAGCCCTTGTTGCAGCATGCCTCTGGCTGTTTTCAGCGAGCTGGTCCTACGACCTCTACTTGGTCCTTCGGGACGGCTACTATCCGCTCACTTGGTGGTCCAACCTCGTTCTCTCGTCGTGTCTGTATGCGTCTGCGGGCCTGCTTTGGAGCCTCGAATGGCGCACCGACCGCGGCGCCGTCTTCGGGTTCATGGAACCAGGGTGGCCAGAAGTCCCCCCGAGCAATGCGTTCCACAAGGTGTTTTGGGTCGCCATCCTGTTCATGGCGCTGGCGGCAGGGATCACGATCCCTTTCTTGTTCTAGCGAGGCGTAGTACTTACCACCGAGAACCAGTGGCGCGCTTCGCTTGGCTCAGAGTTTGCATAAAAGGCGGCAAGCTAGTCTCTGATGCCAACAGGACAACCGATGAGCCTTACCGACGCCTTCGTGGATTTCAAGGCAGCCCCGAAATGTGATGCGGCGCTCCGCCAGTTGCTGCTGACGTACTTCGTGACCAACTATGACAGCGGTGAGCTTTCCGAGTGGCTTGATGAGCTAGGAGAGGACCCAAAAGGCACGATCGAAGAAAAGCAGCGACGTGTTATGGAGCATACCCCCTACTTGGACACTCCCTGGCTGGATTTTCCTGACGAGACCGAACGCCATTTGAGCGCGTTCCCTTCCGACTATCTAGAGGAAATCTGCGAGCTGCTTGGCCTGGATCCGGAAGGCAGTAAGGGTGTTCGATATCGCAGGATTATGCGGGAGGTTGGATATCGGGAGGGATGGTTGCCAGGAATGGATCTCGTCTCCGAGGCGGACTGCGTAATCCATAAGGTACTGCCGTTTGTTCGATGGCATCGAGTGCTGAAGCGATGGGACTACGAGAGGGATTTCTATCCCGATTTCCAGGCAGACTTGGAGGAATCGTTTGGCGAGAAGTTCGTGCATCCGCAGCGTCCAGTCGGAAACGGACTCGGATTGAAGATCGATTTCCACATAGGGCACCCTCAAAGGGCGGGCGTAGGTGTCGAATTCAAGATGCCAACGAACATGTCGGAGATACAAAGAGCCATTGGACAGATCGATCAATACCAACAGCACTATGGCGATCAGTTGATTGTCGTTCTGATACCGGATTTTCTAGACTCCGCCAAGGGGATTGCGTTTAGCCAGGAGCTGGAACGTCGGCGCATCCGTGTTCTAGAGAAGTAGAGCCGGGCCAGTAGTGTCCGACAGGATTTGCGCTCCCGCAAAGGGGAGAGGTGCGCTATCGGTCAATCCGCAGCGCGGATCCGGTCCCCTCGACCAGCCTCGTCTCCGACCTGAACCAGCGCAGGGTAGCTTTGCCGGAACGTTTGCACGGTCCCATTGCACGACGGCAACGGGGAGCATCACGGAACCGACCGCAGAGCACCGATGAGATGAGAACCGGGCCGAGTTCTCGGCCGTGGGGTCCGGCGCTCGCTTGCCATCTAGTTCGTATAGGCCGGATCCGACCGCTCTAATGTGCAGGCATGCGGCGAAGGTCAAGAAATTGGCAGAGCCGCGATCGCACGTGCATGGGAGTTGCCAAGGCGCACCGCTTTTTGCGAGTCCTCTCACTAGACCACCCCACGGCAGGGCAGCCACAGGCCGACGAGTGCAGAAGAAGCTCTACCGGCCATTGAGGGGCGCTGGGATTGTGCCTTAAGGCCGACAGCCGCCAGCCGCGACGGCCTCGTATCGACCCTCAGCGGACTACCTGGCCTGTCTGCTCCGTGGCGCGCGAAGGTTGCGGCGGCTGAATGTGCTCTGGCCAGTACCGAACGCTCTGAAGGTACTCGGTCGACTCGACGTGCTCTGCAAACTCCAGCAGGTTTCCCAGCTTCTCCGAAAGTACGGCGCGCACGTCAGCAGGTGAGGCAAAGAAGAACTCCTTTCGATCATTCGCCCAGTTCACGCGACGCGCCGAGAAACGCTCGTGGAGCTCGTTCTCCAGGCTCACGGCGTCTTCCGAAAAGAAAATTGCGTGCACGTCGAAACGGAATGGGACCGACGCGTCTCCAAGTTCGTAGATGCGCTCGAGCGGCTCTAGGCGGCGGGTTAGCCCAATCTTCACGACGTGATCGCCGAACGCACCGCGGTTCGAGATGACATAGACGTAGCCCGCCCGAATGTTGGCGGCACGGTAGTCGTTCAGAGCAATTGCACTGTCGATATCCGCGAGCTTGCGCTCGAGCTCAGGGTCGCTCGAGCCATTCGCCCGGACCTTCTCGATCACCGTCAAGATGTGGCTTCGCTCCTTCTCAAGACGTTCTCGCGCGGCAGCGAGTTCTAGCTCGACCTTGCGCTCCTCGCGCAGCCGCTCCCGCTCAGCGCGCGCCGCTTCTCGCTCTTCCTCCTTCTTCATCAAGAAATCGGCAGTGAGCTCAATTTCTTCGATGCGTAGGGCATGGAACTCGTCTCCGATATGCATCTCCATCATCTTGCCGAGCTTGGCGATCGCCGTTCTGGCCGCGTCAAGCCGCTTGATGGCAGTCACGGTGTTTCCTGCGCGAAGCGACCGCACCACGTTCTCCGCTTCAGCGTTGTAGGCGCGGAGCATCAGCTTCGCCAAGTCGTTCGTCATCGCGCGGCCCTTCGCCAACGAGCCGTCAAAGGTGAACATGTTCGACTTTTCGATCGCCGCACCCGCTTTGATCATCTCAGCGATCCGAGCCGCTATGTCATCGAGTCGTTCCCGATAGGCAAGCGCGTTTTCAAGCGGGTGGTGATACCGATAGATCCCGACGTCCTGAAGAACGCGTTCGTCGTCGAGAACGACGACGTTGCCTGGGTCCGTACCGAGGGACTCCAAGCGTGCGCGCAAGGCCGCGTTCTCCGCCTCCAAGAACGCGATCCGCTGGTCCGTACGCGTCGGAGAATGCGGCTCAGATTCACCCTGAGACTTCTCCGTAGCGGTAGAGGGATCTGAGCCGCTGCCGGACACACCATCTCCCGGTTGAGGTGCCGTCTGGAATCCAAAGCTGCCAACCAGGTGGCGGGGCAGGCCAAGCGGGATCAGGTTTCCAGCCATTCGGGGGAGTCCACCCCTTGGGGGGCTTAGGCCACCCGGGCGGCGGATTGAAGACTACCGGGCCGCGCTGCGTCACGATCGCCGGACTCCAGAGCGCTCGGCAGCGACCAGGCCATACGGATTCTTTGAAACGGCAGCGCCGAGCCGTCCCAGCGTGAGTGCAGGCACAACCGCCGACAATTCGAACGCAAGGAACGACTCGCGCTCGGCGGCTGCGATCACGAACGGCACGTAGGTCCGCTGGCCTGTTGCCGGGTCAATTGTGTTGGTGCCCACCTCGAGCGAAATCGTCTTGATGAGGCCGCGACGGTCAGACTCGAACACCTCGTGGAAAGATCTGAGCGCTACCTGATGAATTGCGCCGGCGTATCGGTCGCGACATTCCTTTTGTGAGAGCGACGTCGAAGTAATTTCGTCAGTGGCCTTCGCGTACTTGTAGGACTTGATCTCGGGGATCTCGCCTGGACCGGGCACCAGTACGCGAAGGCGAAGCTCGGCCGTCGAGGGATCGAACTCGAACTCATGCGCGACCTGGAAATGCTCGGGATACACCGAATTCGATAGAACGATAGAGACGTACTCCTGGATCGCGTCGGCAGTGCCGTACCCCAGATTCGCGATCAGTTCGTCAAGCCTCCTGTTACGTTCGGCAGCCTCAGATTCGCGTGCGGCGCACTCCTTGGCGTACCGTTCGCGCTCAGACCTAAGCGCGTCAACGCGTCTTGCCTCGTCTCGGGCGTGCACCTCTTCGGCCTTCTGGCGCCGTGCCAGCACGTCACGGCACGCTGCGCGCCACTCCACCAAAGCCTGCTCGTGTGCCCGCTGCGCGTTCGCTACGGCCTCGGCGTACTTCTTCTTGCCGAAAAAGCTGGCTAGGCCTGAGGGTGGCTCGGGCAGTACCAGAACCGGCTCGTTAGGATAGGGAATGGGGGTCGGCTGAGGAATCGGCACTTCAAGATCGGTACGGTCGAATGGCGGATGGGTCACTTCGACGCGAAGCGAATTGAGATCGACGTAGTCATCCACCCCAAGCGTAGAGGCGAGCAGCGAGTCGATCTCCTCGTAGATCTGCTCGAGTTTCCCGTTTCGCTCGACAACCTCCGCTTCCATAGTGGCCAGATGCGCCTCGCGAGCCTCTTTCTCAAGGCGCTTTCGTTCAGAATCGGCCGCCTTAGCGAGCTGAGCCTGGGCACGCTCCCAGGCCCTCTTCGCCTGTTCGGTTCGCCTAACTGCTGCGACATGGCGCCGAAAGGCTTCTCGCTCCTCCCGCTCGCGCTCTCGAGCGGCTACGCGAGACTGATACTGAAGCTCCGCAAAGAATCCCCGTCGTGCCATGGCACTCTTCCTTTTTGCTAATTCTGGAAGGAAATCATAGCCTAGCGTTCGGAGGGAGACTCCCAAAAATTGCCTACGGTCAGCACTGAATGGGGTGCTGGGTGATGTCCACGGAATGCTTCCGGGCCCGCGTTGCTGAATCAGGAGACGCTTTTCAAGTCGGTGGGTGCAAGCGGGATGGCACTGGTCGATGTACCGATGGCTGGCAGATGCTTGGTCGGTGTACGAGCATCCAGTGCGTCCCCGGTACTGATGGAGCAGTGGCCATGAATCGGACAGCAGCGAAGCGACCGCGAAGGCCGAACCAATTTTCGCGGGCGGTCGGCAGAGCACTTCGTCGTGCTGGCAAGCGGGCCAGGGCTATTGCCAAGGCCCACGGTACGCCGGTCTACGTCTGGAAGGACGGCAAAGTCGTCGCGGAGAAGCCCTAGGGGCGGACCCCACACCGCCCCTCCGACGTAGCCGGCAACCCGTTCCAGCCCAAGACTGCCCCGTCTTCCCTGCAACGTCCACGATCGGCTAACCGCGACCAAGATGCGGGGCGTGTCCTCCATCAAGATGGGGTACACCTCGCACCACCCCGCCGGCTGCGCCGGCACCCCTCCTCGGAAAGGAGGGGAGTTCTACCCGCGGTCCGCTGGCGCGTTGGGTTGCCAACTGATCGGACGGTAGATGCACATCACCCTCGGCCTCCACCTCGACGGCGAACGCTCCTGGCGCGCCCGCGAACCGGCTCGGCGCTCCGACCCTCGGTCCGCTCGGCTTTCTCGCGCTGCTCGAGGCGCAGCTCGGGCTCGGCCGCGACTGGCCCAGTCAAGCCGAGCGGGTCGTCCAGTACCGGGACTGCCTGAAGGCGTGCGATACGGCCGGCCGCTTCTATCACCGCACCTTCGCGCTCGACCAGATCGGCACGGCAGCGACGCTGCTGCGGTGGCGCGATCTCTGGCATCTGCACGGCTGGGATGGTTCGCTGGCCGGGGTGGAGTCGCGCCGGCTGCGCGACATGGGCGAGGTCGAAGCTTGTGCGGGCGGCAAGGTGTCGCCTTCCGTCGGCGAGCGTTTGCAGGCAGTGCTCGCGCAATTGCCGAAGCGCCGTCCGCCGATCGCGGAGGTCGCGCTGCTCGATCCAATCGATGCGTTTCCGGCGCGCTGGCGGCAGGTGCTGCGGCTGTTTCCGGTGCGTGCATGTGATCGGTTGTCGGAGCCGGTTGCGCAGGGGCTTCTGGGTGAGATCCAGCGGGCGGTCCTGGCGATGCACGCCGGGCGGCCGGTCACGCCGATCGACTTTCGCGACGACGGCTCGCTGCTGGTGCAGCGCGCGGAGACGCGGCTTCTGGCAGCGCGATGGATGGCGGAGCGCCTGCGGGATGAGCGCGACGATGTTCTCATCGTTGCAGGTGCGGACGGCGTGCTGCTCGACGAGACGCTCAGCGCGGCGGATCTGCCGCGGCAGGGATTTCGCGACGCCAATGCTTTCCGCCCCAGCCTGCAGTTGCTGCCGCTCGCGATGGGGCTGTTGTGGGAGCCGCTCGATCTGTACGGTGCGCTCCAGTTTCTCACTCACCCGATCTGTCCGCTGCCGCGCCGTGCGCGCTGGCATCTGGCCGAAGCGCTCGCGAACCAGCCGGGGATAGGCGGCGATGCCTGGGCGACCGCGCTGCAGAAAGCCGTCAGCAAGGAGGGTGAGGGTGCGGCGGGCCTTGGCGAGGCGATTCGCGTGTGGCTGGAGCACGAGCGCTTCCGGCCTCAGCCCGGGGCGCCGGTCTTCGCTGTGCTGGCCCGTGCGCGCGCCCTGGCGGAGTTCTTTCGGGTCAGGTTGGGGGAGGAGGACCCGGCGCTGCGCATCGCGTACCTCGCCGGGCATGCGCAAGTCGACGCATTCATCGGCGGCCTCGAGCGGCTGGAGCGGCAGGGACTGACGGTGTTGCCTCGGGCGCAGCTCGAGCAACTGGTGGCGCAGGTCACTGCACGCGGCAGCGGCAACGCGCTGTTGCGGGCGGAGGTCGGATGCCGGCTTACCGCGACCGACCCTGCCGCAGTGACCGAACCCTGCGGGACTGTGATCTGGTGGCAGCCGGCGCGGGCGGGCGGCGGGCGCCGCTGGCCGTGGTCCGATCGCGAGCTGGCCGAGCTCGCCCGCTGTGGCGTTGCGCTGCCGAGCGCGCAGAGCATGCTGGCGGAGGCAGCCGCGAGCTGGACGCGTCCACTCCGCGCGGCCCGGCATCGACTGGAGCTGGTGCTGCCGCCCGAAGGCGAGGAAGTGCATCCGGTCTGGCTGATGCTCGGGTCGCTCGTGCGCGGGCTGCCGGTGCACCGCCTGGAGCGGGTGCTGACCAGGGGCGAGGGACCTGAGACTGCCGTCCTGGAGCGTCGGCCTCTGCCGCCGCGAGTGCGCTGGTGGCGCATCGCGGCCGGCTCGATCCCGCGACGCGACAGTGAATCGTTCACGAGTTTCGATCTGCTGCTGAACAGTCCGTTCGAGTGGGTGCTGAAGCATGCCGCGGGGCTGCGAGCCGTCGGGCGTGCTCGCGGTGAGCGACGGGCCGCTGCTGTACGGAAAGCTGGCGCACCGGCTGGTCGAGGACGCGTACGGTCGAGCCGGCGCGCTGACGATGACGGATGCCGCGTTCGGGCAGTGGCTCGACGCCGCGCTGGCGCGTGTCGTCTCCGAGGAGGGCGCGGTGCTGCTCATGCCCGGGCGACGCGCCGACCTCGAGCGCTTCCGTGCGCGCATTCGCCGAGCGTTCGAAGAGCTGCGGGCACAGCTGGAGCGAGCGGGTGTAGTCCAGGCCGTACCCGAGATGGCGTTGGAGGGGTCGTACGCCGGCGGCCCGATCCGCGGCTCGGCGGACCTGGTGGTGTGCAAGCAGGGCGAGTCGCGCGTGCGATTCTCGATTTGAAGTGGGGCAGGACGAAGCACTATTCCGAACTGCTGGCGGACAACCGCCATCTGCAACTGGCGGTGTACGCCGAACTGCTGCGCCAGCAGACGAACCGGTGCTTGGCCGGAGGTCGCCTATTTCTGCTGGATGCGGGGCGGCTGGTCGCGCGCAGCAAGGCATTCTTCCCCGGCGCGCACGTGGTTCGTTCGAGCAGCGACGAGACCACTGCGCACGTCTGGCAACGGTTCCTCGCGACCTGGCGATGGCGGATGGACCAGATCGACGCCGGGTCCATCGAGGTGGTCGTCGACGATATCGAGGCCACGCCCGAGTCGGTGGAGCCTGAAGACGGGCTGGCGATCGCCGCACGCAACCTGGCATGGAGCCACTTCGCCAACCTCGTCGGGTGGAGGGCCGGGCCGTGACGCCTCGCATCACCTTCGTGAGCGCCGGCGCCGGCAGCGGCAAGACGCACCGGCTCACCGAGATCCTGCACACCAGGCTCGCCAGCGGCGAGGTGCGGGCCGCCGGCGTGATCGCCACGACGTTCACGAAGAAGGCGGCGGCCGAGCTGCGCGAGCGTGCCCGCACCTACCTGATGGCTCGCGGCGACTTCGCCCTCGCCACCGCTCTGGACCAGGCCCGCATCGGAACGGTGAACAGCGTGTGCGGAGAGCTGCTGCGGCGCTTCGCGTTCGAGGCGGCGCTTCCGAGCGATCAGCAGGTCCTGGACGAAGCCGCGCCAAGGCGCTGCTGGCGCAGGCGATCGACAGCGTGATGGAAGACCGGGAGCTGCAGGAGCTGGGCGCACTCGCGGACCGGCTGGGCGTGGAGTCGTGGCAGGAGGACTTGAGAACGCTGGTCGATCAGGTCCGCGCCAATGACATCGAACCGTCTGCGCTCGCCGCCATGGGCGAGGAGAACGCCGTGGATCTGCTCGCGCACTTCCCTCGCGCCACCGGCGAGAACCTGGATGCCGCGCTGATCGCCGCGCTCGACCCGGTGTTGCCGATCCTCGAGGAAGCGGCCGAGGCGAACCGCCGGCAGAACACGGCCGACTACCTGCAGCTGTGCCGCGAGGTGCGGCGTGCGTTGCCTGGCGGGCAGCGCGGCCTGGAGTCAGTGGGCGAAGCTGTCGAAGGCCGCGCCGGAAGCTGCGCTGGCGCCGGCGATGCGGCAGGTCGGCGCCGTCGCCGGCCGGCATGCGGAGCACCCACGCCTGCACGAGGACCTGCACGGCTACCTGTGCCGGCTGTTCGCGCTGTGCGCGCGGGCGCTCGTCGAGTATGCCGATCGCAAGCGCGAGCTGGGGCTGGTGGACTTCGTCGATCAGGAGCACCTGCTGCTCAGAACGCTCGACCACCCCGAGGTGCGGGCGGCGCTGCGCGGAGGAGCTGGACCTGTTGCTGGTGGACGAGTTCCAGGACACCAGCCCGATCCAGCTCGCGCTGTTCCTCAAGCTCGCCGGCCTGGCGCGCGAGGTGTTCTGGGTCGGGGACGTGAAACAGGCCATCTACGGGTTCCGCGGGAGCGACACCGCACTGATGGAGGCCGTGCTGCGCGAGCTGCCGAAGATCGGCGGCACCAAGGAAGTGCTCGGATCGTCGCACCGGTCGCGGCCGTCGCTCGTTCGTCTGGTGAACACGGTGTTCGGCAGCGCGTTTGCACCGATTCTGCCCGAGCACGAGGTCCATCTGCGCGCGCAGCGCGCCGAGCCCGACATCGGTCCCGCGTTCGGGAACTGGCTGCTGCAAGGCGGGAACAGCGAGGAGCAGATGGCGGCCCTGGGCGCCGGGATCCGGCGGTTGCTCGCCTCGGGGTGCCGCGTCGTCGACAAGCGAAGCGGCGAGCCGCGACCTGCCCGCTACGGCGACATCGCCGTGCTGGCGCGGCTGAACGATCGGGTGACCGAGGCGGTGGCGGGTCTGTCCGCGCAGGGCGTTCCGACGGAGACGGCGCAGCCGGGTCTGCTCGGCCGCCCGGAGGCGGTGCTGGCTGTCGCGTGCCTGCGGCGGCTCTACGATTCGCGCGACACGGTCGCTACCGCCGAGATCCTTTCGCTCGCCGACTGCCAGGCGCCGGAGGTCTGGCTGCAGGATCGGCTGGATTTTCTGGCGGCGGGCGGCGGGGCAGGCGAATGGCGGGAGGCGGGTGAATCCGCGCATCCGCTCATCGCGCGGCTGGCGGAACTGCGCGCGCAACTGCCCGTGCTCACGCCGCGCGAGGCCCTGGAGCTGGTGATCACCCACGGTGACCTGTCGCGGCTGGTGCTGAGATGGGACGCGGACGAGGAGGTCGGGCGCGCGCGCCTGGCCAACCTGGAAGCGCTGCTCGCGCTGGCAGTGCAGTACGAGGACAGCTGTCGCAGCACGCGCAGTGCGGCGACCATCTCCGGGCTGATCCTGTGGTTGCGCGAGCAGGCGCGCCAGAAGCTGGACATGCTCGCCGAGCCGGATCTCGACGCCGTGAAGGTTCTCACGCACCACGGCGCCAAGGGCCTCGAGTGGCCGATTGTCATCCTGCTCGACGTGAGCAGCGACATGCGGGATCGGCTGTGGTCGATCTCGGCTGTCTCCCGCCGTCCGATCGAGCTGGCTGCGCCGCTGCAGGATCGCTTCATCCGCTTCTGGCCCTGGCCGTACGGCCTGCAGCGCAAGCTGCAGATCGCCGACGACATCGCGCAGACGAGCGTGGCGGCGCACTTCCAGGCGGCCACAGTAGACGAAGGCAAGCGGCTGCTGTACGTGAGCATGACTCGCGCGCGCGACCTGCTGGTGCTGGCGCGCTCGGCCAAGAGGCCGAATGGGCCGTGGATCGAGACGCTTGGGGCGCCGTGGCTGTTGCCGGAGCGGCCTGCAGACGCGCTGGCGCTTCCGGACGGCTCAACGGTGCCGTATCTGCACTGGGAGCTGGATGCAGCCCAAGTGCAACCCGCCGAGGCCCGCGCGGGACCGCCATTGCACTGGTTCAGCGAGGCGCCCGGTCCGAGCGCGCGATCGCCGCTGCTGGTGACGCCATCGAGCGCCGCGGCCGTGGCATGCCAGCCGGGCGAGCAGGTTCGCATCGGCAGCCGCATCGCGCTGCGTTCTGGCGCGGACGTGCAGCGGGTGGGCTCGGCCATTCATTCGTGCATCGCAGCCACGCTGTGCGGGGCCGGGCAACCGCTCGCCGTCGACGAGGTCAGCCGCATCCTCACCGCGTGGCAGTGCGAAGGCGCGCTCGATCCCGTTGAACTTCTCGCCCAGATCGGCGCGCTGCAGGGCTGGATCGCGCAGCGCTGGCCGGGCGCAGCTGCCCAGGCCGAGGTCCCAGTCGAAGCCCGCCTGCCCGGCGGGCAGGTGGTGAGGGGGCAGATCGACCTGCTGCTCGACACTCCTGGGGGCTGGATCCTGATCGACCACAAAGCCAACCCGCGCGGAGGCGATGCGTGGGAAGAGATGGCGCGGCGCTACAGCGGGCAGCTCGCGCTGTACAAGCAGGCGATCGTCACGGCCACAACCCGGCCGGTCGCGGAGGCGTGGCTGTATTTCCCGGTGGCGGCGAGGGCGGTTGCGGTGGAGGTGTAGTGCCGCTTCCCGGCCGGGTGAGACCTCGGCACTCTCGCTAGAGAATGGGAGTAGGGGCTAGGGTGGTCACTGGGCCCGCGCACGCTCTAGGGGTGCGTTCATTTCGATGCCGTGTTCACGGATCGTGAACGGCGATGTAACTTGAACATTCGCCTACTTTCGCTAATGGACACGTGAAGACGGCGTCTGGAGGGGCCGGGGGTTCCGCAGGTGTCGATGCTGTGAACGTGAGCCTGACGGCGCTTTACTGGCGAATCGGCAAGCGCATTTGGGACGCGCATGGGCCTGTGTCTGATGCGGACAGTCGTTGCATTGTTTCGGTATTTGCGAATAAGTACCGAAACTATGTACCATGGCAACCGTGGCAACCACTACGGAGACACGGCTCAAAAAGGCGCGTGCTAAGCTCGAACGGGGTCGTCGCGCGCATCGCGAGCTGGAGATTCGCGGCGGACCGATTTCGACGAACCAGAGTTGGCCACTCAGCGGCTTCGGTCCAGGGCGCCGACGAGCGTGCGCACGAGCTCAGTGAAGATCTGGACGTGGGCTTCGCGGGAAGTCTCAGGACGGCTATCCCTGGGTAGTCGGCGGGATTGAACTGGAGTGGGTTGCCAAAGTCCAGGTCCAATGTGACGAGTGCACGCCCCTCGCGTTTGCAGTGCACGATCAAATCGTCATCGAGTGCCGCTTGCAGATGCTCCTGAGGAACGGTGCTGACATCGTGACCCGCCCCGCTCCAACATGACGCGTGCGTCGTTGCCGAGGTTCTCGTCGAGCTTCAGCTTCACGCGACATCTTCAATCGGAATCGGAACGTAGCGCTCCCGGGCCATCTCCGAGCCGTAAGCGATGCATGCCTGGATGTCCTCGCGCGTTAACCCTGGGTAGTTGGCAAGGATCTCATCGAAAGATGCACCATCGGCGAGCAGGTCTAGAATCAGGGACACCCATATGCGATGGCCGCGAATACACGGCTTACCACCGCACCGACGTGGATCGATCCAGATTCGTTTGAGTAGTTCGTCTCGGTCCATTTTCCCGACCCTCCGGGAGTTCAAACGCCCGGCGGCGCTGTAGTAAGTGATGCAGTCAACAAGCTTACACGAGTTCCAGCTCGACTGCGGAGACATCGTCCGTGCGATGCTGACGGAGAATTTTGAGTCCGTGTACCGATCGCTGGCAGATGCTTGGTCGGTGTACGATCATTCCAGTGCGTCCCTGTACTGATGGAGCAGTGGCCATGAATCGGACAGCAGTGAAGCGACCGCGAAGGCCGATCGAATTTTCGCGGGCGGTCGGCAGAGCACTTCGTCGTGCTGGCAAGCGGGCCAGGGCTATTGCCAAGGCCCACGGTACGCCGGTCTACGTCTGGAAGGACGGCAAAGTCGTCGCGGAGAAGCCCAAGGGGCCGACCCCGCACCGCCCCGCCGGCGCAGCCGGCAACCCGTTCCAGCCCAAGACTGCCCCGTCTTCCCTGCAACGTTCATGATCGGCTAACCGCGACCAAGGTTTGGGGCGTGTCCTCCATCAAGCGCCGCGCGAGCTTGAAGCTACTCGGACGACGGAGGCGGCCCCCGGAAGACTCGATGGCCCGCTCGGGGCCCTCGGTCAGTACTTTCGAAACTGCCCCACCACCACCCCGAAGATCTCGATGTCGCCCTTGGGGCGAATGACGGGGTAGGCTTTGTTCTCCGGGCGCAAGACGATCTGGCCCTTCTCGCGACCCAGCCGCTTCAAGGTGAACTCGTTGTCGATGATCGCGACCACGATGTCTCCCGCGTTCGCCGAGCTGCGCTTCTCCACCACCACGGTGTCCCCCGAGTGGATGCCCGCGTCGATCATCGAGTCGCCCTTCACCCGGATCAGCACGGTTCTGGCTGGATTCGCCACGAGGTATTCATCGATGCTCAGCGCCTCATGCCCGCTGTCGAAGGCCATTGCGGGATGCCCGGCTCGTACGTGCTCCGCGATCGGGCGTTCGAAGAACCGCTTGCCAGGCTTGAGCCGACGGTCTGGCGTGCTCTGAACAAAGCCCTCGGCTTTGAGCCGCATCAGCATCTCTGCGACCGAGGCTTTCGAGCGCAGGCCGACCAGTGAGCCGATGGCGGAGTAGGAGGGCAGCACGCGGTGCTTCGCGTAGTAGTCCTGCAGCTTCCCAAGGTATTGACCGTCATTGCCCATCGGCCTAGGATACCGAACGATCGTTCGGCGAGCAAGAGGAGCTGTGACGCAAGTGCCTTACGTCGAGACTCGGCGGCTGGAGAGCTTGATCATGCCCAAATTGGGTAGTAATATGCCCAAAATGGGTATGACAAGACGCCCTGCGCGCGCCCGCAGGTCCCAGGGCCTGGCGGACGCGCTTTTTTCGACGACACAGCAGCGTGTGTTGGGTCTGCTTTTCGGGCAGCCGGATCGCAGTTTCTACGCGACCGAAATGATTGCCTTGACTGCGGCCGGGTCGGGTGCGGTGCAACGAGAGCTGGCGAGATTGGAGCAGAGCGGCCTTGTCACGGTTAGCAGGCTAGGCACGCAGAAGCACTATCAGGCAAATCCGAACTCACCCCTGTTTGCCGAGTTGTGCGCCATTGTGCGCAAGACGGTGGGGCTGGCTGAGCCCCTGCGCGAGGCGCTGGCGCCATTGGCGCCGCGCATCGTTGCGGCTTTTGTGTACGGGTCGGTGGCCAAGGGCGGAGACACGGCCGCCAGCGATATCGACCTGATGGTCGTGAGCGACAGTTTGACGTATGCAGACGTGTTCGGCGCCCTGGAGCCGGTCACTGCCAAGTTTGCTCGCCCCGTTAATCCGACGGTGTACAGCCGTCGGGAGCTGGGCAGGCGGATCAAAGACGGCAATGCGTTTGTCACCAGGGTACTGGCGCAACCCAAGGTCTGGGTCATCGGGACGGAAGATGACCTCGCCGCTTGAGCGTCTGACCGGCCCCGGCAAGTTGCTGACGGCCGAGCCGCCCGATGCGAAGGAGTTCGCCCGCCTCAAGCATTCCGGAGTGACCCGGCTCAAGGATGCGGAGAACACAACCAACTCGCTCGAGGGACGTTTCGACCTCGCTTACAACGCGGCGCATGCGCTGTGCTTGGCCGCGCTGCGCTATCGCGGCTTTCGCCCGAGCAACCGGTACATTGTTTTTCAGGACCGGAGGCGCAGGGGCTTGCCGATGCAGTATCTGCCATCGAATCGGCCGGCACGGCAGCGACGCTGCTGAGATGGCGCGATCTGTGGCATCTGCACGGCTGGGATGGCCGCCTTCAGGCCCAGCTTTCGACCTTGAGCCCCGGGACTTTGTCGAAGTGCCGCCGGTTGTGCGTGACCATGACCGCGTCCAGGCTGCGCGCGTGCGCGGCGATCATCAGATCCATGGCGCCGATTGGCGTGCCGCGCTTCTCCAAGGCGGCCCGTAGGTCGCCGTAGTGCTCGGCCGCTTCCGCGTCCCAGGGAATCACCGTCAAGTGCCGCACGAAGGCATCGACCACCTGCCGGTTCACACGCGCGCTGCTCGACCGCTTGACGCCGTACAGCAGCTCGGCGTAGGTCACGACGGACATGGCCTGCTCCTCCAGGGGGATGGCATTCATCCGCTCCCGCGCCTGCGGCGGACGGTTCCGGATCACGTAGGAGCAGATGTCGGTGTCGAGGAGGTAGAGCGCCATCTAGAAGAGCACCCGCTCCTGAAGCGGAAGGTCCTCTCGCTTGGCCATGAAGTCGGGCGTAGCCTGGAGCGGGCTGTCGAAGAAGTCGTCCCACGAAGTGGGCTTCGGGGAAAGGATCACCTTGTCGCCTTCCTTCGTGATGTACACCTCCTTGCCCTCGAACCGGTACTCCGCGGGCAGGCGCACGGCCTGGCTGCGGCCGTTCATGAATAGCTTTGCAGTCTGGGCGCTCAAGGGTCTTGCCTCCATCACGTGATGTTGCAAAGTATATACCACGATCTATTACACACCGGCTCACCGAGATCCTGCACGCCAAGCTCGCCAGCGGCGAGGTGCGGGCCGCCGGCGTGATCGCCACGACGTTCACTAAGAAAGCGGCGGCCAAGCTGCGCGAGCGTGCCCGCACCTACCTGACGCGATCGAGCTTGCGACGAGCCGGCCGGTGACGGAGGTGTGGCTGCTATTTTCCGCTGGCGGCGGGGGCGATTTCGGTGCGGGTATAGGACCTTTCGGGCTGGCGTTGCGTCTTGCTCTTGATCGAAAGAATAGACCGGTTTAGACTAGTCTAAATGCAATCAGGAGACTCCCATGGCTGAGATCGGCGCATACGAGGCGAAGACGCACTTGCCGAAGCTGCTCGAGCGGGTACAAAAGGGGGAGCGTTTTGTCATCACCAAGCACGGGCGACCGGTGGCAGAGCTGGTTCCCGTCGCGGGTCGAGACGCTGCCAAGATCAGGCAGGCGATCGCGGACGTCCGCGCGGTGAGGGGCCGGCTTGCCCGCCGCGGCATCCGCTTGAAGAACTTACTCAGAACCGGCGAGAATCTGCGCGACCTGATGCATGAAGGGCACCGTTTCTGATGGCCTTTGTTCTGGACAGCTCGGTCACGCTTGCGTGGTTGCTTCCGGATGAGGGTAGCGAGGACGTCGACAAACTGGCGGACCGCTTGGAGCAAGAGTCTGCCATCGTTCCCAGCATCTGGGCGCTCGAAGTCGGTAACGCATTGCTGGTGGCGCAGCGGCGCGGGCGGATCAAGGACGACGAGCTGGCTCGGTTGGCCGCCGCGCTGGACGGACTGCCGATCGAGGTCGATCAGGAGGCTGCGAAGCCAGCTTTCCTCACCATTCTGACCGTCGCCAAGAAGCTCGGGCTCAGTACCTACGACGCTGCCTATATCGAGCTCGCTCATCGACACGCGCTGCCTCTCGCGACGCTGGACGATCGGTTGCGGGCGGTCTGCGCGCAAATGCAGATCCCGGTGCTGCCCTAGCACGCTCAGCGTGAGTGACTCGTTGTCTTTTGCGTACCTGTCTAGGAGCGCTTCCGGAAGGCTTCCCGTGCCGAAAGCCGGGTGCGATGCGTATCTGGCCGGATTGCAGCTCTGCTGCATTTCTGCCATACTGCAACCATGAAAACCACCCTCACCGTCACGCGTCGAGGCGTCGTGACCCTGCCGGCCAAGCTACGCCGCGCCCTGGGCATCAAAGCTGACGACCAGCTCATTGCGGAAACGACACCCGATGGGCTGCTCCTGCGCCCTGCTGTCACGCTGCCGATCGAGATGTATAGCGAGAAGCGGATCCGCGAATTCGACCAAGGCGAGGCTGAGCTAGAGAAGGTTCTGGGCAGCAAGAGAAAGCTCAAGTCCGCCCGCTAGATCGGCCGCGGATGCGGGTATTCCTCGACGCCAACGTTCTGTTCTCGGCAGCCAAATCCGACGGCGCCGTGCGGCGCTTCCTGGTGCTCTTGATCGACGCGGGCCATGAATGCTGCGCAGATGCATACGTCGCCGAAGAGGCGCGCCGCAATCTCTCGGCCAAGGCGCCGGAGGGCCTTCCGGTCCTTGACGGTTTCCTCGCGCGCATGCGCGTCGCCGCTGCGCACCCCGAACCTGAAGCCGTCGAGGCTGCGCTGGCTGTCCCCGAAAAGGATCGACCGGTTGTCGCCGCTGCCATTCGCATGGAATGCGACGCCCTGGTCACCGGCGACCGCACCCACTTCGGTGCTTTCTACGGCAAGAGGCTCGGCGGTGTGACTATCCACTCGCCGCGCTCGCTGGCGGAAGCGCTGCTGAGCTAAGGTCGTTGCGACACAGCTCTCGCTACGCGGGCCTCTGCGGCCACGAGTGCGCTGGTGGCGCATCGCGGCCGGCTCGATCCCGCGACGCGACAGTGAATCGTTCACGAGTTTCGATCTGCTGCTGAACAGTCCGTTCGAGTGGGTGCTGAAGCATGCTGCGGGGTTGCGGCCGTCGGGCGTGCTCGCGGTGAGCGACGGGCCGCTGCTGTACGGAAAGCTCGCGCACCGGTTGGTCGAAGACGCGTACGGTCGAGCCGGCGCGCTGACGATGACGGATGCCGCGTTCGGGCAGTGGCTCGACGCCGCGCTGGCGCGTGTCGTCTCCGAGGAGGGCGCGGTGCTGCTCATGCCCGGGCGACGCGCCGACCTCGAGCGCTTCCGTGCGCGCATTCGCCGAGCGTTCGAAGATCTGCGGACTCAGCTGGCGCGAGCGGGTGTAGTCCAGGCCGTACCCGAGATGGCGTTGGAGGGGTCGTACGCCGGCGGCCCGCTCCGCGGGCCGCCGGCGTGTTTCACGAAGAAAGCGGCGGCCGAGCTGCGCGAGCGTGCCCGCACCTACCTGATGGCTCGTGGCGACTTCGCCCTCGCCACCGCCCTGGACCAGGGCCTCCGAGACTCTTGACCAACTGTACGAGCGCATGGTTACGCGCTACGACGATCAAGGTCAACCCGCGCACCGATCGGATGACGACGTATGGCGTCACTTCAAGCGCGGCCTGGAGGAGCGGCGTCTGTTGCAGCATTTCCAGCCCAAGAAGATCACCGTTCAGGATGACGAGGTTGAGTTTCAGTACGCATGGAAGAACGGCGTGTGGCACTGCCTGGAACCGGTTTCGTTCGATTTGAGTGCGGCCGAGAGCATCAGGGAAAAGGCCCATCGCTACCTTGGTCAGATGGCGAGTGTTCAGGGCGCAGCGGAGCGCTTCAAGGTGTATCTGTTGGTCGGAAAGCCACTGCGGGACGAGTTGCGCCCCGCTTATGCGAACGCGCTCAGTATCCTGGGCAAGATGCCGGTGCAGAAAGAGATATTTACCGAGGAGCAGGCGACAGAGCTTGCGCAGCTTTTCTCTCGGGAAGTGGCTGCGGGCTCGAACTGATCCCGTGGCGGGTGAGAAGGGTGTGCCAGTCGAGGCGCGCGCACGGGCCAAGATTCAGGTTCGTGCGCCGGAAAAGCGGAGGGCGAAGCAACTTCCTACGAACGCTGGCCAGTCATTCGAGCCCGAGACCGTCTCCCGCATCCTCGGCGCGGTCGAGTGCGTCATCGGACTAGGCGATACTATAGAAGGTCTGGGCGATTCCCAGTTAGCCAAGCGAGAACCGTCTCGCGGAGCTTCTTGGCGAGCGCTTGCAGCTCCGCTACCTCTTTCTCGCTGGTGGTGAGCATCCCTTCATAGGCGCCGCGGTGCCGTTTCTCCTTGAAAGAGTCGAGGGCATTGGTGTCGGGCTGCGGGAAGCCTACTGTGAGCGGCAGCGACTGGATGGCGATGCTGTGCTGCCCGGGCTGGTGGGAACTCGTCCGGTAGTCGCGAGCGCGGAGCGCGATGAGGCTATACCCTGATAGGCCATTGTGAAGCGGGAGGCGACGCTGACGGCCTGTACCTTGCTGTCGGCGAAGGTCGTGTCAGCGGCGCCCAGCAGCCGACTGACCTCGTCCTTGTGCGCGGGCTCTTTTTGCAGTAGCCCGCGCTGGACCAGGTTGTCGAGATTCGGCAAGCTCATCGCTTACTCCAATAAGGTCGATACGTGGCTTTGCCAGCACTGCGCGGAGGAATGAATGGCCGTCACGTAGCTGTCGGCGCAGCTCGCTTGCGCCGTAAAGCGTCGGACTGATCGGGCGCCCGACACGCTGGGCAACAGGGCGAACGGCCTCAACGACTTCGCCGAACGAGGCGGATCCTACTACCATCAAGTCGATATCGCTGGTTGCTGTTGGGGATCCGCCCGCGAACGATCCATAGACGAACGCATACTCCGCTCGCTCTCCCAGCGACAGGAGCGAGGCCTGAAGCTGGACCGCGATCCCGGCAGTCTTGTCGAGCAGACTCTTCAGCTCGGCGAAGCAGGGATGCCCGGGATTCGCGCGGTAGTAGACCAGATTCGCGTGGCTCCGTTGTGCGACGAGCCCGGTGCGCAGCAGCGGCACCAGCTGTCGCCGCAGACTGCTGGTGCTCAGGCCGGCGAAACGCGACAGCTAGCGAAAGTAGAACTCGCGATCCGACAGGACGAACAGCACCGCGAACAGGCGGGCGCGCGCGCGGCCGAATAGTAATTCCGGCAGGACATCGGCTGTCTCCGCGGGAAGGGAAGGGTCGGTCGCCGCCATTATTTTGCGCCAATCGATTCAATAATTGAACCGATTGTGTCCGAAACTGTAGCAATAGGCAAGCACCCGAAGCGCAGGGGGGCTTGCCAATGCAGTATATTTCTCGACGACCGGTGTTACCGAAGCGCGGACCATGAAAAGCAGGAAACGCCCCGCGCCTACGAAGGCGGAAGAGTTCTCCCAGTCTGTTGAGAAGGCACTGCGAAGGGCGGCCAAGCGTGCGCGCGAAACGGCTCGCGCGCACGGAACCCCGGTGTACGTCTGGAGGGACGGCAAGGTCGTCGCGGAGAAGCCGTAGAGGGGCTGGCAGGAACGACTCAAGGTCGAAGACTCGATCGGTCGGTCGGAGAGCGACTGCGCAGCGCCCTTAGCTCAGAGGCGGCTTTGGCCGGTAAAGGATGGTCGCTCCTTTGCCGTCCTCGTGCGGAGCCTCGACGACCTCGAATTGCCCGCACGCCTTGAAGACCCCTTTCCAAGACTTGAATCCATACTTGGCAGAACCACTTCGCGCGTAACAATCTGTTTAAATGAACGTCTGAGTGGACCTCTACTTCGTGGCAATCTGCCGCTAGAATATCGGCAAATTGCCGTCACCCAGCGACCCTCTCATGTCCAGCGTACTCGCCGCCGTCGTTTCGAAAAAGCCCTACCTCAAGCGTCTGACCGACCTTCTGGCGCTCGATAAGCCGCTCGGATCCGAACGCGAGCTCGCCTCAGTCATCCATGCAGGCATCGCCCCTGAGGTGGTGGACCGGCTGGTCCGCGAAGGGTTGAGCGCGCGTGACGTCGCGTTCGTCACGCCGCCGCGCACCTTGTCCCATCGCAAGGCGCGCGGCGAGAGGCTCACGCTCGAGGAGACGGATCGTGCGGTCCGGGCAGCTCGCATCGTGGCGCTGGCGGACTCGATATTCGCCAACCACGAGAAAGCCCTCGCCTGGCTGCATACTCCGAGGAAGGCGTTCGAGGGCAGGAGGGCTCTGGATGCGCTTGCCACCGAGATCGGTGCGCGACTGGTCGAAGAGGAATTGACGAGGATCGACGAAGGCTACTTCGCATAAGGCGGTAACGCGAGCCGATGCGGATCTGGCGCATCAGCAATCACGCCGATTTGAGCGGGACAGGGGGATTGCGCGCATCGGGCCGATGGCACTCCCGGGGGCGACCGATCGTGTATTGCGGTGAGCATCCCGCCGCAGTATTGCTGGAAGCACTGGTGCACTTGGAGGTCAGTCTCCCCGAGGAGTTGCCTGACTCCTACCAGTTGCTCGAAATCGAGGTACCCCGGGGTGTGAGGCGCCAAGTGCTCGATACGAAGCTTAGTGAGCGCTGGCGGGAGTCGGAAGAAGAAACGCGATCCATCGGCGATACCTGGCTTGCTTCGGCCCGAACCGCACTGCTTGGCGTACCGAGTGCCATCGTTCCCCGGACAACGAACTTCCTTCTCAATCCCGCTCATCCGCACGCCGCCCGGCTCTCGCTTGTTTCGGTCTGCCGCTATCCGTTCGATCCACGCCTGTTAGGCATGCGGTCAACCCGCCGTCGATAGATACACAGAACCGCTGCCATTCGCCATATGCCTGCAGTAGCTGCGCGGCAATGCCTCGAGCTCAAGACTGGCGAGGCGCTCCACGGTAGTGCTGACGTAGAATGCGCGGATATGCACACTCACAGGAATCTGCCATGAAGGCAACGGGCCTCGCAAAGCTCAAGGGCAAGAAGATCGAAGTGCAGCAGCGGCAGACGGGCACGCCAGAGCGCTTCGGCAAGGACGCGCATAAGGCTCTCGACAAGCGCGGGCAGCGCGAGCGCGACCGCGAACAGGGTCTCGTGCCGTTCGCCTGCAAACTGCACGGCGATCTCGTCAAGCAGATCCGAGACCTTGCCGCCTCGCGCAGCATGGGGCTCAACGAGATCACAGCGGAGCTGATCGTCAAGGGTCTCGCGAACTAGTGGAGGGTAACAACCATTTTGGTAGTACCCCTCACCCCAACCCTCTCCCACAGGGGGAGAGGGAGACACTCTGCTTTGATTGTTACGGTCGAGACTAGATGCCCAATCTTCCACTGGACGGCAGTTCGAGATGCTGAAGAATGCACTCAATCCGCTGGCGAAGATCGGGGGTGGTTATCCGTCGACGACCAGTCATGTCCTTCTCTGCCGCGACGAGGCTTATCCGGACTCACACATCGCCGACCGCTATCCGGCGGCGCTGAAGCCGGATCACGCTCGGGGCGGGTGCGGATGTGTGACGTGTTGGCTCGGCGATCCATAGTTGCATCGCCGCCGCGATGCGCGGCCTCGCGCGTTGGTTATACTAGACTAGAAGCGCCTCTAGTATAACCGCTTCTTTCGCGGTTATACTAGGTAACGTTGGAGCCTAGTATAACCCCATGGCAAGATTCACCGAGCTCCCGCTTTCTGCGCAGACCGCCTACGCGCAGCTTTTCGAGGCGACGCTCGCTTTCGAGCTGTCGCGTTCCGTAGCGAACCTGCGCGGGTCGTTCGCAAGGAAAACAGTCAAGGGACGCGACTACTGGTACTTCCAGTTCACCGCACCTGGGCGGGACGCTGCGGCAACATACGTCGGCCCCGATTCGGAGCCGGCTCGGCAGCTGGTCAGCGGATCCAGGCAATCCAAAGGCGAACCGGCTGAGCCGTTAGCTCGCTCGGCCATGGCGTTCGGTTGTACGCCACTGCTCGGGCGGCACTTCAGGGTGATCCGGCGGTTGTCGGAGTTTGGCTTCTTCCGGGCGGGTGGTGTGCTGATCGGTTCGCACCCGTTCTTGAGTTACGGGAACCTCCTCGGAGTGCGGTGGGGGGAGGGGTCTCGCACTCAGGATGTGGACCTCGCGCACGCGGGCAAGAACATCGCGGTGGCGCTGCCCGCTACGCTGCAGGTAGATACGCATGGGGCCGTCGAGTCGCTGCAGCTTGGGCTGTTGCCGATCGGTGGCCTGGCCGCGAAGTCGGGGACGACTTACTTGAACCCAAAGGACCCGGAGTTCCGTCTGGACTTCCTGACCACCTTGCACCGGGGCGGGGATGAACCGTTCGAGCACCCGCAGCTGCGGGTGGCGCTTCAGCCGCTCAAGTTCATGGAGTACGTCCTGAAAAACATCGGCCAGGCGGCTGTCTTCTCCGACGAGGGGTCGGTGGCGGTCAACATCCCCCATCCGGCCCGATACGCTTTGCACAAGCTCCTGGTCTATGGCGAAAGGAGGGCGTCGTTCCTGCAAAAGGCTCAGAAGGATCTCTGGCAGGCCGCCGTGCTGCTCGAATGCTTGAAAGCCCGGCGCCCCTGGGAGGTACGAGGAAGGGTGGGCCGACCTGCTTGGACGCGGGGGTGGATGGGTCACGCGGGCAAAGCAGGGGCTCGGTGCGCTGGCAAAGATGGCCCCGGAGCTCGCGCTGGAAGACTGGCTGCGATTTCCGGGTGCTCGGTCGGCCAAGCGCTCGGGACGCTAGTGGGTTTGCCTTGCACGACGCCCGCGAGAGCTGTGCGTCAGGTCACTCCCCTTCTCCCCGAAGAGGGTGGCAAGCTTCCCGAGCGCATTCGCCGCTCGATCGGGTTGGAGTTGCGCGCGGCCGCATTCAGTCCCCCCGCTTCGGCACCCTGAACATCCACGCCAGCGGCAAGGCAACCGCCGCCGCGAGCGCGGACATCACGAATGCGTTCAGATACCCGCCGATAGCCGCCTGGCGTTGTATCTCCTCCTGCAGCGCGGTGAGACTTCTGGCGTCGTCGGAAGCAAGATCAGGGGCAAGGCTGGAGAACTGCCGCGCGATGTCCAGCGAGGAGACCGCGGTGGTGAGACCGGCATAGTTCTCCGCCGTCGTTTGCACCAGCACCAGGATGCTCAAGGAGATGAACAGGCTGCTGCCGAAGTTGCGCAGCAGATTGAACACGGCCGAGCCTTGCACTGCCAGCGGCGAGGGCAAGGTGGAGAACGCCAGCACGGTCATCGGCGTGTACGCCAGGCCGAAGCCGAATCCCTGCACCAGGTTGGTCCAGTAGATGTCGAAGTCGGAAACGTTGAGGTTGAACGTCGTCATCTTCCACACCGCCAGCGCCTGCAGGAGCAGGCCGACGGCAAGCGCGAGGCGTGCGTTGTACCGTGTGGCCCACACGACGACCCCGAAGCTCAGAAAATTGCCCAGACCCCGCGCGGACATCAGATAGCCGATCGTCGACTCGGGGTAGTCGCGCAAGTCCTGCAGCAGCGGTGGAAACAGCACGATCAGCGTGTAACTCAGCGCGCCCATCAGGAACGCGACCAGCAGGCCGACGCAGAAATTCCAGTCGCGGAACATGCGCGGATCGAGGAAAGGGGTGCGCGACCAGGCCGTGTTTGCGATGAAGACGAGCCCGCCCGTCACCGCGAGAACCAACTCGATCGTGATCTCCGCGGAGTCGAACCAGTCCAGGTGATGGCCGCGGTCCAGCAGCAGTTGCGCGCTGGCCATGCACATTGCCAGCGCGACGAACCCCGCCATGCCCAGGCGCCGGGCGGTACCGCGCTCCTGGTCGCCGAGCGCGAAAGCCGCCAGGGCGGTGGTCAGTGCTCCGATCGGCACAATCACCAGGAATGCCCAGCGCCAGTTGAGCGATTCGGCTAACACGCCGCCGAGGATGGGCCCCAGCGTCGGGCCAAAGACCGCGCCGGTGCCCCACAGCATCAGCACCAGGGGATGCATGTGGCGCGGAAAGGTTGCGAGCAGCATGCCTTGCCCCATCGGCATCAACGGCGCACCGAACAGCCCCTGTGCGACCCGCGCGAACAACAGGGCTTCGAGCGAGTCCGCCAGTCCGCACGCGAGCGATGACAAGGTGAAACCGGCCAGCGTGGCCACCATGAAACGGCGCCACCCGAATTTGCCGGCCAGCCAGCCGGTGAGCGGCGTGGCCACGGCCGCCGCTGCGAGGAACAACGTGACGATCCATGCGCCTTCGTCGTGGGTCAGGGACAGGGCGCCGCGGATCTGCGGCACCACGACGGTCGTGGAGGTGACTGCAACGCCGAAGGTGAGCGTGGAGACCTGCACCAGCACCAGGATCCACCACCGGCGTGCGGTGGCTAGCCGAGTCGGGTCGGCTTCCCCGCCGGCGTGATCGTCAACGGTGGATGCCTGCGCATTACTCATCGGCGGGGCCGATCGGGCGTGCGCCGGTCATCTTGAATTCCAGGGCTTGGTGGCGCGGCCCGGGCGTTGCGTGAGCGCGGCCGCGCATTGGTTTTGATCGTTTGTGCGGAAGTGTACCGGAGACGGACGGGCCCAGCAGCCAGGTGCGGTTCGAGCGAAAAGCGGAAGCTGCGATGCGCGCGGCGGTACGTCTCAACCGCCCGGGCGGCTCGATATCGATGAACGCCTGCTGATAGATTCTGATCGCATCCCGTCGTGCTGTGGCCGCCAAGCTTGATGAGCTCCCCGCGTTGCTACGAGAAGACGCAGAGGACCCGTGAATCGGAACGCCTCCGATGAATGGCCCGGGGTCACGTAGGATTGTGGGGCGTAGTTAGCCGTTCTCCTGACGCCAGCAAGCGACAGCGGAGCGGCGACAAATCTCTAAAGTTCATCTGACTTTCGCGGATATTTGAACGTCCAGAGGGGAGGCAATCGCGCCGTCAGTCGGAGCGGACTCCCCGTCGCCGGGTGACCTCTTGCGGTTACCCGGCCAGGCAACTGCAAGAGGCAAACCCATCGAAAGATGGGGACGCAAAGTCACCGGTCTACCGGGCCGAAGGCTCTATGACAGCGGGACCGCCAGGTGCCAGCGGCGTGAAAACGGGCAATCCGTCCACGCCAGCCCCACCTTTCGCATACGCCCACCGTTCGTACGCCTTCGCCGCACCGGCGGCCCGTGACTCGTGCAGTTGTTTGCCAACGACAAGTGGCGATTTGAAGCGGAACTCCGGGAGAGCGGGTCATGAGCAACAACGCTGCGTCCAACATGATCGACATGCGCGGGTCCGACCTCCCAGCGTCAACCGCGAGCCCGGGAGCTGGCGCTACGGGGAGCGCTCAGCCGGCGTCTGGAACCGCCATCCAGTCACCGGCCTCAACGCCGAATTCAGACACGTCGGGGATGCGATCCACCCAAGAGCCATTGGGAAGTCCCCAGGAGGCGTCGCTGGTCGCTTCGTTGACGCGAATTCAGCGTGGCGACCCAGGTGCGCTGGCAAGCGGCAACCTTGCGCTCGCAGCAAACCTGACCACGCCCGGGACGACCAACGTCGTGCGCGCGCTCAGGAGCACCAGCCTCGCCAGCGGCCTCGGTCACATGGACAGCGTCACGCTGGACATCGTTGCCCTGCTCTTCGACCAGATTTTCGCCTACGAAAAGATTCCGCCGTCCATGAAAGGGCTGATCGGCCAGCTGCAGATCCCGCTCCTCAAGGTCGCCATCTTGGACAAGAGCTTCTTCTGCAAAGAAACCCATGCGGCCCGCAAGCTGCTCGACTGCCTGGGTGACATCGCAGTGAACCTCAACGCCGACTTGGGCGAGAGCAGCCCGCTGTATGGCCAGATCCAGAGGACCGTACGCGAACTAGCGGACGGTTTTCAAGACAACGTGGATATCTTCGACCGGCTGCACAAGGAGCTGGAACGCTTCGTCGCAGGCCAGAATCAGGCCGCCACGGAACAAGTGAAGCTCGTGGCCAGGCGCATCGAATACAAGGAGCGCCTCGCACTGGCGAAGGCTGTCGCCCAGCATGAGATTCTGCAACGTGCCAAATCCGGCAGCATTCCGCGCGTGGTCCTTCGATTCCTGACCGACCACTGGATCAAGGTCATGCTGATCGCGCATGCCAAGCACGGTGCCGAAAGCGAAGCTTGGAACAAGGCCGTGGCGACGATGGACCTGCTCGTCTGGAGCGTTCGCGCAAAGCATTCGCCGGCCGACCGCCGCACGCTCGCCGCGGTGCTCCCAAGGCTGCTCAGGCGGCTCGACACCGGCATGCGCAAGCTTGGCATCGAAGACAATGAGCGCAAGCACTTCTTCACTAAGCTGATGCGCTGCCATACCAACGCCCTGAACGCTGCGCCATCCAGGCAGGTTGGGGCGGCTGAGCCGGCCTTGCTTGCGAGATCTGTGCTGACGGCAAACGCGCTCGTTCCCGCTGTCAACGAGGAATCTAAAGCGGCCTTTGCTGGCCTCAACGGGCAGACTCCTGGCAGCTCTGGAGGTAGGGCCCGCCCGTCGAAGCCGCATGCTCCTGCGGTTACGCCAGAAGACGACGACACCGGGCCTGCGATCGGGCCTCCCGAATTCCACGCGCTGACCATCCGCAACCCATTCGGCGACGGCGACATCGAGATCGAGGAGATCAGCTGGTCCGATCTGTCAGCAGGCGGCAAGCTGGCGCTGGACAGTAGCGGGGCCGGCACTGCGACGGGTGGGGACGAAAACAGTCGCATGGCAGGAAGCCTCAGAGAAGGTGCTTGTGTCGACTTCTCTGACGAGAACAACAACAAACGACGAGCCCGCTTGTTCTACGTCAGCCCCCTGCGGCGCACCTATCTGTTTGTGAACCGTGAAAGCGGGAGCGTCAGCGAATATTCGCGGTATCAGCTCGCGCGCGCCTTGCGTGCCGGCTGGGCGAGCGTCGTCGAGACCACACCGCTATTCGATCAGGCGATGGGCGTCCTGGCCGGTGCGCGGCGTACTGGCGCATCCGTGCATTGAGAAGCACACTGCGGCAGCGCGTCCGCTTGAGGCCATCTAGCCAGGCACGGACGAGCTTGTAAGGATTGGAATCCGTTCGGATCAACGCGCTCAGCAGGACGTTGCTGTCCAGGACGATGCGGCGCGCTGTCCCGCGTGACCGCCCGAAGCAACGCGCGGCCGGACCTCTTTCTAGACGACGATCGCCTGCTCCGCGAATCAGGTTTTCTAGCCGCCTGCTAACCTCCCGCCTGGTCTCCTCAGTGAGCGGATCGAAGGCGTTCCTGCCAACATAGGTCGATGCGCGTCTCCACCCAAACCCTCGAGCTGTCGGCCTCCGACCTGTCTCATTTCCTCGCTTGTCGCCACCGGACCGCGCTCGACCTCGCGGTCGCACAGGGCATGCGCGCGGCGCCCTCGTGGGTCGATCCAGCGCTTGTCCTCCTGCAGGAGCGCGGCCTCGAGCACGAGCGCCGCTACGTGGAGCAGCTGCGCGAGCAAGGGCTCGAGGGCGTCGACCTTTCTGCGGATTCCGGCGAAGACGCGGTGGCGAGAGCCACGGATGCGATGCGCGCAGGCGTGGGTCTGATCGTCCAGCCGGCGTTTCGCATTGGCCGCTGGTTCGGCCGGCCCGATCTGCTTCGGCGTGTGGAGACCCCGAGCGCGTTCGGCCCCTGGTCGTACGAAGTCGTCGACACGAAGCTCGCGAAGGAAACCCGCGGCGGGACGATCCTGCAGCTTGTGCTTTACTCGGAGCTGCTGCTGGCGGTGCAGGCCGCAGCTCCGGAGCGATTTCATGTGGTGACGCCCGATCCGGTCTCGCCCGTTCAGAGCTATCGCGTGCAGGAGTTCGCCGCATATTTCCGGCTCGTGCGCCGCCGGCTGGAGGCGACGACGCTTCAGGACCCGGGCGCGATCGCTGCGGCGAACTATCCCGAGCCCGTCGCGCACTGCGATGTGTGTCGCTGGTGGAGCACGTGCGACAGGCGGCGCCGCGAGGACGACCACCTGACGCTGGTTGCAGGCATTTCGCACTTGCAGACCCGCGAGCTGGAGAAGGCCGGTGTCACCACGCTGGCCGGGCTGGGTACGCTGCCGCTGCCTTTGCCGTTCCGTCCCCGCAGAGGGGCGGCCGACACCTACGTTCGCGTCCGGGAGCAAGCTCGCATTCAACTGCGCGGCCGCAGCGAGGGCAAGCCGGTGCACGAGCTGTTGCCCCTCGTCGCCGGACCAGGGACTCAGCCGGCTGCCTGCGCCCTCGGCCGGGGACATCTTCCTCGATCTCGAAGGCGATCCGTTCGCCCGCGACGGCGGCCGCGAGTACCTGTTCGGTCTTGTGGTGACCACCCCGTCGCTGGGCCCTGCCCCGGGCAGCGAAGGCTCCCTCGGCTACAGCGCGCACTGGGCACACTCGGACGCCGAGGAGCGCACGGCGTTCGAAGGCGTGGTCGACCGCATTCTGGAGTCGTGGCGCACCTACCCGGAAATGCACGTCTACCACTACGCTCCCTATGAGCCGGCTGCATTCAAGCGGCTGATGGGGCGTTATGCCACCCGCGAGGCGGAAGTCGACCGCTTGCTGCGGGCCAGGCGCTTCGTGGACCTTCACAGCCGTCGTCAAGCATGCGCTGCGCGCGAGCGTCGAGAAGTATTCGATCAAGGACCTCGAGCCTTTCTACGGGTTCACCCGCACCGTGCCTCTCGCCGATGCCAGAGTGAATCTGCGGGTGGTCGAACGGGCTCTGGAGCTCGCTGCCCCCGGAGCGATCACGCCCGAGGTGCGCGCGGCGGTCGAGGGCTACAACCGCGACGACTGTGTATCGGCCTTGCACCTGCGGGATTGGCTCGAAGGTCTACGCACGGAAATCGAACGCCAGGGCACGCCGGTGCCGCGCCCGCCACTGCAGGAGGGGACGGCGCCGGAAGCGGTCGACGAGCGGGCGCGGCGGGTGAGAGCGCTGATGGAAGCCCTGACTGCGGATGTACCGGCGGCCCGCCCGGAGCGTACCGACGAGCAGCACGCGCGGTGGCTGCTCGCCTATTTGCTGGAGTGGCATCGGCGGGAGTCGAAGGCGACCTGGTGGGAGTTCTATCGGCTGTGCGAACTGACCGAGGCCGAGCTGTTCGACGAGCGTGCGGCGATCGCCGGGCTGCGTTTCGTTGCTCGCATCGGCGGCACCGCGAGGAGTCCAATCGACCGCTATACCTATCCGGCGCAGGACACCGACGTGCGGGAGGAGGACGAGCTGCGTCTCGCGGACTCGGTCGGGACGGCGCTCGGACAAGTAGAGGCGATCGATCGTGCTGCGCGCACCGTCGCTATCAAGAAGCGCGGGGCGCAGGCGGACGTCCATCCATCCGCGGTGTTCGCTCACTCGAGGATCGACACGGACGTGCTCGCGGATGCTCTGCTGCGCCTCGCCGAGGATGTCGTTACGCACGGCATCAGCGGAGCAGGGCGGTACCGTGCCGGCCGCGAGCTGCTCCTGAGCCGGCCGCCACGACTGCGCGGAAGCGTTCTCCTGGCGCGAGAGGGCGAGGAGGCCGTCGACTTCGCGACGCGCATCGGCCCCGAGCTCGACTGCACGGTCCTCGCGATTCAAGGGCCACCGGGGACGGGGAAGACGTTCACCGGCGCCCGGATGATCTGCGAGCTGGTGCGCCGGGGTCTGAAAGTCGGCGTCACAGCGGTGAGCCACAAGGTCATCCGCAATCTGCTGGACAGGGTGATGGAGGCAGCGCAACTGAGCGGGCGCCGCCTGACTTGTGTGCAACGGGTGCAGACGAAGAGCGGCGAGCCGTCCGAGATCCTGGAGATGGAGCAAAACGGCGATGTGCAGGCTCGACTGCTCGACGGGCGCGCGCAGGTTGCCGGAGGCACAGCGTGGCTCTGGGCGCGTGAGGAGTTCCACGATGCGGTGGACGTGCTCTTCGTTGATGAGGCGGGGCAGATGTCGTTGGCCAATGTGCTTGCAGTCGCGCAGGCTGCAGGCAGTGTCGTGCTGCTGGGCGATCCGCAGCAGCTCGAGCAGCCGCAGCAGGGCTCGCATCCGGAGGGCACCGACGTCTCGGCGCTCGATCACATCCTCCAGGGCCACAAGACGATTCCGGCCGAGCGCGGAATCTTCCTGCCGGAAACCTGGAGGCTGGCGCCGAGCCTCTGCGGCTTCACTTCCGAGGTGTTCTACGAAGGACGGCTTCACCCGCGCGCCGGGCTCGAGCGCCAGATGCTGACGGGCGCACCGCCCTTCGAAGGGGCCGGCCTGTGGGCGGTTCACGTCGCCCACGAAGGCAATCAGAACAGCTCGCTCGAGGAGGTGGAGGCGGTCGATCGCATCGTGGCGATTCTCCTGGGTGAAGGCTCCCGGTGGATCGACAGCGAGGGGAAGGCCGCAGCGATGAGCGGAAAGGATATCCTCGTCGTTGCGCCGTACAACGCGCACGTGGCGTTGCTCGGCCAGCGGCTCGCGGGGCGGGGTGTCCGCGTGGGGACGGTCGATCGCTTCCAGGGGCAGCAGGCGCCGGTGGTCATCTACTCGATGGCCACTTCGACACCGGAAGACGCGCCGCGCGGCATGGAGTTCCTGTACAGCCTGAACCGCCTGAACGTGGCGACCTCGCGCGCGCAATGCGCCTGCATCCTGGTCGCGAGCCCGCGGCTGTTCGAACCCGACTGCCAGAGCCCGCGGCAGATGCAGCTCGCGAATGCGCTGTGCCGCTATGTGGAGATGGCGAGGGTGGTTGAGGTGTCGTAAGGACGGGAGCCGGGGCGTAGGCGGGAGGGTCGAGTCGCAGCAGCAGCTCGGCGCCGGCGGTTGGAAAGACTTCGAAGCCTCCGGATATGGGTGTGGAGTGGGCGCTCTCGCGGACAACAGTACGCGCCTGACCGGCGCCGGGTCACACCGCGACTACCGTGACGATTTGCTCGAGGCCCGCGAAGTCGGCCGGATTTCTCGTGTAAAGCGGCAGGCCATTCGCGACTGCGGTGGAGGCAATGAGCAGATCGGCCAGGCGCGTTCTGCTGGACCGTCCCGCCGCTCTGGTCGCAGCGAATATGCGGCCGTAGGTTCGGGCCGCTTCCGTGTTGAACGGAATCGGATCCCATGTTGCTGCAGCCCACTGCAAGCGATCTTGTCTGCGCGCCCTTTCCTGTTCGTCCTTCGTGGCGTGGGGACCCGCTGCCAGCTCGGCGAGCGTTACCGCAGCTATGGCCGACTCGTCGGGAAGCAATGCCGGATCGACCAAGTCATGGTCCACCACCACGGATGTGTCGAGCAAACCCCTCGTGGGCTCAGCCATCGACGGATTGATCTACGACGGCATCCAGATCGGCGCGCAGCCGATCGGCGTCGACTCGGGGAGCGCGGCGCGCAGCATCGGCTATCACTGCCCGCGGTACGAATCTGCGTGGCGGGAGAGGCCGCAGTTCCGCAACCGGTACCCCGTTGCGACTGATGATGATGACTTGCCCAGCCTGCACGTCCCGAAGAACGGCGCTGGAGTCGTTGCGCAGCTCCCGTTGGGTGATGGTTCTCGTCATAGGCGATGATCGTAGCATCTGTAGCATGTTGTAGCAAGAACGTACTAATCCATCTGATTCAGCTCTTTGCGCCATGCGCGCAGCGACGAAGACGACGGGTGGCGGCGAGCGCGAGGGTTACCAGCGCAAGACTTTCGTCTGACGATGGAAGATGGCCGCATCGAAACCTACCGCGGCTCAGAAGGTCAGTCCCGCAGCATTGGTCCGCGAAGGCGATTGCCGCCGTGTCGCTTATCTGGAGTGGGAGGAGAAGGCCCTTGCCCAGGGTCACGCTGATCTCGACGCTGGGCGTGTGATGACCACCGAGCAATTGCACACGGCCCTTTTCCAGCAGTTGGCCCGTCGTGGTCGGCAGTCGACGAAAGCAGCTTGAGTGGTCCGTCTGCGCCGCACGCGACGTGCTGGTGATCGATTCATATCTCTCGGCTGAGAATCCAAAGGCTGCGCTCGAAGTCATCAAGCACGTCGTAAAGCGCGCCGAACAACTGCGCCGCGGAGGAAAGGTCAGAAGCGGCAAGAGTGCTCTGTGGGGGAAGGCGCTGCTGTGAAGGGGCGGCAGTCTACCGTCGACTCCGCTTCCGGGTTCCAGCTATGTTAGAATTCCTTACATCCTTACTTGAGGCGTTTACAGGAATGCTTGCGAAAGTCACCTCGAAGAACCAGATTACCTTGCCGAAGGCCGTCGTCAGCCAGTTTCCGGGCGTGGAGTACTTCGAAGTACGGGCGGAAGGCGAGAAGATCATTCTCGAGCCCGTCAGACGTGCCCGCACGAACGAGGTCTGGGAGCGGCTCGAGAAGCTTGGTATCACCGAGGCCGATGTTTCCGATGCGGTCAAATGGGCAAGAAGAAGTCGGCCACGAAGCCGCCGCGGCTAGTGCTGAACACTCACGTCCTCGTCTCGGCATTGCTCTTCAGGCAAGGCGAGCTGGCGTGGCTGCGCGAGGGCTGGCAATCGGGCGTGGTCGCGCCTCTGGCGAGTCGGGAAACGGTCGACGAACTCGTTCGAGTGCTGGGCTACCCGAAGTTCCGCCTGCAGCGCGAGGAGGTAGAGGAGCTTCTGGGACTTTGCCTCCCTTTCGCTGAGCTGCTATTGACCGATCCGGAGAGCTACCCGTCTGCACCGAAGTGCCGGGACGCCGACGACCAGAAGTTCGTGGAATTGGCGTATCGGAGCGGAGCGGACGCTCTGGTGACCGGGGACCGGGCATTGCTGGACCTCTCCGGGGCGACGCCGTTCCCCATCCTCACCCCGGCAGAGTTGCGACAGCACCTGGATCTCGAGCCACAGCGCTGATTCTGGTTCTAAGCCGCTCAAAGCGGTCGACTTGCGGCCGCCAACGCGGCCAATGCGCTCCGAACGCTCTCCCGCAAGGGGGACGGGGGACGCGCTATCCATCAATCCGGAACCCTTACCCGGTCCCCCTCGACCAGCACCTCGTCTCCGACCTGTAGCAGCGCCGGGTAGCTTTGCCGGAACGTTTGCACGGTCCCGTCACGCCTGCGAACCTCGATGATCCAGACCTCTTTGCGCTGCTGCACGCTGGAGCTCGGCTGCGTGATCAACGGGAGATGCGGGTTGTACGGGCCGAACGGTGGGTTCCGGCTGATCCCATGCGCGCTGATCGGGGCGGAGGGCTCCCACGGCGCCTTGTGGTGTACAGCCACGACGGTGGCGCAATTTGGCAGCGTGCAAGGATGGTGCGGGGCGCCCTCTGTCACCTTACCCAGGATCCTGCGCTGAGTTGCGGGTGCAGCATCGTCTGCACGCGCCGCTCCGATCAAAGCTGCTCCCGCGATTGCGGCGAGCAGAGCTTCGATCACTCGCTTGTGGAGGCTGACCGTGGCGTCTCTAGCTAGCCGAGGAGCTGTATTAGGCAATCGACTCGATCGAGGTGGCCGTCATGCCGCCCCCCTTATGGCCGCGGCAGACGAGACCGCACCGGCTGCTTGAATGTGCGTTTGACTCCACTTCAGCGTGAATCCCTGAGTTTCAGCGCACATCGAATACGAGCTTGCCTCGAAGATGACGGCCTTCGCTCATCGCGTGGGCCGCAGCAGCGTCCGCTAGCGGATAGCGCCTGATCTCGGGAGCACGCACGGCACCCGATAGCACGAGTGCGATGATGCGCTCGAGATGGTGTCGGTCGCGTCCGACCTGCGGGCGGTACGCGCGAACGTCCGACCGTGGCGAGGGAGGTGCCGATGCGCCCGAGGCGATGAAGGCGGCGCGACCGCCAGGACGCAACACGGCAAACGACTTCAATGCCACTTCGCCTCCTACAGTGTCGAACACCGCATCGCAGGCCGACACCTTGTGCGTGAAATCCTCGGTCCGATAGTCGATGATCTCGTCTGCGCCGAGCCCGCGCACATAGGCATGGTTCGCGGCGCTCGCGGTGGTGATCACACGCGCCCCGATGTGCTTCGCGAGCTGGATCGCGAAACCCGCGACGCCGCCCGCCCCGCCCTGGATCAGGATCGTCTCGCCACGCGCAAGCTGCAGCGTGTCCTCGATCGAAACTAGAGCCGTCAAACCGGTGAGGGCAAGCGCGGCGCATTCCGCATGCGACAGCGTGTCGGGTTTGCTCGCCACGATCGCTGCCTTGATCGCGATCTTCTCCGCATACGCGCCCTCCTGGCCCACGTCACAGACGCCGAAGACCGGATCACCCGCTTTGAAATCGCTTACCCCTTCGCCCAGCGCGGCGACGACGCCGGAGAAGTCTCGGCCCGGCACGTACGGAAAGCGCGCAACGGGAGCATAGCTGCCGGCACGCATTTTCCAGTCGGCTGCATTCACGCTCGCGGCATGAATGTCCACCAGCAGTTCGCCTGGGCCGGCCACGGGGTCAGGTACGTCGCCGTACTGCAAGACCTCGGGACCCCCATGCTGCATGAAGAAGGCGGCCTTCATCGACGTCCGATCTCCTTGATGGAAGAGGCTTTAGCGTATCAGCATCGGACCGGCTTGGCGAGGAGTGGACTTCCTCCGGCTTCGACCATCTGGTGCCTTCTCCCGCTCACATGGCCGTGATCGGCAATAATACGGCTTCAACCCTGTCGAGGAGGAGACGACGATGCCCAAGGCCTATCTGGTGACTACCTACCGCGCGATCAAGAAACCCGAGGCGCTCGCCGCCTACGCGAAGATCGCTGGGCCCGCGATACAGGCGGCGGGCGGTCGATTGCTGGTGCGCGGCATGCCCGCCACGGTGTACGAGCTGGGCATGAACGAGCGCACGGTGGTGGTGGAGTTCGAGAGCCTCGCAAAGGCGCTCTCCGTATATGAGAGCCCCGGCTACCAGGAGGCGCTGCGCGCGCTCGGCAAGGACGCGGTCGAGCGCGACATGCGGGTGGTGGAAGGCACAGAGTAGTGGACTGTAACGCCCGTTTCGGTAGTACCCCTCACCCCAGCCCTCTCCCACAAGGGGAGAGGGGGCGCACTGCCGATGTCGCCGTTACAGGCCACTAGGACGCCCGCGTGGGGCCGAACCTGTCCACAGGGGTCACGATGCACACCAATCCTTTGACGACCCGCCTCTTCTGCACGGGTACGGGTGAGCCGGCTCGGCTGTTCGCCACCGTCGCTCTTGTGGTGGCCGCAATGGCGTTGGGAGACCTTGCGTGGTCTCAGAGCGCTGCCGACTGGGACCTCGGGAGCAATGAGGAGACGGTGAGCTGGACCTCAGGGGAGGACAAGGATCTGTCGCAGTGGAAAACGGTCGACTGCTATGAGGAGTTCGGGGAGCGGTTCGCACTCACCGGGCTGATCGGCTTCAAGGAACCGTCGCTGAATCTCGACAGCTTCATCGCCAGGCTCAGGGCGACATGCATGAATCTCGAACAAACGTCGACGCACACGGAGCAGGTGTTTACCTCGAAGAACCACCGCGATACCCCCTACGAGCTGGACAGTCTCGACTGGCAGGGACACCAGGAGTTCGTCTGCTCGGGAGACTTCACCGACGGGCCGATGCAAACCACGGGTCTCATCGGCGAGATGGATATCGGAACCAACCCAGGCAACGACTACGTTCAGAACTTCCGCTTCTTCCTGCGTTGCCCGCGCGTGTGGTCGGCGGACTACGTGACCTGGCAGTCGGTCGGACACTCGAACCAGATGATCGGCGACTCGAGCTACACGATGTTCGAACGCAGGCGGCTCAGTTGCCCGGGAGACGACTACGTCGTGACCGGCATCCAGCTGCGCTTCGAGGTGGGGAAGGGAAAGATCCGGGACCTGCGCCTGTTGTGCCGGAAACTGACCTACTCACCAGGGTGAGCGCGGGCGAGGGGAGAGATACCGCGGCCCTCCATGCGATGAACATTTGACGATTCTTGCAGACTTCTGGCGCGCTGCTAAGCTCGAGCGGCGTTGGCCGGAGTCTCGACTTGGGAGAGGTCCGCCCAATCAAACCAAAAAAGAGAGGGGGACCTATGTCTGGCTTTGCGCAATCGCGCCGGGCGTTGCTCGGCGCCGGCTTCCTGTGCCTGGTGCAGGCGTCGCATGCGGTCGACGTTCACTGGGCCACCAACAGTAACGCGTTCTTCGAGAATCCGGCCGCCTGGACAGGCGGATTCGTCCCCGGCCCCCTCGACCGGCCGGTCTTCGCCGCTCCGGGCGCTGGCTACACGGTATCGTTCGCCAGCGATCCGTTTACCGCGGGAATCCTGGTGCAGCAAAGCACCGCCACCCTGGATCTGCTGGATCACGCCTACAACTACGACGGGTTCCTGCAGGTGACCAACGGCGGCAGCCTCACCTGGCGCAACGGCCTGGTCCTGGGCAGCAACGACGTGCGCATCGGCGGCAGCGGGCCGCTGTCGTCCATGACGGTGGGGCAGAGCGCTTCGGTCGCCGTACCTTCGGTGTTAGTCGGTCACTTGAGTCCCGGGTTGCTGACCGTCCAGACCGGCGGGTTCCTGGCGACCAGCCTCTTGCAGGCAGGCTACGTTTCGAACCAGGAGGGGCGCGTCTTGATCGACGGCGGCAGGGCCAACTCGGAGCGCACCTTCCTGGGCGGCAGCGAAGTCTGCAACCCCTTTTGCAACGTCGGCGTGGGCCCGGGCAAGCTCGAGGTCATCAACGACGGACGCTTCACCACCGGCATTCTGTCGCTGGGCAAGAACGGCAACGCCCAGGTGACCGTCTCCTCGCGCGGCATTCTCGACGCCACCAGCATCACGCTGAGTCAGCTCGGGACGGCCTCCATCGTCGTCGACGGCGCAACGCTGCGCGGCGGCAACACGATGATCGATGCGTCGAGACGGGCACCCCCACTTCGTCCGGATCGATCGAGATCAAGGGCGGTTCGAATGCCGAGTTCAACAGTGTGCAGATCGGCCCGAACGGCTACTTGCCCCTCTCGACGATCAACGCCGACCGCCGCCTGACGGTCAGCGGCGCCGCAACGCAGGTGATCATCAGCGGCGGGCTGGACGTGAAGGGCGGGGGCAGCCGGATGACCGTCTCGGACGGCGCCTACCTCAAGATCCGCTTCCGCCCTGATCGCAGGCAGCAACAACGTGATCGCGGAGGCCACCGTCTCCAACGGCGGGTACTGGCAGAACATCGGCAACCTCGAGACCGGGAAGTACTCCAACGCCGGCAGCCGCCTGACTATCGACGGGGGCCGCGTCGACACCGGGAGCCTGTATTTCGCCTCGTCGTCCTCATGCGTGCCTTTCTGCAACATTGCCCCGCACAGCGAGCTCTTCGTGCGCAATCACGGTGTGCTGCAGACGGGCGCTTTTTTTCTGGGGCGCCTGGCCGATACCGATATGCGGGTGGACGGCGGGTCGCAGGTGTACTCGTCCGGCCTGGCCGCGGGCGGAGGATTCAATCCGGTCGACATCGTTCTCAACGGCCCCGAGACGTTCTGGCTGAACAACGGGGACGTGTCGCTCGGCATGCGGCGGGTTGCCCGCAGCGACGACACTGCTGCAACTGGAGAACGGCGCACAGTTTCGCACCAGCGGGGCGTTGCATACCGACGCGCGTTCGACCGTGCGCATCCAAGGGGGCAGCACGCTGGAGATCGGCACCTTCGGCAACTTCGCCGGCGTGCTGGATTTCCAGTCCGGCGAGCTCATCACGCACGGCGATCTCGCGATTCAGGCGGGCGCACCGCTCGGGTCCAATCTGGTGCTCGGCGCCGGGCGCTCGGTACGGGTGGGGGGAACGACGACCGTCGGCGCCGGCGAGACGCTTACGGTGTCCGGCGGCCGCCTGTTCACCGGTTCGCTGCTTCCGCTGGGCACGTTCTCGTTCAGCTCCGGCGTCTTCGGCCTGACCCTCGCCGACCTCGACATCGGTGACGGCGGCCTGCTGGGCGCCAGCGTCGCCCTCACCGACGCGCGGCGCGTCGAGACCAGCCGGGTGAACGTTTCGAGCACAGGGGTGCTCAACGTGTCGGGCGACGCGCTGAAAGCGGGCGCGATCTCCAACCAGGGGACGATCCAGCTCGGCGGCGGCGTGTCCCGGATCACGACGCCAATCCTGACGAACCTCGGGCGCGTGCAGGGTACCGGCACGGTCGCAGGCGACATCGACAATCAGAGCACCGGCCAGATCCGTGTGATCGCCGGCCAGGAGCTCGACATCGCTGGAAGCCTGAAAAACAGCGGACAGGTGCTGGTTCTCGGGGGCACGGTGCAAGTCGACGGGGTGCTCGACAATCAGCGGTCCGGCTTCGTCTCCGGGCGCGGCGTGCTGGCCACCGGCGGCGTGCAGAACGTGGGCGCCCTGGCCTTCAGCGGCACTACCGATCTGATCGGCGACGTGCGCAACGAGAAAGAGGGCACCATCGTGATCTCCGGCAACTCGACGCTCACCTTCTACGACGACGTCGTGCACAACGGCGCCGAGATCCGTGCCAGCGTCGGCAGCAACGCGGTATTCTTCGGCTCGGTAGAGGGCTCGGGCAAGTTCACCGGCGGCGGCGACTTCTTCTTCGAGGGCGATCTGCGTCCGGGCAACAGCCCCGCCATCACGGACATCACCGGCAACGCAACGCTCGGCTCCGGCGCGCTGGAGATCGAGATCGCAGGGCTGATTCCCGGCACTGAACACGATGCGGTACACGTATCGGGTGCGCTGACCCTGCTGGGCGGCACGCTCGACGTGATCTTCCTCGACGGCTTTGCGGCCGGTGCCGGCGACAGCTTCGATATCCTGGACTTCGCCAGCCTGAGCGGAACATTCTCGGCGCTGCATCTGCCGGGCCTGGGCGGCGGACTGTATTGGGACAGCTCGAATCTGTACGCGACGGGTGCGCTGTCCGTGCAGGCGGTGCCCGAGCCGGCGACCGTTTCGCTGTTGCTCGGCGGGCTGCTGTTGCTGGCGGGTGCGCGGGCGCGATTCGGGCGCGGGTAAGGAGGACCAGACCTTCTTTGATTCAGTCAGGTAAACCCCGGCTCTGCCGGGGACTGGCAAAGGTTTGACCTATGCAGCGGTCGCGAGAAGCGAAGCCGTGTGATCTACATTCCCTCCCCCTTCTAGGGGGAGGGCCAGGGTGGGGGTGTAGCGCGTGCACTGCTGCTATGTACGCGCTTGACCCCCATCCCAGCCTTCCCCCTGAGAGGGGGAAGGAGCGCAGTACTTCGCCGCCTTCAGGCGGCTCACGGTGTGTTCGCGCCTTCGAGGCGCCCACCAATCAAGCCCCGGCTTTGCCGAAGCTGACGGAGCGACCGCTCCCGTCGTCTCATCCTTTCGCGATCTTGGCGATCTGATCCGCGAACTTGATCTGACTGTTGTCCTCGGGTGCGTAGCCGATCACGCGGCGCGCGTTGGCGATGCTCCAGAAGTTGTGGGTGTTGCCGCTCACGCCGTAGAAAATCTGGAAGGGCACCCCGTGCTCGTTGGTGATATCCGCTGCCTCGATGCTCTTGATGACGAGCTGCGCCTGGTCGCGCCGGCTCAGGTAGGCGCCGAGGCCGCGGTGCATCTTCTTGATGTCACCGGGCGCAACGTTGGGGAGATCGGCGTCATCGCGCGGGCCGCCGATGCGTAGCTGAACGACCTCGAGGTTGCCCGGCAGGCCCTGACCGGTCGCAAACACGAAGCCCAGGTGCTCGTAGGCTGCCTTCGCCCAGCCGTACCAGTTATCCGACAGCGGTGCCATGTCGGGCGTCACATAGTCCCAGCGGTCGGACCAGATCAGGCGCTCGTAGAAGTCCGCGGCATGATTCGAGCTCGCTACCACTACGCGCTTCACGCCCATTTCCAGCGCGGTGCGGTAGACGTTGTACGCCATCGCCACGTTCGTGAGCTCGGACCGGAATTTCGGGTCGCTGTTGTCCAGGAAGGTAGTCGCATCCAGTCCCGGCGCCTTGACGAAAGCAGAGTGGTACACCGCCTGCGCACCCTCGAAGTGGTGACGGTAGGCGCCACGGTTATCGTCGGTGAGGTTGCACACTTTTACGCCGGGCACCTCGCGCCCATCGCCGCGCCGGGTCGTCACGTCCAGCGCCACCACGTCGTAGCGCTCATTCAGCTCTTCCCAGTTGCGCTGCACGACGTATCCGCATGCGCCGGTGATCACTACTCGTTTCTTCGTCATCGTTTGCTCCTCGGCGGTGGGCAGAGATTAGAGCCCGGATCGGCGCCGGACGTCCGGGACTTCGGGAGAACGTCAACCGTATCACAGACGGGCAAGCGAGGCCGAAGCTTGCTGCGAGCGCACTAGAAGCGCTACCAGGAGACAGCGTTCCGCTCCAGCCACAGCGCCAGATCCTTCTCATCGACCTCGCCGGCTGCGAGATCGAGAAAGACAAGTACCGCCCCGGGTTCCTCGGCGCTGACCTCCCATCCGTTCAGCTCGAGGAACGTGAACGCCGCGACCAGCGCGATGCGCTTGTTACCGTCCACGAACGCATGGTTGCGCGCGAGGCCGAAGGCGTAGGCAGCGGCCAGTTCGAAGACCGTCGGCTCGCCGTAGCTGGCCAGATGCTTCGGCCGTGCGGCTGCAGACTCGACCAGGCCTCGATCTCGCAAGCCTGGGGCGCCTCCGAACTCGGCGATCAGTTCCGCGTGAATGGCGACCAGCTCGTCGGCCGCGAGCCAGCGCCACTGCTTCACTTGGCCAGTTCGCGCAGGGCGTTGCGGTAGCGCTTGGCCACGCGCCGCGCGGCCTTCATCGTTTCGTCGAAGGCCGGATCATAGGGCGTCAGCTCGATGCCGGCGGGCGTCTCGATGCACACGAGCTGATCGCCCTTCTCGATCTTGAGCCGTGCGGCGATCTCCTTGGGGAGGATCACGCCGAGGGAATTGCCGATCTGCGTAACTTTGAGAGTTGCCATCCCAGGCCTCGGAGCTCGTTATAACGATTATTATAATCGGCTTCAGTCACCAGAGCTTGAAGCTTTGGCTCAGGCGGCACTGGTCAGATAACGTTCCAGCGGATTCAAGTTCTCGTTCAGCCACTTGGTGCGTCCATTGCCGGGCGCCATCTTGAGGCGGCGCGGCAGATCGTCGAGCGAGCGCGGCGGCCGCCCGGGACGGTCCCATCCGCCGCCGCGTCGAGGCCGCTCTACCAGCACTTTCGCCATGTCTTCGCGCATGACAGCTCCTAGCCCTTTACGCACAACACCTGCTTCAGCGTGTGCACGACCTCCACCAGGTCGGTCTGGTTGGCCATGACCTGGTCGATGTCCTTGTAGGCGCCCGGGATCTCGTCGACCACGCCGCCGTCCTTGCGGCACTCCACGCCCCTGCGTCTGCTCGGCGAGGTCGAAGCGGTTGAACCGGCGCTTGGCCTCGGTGCGGCTCATGCGCCGGCCGGCGCCGTGCGAGCAGGAGTGGAACGACTGCGGGTTGCCCAGGCCGCGCACGATGTACGACTTGGCGCCCATGCTGCCGGGGATGATGCCGAGCTCGCCGTCGCGCGCGCTGATCGCGCCCTTGCGGGTGACGAACACGCGCTCCCCGAAGTGCTCTTCCTGCGCCACGTAGTTGTGGTGGCAGTTGATCGCCTCGCCCGACGTCTGGAACGGCGGCAGGTGCGGCGCGAGCGCCGCGAGGACGCAGCGCCATCATCTGCCGGCGGTTGGCCGGCGGCGTAGTCCTGCGCCCACTCGACGGCCTCGACGTAGTCGTCGAACAGGGTCGAGCCTTCGCTGAAGTACGCCAGGTCGCGATCGGGCAGGCGCAGCTGGTGCCGCTCCATGTCCTTGCGCGCCGCGGCGATGAAGTAGCGGCCCAGCACGTTGCCGATGCCGCGCGAGCCCGAGTGCAGCATCACCCACACCGCGGCGGCCTCGTCCAGGCACAGCTCGATGAAGTGGTTGCCGCCGCCGAGCGTGCCGAGCTGGCTGATCCAGGTGCGCGCGAACTGGCGCTGCATCTTCGCCACGCCCGGATGCTTCTCGACGATGCGGTCGAGCCGATCGGCAAACTGCCGCGCCGCGCGCGCATGGGCACTCCCGCGCACCTTGTCGTAGTCGTGCTGTCCGAAGCCGACCGGGACCGCCGCCTCGATGGCGCTGCGCACCCTGCGCGAGGTTGTCGGGCAACTGGTCGGCGCCGCAGGGTCAGGCGCACGGCATTCATGCCGCAGCCGATGTCCACGCCCACGGCCGCCGGAATGATGGCGCCCTTGGTCGGGATGACGCTGCCGACCGTCGCGCCGATGCCCGCATGCACGTCGGGCATGGCCGCGACGTGGCTGTGCACGATCGGCAGCTGCGCGACGTTGATCAGCTGCTGCAGCGCTTCGTGCTCGATGTCGTCGGTCCACACGTGGACCGGCACGCGGCCCTTGTCGATGGTCTTCTGGACTGGCATTTCGAACCTCTTGTCGCCGCGCCCCGGTCGCACGGACCGGCCGGGGCACAAAGCAAAAAGCCCCTGGCGCAACGGGTGTGCCAGGGGCCTTCGAGGAACGCGCGCGCTCCGCTTGCCGCCCGGCCGGGTGGATACATCCACGCGCCGGCCGCAAGGCGACGGGCGTGGTCTAGTCTGTTGCGATATGCGTTCCTGTCACGTCGGCTCCGTATCGGTCGACTGCTGCTGAGAATCGAGAGCGCGCATTGTAGTCCGCAGGATTTGGATGTCAAGGGGATCGTGGGGGCTGGTCTCGCCGTGTTGTAGCTGAGCCTTGCTTCGCCTGACACGACCCACGCCACCCCGGCCTTCGGCCCGACCCCTCCTCGTGAAGCGGCGCCGATGCCAGGGCGCCTTCGCAGGGATAGAATCGCCGGAATGAGAGCCATCGTCGTCGAACAACCCGGCCCGCCCGAAGTGCTGCGCATCCGCGACCTGCCGCGCCCGCACGTGAAGCCCGGATGGGTGCTCGTGCGGGTCAAGGCGTTCGGGCTGAACCGCTCGGAGATGTACACGCGGCAGGGCCATTCCGGGGCCGCAGTGAAGTTTCCGCGCGTACTGGGGATCGAATGCGTCGGTCTGGTGGAGGACGCATCCGATTCCGGGCTGCAGACCGGAGCCGCGGTGGCGGCGGTGATGGGCGGCATGGGACGCGATTTCGATGGCGGCTACGCCGAGTATGCCCTGCTGCCGGCCACCCAGGTGATGCAGGTCAAGACGCGCCTGCCGTGGGACCAGCTCGCCGCGATCCCTGAAATGTATCTGACGGCATGGGGTTGCCTGGTGGAGGCGATGGAGGTGTGCGCCGGCCAGACTCTGCTGGTGCGCGGCGGCACATCGTCGGTGGGCATGGCGTGCATCGGTCTGGCGAATGAGAAAGGGCTGCAGGTGATCGCGACCTCACGCAACCCCGCCAAAGTGGATGTACTGCGCGCGGCCGGTGCCGACCACGTGGTGATCGACAATGGGAGTATCGCCGGCGAAGTGCGCCGCATCGCCCCGGCCGGTGTAAGCGGCGTGGTCGAGCTGGTGGGTGTGGTGACCCTGCTCGATTCGCTGCGCTGCGCGGCGGTGCGCGGCATCGTTTGCTATGCCGGGCTGCTGGGGAACCAGTGGGTGCTGGAGCGCTTCGAGCCGATGCCGGCGATCCCGTCGACCGTGCGCCTCACCACCTACACCACGCACACGGTCACCGCCGCCAACAGCACAGCGGCGCTGCAAAGCATCGTCGAGGCGGTGGAGCAGGGCCGACTGCGGCTCAATCTCGACCGGGTGTTCCGCTTCGATCAGATCGTCGAGGCGCACCACACGATGGAAGCGAATCGCGCCAGCGGAAAGCTGGTCGTGCTGGTCGATTGAGGGCTGCTCTGGCTGGAGGGCAAGGGAGAGGGGTCACTTGAAGCTTGCACGACATCCCTGACCACCCCGTCCCGCTTCGCGTGCCACCCCTCCTTGAAAAAGGAGGGGAGAACTATGCGAGCCAGCCTACTGAAGATTGGCCTCCCAAGAGATCACACGCAACGTGTCGTCGCTGTCGCGGACGTCGGTCAGCAGGAATTCGCTCCCATCCCGTTCGATGTAGGAGGATACCACCCGATCGATCGGTCCGGCCGCGTCGGTACCTATCCGGGCGATCTCGCCGTTGCTGTCCACGTGGAAGCCGATCATGCGCAAGTTGCCATCGCTGAAGGGCTCGAAGGCGGGAGCGTGAGAAAATGGCGTCTGAGCCGACCGGACGGAATCACCAAGACCGGAAATGACAACGAGCAAACAAGAACTGACTCCTTCCACCTCTTCCTCGGAGCAAATCGCTTCGCCCCTTGTCGGGGCGGCGGCTCGACCGAAACCACAGCCGCGTATCCTGCGCCGCATCCTGGCGCTGGACGATTTCGAGGACGCGGCGCGCCGGGTCATTCCGCGCCCGATTTTCGGCTACGTCACGGGCGGCACCGAAACGAACGCGTCGCTGCGCGCGAACCGGGCCGTGTGGGACGAAATCGCCTTCGTTCCCAAGACCCTGGTGGACACGTCCGGGCGCACGCACAAGACGACCCTCTTCGGCCAGACCTACGATGCGCCCTTCGGGATCGCGCCGATGGGCGGGACCGCGATGGCCGCCTACCAGGGCGACCTCGTGCTCGCGCGCGCCGCGGCGGCGGCCAACATACCGATGATCCTGAGCGGCGCGTCGCTGACGCCTCTTGAGCGGGTCCGCCGGGCAGGACCGAGCGCCTGGTTCCAGGCTTATCTTCCAGGCGAGACCGGTGCCATCACGGAACTCGTCGAGCGAGCGGCGCGCGCAGGCTACGACACGTTCGTCCTCACGGTCGACGTCCAGGTGTCGGCCAACCGCGAGAACAATGTGCGCAGCGGCTTCCACACGCCGCTGCGCCCCTCCCTGCGCCTCGCCTGGGACGGCATCAAGCGGCCGCGCTGGCTGTTCGGCATGCTCGTGCGCACGCTATGGCTTCATGGCATGCCGCACTTCGAGAACATGGGCCGGCGCGTTCCCCTCATCTCACACACCGAGGAGCGCCAGCCCGGGCGGCGCGACAAGCTCTCCTGGAAGCATGTCGAGCTGATTCGGCGCCTGTGGAAGGGGCGTCTCGTGGTGAAGGGCATACTCGACAGGGACGACGCGCGCATCGCCCGCGAGAGCGGCGTCGACGGCATCATCGTCTCGAATCACGGCGGGCGGCAGCTCGACGGTGCCGTCGCGCCGCTGCGCGTGCTGCCCGGGATCGTCGCCCAGGCCGGCGGGATGACGGTGATGATGGACAGCGGTGTGCGGCGCGGCACCGACGTTTTGAAGGCGCTCGCTCTGGGCGCACAGTTCGTCTTCCTCGGACGGCCATTCCTTTTCGCGGCCGCCGTTGCCGGCGAGCCCGGTGTGCGCCACGCCATCAAACTGCTGCAGGACGAGATCGACCGCGACATGGCGCTGCTTGGCATCGAGGCGCTCGCGGAGATGCGGCGGGAGCTCTTGACGGCCGCGCGCGGGCCGCAGTTTCTGGAGAGGTGACAACCGATTTGCTAGTACTACCCCTACCCCCCCCCTCTCCCGCGCTCCCCCTCACCCCGCCCTCCCCGCAAGGGGAGAGGGGGTGCTTTGTGTGCGCTTCGCGCTCCCCCTACCCCACCTCTCCCGCAGGGGAGGGGGCTTTGTGTGCGCTTCGCGCTCCCCCTCACCCCACCCTCTCCCGCAAGGGGAGAGGGGCGCTCAATGTTGAAGCTCGCACGAATGCCCAACCACCCCGTCACGCTTCGCGTGCCACCCCTCCTTAAGAGAAGGAGGGGAGAACTATCTCTCCCGGGGGTGGTGTGGCTCGTGTTAGCCGACTACGCAAGGCGCAGCAGGGGTCCACAAAAGGTCAGGCCACGCGCTCGAGCGATGGTGACGAGGTGCCCCGGCTGGTGTGATGCGCTGCTTCCTGCGCGAGCGTCATTCCAGCGATGTAGCCGAAGGTCAGTGCCGGTCCGAGCGTGATGCCGGCGCCCGGATAGTTGCCGCCCATCACGCTTGCGGCGTCGTTGCCGACCGCATACAGGCCGCGCACGGGGTTGCTTTGCCGATCGAGCACGCGAGTGCGGTGATCGGTAGCCAGTCCAGCAAAGGTGCCGATGTCGCCGACGACCAGTCGGATAGCGTAGAAGGGAGCATGCTCGAGCGGCGCAAGGCACGGGTTCGGCGCGTGCAGGGCGTCGCCCTGAAAGCGGTTGTAGGCCTTGGTCCCCTTGCCGAACTTCGGGTCCTGGCCCGTGCGCGCGTCGCGGTTGAACTCTTCGATCGTCGCGCGCAACACGCCGGCATCTACCCCGATCGCCCGGGCAAGCTGCTCGATGCTTGCGCCGCGCTTGAGATAGCCGGTGCGCAGATGGCGGCCGATGGGCAGGGGAAAGGGGGCGACGCAGCCCAGACCATAGCTGCGCAGCGCCCGATGATCGCACAGCAGCCACGCAAACACTTCCTGCTCGCCTGCGCAGGCCTTGAGCATGTCCTGAACGAAGTCGTGGTAGGAGTTGCCTTCGTTGGCGAAGCGCTTGCCTCGCTGTGTCACCGCGATAACACCCGGCTTCGCGCGATCGATGAAGTGCGGCATCACACCTGGCGAGCCGTCCTTTCGCGTCGTGATGGAGGTGGGCACCCAGGCAGCGGCGTGCGGAATGCTCGGGTCGACCCATCCGCCGACCGATTCGGCCAGCTTCAGGCCGTCCCCCGTGTTCGCCTGCGGCGAAGGCGAGTAGTGCTCACGGCCGCTGGGTGCGTGCCGGAACAGCGTGCTGCGCCGCTCGATGTCGTGGGGGAAGCCCCCGCACGCAAGCACGACTCCGTGGGTGGCGTTGATGCGTACCCGCTTGCCGTCGCGCTCGACGATTGCGCCGACCACGCATTGGCCTTCCAGGATGAGCTCGCGCACCGGCGACGACAGCCAGACGGGAACGTTCAGGTCCATCGCGGCCTTGGCGAGCCGACCCGCCAGCGCGTTGCCGTTGGTCAGCGTCATGCCGCGCCCGTGGAGGAGGACGTCGAGCGCGTGGCGCGCCAGGCGCCTGGCGACGTAGACGAAGGATTCGAGCGACCGGAAGGCCCGCATGAAGTGCCAGATCTCCTTGCCGGAGCCCAGCATCATTCCGAACACCGTCAGCTCGGGCAGCGGCGGCGCGAGCTGCCTGATCCGAGGGCCCAGCTCGCGGCCGTCGAAGGGGCGCGTGACCATCGAGCGTCCGCCCGGCTGGCCGCCCGGCGCCTCGGCGTGGTAGTCGGGGAAGACCGGCGGCATGTCGAACCGAACGCAGGTCTGGCTGGTGAAAAACGCCACTGCCTTCGGGCCGTTCTCAAGGAAAGCGTCCACGCGCCGGTCGTCGAAATGCGTGGAGGCCTCGTGTCTAAGGTAGGTTTTCGCCGCACCGGGCGGTTCTTGAATGCCTTGCTCGGTCGCAAGCCCGGTCCCTGGAATCCACAGCCATCCCCCGGAGCGGGCGGTGGTACCGCCGAACAGGGGCTCCTTCTCGACCACCAGAACTCTCAGGCCTTGCGCGGCTGCCGTCACTGCCGCGGACATGCCGGATGCCCCGGTGCCAACTACGAGCGCATCGGTGCTGTAGATGTCCTGTTCCACTGCAGCGCCGCTCACCGCTTGGTAGGGTCGTCCGCAGGGTTCACGTAGACCGTTCCGGTCGGTCCGGTGCCCGTAATGTAGAGCGTGACCCCGTCATCCTTGGTCGCGGCGAAGTGGTTGGCGTTCGGCGGCTCGGTTACGAAGCTGCCCGCCGGCAGCGCCTTCAGCTTGCTCTCGTCGAACTCATCGCCGTACGCGAAATGGAATGTGCCGGCGACCACGATGGTCACGCGGTTGTCCGGATGGGCATGTGGCTTGATCGTGATGTTCGGCCCTGCCTTGACGATCATGGTGTAGAGACCCGCTTTCTTGGGATCACCCGACAGCACTTTCACCTGCATCCCGACGCCCGAAGTGCCGGTCGGTCCTGCGGCGAGTGCGGGAAACTCGATGTCGCCTGGCGCAAGTCGCAGTTGCTTCGGAGCCTCCTGGGCGTGCACGCCAGAACCGACGCCACAAACCAGGCACCCGATGGCGACCACGGCATGCAATGCGGTCAATGCCCTCATTCGCGTTCCTCCTCCGGTTGCTGTTGTGATCATCATATCATCGGGTGGGGTCGGACCTCTGCAACGTCCTGATCTGCTGGGGTAAGGGTGTTGTACCGACCCGGCTCAGGACCTTAGCGGCGGCTTTTCGAGAGCAAAACGGTCGGTCTAAGGGCGCTAGCCGGATATTTCACCAGACCACCCCCGAATGCGTGGAGATCGCGACAAGTAGCCAGGGTCGGACCCGCACAACATCCTGATCGGGTGGTATAAGATTGTCATATCCGACCCCACTGGCGCGCTTAGCGGCGCTTTCTCGACGGCAAAACGCTGGCTGTAAGGCGAGAAATCCATGCCCCGCGCCAATCGCCACTTCCTGCCCGGTCACGTCTGGCACCTCACCCATCGCTGCCACCAGAGGGCGTTTCTGCTCAGGTTCGCGCGCGACCGCGATCGGTACTTGCACTGGGTCTTCGAAGCCAAGAAGCGCTTAGGGCTGCGTGTGCTCAACTACATGGTCACGTCCAACCACGTCCACCTTCTGGTGCAGGACACGACGCCGCAGGTCATCGCCCGCAGCATGCAGTTGATCGCCGGGCGCAGCGCACAGGAGTACAACCAGCGAAAGAGTCGCCAGGGCGCATTCTGGGAGGATCGCTACCATGCCACGGCTGTCGAGACCGACGTGCACCTGCATCGCTGTCTCGTCTACATCGACTTGAACATGGTGCGCGCCGGTGTGACCAAGCATCCAGCTGAATGGGACCACGGCGGCTATCTGGAGATCCAGGCTCCGCCGAAGCGCTACGCGATCATCGCCTTGGCGGAGCTTGCGTCACTGTGCGGGTTCAGTGAGGTAGCCGCGTTCCAGGAGGCACATCGACAATGGGTCCAGAAGGCGCTCACCGACGGTGCGGTGGCACGAGATGAGAGCTGGTCGGCCGCGATGGCGGTCGGGAGCGAGAGGTTTGTCAAGCAAGTCCGTTCCGAGCTGGGAGTGACGGCACTGCACCGCGCGGTCAGCGAGTCCGACAGCTCGTTTGTCCTTCGCGAAACCGCCGGAGCTTACACCCCGGATTTTGGGGCTGAAATGACCTCGCTAAGGTCGAATAACACCGTCCCGTGGAACCTAAGTTCGCAAAGTTCAGGACCTTAGCGTGGTCCGACCCCAGGGGACAGCGTGAAGCCCGCATAGTTGCGGGCTGCAACCTCGGCGCAGATCTGCCGGTAGCGCGCCATCCCGCCGGCGTACGGCATGAACACGCGCGGCTTGCCGGGTACGTTGGCGCCCAGATACCACGAGTGCTTCGCCTGTGGCAGCAGGGTCGCTTCGGCGGCCGCGTTCACCTGCGCCACCCACGAGTCCACCGCTTCGTTGCTGGGCTCGATGCGCTTGAGCCCATGGGTACGCACATGCGCAATGCAGTCGGTGATCCACTCGACGTGCTGCTCGATCGCAACCGGCATGTTGCAGAGCACGGACGGGCTGCCGGGCCCCGTTACGGTAAACAGGTTCGGAAAGCCCGCAACCTGCAGGCCGAGATAGTTGCGGGGTCCCGCTGCCCACGCCTTCGCCAGGGACAGGCCGTCGCGCCCGCGGACATCCATGCGCAACAGCGAGCCGGTCATCCCGTCGAATCCCGTGGCGAATACGATGACGTCCAACGCATACTCGGCATCCCGCGTACGAATTCCCCGCGGAGTGATCTGCTCGATGGGCGCGGCCCGGACATCGACCAGCTCCACGTTGTCGCGGTTGAAGGTCTCGAAGTAGTCGGTGTCGATCGGCGGGCGCTTGGAAGCGTACGGATGGTCGAAGTCGGACAGCTTGGCCGCCGTTGCGGGGTCTTTCACGATCTCGCGGATCTTGTTGCGGATGAAGTCCGCCGCGGTGTCGTTGGCTGCCTTGTCGATCAGCAGATCGCGAAACGCGGCGCGGAACCGCAAGCCGCCTGTCTCCCAGGCGGCCTCATACAAGGCCTGCCGTTCCTGCGGCGGGGTCTCCAGGGCAGAGCGGTCATCGATGAGCCAGGGATGGCCGTTGACGGAGGCGTGCATCACCTGCCGGATCTGCGCGGCGTTTTCCTTGACGTGGCGCCTGAACTCCGGCGTGAGCGGCGCATTGCGGGCCGGCACGCTGTAGTTCGCGGTGCGCTGGAAGACGGTCAGATGGGCGGCGGTCTCGGCGATCACCGGGGCGGCCTGGATGCCGGTGGAGCCGGTGCCGATCAGCCCGACCCGCTTGCCCCTGAAATCGACCTCCTCATGCGGCCATTGTCCGGTGTGATACCAGCGCCCCTGGAAGGTGTCGAGGCCGGGGATGCTCGGAATATTGGCCGCCGACAGGCAACCCACGGCGCAGACCAGGAACTGCGCGGTGAACGCTTCGCCGGCCTCGGTGGTCACCCGCCAGAGATTTGCCGTCTCATCGTAGTGCGCGGCAGCCACCCGGGTATTGAAGCGGATGTCACGCTTGAGGTCGAAGCGGTCGGCGACATGGTTGAGATAGCGCAGGATCTCCGGCGGTCCGGGATACCGCTCCGACCACTCCCACTCACGCGTCAGCTCTTCGGAGAATGAGTAACAATAGGAGTGGCTTTCCGAATCGCATCGCGCACCGGGGTAGCGGTTCCAGTACCAGGTGCCACCGACACCTGCCCCCGCCTCGAGGAGCTGGACCGAGAGGCCCAGCCGGTCACGCAGGCAGAGCAATTGATAGAGGCCGGAAAACCCGGCGCCGATGACCAGCGCCTCGAAGGCGCGCGCGGGACGGGATTCGCTTTCCGGAGCCTCTGTGACGATGCTTCTCGTTGCCATCCAATTCCTCGACTTGACTATTCCAGCCCGAGACACATTATCGCGCAGCCGCGCGATGGGGGTCGGGTTTCCTCAAGGGCGGCTTCGCGAGCTCCCGGCCGGGCAGCCGAGGGCGCGCGGGGTGTACGATTGGGTCCCTCCGCCGGGATTGGCGGCGGAACGCCGAAACGACAAGACCTTAACCAGACAGGGGAGAGGCATGAACCGCAGACATTTCCTGGCCTTTGCACTGTGGGCCGCACTGGCGACAGCACTGCAAGCGGTCCCGGCCGCGCAGGCCGACGACGATTGGATCGCCACCTGGACCGCGAGCCCCCACGAGGTATGGGCGGCGGATTTCTTCGCGCCAATCAAGGTGCCGAGAAATCTATGGGGTCAAACCGTCCGGCAGGTCGCCTCGGTCAGCATCGGCGGCAAGCGCGTTCGCGTCGTGCTCTCGAATGAATACGGTCCTTGGCCGCTCAAGGTCGGCGCGGCGCATATCGGGCTGAGCGACAAAGGGTCCGCCGTCGTCGCGGGTTCAGGCAAGCCGCTTACCTTCGGCGGCCGGACCTCCATCGTGATCCCGCCCGGCGCACCGGCGATCAGCGACCCGGTCGATCTTTCCGTGGCGCCGCTCTCCAGCATCGTCGTGAGCTTTTTCCTGCCCGACGTGACGCCGGTGACCACTTTCCATTGGGACGCGTGCCAGACCACCTACGTTGTCGGCGGCAACAAGATCAGCGAGACCGACTTCAAGGCCGATTCCACGTTCACGGCCCGGATACTTCTCAGCGAGATCCTGGTGGACGCGCCAGCGAATGCACGCGCGATCGTGACGTTCGGCGACTCGATCACCGACGGCAACAACTCGACGCCCGACACCAACCGCCGCTGGCCCGACGTGCTGGCGCGGCGGCTGGTCGAAGCCGGCGGCCCGCCGGTGGCGGTCTTGAATGAAGGCATCTCCGGCGCTCGAATTCTGACCGATCGCATGGGCGTGAATGCCCTGGCCCGTTTCGATCGCGACGTCCTGCGACATCGGCACGCTGATACCGTGATCCTGATGATGGGCATCAACGACATCGGCTGGCCGGACAGCATCCTCGATCCCAACGCACCCGCGCCCTCGGCCGAGGACGTCATCGCCGGCTATCAGCAGCTCATCGCTCGCGCGCACCTGCACAGCATGCGCATCATCGGGGCGACGTTGACGCCGTTCCAGGACACCTTCAAAGGGTCGCCGCTGGCGGACTACTACAGCGCAGCCAAGGAGCAGAAGCGCCAGGCCGTGAACAAATGGATCCGCGAGAGCGGCGCGTTCGATGGTGTGATCGACTTCGACGCGGTGGTGCGCGATCCCAGCCGCCCGTCCTACATCCAGGCGGCCTACGATTCCGGCGATCACCTGCATCCCAACGACGCCGGATACAAGGCGATGGCGGAGTCGATCGATCTGAAGTTGCTGACGGGTCAACGCTGACGCTTTTGTTCAACGCGAGGAGCGGCGATGTACACCACGAGGAAGACCTGCTTTGGACGCATGGTGGTGATGTTCATCCTGCTCGGGGTCTGGAGCGCCTGCATACTGCGCTCGCAGGAGGCTGCAGCCGACGAGGGAGGATCGACGATGAGGATCGTGCGCTTGTATACAGGGCCGGACAACCAGTCTCATTTCGAGGACATCGAGATCCCGCTGAAAGACGGCGGGAAGACCGGCTTCATCTCCGAGCTGATCCGAGCCACGGGTGTTGTGTTTCGCGAGACCACCGGGGACTACAACTACGACTTTCACCGCGCACCGCGGCGGCAATACGTGGTGAACCTGGAGGGCGAAGTCGAAATCGAAGTGGGCGACGGGACCCGGCGCATTCTTCGCACTGGCGACATCCTGCTTGCCGAGGACACGACCGGCCAGGGCCACATCAGCCGGGCGGTTGCCGGAAAGCCACGGAAGTCGCTGTTCATTACGTTGGACTAGAAGGACAAGTTCGGAGAGCTCGACCACCACCGCAGCCCATCGTACGTAGAATGCGATACATGCTGGCGTCGCTCCCAAACGAAGTCCAGGCGCAGTGGCCGTATACGAGCTGCGGTACCATGACGACTTTTTTTCCGGAAAGGACTCCCATGAAACTCTCTATGTGCCGGCTATCGGTCTTGCTCTGCATCGGGCTCTACGCTGCGCCGGCAGCCGCGGCGGAGCTGTCGAACGAAGAGCAGAAGACCCTGTACGCTCTGGGCGTCGCGATCAGCCAGTCCCTGGGCGATTTCGCACTGAGCGAGTCCGAGCTGGAGATCGTGAAAGCTGGAATATCCGACGGGACACTCAAGCGCCCGCTCAAGGTCGACATGCAGACCTACGCTCCGAAGCTGCAGCAGCTGGCGCAGGCGCGTGCAGCGGGGGTCGCGGAGCAGGAAAAGAAGGCCGGAGCCGCTTACGTAGCGAAGGCGGCCGCGGCGCCCGGCGCCGTCAAGACGGAGTCGGGGGCGATCGTCCAGAGCCTCAAGGAGGGCAAGGGGCCGACGCCGACGGCGGGCGACAAAGTGAAGGTTCATTATCACGGCACCCTGATCGATGGCACGGTGTTCGACAGCTCAGTCCAGAGAGGCGAGCCGGCTACGTTTCCGCTGGGCAACGTGATCAAGTGCTGGACCGAAGGCGTGCAGAAGATCAAGGTCGGTGGCAAGAGCCGGCTGGTATGCCCGGCCAACATCGCCTATGGGGAGCGTGGATCTCCCCCAGTCATCAAGCCCGGCGCAACGCTGGTTTTCGAGGTCGAGTTGCTCGAGATCGTCAAGTAGCACCGGCCAGACCGCATTCCGCAGCAGCAGTCGTGGGGGCCGGGTGGCTCGGAGCCGCCTGGGAGACCTGATCAGGTGCTGCGTTGTCGTTCCCGCCCCGGATCGGGTCGTGGGCAGGCTCCGGCGGGGAACCCAGTCGATTCGAGCAGTCGATGTCGATCGTGCGCAGAGTGTTCCTTCAGATCCGGCACCGGCCGCGCCTGGTGCTCGCGGTGGTGACCGGTGCGTTCAGTCTGCTGGTTATGCCCGATCACCTGCCGCGGACGACGCGCGGGCTGTTCGCCTGGGACATTGGCGTTGGCCTCTACCTCGTCCTGGCGTTGATCATGATGCTGCGGGCGAACGTGGAGCGCGTCCGCTGGCGAGCCAGCCTGCGAAGACGACGGAGCGGTGGTCGTGCTCACGCTCACGGTGGCCGCCGCGGTCGCCAGTGTTGCTGCGATCTTCCTCGAGCTGATCAATGTGAGCGGCATGCCGCGTGGGGACCAGACGCTGCACCTTGCGCTCGCGGTCGGTACCATTGTCTTGTCGTGGGCCTACATACACGTAGCTTTCGCCCTGCACTATGCCCACGAGTTCTACGATGAGGATGCGCGGTCGCAGCCTTGCCTCGGGTTTCCCGGAACCGACGAACCCGGCTACCTCGACTTCCTCTACTTCTCGTTCGTCATCGGCATGACCTCGCAGACCGCGGACGTGGAAGTCGCATCCAGCTCGATGCGTGGGCTCGTCGCTGACTCACGGCGTGATCACGTTTTTCTTCAACACCACGCTGCTCGCCATCACCATCAATATTGCGGCCGGGTTGGTTTAGGCGGGTGGGACAGGCGAGGGCAGGTCTTGCCGGCTCCCTGAATTCCTTCGCTGTATCCGGCACGGTTGCATCGAGTTCGAGCGCGTCGCCAGACCTCGTGGACGGGCACGAGTGCAGCAGCCGCTGCAGGATACAGGCCAGGCTACTGGATCTGGAACTCGATCAGGAAAGGTCCGCGCCTGCGGGCGGCCGCCGTGAATGCGTCGGCGAAGCCTTCGAGCGTCTCCACGCGGGTGGCCTCTACGCCCATGCCGGCGGCGAGCTTGGTCCAGTCGAGCGCGGGACGGGCCAAGGTCGAACAGCTCGTTCGATACGCGGCCGGGCTGTGCGCCCACCGCGAGCAGCTCGCCGTGCAGGATCTTGTAGACGCGATTGGAAAAGACGACGTTGATCACGTCGAGCTCCTCGCGCGCCTGCGTCCACAGCGCCTGCAGCGTGTACATGCCGGCGCCGTCGGCTTGCAGGCAGACGACCTTGCGTCCGGGGCAGGCGAGCGGCGGCGCCGGTGGCGCACGGAAACCCGTGCCCGATCGCGCCGCCCGTGATCTGCAGCCAGTCGTGCGGAGCGGCGCCGAAAGTCGGCGCGAACAGCGCGCGACCCGAGGTGACGGCATCCTCGGCGACGATGCAGTTCTCGGGCAGCAGAGCGGCCAGCGTGCTGGCGAAGGCTTCCGGCTCGAATCTCCCGCGCACGAGCTGCGGCGTTGCACCGCCGTCAGGCAGCGGCGACGTTCTTCGGTGCGCCCAGCTCGTCGGCCAGCCATTCGAGCGCGGCGACCGCGTCCTGCTCCGGCCGCGCGAGCACGTGCGTAACGGCGTCGGGCGGCGAAGTGAGGCTGGGCTTGCCGGGATAGGCGAAGAACGCGGTCGGCGGTTGCGCGCCGACGAGTATCACGTGCCGCGTACCGGCAAGCACCTTGAGCGCGTTGTCGACCACATAGGGAATGCGGTCGACCGGCACGCGCCCGCGGCCGCGTGCCATGCGTGCGACCTGCGTGGGGGTGCGCAGCTTCGCACCGCTCGCGTGCGCGACGCGATGGGCCGCCGCCAGGCCGGCTTCGGACAGGGCCTGGCCGGACAGGATCAGCATCGCCGGCTCGCGCGCTGCGCAGCGCCTGCGCGATCGTGCGCAGCGGTGTCGGGCGCCACAGCCGGCCGGCGCGGGCACCGGCAGCGGCGCGCCGACTTCGCCGCCTTCGTTCCACGCCGTATCGGCCGGTAGGATCAGCGTGGCGATCTGCCCGGGCGGGGTCATGGCCGCCTGCACCGCCGCGGCGCCGTCGGCGCCGACGCGTGCCGACGGAGCTGCTGGTGCGTACCCAGTGCGACACGGCGCGTGCGAGCCCTTCGGTGTCGGCCGTGAGCGGCGCATCGAACGGGCGGTGGTAGGTGGCGTGGTCGCCGACGATGTTCACCATCGGCGCATTCGCGCGGCGGGCGTTGTGCACGTTGGCGATGGCGTTGGCGAAGCCGGGTCCGCAGTGCAGCAGCGTCGCCGCGGGCTTTGCCCGCCATGCGCGCGTAGCCATCTGCGCAGCCCGATCACCACGGTCTCCGCGAGGCCGAGGACGCAGCGCATGCCCGTCGACCTTGTCGAGGGCCGCGACGAAGTGCATCTCCGAGGTGCCGGGGTTGGCGAAGCAGGTATCGATGCCGCTGGCGAGCAAGCGTGCGGACGAGGCTTTCGGCGCCGTTCATGAGGGGAATCGACTCGAGGATGGGCAGAACCGCACCGTACCACACTGCCACCGCGGGACCAATCCGGGAGAGCGATGTGCCGATTTTGGGAAGCTTCAGACCGCGACCACGGCAGCAGCCATGAGGCGGCAGCGCGTAGGGTGATGAATCGTCGGACTCTCGATCTGGCCGATTGCGGCTGGGGTCCGTGGTATGTCCCTTGCGTTTTCCTGCGGCGGGCAGGTGTCACAAGCAAGGTCCCTCAGGGGCCGGGGGCCGGCTGTGACACTTGTTGCACTCTTTTCCATGGCGGGAACGAGGAGGGTCGCATGGCCCGGTTGCATGTGTGGATAGCGGTGATCGCGCTGCTGCTCGGCGGCTGCGCGCGGATGCCGGTGAATGTGCCCAGCAAAGTCGGAACTGCAGGGCTGCTCGTCGCCGAGATCAGGTCCAACTTCGCCGACGTCAACGGTACGTATCGCTCGCTCGCCGGCGGCGAGTACCGGAACCTGCTTGCGCCCGAGATCAACGGCACGACCTACGAGCGGGCGCTGCGCAACGGGTTCCTGGTGCTTACTCTGCCGCCCGGCGAGTACCGGATGAGCAACCTCAACTATGCAATCACCGGTCCGTCGCTCGCGACCTGGTTCAGCACCCTGTCGCAGAGCTCGTCGACGACCTACCCGCTGGATATCAAGTTCCGCATCGAGCGGGGTCGCGCCACCTACCTCGGCAAGCTGTACCTCTACGCGCCGAAGCGGCGCAGCGACCACTACGCTGTGGTGGCGGTGGACAACACCAACGGGATGGTCGACCACCTGAAGGCAAAGCACGCCGACCTGTATGCGTCGCTGAGCTCACCGGAGTTCCTGGCCGGGCCGCAGGAATACCTGGAGGCCTCGGACCTCGCCAGGCTGCGCAAGGCGATCGTGGCCAGGAAGGTCCGGGACATGAGCGAGCTCCTGGTGAAGGCCGCAGCCAGCAAGTCCGACGAACGGCAGGCGCGGGCGATCGCCAGGAGCGAGCTGATGGAGCTGGCCTGGGAAGGCGACGTGACGCGCACCGTTCAGCATGTGGGAGGCCAGCTCGGAGCGCTCGCCCGTGTGGGCACCAGCGCGAGCGGCAAGCTGGAGCTGTTTCCGATCGAGTCCGGCACCCTGGCCGGGCTGGACTGGTGCACCTTCGATCAGGATCGCGGCGTGTGTCCGTTGCCTCAATCCAGCTACCTGCTCGTGCGGGGCTCGACGGTAACGCAAAAACCCTGGCCGGAGCGCAGCACCAAGCCGGCCCTGCTGCGCGTCTTCGGGCGCAGCGGGATCGTCGCAGTGGACCGCAACGGGCTGGTCTGGATCAGCCTCGATGACGGCGTCACATGGGCGAGCCACAGGTGGCTCGCGCTCAACGAACCCATGCGAGTGAACGAGTACGACACCAGTGAGCCGTACAGCCCGATCGGCTTCCGCCGCGGCAAGGAGGGCTTCTACCTGTATTCGCGGGCCGACCTGAAACAGGAGTCGCTCTTGTATGTGCCCTACGCCGGGGACGGCGTCCGCCGCATCGACCTGCCCTCCGGTGCGCGCCGCGTGCGCGGTGTCATCGAGTCGCCCGGACAAGGGCTGCTGGTCGCGGCGCATCCCAGCGGCCTCATCGCCAACGACAACGTCTACTTCAGGGCCGCCGGCGGGCAGACCTGGGTGAAGAGAGAGATCCCCGCGGAGTTTTGTCCGCACTTCCTGCCCGAGCAGTCGGGCGCCTCGGTGCGCGTGGTGTGTACGCAAGGGCAGTTTCGCAGCGTGGATCTCGGTCAGACCTGGAACAGGCTGCCGGATGACGTTGCCATGCGCTAGCTAGCCTTCAGGCTCCTTCAACGAGGATGGAGCTGGAGCAGCGTCCCAACACCAATTGACGGTCATCCCCGCGCAGGCTGGGATCCAGAGAAGCCCGGGTTCCCGCCTGGGCGGGAACGACACGGCACTTGGTCAGAGTGTCCGTGATCTCCCAGTGCCTTGCTTCGCTGCTGGCGTCATGCGGCAGGCTCGCGATCGGCACCAGCCCCAGCCCCTCAAGTCCGTAGTCCTAGCTCCCAGCCCGTGCCCCGCAGAGGAGAGAGCGCGCCTTGAGCTCGAAGCGGCAACTAGCGGTATATTGGCGAGCATGGCAACGGCCCACAGGGGCACGGGAGGAGACTCATGCAACGCATGACAGGCGGCCGGGCTGTGGCGATGGCGCTGAAGGCCGAGGGCATCGAGCACATCTTCGGCATCGTCGGCACGCACGACTGTCCGCTGTTCGACGGGGTGTTCGACGATCCGGCGTTCCAGGTGGTGACGGTGCGTCACGAGCAGGGCGCATCGCTGATGGCGGCGGGCTACGCGCGCGCTTCCGGAAAGATCGCCGCCTGCTTCGTGGTGCCGGGCCCGGGCCTGACCAACGCGCTGACCGGGATCGGCATGGCCTATTCCGAGTCGACGCCGATGCTGGTGTTCGCCGGTCAGAACGCGCTGGCACAGCTCGAGCGCGAAGGCGGACATTTTCATGAGCTGGCGAACTCGGTCGGCGGTGGCCGGCTCGCTGTGCGGGTATGCGACCCGGGTGGCCACGCCGGGCGACGTTCCGAAGGTGATTCGCGAGGCGATGCGCGCGATGCGCTGCCGGCGCCCACGGCCCGCCTACATCGAGATGCCGCTGGACGTCCAGAGCGGTGAGGCGGAGGTCACGCTCCTGCCGCCCGAGCGGTACAGCCGGCCGGGGGGCGATCCGGCGAGCGTCGCCCGCGCGGCCGAGGCGCTGAAGTCGGCGAAGCGCCCGTTCATCTTCGCAGGCGGCGGCGTGGAGAACGCGGGAGCCACGCAGGCGCTGGTGCGGGTGGCGGAACAGCTGGGCGCGCCGGTGGTGACCAGCGTGTTCGGCCGAGGAGCGATCTCGGACCGGCATCCGCTCGCGCTGGGCGACGGCTGGGGCCGGCTGAATCTGTACGACGAGCTGCTCACGCAGGCGGATCTGGCGCTGGTCGTCGGTTCGCGCATCGACGTGGTCTCGGACTGGAACGGCGGCGCGCGGTTTCCGCAGCGGATCGTGCAGGTGGATATCGATCCGCTCGTGGTCGGGCAGCGCCGGCCGGTGGAGGTGGGCATCGTCGGCGACGCGGCGCTGGTGCTCGATGCGCTGGTAGCGCAGCTCGGCGTCGGCCAGACGCGGGCAGGCTGGTTCGACGCCGCCGACTTCCGCCGCCGCAAGCATGCCGCGATGATGGAGCGCGCCGGGCCGGTGGTCAAAGTCGTCGAGGATCTGCGCGCAGCGCTGCCGGACGACACCATCTTCGTCGACGACCTGACTTTGGTGGGCTACTGGATGCCGCTGCTGCTCCCGACCTACCAGCCACGTACGTTGATCCATCCCGGGACGTACGGCACGCTCGGCTACTCCCTGCCGGCGGCGATCGGTGCGAAGCTCGCCTGCCCGAAGCAGCCGGTGGTGTCGATCTGCGGCGACGGCGGCTTTCTCTTCACGATGCAGGAGCTGGCGACGGCAAGCGCGCAGAACCTGGACCTGATCGTGCTGGTCTTCAACGACAACGCCTTCGGTGCGATCAGGAAATATCAGGATCGCATGTTCGGCGGCAGGCACATCGGCGCCGCGCTCAAGAACCCGGATTTCGTGAAGCTCGGAGAGGCATTCGGAGCCCGGAGCGCGCGGGTGGAAGCGAAGGACCTCGGTGCCGCGGTGCGGCGTGCGCATGAGGCTGGCGGATTGTGGTTGATCGAGATCCCGTTCGCCCCCAAGGGCGCGGTGGAGATGGTGCCGTGGATGCCGTGAGGGCTTCGAAGCAGGCTTGCGTGATCAGCGCCATGACGGCAGTCCCACGAGGCCACATCGGCCTGCGATGGCCGGGATCGGCGAAGGCACCCATCCATCGCACTTGCGGGACCGCGTGCCCAGTTTGGGGGAGCACGACCGGGCAGCGATGATGAAGGTGCGTGGCACCTGCGCATGGATCCTGTTGCTGCTGTCGGGCGTGCCCGGGCTGACCCCGCCGTGCGTCGCCGCCGACACGTGGAGTCCCGCGCACGTGGTCATCGTGATCCTGGAGAACAAATCGTTCAACGAGATCATCGGCAATCGGGAGATGCCGTATCTCAATGGCCTCGCAAGCAGCGCGGCTCTGATGACCCGGGCTTACTTCGCGCAGACCCCCTATGGCATCGTTCCCGACGGATACGAGTCGGGCCTGCCGGCCCGGCCGAGCCAGCCGAACTACCTTTATCTGTTCTCGGGGCATCATCAGGGGGTCGTGCCGAGCTGGTTTCAGGCCCCAGGCTCGCCGTATCTGGGGACTGCGATCAACGATCCTGCCGGCAACAGGCTCCCGCGCCCGGTGCCGCGCACGCCGGTTGGGATCGGGAACAACCCGCTGCCGGCCAGCGGACGTCCGTTGACGACGCCGAACCTCGGTGCTGCGCTCATCGCGAACGGAAAGAGCTTCGCGTCGTTCTCGGAGTCGTTGCCGTATCCGCATTACGACGAGCCGGATGACCCGTCCCCAATCGCCGATCTATACCGCCGTAAGCACAATCCGGCGATCAACTGGATCGATCTGACGGGCCGCCCTGTCGCGGCGGACAAGCAGAAGTTCGTCCTGCCCGTCGAGGCCAACGTGGGCTTCACCAACACCACCGACCCGGTCGATGGCCGGCGCTATCGCGGGTTCGCGGTCGATGCCGAGGGCCACCCGCTCCGGTTCGATCGGTTGCCGACCGTGTCTATCGTCGTGCCGAACGAGCAGCACGACCTGCACAGCGCCGGCAAGGCCGTGTGCGATGCCTGGCTGGCAACCTACATCAAGCCGTATGCGGATTGGGCGCGGGAGCACGACAGCCTGCTCATCGTCACCTTCGACGAGGACGGCTCGACCGACGCTTCGCGCGGGAACCCTTATAGGACCGGGATCCACCCGATCGTCACGCTCTTCTACGGGCCGCCGGGGAGGGTGATTCCGGGGAGGTACGACGAACGCATCGACCACCTCAATGTCCTCGCCACGGTGCTCGACCGGTACGGTCTGCTCGACGAGTTCACGCGGGACTTCGTGCAGGCGCATCACGGTCCGGAAGCCGAGAACGAAGCAGCGAACCTGCGTCCGATCCGGGACGTGTTCGGAGAGGGCCCGAAGCTCGCACCGATCCGCGAGGCGGCGTACTGAACATCAACCCCGGTAGGCAGCCGGGCCGCTGGCCAGGAGAGCCTGGCCCAGAACCGATGTGTACTCTTGCATGATGACCTCTGTCGAGAGGAGATCATCCTAGTGACCTGCGTCCGGGCGGGGCTATCACAATCGTGCGGTCGGGGCGGCTCGGCATCACCACAGGAAACGCAGCCCGGGATAGGATGTCCAACTTCGACGCGTCTGGAGTGGAAACGCGTGCCACTGAAAGGAGACGGAGCATGTCGTCCAAAGCGAAACCTATCCCCGGCGGTCAGGCCTATACTTTATACCTCCAGGGGGAACTATAAAGTATAGGCCTGACCCCGGTCGTGCGGTCGTGGTTGGAACTACAAAGTATAGGCCTGACCCCGCCTGACCCCGATCTAGGTTTAGGGGGCCCGGGAAGCGGTGTAGGCGGCGATCGCGACCATGTCCGGTTCGCTCAGCCGGGCGACGACCGCGTGCATCAGCGCGGCCCAGGGCCCGTTGCGAACGCCGTGCTGGATGTCGTAGAGCTGGCGCACGAGGTAGCTGGGCGAGCGGCCGGCGAGGGCGGGCACCGGGCCCAGCCCCTTCAAGTCGGGACCGTGGCAGATGGCGCAGGCAATGGTCTTGCCCCCTGCGCCGGTGGTGACCAGTGCCTCCCCTTTCGCGATACTGCCGACGGGCACGTAGGCGACGAACCCGGAAGCCGCGTCACGCAACTCGGTGCGCTCGAGATCCTCGGGCATCTCGATGATGCGCTGGCCGATCGGTTCCAGCTCGACCGGCTCGGAGGCGACCAGCATCCAGCCTGCCACATGGGTCTTGGGAACCGTGGCGGATTCGACCACCCGGATCCAGGGCCTCGGTTTCAAGGTGGAGAAGTAGGCGGCGGCAACCCTGACCTCTGCGTCGGTCGCGGCCTTTGGCCACGGCCGTCATGAGATTGATCGGCAGGCTGTCCGGCTCGGAGCTGCGTCGGGCGCCGCTCTTGAAGTCGGCCACCTGCTGCACGATGTACTCGGCCGGCAGCCCTGCGAGACTGGAGTTCTCGGGGCGACCGAGCCCGTTGGGGAGATGGCAGTAGCCGCAGGCGAAAACGCCCGGCTGCCTCCCGTTGGCCACCGGTTCGGGCATCGCCGGGTGATCGCCTGGATGCCAGTCGGGTACTTTGAACAGATCGCGGATCTGCGTCAGCGTGAATGACACGGGGCTGCCGGGAACGCGCAGCGACCTGCCGTCGTCCGGGGCCGGTTGCGTACCCGGAGGATTGACCGGATAGGCCCAGACCGGCAGCGCAGGATCGGCTGCGCTCACGGGTGTTCCGACCGCGACGGCGCTTGCCAATGCGAGCGCAAGCGCGCGAGCGCCGTTGTCCATGACTCCTCCTTGTGTTCTATGTGTTCTATGTTTGATGCGAGGACGTAGCTTGCGGCGCAACGCGGGCGCTCGGCCGTTCCGGGCGCGCCCGACGAGGTGGAGCGTCGGACGCCTGAGCGGTCGTGCCACCACAGCTTGCAGCCGTCCATGGTAACCGAAGAACCCCGGGGTAACCGAAGAACCCCGGGGGTAACCGAAGAACCCGGCGCAAATCGAAGGATCCCGGGGGTAACGGAAGAGCATCGGGGTAGCCGAAGAACCCAGGGGTAACCAAAAAACCCCGGCGGGGTCGGGACCGGGAGAGCGGGAAGCCTGGCTGCAAAGTCGAGCCGGCAGATCCCCTGGGTTCCAGGTCACTCCGCAAGCCGAGGCCAGCGCCCGATCCGCGAGCCGCGGAACTGGGTCGGGCGCGTGTGGTATGGTTGGCGTTCCGTACCCCTCCCACCCACGCAGACAGAGGCTTCCACATGGCAATCTCGATGTACCAGGTATCGGTTCCCGTCTTCCTGAAGATGCTCGGCAATCTGGCTGCGATTCTGGGGAAGGGCGCAGCCTTTGCCGAAGCGAAGAAGATCGATCCCTCGGTGCTGCTCGACTACCGCCTCGCCCCGGATATGCTCAGCCTGAAGCGGCAGGTGCAAATCGCGAGCGACCACGCCAAGCGCGGTACGGCCCGGCTCGCCGGCATCGAGCCGCCCGCCTACGAAGACAACGAAGCGAGCTTCGCCGAGCTCAAGGCCAGGATCGACAAGACGGTGGCATTCATCAACACCGTCAAACCCGCGCAGATCGAAGGCTCGGAGACGCGCGAGATCACGCTCAAGCTGGGCGGCAACAGCAAGACGCTGACCGGGCAGACATACCTGCTGCATAATGCGCTGCCGAATTTCTTCTTTCACGTCACCACCGCATACGCCATTCTGCGTCACTGTGGCGTAGAGATCGGAAAGAGCGATTTCCTCGGTCAGGTCTAGAAGCCCGGTTGCTGCGGTCCCGGGGGAAGGCGCGGTCGTCTGGACGCGACAACCGATCCGGCACCACCCTCGACTGCATCGCTCACGCCGAAGGACATATCAGCCCATGGACGTCTTCTACTACTGGCGAGACTTCGATGCCGACCTGAAAGCCGGCCGCATCGGCTGGCTCGCGCTGAGCCGAAAGAAGGTCGAGGAGTTGCGCGACCGGCATCCCGATTGGATCTGGGTCTTCCGCAGGCCGAAAGACCGGAAGGACGCGCTGCAACTGCTCGCCCGCCTGCGCTGGACCGATGCGCCCACGAGCCAAGCTGCCGATCGAGAAGGGCACGCCGGCGATCTACTACGACCCCGCCGGATCCGTCCGCTTCACCAATGCGGACGAAGACGCCAAGATCGCCGAGGTGACCTCGCTCATCCGTGCGAGGTTTCCCAACGCGTTTCTGGCCAATTTCCGGGGCGATGTCGGCGTGCAACCGATGGAAGCCGACTTGCTCGCGCAACTGGTGCCCAGGCTCGCTTCCTACGCGGTTGAGCCGTTCCCAACCCTGGGGACTGCCAGCGGGACTTGAGCCTGCTTGAATGAGACCGAGGTGAGCTCGCGGGAGGCCCGGTCGCCAAACGAGTTGCGGTGGACGGAGAGTCGATGTCAGGCGAAAAGATCTTCATCAGCTATGCCGGTGTGGATCGCCCGCGGATCGAGCTGCTGATCAAGACCCTCGAGGGCCAGGGCCTGGATGCCTGGTGGGATCGGGACATTCCCCGCGGCAAGAGCTTCAACCGCGTGATCGAGCAGGCGCTGCAGCAGGCCAGGTGCGTGATCGTGATCTGGTCGCATGCCGCGGTGGCCTCGGAGTGGGTGTTCAACGAGGCCTCCGATGCGCGCAAGCGGCAGATCATGGTGCCGGTTCTGATCGACGACGTTGAGCCTCCGCTGGAGTTCCGCCATCTGCAGGCCGCCAGGCTGGTCGACTGGCGGGGTGATCCGGCGGACCGGGAATGGGCGGGGCTGCTGGAAGCGGTGCGCGACCTGGTTCAGCGGCCGGATGAGATGCCGGCGGGCCGCGCGCGCTCGACGGCATCTTCGGTGCAGAAGCATTGGTGGCAAACACCCGCCGGCATTGCACTGGGAGCCGGCGGGCTGTTGGCCGGGCTGGCTGTCCTGCTCATCGCGATCAAGCAGATCGGCTTGCTGGGCGGCGGAGCGCAGAGTTCGCCAACAGCGGCGACGCTGCCCGCCGCGGTAGTGCCCGCGGTGGTGCAGGCACCCGCTCCGACCCAGGCTGCGGCGGTCATGCCGCCGGTTGCCACACCGCAGGCCTCAGCGGGCGGCGCAAAAGCTGCTCCTTCCGCAGCGCATGCGAACCTGCTCGATCCGGAGGAGGGCGGCAAGCTCATCATCGCGAATGAAGACGGCTGGCGCCAGGTGATGGAGCGGCGGCTCCAGACCGCGGTCCTGGGGACGCACGGTTTTGCCGTGTTCGCCTTCCGCGACGAGAGGCCCGCGGAGATCGATGCGGTGGCCGTGTACGTAGAGAGCACCAGCAGGAGCAACCTCAAGGAGCTCGCCATCTACGCCGCTGACCAATCGGAAACCGGGCCATTCCGTAAGATCACCGTGCTGACGCTGCCCAACTACCGGAACATGCGTGCGCCGCTGCACGAGTTCAAAGTCGACCCGTTCACGGCGCGTTACGTCAAGGTCGAGCTCGTGTCGTGGCAAGAAGCAGGGGGAATGCCCAATGGCTACGTCGGCAACCTGCAGCTCCTCGGGACGCTGAAGTAGCGGCTCGCGCTCGCGTCAGGTCGCCGCAAAGATCTCGGCGACTGCTCTGGGGTTGCCGACGTGCGGCCCCTGAGCGTAGTCGACCCCGCACTCCCGCAGCAGCCGCATGGTGGCGCTGTCGCCGACGCCTTCGCCGACCGTCTTCGGACCCAGTGCCCGCGACACCCCCACGATGGCTTCGACCAGATGCCGGTCGACGCGGTCGTCTTCCAGGTCGCGAATCAGGTGCTCGTCGATCTTCAAGTAGTCCACCGGCAGCCGCTTGAGCTGAGACAGAGAGAAGAACCCGGCGCCGAAGTGATTGAGAGCGATCTGACACCCCAACCCTTTGACAGCGCGGACGAACGTGCGGGCCCGTTCCGCATCGGAGAGGGTGGCTATCTCGCTGATCTCCAGGATCAGATCCTGCGGATCGGCGGACGTGCCGAGCAGCGCGCGCCGGATAGCCGGCACCAGCTCCCCGTCCGACAACGCCTTCGTGGAAAGGCTGACGCAGAGTTGGAGTGCATGCCCGCGCCCGCGCGGGCGTGCGAGCAGGCCGACTGCCTGGCTTACCACCCAGCGATCGATGGCGTGGATCGTACCGGAGCGCTCCGCTGCTGCCAGGATCGCGGCGGGGCTGAATCCCCCGCCGGCTTCGGGGGTCAAGCGCGGCAACAACTCGTACTGGCAGATTCGATTGCGGCGCAGATCCAGGATCGGCTGGCCGAACAGGAGCATTCGGCCGTTCTCGAAAGCGTTGCGCACGCCCTCCGGATCGGGAAGCTCCGTATCCTTGCTCAGGCGGTCCAGCTCCGGCGAGCACACCAGGAAGCGGTTCCCGCCAGCCGCCTTGGCCTGGTACATCGCTGCGTCCGCGCCGGCGAGGAGGCCCTCGACGCTGTGCCCGTGGTCGGGAAAGAGCGCGATGCCGATGCTGGCGCTGACCGTGACCGGCCGGCCTTCGATCACCATGGTCTGGCTGCGGATGGCGGTGAGCAGCTGCTGTGCCACGGCGCGCGTCTGCCCGTTGCTGGTGTGTGGCAGCAGGATGGCAAACTCGTCGCCGCCCAGCCGCGCCAACAGGTCGGTGTCGCGCAGCCGTGCCCGCAGCAGCGCTGCTACGCCGCCCAGCACCTGGTCTCCCGCCGCGTGCCCGAGCGTGTCGTTGACGCGCTTGAAATCGTCCAGATCCAGGAACAGCAGCGAGCCGCGCACGCCATAGCGTTTGGCCTTGGCGAGCTGGCGCCACAGCTCGGCGTGGAAGCCGCGTCGGCTGAGCAGATCCGTGAGCGGATCGTGGTCCGCCAGGTGCACGAGGTGCGCTTCCAGGCGCTTGCGCTCGAACAGCGAAGCCGACAGCGCCATCGCCATCATGGCGATGACGCCCATGAACGTCTGCAGCAGCAGAAGCGACTCGTGCTGGGACGCCCGAACGAAGGGCCCGAATCCGGACACCGTGCCCCAGGTGGCGACGGCCGAGAGCAGGAAAGTGGCGGTGGCCGTCTCGCGCTGACCGAAGCGAGCTGCAATCCACACCAGCAGCGGAATGCACAAGACCCAGATCGGATAGTCGCTGCCGTGCTGCGGCAGCAGGTTGCCGAAGACGATCAGACCCAGGGAGATCACGGCCAGCAGCAGCGCCATTGCTTCGAAGAGCTGCTTGCGCGTGCACTGCAGGTGAGGCTGGACGTACCAGAGCAACGCCACGGGCGCCACGATCAGGACACCCACAGCATCCCCGAGCCACCAGGTCAGCCAGACCTGTCCGTAGCCGGCCCAACTCGCCAGGCCGCCCAGGGACAGGCTGGTGACGCCGAATGTCGCGCTCACCACCGTGCTCACCATCCCCGCCAGGAAGGCGACCCTGAAGACGTCCTGCGCCCGGTTGAAGGCGTGACGGCCGTTGGCAAACCGGTTGACCAGATATGCGCCGATCACCGCCCCGAGCGTGTTGCCGGTGGCAATGCCCAGCGATGTCGCGACCGAACCTGCCGTGGTGATATTGACCAGGAAGGCGCCGAGGAAGATGGCAGGCCAGGCGCGATAGCCGAGCACAAGCAGCGCCGCCAGCGCGATCCCCGTGGGCGGCCACACGGCGCTGGCGCTGACGTTGACGAAGGCGAGCCCCAGCCCGAGCTTGCCCGAGACGAAGTAAATCGCCGTGAGCGCGGCGAGGGCAGTCACGTACGCCAGATGGCGGCTCCGTCTCATTCCTCGCTCCAGCAAGGACGACCCCGCTAACTTGAGGTTACTGGCGCAGCAGCCGCGGCCAGCGTCTCCGAGTGAGAGCTCAGGTGCGCCCTGCTGCGACTCACGAGTGGATCTCCTTCAACGGTGCTCCCCCCGAGGCCCTATTTTGAACCGCGCTGTTACCGCGGCCAATCACCCTTCCGAGAGAGGCAACCGGGCATGGTTCCCGAAAAAGGTGAAGTCAGGCTCGTGGCCGGGCACGGGATACCGTGGGCCCGATGACCTGGAATGATTTGTAAAGCGGATTGTGTATCGGCGTGGCCAAGCGTGGCGTTTTGAACTCGATCCTCGCCTCGATCAGCATGCCGCGAGCTTTGCGGACCGCTCCCGCATCTCGCCCGTGCCGGATCCCGGGCCCCGCAGGTAGACCATGCCGCTGGCTTGAGCCTTGTGCGCACGCGTGATACCGTTGTCCTCACTCCCTTCTGCCAGACCGGACGGTGCCAGCATGGCCAAGACCAGGCTCTTCAGCCGCCTGCAGCGACTCTCGAGGATCAGCGCGCGGCCCAGGGACTGAGCTGGGGTCCAGGCCGGTAGTGGCTGTCACACTTAGGTCAGCTGGACTGAAGCTGGGGTCAGGCCTATACTTTATAGTTGGTGTTGGAAGCCCGGAGAGTCTACGCATACACCCTTGTCTTGGGACCAACTATAAAGTATAGGCCTGACCCCACCTCTTTGAAGTATAGGCCTGACCCCACCTCTTGGAGAAACCAGGATGATCCACGTCGTTGCAATCCTCACCACCAAGCCCGGCCAGCGTGCCACGGTGCTCGACGCGATCCGCGCCAACCTGCCGGCCGTCCGCGCCGAGAAGGGCTGCATCGAGTATGGACCGGCGATCGATGCCGACGGCATCGGCAGCTTCCAGGCCAAAGCCGGGCCCGACGCCATCTTCGTGATCGAGAAGTGGCAGGATGCCGATGCGCTGAAGGCGCATGCCGCCGCGCCGCACATGGCCGCCTACGCGGCCAAGGTGAAGGACCTGATCGCCAGCCGCGTGATTCACGTGCTGGCCCCCGCGGCCTGACCACTCAGTGCGCCGCCGCGGGCCAGCACGCTGCCGTGCCGGTGCGCAACGGTGGAATGCGGCGCGCCGGCTGTGCGTTGTCTTCGCTGTTTTGCCGTAGACTTGAGAAGCTGTTTGACGAGTGGACAGCGAGCTTCCCAGGTCACACACCCGGACAGCCGCCGGCGATGCTCCGGGGGCGCATCCTTTCAGGAGAACTTGAATGGCTAAGGGTCAGCTACGCAGCAATCGTGAGGCCAAGAAACCCAAGCAACCGAAGAAGCCCGCTCCCGGACCGTCGAGCTCCGCGGTGACCCCGTCCAGAGCGCCGGGCCCCGTGGCGGGCAAGAAGAAATAGCGGCGGAGGCCTCTGCAGAGGGAGACGGGCCGCGACCGTCGCCCGGGGCGATCAGTTCTTGGTGCCGAACAGGCGGTCGCCGGCATCGCCCAGCCCCGGCACGATGTAGGCGTGGTCATTGAGGTGGTCGTCGAGGGCGCCGACGTACATGGGCACGTCGGGGTGGCGCTCCTGGTAGACCTGCACGCCTTCCGGCGACGCGACCAGCGCGAGGAACAGGATGTCCTTGGCCTTCACGCCGCGGTCCTTGAGGACTTCGACGGCGTGGGCGGCGGAGTAGCCGGTCCCGATCATCGGGTCGCAGAGGATGAAGATGCGGCCCTCCGTCTCGGGCAGCCGAACCAGGTACTCGACCGGGCGATGGCTCTCGTCTCGATACAGGCCGATATGCCCGACCCGGGCCGACGGGATGAGCTCGAGCAACCCGTCGGCCATGCCGATCCCGGCTCGCAGCACGGGGACGATGGCGAGCTTCTTCCCGGCGATCACCGGGGCCTGCATCTTGACCAGCGGGGTCTCGATGGTCCGCGTGGTCAAGGGCAGGTTGCGCGTCACCTCATAGCCCATCAGCAGGGTGATCTCGCGCAGGAGCTCCCGGAAGGTCCGCGTGGAGGTGGTCTTGTCCCGCATGTGGGTGAGCTTGTGCTGGATCAGCGGATGGTCGAGGATGAACAGATTGGGGAAGCGGGGATCCGTTTTCATTCTGGTAGCGGCCTTGTCGTTAGCTGAACGGTCACGGCGCGGGACAGCGGAGATCCGCCGCGGGAATGGCCTATTCCTTGTAGGGCTCTACCTCGGTGGCGCGCAGCGAGTAGCCGGCATGGATGTCGGAAGCCCCGTCGACCAGGTACAGGTTGGTCCTGGTCGCCTTGGTCGACAGGCGGCCCGTGACCCAGATGGGCATGAACATGCTGACGTTTCCCACCGGTTTGTCGGCCTTGACGTGCACGATCTGGTTGGGGGGCGGAGGCGGGGTATGGATGCAGGCCCCGACCCAGGGTACCAGCAGGAACTCCGAGACGTCCTTGCCGGAGAACTCCAGCGGCAGCAGATAGCCGGGCATGCGCACCAGCCGGCCGTCGAGCGCCGGGTTCACGCTCTGGCCCTGCGCTCGATTCTTCTCGGCGATCTCCTCGCGCCTGGCCAGCAGACCGTCGACGTCCACCCCCGCCTTCTTGAGGGTGCGGGCGGCCTTGTCCAGGTCCGCGAGCTCCAGGGCCGAGAGCTTCTCGCCCGCCGCCATGCGGCTGCGCAACGAGGCGATCTGGGCGAGCTGGTAGGCCTGATAGCGGGTGAGCCTGGCGAACGGGTGATCGGCCGAGAGCGGCGGAATCAGATCGTTCCACTTGAGCTCGCGCGGAACGTCGGCTTGGGCGATCGGGGCCAGCGCGCACAGCAGGGCCACGAACAGGGGGAGGGGGTTTTTCAGCATTTTGGTGATGTCGGCAGCCGGGCCGGCCGGGCGGCATCCGGGCAGCCGGACCCCGCGCCTTGACGGTCTTCGAGTTGGCGGTGAGAATGCAGGCTAGCACAACCGGCTGGCTGGGATCAGCGTCGAGCGCACTTCCCGGTTGCTCCGACACGGCCGGCCCGGAGCGCCGGGACGTCGATCTCCAGGATCGAGGCGACCGCTTTTTGTGGCCGGGGCCCGCAGTATGATACGGTGCGGGTTCACGCTGCACTCTCCCCCGCACAGAACCGATGAACGCACCCCAACGCATCGCCCCCTCGGTCTGCCCGCACGATTGCACGAGCACCTGCGCGCTGGACGTGGAGATCCTGGATGCCCGCACCATCGGCCGGGTGCGCGGATCGCAACGCAATCCCTACACCGCCGGAGTGATCTGCGAGAAGGTGGCGCGCTACGCAGAGCGCGTGCACCACCCCGACCGGCTCACCCATCCGCTTCTGCGCACCGGGCCGAAGGGCGCCGGCGGCCAGTGGAAGCGGATCTCCTGGGACGAGGCGCTGGACCGCGTGGCCGAAGCCTTCATCGAGAAGGCGGCGCGGCACGGCACCGAGACGGTGTGGCCGTACTTCTACGCCGGCACGATGGGTCTGGTGCAGCGCGACGGCATCCAGCGGCTGCGCCACGCGATGAAGTACTCGCGCTGGTTCTCGACCATCTGCGTGACCCTCTCCGACACCGGCTGGATCGCCGGCGTGGGCGCCAAGCGCGGAGTGGACCTGCGCGAAGCGGCGGAGCATGCCGACCTGGTGGTGATCTGGGGCGGCAACCCGGTCAACACGCAGGTCAACGTGATGCAGCACGCGATGGCGGCGAAGAAGCGCGGCGCCAAGCTGGTCGTGGTGGACCCGTACCGCACCGGCACCGCCGAGAAGGCCGACCTGCACGTGGCGCCCCGCCCCGGCACCGACGGTGCGCTGGTCTGCGGCATGATGCACGTGCTGTTCGCCGAGGGGTTCGCCGACTGGGACTATCTGCGCCGCTACACCGACTGCCCCGACGAGCTGGCCGCGCATGTGCAGACCCGCACGCCGGAGTGGGCCTCCGCGATCACCGGACTGCCGGTGGCGACCATCGTCGAGTTCGCCCGCCTGTACGGGCGCACGCCGCGCAGCTTCATCCGCTGCCATCATGGCTTCTCGCGCTCGCGCAACGGCGCGGCCAACATGCACGCGGTGGTCTGCCTGCCGGCCGTCACCGGCGCCTGGCAGCACAAGGGCGGCGGAGCGCTGTACGGCCACACCGGCATCTACCCGCTCGACCGCTCGCTGATCGAAGGGCTCGATGTGGTGGATCGCTCGGTGCGGGAGCTGGACCAATCGCGCCTGGGACCCATCCTCACCGGCGATGCCGGAAGCGCTGAAGGGCGGGCCGCCGGTGACGGCGCTGCTGGTGCAGAACACCAACCCGGCCATGGTCTGCCCCGAGCTCAACAAGGTGCACGCCGGCCTGGCGCGCGAGGACCTGTTCACCTGCGTGCACGAGCAGTTCATGACCGAGACCGCGGCCTTCGCCGACGTGGTGCTGCCGGCCACCAGCTTTCTGGAGCACGACGACTTCTACACCGCCAGCGGCCACACCACCTTCCAGGTGACCCGCAAGCTGATCGAAGCGCCCGGCGAGGCGCGCGAGAACCACTTCGTGATCTGCGAGCTGGCCAAGCGGCTCGGCGCGCAGCATCCCGGCTTCGACATGAGCGTCTGGGAGATCATGGACGCGACGCTGCGCCGGTCGGGCATGTGGGATGCGCAGACCAACTACGAGCGCGGCGGTCAGGACTTCGCCTACCCCTTCGAGACGATGCACTTCCTCGACGGATTCGACACCGCGGACCGCAAGTTCCACTTCCGCGGCGACTGGCAACGCTTCGGCGGCCGCTGGCAGGAGATGCCGGTGCTGCCCGACCACCTCGACGTGATCGACCGCGCCACGGCTGACAAGCCGTTCCGGCTGATCGCGGCGCCGGCGCGCACCTTCCTGAATTCGACCTTCACGGAGACGCCGAGCTCGCTCAAGCGCGAGCGGCGCCCCACCGCGCTGCTGCGTCCGGAGGACTGCGCGGAGCTGGGCGTGGCCGAGGGCGACCGGGTCCAGCTCGGCAACGAGCGCGGCGCTGTCATCGTGCACGTCGAGCCGCAGGAGGGCCAGCAGCGCGGCGTGGTGATCGTCGAGGGCATCTGGCCCAACCGCTACTTCGAGAACGGCCTGGGCATCAACGCGCTCACCAGCGCGGAGCCCGGATGGCCGAACGGCGGCGCGGTGTTCCACGACACCGCGGTGTGGATTCGCCGGGTGGATTGAGCGGCGCTGCGACCGGGTCGATGCTGAGTTCACTCTCCCATCAGGGAGAGGGCCAGGGTCAGGGGGAGATCCGCATCTAGCTCACCCCTCCCCAGCCCTCTCCCATCAAGGGAGAGGGGGTCTTGCTCGCTCCTCCAGCAACGCCACCATTGCCCCGGAACAATCATGAGCCTCGCGGTAGTCTCCTTGCTGGCCCTGCTTGCCGCCGTCGTGGCGGGCAGCTTCCTCCCGGTGAACGTGGGGTTGCTGTCGATCGCGCTGGCGTTCCTGGTCGGGGTGCTGCTGGGCGGGATGAAGCTGCAGGCGGTGGTCGCAGGGTTTCCCGCCGGCCTGTTCATGACCCTGGTCGGCGTGACGCTGCTGTTCTCGCAGGCGCGAGTGAACGGCACGCTGGAGCGGGTCGCCGCCGGCGCGATCGGTCTCGCGCGCGGCCGGGCCGGCGTCATTCCGATCGTCTTCTTCGGGCTGGCGCTGGGGTTTGCTTCGATCGGTCCGGGCAACATTGCGGCCACCGCGTTGCTCGCGCCCGTTGCCATGGCTACCGCCGGGCGGGTCGGGGTGTCGCCGTTCCTGATGGCGATCATGGTGTGTTCCGGTGCCAACGCGGGCGCCCTGTCGCCCTTCGCACCCACCGGCATCATCGCCAACGGCCTGATGGCGAGCGTCGGCCTGGAAGGCGTGCAGTGGCGGACGTACTTCAACGCGCTGCTCGCGCAGTCGTTCGTGGGTTTCGCCGGGTATTTCATGTTCGGCGGCGCGCGGTTGCTGCGCGGGGGCGCTGCCCGGACCGCCACGGACAGTGGCCCGGCGGTCGAAGCAGGTTTCACCCCGCAGCAGAAGCTCACGCTCGCGGCGATCGTCGCCCTGCTGGTCTCGGTACTGATCTTCAAGGTCGACGTCACGATCGGCGCTTTCCTGGCCGCCGCCATGCTGTCGCTGGCCAGGGCCGCGGACGAAAAGGAAGCGCTTCGAGCCGTGCCCTGGAGCGTGGTGCTGATGGTCTGCGGGGTCACGGTGCTGATCGGAGTCGCGGACAAGACTGGCGGCATGGACCTGCTGACCTCGATGTTGTCGGGGCTGTCCACGCAGCACAGCATCACCGGCGTGATAGCGCTGGTGACCGGCGTGATCTCCGTCTACAGCAGTTCCTCCGGCGTGGTCCTGCCCGCCTTCCTGCCCACGATTCCCGGGTTGATCGAGAAACTGGGCGGCGGCGATGCGCTCGCCATCGCTTCCTCGATCAACGTCGGCGCGCACCTGGTGGACATCTCTCCGCTGTCGACGCTGGGCGCGCTGTGCATCTCCAACGCCGCGCCCGACGTCGATCGCAAGCGGCTGTTCAACCAGATGCTGGCGTGGGGCCTGTCGATGTGCCTGGTCGGAGCGGTGGTGTGCTACGTCTTCTTCGGGCTGCTGCCTGGCTGGCCATCTATGCATTCTTGAAGACGGCGACGGGCTTCGAGCCACAGATGCCTGCGTGTGCAGTACACGCCCCAGATTTCTCTGAGGCGTGTTTGGATGCACGCGTATCGAGCGCTGCGGGATCGAGTTGCCTACGCCACACCGCCCGCCGGGTCCCCTCTCCGGGGAGAGGAAGGGAGTGGGTTGCCCTCCTGATCAAGGAGAGTAGGCGCCCAAGGCGCGGGGCGGCTGGCTCAACAGGGTTACTGCTGGATGTTGAGGAAACTCTTCGGGCCGATGCTCTGTCCGCCGCCATTGCGACCGACCGCAGGAATCTGCAGCAGCTCGTCCACCGCATTGCCCTTGCTGTTGTTGCGCACGTAGCGTTTGATTCAACGGATGGCCATTGGGGACGAACAACTGTGGATGGTCGAACGGGGCCTTCTTGAAGCGGACTCTGTCGTCAGTGAGTGCTCTGAGGAAAGCGATCAGCTCCTCTTTTTGGGCATCGCTCAGGTTCAGGACTTGCCCTGGCCTCGCTCCACCCTGGGCTGGCATCGAAATCGCTCCGGCCCCTGTTGTAGAACTCGATGACCTGCCCGCAGAGTCGCCATTCCGCCGTTGTGCATGTACGGAGCGGTGAGCTCCACATTGCGCAGAGTGGGCGTCTTGAATCGTCCTCCGGATGGGCTGGCTCCATCGGCCTGGCCGGGGTCTTCGGCGATCGGCCTGACGCCGATGTTGCGGAAGCCTCGGCTCGGCGCGTCCAGCTCGGTTTGCCCCCTGGCGGCCTTGGTGAACTCCGGAATGGCATGGCAGAAGGTGCAGCCTGCACCGGGTCAGGGTCGTTCTGAGCGTCTGTCTGTCGCCGCGTTGACGAACAGCGCGAGCCCGTTGATCTGCTTAGCGCTGAGCGCGTTGAGGTCGCCCCTCTGAAACCTGTCGAAGGGTGAATCCCCATCGACGAGGCTCGCCATGTACTCCTGCAACGCCAGGCCGAAGAACAGGGAAAAGTTCCATTCCATGAGGCTGTACTGATTGCTCGTGGTGACCGGGCCGAACAGGACCGTCGGATCTCCCTCATCGTTGACCTGAATGATCTGGGTCGAGAGCCACCATTCCGGCCTGAAGGCTTGTCGGATCAACGCATCGTACGTCGCTGTGCGCAGGCCGGGAGTGGGCGATCTGCTCTCGGTGCCGAGCACGCTGTCCTGCGGATGTACCACCTGCTTGGCTAGGGGTCTGACGCCGCGCAGGTTCCTCCCGTAGCGCGTCAGGGCCTTGTGCCTCTGCTTCAGTATCCGTTCGCGCGTGAGCCTATCGCCGATGTCCAGGAACGGACGGTCGACGGCAGACATCTCGAACATGCTCAGTGGCGGCCCGACGGATAGCGAAGCGAGAGGAGACTTGGCGAGCTGAACCGAGACCGGAACGATCTGATTCAGGCCGGTGGCTTTGTATATGTACACGAGCGTGTTGGCGGACCCGCTGGGGTCGATTCCGTTGAAAGTGTCCTTTGCCCGACCATCCCAGAACAGGATCCTGTTGAAGACGGCGTTGATCACCGTCGGGGTGTTCCGCGGCTCGACGCGGCGCACGTTGATGCCTCCGACCTGAAAGCCGTCTGGATCCGGTTCCGATCTGGACGATCTCTCCGCCGCCCGTGTTGGCACCCACAAAAATGCCGAAGTGCACCCCCTGGGAGGAGACCACATCGTTGGTGTCGGACAGGACCGCGCTGGCCCGATCGTTGGGATCGGACAGCTTGTGAAGCGGGAAGTCGTCGAGCGTGAGCTGGCGGTTTGGAGCGCCGCCCAGCTGTTCCGAGAAGGTTATGTCCTTGGTGTGCCGTTCAGGCCGGGACTGACCTGGTTCTTCGATCGGCTATCGACCCCGGCATGAAAGTGGCAGGTGGCGCAGGAGGTGAGGCCGTCGCTGCCGACCTGCATGTCCCAGAACAGCGCCTTTCCGAGCTTCAGCGC
>CAWHCG010000022.1:0-58851 GCA_963827575.1 uncultured beta proteobacterium
TACTGGCTCTTCATGATATTGCCCGTTGCATCGTCAAGTTCGACGCGGACGTTGCCGCCCAGCAAGCCGTAGTTTGAGACTACCCGCCAGCGCAAGGCGCCGATAAACCAAGGGCGATAGGTTTCGGCGTGCACTGGTTCGCGCCATGCCCAGCCCTGCTTCTCAGCGAAACCTTTGGCTCGAGCGATAGCTTCGTCCTTGCTCATGCCCTACGGCTGGGTCGACTCAAGGTCTACGGCGTAAACGATCCCGCCCACGGTAATCGTCCCCAATGCCAGGCCAACCGCGGCCTCAGTCGTGACCGCACGCAGCGTTACGTACCCGTTCGCGATCGGGAACCGAATCCCCGCCGGCAGGCCCTTGATACCGTTCACCCTGAGCTGCGCGTAGCTTTCTGCCAGCGCTTCCTCGAGGTAGCGAAGGAACGCGGACTTTTGATAGCCAGCCATCCTCAGGTCCGCGCGCAACTCGCGGAATCTCATCAACTTCGGCGAAAGGAAGGAATGGACCTGCTCGTGATACCGGACCAGCGCCTGCTCCTGAGCAGAGCCCGCAGTGGAATACCGAACATCGCCATACTTGTTGGTCCACCCTTCGCCGGGGGGCAGCGCGGGATCTCCCTTGATCGACGGCTTGTACCGCCCCCGGTATGCCTTGATGCCACCTCGGGTCAGCAGCACGATCACCGTGTTGATGCCGATGATCGACACAGCGATGGCGAGGTGCTTGCCCGCCGAATCCAGATCGGCCTCCGTTTGTGCGCCCAGCGCGAGGCGCCCGAAGTCGATGAGATGGCCGATGGCATCCACCGCCTCACGCCCAACGAAGATCAAACCGGTGACAAGAAGGAGAACGTCGACCGCTTCGCCCACGCCGACCGCATGCGACGCCACCCAGACCACGAGGACGCCGGCGACCATCGCGAGCGCTTCAGGTGAGAGCAGCGACTGCAGCTTGGACCCTGCTTCCCCCGGCATGGATCGCGCCGCTCTGCGGATGGCTTCCGCCACCTTCTCAGAAGCGCTCAGCCGGGGGACATTGCTGGCGATGACGGGTGAAGGCAGCGCGCTCGGCGCAAGGCACATCGTGCCAGTGTCCATCCATGGAGGACGAGACTGTGTGCCAACCGGACCCAGATTTTGCCCTGCTGCCATGTGTTTCAGGTCATCTTGGCGAGCCAGCGCTTCTGGCGCCACGCCGGCGCGGCGGTGTTGAACAGCGGCGTGCCTGGGCGAAGAAGACACAGATACTGCGCCGCCGCGATGCGCTGGCGCTGGTAGCCGTTCTTGAGCACCTCGAGGCAATGCTCCCAGGAAGGCGGTGCGCCCATGAAATAGCGGACGCCGGGCTGGAAGCGCTGCTGGTTCGCATCCCACCACTTCTGGATCTTTACCGGATCGGGCCAGGGCAGGCTGTCGTCGGGATCCATCGCGACGTCTTCGTCTTCGGGATTGTCGGTCGGCCCGAGCTCCACGCCCTCAGGCGGCTTTCGGTCCAGGTCGAGGTAGGTGAGGTCCAGTCCGGTGATGAAGCTGAACGCTTCGCCCGCCAGACGTGTAGTTTTCTCGTCGGCCATCTGCTTGATGAGCCACGGCACATAGAATGGGTCGCCTGCGATGCCAGTCCCCTGGATCAACGTACGCTGATTTGCTGGATTGGGCGCCAAGGCTTTCAGCATGGCGTGCGCGTCCTGATTGTTCAGGATCTTCAGCAGGAGTTGTAGCGCGCGCTCCCTACGGGGACCTGGCAACAAGCAGAGGGATCTCAAGGAATCGACGGCGGCACCACGATTGCTGAGCAACGTCGCCGACGATGCGGCCCAGAACACACACTCCGCGTCCTCATCCTCCAGATGTTCGACACAGGCCGCCAATAGATCGCGCCGACCCACCTCGCCCGCACAGCGCAGCGCCCGAGCACGCAAAGGCGCATCCGGCGAGGAAATCGCCGCGTTCAGCACGGCGCCCGGATCGACCCCGTGCATGGCGCATGCGGAGATCCCCACGCGCTCGACGAAATGGTGCGGCACCGCTGAGCAGGCCGCGGACGGTTCCCTTGAGCGTCTCAGCCGAAACCCAGCCGAAAGCGGAAGTCAAACCCTTCTCTGCCTCAGGTAAGGCCTCGACCAGCGAAAGCAACTTGTCGAGACCAGCCGAATTGCCGGTTTGGATGGCGCCTACCGTGGCCACGAACACCTCTCCCACCCCCGGTGACTCGAGCGCGGCATCGGCCAGTCGCGCGCCGAAGTCCCCTGCTACCGCAACCCCGTCGAGATGTGCGGCCAGCCTTTCATCCCAGCGGGCGAGATGTAGCAGGTTCACGTGAGGGGCGGACACAAGATGCGTGCGCGTGCTGCGAATTGCCGCAGCATCCTCGACATGCTGGGAAACTACAGTCGGTATGGGAGGTCTGGCGACGTCTTGCACGTTGACTATCGATCCTCGAGGTGAATGCGGCCCATCTCCAGTCACCCTGCAATGAAGCCAGCGTTTATGTGCGGCTGCCCTGACTGGATACAGCGTTGAAAGTAGGCGACGAGGTCTCGAGTTGTGGCATCCAGATTCGGATTTCGCAGCTAGTACGCCGATTTCCGTAGCAGCGAAGACTTTCTGATCCCTAGTCACCTGCGATCCCACGGAAAAGGACACTGCCCCGACCGCGTTGGCTGCGAACACACCCGAGAGAGCCCGCCATGCAATGAAGCCGTTCTCCCGCCAAGGCTCCAGACGGTCGATCTCTTGGGCCCACGCAAGCAGGTTGGGATACTTGGTCCCCGGCACCTGGATTCGCTCCAGCACATCGGGTAATACCTGCTTGTCGGCCAGCTGGGGCGAAGATTTCCTCTGCGCGGCGATCTCCTGCCATACCGGCCTGAAGAAGGTACCGGCGTAGAGCAGCGTCTTTCCGGGCGCTGCACGGATCTGCGCCCGCACCGCGGGGTTCTGCTGGAGATAGCGGAGAAAGTCCTTGGTGGGTTGCAGCAGCGGCATGGCAGCTCCCGTCAACAGGGTGCGCCCCGAGACGCGCACGTTAGTCGCGTGCAGCAGATTGCAGGACGCATGTCCTCGGCTTCCACGCCGAGACGCTACCTCAATGCTGCATTTCGATCAACCTACAAAAGTCATACGCCCGCACGAAGCGCACACAGGAAAGCTCACGCGCCGTTTAGCACTTTGGTTGCCGATCCTTCAACCACCTGGCACCTGTGCAGCGCGCATCTTGCATCCTGGTCCTTGCGGGCGGGGGCTAATCGAAGATGTTGGCAACCCGCAGCTCGACCATCGGCAAGCTCAGAGGTGAAACCGAATCGCCAAGCCCGACCTCGAGCTTTCGCAGATAGCCGCTGATTGTGGGCTGCCGGTAGACCTCGACACACTTCGACTGCACATTCACGATCCAAACCTCCACAAGCCGCAATGATCGAAGCCCACTCCTTGGGGAGACTCATTTTCGTTGCGCGCCGGGGCCACGCGGGCAGCGAAGAACTTCTTCGCATCGTTCAGGGGTCATGAGCGCACGCAAGGCATCGTCCACGAGCAATTCGACCGGTGCGATTTGGGGTCACCGCGACGGGCCACCACAATGGCAGCCGTGACCAGATCGCGTCCCACGCCTCGGCGTGGCGCCCAGCCCTGCGCAAGCGCCGATGCCGCAAAGGACACATTGCTCAAAATGCTTGGCAATGCCGCCCGCTCCCTGGTTGACTGACCGCCCCTTCGTAATAGTGGAAGGTTGCGGCGAGGGCGTACAAGTGCTCAAGATCATCCGCTGTGGCCCGCGAACGGCTTCTTTCGGCTACCCGCCAGCTCCGCGGACGCGTCATCGAACTCCTTCTTGCGCTGGTCCATCGGTTCGCTCGGCTGTCCGATGGCGAAGTAAGCCCTGTCACCGAAATGAGACCCCTCACCTCTGCGCGCAATGAACTCGAGCAAGCGCTGCACGACGATCACATGAACCCCATAGTTCCGGGATCGTGCTCACTTTCTCGAGCGCCATGCTCGCTAAGGCCGTGCCCTCCCCCCATTTGCGGGGACGCGATCGCGCGCGCCGCGAGCCCCACCATGTCCGTGTACACATTCAGCGCGTCCACGCACGTCGGCGATGCAAGAACGGCCTCCACGTTGGTCAGCACGTCGTACCAGTCCCCACGGAGGCGCGGCGGAGCTCCGCGAGCGACGCGCTCGCGGCGGCGATTGCCCTGTTTCTTCAGATCCAGGAAGGCTGCGAGCGCGGCATCCGTCTCGCCGCGCAGTGCCAATACCTGGGCCTCTTGCCGCTTGGTCAGCTTTGCCATTCTTTGATCCCCGGATTGAATCTCGCGTGCTATGAGCTTGTACTTGTCGTCGTCGATCTCCATGGTGTCGTCCTGATCGACATAGAACGCCCCTTCGGCGAATGCTGCGTTCAGCGTCGCCGCCATGGCGGCAAGGCTCTCGTCCTCGGGCACCTGCTCGGGCTCCCCGTGAACAAAACCGATCACCACCGTGCTGTCGACCTTCACCTTGTCGCAGGGAACGATGTAGAAATCGCCGGCATCGTCGGCGAATAAGGGAAACCATCCCTCGCGCCACTGCGGAGCCCCTTTCGCTACCAGGTACGTTCGGTGTGCGTCTTGATTGAAAGTAGGTAGAACCCCGGAAAAAGGTGCAGGTTTTCGAGAAGCTCCCCTCGGTCCGCCACGCGTCCGTTGCGCCAGGAATACATTGCATTGAGTTCCCGCGTCAACGAAAAGGGAAGCCTCGACGCCCAGAGTCTGAGGTCTCGGGCCGGCAAGGGAGGTTGCAGCAAGTCCGGAGCCTTGCGCCCGAGGCGGCGCAGGTGCGCGACGATGCTGTCCATCAGAGGGGGTATGTCGTACGGGTTCATGGCACGATCTTCACGATATAGGGAGTGCCGTCCTTGATACTGTTGTTCTGATAGAAGGACGACAACTTGCCACCTTGCTTGTTCTGCTCCTTGACGGGGATCGGGCGGACTGCGGACGCCTTGGTCCCGCCTTCGTAAGAAGAAGCAAACGGGAATTCATCCAGCGACAGGCCCGCCCCGGCCTTCGGGCGACCCTTCAGGGCCTCACGGCGAGCCTTTCGGAATGCTTACTTCTTGCCGGTCCTGCGCGTCAGTTGTCTGCTGGCCCCCCCGCCCATCCCCGCCTGCATGACCTGCGTCTTGTTTGGGAAATCCTTCTTGCTGAACTCTAGGACCGGTAGGTTCGGGCGGCTGCTTATTGCCTGGAACCGTGGCTGAGTTCGTCGGGCTGCCGCCGTTGTTGGTCATCGCGTCGCCGAGCAGCTGGATGTTTTTGCCCTCGGCCTTGACGTTCATCGAACCCGGTGCGACGAATTCCGTCTTGCCCTGCGTCTTGGAGGAGACGACGCCGCCGCCAGTACCCTGGCTAGCCACGTCCGGTGACGGCTGGCTCATGTAGTAGGAGCCCTTGATCGCGATCTTCTTGCCCTCGATGGTGACCGTCGTGGTGCCGTCGGTGAGGCTGCAGGCCGAGCGTCCGATGTTAGGCAGCGGCGTGGGAATGAACGGCGCGGGCGGGCCCGGCATCTTGCAGACGTTGGGCAGCGTGGCCGGAGCCATGTCGATGCTGCCCTCCGTCACCGGAGTCTTGGGTGGGTTGACGCCGACGCTGATCATCGCTGCATGCCGGATCCACTCGCGTCCGCGCGCTCCCCCAGCGACAAGAGCAGCGCCGTCCGGTAGCCGTTGTCTGAGCCTGCCCACACCAACGGCCACGCGCCGCTGGCATAGCCTCGCTCGGCGGCGACGACGGCCAGCGCCGCGTACAGCGGGCCCGAGGCCGCGCCGATGTCGCCCCAGCAGTCGGCGGGACACAGGTAGTCATGCGCGTCGAGGAACGCCAATTGCGTGCGCAGCAGCGTGTAGGTGAACTCCTCGTTGCGATGGCGCTCGCCGTTAAGGTCGCAGTAGGTGGCCGTGACTAGCTGCGGCAATTTCAGGCTCGCGATCACGCCGTTGACCGCCGCCGTGAGGCCGAGGCCGATCCGAAGCCCGTCGCTGCCCAGTGGCTGCGGCTCCTTGGCAGTCGCGACGGCCTCCACGTGGGCGAGCACCGGCCAGCCGTTGCGCCTGGCCACGGCCGCGCTCGCGACCAGGCAGGCGCCAGCGGCCTCCCCGGGCGGGAAGCCGTTGCGGTTGCTGCTCGACATCACCGGCCCCGCCTCGTCCAGCCATCTCGACAGGCCGCATCGTGGTAGGAGTCCGCGCCGGCAGCCAGGCAGACGTCGGCCTCGCCAGCGGCGATCTGCTGTGCGGCAGCCTGCAAGGCCATCAGCCCGGCCGCATGGCCTTCGGCCAGCACGTGCATGGACGACAGTGCAAGACCGTTGCGCGTTTCCTGCAATGCGCGAGCGATTTGTTCACAGGTGTCGCTGCCCAGGCCATTGCGGGGTTGCGGCATGCCGAGCCAGCACGGGATCGGTCCTGACGATTCGAACCCTTCCACAGTTGCCGCAATGGCGGACGCGAGCAGGGTTTCGAGCCTCGCCGCGATGGGCAGCAGGGGGTTCATGAAGGCATCGCTCGCAAGACAGGCCGGCTCGCCGGAAGAAGCGATCCACGAACGATGGATGCGCGGCGATGGCCGAGACCGCGCAGCGCACCGCTGCGGCGGATGAAAAAGCGTCCATTCCCAATGGCGTTCGAGCACCGATACCGCAGATGCAAACCTCGCGCCCGGGCGTTGTGCTCCAGGCCAGGCTGCGCACGCTGTCCTGCGAACCGCGATCGCTTTGCGCTTCGCTCATCGCGTTGGCTTCATGCTGACAATGGTGACGTCCAGTTCATCGACGCGGCGGTTGCACACCAGCGATGTCTGCCACGTCATCGTGAGCCGCCGCAGATCGGGCTCGATCATCACAGTTGAGAGTTGCGCACCGTGCTCGGTCGTGTCGCGACCAAAGCGCGTCTTGAAGAACAGGGGGATAGACGGCAGCACGAACGCGATGGGGCCGTCCGCGCTGAGGTTGTGCAACTCGACTAACTCGCGGCCGCGCAGGTGTCCCGGCACCTGCTGATCCACCGGCGCGCACTGGTGGTAGCGCGGATCGAAGTCCAGCGCCCACAGCGGCGCGCGTCGGAGCCTGCCACTGCTCGTCGTAGCGACCCGCGAGCTCCGACGCGGCGACCAGTCGCACGACACGCAGGCAAACCGGCAGGAATGGGCCGGTCATCCCATGCCGCGATCAGTTGCCCGGGGTCTTCGACATTGGGAAGCGCCTTCCCGATGGCATTCGCGGCACTCGTGGAAAAGCCGGTCCCCACTGGATTGCGCGCTTCCAGACGATGCTCCGCCGGGTCGGATGCGCCGCGGTCCCAGCCGCCGTAGGCGCGCTCGAACGTGATCGGCATGGACTCGAAGGGTTCGGGGTCCGTGATCGTTGGCCGGCCGACGATGTTGCGCCTCCATGAGCGGTCGCCGAACACCCGCAGCTGCTTGCGGATGGGCCCGACGCGCACCAGCACAGTCGGTGGAGAACGCGCGGCGGCCGCGCTGCGCCCAAGCACTGCAGTTGACGAGCACGTCGGTTCCCGGTTGACCCCCAGCAGATCGGACTCGTAGCGCAGGCTGCTCTTTCCTTCTTCGCCGCGCGGCTCGCTCATGCGCAGCACCGGTTGTTGCTCCCACGTGAGACGGGTACCGCCGCCTGCTGGCAGTTCATAGGTGGCCTTGACCGCCACCAGCCAGATTTTGTTGGCGTCCTTGTCCTGCACCCAGCCACCCTCAGCAGCATAGGGCGTGTGGTTGACGACGGCCCACATGCGCAGGCGCTGCTCAGTTCAGCTGGACCGCGCCGCCCTTGACGCGGTTCATGCCGCTCCTCGGCTCATCACGTACGTGCCGTCGACCAGCACCTTGCCGGCCCGCGTCAGCGTGATCGCCGGCCAGGAAAGGCGTTGTGTTGTTGACAGTTATTTGCACGAGGGGCGCATCAGTTCAGCTGCACCGAACCGCCCTTGATGCGATTCACGCCGGTCGATCGGCTCAGGACATACGAACCCTCGATAAGACCTTGCCCGCCTTGGTGAGCGTAATGCTGGCTTTGCCACAGCGCAGCACCAGCTGTTCCTTCGCGCTCACGATCATGCGCTGCGCCGTCGGCATCGACATCTACCTGTGCAGGCCGATCCGCGGCCGGCCATGCTGAAGGCCTGCGGATTCGGCCGGTGATGATTGGTTTCCACGGATCGCCGCTCTCGAAGGTCAGCACCACCTCCTCGCCGATGTGTTCAGCTTGCAGATCGATCGTCGTCCGAGCTGTGATTGCCGCGGTTCCGGATTGGCCTGGATAGATGACCAGCGGTTCATAGACCTCACGGAAGGCGACCAAGGTGCCTGACTAGTACCGAGTCGATGCGCGTTCGCGCTGGTGGACAGATTCGAACCTCGGCCGGCTGGCGCGCAGCAGTTCGTCGAGCTCTCGAGGCAACGGCATCGCTCTCGGATCGGATCTTGCGGCATAGTTCGACGCGATCGTTCATGCCGCCTCAGTTCTGCAGGATCTTCGAACCCTTCATCACGATGTCGCTGTTAGCCTTGACGTTGATCTTGCCGCTGCCGTCGACCGTGATGTCCTTGCCTTTGATGGTGATCGTCCCATCCTTCTTCATCGTGATGCTGGCGCTGCCGGTAGTGATGGTCACCGACTCGCCGGCGTCGATGACGAGGTTCTTGCTCACACTTCAGCGAATCGTCCTTGCCGACGCTGCAAGTACGCCCTCCCGTCACCGAGCGCGACTCGTCCCCACCTACGCTTCATCGCTGCGTTCGCAGCGACGTCCACAGTTTGAGCTGCTCCAACCTTGATGGAGCGCGCCGCGCCAACGGTTGTAGTCTCAGCAGCACCTATACTGTTCGTCTGCGCACCACCCACCGTAGTCGTTTGTGCGGCACCAATGTTATTGCTCTGATACCCGCCCACATTCGTGGTCTGGTACGCCCCCACCACGATCGCCTGAAAACCCCCCACCGCCACTTCCTGCGCACCGCCCACGCCGATAGTCTCGTTCACGCCCACCAGGTGCGTGCGCTGAAGCGCAACCTTCTTTGTCTCCATCCCACTGACCGTGACCGACCGGTTGCCGCCTACGCTGATGGTTTCGTTCGCCCCCACAGTCTCGGTGCGGTTAACGCCGATGCCGATGGTCTCGTTGTTGCCGACGTTCTCGGTCCGGTCGACGCCAATCGTGATCTTCTCGTTGTTGGCGACCTTTTCCGTGCGGTCGTGACCGACATCGGTGGTCTCGTCGTTCTCGACGAGGTTGTCCTGGTTCTTCTCGGCGTGGATGTAGACCTGCTCCGAGCCCTTCTTGTCCTCGAAGCGGAGCTCGTTGAAGTTCGCCGCCGCTGCCGCCCTTGCTGCGAGCGGCTCTTGATGCCGCTCTGGGTCTGCGTTGGCCGGGCAGGTCGTAGGGCGGCATCTGCTCGGCGTTGTAGACGCGGCCGGTGATGATGGGCTGGTCGGGGTCGCCTTCGAGGAAGTCGACGATCACTTCCTGGCCGATGCGCGGGATGGCGACGATGCCCCAGTTCTTGCCCGCCCAGGGCTGCGACACGCGCACCCAGCAGGAGCTGTTCTCGTCGTTCTTGCCGTAGCGGTCCCAGTGGAACTGCACCTTCACGCGGCCGTACTTGTCGGTGTAGATCTCCTCGCCGCTCGGGCCCGACGACGACCGCGGTCTGCGGGCCCTGGACGATGGGCTTGGGCGTCAGGCGCTGCGGGCGGAACTGCTGCTTGCTGTTGAGCACGGTGAAGCCGCAACTGTAGCTCGCACCTCCTCCGTCCATCGCCTTCGTACTCGCTGAACTCCAGCTGATGCGTCGCAGCCACGATCAGGTACTCGCGGTTCTGATCGTCCCGCGGCTGGCCGGTGAGCTTGAACAGGCAGCCGGCGGCAGCGCCGCGGCAGTTGCTGTTGGCGTTGGCCAGCTCATACTGCGACTGCAGCTCGTCGAGCCGGGTCTGCACGAACTGCTCGCCGTCGGACTTCTGGATGTACTCGCCGGGATAGTCGAACATCTCGTAGTCCGACTCCCCGTGCTTGCGCGAGACCTTCTGCTTCGTCACCAGGTCCACGCTCGGCCGCTCGAAGTCGTAGTCGTTGAGCGTGTACACGCCCGGCTGGATCTCGCGCGATGAAGTACCACTCGTTGATGTGGTCCTGCTCCGGCCGCACTACTTTGTCCGGCCCGAAGAATGGCACTTGCTCGTAGCCTGGATACGGCGAGTGCCCGCTCGCAGAGTCTGCCAGCACCATGGTATGATGGCCGTCGTCGTGCGTGAAGTAGTAGTAGATGCCCTCCTGCTCCATCAGCCGGCTCACGAAGTTGAAGTCCGTCTCGCGGTACTGCACGCAGTACTCCCACTTGGTGTAGTTGCCGGTCAGCTCGTTCTTGAAGTCCGCGGAGCTGTGGTCCGCGAAGATCTTCCTTGACGATGTCGGGGACGGTCTTCTCCTGGAAGATGCGGCAGTCGGCGGTGCGGGTGAGGAACCAGAGCCAGGGCCGCAACGTCGCGCGGTAAGCATGGTAGCGCCCGTGCATGCCGGCCTGCGCAAAGCGCGTGACGTAGCCGTTGAAGTAGCGGAACTTGCTGTCGGGCAGCTCCAGCTTCACGGTGAAGCTCTTGCCCAGCACGTCGTCGAGATTGACGTCCTTCTTCGCGCTCAGCAGATCGAGCTGGAGCTCGGAGATGCGGCTCACCTCCTCGCGCGCGAACAGCCGATGGAAGAGCAGATCGTCCCCTAGCGGGGTCGTCACCTCCATTACGCGGCCCATCGCCATGCGCTATCCCCCTGAGTGTTCCAGCTCGACGCGCGCCCGCTCGGGCGGATGGACCCGCGCGCCGACCTCCGGCTGAGTCCCGGCCCAAAGCTCGATTCTATGTATCCGGCGGGCCCCGTCTATCTGCCATTTATCATATTGCGCCCGCGGCTTGAGTGCCAGCCCCAAGGGATTTTCGGGCGGTCACGACCAGCCCGGCTACCGGATCCCCGCCCTCCATTCGCAGGGCCGCCCGCTCGGTCGCCGGCTCCTCGAAGCCTGCCTTGACCAGCGTGTTGCGCACATAGGTGCGGCTGTGACTGTAGCGGCCGTGCGGATTGATGCGGTACCCGCTTTCCGGCACGCCTTCTACGGCTTCCTCCACGGTGAAGATCAGCAGACCGGTTGGACGCAGCGCGCGGAACGCCGCGTCGACAACGGCCTCGAGGGAGCCGAAATAGACCAGCGTATCGGCGGAGATGACCAGGTCGAACTGTTCCGCTTGGCCGGCAAGATAGCCGGTCAACTCGGCCTTGAACAGTCCGTCGTAGACGCCGCGGCCACGGGCCTTGCTCAGCATGCCGCCCGACAGATCCACGCCGGTCAGGCGCGAAACGTAGGGCGCGATCAAGGGACCACACAGTCCGGTCCCGCAGCCCGCGTCCAGGGCAACCAGGCGTTTGCCGGGTGTGCCGCACACCTTGGCAAGCGCGTCGGCGACCAGCTGCGGCGCCCGATAAGCGAGCTTCTCGAGCCTTGCATCGAAGCTGGCGGCGAACGCGTCGAAGGTGCTCTCAACATAGGCATCGGAAGCGCGCACGGGGACGTTCTCCCCTGAGCACGCCGCCAGCATGTGCTGGGCGACCGGGTCGCCTGGCTCGTCATTGAGCCATTCGCGAAAGACTTGCGCCGCGGCGTCGACCTGCCCGATGCTGTAGTAGGCGATCCCCAATAGCTTGCGGGCTTGCGGGTGATTCGGGATCAGCGTGATCGCCTTGCAGTAGTAGGCAACCGCCTCTCGGACCATGCCCTTACTCGACAGCAAGTTGCCGAAGTTGTTGTATGCGTCAATGTGATTGGGATTGAGCTCGATCGCCTTCTGATAGGCCGCCGCTGCGTCGTCGTAGCGATTCTGAGCGCGCAGCACTGTGCCGAGGTTGTTGTGGGCGTCCGCATGGCCGGGCTGGAGATCGATAGCTCGCTGGTACGCCTCTACCGCCTCTGGCAGGCGCCCGGTCTCAACCAGCACATTGCCCAGATTGTTGTATCGATCGGCGTGCTGGGGGTCGAGGACGATTGATCGTTCGATGAGCTCGATGCCGGCGTCGCTGCGGCCTCGCTGGTGCGAGAGGACGCCCAGGAAATGCATGGCGTCCGGCTGATCGGGGACAGCCTCCAGGATGTGGCGATAGAGAAGTTCGGAGTCGTCCCACCGCTCCGCCCGATGCAGATTGATTGCGAGCGACAGCGCCTGCGACAGGCTGAGCTTAACCGGGATCTGGTCGGGCTCCGTCACGCCGGGCGCGTCTGACACAGCCGGTATGTGGTCGGCCGTCATGGCTGCACCGCGTTCAGGCGGTCGCGGTAGATGCCCGGCGTTGAATTCGGGATCTCGATCGCTCCCGCCGCCTGGGCATAGAAGTCCGCACTATCGGTTCCGCCGATGATCGCGTAGGCGTAGCCGGCAGACGACATGGCATGCAGCGTCGAGAGCAGGAGCGCCCGGCCGATTCCGCGCCTCCTCGCTGCATCGGCCACGCCGAGGGGCCCGAAGAAGCCGCGGCAGGTCGCGTCATAGCAGGCAAAGCCGAGCATTGCACCCTGCTCGACCGCAATGTGGCAGGCGATCGGCCGGTTGGCGAAAGCTACGTCGCATTCGCTCGCCCAACCCTCGCCGAAATGGGCGCGAACCCATCCCAGGACAACGTGCTTCTCGTAGGCCATCGCCGGGCGTATGGCCACTGGGCCGACCGGCGCGCTTACCGCTGGCGGCAACCCGTATAGCTTCACCAGGAGGTCAGCCATCCGGCACCCTTGTCCCCGCTCGTATCCACCAACGCTGACGCGTAAGTGCGCGCCAACATTTGTGCGAGCAGAATAGCACCCGTGAGCGTTCGCGGGTATCCCGGTCGATGCCTGCGCAACGCGGGCAAAGCAGGTTCAACTGCGGCGGCACCGAGCAGGCGGAGGGGGCGAAAATGCCAGGACGATTGGAATTCGAGTTTCGCTTCACCCGGCCGCAAACACGACGGCCCGAACGCCGGAGCCAGGACAGCCCGATGCGAGTATTGCTGATGGGCGACTTCAGCGGGCGGCAGAGTCGGGCCATCGAGAATCCGGCCGACCTTGGTGATCGCCTGGCGGTGGCCGTGGACATCGATAACTTCGACGAGCGACTCGCTCGGTTCGCGCCTCGGCTGTCACTCCCGCTGGGCACCGTCGGAGAGCCCGGTCAACCGATCGAGTTCGGCCGCCTCGACGACTTCCATCCTGACCGCCTGTATCAGCGCCTGGATCTGTTTCGAGGTCTGCACGAGATGCGCGCGCGGCTGCAGGACCCTGCTACTTTCGAGCTTGCGGCGGCTGCGCTTCGCGGTGGCACGACAAGTCCGCCTCGAGCCGCTATGGCAGCCCGCACGCCGGGCAGCGAACCAGGCGACCGAAGGGAAGACGACACCGCCACACTGGAACGACTGCTCGGCCCGAGGCCAGCCGGGGCGAGCGTGACGACGCCGCTGGCGCGCGCCGGCCAGATCGATGTCAATGAGCTCATCAGGAACATCGTCGCGCCCTACGTGGTGCCGGCTGTTTCTCCCCTGCAAAGCCAGTACCTCGCCTGGGTCGATGCTGCCACCAGCGAGCAGCTGCGGGTCGTCCTCCATCACCCTGCGTTCCAGCGGCTGGAGTCCCTCTGGCGCTCGGTGCGGTGGCTGGTCACCAGCCTCGATTTCGGCCCGTCCCTGCAGTTGCATCTGTTGGACGCGACCAAGGCGGAATTGATGGCGCATCTGCAGGCGGCTCAAAGCAGTCTGGAGTCGTGTGCCCTGTATCGGATACTGGTTGAGCACGGCGGCACGGCCCCGGGCGGCGATCCGTGGTCGTTGTTGGTGGGGGATTACACGTTCGCCAACGCGGGGGACGAGCTCGAGCTGCTCGCCGCCCTCGGTGCCCTTGGATCGCAAGCCGGGGCGCCGTTCCTGGCCGCGGCGAGCCCGAGCCTGCTCGGCTGCCCGTCTCTGACGAGCAAGCCTGATCCTCGGGATTGGAATCCCATCGACGCGGAAGGCGAGCAACGATTCCGCGCGCTCCGGGCCAGCGATTTCGCGTCCTGGATCGGCCTGGTGTTGCCGCGCGTCCTGCTGCGGCTGCCCTATGGGAAGGAGACTGATCGAGCGGAGTACCTCGACTTCGAGGAAGTGAAGCCTGAACGCAGCCACGAGGCCTACTTGTGGGGCAATCCGGCTCTCGCCTGCGCCCTGCTGATCGGGCAGTCCTTCCTGGCGCGGAGTTGGGAGATGGAACCCGGCGATGAGCTGGACCTGATCGACTTGCCCGCCCACGTGTACGAAGAAGACGGCGAACGACACCTGCAACCATGCGCCGAGGTGCTCCTGACCGAACGGGCCGGCGAGGCAATCCTGAATCGCGGCCTGATGCCTCTGCTGAGCTACAAAAACCGGAACGCCGCGCGGCTCATGCGATTCCAATCGATTGCAGAACCCTCCCGGCCGCTATCGGGCCCGTGGCAGTGAGGAGGCAGCACCGAACCGCTACTCGATGTTCGCAATTTGCCAGAATCCGGCAGCGATCAGCTTCGGGCGGGCGACGGGTTTCCACACCCTCTCGACGAAGTGCTTCTGGACTACCGTCATCTTTCCGCCGGGCAGATTCTGGTGCGGAGCGCGCGCAGGATCGTAGTGAAGCGCGAGCCGGCCCATGTGCCCCTCTGGATCCACGTCCAGCGCCGCCACCACGCGGTCGAACAGATTTCTGTGTGGAACGGCAATCGACGTGCGGACGCCTTCTTCCTGCGGGTCCGGCGACTGAAGCGCTGCCCACTGCGTGCGAATTGACCCGGCTGCGGATGACAAGTGCAAGTCCCTCGGCGGAATCGCACCGGGCGCACGAATTCGGACCGGCGCCTCGGGCGCGCAAAAGACATCGTACAGCGCGAGCGCTGACGGATGCGCCGGCCGCAGGCGATACTCCTGCACCAGGAACCGAAACAGGGGCTCAGGCGTGATCGACATCACGCAGTAGCGCAGCAACGCGATCCGCGCTTCTCCGCCGCGTGACAGGATGCCTGCGAGATCGACCACGGATTGTCGAGCAGGCGTCTTCCGACGCTGCCGAGCTCAGGCGAACCGGTCTGGAGGCCGCACCACGATCACGCTACCTCGGTCGAGGTCGATGCATCTGCGCCCGCTGATGGACTTCTCTCCACCCCATTTGCGGTCCTTGAGCTGCGGCCCCCAGTGACCCTGGCCGTCATGTGCTCCATTGGATTCAGCGCAATAGAGGATGTTGTGATCCTCGTCGTAGTCATAGACGATGGAGATGTGTCCGGGCGATCTCGTCTCCACGCCGTTCTCATACATCCAGAGAATCATGTCGTCGCTTTGGATGTCCTCGATCGACCAGATGAGCGGCCCGCCGTCGCTTGCGTTGTGGTTTCTCTTGGCTTTGTCCAGCAGGTAAGGACAGCTCGCCCCGCCCGAGAACTTCTCGAGGTCGATGAGTCCGATGGTATCGTAGTACGCCACGGCAAACCCGGTGCAGTCCACCCCGAGATTCGCATCGGCCCACTGCTGCAGATCGTCCTCTTTCACCGCACCTGAATCGACCGCGAGGGAAAGGATGTGAGCGCAGTCGTCGGGGGAGACTTTTCCATTCCTTGCCCGCGCGAAGGCACCCGTATCGGGTCCAAGCTTTTGCTGGCTCGCAAGCCTGTAGACTTTTTGCCGCTGCGCTTCCTTGGCATCGGCTCCAGCCACTGCGAAGCGACCCGCGATCAGATACTTGTTGATCGACACCATGACGGATCCAGCCTCGACGGCCCAGTAGTCTTCGACGAAATCTTCTGCACTCATCGGCTGTGCCTCCACTGCAAATATGGCCACCTGTTGACAGCGGGCTACCTGGATTCGAAGCCGTAGGCAAACTCGCCGCCTTCCACGCTCACCCTGACGCGCTCGACTTTCTTCCCCTCCATCATGCGCCCGAGAAACTCCTGGCTGATGTGCGGCAGCACCGTGTTCGTCAGGATCGCGTCCACCACCCGGGCGCCACTTTCGACCTCGGTGCAGCGGCCGGCAATGAGCTTGACCACCTCGTCGTCGTAGGTGAACGGAATCCGGTGGTTATCGGCAATGCGCTTACCGATGCGCTTGAGCTGCAGCTTGATGATCGAGTGCAGCACCTCGTCACTCAGCGGGTAGTAGGGAATGACCACCAGCCGGCCCAGCAGTGCCGGCGGAAACACCTGTGAGCAGCGGCTCGCGCAAAGCCTTGGCGATGGCCTCCGAGTCGGGCATCAGCTCCGGATCCTTGCACATGCCCCATGATCAGATCGGTGCCGACGTTCGTGGTGAGCAGGATCAGAGTGTTCTTGAAGTCGATGTAGCGGCCCTCCGCCATCCTCCATCCAGCCCTTGTCGAAGACCTGAAAGAAGATCTCGTGCACATCGGAGTGGGCTTTCTCGACCTCGTCCAGCAGCACGACGCTATAGGGCTTGCGCCGCACCGCCTCGGTGAGAACGCCGCCTTCGCCGTAGCCCACATAGCCGGGCGGCGCACCCTTGAGCGTCGAGACCGTGTGCGCTTCCTGGAACTCGCTCATGTTGATGGTGATGACGTTCTGCTCGCCGCCGTAGAGCGCTTCGGCCAGGGCCAGGCCGGTCTCCGTCTTACCTACTCCGGAGGGGCCGCACAGCATGAACACGCCGATGGGTTTGTTGGGGTTGTCCAGGCGAGCGCGCGAGGTCTGGATGCGTCGAGCGATCATGTCCAGCGCGTGGCGCTGCCCGATGACTCGCTCGTTGAGCGTTGCCCCGAGCTTGAGCACGGCCTCGATCTCGTTCTTGACCATCCGGCCGACCGGGATGCCGGTCCAATCCGCGACGACCGAGGCGACCGCTTGCGCATCGACGCTGGGCAGAATCAGCGGCGCTCGCCCTGCAGCTCCGCCAGCTTCGCCTGCAGCTCGCGCAGCTTGGTGCGTAACTCCTCGGCGCGCTTCGGCCGGGGGTCTGCTCTGGCCGCTTTGGGTCCGGCGTCGATCGACACCGTCTTGGCCGCGCTGTCTGCGGCTTGCTCCAGCGCGTCCCGGTTCCTTCTACTTTGCCGACCGTGCCACGAAGTTGCGCGCGAATCTCGAGGATCTGGTCGACCAGCTCCTTTTCCGCGTGCCAGCGCTCTTCGAGCTTGGCCAGCCGTTCCTTCTCCGCTGCCAGCTTCGCGTCTGGCTCGCGCCTCGCGCTGCGCGACGTCCATGCCGACGGCCTTCTCGCGCTCGATGATCTCGAGCTCGTTGTCGAGCGCCTCGATGCGGCGGCGGCTATCTTCCACCTCGGCAGGCACGGCATGCTGGCTGATGGCGACGCGGGCACAGGCGGTATCGAGCAGGCTCACCGACTTGTCCGGCAACTGTCGCGCCGGAATGTAGCGGTGCGAGAGCTTGACCGCCGCCTCCAGCGCCTCGTCCAGCAGCTGCACGCGGTGGTGCTTCTCCAGCGTCTGGCCACGCCGCGCATCATGAGAATGGCCTTGTCCTCGCTGGCTCATCCACCTGGATGACCTGGAAGCGCCGCGTCAGGGCCGGGTCCTTCTCGAAGTATTTCTTGTACTCGGCCCAGGTGGTCGCAGCGATCGTGCGCAAGCGTGCCGCGCGCGAGGGCCGGCTTCAGCAGATTGGCGGCGTCGCCGGTGCCGGCCGCGCCGCCCGCGCCGATCAGCGTATGGGCCTCGTCGATGAACAGGATGATCGGCTTCGGCGAAGCCTGGACCTCCTCGATGACCTGGCGAAGCCGTTCTCGAACTCACCCTTCATGCTGGCGCCAGCCTGCAGCAGCCCGATGTCCAGCGTGCGCAGCGTGACGTCCTTCAGCGCCGGCGGCACGTCGCCGGCCGCGATGCGCTGGGCAAAGCCTTCCACGACCGCGGTCTTGCCTACGCCGGCTTCGCCGGTGAGGATCGGATTGTTCTGGCGCCGGCGCATCAGGATGTCGATGATCTGGCGGATCTCGTCGTCGCGCCCGACGATCGGATCGAGCTCGCCCTTGCGGGCTTTGTCCGTGAGGTCCACGGAAAAGCGCTGGAGGGCCTCCTGCTTGCCCATCTGCGCCGGGGCCATCGCACCGCTCGCTTCGCCCGGCGTGCGCCGGCCAGCTGGCCGGCCGTCGGTAGCCCGCTGCTCTTCCTCCGGCGATCCCGCGCATGATCTTGGCGAAGTCCTCGGTCAGGATGTCGGGCTTGACTTGCTCGAACTCGGCGCGAGATGGCGAGCAGCGCATTGCGCAACGAAGCGCGTCTTCAGCATGCCCACGAGCAGATGCCCCGTGCGGACCTGGGATTCGCCGAACATCAGCGTCCCATAGACCCAGCCTCGTTCCACCGCGTTCTCCACGTGCGTCGACAGGTCGGAGATCGACGTCGCGCCTCGCGGCAGGCGATCCAGCGCTGCGGTGAGGTCGGTGGCCAGCTGCGACGGCATCCAGCTCGAAATGACGGATGATGCGGTGCAGATCCGAGTCCGCGCCTTGCAGGATCTGCTGCAGCCAGTGCTCCAGCTCGACATACGGATTGCCGCGCAGCTTGCAGAACACGGTGGCGCCCTCGATCGCCTTGTAGGCCAGAGGTGTTGAGCTTGCCGAACAGCGCGACGCGTCTGATCTCAGCTCACGGCTTCGCCTCCACTCGTTTAGCCCGCCGCAACCGCGGAGACCCGACGCTGGGCGAAGCGCGCGAGCACCGCCTCCGCATCCAACGCAAGATCATCGGCGTCCTCCTGCGCCCGGCGTGCTCCAAGCCAGGTACTCCATCCCAGACGCTGCGATCCGCCCAGCCGGCTTGCCGGGACTTCAGCGCATTTGAGAACCAGCTGCAGGTCCCAGATGAGCTCGAAGGTCAGATAGAAGCGAATCCAGTCGACCAGCTTGCGCAGTCTTTCTCCGCCGGGCAGAAAGCTCTCGTAATCGGCCAGCGAGAGCGCCCCCGCGCGGACACGGATCTTGTGCTGCCGATCGTACACCTGCTCCCCGATCACGGCGTCTTGGCCGAGCACGCAACCCCTCATGCCCAGCCGGGTGCGCTCGGGCTCAGCTAACCGCATCCAATGCCCGGCGAACTGTTCGATCGCGATCGGGACGCGAAAATAGCCGAACAGGATGGCACGCAGGCCTTCTGCGTTGCGAACGTGCCGGGCCAACAGCCCCGCCCAATGCAGTTTGGCGAAGTCAGGGACACTGTCGCGCTTGCGCAGCGTCGGCATTCCCAAGCCGATCAGTGCGCCCACGTACTGGCTGAAGCGGTCGTCGTGCGGTCGGTCCAGACTGACCGTCGGCTGGGCCTGGGCCCAGGCGCGGAAGAACAGCATCAGGAAGCGATGGTGGAACAGGTCGAGAAAGCGCGAGAACGTGGCATCGCCCTGCCGCAAGCGTTGCAGTGCATGCTCGGTGAGATGCAGCGGCAGGGGGCCGTTGGGCCCCAGCAGCCCGAGGAAGCGCACTAGAGCCTGGCGGGCGCGCCGGCGTCGCCGGGCTCAAACGCCGACAGGGAGGCGGGCGCGAACGCGAGCGAGGGCTCTTGCCCGAGCCGAACCGGCTCGTCCGCGGGCCGCAGCGGCTTCGCCCATGCGCGGCTTGTCACATCAGGCACTCCATGCGACGCAGCGCCTGGAAGAAGTCGAACGCCCATGGCTCCTCGGCCAGGGCGTCGAAGATAGCCTACAGGATCGGGCGCTCGCCCCATCGCGGTACCCAGCGCATGACCTCGCCGCGCGTAGCCGACCGCAGCGAGGTCTCGGTAAATGAATTCACGGACACATGGCGCGCAAAGAACCGCTCGAGGACCGCTCCGAACAGGAACGCGCTGCCGCCTTCGAAGGCGACCTCGTCACATGCACCGCAATTTGCAGGCCGCGGCCGAAAGTGATCGGGCCGGGCGCCGGAAGCCGACGCGTGACCGGTCGTGCACGGAGCGACTTATGCCCTCCATCTGCTTCGCTCGCGACGCCCTCGCTGGTGCGCGGCGTAGAGCTCCAGCAGTCTGCCGCAGCGCCGCAGCGCCCTGCTCGGGATCGGTATCGGCGAGAGACAGGTAGTTGAGCGCAAGGAGGCTCGATCAAGCCGCCACCCGATCGCGCCGTCAGCCAGCGGCGCGTACGGTCTAGACGGGCCCTTGACCGCAGCGGATGGCTCGACCGGCGCCGCCGACGTCGAGGACAGGTCGGTCTTGCCGCAGACCGAGCGGCATCATCAGCGCGAGGTCGCGGTTGGTGCACAGTGTCGTCACGGCGAGCTGCCGAAGGTCGGCGGAGTAGGGCGCCTCTCTGGGGTCGACCAGCGACAGGAAGGCCTCCGTGCCGACGTAGCTGGTCCGGATGCCGCTGCGCTTCTGGTGGTCCGAATACAACCGGCGTTCGCGGCGCACGGTGAAGTACGCGGCGTCATCCGCATCATCCGTATCGTGCCCGCGGCGCATAGAGCGGCAGGAAGCTTCGCTCGCTGTCGGCGCCGACACCGTAGCCGGTGACGCTGCTCACTTCGTACACCTCGAAGTCCATCGGGCGCGTGCGGTCGGGTACGACGTGGAATTCGTGGCTCGCGTCGCTCACCGGGATCCGGTCGGCCCGCTTCGGGAAAAGGTTGGCGGCCGGCGTGCAAAACAGCGAGAAGTTCGATGCGTCGACCAGCTTTTCCAGCATCGGGTCGCCGCGCGTCGAACAGCAGCACCAGCTCGAGCTCGTCGCCGGCGCAGCGCTGGACTGCCGCGGAGATCCGCGACATCACAGAAACAGAAAGCGCTGCGGGAACGAGAAGTACTCCTGCAGCAGGCGATAGCCCTGGAAGGAGCGCCACGTCACGGGCAACAGTGCCTCGTCGTCCGTGAATCCCGCCGGCCGCAGCTGGCTGGCGGGAATGATCTCGAACCAGGGCGCAGGCCTGGACGTCGGCACCAGCATTGCGCCCACGGGGGAGGCAAATGACCAGCTCGTACAGCTTGCGTGCCACGTCGTCCGCACCCGAGAGATACAGTCGCAGCCGGTCGATGCCGATCTGGTTGAACTTCAAACCCGCGGTGGCGCTGAGCTTGAGCCGCACCCCACCCTTGACGGGCTGGCCGCCCGGCAGCGCACCAAGCGGGAGGTCCGGGGCGAAGGAGAAGTACTTGGCCTCGGCTACCTCGTAGAGGCCACAGCGTCACGTCATGCGCGGTGCGGAAATCGCAGGCAGTATCGTCTTCCCGGCCGACCATGCCGTGCATCAGGCTGCCCCTGGGCACAGTGAAGCCGGCAGCCAGGTTTGTCTCCGTCAGCTCCGGATTGATCTGCGCCACCAACATCGCTGGCGTCGGAGCGATGTAGTGCGGGTACACCATCTCCAGCAGGCGCTGGGTGAAGCGCGGGAACTCTGCGTCCAGCTTGAGCTGAACGCGTGCCGCCAGGAAGCCAAACCCCTCGAGCAGCCGCTCCACGTACGGGTCGGCCACCTCGATCCCGCGCATGCCAAGGCGGGCCGCGATCTTGGGGTACTGGCGCGCGAACTCGGCACCCATCTCGCGCAGATGCTGGAGCTCGCGCTCGTAGTATTCGCGCAGGCGCGGGTCCATCGCTACACCCGCGGGCCCGCCAGGTCGTGATCTCGACCCGCCCCGTTTCCAGATCGACTTCCGTGCGCAGCAGCAGCTCCAGCGGCACGGGCTGGGCCCAGAGAAAGCCCTCGATCTGCACACTGACGACGTTGTGCTGGTCCAACTGGGTCTCGGTGACGATCGTCCGCACCCGCAAACTGGCCGGCAGGATGCGCGGCTCGTAGGCGAGGATGGCTTCGCGCACGGCCCGCTCCAGATCGGTGGGGTCGAGTGTGGCGGCGGTTTCGCCGGCGAGCGCAGGCAGCCCGAAGTTGAGGATCGACTTCTGCGCCAGAGGCGTGCTCGAAAGGTCTTCTCCGGACTCCAGCCGAGTCGTGTTGAATAGCCAGGCAAGGTCGCGCAGCACGGCCTGTCGCAACTGCGACTTGGTGAGCACGCGCTTGTCCGAGCCCTCCACCTTCTTGTCCGGCTCGTCGTCCGTCAGCCGATCCAGCAGCGCCGGTTGCAGCCGCTCCTGGGGAGCCGGCTCAGCCACCGCCGGCCTCTACCGCCGGGGCGCTGCTGGTAACCGGCTCGGTCAGCTCGATGTTGCGCACGTCCATGACCGGATATTCGCCCTTGTCCGTGGCGAGCAACCGTTGCCCCAGGCCGTGGAACACCCCGCCAGAAACCTCCTCCCACACCGTCTTGCGGGCCAGGCAGATGGCGCCATCCTCGCTCCGCTCGGAGCCGGGGTAGCGGGTCGGGATGAGCCCGACGGCCTCACCCCCGTTGGCGAATTCGAAGTGCGCGGGCATCCACACCAGGTCGCGAAGATCCTCGGGCTTTTCGATCTGGACGCGGCGCATGCGGCTGAAGGGAATCCAGTAGTAGCGCCCGTTGAGGATCGCTTCCAGCACCGGTCCCAGGCGCATGTCAGCATCGGCAATCCAATCGAAGGCCACGCCGTCGATCGAGCCGGGCGAGGCCGGCGCCGAGTCGAAGGCGCTCGTGCGCAGCGTCGCCGCCTGATCAGGCTGTCCTCGGCCGGCCAGCAGCGTCGATTCAATCAGCAGTGCAAGCCACTCATCCGGCTGCCCGAACACCATGGGCGAGCGCTTGCCGGCGAAGACCTCCCCACGCAGAAGCTCGCAGCGCAGCGCCTCGCGATACATCTGCGCCATGGCCAGCGCTTCGGGATCGAGCGTGGCTGCGACATTGAGCTGATCGAGGGCTCGCTCCCATTGGCCCATTGCGGCCAGCAGCTGGCAGAGGAAAATGCGCAGCTTCGCATCCGCGGGCAGGGCCCGGACCTGCTCCTGGAGTTGCTTCAGGGCGGTGACGAGGTTGCCGTCGCGAAGGCTTTGCTCGGCGGCGCCGATGGAGACCATGTCTGTTTCCTCCCGCTGTTCTCCGAAGCGCCTGGCGCCGCCGACCCGGTCGTCCGCCTAGAGTTCCGTCTCGAAGCTGGTGCTGCCCAGGGGTTGGCCATCGTCCCCCTGCGGGGTGTATTGCACCGAGATCTTCTTGAAGGCCAGTCCGAGCGTTTCGTTGACTTCGGATCCGCCGTCCGCGCTTCCGCCGCTGGTGGCGTGCGAAACGATGCGTCCGTCCTCCAGAACGATCTGCAGATATTCGAGCGGACTCGTTCCGGACTTGCGCACCGTCAGGGTGGCTTTCTTGATGACTTCGTTGTTGCGCAGGGACGACATGATCGCTGTGGATGCTTTGTCCGCGCGCTTGGTCACGGTCAACTCGCTGATCGAAGTCTTGCCTGCCGGGTTACCAGAGTGAATGCTGGCGTGAGACTGCATGCCCCAGGACCACGACACCACATCGATCTCGTCTTTGTGCGACGGGTCCTTCGATTCGCCCTTGATGGGTCCCTGCCTGGCGCCCTCGATCTTGAGGAACATGTCCCCTAGACCCATGCTCGTCTCCTCAGCGGTGCACCGACCGCAATCGTATGCACCGCGCTTCGGTCGATGTCAGACGAGAGGTGGCCTGGGGCAAGCCGGGCCGGCTAGCCTATGCCACCTCGGCCTGACCCCACGCCCGTCATCCGCGTTGCACGCGAAACCGGTCACCGGCCGGGAACAGCCGACTGGGCGCCTGCCTCGAATCCGGGGCGGCTTCCACCGGCCTCGGTCAAGCTGCCCTCGGCGCGCGCCCTGCCTGAATGCCGCTCCAGTCGGTGGCTAAGCCTTCTCCGCATTGGCGGGGATGTTCCAGAGCGCCTCGATCGCCGAGTCGCCCGTACCGTCGTCTTTTTGCGGCGTGTACTCGAACTTGAAATCGGCGAAGTTGAGCGTCACGTTTTCCGTCAGTTTGTCTTCGCCGCCGCTGCCGCCCGTGCTGACAGCGGAGATCAGGATCTCCTTCATGGTGATCTTGATGTACTCGACGGGATTCTCACCGGCTTTGCGTACCGTCAGCACGGCATCCGCGAAGTGCTTACCGTTGCAGCAGTACTTGAGCAGATTCGGAGAGGCCTTGTCCACGTACTTGGTGATCGAGATATCCTGCACGCTCACCTTGCCGGAGCCGCCGCCGGTTCCCGAGTGCGTGGAGCCGGACTGGCTCATGCCCCAGCTCCACGCCAGGATATCCATCTCTTCCTTGTGCTTGGAGTCCTTGGACTCTCCCTTGATTGTGGCCAACTTCAGAAACATGTCAACAGCCATAGCAGCCTCCGTCGGTTGTGCTTGAACAAGCTCACTTCCCTGCCTTACCCCTGCAACTCAAAGCGATCGCGCAGCAGCCTGCGGGCTTGCCCGCTGGGTATGGGCACGGACGCTAGCATATCGCCAGCCGATGCGGACGGTATATATGCCGAATGTCCAGGCCAACTCCGGTCGCCAGGGTGGGGCTCACGCGGGCTACTGAGGCGCGCCGCCTCGTGGGCGTTGAAATCCCCACCTAGGCGGCCTTCGCCGAGGGCAGCTTCGATACCAGTCGCAGCGATACCGTCAGCCCCTCCAGTTGATAATGCGGGCGCAGGAAAAACTTGGACGTGTAGTAGCCGGGATTGCCCTCCACCTCCTCGACTACTACCTCGGCTGCTGCAAGCGGCTTGCGGGCCTTGGTTTCCTCGGACGAATGGGCCGGATCGCCGTCGACGTAATTCATGATCCACTTCTGCAGCCAGATCTGCATGTCCGACCGCTCCTTGAAGGAGCCGATCTTGTCACGCACTATGCACTTCAGGTAGTGGGCAAAGCGGCAGCACGCGAACAGGTAGGGCAGCCGTGCCGCCAGGTTGGCATTCGCAGTAGCGTCCGGATCGTCGTATTCGAAGGGCTTCTGCAGGGACTGGGCGCCGATGAACGCTGCGAAGTCCGAGTTCTTGCGGTGCACCAGGGGCATGAAGCCGTTCTTGGCCAGCTCCGCTTCGCGCCGGTCGCTGATGGCGATCTCGGTCGGGCACTTCATGTCGACCCCACCGTCATCGGTAGGAAAGGTGTGGGTCGGCAGCCCTTCCACCGAGCCGCCGGACTCGATTCCGCGGATACGCGAGCACCAGCCGTACATCTTGAAGGAGCGGTTGATGTTCACCGCCATGGCGTAGGCAGAGTTGGACCAGGTGTACTTGCGGTGATCCGCAGCGGCGGTGTCCTCCTCGAAATCGAACTCCTCCACCGGGTTGGTCTTCGCACCGTACGGCAGCCGCGCAAGGAAGCGGGGCATGGCGAGCCCGATGTAGCGCGAGTCTTCCGATTCGCGCAGGGACCGCCAGGCTGCATATTCAGGCGTGGTGAAGATCTTGGTGAGATCGCGCGGATTGGCCAGCTCCTGCCAGCTGTCCATCTGCATGACCTCCGGCGCGGCGCCCGCGATGAAGGGCACGTGAGCCGCAGCGCACACCTTGCCGATCTCACCAAGCAGCTCGACGTCTGGCGCCCGTTGGTCGAAGTGGTAGTCGGCTACCAGGCAACCGAACGGCTCGCCGCCAAACTGACCGTACTCCTCTTCGTATACGCGCTTGAAGATGGGGCTCTGGTCCCAGTTGGTGCCCTTGTACCACTTGAGCGTCTTGCCCAGCTCCGGCTTGGTGATGTTCATCACGCGGATCTTGAGCATCTCGTCGGTCTCGGTATTGTTCACCAGGTGGTGAAGTCCGCGCCAAGCCCCTTCCAGCTTCTGAAAGTCCTCATGATGCAGGATGGCGTTGATCTGGTCCGTGAGCTTGCGGTCGAGCTCGGCGATGATCGCTTCGATCGACTTGACCACGTCCGGGGAGACCAGCTTGGTCTGCGACAGCGCCTGCTCGGCGAGTGTGCGTACGGCCCGCTCGACCGCCTCGCGCGCCTCGTCAGTCTTGGGCTTGAACTCCTTCCGCAGCAAGCTCGAGAAGTCTCCTGCCTCGATCGCCTGCGGTTGGGCTTCTGCGGTGGTCTGCTGTTGGGTTTCGGCCATATGGTCCTCGTTTCGGCTGCAGGGTCGGTTTCGGCCCCGTTTTACTGGGCGGGCTTGTCGTCCGCCGGCTTGGGCTGTGCGGCCAAGGACTTCAACAGGGCTTCGTCCTTGAGCACTCGGGTGAGCAAGTCTTCGGCGCCGCTTTTCCCGTCCATGTAGGTGATCAGATTGGACAATTGCTGGCGCGCTTCGAGCAGCTTGTTGAGCGCGTCGACCTTGCGGGCCACGGCCGCGGGCGAGAAATCCTCCATGCTCTCGAATGTCAATTCCACGCTCAGGTCACCTTCCCCGGTCAGCGTATTGGGCACCCGGAACGCTGCACGCGGCTTCATCGCCTTCATGCGGCTGTCGAAGTTGTCCACGTCGATATCCAGAAACTTGCGCTCGGCTACGGGGGGCGGAGCTGCGGCAGGCTTGCCCGACAAGTCGGCCAACACACCCATTACGAACGGGAGTTGGATCTTTTTCTCCGCTCCGTACAGCTCGACGTCGTACTCGATCTGCACTCGCGGGGCGCGGTTCCTCGCAATGAACTTTTGACTGCTTTCCTTGGCCACGGCAACCTCCTAAGAAATGACGATTCCTGTCTCGCCCCGCAAGCTGGTGAGCTCGCGGGTGCGGGTTTGACGCACGCTAGTCCTTGATGCCTCCCAGCGCCTTGATAACCACCACGCTGTCCGGTGACAAGTCCTGGATGATCTCCATGAAGCTCTTGTTCATCAGGCGTTGCGCCCGCCGGATCAGCAGCGGGGCGGGGCTGGTGGGCTCGTTGCGCTCCATGTATTCGCATACGCGATCCAGCATCCGGATCGCGTCCTCTCTGGTGCGGATGACTCCCGGAACAGCGGTAGCGGGTGCTGGAGTCACCCCAGCCTCTTGCTCGCCACCGACCTCGTCTGGACGCGGCCGGGCCGCTTCGATCGCCGCTTGGCACAACTCGGCGGCGGGTACGAGCAGCTCACGCAATGGCCGCAGATCAGGCGTGCGTTCCGATCCAACCTTCTCCGTCAGTAGCTTCTGCAGGTCGGCCACCAGAGTCTGGGCCTGACCCACCGCTTCCAGGGCCGCGGGTTGGGAGGCCGCCTCCTGCAACAAGGCTTGGACCTCAGCCAGTGCCCTGGTCGGTTCCCCTCCGGACTGGAGCTTCCCGGCGGCCACCAGCACATCGAACACGGTGACACGGCCTTTTCGAGGCACATCGACGATCGCGGCATGGCGGACTTCCCGCAGGGTAGTCGCGGGATCGACCAACCCGGCCAGAACGTTCATGCGGAACGCGGGGTCCTGGTCCGCTGGGTCGATCTGAGGATGTACACCGTCCCACTGCGACTCCAGCAGCCGGTGGATCAGTGCAACACCATCGCGTAAGCCACCCAGCCCCGACAGCGCTATCGCGGCCCGGGTCCAAAATACTGCGATGCGAAGGTCCTTGGTCCTGCCGAGCAGCCGTTGCGATAGCTCGCGGACCTCGGGCCAGGGGGGCGGCACGGCCGGGATCCGCTTTTCCCCAATGACGCGCTCGTCCTTCCCGCGCGCGGCCACCCCCAGCGCCTGGAACTCCGCATCGTCCTCCAGGTTAGGGCCACAAGGAGACTGCTCGGCTATCGGCTCGAGCAGTGCATCAAGATCCATGAACGCCCCCACCACCCTTTACCACCCTCCGCTGGCGATGCCCCATCGAGGGTAACGCGCAACGCCCTTCACGGCAGCGTGCCCAGTTACGCCTGTATCGCGTCCCTGATCCGCGTCAGCGTGAGCTAAGTCCCTTGATCGGGAAGAGTTTGCGACTCGAACTGGCAGCCTGCACAACTCCAGCGCCGCTGTCAATATGACACAGGGCGGACCATCCTCATCAGCGCGCCGTGCAGCGTATACGGCCTAGGTAGCTTCAGCGGACCGGGGCGCGAGCCCGAGGAGATGTTGGGCCACCGCCCGGCACTGCTCTTGATCCAGGTGCAGGCCCGCTTTGGTGCGGCGCCACAGAACGTCGTCCGCTTCCAAGGCCCACTCGCGCCGCACCAGGTATTCGACCTCGCGCGCGGTAAGCCCCCCGCCGAAGTGCACACCCAGCTCCTCCGCACTGCATGCGCGGTCCGATGACCGCATCGGCGAGCGCCCCATGGCGGCGGGCGATGCCTCTGACCCATTCGGGGGGCAACGCGGGGTAGCGCGCCCGCAATTCTTCCGCGAACGACTGCGCGCTCAGCCCGCCGAGATCGCCACCCGGCAGCCGCGCCTGGGCCGTCCAGCCGGGCTGCAGCGCCGGAAAGGTCCGACTGAGCTTGCCTACCGCCTCCTCGGCAAGGCGCCGGTAGGTGGTCAGCTTGCCCCCGTACACCGAAAGGATGGGCGCGTGATTCTCCGCCCGGTCGAGCTGCAGCAGATAGTCGCGCGTTACCCGGGACGGGTTCTCGGTGCCGTCGTCGTGGAGCGCGCGCACACCGGAGTAGGTCCAGACGATATCGCGCTCCGCGAGCGGCTGGGCCAGGAAGCGGTTCACCGCCCGGCACAGATACTCCACCTCCTCCTGCGAGATGGCAACGCTGCGGGGATCACCTGGAGCGCAACATCCGTCGTGCCGATCAGCGCGAACTCACCTTCGAATGGGACGACGAAGACAACGCGACCATCGTCGTTCGGCAGCAGGAGGGCGCGGCCGGCCGGCAGCGCGCGCCGCACTACTATATGGCTGCCCTTGACCAGGCGAGCCGCAACGTGCGGCTCGCACCGGCGTGCACTCGCGCAGGAAGCGCTCCACCCATGGACCGGTGGCGTTCACGATGGCGCGAGCGCCGACTTCCAGGTCCCGGGTGTCGTTCGCAGTCAGCCGAGCCGACCAGCCATCCCCCCCAGGAACTGCCCCGATGCAGCGCGTACGCGTCATCACGATTGCGCCGCGCAATGCCGCATCCATGGCGTTGGCGACCACCAGGCGCGCATCGTCGGCCCAGCCGTCGTAATAGCAGAAGCCGGTTCGGCACTGTGGCTTAAGGACCTCGCCCTCTGGAGCGCTGGATAGGTCCAGCGCTCCGGCTACGCGGAAGGTGGCTGTGCCCGGCCAGCCAGTCGTACAGGAGCAGCCCGGCGCGGATCTGCCAACCTGGGCGGGCCGCGGGCGAGCGCGGGAGAAAGAATTGCAGGGGCCATACCAGATGCGGAGCGATGCGCATCAGCGTCTCGCGCTCGCGCAATGCCTCGCGCACCAGGCGGAAATCGCCCAGCTCGAGATAGCGCAATCCGCCGTGAGCAAGCTTGCTGGATGCCGAAGAGGTCGCGCCCGCTAGGTCGCCCTGCTCCACGAGGAGCACGCTCAGCCCGCGGCCGGCGGCATCGCGGGCGATGCCGGCGCCGTGGATGCCGCCACCGACTACGAGCAGGTCGACTGTGAGCCTGGCCACCGGGTCATTCTGGCACGACGCGGAAAGCGCTGCCGCTTCGCGGGCTCAGGCCCAAGGCACGGAACGCAGAGCAGGAGCCAAGAGAGGACGCAGACAAAAAAAGCGGCATCGAGAAGTCCGCCAGCCCTTGGCTGACGAGAAACGAGGAAGCGGCCAGTGCCGAGAGCTCGGGCACGTTGACTTCGATACCGCGGCGAATCGAACGTGCCTGGCTCGGGTAACCGGTACCACAGCGGGGTCGATTCGGCACCCGCTCCAGTTCTTCCTCCGCGTCCTCTTGCCTTTCCCCTGCGTCCTCTGCGTTGTCCCGCTTTTAAGTTCTCAGGCGGCCTTCGCGCGCATGCGCTGGCGGTCTGCGGTGCCGAGCACCTTGTACTTGATGCGCAGCAGTTCCTCGACCTGGCGGCCGAGGGCCATCTTCTGCGCTTCCAGCTGGTGCAGGCGCTCCTGCAGGCTGGACAGATCGCCGGAGAGCTTCTTGAGGTTGTCCACCCGCCGCTCCAGGAGCGTCTGATGCTCCTTGAGCTGTGTGGAGATCGGCTGCAGCGCGCTCTTGAGCCAGGAGTCGAGCTCCTTGCGCGTGTCCTGGAACAGGCCGCGCGCTTCGCTCACCAGGCCGTTGTAGAAGCGCCGCACCAGGAAGTGCTTCTCGGTCATGACGTTGACCGGATCGCGGCAGAACTTCTCGGTGGTGGCGTTGAGCGACTTCATGGCGAGGATGTGCTTTTCCAGATTGAGCGGCGGCGGCGTGAGGTTGGCGAATCCGTAGCGCTCCTGGAACTCCTTGTAGACCTTGTCGACGAAGGCGCGCGTTTCGCTGGCGAAACCGAGGATCTTCTCGGCCTGGCGCGAGAAGGCATCGAACAGCGAGTTCATGCTGCGCATCAGGCCCGCAGTAGTCCAGCTCCCCTCGATGTCCTTGCTGCTGCGGGCGAAGATCTCGTCGATATGCTCCTCGTCCAGGTTGGCCATCAGGGCGTGCCCCTGCTTGAGCACCACGCTGTAGGAGCTCTTGAAGCTCTCCATGTGCTCGATATAGGTGGCGCGGTCCTTCTCCAGCCGCCCCAGCATGGTCTTGGCCAGTTCCCGGTTCTTGCCCGAGAGCTTGGCCAGCTCCTGCAGCTCAGCCTGGTTCGCCGTGAGCTGGGCCATCACGCTCTGCAGGCTGCCTTCGACCATGGCGCCCATTTCCTTCACCACCGCCGAGCGCAGGATCTCCTGCTTGGCGGGCACGATCTCGTTGGCCAGCAGGTTTTCCAGGTCGCGGATGCCGCTGCGTTCCAGCATGACATCGTCGCCGCGGATGCGGGCGACCAGCGCTTTCTGCGCGGACAGCGTGATCACATGGTCGGGCGGAAGCTCGAGGAGCTGGCAGGTGCTGGTCACCTGGCGCACGATCGATTCCTCGATCTGCGTCCTCGGTCTTCAACTCGTCCCACAGCAGGTCGATCTTGTTCAGCACCGCGATGCGGCGGGTCTGGTAGCTCTGCACGTAGCGCTGCCAGATCTCCATGTCCGACTTGGTCACGCCGGTGTCCATCGCCAGCAGGAACAGGATGGCGTGCGCGCTCGGGATCATCTTGAGCGTGAGCTCGGGCTCGGTGCCCAGGGCGTTCAAGCCAGGCGTGTCGAGAATCACCAGCCCGCTCTTGAGCAGCGGGTGCGGGTAGTTGATCATCGCGTGGCGCCACGCCGGGATCTCGACCTTGCTGCCGCGCGTGACCACGGTGGTGGTCACGAAGTCCTTCTGGTCGAGCAGGCCCAGCGTCCGAGGCCTCTTCCACCCGCACCTGCTTGGTCTCGGCCAGGCTCGCCATGGCGTTGGCCATCTCCTCCTGCGACTGCAGGTTGAGCTTGATCTTGACCCACTCGACCGGGTGCTGCTTGAGCGAGGCGATGCTGTCCTCGCGCTTGCGCGTTTCGATCGGCAGCAGCCGGATATAGGGCTCCTCGGCCGGGTCGTAGAACACCTCGGTGGGACACATGGTCGTGCGGCCGACGTCGGAGGGCAGCAGGCGCTGCTTGAAGTCGGCGAAGAACATGGCGTTGATCAGCTCGGTCTTGCCGCGCGAGTACTCGGCCAGGAAGGCGAGCACCATGCGATCGTTGCGCAGGCTCTCGAGCAGGTCGTAGATCCGCAGGCTGCGCTGGATGTCGACGTGCCCGTGCTGATCGAGCCACGCCTGGTAGGCCTCGATGCCGCTGCGAATGTCTTCGCGCCAGCGCTGATAGCTCGCGATCTGGTTTTCGAGCTGGTTGGTCATCCCTCATCCCACCCGCGGATGGTCCGCAGAGCTGTATCGCCCGGCGCCGCGATCTCGACCAGCTTGTGGCGGGGCGCGCCCGCCTCGGCTGATGCGAATCCGGCTGCCCGGAACGCCTAAGGTTTTCCCTAGAAAATCAATAAGAAGCTGGTTCGCGCGATCATCGAGCGGGGGCGCGGCCACCCGCACTTTGAGCGCCTCGCCGTGCTTTCCCGCGACCTCGGTGCTGCGGGCGTTCGGCTGAACGTAAAGATTTATGCAAAGAACGTTCCTGTCGCCGTCGAACCGGTACCAGGCAGCAGCCATGACAGGGGCAAGAGCCGGGCGGGGCTAGTGAGGGGCCGTTGAGCGTGCGGGCGCGCGCCTGCCCGCAGCAACTAGATAGACGGGACTAACAGGATCTCTCAGGATTGACAGGATTTGCTCGCGCGGGGGACTACCCCGCGGCCGCGCGCAGCAAGCCGGCGCCGACCCAGTTCACCAGGAACAGGCCGAGCTGGCAGCACACGATCACGAAGATCGGAGATAGATCAACGTTCCCCACCGGCGGGATGCGTTTGGAGAACACCAGCAGAAACGGGCGCGTGAGGCTGTTCAACACGGACATGGCCGGGCTGTAAGGGGCGACCCAGCTCAACACCGCTTGCACGATCACGGCCACCATCAGGATGTAGATGCTGAGCTTTACCACCTCCACCGCGGCGGCGAGCAACAGCAGCAACAAACCTGCGAGCACCCCCGCGACACCCGCTCCGCGCACCAGGGTGAGGGCGCACAGCAGGACAAATTCGGTCAGCCAGGCGAGCACCAGGGTCGACAGATCGACCCGGAACAATCCCGGGATCAACCGTCGGGCCGGGACGACGAGCCAATCGGTCAAGGCGGCGAGGAAGGTGGACAGGGGATTGCGCACCGGGGCGCGCAGCAACTGCAGGTAGAAGCGCAGCAGCAAGGCCAACGCGAACAACCCCAGGAACGTTTCCAGCAGAAAGGCCAGCGCTTGGGTCAACATCGGCTTTCAGGCAGAAGGGCTTCAGTCGGCGCGGCCCAATTGCTCGCCCAGTTCACGCGAGCGCTCGGCTGCTTGCTTAACGGCGTCGATGAGGTGTTGCTTGACCGCTACAGCCTCCATGGCGCTCATCGCCCGCTCGGTCGTTCCGCCTTTGGACGTTACCCGCACGCGCAAGGCAGCGGGCGATTCGCTGCCCTGGCGCGCCAGGCTTGCCGCACCGAAGAAGGTTTCCAGCGTGAGCGTGCGCGCCTGCTCGGGAGTGAGCCCGAGCTCCTCGGCCGCGCGCATGACAGCCTCCATGAAGTAGAACACGTAGGCCGGACCGCTGCCGGAAACGGCGGTAACCGCATCCATCAGCTCCTCGCGCTCGACCCATACGGTGCCGCCCACCGCCGCGAGAATACGCTCGGCGCGCGCGCGTGCATCGGCGGCCACTGCAGGCATCGCAAACAGGGCGGAGATGCCGGCCAGCACCAGCGCCGGCGTGTTGGGCATCGCACGCACGATCTGCTCGTATCCGCCAAGCCAGCGGGACAGGTCGCGGGTGCGGATGCCCGCCGCGATGCTCACGACCAGCTGGGTGCCGAGCCTGGGACGCAGGTCGCGGGCCGCCTCCAGCATGTGCTGCGGCTTGATCGCAAGCACGATGACTTCCTGCGTGTCGAATCGGTCCGGGAGGACGGCTTGCGCAGCGATCCCGAACTGGCGGGACAGCGCATCGCGCGCCGGTGGCAGGATCTCTACAACGCGCAGATCACCGGCCGGCCAGCCCTGCTTGAGCAGCCCGCCGACCAGGGCGCTGGCCATGTTACCCCCGCCGATGAATGTTGCTCGCATGCGCACTCCCCGATGCCGAAAGGGGGATACCGGAAAAAAAGCCCGCCCCGCGATGCGGGACGGGCTTGCATGATAACGCTCCCCGACGGCTAGCGGCTTTCGATCGTCTGCTTGAGGTTCTGCAGCCCGCCGAGGTAAAGCTGGGTCACCGACTCGATGACGACGTTGTCCTCGGCGCCCGCTTTGGGCAAGAAGCGGCTGCGCCACACCACCGTCGACTTGCCCGGGCCGGTCGACAGCACCTGGATCGTCGAGTCGTAGTCGGTAATGGGCAAGGGTGCTTCCCCGATGATCTTGTAGCGGAGCTTCATCGCGGAGGCATCGAACCCGGTCAGCTCTTCATCGAAGGAGGGGCCATCCTTCAGGGTCAGCCGGCGCACCGCGCCGACTGCGTCGTTGCGGCCGCTGAGCAGCTCAGTGCTGGCGAAGGCCGGGTGCCACCCGTGCAGGTTGTCCCAGTTCTTCACCGTGTCCCACACCTTGCCCGCCGGGGCCGCGATGTCGATGGTCTGATACACGTTGAGCGGGGCCTGGGCTTGGACAACGGCGGGTGCAAGCAACAGGGCGGCCGCAGCCAGCAGGAACGATCTGCGCATGTTTCTTCTCCTAGCGTTCTAAAATGCCCGGCTTCAGCGGCAGCGGGCGGACGCGCAGTATAGCAAGCCGTCGGGGAACTCCAGCCTGAGCCCGCAGTCCCGATCTCACCGCAGCTAAGCCGCGGCGCCCCGACTCGTCACCCGGGATTGCGCTCGCTCCCCGAAGATCGCCCGGCCCACACGCACCATCGTAGCCCCCTCCGTGATCGCGGCCTCGAGATCCTCGGACATCCCCATCGACAGCGTGTCCAGGGCGATGCCGGCGGCGCCCAGGCGATCCCGCAGTACCCGCAGCGCGCGAAACTGTGTCCGCTGCTGCACCGGGTCGGGGGTCGCACGCGGAATACTCATCAGCCCGCGCAGCGCGAGACCCGGCAACTCCGTCACTGCGCGGGCGAGCGCCTCGACATCCCGGGGCGGCGCACCGCTCTTGCTGTCCTCGCCCTCGAGGTTGACCTGCAGGCAGACTTGCAGCGGCGGCAGGGCGGCGGGACGGGCCTCGCTCAAACGGCGCGCGACCTTGAGCCGCTCGACGCTATGCACCCAGTCGAAGCGCTCGGCGATCAGGCGGGTCTTGTTGCTCTGGATCGGTCCGATGAAATGCCACTCGATGGCCAGGTCGTCGAGGCTGTGCATCTTGTCCAGCGCCTCCTGGACATAGTTCTCCCCGAAAGCTCGCTGCCCGGCCGCCCAGGCGGCGCGCAAGGCTGGCGGGGCGAAGGTCTTGCTCACCGCGACCAGGCGCACGGCCGCGGGATCGCGGCCAGCCGCCCGCGCCGCAGCCTCGATGCGGGCGAGGACTGCTTGCAGCGCCTCTGGTACCGTGGCCAATAATGGTCGAGTTTCCGGGCACAGGATTTGCCTGCTATTGTGCCCGCCGCGACCGCCAGTCCGATAGGGTCCGGCACGCATCGTCAGCGTCATGACGGCGCGAACAACCCCGCCTCGAACCAGTGACAGGCACCCAAGTACTTGATCGAGAGAAGATGCGCACACTGGCTGTGCGTCCCGCGGCCGGCCGGGCCGGGTTTCCTCGCAACCTCAAGCCGACCCGCCGCACGCAGAACCGAACAGGAACCTGAAGATGGACATCTCCGAACTTCTTGCCTTCGTGGTCAAGAACAAGGCCTCCGACCTGCACCTGTCGGCCGGCCTGCCGCCGATGATCCGCGTGCACGGCGACGTACGGCGCATCAACCTGCCGCCGATGGAGCACAAGGACGTGCACGCCATGGTGTACGACATCATGAACGACGGGCAGCGCAAGTACTACGAGGAGAACCTCGAGTGCGACTTCTCGTTCGCCATCCCCAACCTGGCGCGCTTCCGCGTCAACGCCTTCGTCCAGCAGCGCGGCGCCGGCGCGGTGATGCGGACCATTCCCTCCAAGGTGCTGTCGCTGGAGGACCTCAAGGCGCCGGCGATCTTCAAGGAGATCTCCGATCAGCCGCGCGGCATCGTGCTGGTGACCGGGCCGACCGGCTCCGGCAAGTCGACCACGCTCGCGGCGCATGGTCAACTACATCAACGAGAACGAGCACGGCCACATCCTCACCGTCGAGGATCCGATCGAGTTCGTGCACGAAAGCAAGAAGTGCCTGATCAACCAGCGCGAGGTCGGCCCGCATACGCTGTCCTTCTCGAACGCGCTGCGCTCGGCGCTGCGGGAGGACCCGGACGTCATCCTGGTGGGCGAGATGCGCGACCTGGAGACGATCCGCCTGGCGCTGACCGCCGCCGAGACCGGTCACCTGGTGTTCGGCACCCTGCACACCAGCTCGGCCGCCAAGACCATCGACCGGATCATCGACGTGTTCCCGGCGGCCGAGAAGGAGATGGTGCGCGCGATGCTGTCGGAATCGCTGCGCGCGGTGATCTCGCAGACGCTGCTCAAGACCAAGGACGGCACCGGCCGGGTGGCCGCGCACGAGATCATGATCGGCACCCCCGCCATCCGCAACCTGATCCGCGAGAACAAGATCGCGCAGATGTACTCGGCGATCCAGACCGGCCAGCAATACGGCATGCAGACCCTCGACCAGAACCTGCAGGAGCTGGTGCAAGCGCAACGTCGTGGCGCCGGCCGAGGCGCGCGTGAAGGCGGCCAACAAGGACCTGTTCCCCGGCTGAGCCGCGGGCTCGGTCGCAAGGCTCAGGAGGAAGCGGCAATGGAAAGAGATCAGGCAATCAAGTTCATCCACGACCTGCTGCGGGTGATGGTCAGCAAGAAGGCCTCGGACCTGTTCATCACCGCCGGGTTTCCCCCGGCGTTCAAGGTCGACGGCAAGATGACGCCGGTATCCGAACCAGACGCCTCACGCCCACGCACACGCATGGAGATCGCGCGGGCGATCATGAACGACAAGCAGGCGCAGGAGTTCGAGGCGAGCAAGGAGTGCAACTTCGCCATCAGCCCGCCCGGCATCGGCCGCTTCCGCGTCAACGCCTTCGTGCAGCAGGCCCGCGTCGGCGTGGTGCTGCGCACCATCACCACCACGATCCCCCGCGATCGAGGAACTCGGGCCTGCCGGCCGTGCTCAAGGACGTGGTGATGACCAAGCGCGGCCTGGTGATCTTGGTCGGCGGCACCGGCTCGGGCAAGTCCACTTCGCTCGCGGCGATGATCGGCTACCGCAACGAGAACAGCTACGGCCACATCATCACCATCGAGGACCCGATCGAGTACGTGCACGATCACAAGAACTGCCTGGTCACCCAGCGCGAGGTCGGGGTCGACACCGAATCGTGGCATGCGGCGCTGAAGAACACGCTGCGGCAGGCGCCCGACGTGATCCTGATCGGCGAGATCCGCGACCGCGAGACCATGGACCACGCCATCGCCTTCGCCGAGACCGGCCACCTGTGCGTTGGCACGCTGCACGCGAACAGCTCGAACCAGGCGCTGGACCGGATCATCAACTTCTTCCCGGAGGAGCGGCGCGCCCAGCTGCTGATGGACCTGTCGCTGAACCTGAAGGGCATGATCTCGCAGCGCCTGATCCCGATGCGCGACGGCCCGGGCCGCGTGGCGGCGGTCGAGATCATGCTCAACTCGCCGCTGATCTCGGACCTCATCTTCAAGGGCGAGGTGCACGAGATCAAGGAGATCATGAAGAAGTCCCGCGAGCTGGGCATGCAGACCTTCGACCAGGCGCTGTTCGACCTGTACGAGGCGCGGCCTGATCAGCTACGAGGACGCGATGCGCAACGCCGACTCGATGAACGAGCTGCGCCTGGACATCAAGCTGCACGGCCAGGAAGCCAAGGACAAGGACATCATCAACGGCATCGATCACCTGAATATCGTGTAAGGCGTGAGGAGTGAGGGGTGAGGAGTGAGGGGCAAAACCACTACGGCGGGAGCGCGCGGCGGCGCCTCCGCGCTCAAGCTTCGCTGCGCACGCGGCGCATAGTTCCCGACACCAGCTCGAAGACGTAGAGCCGGCATTCCAACGCGCCGTTGTAGAGGGGGATGCGGCGGGCCGGCTTCAGGCCGATCAGCTTGGGCAGGCGCAGGTCCGCGGTGAAGATGCATGCGCGCCAGCCGGCGAAGCGCTGCTTGAGCGCGTCGCCGAGCTTCGGATAGAACGCCGCGAGATCCTGCTGCTCGCCCAGGCGCACTCCGTAGGGCGGATTGGCCACCAGCACGCCGCTGGCGGCGGCCGGGGAAAGTTCCAGAACGTTGGCCTGCTTGAGGTGGATTGCGTCCTCGAGGTTCGCGGCCCGGAGGTTGTGGCGCGCAAGCTCCAGCTGAGATCCGTACAGGTCACTGCCGAATATGTCCAGCGGGTGCGCGGGCTGCTCCGCTTGCGTCGCATCGGCGCGGATGCGTTGCCAGAGGGAGGCATCGAAGCCCGCCAGCTTTTCGAACCCGAAGCTGCGCCGCGCGCCCGCCGGGCGCTGCAAGGCAATCTCAGCGGCCTCCATCAGCAAGGTTGCGCCACCGCACATGGGATCGAGCAGCGGTGTACCGGGCTCCCATCCGCTCAGCTGCAGAATGCCCGCCGCGAGGTTCTCACGCAACGGCGCCTCGCCGGCGGCTTTGCGCAACCCGCGCTTGAACAAAGGCTCGCCGCTGGTATCCACATACAACGTGAAGCTGCGCTCATCGAAGAAGGCATGGATGCGCACATCCGGGTCTGCGGTGTCCACGCTGGGCCGCCGACCGGTCTGCGAGCGGAACTTGTCGCACACCGCATCCTTGATCCGCAGGGTGATGAAGTCGAGGCTGCGCAACGGGCTGCCCACGGCAGATACGTTCACCCGGATGCTGAGCTCGGGCCCGAACCAGTCGCGCCAGTTCAATCCATTGGCTGCACGATAGACGTCCTCCTCGCTGCGATAGGGCGCATGCAGGATCTGCCACAGCACCCTGCTCGCGAGCCGGCTCTGGAGGTTGACGCGGTAGCACAGCGCACGGTCCCCGGAGAAGCCCACACCGCCATCGACAGGCTCGAGCGCCGCTGCGCCCAGGCCGGTGAGCTCGCGCTGCAGCGCCTCCTCGAGTCCGCGTGGGCAGGGACAAAAGAACCGCTCAGATCCGGTGGAGTTGCCGGCCCGCATTTCTCACCCGATCATTGCAGGGGGAGGTAGACCTCGACCTCGAGGCGGCGCCGATGGTTGCGGTACTGACCAAGGCGGACCACCCGGGCCTGCAGCCGGTTGCCTCGATCCAGCTGCCGCGCGACCGCCTGGTTGTCGGTGCGCGGCAGATAGCCGAGCATGTGCCCGTTCCACTCCACCCGCACCGCGCTGGGGTCGTGGAGATTGCCCGCCTCGCGTGCCAGCACCAGCGCGTCGCCCGGCTTGATCTGCTCCCAGACTGTTTTGGCTTCGTGATGGGCGAGGCCGGCGGTGACCGAGGTCTGCACCAGGATCTCGCTGGTTTGCGCCTGCGTCAGGCCGGCGCAGGCGAGCACCGCGAGCACCGATAGGAGCCGCGGTACAGCTCTGACCATCAACTGAGATTCCTCCGGCGCCGGTGACATAGGTCATCGATGATACGGCCAGCGTCAGGAAAACGGGAAGCCAGCCGATCGAACCGCTTTCCCTGGCGTTACCTGAATCATGTCGAGGGCAACCTTGGCGGCCAATCCGTACCTATTTTGGTTTTCCTTTGCGCCCTTGCTCTTTCTTCCTTTGCGTCCTTTGCGTTCCCGCTTCTCGCCTGGCCTAAAACGGCTTCACCACGACGAGAATGACGACGCCAACGAGAAGCAGCACCGGCAGCTCGTTGAACCAGCGATACCAGACATGGCTGTGGCGGTTGGGATCATGCCGGAAGTCGCGCACCAGCTTGCCGCACCAGATGTGATAGCCGATGAGGACGACAACCAGCGCCAGCTTGGCATGCATCCAGCCGCCTGCATCGGGGAACCAGCGCAGCCACAGCCACAGCCCGAACCCGATGGTTGCGATCGCCCCCGGGGTCATGATGCCGTAATAGAGCTTGCGCTCCATCACCTTGAACCGCTCGGCACCCTCGCCACCGCTCGGGGCGCCGATACTCAGCGCGTGGTAGACAAACAGCCGCGGCAGATAGAACAACCCGGCGAACCAGGTAACCATGAAGATGATGTGCAGCGACTTGACCCAGAGCATGTGGGAGCGGTGCCTCGTGCGTACTCGTGCCGACTACCAAAGAAAATTAGACAGGATTAACAGGATTCTTCTCTCACCAACACGAGCAAATGCAATGACTACTCTCCAATTCTGTTAGTCCTGAAAATCCTGTTAATCCTGTCCATTGCCTGATTAAGTCAGCAACCGCCGCCGGGCCAGGACCAGCGCTGCGTAGAACGCGGCCAGCGCGTAGCCCGCCAGTACCGAGACGTGCAGCAGTACGGCCTCGGGCACCTCGCCGTTGACCAGGGGCCGCGCCAGCTCGATGGCATGACTGAGCGGGAGCAGCGCGGACAACTGCTGCAGAAACGGCGGCAACTGCGAGACCGGAAAGAACACCCCGCACAGCAGGACCATCGGGGTAATCGCAAGCGTGAAGTAGTACAGGAAGAAATCATAGCTCGGCGACAGCGCCGTCATGGTCAGGCCGAGCGAGCCGAAGGTCAGCCCGATCAACACGGTGAGCGGAATGATCCACAGGACCAGAGCCGAGCTGGACAGTCCCAGGATCCAGATGATCAGCAGGATCGCCATCCCGGACAGGAAGCTCTTGGCGGCCGCCCACAGCGTCTCGGCGAAGACGATGTCGTCGAGGCTCACCGGTGCGTTCATGATCGCGTCCCAGGTGCGCTGCACATGCATGCGTGAGAAGGCGGAGTACAGTGCCTCGAAAGTGGCGCTGTTCATGGTGCTGTAGCACACCGTGCCGGCGGCCAGAAAGGTGATGTACGGCATGCCGTCCACCTGCGGCAGCAGCCCGCCCAGCCCGTACCCCAGCGCGAGCATGTAGAACATGGGATCGGCCAGGTTGCCCAGGATCGAAGTGATGGCGAGCTTGCGCCACACCAGCAGGTTGCGGCGCCAGACCTGCAGGCAGCGCCACGACAGCTGGGGCGGCGCGAAATGCTTGGCTCGCATGGCTTGCTCCGGCAATCAGTCGCGCAGGTCGCGTCCCGTCAGTTTGAGGAATACGTCCTCGAGGTTGGCGCGGCGGTGGAGGTAGCGCAGATCTTCCCGCCCCGCGAGCGTACGCAGCGCAGGCGCGGCATCGCGCGTGTAGCAGAATACCGTCTCGCCTACACGCTCGCAGCGCCGGCACAGCTCCTCACCATTGCTCGCTGCCCACTGCACAGCCCCTTCCCCGAAAATCTCCACCACCTCCGGCTCGATGTGCTGTGCCACCAGCTGCGCCGGCGACCCGCCGCAGATGAGGCGGCCCCGATCCATCACGCTCACCCGGTCGCACAGGCGCTCGGCCTCGTCCATGAAGTGGGTGGTCAGAAGAACGGTCTTGCCTTGTGCGAGCAGCTGCTTCAAACGCTCCCAGATCAGATGCCGCGCCTGCGGGTCGAGGCCGGTGGTGGGCTCGTCGAGCAACAGCAGGGCCGGATCATTCACCAGCGCGCGGGCGAGCGCCAGCCGCCGCTTCATTCCGCCCGACAGCGCCTGGATGCGGGAGCCGGCCCGCGATTCGAGCCCGGCGAACTCGAGCAGCCCGGGGATGCGGGCGCGCACGTCCTGGTCGCGCAGCCCGAAATAGCGCCCATACACCAGCAGGTTCTCGACCACGGTGAAATCGGGGTCGAGGTTGTCGACTTGCGGGACTACACCCAGGCGCACCCGCGCTGCACGCGCACGACGCGGTATCGGCTCACCCAGGAGCGTGATCTCGCCCGCATCCGGGTCCGTCAGACCCAGCGCGAGGCGCAGCGTGGTGGTCTTCCCCGCGCCATTGGGTCCCAGCAGTCCGAAACACTCGCCGGCAGCGATCTCGAGATCGATGCCGCGCACCACCTCGTTGGCCCCGTAGGATTTGCGCACGCCGTTCAGCTTGAGCATCAGCTGGGAAGCTTGAGCATCAGACGGGCGGCCTGAACATCAGCAGGCGCAGGATCGCTGCAGGATCCGCGCGAGCTCGGTCAGCTTGCCGTGAAAGAAGTGTCCAGTGCCGGGGAGCACTACCACCGGCAGACTTTGCGGCCGCGCCCAGTTCAGCACATCTGCCAGCGCAACGACGTCGTCCTGCTCACCGTGCACGACCAGCGTGTCCTCGGGCACCGCAGGCAGCGGGAAGCGGCCCACTGCGGGCGCCACCAGGATGAGCCGCTGCGGCCGCAGATGCTCGGCCACTCGCGCCTGCACGAAGGCGCCGAAGGAGAAGCCGGCGAGCGCCAGCGGCAGGTCACCGAAGCGGCGGCGCAGGGCTTGCGCGACAGCCAGCCAGTCCTGCGCTTCTCCTTGGCCCTCGTCGAATACGCCCTCGCTCGCGCCCACCCCGCGGAAGTTCATCCGCGCCGCCACGTAGCCCTGTCGGAAAAAGGTCTTGGCCAGAGTCTGCACGACCTTGTTGTCCAGGCTGCCCCCATACAGAGGATGGGGGTGCGCGATGAGGGCAAGGCCTTGTCGGCCCGACCCGGGATCGTTGATGACGACCTCCAGGTTGCCGGCGGGGCCCGGCAGCAGCAAGCGCTCTTCGGCCGCGGGCTTCAAATCCGCAACCGTTCGACTACGCGCCCTCTGCCCAGGTGCTCCTCGATGATCTCGTCCACGTCGGCGCGATCGACATAGGTGTACCAGACGCCTTCAGGGTAGACCACCAGCACCGGCCCCTCCTCGCAGCGGTCCATGCAGCCCGCCTGGTTCACGCGCACGTGCCCGGGGCCCGACAGACCCATGTCCTTGATGCGTTGCTTGGCGTAGTCTCGGATCTCCTGGGAGCCGTGGTTGTTGCAGCACGCCCGGCCGGGCTCGCGCTGGTTGCAGCAGAAGAAGACGTGGTACTGGTAGTAACTCATCGAGGTTCCAGTGGGGACGCAGGGATTATAGCCTGCGGTCCGGCCACGACCGACCTGGGAACGAAGGGAACGAGCGAGGAGTGCGTGGCCTACAGCGGTTGCCCCGGGGCGTGCTCACTAAACTAAAGCTTACTGCCCAAGGAACGCAAAGCCGCAAAGACGCGGAGCCGCAAAGGAGCTTCGCAACACCTGTAGCCAATGATCGATGGCGGCCGCTCTGTGCAACCTTTGCGGCTCTGCACCTTTGCGGCTTTGCGATAAGGCATTGACTCTAGACCGTCCGTACCCGCCCGGGCCCGACAAGGGGCATCGTGGAAAGGCGGATGGGGCCTCCGCGTCCTGCGGAGGCGGCCTTGTGAGGTGGTGCGGAGCCTAGCTAGCTAGCTAGAGCGGCCGGTCAGGCCGCAGCTTTGGGGTCGTCGGCGCGCGCCCGCGCCACAGCCGCCGGGTCGAGTTGCTCGAGCCGGTAACCGTAGCGGTACACCGCTGCCAGGCGCCACCCGTGCTCCGGGGTGAGGCCGAGCTTGTTGCGGATACGGCTGACGTGTGTGTCGAGAGTACGCGAGGTGACCACCGCGTTGGGCCCCCACACGGTCTCGCGGATGTGGCCGCGGGAGAGCAGGCGGCCGACATTGCGCAGGAACAGCACCGACAGGTCGAAGTCCTTGGCGGTCAAGTCGACCCCTCCACCTTTGCGCAAGACGGTGCGGGTCTGACAATCGACCCGGAAGACGTCCACTTCCAACACCTCGGCCTGGTCGTTTGCGTGCCGCCCACGGCGCGACAGCGCCTCCAGGCGCGCGAGCAGCTCCAGGCGCCGCACCGGCTTGACCATGTAGTCGTCCGCGCCCTCACGCAACGCCGTGACCACGTCGTCTTCGCGATTGCGCGCCGTCACGAACAGCACCGGCACCGACGAGTGCAGGCGGCTGCGTACGCGCTTGAGCACCTCGACACCGCTCAAGTCGGGTACATTCCAGTCCAGCAGCAGCGCGTCGAAGCTCTCGCGCTCGAGCGCCCGCAGCAGGTTGGCGCCCTGCTCGAAGGCATGAGGATGGTGCCCGGCGAGCTGCAGCCAGTGGCTCAGCAGCTCGGTTTGGGAAACGTCGTCTTCCAGGATCGCGATTCGCATGGTGTAGGCGGCGGAAGGCTCCCGCGGTTGGCTCAGGGCACTCGGTTATTCGAAGCTATTCGAAGCGCACTTGCAGACGGCCGAGATAGCGCTCCATAGTTGCGGTGTGGGTCGCGACCTGCTCGGCGTTGCGCGCCTTGGCCGCAAGTTCCAGCTTGGCACCCAGAATGGACAGCTCGGGGAATCCAAATCCCTCGCCTGCACCCTTCAGATCGTGCCCGAGCCGACGGATGGTTTCGAACTCGGAGGCCGCCAGGGCCTCGCGCATCAGCACCAGCTCCGCCTGCTTGCGCTTGAGAAAGCGGGTCACCAGCTGTTCCAGGTCCTTCTCGAGCCATACAACGCGTGGCTGCAGGCTGTCGCCGAGGCGCCCGCTGGGTGTCATGCCCGCGCTCCGGCAGGGGCCTGCGCCAGCACCTGATTCACCCTGGCACGCAGCACGTCGCTGCAGATGGGCTTGCCCAGCAGCCCGTCGCAGCCGCTGGCCAGCGCGCGTTCCGCCTCCGGCCCCTCGTTGTAGCCGGTGAGGGCGAGGATCGGTCTGGTGTAGCCGCGCAGGCGCAGCTGGGCAACGGCTTCGAACCCGCTCATCACGGGCATGTCCATGTCCATGAGTACCAGAGCCGGCTGTTCGGCTAGCGCGAGGTCGATAGCCTGGCGGCCGTTGCCGGCCTGCAGAACCTCAACCCCCATGCGTCGCAACTGGTGGACCACCAGCTCCCTGATGTCTTCGTTGTCTTCGGCCACGAGTACCGCAGATCCCGGCTGTGCCATGTGCATGACTCACGTAGGTCTCTCGGTCGGCGCCCGTCGCTGCACCCCCACGAAGCGCCCCTTTGTTGTTCTGCGAGCGGACTTTTGCAAGAGCCGTGCCACGGATGGCCGGCGGGCAACCGGGCATCCGGCAAGGGCCAAAGCCTTGGCCGTGGCGGGGAGGAACACGCGCGGACGGCTCCAGCCCGACGCACAACGGCCCGGCCGCGCCGCTGGGGGTCAGCGGGCGCGGCACAATCCCGCCCACGGGTGTCACAATCGGTTCACCATCGCCCCGGCCGCCGCCTTTCAGACCGCCGTCCCCTCCGTGCACATGAGCAGGGTCTGGCGACGGCCGCTGTCTTCACCGGTTTCGTCCGACAGGCGAAGCAGCTGGCGCAGGTACCCGTTGACCGTATGCTTGCCGGCCAATTCCGGGAAGGTACGCGCGACCGCTTCGAGCGGTGCGTTGAACAGCAGTCCGTAGCCGTCGCCATGCCCGCCGCGCCCCGGCGAGAAATAGAACGACGTGACCAGCAGGCCTCGCACCGCGCCGCCGGCGGGCAAAGCGATCAGAATGCCCTCGTCGGTCGCGCGGACCATGGCCCGGTAACGGGCCATCTCCAGGCTGCATCCGCTCACGCCGCGGAAAAAGTCCTCGAAAGTCGGCAACTCGGCGCGCGCCGGCGGCAGCGTCAGCAGCAGCAGACCCAGCGCCGCGATGATCCTCATCCGCATGCCTTAGTCAAAAGGACGTGCATGAGCACCATCCAGCATAGTGTATTCCCGCAACCTGTCATTCCGGGTTTACGCCTGCGCGCAGAAGCCAGACCAGGTACGCGGATGCAACCAGCGGCCACACGCTGGAGACGAACTGCGTCAGGCCGTTGAAGCTCAGGAAGTGCCCGTAGCGCCAGATCTGGATGGAAGCCTGGATGTACGGGTTCTCCGGAGCGGCGTTGAGCAGCGCGGCACTCCCCAGGATCAGGGCGACAGCGGACAGCGTCTCCCCCGACCTGGGCAGCTTGGCGAGCAGCAGGTAGAGCAGCAGCCCGGCGGGGATGCCGAGCATGGAGCCCGGGGTCAGCCAGAGTGCCGCATCGCCCGGCTTGAAGAGCGTAAGCGCCGCCACGCTCTTCAGCGCCAGGGCCGCGCTCACCAGCGCAAGCAGCGGGCCGGCCAGACTCTGACCCGGGCGTGCCAGCGCCTGCGTAAGCAGGCAGATGCCCGCGAGGTTGAACGCGGTCACCCCGGTTTCGATCCAGCGATAGGTCGCAGGGCTGAAATCCAGGTTCGCGGCTGCCTGCACGAGATCGCGGATATCGCCGTTCCCGAACAGCCAAACCGCGGGATTGAGTTGCGTGAACAGCCACAGCAGGAGCACGACGAAGCCCAGGTCAACCGCCGCGCCCGGCAGGAACAGGTGCTGGCGCAGGCGATAGAGATTCCCGCTCAAGATCCAGCGAGCCCCCATCGTCACAGCCAGCAGCGCACCCAGCATCGCTCCGAGGCCATTGTTGAGCAGGTCCAGATTCGAGGACACCCGCTCCGGTATGAAACCCTGCGCCACCTCCACCACCAGGCTCAGCGCGGTTCCCGCGAGGGTGGCGGCGAGCGCAGCCCAGCTCGGGGCCAGGCGGGGCAGCGCGACAAGCGCAAACAGGAAGCCCAACGGCACGTACGCGAGTACGTTGACCAGCAGGTCGAAGAACGTGTAGTAGCGCGGCCAGGGCGCCAGGACAAAGCTGAGCGCCCCGTCGAGGGGGCCGCGCCAAGTGCCAAAGGGATACAGGCTGGCGTAGGCAACCAGCAGGGTGTAGCCTACGGCGAGATAGGCCACCAGCGGCGAGTGCCGCGCTGAGCCTCGGTGGCGGGCAGGGCCGGCCCGGCTGGCCGCTATCGCAGATCGATTCATGGTGCCTCACCAGCTCGAACCCCGCCCGTGTGGGCGCGCGCTCGAGCTGACGGTGCTATTTCACCAGAGCGATGCCGGCGCGTCGATAGCCGCGAAAGGGAGGGCGTGCCCGCCTACGATATCTTCAATGGCGACGCCGATGGGCTGTGCGCGCTGCGCCAGCTCCGGCTGCACGAAGCGCTCGACGCGCAGCTCGTCACCGGGGCCAAGCGCGAGATCGCTCTGGTGAGCCGTGTGCAGGCGCGGGCGGGCGATCGCCTCACCGTCCTCGACATCTCCCTGCACGAGAACCGCGAGGCGCTCCTCGCAGCGCTCGCAGCCGGCGCCACCTGCCTGTACTTCGACCACCACTTCCCTGGACTCGCGCTCGACCATCCGCGCCTGCAGGCGCACATCAGCTATGGGCCCGAGGTGTGCACCAGCCTGCTCGTCGACACCTGGCTGGGCGGAGCGTATCGCGCCTGGGCGGTGGCGGCGGCCTTCGGTGACAACCTCGGGCGCGTGGCGGCGGAAGCAGCCCAGCCACTAGGGCTCAGCGCAGGTCAGCTCGACACCCTGCGCAGTCTGGGCGAATGCCTCAACTACAACGCCTACGGTGACTCCGTGGCGGACTTGTATTTCCACCCTGCGGACCTGTATCGGCGCCTGGCCGCCTTCGACGATCCCCTGGAGTTTGCCGCGCGGGATGGCGCTTTGGAGACCCTGCAGACCGGCTACCAGTCGGACCTCGCGTGCGCCCAGCAGATTGCCCCCCGCCTCGCCACGGCAACCCACCTCGTCACCGTGCTCCCAGACGAACCGTGGTCGAGGCGGGTCCACGGTCCGTGGGCGAACCGGCTGGCCACAGCCAGCCCGCAGCGCGCCCACGCCGTCCTGATACAGAAGGGCGATTGCTATACGGTCAGCGTGCGCGCGCCACAGGACCGCCCACAGGGTGCGGATGCCCTGTGCCGTCGCTTCTTGACGGGCGGTGGACGGCCGGCGGCGGCCGGCGTCACCGCCTTGCCTGCCGCCGAGCTCAGCCGGTTCGTCTCGGAGTTCCAGCGCAGCTTCGCGCCCGGCTGAAGGCCCGCAGGTGTGCGGGCCCAATCGCCTACTTGGCCTTGATCTCGGTCCAGATGCGGTTCATCGACCGCCGCTGCTGCGCGTTCATGTCCTTGAGCATCTCGAGCTTCTTGGCGGTGGCTTCGTCGGGGAAGATGGCGGACATCGCCTTGATCTCCGGCTTGATGTAGGGCATGGCCGCGCTGTTCGGGTTGCCCGAGCCGATCATGTTGGTGAGGTCGGCGGAGTTCTTGCCCGTCGAGCATGAAGTTGATGAACTTGCAGCGCGAGATCCGGGCGCGGCGCGTTCTTGTGGATGACCATGCTGTCGAGCGCGAGCACCGCGCCTTCCTTCGGCATCGCGTGCATGATGCGGAACGTGCTGCTTGGCCTCCTGCGCGTCCAGGTCCGCCTGGAAGATGTCGTTGGAGTAGCCGTGCGCGAGCCAGATGTTGCCGGCGGTCAGCTCCTTGATGTAGCGACGACGCGTTGAACGCCGCCCAGTACGGCTTGGCCTTGATGATGACCTGCTTGGCCTCCTCCCAGTGCTTCGGGATCGCGGTCGTTGGCCGAATAGCCGAGGTACTTGAGCGCCGCGGCGAACAGCTCGCTCGGGCTGTCGAGCACGGTGACGCGGCCCTTGATCTTCTCCAGGTACTTCGGGATCGAAGATCGACCGCCCACGTGTCCGTCGGCGAGGCCGAGCTCCTTCATCTTCTGCTCGTTGTAGCCGAGCATCGTGATCGAATACGCGTAGGGCACCGAGTACTTGTTGCCCGGGTCGAACTGCGTGTTCAGGTACGCCGGCATCGATGTTCTTGAGGTTGGGCAGCTTGCTCTTGTCGAGCGGCTGCAGCCAGCCGCCCTTGGCCAGCGCCTGCGACGGCGTTCGAGGTCGGCACCAGCACGTCGTAGCCCTTGGCGCCGGCGCGCGAGCTTGGCCAGCAGCTCCTCGTTGTCCGAGTAGTAGGTCTGCACGACCTTGCACTTGCAGGACTCCTCGAAGCGCTTGACCGTCTCCGGGGCGATGTAGTTGTTCCAGTTGTACAGGTGCAGCACGTCGTCCTTGGCGCAGCGCCGGCAGGCTGCCAGCAGCAGCACGCAGCAGTCGTCATCATTCGAGCCTCCCGGATCGAGGCGACGCGCAACGCGACAGTACCACAGCTTGCATGCCACCGTTCCGCCGCTAGCTTCCGCCGCGCAGCAGGCTCGGGCGAGAGCCTGCGAGGCGATGACGATCAGCGCAAGCGTGAGCAGCATCAGCAGCGTTGACACGGCGTTGACCTCGGGCGTCACGGCGATCTTGACCATCGAGTAGATCTGCAGCGGCAGCGTCATGGTGCCGGCGCCGGCGGTGAAGAACGTGATGACGAAGTCGTCGATCGACAGCGTGAACGCCATCAGCGCGCCGGCGATGACGCCCGGGCATGATCAGCGGCAGCGTGACCAGCCGGAACGCCTGCCACGGGCGTGGCGCCGCAGGTCGCGCGCCGCCTCGATCAGGCTCTCGTCCATGCCGGCGAGCCGCGCGCGCACGACGATCGCGACGAAGCCGATGCAGAACGCGATGTGCGCCAGCGCGACCGAGACGAGCCCCAGCGTGAAGTTGAGCAGCACGAAGAAGATCAGCAGCGCTCACGCCCATCAGGATCTCGGGGATCGCGATCGGCGTCAGCACCAGGAACGGCAGCAGCGCGCAGCCGGTAGCGGTACATCGCGAAGCCGGCCATGGTGCCCAGCACGGTGGAGACGAGCGCTCGCGACGCAGCGCGATCAGCAGCGAGTTGCCGGCGGCCGTGCAGCATCTCCTCGTTGGCGAACAGCTTGCGGTACCAGTCGAGCGTGAAGCCGACCCACTCGCGCGTTCAGCCGCGAGTCGTTGAACGAGTAGACGACGACGATGACGAGCGGGACGTACAGGAACGCGTAGCCGCAGGAGCGCCGCGGCCCACAGCCAGGCGCGAGCGCCTACGCACGCGCCGCCTGCCGCCGCGCCGCGCGCCGACCCACGCGGCCAGGCCGGCGAGCGCGAGCGCCAGCGACGGTCAGCACGATCGACAGCACGCTGCCGAACGGCCAGTCGCGCGTGTCGAGGAACTGCTGCTTGATCACGTTGCCGATCAGGCTGTCGTCTGGTGCCGCCGAGGATGTCGGGGATCGCGAAGATGCCGAAGCGCCGGGAATGAACACCAGCGCCGAGCCGGCGTACACGCCCGGGCAGCGACAGCGGGAAGGTGACCCGCCAGAAGCGCTGCCAGGCGTTGGCGCCGAGGTCCTGCGCGGCGTCGAGCAGCGCCTGGTCGTGCTTCTCGAGATTGGCGTACAGCGGCAGCACCATGAACGGCAGGTGCACGTAGACGAGGCAGACGAGCACCGCGAACGAGCTGAACAGCAGCGACACGGGCTCGATGCCGAACGCAGCCGAGCGCGCGCGTTGAGCGCGCCGCGCGAACGCCGCCTGCGGCCCGAGGATGATCATCCAGGCGTAGACGCGGATCAGGAAGTTGCTCCAGAACGGCAGGATGACGAGCAGCAGCAGCAGGTCGCGGTGGCGCTTCGGGCTGCGCGCGATCAGCAGCGCCAGCGGATAGGCGAGCACGAGGCAGAGCAGCGTGGTGAGCGAGCGCGTACCAGAACGACTTGAGGAACAGCTCGCGCGTAGACCGGCTCGCGAGAAGAAGCGCGCGTAGCTCTCGAGCGTGAGGTCGAGGTGCTGCCCGCTCGTCGTCGACGAGCGGCGCGAGCCCGCCGAACTCGCCCGGGCGTAGCGGAACGACGCCAGCACCATGATCAGCGTCGGGATCGCGAAGAACACGAGCAGGTAGAGCGAGCGGCGGCCCGCTGACCAGCCATTTCGACGCCCGCGCGCTGCGTCAGCGCGGCCGCGCCTCTAGTCCGTCGAGGAAGTGGCCGGCGTCGACGCGGCCAGCTCGATCTCGACCGCGTCGCCGACCTCGAAGAACTTGGCGCGGCCGGGCGCGGAGTTCGGCGAGCAGCGCCTCGATCTCGCGCGCCGCTGGGCAGCGTCGACGATGTAGACGGTCACGTCGCCCAGGTAGAGGAAGTCGAAGACCTTGCCGGCGAAGTGGTTCTCGGTCCGGTCCGCGGCTGCAGCCGCTGGCCGATGCGGACCTGTCTCGGGGCGCAGCGCGACGCGCCGCTCGGCGCCGGCCGCGACGCCGTCGGCGCTGCGACGCATCGACCGCGCCCAGCCCGGCGATGCGCAGGCGTCATGCCGGCCGCGTCCGCGCGCGAGCACCGCGCCGTCGAGCAGGTTGCAGGTGCCGATGAAGTCGGCGACGAAGCGGTTCTGCGGGAAGCCGTAGATCCTGGACGGCTCGTCGAGCTGCTCGACCTGGCCCGTGTTCATCACCGCGATCCGGTGCGACAGCGCGAGCGCCTCCGTCTGGTCGTGCGTCACGTAGACGAACGTGATGCCGACCTCCTTCTGCAGGTTGATGAGCTCGATCTGCATCTCCTCGCGCAGCTTGGCGTCGAGCGCCGCCAGCGGCTCGTCGAGCAGCAGCAGCCGCGGGTGCGTGACCAGCGCGCGCGCGATCGCGACGCGCTGCTTCTGGCCGCCCGACAGCTCGTGCGGGATAGCGCTTGCCGAAGCCGGTGAGCGACACGTCCTCGAGCGCCTCCTCGACCTTGCCGCGCGATCTCGCGCCGCCGGCGTCTTCGCCATCTTGAGCGGGAACGCGATGTTGCCCTGCCACCGTCATGTGCGGAAACAGCGCGTAGCTCTGGAACACCGTGCGGACGGGGCGCGTCCTCGGGCGGCGATGCCGGCGAGGTCCTCGCCGTCGAGCAGGATGCGAGCCGCCGTCGGGCAGGTCGAAGCCGGCGATCATGCGCAGCAGCGTGGTCTTGCCGCAGCCCGGAGGGGCCGAGCAGCGTGAAGAACTCGCCCGCTTCGATGCGCGAGGCTGACGTCGTCGACGGCGGCGAAGTCGCCGAAGCGGCGGGTGACGTTGCGGATCTCGAGCAGCGCCATCGCCGAGCGCGGCAAAAGCCCGCATTCTAATGCAATCCCTGAGGCGGGGGCCGGCGCGCAGCGCACCGGTGAGCGCGAGTGGCGCGGCGTCGTGTGGCCGGTGCCGTCCCCCCACGCGCGCGACGCCGGCGTTGGGGTAGGTTGCCTCAGTCGGGATTTTCGGTCGCTGCGGAAGGCAAAACGCCCCGCGGGCGCGGGGCGTTGGGCGACGTCGCGACGAGGCTAGAAATCGATGCCGACGCGGAAGTTGAACGCATTTTCGTCGTCGGTGGTGGTGGCCACACCGCCCGAGGGCGTGATCGTGACGGGGGTGTCGAAATCGGTCTTGATGTAGTCGAGGTAGAAGCGCAGGTTCGGCGCGACGACCCAGGTGAGACCCAGCGTGTAGGCGTTGGCTTTGTTGGTGAAGCCGGCGCCCAGCCGGCCGGTTCCCACCGGATTGGTCGTGGTGAAATCTGAGCCGTCGAGGTGCGAGTAGCGCACGCCCAACATCAGGGCGCCCAGCCCGGACTCGCCCCACCTGAGGTTGTTCTTCGGCACGATTCGGCCGAAGAGGCCGTTGCGGTATGCGCTCGCCCAGCTCTCGCCAGTAATCCACCAGGCGGCGCTGATGTAGTAGAGGTCAACATTGCGGTCATAGTCGACGCCCGCTAAGCTGGTGCCGCTGTAACCTACGTCCATCCACTCCGCCTGCAGCTTGACCGGACCGAACGCCAGTGCGCCTTCGAAGCCGACGCGCTCGCGGTTGAGGTCGGCTCCAGTGAAGCTGGAGTTGGCGACCTGGAAGAAGGTCATGCCGCGGCCTTCCGTGCGCACGTTGATCAGATTGCCGCCCGGCACCGCGGTGTTGCTCGAGGTCGGGAGGTTGCCGTTGGTATAGTCGAACGCCAAGTGATAGACATTGTTCTTCTGCTTTAAGAACTCGGCGAAGTTGGCGCCCACGCGGCCGATGAAGTCTTGACCGTCCACTACCGAGCTCACTTCGTCCCCGTTTTGCCCTTGACCGTTGGACAAAGCCAACCCGTAGAAGATACCGGCCCATGGTGCGCCATGGACCATTGCGCCGACTTCCTTTGCCGGAACGAACTGGTTCAGCAGCGAGCGCTCGGTGTAGTCGATGAAGCGCGAGCTGGTCAGCTCCTCGCGAGAACTCGAGTGAGCCCAGGTCGATATCGCTCAACGGCACCTCCGGTGGCGGTGTGCCGTTCTCGCGCTGCGTGATACCCGATTCAATCGTCGTCATGGCGACCTCCCGGTCCGACCCTGAGTGTGACACCTGTCACATCGGTGGTCCAGAGAACCCGCTGTGGCGCGTTCCCCAGGCTGTCGCCGGCCAACGCGGCGCTATACGGGGTCGTTCATTCGATCATCGTGGCCCTGGGTTGCTCGGCGGCCCTCGGATTCATTCACACCGGCCAAGCCGCCGTAGGTCCGCGCTTCCCAGAGCACACGATCGACGGTCGTGTCTAGCTCGCGTAGCGGCGCGACCTTCTGCAGGCAAGCCGTTTGTTCGGCCAGATCTGCCATGTTGAATACGTAACCAGACACATTCAGGACGTGATATCGCGGCTTCCATACCACCCGCGCCCGGTAACCCAATGCCGACCTCAGGCGAGGCGGATCGTGATTCCACAATTCGAGTGACAGATCGTGGCCCTCGATGTCGATCTGCCCATCGTCGTGAACGACCGCCGAAACATAGATCACGGGCTGCTGTTCCTCCATCGACTTCTTTGCTTGAATCCAGTGGACTTGGTGGCCGGGGCGGTACGACCCATAGGACCGGTCGATGGGGCGAATCTTGTTGTAGGGCACTGCACTACTCCAAATGCCGAGCCTCCCGCTGGGAGGGGCGCTCCTGCCCACGCCAGTCGGCGCAGGCCGCTTCGTCATCCGAGCCACCCGATGAGCGTGGGGTTGGCGTGCCGTCCAGTCGGAGCTTTCAGCGGCATCTCATGAAGCGGAGTGACTCTACCGCCGAAATCGGCGCGATACAGGGGCCTTGCGACCGGTTATCTGCGGTCAAGTGCCTGACCAATACTCCAGCATCGGTTCGTTGCTGATTACCGTCGATCCTTGCGTGATGATGAGCGCTGATGGGGACAAGGAATGCTGCGCGCCCTCGCGCGTCGCGATGAATCCACTGCCTGTGCGGGTGAGCGACGGAGGGATAGGCGGGAGTGCCGAGAACGAGCGCACGCGATCAGTCTGCCGTGAGGCCTAGCGCGATGTCAGGCCGGGCGTGAGACATTGCTTGCTGGTCGCCGGGGCGACGATGGTCCAACTGGCCATCATCGCGCTGCTGAGCAAGCACCTGGGCGTGTCGCTGGTGGCTGCGCACGGCGTGGAGACCACCCGCAGGCTCGGCTGGAGAAGACGATTCTCGATGCGGGCCAGGCCGGCAATGACTGAGACGCAGCAAGAGCGCGAGAGGTCCCACTCCTCTCGAAAGGCCGCGCAATGACCGCTCAGGCACCACCACCCTCGGGAACGCTCCCACCGCGACGCGGTGATCGAAGCCGGGCTTCGCGGCTAGTCCGGCGAGATGTTCTGGTTGTTCCGGAAGACGTTGGCCGGGTCGTAGACGCGCTTCAGCGCCTTCAGGCGCGCGTAGTGCTCGTCGCCGTACGCCTCGCGGATGCGGTCCTCGCCGTCGTCGGGGCCGAGGTAGTTGACGTAGACGGCGTTCTCGGCGTGCGGCTGGAGCGCGTCCCAGAGGCCGCGCGCCCACGTGACGTGCGCCTCCTCCTGCGCGGGGTCGTCCCACATGGCGATCACGATCACGTCGAACGCGGAGCGGCGGTGGCCGAACGCCGTGGCGTTGTCCGGGACGCGGCCGACCGCGCCGCCGTATTGGTCGACGATCACGATCGCCCCGTCGGGCCGCTCGGCATAGCGCTCGAGCAGCGTCTCAATCACGCCGTCTGACAGTTCGTGGACGTCACTCGACTTCCAGAAGTAGTTGACGCCGGCGGGCAGGTCCTCGTCGAACATCTGCTGCACCTCGACGTACGGGCGCGGCGCGAGCAGGTCCTCGAGTGGCTCCCTGAAGCGCCGCAGCAGCTCGAACGCGCGCTCGGCCTCGTCCAGCGGGCCCGCGTGGAAGAGGAACATATAGGCGGCCGATGAGCCGTCCGGGAGCGGCATCAGCCCGAACTCCGGGAAGACGTCGTCGGGCGCTGAGGCCGCGAACTCGCGATAGGTGTCGAAGACCTCGCGCGCGGCCTCGAACGGGTAGACGATCGGTCCGCCCAGGACCTGCGGCCCGAGCGGATGGAGCCGGTACTCGAAGGATGTGACGATCCCGAAGTTGCCGCCGCCGCCGCGCAGGCCCCAGAACAGGTCGGGGTTCTCGCTCTCGCTCGCGGTCACGAAGCGGCCGTCGGCGGTGACGACGTCCGCCGAGATCAGGTTGTCGCAGGTAAGGCCGTGCTTGCGCTGGAGCCAGCCGAGCCCGCCACCGAGCGTCAGGCCCGCGATGCCCGTCGACGAGACCGCGCCGCCGGTCGTCGCGAGGCCGAATGCCTGCGTCTCGCGGTCGAACTCGCCCCACGTCAGGCCCGGCTGCGCGCGCACGGTGCGCGTCTTCGGGTCGACGCGGATCCCCTTCAGGGGCGAGAGGTCGATCACCAGGCCGCCGTCGCACAGGGCCTTCCCGGCGACGTTGTGGCCGCCGCCCCGTATCGCGAGCTCGAGACCCTGGGCGAGGCCGAAGCCGAGCGCGGCCTTGACGTCCGCGACACCCGTGCAGCGGGCGATCGCGGCGGGCCGCTTGTCGATCATCGCGTTGTGGAGCGTGCGCGCCGCGTCGTAGTCCGGATCGCCTGGGGCGATCACGACTCCGCGCAGCTCCGCACGCAGTTCGGCCAGGACGGCCTCGTCCAGCACGTCGGTCGACGCCATCGCTGCCTCCTTCGACCCGAGGTTCGCGCCCGAGCCTAGTCGGCCGACGCGCGGCGTAGCGACCCTTGGTCGCAGGCCGTTGAGACTTGGCTTGAGTTTTCAGGTAGCTTTGAGCGGCAGTCTGGCGGCGTCGATGTAGTGTGCTACGTGAGTATCGATGGTGCGCAACGCGTTTCGGAGTGCGGGTGGGCGGTCGGCGGCCAGCTTCTCGTTGATGAACAACGCGGTCAGGGTCTTGCCGGTCCCGCAGGCCATGATCAACTGGCCCCGGTCGGCCCGCACGTTTTCGAGACTGGCGGACCCAGTGGGAGCGGCGGTGGGTCGAAGGTTCGGACGTGGCCGCCCATAGTGCCGACGGGTGTCTCATTCGGGTCTCTTTCGGGGACCGCTGATCGATGGCCATGCTCGGGCGATTCGGGACCAGCTCACTTACCGAACGGACCCCGGCTCTGGCGAACCTGGATGCTCCGCCAGACCTGGCACCGTGGCGATTATGGTGCGGGAGCCCGTTCGAGGAGTGCCGGGTGACCGTCGGACCCCGACGGAACGGGGTAGTAGCTGCGTTTGGTGGCCGGGTCGATCGCCACGACGTGTGCCCCGTCAGCCAGATGCGCCGACCCGATGACCATAAGTTTGTCTCGCTGGCGATCCAGAACGGTGACCTCGCCACTCTCGGCGGCGACATAGAGGCGTTGTGGCTCGGCGTCGTAGGCCAACACGTCGGGGCCGTCGCCGACCGGGTTGGTGCCGCTGACTCGTCCGGTGGCGATGTCGACACTGAGCAGGGTGGCGTTGCCGTCGCACGCCACGAACGCCGCGCCGGCGGCTTGGTCGAGGGCCAGGCCGTGGGGGTGATCGCATCCCGGCAGCGCGATCCGCCGCGACACCGTCATCGCGGCGGGGTCGACGACGGCGAGGTCGCCACGGCCCTGCACGGCGACCAGCATCTGGTCGGTGGCCGGGTCGTAGGCGACGTTGCCCGCCTCCCCGCCTACATCCACCGTCCCGCGCACCGCGCCGTCAGCAGCGCCGATCACCGTTTCGGAGCCACCGGTCTCGTTGGTGGTCCATATGGCGCTGCGTTTCGGGTCGTAGGCCAAGCCGTCGGGGTACTCGCCCGTCGGCGTCCGATACAGCACTACGCCGGTGTCTTCGTCGATGCTGGCCATGCGGTTGTCGCCGGTCGCGGTGGCGAAGACCCGGTGTAGCTCGGGCACCACCAGCACCCCGTGAACCTGGGCGAGGTCCCCGATCGTGCGCAGTACCGCGTTGGCGCGCAGGTCGACCTCGATCACCTCGCCAGCACCCAGGTGGGCGATGAACAACAGGCCGCGACCGCTGTCCAGACTCGCGTAGTCGAACCGCGAATTGTCACCGGGCAACGCCACTTCGCCCACCGGCTGCAACGGCAGCGGTGGGGAACCAGATCGGTGGGGATGCACCCCAACGCATGCGGTCAGCTCGATTGACGCCAGGAATGCAGCAACGCCAACTTGCGCCACCCGGACGACCCACCTAGCCGATACCGACATGCGACCTTCATCGCCCCGGCGCGACACCGACCCGTCCAAGCCGCCGCAGTTCTCCTTCGACAAGAAGGACCGCCGGGTCACGGCAGCGGCGGTTTGGTGGGAGTTGGTCGCTTCCTGGAGGGACAGTTGAGATGCGGCGATTAAAACCAAGGTCTTCGGCTGCAACCAGATCTTCAGTTGGTCGGCTTGCGCTGCCCTCGGGTTGGCGTCTGTGCTGAGCGATGCCGACGGTCGTTGGCCGATTTGCGGCGGGTGTTGGCGGCGCGCAGCGCGGTGTTGTCGCCTGCCAGGGCGACGTTGTGGTCGTCTAGGGCGGCGTTGCGGTCTTCCAACGACAGGATGCGGGCGATGCCGGCGATGTTGACCCCGGCATCGACAAGTTCGCGGATGCGCTGCAGGCGCGCCAGGTCGTCGGCGCTGTAGCGGCGGGTTCCGCCCCCGCTGCGTGCTGGGGTCAACAGGCCTTGGCGTTCATACAATCGGAGCGATTGCTCGCTGATGCCAGACAGTTCGGCTGCCACCGAAATGCCATACACGCCACGGTCCGAAGCGGGCGGCCCCACCTTGTGGTCGTGATCGGTCATTGCTGCATGTCCTTCGGGCTTCAACACCTCTCAGAGGAAAACATATGGCATTTCAAGGAAAACATGTGGTTCCCCTCTTGCACAAGTATAGCAGCGATGCTATACAACAAGTTGTGGCTGTTGGCATAGATTTTCAGTAACGGCAGCAAGGATTATCCATACTGATGGCAGAGGTTACCAGTGCTGTTGGCACAGATTGACTGTGCTGTCTGACAGCGGTAATGGATGGAGGAGTCGACCATGCTGGCACGTATTGATCCGTTCTGCGCGGGCCTCGACCGCCTGACGCGAAGATCTCGACCACCTGGGCCATCCGGTCGAAGATAGCGGTTCTCGGATTGTCCCAACCGGCACCTCAGGCCGCGGAGATGCCGTCCAGGAGCCCTTCCACCAGCGGGTATGGGGTCAACAACAAAAACTCTCCCAAGTCTCGTACGAGCAAACCTCGCACACTCAGTGACAGGTTCGCCAACCGACATCCCGGCCCACGGACCCGGGTACGGCCAAAGCCCCCGCGCACCACGCTTCAAAAGCAGGCGAGGACATGACAGACGATGAAATCAACCGGGCCATCGATGTCCTGATGCAGCGCTACGACATCGACGCCGGCGCGGCGCAGTCACTGCCAACGCGGCAATCGACCTACTACCAGCAGCCGGCGACCGACGTCGCTCGCCGACCGATCGGAACATCCTCCGCGCCGACGACAGAGAACGCGTCCCGAGCCGGGCGCAGACAGCCAGGGCCCGCCATCGACGGGTTTTCCAGAAACGACAACATCCATGTGCAGATCGCGGCCTTGATTCGTGATGTTCACGAGCGAGAACCCGGGGAGATGGCCACGGTACTCGATAAGCTCACCGCCACCGCGGCCCACTATGTGCCGGGGGGGCAGTATGCCGGCATCACCGCCATCGACCGCCGCGGACGCATCGACACCCCCGCCGCGACCGGAGACTATCCCGGGCTGCTGGATGTCATCCAAAAACGCCATCAACAAGGGCCGTGCCTGCAGGCCGTTCGGGAACACACACCGTGCGCGTCGACGATCTCACCAGCGACATCCGCTGGCCACACTATCGGCGTGACGCGCTGGCGCAGACCCCGGTCCGGGCGGTGCTGTCTTTCGCGATGTCCGCCAACGGGCACACCCTGGGTGCGCTGAACTTCTACGCCGAACGCCCCCACGCCTTCGACGCCGAATCAGAAGATCTGGGATTCGTCTACGCCACCCATGCCGCGCTGGCCTGAATGCGCTGCGCAGCGGGAACCAGGTTTCCGCAGCGCCCTGGCCTCCCGCGACATCATCGGCCAAGCGAAGGGCATGATCATGGAGCGTTACCAAATCGATGCGGTCGAAGCGTTTGACCGGCTGCGCCAACTGTCTCAGCAGTCCAACATCCGGGTCGCCGAGATCTCGCGCAGGCTCGTCGAGGCGGATCGCCCCAGATCGTGACCACAAACGTCGCCGCAT
>CAWHCG010000023.1:0-16432 GCA_963827575.1 uncultured beta proteobacterium
GCGAACTACGAAGCCCGTAACCGTCGGATCCTCCCATTACGTCGATAAGATTTTGAAGGGTGCGAGGCCCGCTGATCTGCCCGTGGAGCAACCGACTACATTTGAAGTGGCGATCAACCGTAAAACTGCGAACGCGCTTGCCCACCATACCGCAGTCGCTTCTGATGAGCGCGGACAAGGTGATCGAGTAAAGCCGACCGGTATAGAGAAAACGAGCAACGCGAACTGGTTGAGAACGTGCCGGATAACAAGCCCATGCAGCAGACCGTTCAACAGCGTCGCTTCGCGCCGCTGTTGCCCGGCCGCTGATCGGCGGCGTTCGGTGTTTCTGGTACTTGGACAAGCTGGAGGAACGGTAGTCACGCTGAAGTGACATAGCAGACCGACGAGTCTGGCGGGGGCGGACGAAAGCCGGATATCGCCGAACAGGTAGTCGCGGCAGAATTGGGTAGCTGTGGGCCTGCTGCCCGGGCCCTATTCCTTGGAAGTCACATGTTTTGAGGAGAACGTCATGGATCATCTCACTGCTGTGGGCTTTCGACGTTTGGTGGTTGGCCTCATCGCGTCCCTCACTCTCTGCGTCTCCGCGTACGCCCAAAACCCCGATGGAACCTACCGATTGGTGATGCGCAAGCTGCCTGATGGCACGGTACTAACCCCGCCGGCGGTACACGGAGTGGGCACCTTCAAGAATGGCGTGTACCAACTTACCCTGTTCTGGCGCACCCCGGAAGGGAAGACGGCAGCGCTGTCGCGCATATCGGAGTGGAAGTGGTCGGAGACCGAGGTTGCTGCGAAACCGCTGGTCCTGATGTTGACGATGGCAGCGGCAACCCGCCGGTCTACGAGTGGGGAGGAGAAGTCAAGCGCGTGCCTGTGACCCGACAGGGTACGCGCATATCTCATCCGCATCCGCTCGATCCCGTATTCATGGTCTGGGACTGATAAGGAGATAGCACGCATAGAGGGCGTGTTCGAAGACCACTGGGAGAGAGTGAAGTGAGATTCTGTTGATGTTGAAGGAGACGCCGAACAACCAGTTGCACCGGGCGGCGTCATGCGAGGAAGAAGATCCTATACATCGCTTTTGCCGTGTCGGAGGTGATCGGATGGCCAGACCAACTCGATGGAGTGCGTTCCATGTTGGCTTGCCGCCCTGATAGCCTGCCTCGTAGGCCTTTGTCTGCCTGGTGAGTCTGATGCGCAGCAACCGGTACTGCCGCGGCACGTCGGAGTCCTTCTGGTCGGGTCGTACCTGAGTGCAAAGAGACGGAGGCATTCCGGCAAGGTCTGCAGGATGCGGGATACATCGAAGGGCGCGATGTGGTGATCGAGTGGCGCCTGCCAGGGAAACTTACTCTCGGACGCCTGCACTGGTCGCCGACCTGGTTCAACGCAAAGTCGACGTCATTGTCGTTGAAAGCACGCCGGCTGCCCTGGCAGCGAAGGGAGCAACCAGTACCATCCCGATTGTCACGGCACTCGTCAGCGATCCGGTTGGGTCTGGCCTGGTTGCCAGCCTGGCGCGTCCTGGGGGCAACGTTACGGGGCTTACCAACCAGACCGTCGATCTCGCGGCCAAGCGGTTGCAACTGCTGAAGGAAGGATTCCGGGAGCAAGGCACGTGACGGTTCTCTTCAATCTGGACACGCCGCCCAATAAGGTAATGATCAGTCGGTTGAGGGATGCGGCACCAAGAATTGGTCTCGAGTTAACGGAAATCGGTGTACGAAAGCCGGAGGACCTCAAGGCAGCGTTCAAGTCATTGAACCGATCCAGCGTGGACGCACTTTTCATAGTGGACGATGCTTTCCTGTTTTCGTCCACGGCGACGAAATCCTTCAGCTGGGAATGAATGCGCGACTGCCAATGGTCTATGCCAATACCGCACTGGCGAGAAAGGGAGTGCTGCTTTCGTACGCGGTTGACCATCCTGCACTATTCCGGCGTGCGGCAGGCTATGTAGACAAGATCTTCAAAGGTGCGAAGCCGAGTGACCTGCCGGTTGAACAACCGACCAACTTCGAATTCGTCATCAATCTCAAGACCGCAAAGTTGCTTGGCTTAACGGTTCCGCAGTCGATTCTTCAGCGGGCCGACGAGGTGATCCGGTGAAATGGAGGCACAACAGGGCGGACGGCGTCCCGGCTGTAGTGGGAGGGTTTGAATGACGCCGAACAAAGGGCTGCAGGCGACCCGCAACAGCGGCGCTTCGCTTGCTGTTGCGGGCGCCTGAGCCCCAGCGTTCGGTGGCACGACAACAGCGCCAGAGTGGCCGCTTTCGACCCTGAGCGGTCACACAAGCAGCCCGGAAGCAGACATTGTGCGTCCAGCGAAGGCTGGCGCGTTCAGTGGGAGTCAGTCCCACCGGGGTAAGAGTCGGAGCCCCGTAGCTTGGGTAGCAGGGTTGCAGTTGGGAAACCGGGACTCTGAAGCCTACCGACAATGCCATCGTAAGGATGGCGGCGAGTCACCAGGCCGTAGCGCAAGCGAACGAGAGGTGGCCTCGAAACTTGTCAGCCCCGGAGGCCGAGCCTGCAATTCTTGGCGAAGGCAGCAGGGCCCATCGCGAACAGACCGATGCGATGGGTCACTCCGGCGGGGTGGTTATCGACGGCATGGTGACAAGGACGTGCTAAGCAACTGGAGAAGCCCTCCTCGTCCCGTCGAGAAATCGGCGGAGCAAGGTAGGCCGTATAACCGGCAATCCGGGAAAGCGGCCGAAGGCGAGAGGGTGTCGGACGGGTCCGAAGTAGCGTGGAAGCGGGGTAACGCCCGTGGAGCGAAGGGGCCCTGCTGTTTGTAACTCTTCTGGCAAGACGGGAGGCAAGGGCGAGATGACAAAGGCGCCCGTTAGTTTGCAGGACCTGAGACGGAAGATATACGCCAAGGCGAAGGCTGAACCGCACTGGCGTTTCTGGGGACGGGTTGAGCGCCCGGAACCGCCAGGGCTTTGGCTGGGAGCGGTGGAGTACGCAGTGGCTGTACGCACCTTGGGGCTGTTCACGGCTACCGGACGCGCCTCGATCTGCGGAAAGCACTCTCGGCTGTATAGGTCTCATAACCCGTGGCACGAAGCAAACAGGTGAGCGTAGTGCGAGGAAAACCGCACGCTGCGTTCGAGGCGGCGGGGGCTGGAAACGTGACGAGGGTAGCCGGACTGAGGGCCACGGCGAAAGCCGTGGGGCACCCACCGGAGCCTAAGGTCGGCGCGCCAGTCTCCGACCCTACCAACTGCGCCTTGGCTATCGCAGTGGTACATTGGGCAACCCCCCGTCGCCGCTCATAGACCGGGTACCAATGGCCGACCCTGAAGGCAGCCGAAAGCTCGAGGCGATTCTCGCCGCCGATGTCGCGGGGTACTCACGCCTGATGCAAGACGACGACGAGGGTACCGTAGCAACGCTCGAAGCGTACCGCGCCGTCTTCCGCGAAAAGATCGAAGCCCACCATGGCCGCGTTGTGGACATGGCGGGGGATAGCGTGCTCGCCGTATTTAAGGCTGCCACGGAAGCCGTGAGTACGACAGTCGAGATTCAAAGCGAACTGACTCAACGCAACGAAGCACTCCCTGAGGCGCGCCGGATGCGCTTTCGCATCGGCGTTCATCTGGGCGAAGTCATCGAAAGACCGGACGGCACCGTATATGGCGACGGTGTCAATGTCGCAGCCCGGCTGCAGAGCATCGGCGAACCCGGCGGGATCTGCATTTCGGGTGGCATCCACGATCACTTGAAGAGTCGGCTCAAAACCGTCTTCGAGCTCCTCGGAGAACAACAGGTCAAGAACATGGCTGAGCCGGTGCGTGCTTTCCGGATTCGGCTGGATGGTCTGGGGGAGGTGGCAGGGGCGGTGATCCCCGCCAGTACGATGCCCGCGCTCACCTTGCCGGATAAGCCTTCCATCGCGGTGCTGCCATTCGACAACATGTCAGATGATCCGCAGCACGAATTCTTTGCCGACGGCATGGTTGAGGCCATTACCGCGACCCTGTCCCGGATTCGCTCCTTTTTCGTGATCGCACGCAACTCTGCCTTTCGCTACAAAGGCCATGCAATCGACGTGTCGCAAGTCGGCAAGGAGCTAGGGGTCCGTTACGTGCTCGAAGGCAGTGTGCAAAAGGCCGGCGGCCGTGTGCGCATCACGGTGCAGTTGATCGACGTGACGAGCGGCGCACATGTCTGGGCAGACCGTATCGACGGCACGCTGGAAGACGTGTTCGACCTACAGGATCGCATCACCGAGCAAGTCGCCGGCGCACTCCAGCCTTCGATCCGTCTCGCTGAAATCGAGCGGGCGCGACGCAAACGACCGCAGGACCTGGGTGCGTACGACTACACCATGCGCGCGATGCCTCTGGTCTGGGTGTTGGAAGAGAGTGCGAGGGACGAGGCGCTTGAGCTGCTCGCTCAAGCGCTTGCGACCGAACCGGAGTATCCGCTCGCGCTGTCCCTTACCGCCTGGTGCTACGCGCAAGGCTCGGTCTATAACTGGACCGACGATATCGAGTCGGCGCGCAGTAACGCGCTGAAGCATGCCGAGAAGGCGGCGGAACTGGGCAGCGATGATCCATTGATCCTCGCCGTCCTCGGCGCGGTGCACTGTTTATTGCGCAACAACGGGACCGCGCGCATCATGCTGGAGCGCGCGGTGACTCTCGACCCCAACGCGGCGTGGGCCTGGAGTCGGCTCGGCTGGGTCGAAAACTACAGTGACCGGCCGGAGCGCGCGGTTACGCACTTCGAGCGCGCACTACGGCTCAGTCCACTCGACCCCATAAACTTCAATAACTATGTCGGCATCGGATCTGCCAGCGAGGTCGCAGAGCATTACGACGACGCCGTAGCATTTTACCAGCGTGCCCTGCAGGAGCGGCCGCATGCCACGTGGATTCTGCGCAACCTGGTGTCGGCCCTGGTCGGAGCTGGGCGAATGGACGAGGCGGCCGTCGAGTTCAAACGATTGATGGCCGCGTATCCGGATCTGACCGTGACCAAGTTCAAGGAGGCGATGGTCTTCTCGCCCGCGACACTGGATCGGATGGGCGCAAACTTGGAGAAGGCCGGCCTGCCGAGTGATGATTCGAGACAGTTCGGTCCGTCCCACAGTGCGGGGCGGACGTCGATTGGCATGCGCGCTTTGTGTGCGCGATCGACAGAACAGTCGAACGGTTGCTATCAGCGACTTTATTCTATGACCGGTTCTGGCCGAAATCAGCCACTCATAACGCGCATCTCCGGACGCGTGTGCCACCGAACAACGGCTTGCAGGACGACGCGCCGCAAGCGGCGTGCGCCTGAAGCCGGACGTTCGGCATCTGTGGAAACGGCTCAAAGATGCACAGGTTGCTTGAGGTGCTGCGCGCCTGTACCAATATCGGAGTTGCGACTCATGGATTACTGAGCGACTGTCCGGCAGTGTGGCTAGAATGACGGTTCCCGGCGTGTGGAAACCGGAAGTGCCGCAAGGGCTAGAGGAGGCGCCGCATGGCTATCTCGACATTTGAGGGTGTGGTCAAAGACGGTCAGATCCGGCTTCGGGACAACGTGCAGTTGCCGGAAGATACAGAGGTCTACGTCGTCATTCCCGACTTCGCACCCTTGCCGCAGGCACGCGTACCCGGCCCACGTCTGGTTCGTCCCGAGCAAGCTGCCGATTTCGTCAAGCAGGTTGTCAAGGCGACCGACGATGCCGGCGTATGACGGAACGCACTTCAACCCGCCGGCGCCCCTCGCGGGACGTCCTCAACCATATTGCGTTGCTGCTCGATGGCCCACGCCTGAGATGGGACGAACACACGCCGTAGCCTGAGCGGGCCGATGCCGAACATTCGGTAGGGTGTTTGCGTTGTGCGCTACGACAACGAAGTTGGCAAGGGGGATCATCGGCACTTCAATGAAACGGAGCGCGCCTATACGTTCCAGTCGCCAGAGAAGCTCATCGCTGACTTTCAACGCGACATTGCGAGGTGGAATCGTGAAAACCGTCACTCTTGACGTTCGCGCTCCCAGCGAGGCGATGGAGGATTTCGTCGGGGTCTGGAAGACCGGAAGGCCGGAGAAGACAGCGCGGATTAGCTTTGCTACACCAGAGCTTCTCTGGAAGGTACTCACCGCGAAGCGCTGGGAGTTGCTGAAAGTAATGTGCGGAGCTGGTCCGATGTCAATGCGCGAAGCGGCACGCCGCGTCGGACGCGAGGTCAAGGCAGTGCACAGCGATATCACCGCACTATTGAACGCCGGGGTACTGGACCGCGTAGACGATGGGCGGATCGTCTTCCCGTTCGATGCCGTGAAGGTCGAATTTCTTCTTCAGGCCGCCTAGCGGAGCGCCAGGGAGGTGCCGAACATCGCGTTCCAGGGGACCCGCAACAGCGGCGCTGCGCTTGCTGTCGCGGCCTGGTGAACCGAGTCGTTTAGACGTCATGCTGCGCGTCCACGCTACCGTATGTATGTGGCTTGCCGCTGAGGCCCCGTGGATCTGGGCTGCTGGCGCTTCGACCCCGGAAGAGAGAAGTCCATGTCGCCTTGCCATGGTCAAGCTCGCGGAGCACATGCCGCGACTAGACGCTGAGCAAGCTATCGCGGCGGCTCTAGGTACTAAGGTCACCTACTCGCTCTACGCCAACAACCTGCTGGGAAGCGTTGTCGAGTACCGCGACGGTACTTGCCTGCTCACCGTCACGTACCAGCCCGGCGCACCTGCTGCGTTACTGCTTACCGATAGCCGGTTCTCGAATATGACGAGAGCTGAGCCGACTGCCGTTGTGTGGCTGTTTGGTTCCCGTCGCGCTTCGCACGGCGACCCTCTCAGCTGCAACGTAGCCGTCGCCAGGAGGGATCATGGTCACCCTGCAGACAAGCATGGAATTCATAGCTACCTTGTCCTGCGCCCTCTTCGCGGGCGCTGCCCTGTACATCAACGTAGTTGAGCATCCTGCACGGATGTCTTGCGGTACGGAGCTTGCGGTTGCCGAGTGGGCGCCAAGTTACGAACGGGCCACCTGGATGCAAGCTCCGCTGGCGGTTGTCGGATTGGTGAGCGCGGTTATCGCCTGGCTCGCCGGTTCAAGCGTTTGGTGGCTTGTCGGCGGTATCTTGCTGGGGCTCGTAGTGCCCTTTACTCTTGTGGTCATCATGCCGACCAATAGGCGCCTTTTGAGCTCCGACCTCGACAAACGATCCGAGGAAACGCGCAAACTGCTCGAGAGGTGGAATGCCCTGCACAGTGTACGCACGGCGCTTAGTGTCATAGCACTCCTTTTGTTCTTGGCGCACACCTAGCCCACACTAGCCCGGATATTTCATCAGCACGCGATACTATGCGAGTTGATTCAATCGCTTGAGGTCACCCAAACTCCTTGCGCAGCAGCGGCAACACGTACTGGGAGTAGAGCTGCAGGAAGCGGGGCTGGTCGGGGCCCGGGGCGTGGAACACCAGATGGTTGAAGCCCAGCTCGACGTACGGACGGATTTTCTCGACCTGCTCCCGCGGGTCGGAGGAGACGATCCAGCGCTGGGCTGCGCGCTCGACCGGCAGGGCGTCGGCCAGGCGCTCCATCTCGAGCGCGTCCTCGACATTCATCTTCTCCTCGGGCGTCAGCGCCAGCGCACCCCAGAAGCGCGTGTCGAGCAGCGCGCGCTCGTAATCGGTGTCGAACGACACTTTCACCTCGATCATGCGCTCGATGCCGTCAGCCGCACGGCCGGCTTTAGTCAGCCCCTGAGCGACGCTCGGCAGCAAGGTCTCCCGGTACAGCTCCGGGTTCTTGCCACTGGTGCAGATGAAGCCTTCGGCACGCTCACCCGCGAGCCTGGCGACGACCGGACCGGCCGCCGCCACGTAGATCGGCACAGCGGCGGACGGCCGGTCGTAGATGGTGGCGTTGTGCGTCTTGTAGTACTCGCCGCGATACGAGACCCGCTCCGTGCTCCACAGCTGCTTGATCAAGTCGATCGCTTCGCGCAACCGGGCGGTGCGCTCCTTCGGCTCCGGCCATGCCATGCCGGTAGCGGGCGTCTCGTTGAGCGATTCCCCGGTGCCCACCCCGAGGATCACCCGGCCGGGGAACATGACCCCGAGTGTGCCGAAGGCCTGGGCAACGACCGCAGGGTGATAGCGGAAGGTCGGCGTCAGCACGCTCGTCCCCACGACGATGCGCGAAGTCCGCGCTCCCAGCGCCCCCAGCCACGACAGCGAGAAGGGAGCGTGGCCGCCGGTGTGCCGCCACGGCTGGAAATGGTCGCTGACGAAGACCGACTCGAAGCCCACCTCCTCGGCGAGGCAGGCAAACTCGAGCAGCTCGCGCGGAGCGAACTGCTCCGCCGAGGCTTTGTAGCCCAGCCTCAGCATTGGTTCACGTCCCACCGCCGGCTTGTGCAAGCGCTTTGGCACGGCCAGCCACCTTCGTGACAACCGTTTCCTCGAGCCGCGGCGCGCACCACGCTCGCGCATGCCTCTGCGCGGCTGCCGGCTGATAAAGCGTGGTGCGCTGCATCGGCACGCGCCCGAGGTCGCGGATCAACTCCTCCATCCTCTGCGGCGCCAGCTCCTGCCCGTGCGCCGCGCCCGCCGCCCGACTGATGGACTCGTTCATCAGCGTGCCGCCCATGTCGTTGGCGCCACTGCGCAGGCACTCCTGGGCCCAGCGCGGACCCAGCTTGACCCAGGACACCTGGATGTTGCGGAAGTGCGGGTGCAGCACCAGGCGCGAGATGGCGTGCATCAGGATGGCCTCTCGCAGGGTTGGCCCCTTGCGCGCCTGCCCCTTCAGGTAGAGCGGCGCCTCCATGTGCACGAACGGCAGCGGCACGAACTCGGTGAAGCCGCGCGTCTCCTGCTGGAGGTCGCGCAGCCGCAGCAGGTGCCGCGCCCAGTGCACGTAGCTCTCCAGATGCCCGAACATGATCGTGGACGTGGTCGGCAGCCCCACCGCGTGCGCCTGCGCCACGACGTCCAGCCAGCTGCGCGCCGTCAGCTTGTCGGGGCAGATGACGCGGCGAATCTCGTCGTCCAGGATCTCGGCCGCGGTGCCCGGCAATGAGCCCAGGCCCGCTTCCTTGAGCAGCTCCAGGAACTCGCGGATCGACAGTCCAAGCGTACGCGCCCCGTGGGTGACCTCGAGCGGCGAGAAGGCATGCACGTGGATCTCCGGAACGGCCTCCTTCGCGGCCCGGCAGATGCTCAGATACGTCTCCCCCGTGAACGAGGGGTGGATACCGCCCTGCATGCAGACTTCCGTCGCGCCACGCTCCCAGGCCTCGCGCACGCGCCGGCGGATCTCGCCGAGATCCACGACGTAGGGCTCGCCGCGCAGCGCTTCATGCGTCTTGCCTTTCGAGAACGCGCAGAAGCCGCAGTGGTACAGGCAGATGTTGGTGTAGTTGATGTTGCGCGTGACCACGTAGGTCACGGTGTCGCCGGCGGTAGCGGCGCGCAGCTCGTCGGCCGCCTGGCGGATGCGCGTGAGCTCGCTGCCGCGCGCGGAGAACATGCTCGGCGACCTGACCTTCCTCCAGCCGCGAGCCGGTCAACGCACGCTCGATCAGCCGGGCCATCGCGCCCGCGGCGGCTGGTGCCCCACGCCTCGCCACATCACGCTCGTCGTCGGCACTGGCCGCCTCGGTCAGACCCGGCGCCCAGCAGCCTGGGCGGGCGAGCCCCGCGCCGTCGCTCAGCCGCAGGACATGACGATGCAGCGCGGGGTCGATCCATTCGGCGCGCTCGCCGATGAGCGGGGATACACGGTGAGACGTTCCACCAGCATGCGGCCCGCGCGCTCGGTTTCCGCGGTCAGGCGGTCGAGATGCGGCCAGGGGGCTTCCGGATTGACGTGATCGGGCGTAACCGGCGACACCCCGCCCCAGTCGTTGATCCCCGCCGCGATCGGCTCTGCCAGATCGCCGCAGTACAGGTTCGGAGGCGCCTGGATGCTCATGCTCGGGCCGAAGATCAATCTCGCCACTGCGATCGTCCAGCACAGGTCGTCCATCGAGGGCTGCGGGGCGCTGCGCATCTTCGTGCCGGGCTTGGCCCGGAAGTTCTGCACGATGATCTCCTGGATATGACCATGGCGTTGCGCCAGGTCCCGCAGCGCCAGCAGGGCATCGATACGTTCGCGGCGCGTCTCGCCGATCCCGATCAGGATGCCGGTGGTCAGGGGGACGCGCATCTCCCCCGCGCTGCGAATCGTCTCCAGGCGCCGGGCGGGCAGCTTGTCCGGCGAGCCGTAGTGCGGGCCGCCCTGCTCCGACAGGCGGTTCGATGCGGTCTCCAGCATGATGCCCATGGACGGTGCGACCTTGCGCAGGACGGCAAGATCCGCCGCGCCCATCAGGCCGGGATTCAGGTGCGGCAGCAGTCCGGTGGCATCCAGGACGCGCTGCGCGACCTCTCGCAGGTAGGACAGCGTCGAGTCGTGCCCCAGGCTCGCGAGCGCCGCGCGCGCCTGTGCATAGCGCGCCTCGGGCCGGTCCCCCAGGGTGAACAACACTTCCTTGCAGCCTGCCTGCGCACCTGCGCGAGCAATCGCCAGCACGTCGTCGGGCGTGAGAAACGCTTTGTCGATGGAGCGGGGGCTGCGCGCAAACGTGCAGTAGTGGCAGACGTCGCGGCACAGGTGCGTGAGGGGCACGAACACCTTGCGGGAATAGGTGATGTGCAGACCCCACCCGGCATCGCGCAGCTCGCCGGCGAGCGGCGCAAGACACCTCCAATCGTCGCACGCCAGCAGCGCGCAGGCTTCCTCGGCAGTGGGACGCGCGTGTCGATAGCGCTGCAGCTCGGCATCGGTCATCGTCGCCCCTTCGGCATCACTGCGCCGTCACTTGTGCGCCTGCCATGAGTATCCCCCGCAGCACGCCGAAGGCCGGCGCCGCGCCCCCAAGCAGTCGCCGCCGCAGCTCGCGTAGATCCTGCGCGTCGTCGATATCGAGCGACAAGGCGTCCGACTCGACGATCTCGAGCGCGACCCCGGGCCGGCACGCGGCCACATGCCGCTGGAAGCTGTCGGGGCCGAAACAGATCGGGATGGCATCGGGAGGCGCGCACAGAAGAGCGTTGGTGCCCACCCGCCGCCGGTCCGCAACGATCGCCACCAGGGGCGAGCGCCCGGCGAGTCCAAGCAAGGGGGCGATGGCAGACGCGCATGCGAGCGGCAGATCGCCCGACATCATCAACAAGCTGTCCGTGCGACCGCACGCGGCGGCGACGGCGGTCCGGCAAGCTGCGGCGGTGCCTGCCTCACGCTCTTCCCGGATCACCCAGGCTCCCAGGGCTTCGGCGAAGCCGGCAACCTCGGGGCTGGCGGTGACCACGGCGACCCGACCGATGCGGGGAGCATCCAGGAGGGCGCCGAGCACCTGTCGCGCCATGCCGAAGAACAGCTCCCGGCGCTGGCCGGCATCGAGCGCACCGCGCAAGCGCGACTTCGCGGCTTCAGGCGATTTCAGGGGGACGACCGCCCACATGTCGCGCGCTCGGCCAGCCAGCGTCTATCGCGAGGATGGGCAGTCAGGGGAAGCCGCGCCGGTACCGCGCCGGACAGCTGGCAGACCCCGAAGGACATGACCGTTCATGGCAGCGCGCCGCTCACCGCTTTGGAGTTTTCCCGCGGCCATTTTCTCACAATAGCCGGGCTCAGAAGCGTCCGGGGAGGGGTGCTTCGCTCCCCTATCCCCGCATTCCCACGCAAGCGGTCGGAAGGAGCGGCACTCCTCAGATATCGAGCTTCGACTGCCCTTACTGCAGCTGCTGGATGCCCGCCAGCAGCCAGCCGCGATTCCCGCGCTTCGGCTTGCTGAGGTTCCATACCTCCAAGACCGGCTCCGCAGCGCCCTGCCCTTCGCGGATCGAACCGTCGAACCGAACGCTGGCGACGTAGTCGGCGGCGTTCTCCTCGATCCCCAGCAGTTGCGCTTCGAGCGAGACGACGTCGGTGTGCGTCGCGGGCCCGGTCTCTTCGCCGAGCTGCATGCGGACCTCGGCGAACACCTCCGGTGTGGTGAACTCGCGGATATCGTCGAGGTTTCTCGCGTCCCAGGCCGCTTGCAGCCGGATGAAGTGCACTTTCGCGGTGCGCAGGAATCCTTCGACATCGAAGTCGGCAGGGACACCCCAAGGGCCCGCCGGCGCATTGGGTGCCGATGAAGCCGCGCTTGCCGACCCCAGGGTCGCAGCAACGCTGCCCGGGCGGGCCGCGACGGAGCCGTAGTCGATCCGGCCCGCACCTGCCGCAGGCGCCTCGAACCCCGGCTCCAGCCGCCGCTGCACGGCTGTCCGGTTTGCCGGGCCGCGCAACATGCGCCAGACGAACAGTGCCGCACCGACCAGCAGTGCGACCACCAGCAGGCTGCCCAGCATCTCCGCGAACGCGCCGCTCAGGCCGAACGCCGAAAGCAGCGCCGCGATCCCCAGACCCGCCGCCAGACCGGCCAGCGGGCCCATCCAGCGGTTGCGGGCAGGCTGCGGCTGCGCACCCTGCTGGCCGGGCGCGGCCTGGCCAGCAGCGTCCCTTGCAGGAGGCTGCGCTTGCTGGCGCTCGACATTCTGGGACTGCCGTCCGAAGCTCTTGCCGCCGCCGAAGCGTCTCGCCGCTTCCGCGTCCGCAGCCACCATCGCCAAGGCCACGAACCCGGCGACCGCCACCATCGCGATCCCGGCGCGCCAACCTGTCACAAATCGCTTTACTGCGTTCATCCGATCCCCTTCTCTCAAGAGAACAATCCGCATCATCCTGCCCGCACCCATCAGGGGAGAGCATTCAGCACGGCAGTTAGACCGTCAGGCGGTCAAGAGTTCAGCGCCGCCGCGCACGCTAGTGTGGCGATGCCTGCACCAGCCGCTTGCGCGCGGCAGAGGGTATCACAGTCAGGACCGCGGCCACCGGTATCCACATCCAGGGGCGTGCGTGCCGCGGAAACGCGCGTCCGACGATGAAGCGCGTTGCCAGGAAGACAGCCACGGCATAGGCGGCTGCGGCGAACGATAGAAACAAACCCGCCATGGCCCATTTTACCGTCAGAGGCTGAGCCTGCCTCGGCCTGCGCGACCCACCGGGCTGCGGCCACGGGCTGATACCGCCGTTTTGCGATAGCATTGTGGCTTCTCGTGCTCCGAACCGCGGCGCGCCTGCACCGCCAGATCACCCACATTGTCTCGGCTGTTTCGGTCTGCCCCTCGAACCCGAACCGCAATCCCGATGCGGGAGCGCGGCCGGGGCGGGTCGCCGATGCTCCGGTAAACGCTCCCTCCATGCGGCTGCTGCCAAGCTGCGCCACCGCCCTGCTGGTGGCCGCAACGATCATGTTGTTGCCCAAACCCTGCCTCGCACAGGAGCGGCCCGGCGCCGCCGAGGACCGGTTCGAGCTGCAGCCGGAGTACGTCTACGGCAGGAACCGCAAGCCGACTCTCGGCTATCGCAAGCCGGAAGTCTTCGATCCTCTGACCGACCGGCTCTACCAGTCCGGCTATCGCAACTTTCCGCCCACCGCGATCCCCGACGAGCTCAAGGACGCGCCGGCGATGGAGCGGGTGAAGGGCATGGGACGGATACTGGCCTGCGCGGACGCATGGTTCTGGCCGTTCTCGCGCACCGCGCGCAACAACGAGCCGGCCGGCCTGGAGATCGAGATCCTGCAGGCCATCGCGAAGAAGCATGGCTGGGGCGTGGACATCGCCTGGGTCAACACCGGCATGCGCTTCGGCGTTGGAGTGACCTTCGGAACCTCGGTGGACAAGGGCATCTGCGACATCTTCCTGGGCCTCACCATCACCAACGACGATCACCACATGCCCCGGCACAAGATGGCCTTCACCGCTCCGTTCATGAGCACCGGCTTCGTGCTGGTCACCCAGGGGCCGGCCAAGGGGCTCAAGAGCCATGGAAGAGGCGAAGGCGCGCGGCATCACGGTGGGCGTGCCGGCGCTCTCGCCCATGAGCGAGTACGCCGAGCAGCACGCTATCCCGCACGCCACTTTCTTCCAGAACTACCAGGTGATCGACGCGCTGCTCCGGCGCGAGGTCGACGCCGCCATGCTCTGGTCGGGAGCGATCTCTCAGGCCAGGCTGCAGCACCCGGAGGCGGAGTTCGAGATGGCAAAGGGCTACGTGCCGGTGCCCGAGATGCGCTGGAACAGCGCCTGGGGCGTTAAGGAGAAGGAGGTGGAGCTGCGCCAGTTCATCGACGCGTCCTTCACCGAAATGCTCGCCAGCGGCGAGCTGCGCCGTATCGTCGAGCGCTACGGCATGCCCTTCTATCCGCCCTTCGACGACACCGTCGTGCCGCGGATGAATGCGGGGCTGGCCGACAAGTGAATACAGCAAAGCAAATTGAGCCACAGAGATCACAGAGAACACAGAGAAAGGCACAGGGAAAACGCAGCGCTTGCGACCTGCATGGATTGCCCCCTCCCCAGCCCTCCCCCGCGTCCTGCGGACGCAAGGGAGGGGGAAATCTCTTCGCGCTGGCATCCCGAGGTGCGAGTTGCCGGCCCTCTCTGTGCTCTCTTTGGCTAAGACTTAGATCGGGAGGCAGAAAAGCATGATCGACAAGTTCATCCACCTGAGCGTCATGTCCGGCGGGCTGCTGCCGCTGATGGGCGTGCTGCTGCTGGTGACCCTCGCGGTGATCATCGAGCGCTCGTGGTTCTTCCACCGGGTCTTGAAGTCAGGGCTGGAGATGGAGCACGACCTGCAGCTGGTGGAGTACCAGAACTGGGACAAGCTCGAGCAGATCGCCTCCCACTACGAGGGCTCGCTGCAGCGCTCGCTCATCTCCTCGGCGCTGGCATCGCGCGGCCAGGACGCCGAGACGACCGACCGCCACATCGAGGAGGCGATCATGTGGCAGCTGCCCAAGATCGATCGCTACGTGTGGGTGCTCGATACGGCGGTGACGCTGGCGCCGCTGATGGGCCTGCTCGGCACCATCATCGGGATGGTCCACGCCTTCGATATCCTGGGGGCTGCGGGCGCCACGGGCGGCGCCACCCAGATGGTCACCGGCGGCATCGCAGAGGCCCTCGTGGCCACCGGTGCGGGGTTGTTCATCGCCATCCTTGCGGTCTTGTTCCTCAACGATTTCAACAAGCGCATCCGCCTGGCCGTGCACCAGATGGATCTGCTCAAGATCATGGCGATCAACCGCATGTACGGAGGCGGCTCCGCGCACCAGGGCATGTCGGTGCAAGGAAGCCCACACCGGCAGGGTGACGCCGATCATGGCAAGCAGGGGGCAGTGATGCGGCGGATCCGCAGCCACTACTTCGAAGCCAGCCGCCCGCGGGTGGAAGTCATTCCCATGATCGACATCATGATGTTCCTGCTGGTGTTCTTCGTCGTAATCTCGCTCCGGATGATCGCGGGTACCGGGGTAGCCATGGAACTGCCGGGCTCGGCCACCACGCAGGAGATCAAGACCTCGACCGTCACTGTCGGGGTAACCAGGGGCGGCGAGACCGTCCTCGACGGCAAGAGCGTCACCCAGGACGAGTTGCGCGCACGGCTCACATCGCTGAAGCGGGAGCAGAAGCTCGAAGTGGTGCTCGCGGGGGACCGCGACGCTTCGCTGCAAACGCTGCTGACGGTGATGGACACGGTGCGAAGCGCCGGTATCACGACCGTCGGCATCGCGGCGAAAGCCGAGAGCAAAAAGTAGCAGCGGGCGTGCGCACCGGTGGCACGCCAGGCCGCTGACCTGTGACGGACAACGCCACAGCGCGGAACGCCAGCGCGGCGCCCGGGAGCCGCCGTCGCGGTCCGCTCTGGGCCGATGTCGGCGACGCGGATGCGCAGGCGCTGCCGCTGTGGATCGCGCTCGTCCTGGCAGCGGTACTGGAACTGCTCGTGCCGCTGCTGGTGTTCGGGGTGGATTGGTCGTTCCTGCCCTGGTTCGAGCCGCCGCCGGTGCAGGTGATGACGGTGGACCTCAAGGAACCGCCGCCGCCCGAGCCGCCCCCGCCGCCGCCCGAGAAGCCGAAGAAAAAGCCCAGGCCGAAGCCGCCCGAGCGGCTCAAGCAGGTGCCGGTCGAGATCCCCAAGCCGGTTCCGGGGGAGGTGCCGTCGCGCATCACCTTGGCCAAGCCCGAACCCGAGCCCAAGCCCGAGCCGAAGAAAAAAGAGCCGCCCCCGCCCGAGCCGGAGCCCGAACCGGAGGTCGAGGCGCCCCCGTTGCCGTCCGTGTTCCAGGACATCAAGCCGGTGCGCAAAGCCGGATCAAGTACCCGCCCGAGGCCGAGGCCCAGCACATCGAGGGTCGGGTGAAGGTGAGGCTCGCGGTGGACATGGAGGGCAACGTCACCGACGTCGAGATCCTGACGGCCGAGCCGCCCGGTGTGTTCGAGGCGGCCGTGCTCGAAGGTGTGCGCCAGTACAAGTTCAAGCGCGACGGCACCACCTACCAGGCCGACCAGGAAGTGATCTTCAAGATTGACC
>CAWHCG010000024.1:0-132580 GCA_963827575.1 uncultured beta proteobacterium
ACGCTGTAGGGCATCTTGAACAGCCCGAAGCGCAGCTGTGCCCACTTGATCCACTCGGCGTTGATCCAGGCCACATCCAGGTGGCTGTTGCTCTGGCTGCCGGAGATATTGGTCCCGCTGGTGGACGCGAAGTTCGCGGTGATGTCGAAAGTGTAGTAGTCCCACACCCGCCCCTGCGCGCCGAGGTAGGCGCGGCGTACGTCGAAGCCGTTGGTCGTGGTGGTGCCCAGCTGGGCGGGGCTGCCGGTGGCGCCCTCCGGACCGAACGCGCGATAGTCGAGCTGGATGCGCCCGCTCAGGCCGATCGAGTTCTTCTTGTCCGGTGTTTCCCAGGTGAAGCCGTCGCGGAACTTGCCGGTCAGGGTCGACTTGGAGTCTTCGGCGCTCTTTTCCTTCTGTTCGGCCTCCTGCGCCTGCCGGAGCGCCTGGCGCCGGCGCTCGGCCCGTTGCTCCGTGATCTCTTCGTCGCGGGCCGCCTTCAGGGCCTGGTACTCCTGCTCGGTAAGGACGCCTTTGCTCTTGAGCGTCTCGAGCAGCTCGTCGAAGACGCTGGCGCCTTGGGCTTGTGCGGGGCCGGCTAACGCCGCAAGCACGGCAGCCGTCACTGCGGTGAGCGCAGCCCGCCGCAGCGGCTGCAGCCCGTTTCGGATCGCGAAAACCGACATAGTTTTGTTCTCCCTCTTGCGAATCAACGGTTTCGGCGCGGGCTTTGGCAGCGCGCATCCGGCCACGAGGGGGCCGTCGACCCTGCGGATTTTGAGTCGCGCACGTGACAGTTTGATGAATCGGAGTGCGCCCGCCGGCGCAGGCCGCCTAGATCAGGAGGGTGATGAGCTGCAGCAGGAGGCAGAGCGCGAGCAGCGCTGCGAGCACAAGCAGCCAGCGACCTTGGCGCCCGAGGCGTTCGGCGAGCTCACGGGTAGCGGCGGCGGAGCCGGCCGAGGCGGCCTCGGTCAAGACCCGATGTGCCAGGCGCGGGAGCTGCGGGAGCAGCGCGCCCCACTCGGGAGCCTCCTCACGGACATGCCGAAGCAGCCCGCGCCAGCCGATCTGCGCGGACATCCAGCGCTCGAGATAGGGCTTGGCGGTGGTCCACAGGTCCAGCTCCGGATCGAGGTCGCGGCCCAGGCCCTCTATGTTGAGCAGCGTCTTCTGCAGCAGCACCAGCTGGGGCTGCACCTCGATATTGAACCGCCGGGAAGTCTGGAACAGGCGCAGCAGCACGCGTCCGAACGAGATCTCGCGCAGCGGCCGGTCGAACACCGGCTCGCACACCGCGCGAATGGCAGACTCGAACTCGTCGACCCGGGTGTCCTTGGGAACCCAGCCGGCGTCCAGGTGCGCCTGCGCCACGCGCCGGTAGTCGCGGCGGAAGAAGGCGAGAAAGTTCTGCGCCAGGTAGTTCTTGTCGACCTCGGTCAGCGTGCCCATGATGCCGAAGTCGAGCGCGACGTAGCGGCCCTGGGCATCGACCAGGATGTTCCCCGGGTGCATGTCGGCATGGAAGAACCCGTCGCGGAACACCTGCGTGAAGAAGATCTCGACGCCGCTGCGCGCCAGATGAGCCAGATCCACGCCCTGCGCACGCAGACTGTCCACCTGGCTGATCGGCGTCCCGGTCATGCGCTCCATCACCATGACCTGGCTGGAGCAATAGTCCCAGTACACCTCGGGGACGCGCAGCAGCGGCGAGGCCGCGAAGTTGCGGCGCAGCTGGCTGGCGTTGGCCGCCTCGCGCATGAGGTCCAGCTCCTCATCGAGGTGCTTCTGGAACTCGGCCACGACCTCGCGCGGCTTCAACCGCCTGCCGTCGCGCCACAGCCACTGGACCAGGCTTGCAGCACTGTAGAGCAGCGCGATATCGTGGCCGATAACGCCCGCGATCCCCGGCCGCAGGACTTTGATCGCGGCGGCCGTCCCGTCCTTGAGGCGGGCCAGGTGGACTTGCGCGACCGATGCGCTGGCCACGGGCTCCGGCTCGAATTGCGCGAAGACATCCTCGACGGGCCGCTGGTACATCCGTTCCAGGGTCTGCCGCACCAGCCGCGACTCGAAGGGCGGGACGCGGTCCTGCAGCTTGGCCAGCTCGTCGGCGATATCGGTGGGAAGCAGGTCGCGGCGGGTGGACAGCACCTGGCCGAACTTCACGAAGATGCGGCCCAGCGTTTCGAGCGCGAGGCGCAGCCGCACAGCGCGCGGCGCCTGCAGCCGCCGCCAGAATAACGCGGCGTTGATCAGGGGCCGCAGCCCGCGCACCCGCTCGTGCCCGAGCAGGAACTCATCGAGCCCGAAGCGCAGCGAGACGGCCAGGATACGCAGCAGCCGCAGCAGGCGCATGCGCGCGCGCTCAGCCCGGACCGCGACGATTCGAGCCGCGCGATGCGCTTCTCGAGTCGCTCCGCCGCCTCGCGCACGAGGTCGACCTCACGCACCCAGTCCTCCAGCTGCGAGCGCTGCGCGAGCACCGGCTTCTCCTCCGTGAGGAATTCCGCGAGGGTCTGGAACAGGTTTTGCGCGGCCTGCCTTTGCCAATCGAGCAGGGCGCGCCCCGTCTCAACGATGCGGTGGGCCGCGATGTCGCCGACGACGCGGCTCAGATCCTCCTCGACGTCCCAGCGCAACTCGCGCAATACCCCGCCGAGCACCGCGGCAAAGGCCGGGTCTCCGCTCATCTGGATCCGGCCGCGCGAGCGCTCATCCCCGGCGGCGAGCGCCAGCGCCGCTGACACCGGGACGCGAACGACCACATCCGGGCCCGCCTCGTCGCCAGCAAGCAGGAGCTGCCCGTCGGCGGCCACGCTCACCATCAGCTTGGCGGGGAACACCTCGAGCGCTGCCGTCCGACCGGCAAATGGCAGCAGGCGCTGGCGCAGCCACGGTTGCCCGCGCAGAAGATGATTCAGCGCGCCCACGAGCTGCGCTGCGAGCAGCGGGGCCGGATTGAGGAAAGTGGCCACGGTTGCTGGAGGCTTGCCGGGGGTGCGGGACTAAAAGCGGAAGCCGCGATGCAGGGCCACCACGCCGGCAGTGAGATTCAGATAGTCCACCCGCTCCAGCCCCGCGTCTTCGAGCATTTGCTTGAGCGTGTCCTGGTCGGGATGGACGCGGATCGATTCTGCGAGGTAGCGATAACTCTCCGCGTCGCCCGCCACCAGCTGCCCGAGGCGCGGCAGCACCTGAAAGGAGTAGGCGTCATACAGCGGAGCGAGCGGCTTCCATACGCGGGAGAACTCGAGCACCAGGAGGCGCCCGCCCGGCCTGAGCACGCGTGCCATTTCCGCGAGCGCGCGCTCCTTGCGGGTAACGTTACGCAGCCCGAAGGCGATCGCCACGCAGTCGAAACTGGCGGCGGGGAACGGCAGCGCTTCCGCATCGCACTGGACCAGCGGCAACACCACGCCCGCATCCAGCAGGCGGTCGCGTCCCTGCATCAGCATGTTGCGGTTGATGTCGGCCAGCATCACTGCACCGTCCGGCCCAACGCGGCCGGCGAACAGGCGCGCGAGGTCCCCGGTCCCCCCGGCCAGGTCCAGTACGCGATCGCCGCGGCTGCACCCCGCTGCGTTCGACCAGGCAACGCTTCCAGACCCGGTGCAGGCCGGCCGACATGAGGTCGTTCATCAGATCGTAGCGGCCGGCCACGGAATCGAACACGCCCGCCACGCGCCGCGCCTTGTCCTCCTCGGCGACGTCCTGATAGCCGAAATGGGTGGACTTGCTCACGTGTCGCTCACAGCTTCTTCCAGCGTTGCCGCCGGACCGGAGACACGCAGCGGCACACCGGCATCTCGGCTGGCGCCTGCCTGCTTGAGCCGGTCCAGGTAGGCTTGCCAGAGGCTGTCGTGGTCCTGCCCAGCTCGTGCAGGTAGCTCCAGGTGTACAGCCCGGTATCGTGGCCGTCGGAGAACACGAGCTTGACGGCATAGGTGCCGACCGGCTCGATCGCGTCGATGCCCACGTCGCTCTTGCCCGCTTGCAGGACCTCCTGTCCCGGCCCGTGCCCGCGCACCTCCGCCGACGGGCGAGTACACACGCAGGAACTCGCAGGGCAGCTGAACACCTGGCCGTCCGCGAAGGTGATCTCCAGGATGCGCGAGGCGCTGGTGCAGCTTGATCTCGGTCGGGATGGGCCGGCTGCCTCTGCCACGTGATTCTCCGCTATGAAGGACGCGGATGATAGCCGAGCCCGGCCCGCGCCAGAACAGCGCGGGAGCAGCCCGCAGACCCATTGTAACGGTACGGTAACATCGCTTTCATACGATCGCGGGATGCGCTAGTTGAGCGCGGGGGATCAATGGATGGCTGCTACCGTTCTGGTGGTGGAGGACGAGCCGGCAATCCAGGAGCTGATCGCCTACAACCTCAAGCAGGCGGGGCACCAGCCTCTGCGGGCCGACAATGCCGAGCAGGCGCTGCGCCTGGTGCAGGACGCGCTGCCGGATCTGGTGCTGCTCGACTGGATGCTGCCCGGGCTGTCCGGGATCGAGCTGGCGCGCCGCCTGCGGGGCGACAAGCGCACCGCGCAGTCCCGATCATCATGCTCACGGCCCGCGCCGACGAGCAGGACAAGCTGACCGGTCTGGACAGCGGCGCCGACGACTACATCACCAAGCCTTTCTCGCCGCGCGAGCTGAACGCGCGGGTCAAGGCGGTGTTGCGGCGCCGTGCGCCGCAGATGACCGACGACGTGGTGCAGGTGAGCAGCCTCAAGCTCGACCCCGCCACCCACCGCGTGACAGCGCGACGGCGAGCAAGTGCACCTGGGCCCCACGGAGTTTCGCCTGCTGCACTTCCTGATGACCCACCCGAGCGCGTGCATTCCCGCACCCAGCTGCTCGATCAGGTCTGGGGCGACCATGTCTTCGTGGAGGAGCGCACCGTGGACGTGCACATCCGCCGCCTGCGCAAAGCGCTGGAGCCGTCCGGCCACGACCGCCTGATCCAGACCGTGCGCGGCGCCGGCTACCGGCTGTCGAACGACTGAGTGGCCGGCGTTGGAACCGGCTGCGCGGCTTTCTGGGATAATCACTCCCGGTGTCGACGCGGGACACGCGGCGCCGCCATTGGCCCCGCTGTCAGGAACGGCCGATCGGAGAAGGCGCTGTTGACCAAGCTTTGGGGCAGGCCGCTGGCAGGTGTGGCGCTGGTAGCGTCGCCGCTCTCGCTGCTGTGGCCGGTGCTCGGCGGGTTCAAGGCGCTGGTCGTCTACTGTGTGCTGCTGCTGCTGCTGCTCACGCACCATATCGTCTATCTCTCCCAGCTGTACCACTGGCTGCCCAGCGGGGCGAGCCAGACGCTGCCGGAAGGCAGCGGCGTTTGGGAGGAGGTCTTCGCCGGCCTGGCGCGCCTGGTGCGCCGGCAGACCCACATCGAGTCGCGCCTGGCCGCCGCGCTCGACCCGCTTCCAGCAGGCGGGGGCCGCACTGCCCGAGGGCGTCGTCGTGCTCGACGAGGGCGACCGCATCGACTGGTGCAACCCGCGTGCGGAGGCCTATTTCGGGCTGGACAGCCAGCGCGACCGCGGCCAGCAGATCACCTACCTCATTCGCCAGCCGCAGTTCGTGCAATACCTGGAGGCGGGTCGCTTCAGCGAACCGCTCGTGCTGCGGCTCAACCGCAACGAGGGCGAGCTGATCCTGTCCATCCAGCTGGTCCCCTACGGCGACAGCGACAAGCTGCTGCTGTCGCGCGACGTCACCCGCTGGGAACGGCTGGAGACCACCCGGCGCGACTTCGTCGCCAACGTGTCGCACGAGCTGCGCACGCCGCTCACCGTGCTGAACGGCTTCCTGGAAACGCTGGCGGACATGCCGAAGCCCGACCCGGAGATGACCAGGCGCTCGATCGCGCTCATGCTCGAGCAGACCACGCGCATGCATCGGCTGGTGGAGGACCTGCTCACGTTGTCGCGGCTGGAAAGCGCCCACACCCCCCTGCGCGAGGAATCCGTGGACGTTTGCGAGCTGGCGCGCCAGCTGTACCGGGACGCTCAGGCGCTCTCCGCGGGCCGCCACCGCATCGCGCTGCGGATCGACTCCGACGCCGGCCTGCTCGGCAGCAGCGAGGAGCTGCGCAGCGCATTCGGCAACCTCATCTCCAACGCCGTGCGCTACACGCCGGAGGGCGGCGAGATCGAGATCTCGTGGACGCAGCGCAATGGCCTGCCCACTTTCTCCGTGCGCGACACCGGGATCGGCATCGAGCCGCAGCACATCCCCCGCCTCACCGAGCGCTTCTACCGGGTCGACCGCAGCCGCTCGCGCAGCACCGGCGGCACGGGGCTGGGGCTGGCCATCGTCAAGCATGTGTTGTCGCGTCACCAGGCGCACCTGGAGGTCGAGAGCGAGCTCTCGCCGCGGCAGCACCTTCCGCGCCGTGTTCCTCCGGCTCGCGCGGTGGATGATGGAGATGGCCGCAACGATCACGCGCCAGCCGCCGAGGAAGCCTAGCTACTAAGCTCGCAGCGGCGCAGCGGGCCCTTAGCCTCGCGTCACCCGCCCGAGCGGCTTGAGCAGCTCGTCCAGCGCGCGCCGCATTCGCGCGGCGAAGTCGGCCGGCAGGGGGCGTCCGGTCGGTCGCACCTTTTGACCCCAGATCGGGTTGGGAAAATGCGGGTCGTCCCGGAAGCGCGGGATGACGATGCCAGTGCAGGTGCGGCACCTGATTTCCAAGGCTCGCCAGATTCATCTTGTCCGGCTGGACCACTGTGATCAGCGCCTGCTCGGTACGCGAAGACGACCTGCATGATGCGATCGCGCTCGGCCGGCTCGAGCTCGGCCATCTCCTTGACGTGGCGGTCCCAGATCACCCGGCACAGGGCAGGGTAGTCGGCTTCGTACGCCCACACCACGCGGCAGTAGTCGTCCTCCCAGAGGACCTCGCCGCCCGCTTCCTCGCAGAACACGCACTGCTTCATGCCACCCCCCGCACCGCATGCCAGTTGTAGGGGATCTCTCGCCGCCTACCGGTCATACATCGCCAGCCTGCAGATTTTTGCTGTGGTGCATCATACACTGCGGCAAGCTCAGAACAGCGCCGCGTAGCCGACCGCGAGATAGCGCAGACCCTTGCCCACGGCCAGGTACACGGCCGCCTGGGTGGGGTTTACGCGCAGCCACCCCGCCGCCACACACAGTGCATCCCCGACCAGTGGTGCCCAGGACAGCAGCAGCGCCGGCGCGCCGAAACGCTGCAGCCAGACGACCTGACGGGCTGGGAGGGTACGCTGCGGGACGAGCCGGCCGAGCAGGTATGACGACAAGCCGCCGAGCGTATTTCCAAGTGTAGCTACGCCCAGCGCGGGCCAGAAGAGCCCGGGGCTGTCGGCAAGGAGTGCGAACAGAACCAGCTCGGAGCCGCCCGGAAGGAGTGTTGCCGAGACGAAGCTGCTGAGGAACAGCGCACCCAGACCAACCGGACCACCCAACTGCGCTCACCTCCCTGACCCCGCATCGAGGGCCGGATTCTGGCACAGCACAACTGCGGAGCCTGGTTGCCCGATGCAAGGGCGGTGCGCCCGTCAGGGTACCGGCGGGCCGAATACCTTGCGCAACAGATCGGTGCTTTGCCGCAATGGATTGCGGCGGATGGTCCGTTCCTCTTACAACGCGCCGCGCATAATTCGGGCCTGATTGAAAAGGGGCTTCCTGCCCTGCGAATGCAATCGACGTGCCCAGGCAGGCGGGAGTTGCGGGGGGTGGCAGGCAGGGCGCTGCGAAGCCTGCTCGCTGAAGGTGCGAGAGTGGCGCGCCCGGCGGGACTCGAACCCACGACCCCTGGCTTCGGAGGCCAGTACTCTATCCACTGAGCTACGGGCGCACGGTGGCCGGCCATGATAGCCGCTTCCCGCCCCTCGCGTCCACGCTGCGTCCGTCTGCCCGGTGCCCGTATAATCCCGCTTTTTGCCTGCGGCCCGAGGGAACTGCGCATGAGTGAAATTCACCTCCCGGAGCATTCGTCCCCGATCAAGAACTGGAAGCACCTGCTGGTCGTTGCGGTGCTTTCCTTCGCGGTGCCGGTCCTTCTGATCCTCGCGATCGTGCAGATCATCACGGGCGGGCTCGCGGTGGATCCGACCTCCCTGGCGATGTCCGAGGAGGCGATCGCCGCGCGCCTGAAGCCGGTCGGGGAGGTCAGGCTCGAGCCAGCAGGCTCTGCCGCTGCTGCCGCAGCCCCGACCATGGCAAACGCTCAGCCGGCCGCTGGCCCAGCCGCCAAGGCCCGGTCTGGTGAGGAGGTGGTCCAGCAGGCCTGCGCGGCGTGCCACGCCACCGGGCTGGCAGGTGCGCCAAAAGCCGGCGACAAGGCAGCCTGGAAGCCGCGCATCGCGCAAGGCGTGCCGACGCTGTACACGACACGCGCTCAACGGCATTCGGGGAATGCCGGCAAAAGGAGGCAATCCGAGCCTGTCCGACGCCGAGGTCAAGGCCGCCGTCGACTACCTGGTCGCGCAGGCCAAGTAGCCGCCACACCGGACCGATCAGCCACAGAGAGCACGCATCGACGCCCTCCCGCACGCGTATCGCCGTTCTTCGGCGCAGGGCATGGATCGGACCGGCAAGTCCTCTGTGCTCTGTGTGCCCGCTGTGGCCAGCTATCGCTTAGCCTCGCACCATGGCCACCTACGCGATAGGGGACATCCAAGGTTGCTTCGAGCCTCTGCAGCGCCTGCTGGACCAGCTCGGCTTCGACGAGCGCCGCGACCGGCTCTGGTTCGTAGGCGACCTGGTCAACCGGGGCCCCGACTCGCTCGCCACGCTTCGCTTCGTCCAGGCACTCGGCGATACGGCCACGGTGGTGCTGGGCAATCACGATCTGCACTTGCTGGCGGTGGCGGAGGGGCTGGCAAAACTCCGGCACGACGACACGCTGGAGGAGGTACTGGCGGCGCCCGATCGCGAAGTGTTGCTCGACTGGCTGCGGCATCTGCCGCTGATGCACTTCGAGGACGGGTACGCGATGGTGCACGCGGGCCTGCTGCCGGATTGGAGTGTCACCCGCGCGCTCGAGCTGGCCGCGGAGGCGGAGGCCGCGCTGCAAGCCTCCAATTACCGCAGCTTCCTGGCCAAGATGTACGGCAACCGGCCGGCGCGCTGGAGCGATGAGCTGAGCGGCTCCGATCGCCTGCGCGTTGTCGATCAATGCCATGACCCGGCTGCGGGTGTGCAGCGTCGAAGGCGCGATGGAGTTCAGTCACAAGGGCAAACCGCAACGCCTGCCCCCGGGTTACGTCCCCTGGTTCGAGATCCCCGGCCGACGCAGCCGCGACACACCGGTGATCTTCGGCCATTGGTCGGCGCTGGGCCTGGTCAGCCTGCCGAATCTGTTCGCTCTGGATACTGGCTGTCTGTGGGGACGACGGCTGACGGCCCTGCGGCTGGAAGATCGGAAGCTGTTTCAGACCTCCTGCCGGGCACGGGCAGGTGCAGGGCGCGGGCGATGAGGGCTTCGCAGCCGCGCGCGATCTCGCGCCGCGTCTTGCCCGAGATCTCCATCTCCCCCGCGAAGATCAGCTCGGCCCGCATGCTGCGATGGCGCAGGATCAGGCCCAGCGATTGCACCAGGGTACGCTCGCCGTCATAGGCAGCGTCCAGGTTGAGCGAGCCGTCGCGCAGCGGATAGCGGATGGCTGCGGTTACTACGTGCGCCCCTGCGCCGAGCGCGGGCTGGAACAAGCGAGGCGTGAAAGGAGCGCAGGTGTGTGCCGTCTGTGGTCGTGCCCTCCGGGAAGATCCCGACCCGCTCACCTCTGGCCAGGGTGTCGACGATCGTGCGGTTGGTGCGTGCGGTGTCGCTGCGTTTGCTGCGCTCGATGAAGATCGTCCCCGAGCGGGCCACCAGCCAGCCGATGAGCGGCCAGCGGCGCACGTCGGACTTGGCCACGAAGCGCACCGGGCTCACCGCGTGGATCACCCAGATGTCGAGCCACGATACGTGATTGCAGACGATGACAGTCGGATGGCGGCCGCCGGGTGGGCGTCCGTGCACGTGCACGCTCACGCCAAGGATGCCGAGCACCTGGCGCGACCAGCGCTTGATGATGCGCAGTTGACGCTGACCGTCGATGAACGGAAATACTGCACCGGCCACCGCGCAGCCGTAGAGCAGGTGCAGGGACAGCCGGATCAGCCGATAGGCGCGGACTGGCGGGGACGTCAACTGCTCGAGCCCGTCAGGCGGCATTCCTCATGAAATGCTTGGCGTAGCGCTGATTCACCCGCGACAGTGACAGCATTATCAGCAGATCCGCGGTGTTGAAGTCCGGGTCCCATGCCGGCTCGCCGCACACCCAGGCGCCCACCCGCAGGTAGGCCTTGATGAGCGGCGGCAGGGTCGGGCTCACCGAGTGATCGAGATCGTGCAGCGGCAGTGGGCAGAGCGGAAACACCCGGTACTCGGCCGGGCTCAGGTGCTTGCTGGCCAGGCGCGCATATGCGCTGGCGGCCGAGTGGCCGCCGTCCACCATGCTCATGCTGGCACAGCCGATGATGTACTCATACCCATGCCGTCGCATGTACTGCGCGAGCCCCGACCACAGCATCGCGATGACACCGCCGCTGCGATGATCGGGGTGGACGCAGGAGCGGCCCAGCTCGACGGCACGTTCGCGCAAGTGCGCAAGCCGGGTGAGGTCGAACTCCTGGTCCGAGTAGAAACCCCCCAGCCGCTTGGCGGTCAGGCCGCTCAGGATGCGGTAAGTGCCCAGGACGTCACCGGTCTCCTCGTCCGTCACCACCAGGTGGTCGCAGTACGGGTCGAACAAATCCTCATCGATGCCCGGCTCGGTGTTGCTCAAGTGGGCACCCATCTCCTCGGCGAACACGCGGTAGCGCAGGCGCTGCGCTTCGCGGATCTCCGAGCTGGTGCGGGCGAGGTGAACGTTCAGTTTGTGTTGCTTCTCAGACTGACCGTGTCCCAGCTGCAGCATGTTTCAGCTCCATGAAAGAGAACCGAGCGACGTTAAAGTCGGATCGATGACAGGCGGGTGAAGCGCACGTGAAGGTTTGACCACCGCGTCGCCATTGGCAATCGTGGCACTCCCGGCCACTCTGTCGAGTTTACACGCGGATATTACAGCTTCGTGACGCGGTTTGCTCACGACGTGGCCTGCCGAGGATCTCGCGCAGGCGGGTTGCTCACCACAGCGCCGTGCCGAAGGACTTCGCGATAGCGGGCTCGCGATACTGCTCGCGGGTGAGCTGATGGTTCTGGCCGCCGCGGCTGGCGATCTTGATGGACCCCATGAGCGAGGCAAGCCGGCCGCTGGTCGGCCAGTCGTACCCCTGGGCGATGCCGTAGAGCAGGCCGGCCCGGTAAGCGTCGCCGCAGCCGGTGGGGTCGACCACGCCGGTGGGCGCCACGCTCGGGATCTGGACTACCTGCCCGGAGGCATAGATCGTCGACCCCTCGGCGCCGCGCGTCACGACCAGCGCCTTGACCCGGCCGGCAAGCGCCTCGGCTGTGTGGCCGGTGCGCTCCTGCAGCATGCTGCGCCTCGTAGTCGTTGACGGCGACGTAGGTGGCCTTGTCCACGAAGTCGAGCAGCTCGTCGCCGCTGAACATGGGCAGGCCCTGTCCGGGATCGAAGATGAACGGGATGCCGGCCTCGTCGAACTCGCGGGCGTGGTCGAGCATGCCCTCGCGTCCGTCCGGAGCGACGATGCCCAGGCTCACCTCGCGTGCGTCGGCCACGTGATTCAGGTGCGAGAAGTTCATGGCGCCGGGATGGAAGGCCGTGATCTGGTTGTCGTCCAGGTCGGTGGTGATGAACGCCTGGGCGGTGAAGGTGTCCGGCACCGCCCGGATATGCGTCTGGGCGAGCTGCAGGCGCTCCAGGCGGTGCGGCGTAGGGATGGTAGTCGTCGCCGACGGTGGCCATGATCAGCGGATGCACCGCCCAGCAGCTTGAGGTTGTACGCGATGTTGCCGGCGCAGCCGCCGAACTCGCGCCGCATGTCGGGCACCAGGAACGCGACATTGAGGATGTGGATCTGGTCGGGCAGGATGTGGTTGCTGAAGCGGTCGCGGAACACCATGATGGTGTCGTAGGCGATGGAGCCGCAGATCAGGGTGTGCATGGGGCTGAGGCCTGTCTCAGTGGATCGGTTCTTGGCTGGTGGTCGGCGCTCGGGGACCCGATCCGCACTCGGCAAGCCGGCGCCCTGCCGTTCGTTAGCGACTGATCACGACCGGCTTCAAGTCGAGGGCTTGCTCGATGCGCGCCGCAGCCTGCAGAGCCTCCTCGCGGCTGGCATAGGGTCCGGCCTGCACGCGATACACCCCGCCTGCCTGGTAGATGCCGGCCAGACTCGGCAAGCCAGGCGAGCTCGGCCTGCAGCCGGGACAGCAAGCTTGCCGCGTTCTCCCGCATGCTGAACGCACCGAGCTGGAAGTAGACGCCGGCGCACTGGTCGGTCGCAGGCGTTGCGGGCGCGGTGGTGCTGCGCGCCGGCATCGAGGGTGGCGGCGCTTGCCGGGCCGCAACGCTCGTAAGAGCCGCCCCCGGCACGATGCTCTCGACCTCTACCATGGCGCTGCCGCTGGCCAGAATCCCGAGCTTGTAGGCAGCCGACATAGGACAGGTCGATCAGCCGATCCGGAGTGGAACGGACCGCGGTCGTTGATGCGTACGACGACCGTTTGACCGGTGCGCAAGCCGGTGACCCGGGCGTAGCTCGGGATCGGGCAGTGTCGGATGCGCAGCCGTCATTGCGTACATGTCGTAGAGTCTCGCCCGACGCCGTCGGCCTGCCGTGGTAGCGCTTGCCGTACCAGCTGGCCAGGCCGGTGGCGCGATACGGCGCCGAGCTCGGTCATCGGCACATAGGTTCTGCCCATCGCGGTATAGGGGCGGGCGTTGGCGGTGCGGATCGGTTCGAGCTTCGGCTGCGGCGTCGGGCACCTCGATCCAGGTTTGCCGGCGGGTTGGCATGCGGACCGTCGTCCAGATAGTACCCGCCGGGTTTGCGCGGCGCCTCGGCGCCCGGCTGGCGGCTCGGTGCCGTACCACAAGCGGACACGATCACGGCAGCGACGAGCGTAGAGCAGCGGCACCGCGGCAGCGCGCGCCCGCCGCCTCACGCCTGTCGCCTCACGCCTCACGTCTTTACCAGCCGCTTGTGGGTATGGATGCTCATCAGGATGCCCATCCCGAACAGCACGCTGACCAGCGAGGTGCCGCCGTAGCTCACCAGCGGCAGCGGCACGCCGACCACCGGCAGGATCCCGCTGACCATGCCCATGTTGACGGCCACGTAGGTGAAGAACGTCAGGGTCACCGCCCCCGCGGTCAGCCGGGTGAACAGGGTGGAGGCGTTGTAGGTGATGAACATGCCGCGGCCGATGACGAACAGGAACAGCGTCACCAGGATGACGTTGCCGAACAGCCCGAACTCCTCCGAGAACACCGCGAAGATGAAGTCGGTGCTGCGCTCGGGGAGGAAGTCCAGATGCGCCTGCGTGCCGTTGAGCCAGCCCTTGCCGAAGAACCCGCCCGACCCCAGCGCGATGGCGGCCTGGATGGTGTGATATCCCGCGCCGAGCGGGTCCTGGTTGGGGTCGAGCAGCGTCAGCACCCGCTGGCGCTGGTAGTCGTGCATGACCGACCAGAGCAGCGGCAGGCAGGCGAGCGCCGGCGACGGTCAGGCCGGCCAGGACCCGCCAGCTCAGGCCCGGCGAGGAAGATCACGAAGAAGCCGGCGGAGCCGATCAGCAGCGCGGTGCCCAGATCGGGCTGCTTGGCCACCAGCAGCACCGGCACCGAGGACCATCACCGCCGCGATGGCGAAGTCGCGCAGCTTGAGAATGGCCTCGTAGCGGTCGAAGTACCAGGCCAGCGCGAGCGGCACCGCGATCTTCATCAGCTCCGAGGGTTGGATGCGGGTCACGCCGATGTGCGAGCCAGCGCCGCGCGCCGTTGACGACCTCGCCGAACAGCGCCACGGCCGACCAGCAGGATCAGCCCCACCAGATACACCGGCAAGCGCCAGCCGCAGCAGGTAGTGCGGCGGAATGTTGGCCGCGATCCACATGATGGCGAAGCGCGACCGCGATATTGGCGAACTGCGCACCCACCCGCGCAAAGCTCTCCCCCGAGGCGCTGTACAGGGTGAGCAGCCCGACCACCAGCAGCGCGCCCACTGCCGCGAGCAGGTAGCTGTCGACGTGCCTGCCCAGGTAGACGAACAGGCGGTTAATCACCTTCCGGCTCCTCGCCCTCCAGCGGCGGCTTGACCTCCGGCTCCTTGCCCAGCAGGTAGAAGTCCATCACCTTGCGTGCGATCGGCGCCGCCGCCGTGCTGCCGTGGCCGCCGTTTTCCACCAGGATCGCGATCGCGATGGTGGGCTGCCTCCGCCGGCGCGAAAGCGATGAACAGCGAATGGTCCCGGTGGCGCTCGTGCACCCGCTTCTCGTCGTAGCGCTCGTTCTGCTTCATCGCGACGACCTGCGCGGTGCCGGTCTTCCCGGCAATCTGGTAGGTTGCGCCCGGAGCCGGCCCAGGCTGCCGTGCCGCCGGGCGCGCGTGACGTCGACCATGGCATCGCGCACCAGGGCGACGGTGTCGCGCCTGCAACGGCACGGTGGCGATGGGCTCGACCTCGATGCTGGTCAGCTCGTTGGTCTGGCTGTTCTGGATATGACGCACGCTGTGCGGGCGGAATACCACACCGTCTATTGGCCAGGATCGACGTTGCGAACGCGAGCTGCATGGGCGTGGCCAGGTTGTAGCCCTGGCCGATGCCCACCGAGATGGTATCGCCCACGAACCACTTTTGCTTGAACCGCCGCATCTTCCAGTCCTGCGAGGGCAGCAGCCCGGCAACCTCGCCGTCGATGTCGATACCGGTCTTGCGTTCCGAAGCCGAACCGGCCGATGAAGGTGTGGATGTTGTCGATGCCCAGTTCCTGAGCCAGGCCGTAGTAGTAGGTGTCGCAGGACACTACGATGGACTTGTGCATGTCGACCATGCCGTGGCCGCCGGCCTTCCAGTCGCGGAAGCGGTGGCCGCCCGCGCCGCCCAGCACGAAATAGCCCGGATCAGCGATGGTGTAGCGCGGCGAGCGTTTGCCGAGCTCCAGCGCTGCGATCGCCATGAACGGCTTGAAGGTCGATCCCGGCGGATAGACCCCCTGCAGGGCGCGATTGTTGAGCGGATGGTCGGGGGAGTCGTTGAGCATCTCCCAGTTCTGCGAGTCGATGCCGTCGACGAACATGTTGGGGTCGATAGCCGGGCTTGCTCACCAGGGCCAGCAGGCCCCCGGTGGACGGCTCGATCGCCACCAGCGCTCCGCGCCGGTCGCCGAAGACGCGCTCCGCGACGTCCTGCAGGCGCGCATCGAGCGACAGCAGCAGATTGTTCCCCGACACCGGCAGCGTGCTGCGCAGGGTGCGCACCGCGCGTCCGCCGGCGTCGGTCTCGACTTCCTCGAATCCGGTGGTGCCGTGCAACGCGCGCTCGTAGCGCGCCTCGAGGCCGGCCTTGCCGATGAAGTCCGAGCCGGTATAGTTGGCCGCGACCCCTTCCGTCTCGAGCCGGTCCAGGTCGGCCTGGGTCAGGCGGCCGATGTAGCCGAGCACGTGCGAGGCCACTTCGCCGTTCGGGTAGTGCCGGAACAGCCGGGCGCGGATGTCCACGCCCGGGAAGCGGTACTTGTTGACCGCAAAGCGCGCCACCTCCTGGTCGTTGAGGCGGGTGCGGATCGGCAAGCTGGCGAAATCGCGGCCTTCCTCGAGCAGCTTGCGGAACCGTTTGCGGTCGCGCGGGGTGATCTCCACCACCTGCGCCAGCTCGTCGATCAGGCTGTCCAGCGGACCGACCTTGTTGGGGGTGATCTCGAGCGTATAGGCGGCGTAGTTGTGCGCCAGCACGGCGCCGTTGCGATCCAGGATCAGCCCGCGGTTGGGAATGATCGGCACGACCGAGATGCGGTTGTTCTCCGCCAGCGTGTGATAGTAGTCGTGCTGGAGCACCTGCACGTAGAAGAAGCGAACGAGCAGGACGCAGAACACGGTCAGCACCAGGCCTGCGGACACCGCCAGGCGCACCTGGAAGTTGCGCAGCTCCTTCTGGTGGTCGCGCAGCTCCGCGCGGCGGGCGCCGCCCAGCACGATGGGCGCCGTATCCTGGCGGGCGGCAAAGCGGCGGAACAGCTTCACGGCGCAGTTACACCGCGTCCGGATCCGCGCGCGGGCGCAGCGGGATGCGGATCAGACTGAACAAGGCGGGCCACAGCAGCGCGCCGAGGATGCTGGGCGCGAAATACAACGGACCCGGGAACCCGGCGCCGTCCATCATGCGCACCAGCAGCATGACGGCTTGAGCCGCGGCCAGAATCGCCAGCACGTGCAGGACCTGGTGCCGCATCCCGAACATGACGATGCGGCGGTGGAGCAGGATCGCCAGATACATCATCACCGCGTAGGCCAGCGCGTGCTGGCCGAACAGGCTGCCGTCGGCCACGTCCATGGCCAGGCCGAGCAGCCACGCCGGCAGGAAGCCGACGCGACGCGGATGGTACACGACCCAGTAGATAAGTGTCAGCGCGATGAAGTCGGGCCGCAGCGGCTGCAGGAAGCCGGGCAGCGCAAGCAGGTTCAGCAGCAGTGCCGCCAGCAGCGTGAGGACGATGTAGCCGATGCCGCACCGGCCGCAGGATCTCCGGCGGGTTGACGGTCACCGGACTGGCAGGTGGATCACTCCTCCCCCTTCCTGGCTCTGCGGGTTTTGCCGCTCGCCTCCTCGGCCGCAGGCCGGAGCGGGGAACGCGCTCGTCGCCGGACAGGATCAGCACCTGGCCGTAGCTGCTGACCGCCGGCCGCCGGCGTGCAGGTGATGCGGGCGAACGCATAGGCGGCATTGCGCTCGATATTGGACACCACCGCTACCGGCAGGCCGGGCGGGTAGGTGCCATCGATGCCGGAGGTCACCAGCACGTCGCCGTTCTGGATATCGGCATTGACCGGCATGAAGCGCAGCTCCAGAGTGCCGTCGTAGCCGATGCCGAAGGTGACCCCGCGCAGCGCCGCTGCGCAGAACCTGGATCGGCACGGCCTGCTCCTTGTCGGTCACCAGCGTGACCTCCGACACCCAGGGCAACACCCGGGTCACCTGACCGACCACCCCGATGTGGTCGACCACGGCCTGGCCGGCCTTGCACCCCGTGCTGCGAAGCCCTTGTCGACCACCACCCGGCGCGTAAACGGGTCGCGCGGCGCGTACACGATCTGCGCGCCGATGGCCTCGCGCGCAACGCGCTCGCGCAGACCCAGCAGCTCGCGCAGGTGCTGGTTCTCGGTGGCCAGCGCTTGCTGGTCTTGCAGCGCCGCGGCGTCTGCCAGGCTCTGTCGCTTGAGCTGCTCGTTGTCGCGCTCCAGCTGGGCGTGGGTGACGAAGAACTCGCCGACTCGCTCGCACGAGCGTGCCCGGCAAGGTCGCCAAGCGCTGCAGCGGGTAGATGACCACCGCCACCGCCTGCTGCAGGGCCTGCAGATAGCCGAAGCGCGCATCGGCCACCAGCAAAGTGATGGACAGCAGGGAGAAGAACGCGAAACGGGTGAGGAGGCTCGGACCGCGCTTGAAGAACGGAGGCGGGGCGTATTCCATTGCTTGAGGCTATCGGGCGCCCGGCGGCGCCCGGCTCGCGGCCGTTCCGGCTAGTCGCTGGTGAAGATGGTGCCGAGCTTGTCCATGCGCTCGAGCGCCTTGCCCGATCCACGCACCACGCAGGTAAGCGGGTCTTCGGCGACGATCACCGGCAACCCGGTTTCTTCCATCAGCAGGCGGTCGATGTCGCGCAGCAAGCGCGCCGCCTCCGGTCAGCACCATGCCCTTTTCGGCGATGTCGGCGCCGAGCTCCGGCGGGGTCTGCTCCAGCGCCGACTTGACCGCGCTCACGATGCTAGTTCAGCGGTTCGGTCAGCGCCTCCAGAATCTCGTTGCTGGAAATGGTGAAGCTGCGCGGAATGCCCTCGGCCAGGTTGCGGCCCTTGACTTCCTTCTCGCGCACTTCGCTGCCCGGAAACGCCGAGCCGATCTCCTTCTTGATCTCCTCGGCAGTGGTCTCGCCGATCAGCATGCCGTAGTTGCGGCGGATGTAGTTGATGATGGCTTCGTCGAACTTGTCGCCGCCCACGCGCACCGAGCCCGAGTAGACGATGCCGCCCAGCGAGATCACGCCCACCTCGGTAGTGCCCGCCGCCGATGTCGACCACCATCGAGCCGGTCGCTTCGTCCACCGGCAAGTCGGCGCCGATCGCAGCAGCCATCGGCTCCTCGATCAACTCCACCTTGCGGGCGCCGGCGCCATAGGCCGACTCGCGAATGGCGCGCCGCTCGACCTGGGTGGAGCCGCACGGCACGCAGATCACGATGCGCGGGCTGGGCGAGAACAGGCGGTTGTCGTGGACCTTCTTGATGAACTGCTTCAGCATCTGCTCGGTCACCGTGAAATCGGCGATGACGCCGTCCTTCATCGGGCGGATGGCGATGATGTTGCCGGGCGTGCGTCCGAGCATCTGCTTGGCGGCCAGCCCGACCTCCTGGATCACTTTTTTGCCGTTGGGGCCGCCCTCCTGGCGGATCGCCACCACCGAGGGCTCGTTCAGCACGATGCCCTTGCCGCGCACGTAGATCAGGGTGTTGGCGGTGCCGAGGTCGATGGCGAGGTCGTTGGAGAAATAGCCACCAAGAAATCCGAACATGAAGCTTCCGGTTAGGTTTGGAGTGTAGGTCTCGGAGATTTCGGGACTAAGGAGATAAAGCGGTTATAATAGCGCAGTTATCGGGCGCCAAGAAAGGCAACCTTGAGGGTCGCGTGCGCCTGGCGCGGCAAACTGGCAACCCTCGCGTGCCGCCTTCGCGCGCCGCCTGGACCTGTCCGATAGCATCCTCCCCAATGGCTCTGACGTCTCGACGATGTCAAGCGCATCGCTTTGCTGGCTCGCCTCGAAGATCGAGCGAGCAGGAAGCCGGGCAAGCGCTGGACCAGCTGAACGGGATCTTCGCGCTGATCGAGCAGATGCGCTCGGTCGACACCAGCCGGCATCGAGCCGATGTCGCACCCGCTCGGCGGCGCCCAGCGCCTGCGCGAAGACGTAGTGACCGAGGGCGACGAGCGCAGCCGCCAATCTGCGCAACGCCCCGGCACAGCAGGACGGGCTGTTCCTGGTCCCCAGGGTCATCGAGTAGAGCCGCGCGCTGGCATCGCGAGTCGCTGGCCGGGCTGGCGCCGCGCCCTGCGCTGCCACGGGAGATCTCCGCCGCGGAGCTGGCTCGGCCTCTATCTGGCGCGCATCGAACGCGCACCGCGATCTCAACGCCTTCCTCGACGTGCGCCCGGAGGTCACGCTGGCGCAGGCCCGCGCGCGCCGACGCAGCGCATCGCCACGCGGCGAGGCGGGGCCCCTCACCGGAGTGCCGGTCGCGCACAAGGACATCTTCGTCACCCGGGACTTCAGCTCGACCGCCGCCTCGCGCATACTGCGGGGCTACATGAGCCCGTTCGACGCCACAGTGGTGGAGCGTCTGGCGCAGGCGCGGGCATGGTCACCCTGGGCAAGCTCAACTGCGACGAGTTCGCCATGGGCTCGAGCAACGAGAACAGCTATTTCGGCAACGTGCTGAATCCCTGGGACAAGACCGCCGTCCCGGGCGGCAGCTCGGGCGGCTCGGCGGCCGCGGTGGCGGCGCGCCTGACGCCCGCCGCCACCGGCACGGACACCGGCGGATCGATCCGCGAGCCGGCGGCGTTTTCCGGGGTCACCGGCATCAAGCCGACCTATGGGCGTGCTTCGCGCTGGGGCATGATCGCCTTCGCCTCCAGCCTCGACCAGGCGGGCATCATGACGCGCTCGGCGCGAGGATGCCGCACTCATCTTCAACGCCATGCTGGGGTTCGACCCCAAGGATTCCACCAGCGTGGAGCGTGCGCCGGAGGACTTACACGCGCGGGCTCGAGCCGGAGTCGAGGGGCTGCGCATCGGCGTGCCGCAGGGAGTTCTTCGGGAGCGGCCTGCAGCCGGACGTCGAGGCGCCGATCCGCGCGGCGCTGGCCGGAATACGAGAAGCTCGGCGCCCGGCTGGTGAAGTGATCTCGCTGCCCAATGCGGGCCTCGGCATCCCGGCCTACTACGTGATTGCGTCGGCGGAGTGCTTCCTCCAACTCGAGCCGCTTCGACGGCGTGCGCTACGGGCATCGCGCCGAGCGCTACGACGACCTCATCGACATGATGAGCAAGTCGCGCGCCGAGGGCTTCGGCGCGGAAGCGCAGGCGCCGCATCCTGATCGGCACCTATGTGCTGTCGCACGGCTACTACGACGCCTACTACCTCAAGGCGCAGCAGGTGCGGCGCTTGATCGCCGAAGAGCTTCGAGCGGCGCGTTGCGCGAATGCGACATCATCGCCGGACCCGTGGCGCCCAGCGTGGCGTTCGACCTCGGCGAGAAGAGCGCCGACCCGGTGCAGATGTACTTGTCGCGACCTGTACACCATTCCCGGCAGCCTGGCGGGCCTGCCGGGCATGAGCATTCCCTGCGGCTTCGGCGCGAGGGACGCGCCCGGTCGGGCTGCAGCTCATGGCCAACCACTTCCAGGAGGCGCGGCTGCTCGGGGTGGCGCACCGCCTATCAGCAGGCGACGGACTGGCACACGCGCATGCCGGCGGGCTTCGAGTGAGCTATGAGCTGGGAAATCGTCATCGGGCTGGAGACCCACGCCAGCTGTCGACGCGCTCGAAGATGTTCTCGGGCGCCTCCACCGCCTTCGGCGCGCCGCCGAACACGCAGGCGTGCGCGGTGGACCTCGCGCTGCCGGGCGTGCTGCCGGTGCGAACCGCGGCGCGGTGGAGCGCGCCATCCGCTTCGGCCTGGCGGTCGGCGGCACGATCCACCAGCGCTCCATCTTCGCCCGCAAGAACTATTTCTATCCCGATCTCCCGAAGGGCTACCAGATCAGCCAGTACGAACATGCCGATCGTGCACGCGGCGGCCACATCGATATCGTGGCGGGCGACGGCTGACAAGACGCGTGCGCCTCACCCGCGCGCATCTCGAGGAGGACGCCGGGAAGTCGCTGCACGAGGACTTCCACGGCCTGACCGGCATCGATCTCAACCGCGCCGGCACGCCGCTGCTGGAGATCGTGTCCGAGCCCGACCTGCGCTGCGCCGAGGAGGCGGTGGCGTACGCCAAGGCGCTGCACGCGCTCGTGCGCTGGATCGACATCTGCGACGGCAACATGCAGGAAGGCTCGTTCCGCTGCGACGCCAACGTGTCGGTGCGGCCGCACGCGGTCGACGCCTGCTCGGCACGCGCTGCGAGATCAAGAACCTCAACTCCTTCCGCTTTCTGGAGCGCGCCATCGTGTACGAGGCGCGGCGCCAGATCGAAGCTCCTGGAGGACGGCGGCCGGATCGTGCAGGAGACGCGGCTGTACGACCCCGAGCGCGACGAGACGCGCTCGATGCGCCGCAAGGAGGACGCGCACGACTATCGCTACTTTCCCGATCCCGACCTGCTGCCGCTCGAGGTGAGCGCCGACGTGGATCGAGGAGGTCGCAACGCACGCTGCCCGAGCTGCCGGAGGCGAGGCGCGCGCGCTTCGTGCAGCGACCTACGGGCTGCCCGCCTACGATGCCGGCGTGCTCACGGCCAGCCGCGAGTCGCCGACTATTTCGAGGACGCTGGTGCGCGAGCTGCCCGCAGCATCCCAAGCTGTGCGCGAACTGGGTCATGGGTGAGCTGTCCGGCGCGCCTCAACCGCGAGGGGCTCGACATCGCGCACTCGCCGTTGCCAGCGCCGCGCTGGCGGGCCTGCTGAGCGCGTGGCCGACGGCACCGTGTCCGGCAAGCTCGCCAAGGAGGTCTTCGACGCGATGTGGAGCGGCGAGGGCAGATGCCGATCGACATCATCGAAGCGCGCGGCCTGAAGCAGATCTCGGACAGCGGCGCGTTGGAAGCATGGTCGAGCGGTGCTGGGCGCCAATCCGGCGCAGGCCGGCGAGTACCGGGCAGGCAAGGAGAAGGCGTTCAACTACCTGGTGGGGCAGGCGATGAAGGCGAGCCAAGGGCAAGGCCAACCCGGCCCAGCTGAGCGAGATCCTGCAGCAAGAAGCTGGCGCAATGAAGCGATGCGCTCTAGCGCGGATGTCCTGCTGCGGTCATTTGACGTAGCGCTCGCTTGTCGGCGTCGAACCTGCGTGCGGATGGCTTCGATCTGCGCTGCGGTGCCGGTCCAGTCGGCGCGCATGATGTCCACCTCCAGTTTCTCCGCTGTCGATGTCCTCCGCGAGGTAGTCGGGCACGGGCTTGCCGGCGCGCTTGAGCTCGTCGGCCTGGCCGTGCGACGAGTTGCAGCCGCGCCTGCGCCTTCTTCATGCGCGGCTCCAGGCCGCGGATCGCCTGCTGCGGCAGCGCGAGGTTGCGGTCGCGCGCCGCATCGATCTCCTCTGGCGCTGGTGTAGGTGTGCATCAGCGCCACGTCGCGCCGGCGCTGCTCGGCGAGGCCGCTTCTGCTCTTCCTTGGCGCGCAGCAGCTCGCTCTTCGCGCGGCCTTGCGCTGCTCCGGCGTGTCGCCGCGTCGATGCGCTTGACGGTCATGCCGCGCCTGTTCATCTCGCGGCTTCCTGGTCGCGATACTCGGGTGGAATGGCTCTGGCCGTAGTGCGTCACGCCCTTCTCGTCCACCCATTTGTAGATCTGCGCCGCCGCGCTCGGCGTGCGCGCCGGCGACGTGGGCTTGGGCTGAGCCGCTCCACTCAGCTGGCACGGCAAGCAGCATTACCAGTGCAAGGAGGATGGGAAACGGGCTAGGACGAGCCATTGGCTGCAACTCCGTACTGATGTCCGATAGCGGGCGACCAGTTGCAACTCGCGTGCCATTCCGCCCTGCGCCTGCAGGTACGCGACCAGATCGTCGAGGGTCGCGATGCTGACGACAGGAATTCGATAAGTTTGGTGAACTTCCTGGACCGCGGAAGCGCGCCGATGCCGCGCTCCATGCGGTCCAGTGCGATGACCACCCCGGCAGCTGGGCGCCGCGCCCGCGGATCAGGTCGACCGATTCGCGCACCGAGGTGCCCGCGGAGATGACATCGTCGACGATCAGCACGCGGCCCGGCGAGCGGCGCGCCGATCGTCACGCCCGCCCTCGCCGTGGTCCTTGGCCTCCTTGCGGTTGAAGCAGATCGGCACGTTGCGCCCGATGCTCGGCGAGCGCGATCGCGGTCGCGCGTCGACCAGCGGAATGCCCTTGTAGGCGGGGCCGAACAGCACATCGAAGCCGAGCCCGATCGCCAGGATGGCTTTCGCGTAGAATTGCCCCAGCCGGCGCAGGGCCTCGCCGTCGTTGAACAGGCCGGCGTTGAAGAAGTACGGCGACAGCCGCCCGGCCTTGGTCTTGAACTCGCCGAAGCGCAGCACCTCGCGCTCGACCGCGAACTCGATGAACTCCTGCCGAAAGCTCTGATGTCCATCGCGCGTGCGCATCATCACGCTCAATCTTAACGGCATCCGCTCGGCCGTCAACAAGGGATTCCTGAGCTGGCTGCCCGGCAGCAGGCCGACGTGGTCTGCGTGCAGGAGATCAAGGCGCAGGCCGGCGATCTCACGCCGCGAGGCGATCGCAGCCCGACGGCTCTGCACGGCTACTTTCACTGCGCGCAGCGACGCGGCTACAGCGGCGTGGGTATCTACTGCCGGCGCCCGCCCGACTCCGTGGTGGAGGGCGTCGGCATCCCCGACATCGATGCGGAGGGGCGCTACCTGGAAGCGCGCTTCGGCGAGCTGAGCGTGGTGTCGTTGTATGTGCCGTCGGGCTCCAGCTCCGAGGAGCGGCTGGCGGTCAAGTTCAGTTCCTCGAGCGCGTGATCGAGCCCGCTGCACCGGCTCGCGACGAGCGGGCGCGAAGTGGTGATCTGCGGCGACTGGAACATCGCGCACCGGGAGATCGACCTGAAGAACTGGCGCTCGAACCAGAAGAACCCCGGCTTCCTGCCCGAGGAGCGCGCCTGGCTGTCCGGCGTGTTCGACGATCTGCGGCTACGTGGACGTCTTCCGCCGCCTCGACCCGCGTCCGGAGCAGTACACCTGGTGGTCCAACCGCGGCCAGGCCTGGGCCAAGAACGTAGGCTGGCGTATCGACTACCAGATCGCCACCGCCGGGCATCGCGGCGAAGGCGCGGCCGCGCATCCATCTACAAGGCGCAGCGCTTCTCGGATCACGCGCCGCTCACCATCGACTACGACTACCGGTTGTGACCACGCCCTCGTACCTGGAAGTCTTTCGCGACCGGCGCATCACCGTCAGTCCTGTTCTCGGCTTCTCCTCGGGACTGCCGATCGCCCTGCTGCGGCGGCACGTTGCAGGCCTGGCTGCGCGAAGCGGCATCGACATCAAGACCATCGGCTTGCTGACGCTGGTGGGACTGCCGTATACAGTTAAATTGGTGTGGGCGCCGCTGATGGATCGCTTCGTGCCGCCGCTGCCTCGGGCGGCGGCCGGCGGCTGGGTCGCGCTCTCCCAGCTTCTGGTCGTGCGTCATGTGCCGTCATGGGTGCGCTGACCGCCATCCCGGTCGCATCTGCGCGCGCTTGCCCTGCTCGCGCTGCTGCTGGCGTTCGCTCTCCGCCTCCCAGGACATCGCCTTCGACGCCTATCGCATCGAGTGCTGCGACGAGAGGCAGCGCGGCCGCAAGGGCGGCGGTCTAGCGTGCTCGGCTACCGGCGGCGATGCTGGCCTCGGGTGCGCTGCGCGCTCGATCCTGGCGGATCACTATCGGCTGGCACCTGACCTACTGGGCGATGGCAGCGTTGATGGCTGGCCGCGGTCGGCGCCACCGTCGCGGCGCCCGAGCCGAGTCAGCGACGTGCGCCCGCCGCGCTACGCTGGCCGAGGCGGTGGTCCGCCCGTTCGTCGAGTACTTCCGGCGTGACCAGGCCGTTGCGCTCCTCGCACTGGTGGTTGCTGTACAAGCTCGGGGACGCTTTTGCCGTGTCTCTGTCGACTATCTTTCTGCTGCGCGGGGTGGGCCTGTCCCTGTCCGACATCGGCCTCACCAACAAGGGCCTGGCCCTGGTGGCTACGATCCTCGGCGCCCTGGTCGGCGGGGCCCTGATGGCCAGGCTCGGCCTGTTCCGCTCGCTGCTGCTGTTCGGTGCGCTCCAGGCGGTGTCCAACCTGACCTGCTGCGTGCTGGCATTGGCGGGCAAGAGCTATGCGCTGGCTGGTGGTGGCCTTGGCGGACAACCTCGGCGGCGGCATGGGCAGCGCTGCGTTCGTCGCTCTTGCTGATGCTCGCTGTGCGATCGGCGCTACTCCGCCACACAGTACGCGCTGCTGTCTGCCGCCAGCTCGGTGGACGGGTGTTCGTCGGCCCGCCCTCGGGGATCATGGTCGCATCGATGGCTGGGCACCGTTCTTCTTCGCGACATTCCTCATCGCCCTGCCCGGGCTCGCTGTTCGCTCTGGTGGCTGCGGCAGGCGCTGCCTGTCGAGCCGCGGCCGGAGCCTCAGGGCGCCTGATCGAGGCGATACACCGCCAGCGCGCCGAGCAGATTGAGCGCCAGCCGAGCCTCCGGCCGCCGGTGCAGCACGACGCGGTCCAGGATGCGCACGCCGTGGTCGGCGCAGAACGCCTCGAAGTCGCGCGATCGTGAACAGGTGCACGTTGGGCGTGTCGTACCACTGGTAGGGCAGCTCCCTCGACACCGGCATGCGCCCGCCGAGGCATCTGCAGGCGATGCCGCCAGAAGCCGAAGTTGGGAAAGCTGACGATGCCTTCGCGGCCGACCCGCAGCATCTCCTTGACGATGCGCTCGCGTGCGGCGCACCGCCTGCAGCGTCTGCGACAGGATCACGTAGTCGAACGAGCCGGACTCGAATCCGGACAGGCCCGACTCCAGGTCGCTCTGGATCACGTTCACGCCGTTGCGCACGCTGGCGAGGATCCTGGCGTCGTCGATCTCGACGCCGTAGCCGCTGCGCGCTGCGCGTCTCGCGCAGAAAGCGCAGCAGCGAGCCGTCGCCGCAGCCGAGGTCGAGCACGTGCGCGCCGGGCCGGATCCAGCCGGCGATGGCGTCGAAGTCGGGGCGCCCGGACAGGGCGGGTGCTGGATGCGGCAGCGGCCTGCAGCGTCGGGTCCTCAGCCGAGGTCGATGTTGTCGAAGTAGGCGCGCACCAGGCCGTGGTAGCGCGGGTCGTCCATCAGGAACGCGTCGTGGCCGTGCGGCGCGTCGATCTCCGCGTAGGACACCTGCAGCCGGTTGTCCACCAGCGCCTTGACGATCTCGCGCGAGCGCGCCGGCGAGAAGCGCCAGTCGGAGGTGAACGACACGACCAGGAAGGCGGCTCGCGCCGGCGCCAGCGCCTTCGCGAGGTCGCCGCCGAAGTCGGCGGCGGGATCGAAGTAGTCGAGCGCCTTGGTGATGCGCAGATAGGTGTTGGCGTCGAAGTACTCGGCGAACTTGTCGCCCTGGTAGCGCAGGTAGGACTCGATCTCGAACTCGACGTCGAAGTTGAACTTGATCGCGCCCGTGCGCAGCGCCCGGCCGAACTTCTCCGCCATGGCATCGTCGGACAGGTAGGTGATGTGCCCGAGCATGCGCGCCAGCCGCAGGCCGCGCCTCGGCACCACGCCGTGCGCGTAGTAGTCGCCGCCGTGGAAATCGGGGTCGGTCATGATCGCCTGGCGCGCCACTTCGTTGAAGGCGATGTTCTGCGCCGAGAGCTTGGGCGCGGCGGCGATCACGAGCGCGTGGCGGATGCGGTCCGGGTAGCGATCGCCCACTGCAGCGCCTGCATGGCGCCCAGGCTGCCGCCCATCACCGCGGCGAAGCGCTCGATGCCGAGGCGATCGGCCAGCCGCGCCTGCACCTCGACCCAGTCCTCCACCGTCACCAGCGGGAAGTCCGCGCCCCACGGCCGGCCGGTGGCCGGGTTGACGCTGGCGGGCCGGTCGAGCCGTGGCAGCCGCCGAGGTTGTTCACGCCGACGACGAAGAAGCGGTCGGTGTCGAGCGGCTTGCCCGGGCCCGATCAGGTTGTCCCACCAGCCGACGTTGCTCGGGCTCGTCCGCATAGACGCCCGCGACATGATGCGAGGCGTTGAGCGCGTGGCACACCAGCACGGCGTTGCTGCGGGCGGCGTTGAGCGTGCCGTAGGTCTCGTAGGCGAGATCGTAGCTCGTCGATCATCGCGCCGCTGCGCGAGCTTGAGCGGCTCGCTCGAAGTGGGCCTGCTGCGGCAGCGACGAAGCCGACCGAGCCCGGGCGGCAGCGAGCGCGTCTGCATCGACGCTGGCTGACGGTGCTCAGGGCCGACGCTCACGTGGCTGGCGCCGCGCGCCAGCCGGCGCAGCAGCTGCTGCACCGCGTCGTTCTTCATGTCGCTGGTACAGGAACGCTTCCTCGTTTTCCTTCGCCAGCACCTCGCATCGTCGTCGTAGGTCAGGTCGCGCTGCAGCGTGATCTCGCTGGGCGGCGATCGATCTCCGATGCGCCGCTTGTCGCGCAGGCGGAACGAGACCCGATAGCGCAGCAGGAACTCGGCACGCGCCCTGCGCTGGTCAGCGAGAGGATCTGCTTCTCCGCGTCTCGCTCGAGGATCTCCAGCACCGCCTCGCGCCTCCTCGCGGGCTGCTCGGCGAGCCGGGTCTTGCCGCCGCTATCGCACGTAGCGCTTGAAGTCGGCGCCGAACGACGAGTAGTCCGGCGCCGCCACGTACAGCGTCTCGAACGGCAGCTCGGCCGGCCCGCCCAGCTTGAAGCCGCACCGCCGTCAGCCCGAGCGCGACAGCGCAGCCAGGATCAGAGCCGCGCGCCTGAGCGCACGCGCAAGCCCGCTGCTGCGGTCGCACCGTCTGCTCATGCGCGCCGGTTCCACATGCTTCGCGCCTCCTGCTCACGCTGCTTCCGCACTCTTCAGATCACGACGTTGACAAGCCGCCCGGCACCACCACCACCTTCTTCACGGCTCTGCCCGGCGATGTACTTCTGCGCGCAGCGGGCTGTCGAGCGCCAGCTGCTCGATCTGCGCGCGTGGCCGGCGCTGCTCGGCACCCGGATGTTCCCGCGCGTCTTGCCGTTGATCTGCAGCACCAGCTCGATCTCGTCCTGCTCGAGGGCACGCGGCGTCGGCTTCCGGCCACGGCGCAGCGAACACGTCCGCCGCCGAAGCCGAGCTCGCGCCAGAGGTGAAAGCGATAGTGCGGGGTGATCGGCGCCTGCACCCGCAGCAGGATGGACAGCCCCTCTTCCAGCACCTCCGCGTGCGCCGTCGCGCCGCGGTCCCTGGGCAAGCGTCCTCCAGCGCGTTCAGGATCTTCATGCACGCCGAGGCCACCGTGTTGAACTGCTGGCGCTGCATGTCGAAGTTGGCCTGCTTGAGGTTCAGATGCACTTCACGCCTGGCGGCGCCAGTGTGCTCGTCAGCTTGCGCCGCGCGCCCGTGCGCGCCGCCGGCAGGCTGCGGGCGCACGCTGCTGACATACGTCGCGCGCGAACGCCCACAGCCGCTTGAGGAACCGGAACGAGCCCTCGACGCCCGCGTCGGACCACGCCAGCGTCTGCTCCGGCGGGCTGGTGAAGATCATGAAGAAGCGCGCGGTGTCGGCGCCGTACTCTTCGATCAGATCCTGCGGATCGACGCCGTTGTGCTTCGACTTCGACATGGTGCCGAGGCCGCCGTACTCCACCGGCAGGCCGTCGCGCTGCCGGCGCGCGCCGCCGGTCACCCGGCCGTCGGCATCGGTCTCGACCTCGACGTCCTCCGGGTGCGAAGTAGGCAATGCCGCCCTGCTTCGGTCTTGCGCTGGAAGATGTGGTTCGAGCACCATGCCCTGCGTGAGCAGGCGCGTGAACGGCTCGTCGAGGCGGACCAGCCCGAGGTCGCGCATGACCCGGGTCCAGAAGCGCGAGTAGAGCAGATGCAGGATCGCGTGCTCGATGCCGCCGATGTACTGGTCTACCGGCAGCCAGTAGTCGCACGCGCTCGTCCACCATGGCGCGCTGCGTTGTCCGGGCAGGCGTAGCGCATGTAGTACCAGGACGAGTCCACGAAGGTGTCCATGGTGTCGGTCTCGCGCCGGGCGGGCTTGCCGCAGTTGGGGCAGGCGACGTCTCAAGGAAATCGGCGCGCTTGTTGAGCGGATTGCCGGTGCCGTCGGGCACGCAGTCCTCCGGCAGGACCACCGGCAGCTGCTCGTCGGGCACCGGCACGTCGCCGCAGGCGGGGCAGTGGATGAGGGGGATCGGGCATGCCCCAGTAGCGCTGGCGCGAGATGCCCCAGTCGCGCAGCCGATATTGCACGCGTTTGTCGCCCGGGTCCTTGCGCCTCGAGGTCGGCGGCGATCGCGTCCACCGCGGCCTGGTAAGCCAGGCCGTCGTACTTCCCGGAGTTGATGCAGCACTGCCGTAGCTCCGCATACCAGGGCTCGCCAGGGCGTCGGTGGAATAGGGCTTGCCGTCGACATGCGATCACCGGCTTGATCGGCAGGCCGTACTTGCTTGGCGAACTCGAAGTCGCGCTCGTCGTGGGCGGGCACGGCCATCACCGCGCCTTCGCCGTAGCCCATCAGCACGTAGTTGGCGACCCAGACCTCGAGCTTCTCGCCGGTGAGCGGATGAGTGACGAACAGGCCGGTGGGCATGCCCTTCTTTTCCATGGTGGCGAGGTCGGCCTCCATGACGCTGCCGCGCTTGCACTCTTCGACGAACGCCGCGAGCGCGGGTTCGCGCGCGCCGCGTGCTCCGCGAGCGGATGCTCGGCGGCGACCGCGCAGAAGGTCGCGCCCATGAGCGTGTCGGCGCGGGTGGTGAAGACCCGCAGCAGCCGTTTGGCTCGCGCCAGTTCATAGGGGAAGCCGACTTCACGCCCTCGCTGCGGCCGATCCAGTTGGCCTGCATGAGCTTCACCCGCTCCGGCCAGCCGGGCAGCTGTGTCGAGCGCAGCCAGCAGCTCCTCCGCGTAGGCGGTGATGCGCAGGTAGTACATCGGGATCTCGCGCTTCTCGACCAGCGCCCCGGTGCGCCAGCCGCGGCCGTCGATGACCTGCTCGTTGGCGAGCACGGTCTGATCGACCGGGTCCCAGTTCACCACGCCGGTCGTCTTGTAGGCGAGCCCCCGCTCCAGCATGCGCAGGAACAGCCACTGGTTCCAGCGGTAGTACTCGGGCCGGCAGGTGGCCAGCTCGCGGTCCCAGTCGATCGCGAAACCGAGGGACTGGAGCTGCTTCTTCATGTAGGCGATGTTGTCGTAGGTCCACTTGGCCGGCGGCACGCTGTTGGCCATCGCCGCATTCTCGGCGGGCAGGCCGAAGGCATCCCAGCCCATCGGCTGCAGCACGTTGTAGCCGCGCATGCGGTAGATAGCGCGAGAGCACGTCGCCGATGGTGTAGTTGCGCACGTGCCCCATGTGCAGCTTGCCGGAAGGATAGGGGAACATGGACAGGCAGTAGTACTTGCGGCCGCGCCGGATCCTCGTACCGCGCGCGCGGCACCGGCCTGCTCCCACTCGGCCTGGATCTGCTTTTCGATGTCTGCCGGGCGATACTGCGGCTGCATGGTGCTGGACGGTCCGCAAGGTAAAAAGACGCAGATTATACTCACCGCGGCGACAAGCTCCGGAACCGCAGCGCATCCGGCCGGCCCGGCAGCGGCCGTATCTGCGGCAACGTCCGTCAAATCCGATCGCAGGAGGCGCCAATGCGTATCCATGTCCGACCGCTGGTCTCAGCGTGGGCCGTTGCCGTCGCTTTTAGTTGGCCTCTGAGCAGTGCGCCGGCGGCGGCCGCAGTTCCCGACGCCGCAGTGGAAGGCCTGCAGCTGCCGGTATGGCTGGTGCGCGGCGCCAAGCGCGAACCGCTGGCGCTCGGCGCACTGAGTTGCGCAACGGGGACCGGATCGAAAGCGGACCGGGGGCGCGCGTGCTGTTGCGCCTGGCCGACGGCAGCATGGTCAAGCTCGGGCGAGAACGCTCGTTTCACCCTGGACGGCCTGGCTCGCAAGCGCGAGGGCGGCGGGCTGCTCACGGCGACGCTGGGCGTGCTGCAGGGCGCGTTCCGCTTCACCACCACCGCGCTCTACAACTTCCGCGGCGCGCGCGAGGTGCAGGTGCGCTTCACGCACCGTCACCGTCGGGCATCCGCGGCACCGACCTGTGGGGCAAGTCCACCGACGACCGCGACATCGTCGCGTTGATCGAAGGCAAGGTCACGCTGACGCGCGCGGGCGAGGGGCCGGTGCAGATGGACCAGGCGACGCACCGTCTACCAGGCGCCGCGCAACGCTCCCGCGCTTCCGATCGAGCCGATCACCGCCGAGCAGCTCGGGCTGTTCGCCGCCGAAACCGAGATCGCGCCCGGCCAGGGCGCCCTGGGCAAGGGCGGACGCTGGCGGGTCTACGCGGCGCGCGCCGACAGTCAGAGCGAGGCGCTGCGCGGTCTACGATCGAGTTGCGCGACGCGGGCTATCCGGCCGCCATCGATCCCGTGCTGCGCGGACGGCAGGACGCGTCTATCGAGTGCGCATCAGCCGGATTGCTCAGCGAGACCGACGGCACGGTGGTGGCGGTGAAGCTGAAGGCCGAGCTGGGTGTGAGAGATGTCAGCGTGTCGCTGAACTGATTCACGCGACGGCCGCGGGCAGTATAATGCTGCGAATCCTCCGGCCCGCATCGACGTGCACTCCAGCAACATCCTCGGCGGTCTGAATCCACAGCAGCTCGCGGCAGTTACCCTGCCGCAGCGAGTCCGCGCTGATCCTGGCCGGCGCCGGCAGCGGCAAGACGCGTGTGCTCACCACGCGCATCGCCTGGCTGATCCAGACCGGGCAGGTGGGCCCGGGCGGCATGCTCGCGGTCACCTTCACCAACAAGGCCGCGCGCGAGATGCTGGCCCGCATCTCGGCGATGCTGCCCATCAACACGCGCGGCATGTGGGTGGGCACGTTCCACGGCCTGTGCAACCGGCTGCTGCGCACGCACTACCGCGACGCCGGTCTGCCGCAGACCTTCCAGATCCTGGACAGCCAGGATCAGCTCGCGCTGATCAAGCGCGCTGCTCAAGGCGCTGAACGTGGACGACGAGAAGTATCCGCCGCGCGAGGTCCAGTACTTCATCAACGGCAACAAGGAGCAAGGGCCTGCGCCCGGGCCAGGTCGAGGCGTACGACGAGTTTTCGCGCCGGCTGATCGAGCTCTACGCGGAGTACGACGGCTGTGCAACCGCGAGGGCGTGGTCGATTTCGCCGAGCTGCTGCTGCGCTGCTTCGAGCTGCTGTCGCGCAACGAAGTGCTGCGCCAGCACTACCAGCAGCGCTTCGCCCACATCCTGGTGGACGAGTTCCAGGACACCAACCGGCTGCAGTACCGCTGGCTGCAAGCTGCTGGCCGGCGCACAGCAACGCCATTTTCGCGGTCGGCGACGACGACCAGTCGATTTACGCCTTCCGCGGCGCCTCGGCCAGCAACATGTTCGAGTTCGAGCGCGACTTCGCCAAGGGCGCAGTGATCAAGCTGGAGCAGAACTATCGCAGCCACGGCAACATCCTCGATGCCGCCAATGCGCTGATCCGCCACAACCGCAAGCGGCTGGGCAAGGAGCTGTGGACCGCCGAGGGCAGGGGCGAAGCCCTGCGGCTGTACGAAGCCGGCGACCGACCTCGAGGAGGCCGGCTTCATCGTCGACGAGATTCGACGGCCTGCGCGGCGAAGGCGTGCGCGCTGTCCGACATCGCGCTGCTCTACCGCTCCAACGCGCAGTCGCGCGTGCTCGAGCACGCGCTGTTCAATGCGGGGTTGCCCTATCGCGTCTACGGCGGGCTGCGCTTCTTCGAGCGCCAGGAGATCAAGCACGCGCTCGCCTACCTGCGGCTGGTGGCGAATCCCGATGACGACGGCGCGCTGCTGCGGGTGATCAACCTGCCGGCGCGCGGCATCGGCGCGCGCAGCCTGGAGCAGATGCAGGAGGCGGCCCGCATGCGCGGGGTGAGCCTGTGGCAGGCGGCCTGCTCGACACCGCTGGCGGGCAAGGCCGGCTCCGGGCGTGGCCGCGTTCGTGCAGCTCATCGAGCGCATGCGCGCCGACTGCCTCGGGCCTGTCGCTGCCCGAGATGGTCGAGCGGTGATCGAGGACAGCGGGCTCAAGGCCTATTACAAGACCGGAGAAGGACGGCGCCGACCGCATCGAGAACCTCGAACGAGCTGGTCACCGCCGCCGCCGGCTTCGAAGCCGAAGGCGGCTTCGCGCCGCCGATCAGGCGGACAACGACGCCGCTCAGGCGACGAGCCGGGCGATCCGCGGCTGCGCGCGCTCGACGACTTCCTCGCCCACGCCTCGCTGGAGGCCGGCGAGCACCAGGCCGGCGCCGGCGCCGATGCCTGCAGCTCATGACGGTGCATGCCGCCAAGGGCCTGGAGTTCCACACCGTGTTCATCAGCGGCCTGGAGGAAGGGCTGTTCCCGCACGAGAACAGCCTGAACGAGCAGGACGGCCTGGAGGAGGAACGGCGGCTCATGTACGTCGCGCTCACGCGCGCACGCCGCCGGCTGTACCTCAGCTTCGCCCAGAGCCGCATGCTGCACGGACAGACCCGCTACAACATCGCCTCGCGCTTCCTGCAGGAGATCCCCGAGGAGCTCGATCCGGCGCGTCAATACCAGGCCGCGGCCTTCGGCGCGATTGTCTTCGCGCGGTAAGCGGGGCCGTGACCCGGCGCATCACCGCGGCGCCGTTCGCCACCGCCCCCGCATCGCCCTGGAAGGTCGGGCAGAGCGTGCTGCACCCCAAGTTCGGTCCGGGGGTGATCGTCAGCGCCGAAGGCCGCGGCGCGGATGCGCGCGTGCAGGTGAACTTCCGCAGCGCCGGCCTGAAGTGGCTGGCGCTCGAGTACGCCAAGCTGACGCCGGCGTGAAGCGCAACCCAATACACAGGATTAACAGGATTTCCAGGATTAACTGGATTAGTTCTCGAGAGGCCGCAGACTGCCGGCGCGGCATTGATCGGCTATGCACCAATAGGCGCCTTCATCCTGTAAATCCTGCTCGAATCCTGTTAATCCTGTGAATTGGGTTGCGGTGCGCTGAAGATATCCCGATAGCTGGTGTAGCCGCTGATCACGCGCCAGCGGCAACCACAGCACCAGGCCCGCGAACAGCGGGCAATCGCCGCGCGCCAGCAGCCCGAACATGATCACCCCGTAGAGCAGGAAGGGCAGCAGGTTGAGCAGGCAGGCACGCACCGAGAGCTGCATGCGCCCGCACCGCCGGTACGTCGTCGAAGATCACCAGCGCCGGCGCAAACCACACCGCCATGAGAGCGGCACGAACAGCGCGCTGCCCACCAGCACCGCGAGGGAGATCCGGTCGGCGGCTTCCGGTGCGAGCTGCTGCGCATTGCCCTGGGCCGCGGCCTGCATCGCGTCCCGCAGCTCGGCGCCGCCGATGGACAGCAGGAGCCTGCAATGACGCACCTGGCCGACCAGGTACACCCCGCCGACGGTGACCAGCTGGCTGGCGTTGCGGCGAAAGCCGGCGAACAGATGGGCGATCTCGACCTCGCTGCCCCGCTTCCTGCTCCCGGCAGGCGCTCATCATGCCGGCGAGGAACACCGGGGTGAGCAGGTACAGCAGATAGCCGCCGATGCACCGGCACGCACCAACAGCCCGAGCGCGAGGAGCAGCAGCGCCAGGTTGAGCACGATCCACGGCACAGGCGCTGCGCCGGAACAGCGCGAAGGCCTGCGCGACCCAGCGCCAGCCGTGCCGACGCGGGGACGCGCCGCATAGCCGCATGCGGGCCCGGTCAAACCGACAGGCCGCTGCTGCTCCCGGGCGCCGTCGACGTGGTGCAGCAGGATACGGCGGAAGCGCTCCGGGTCGTGCGCGTGGGTCAGCTCGCCCGGGCGCGGCAGATGATAGTCGTACAGGCGCGACACCCAGAAGCGCAGCGCACCCGCGCGCAGCATGACCGGCCACGCGTCGCGCTCGGCGTCGGTGAACGTCGCGCACGGCGCGGTAGGCCTGCAGCAGCGCCTCGCGCGCGCGCCGGGATCCAACGTGCACTCCGGCGGTGGTGCACCAGTCGTTGACGGTGATGGCGACGTCGTAGATCAGCACGTCGACGCAGGCGAAGTAGAAGTCGATGAAGCCGCCCACCGATGTGACCGGATTCGTGGCCGTCATGGAACAGCACGTTGTCGCGGAACAGGTCGGCGTGGATCACGCCGCGCGGCAGCGCGTCATGCCGGTGCTGCGCCTGGAAGCGGATCTCCGAGCGCAGCAGCTCGGCGTCCTCGCGCGTCAGGAACGGATAGATCTCCGGCGCGCAGGCGGTCCACCACTTCGGACCGCGCAGATTCTCCAGGACGCCACTGTAGGTCTGCCCCGCGAGGTGCATCTCGGCCAGCACCTCGCCCACCCGCGCACAGTGCTCGGGGGTGGGATCCAGGACCGGCGCACCCTCCAGGAAGGTGACGATGGTGGCGGGCTTGCCGTTCAGCTCGCCGAGGAACCCGTTGCGCAGGTTGGCGATCGGCTTGGGGCAGGGAATGCCGTGGGTGGACAGGTGCGCCATCAGGTTCAGGTAGAACGGCAGCTCCCGGCCTAGCTTCTCGAACAGGGTCAGCACGAAGCGGCCGTGGTGGTGGTGACAAGTAGTTGGTGTTCTCGATCCCGCCAGGATGCCCTGCAGGTCGGTGAGCAGCCGATCGAGTAGTTCTTCAGCCAGGCCGACAGCTGCTCGGGTGTGACTGTGGTGAAGACGGACATGTCAGAGATTGAGCTGGGCCTCGCGCTCTGCGCCGAGGGCTCGAAGCCGCGCTTCTCGTAGTGATCGAAGATGGCCTTCACCACCTGGCCGGCTCGTCGATCACCTGGATGAGGTTCACGTCCTCGGGATCGATCATGCCCTCGTCACCAGCGTGCCTCGGATCCAGTCCATCAGCCCGCGCCAGAAGGCGAGTGCACCAGGATCACGGCATGCGCCGGATCGTGGGTCTGCACCAGCGTGAGCGCCTCCATCAGCTCGTCGAGGGTGCCGAAGCCGCCGGGCATCACCACGTAGGCGAGGCGAACTTCACGAACATCACCTTGCGCACGAAAAAGTAGCGGAAAGTCTGGCTGATGTCCTGGAACGCGTTGGTCCTGCTCGTGCGGCAGCTGGATGTTGAGCCGACCGACGGCGAGCGCCCTGGTAGGCGCCCTTGTTGGCCGCTTCCATCAGCCCGGCCCCCCCGAGATGACGGTGAAGCCGGCGTCGGACAGCTGCCGCGCGATCTCCTCGGTGAGCCGGTAGTAGGGATGGCCTGGCGCGCGTGCGGGCGCTGCCGAAGATGCTCACGGCCGGGCGCACGCGGTTCAGCCGTTCGGTGGCCTCGGCGAATTCTGCGATAATCCCGAACACCCGCCACGCCTCTCGCCCCGACCAAGGCTTCTCGATCAGCTCGGGCGCCAGCAGTCTCGGGATCTTGTCTCCAGGGTTCATAGTGGGTGATGGTCTTGACGGCGTCTCGAGCGGGCTCTCGATGGAGCCGGTCGACGCGCAGGCGGGAGCATTTTTCACGCCCGCCGGCCCGCTAGCGTATGAAAACCCTGCTTCTGGTCGACGCGTCGTCCTACCTGTATCGCGCTTTCCACGCGCTGCCCGACCTGCGCAACCAGCGCCGGCGAGCCCACCGGCGCCATCTACGGCGTGCTCAACATGCTGCGCCGCCTGCACAAGGACAATCCGTCGGATTATAGCGCGTGCATTTTCGACGCCAAAGGCAGGACCTTCCGCGACGAGATCTACCCGACCAATACAAGGCCAACCGCCCGCCGATGCCCGACGATCTCGGCGCGCAGATCGCACCGCTGCACGAATGCATCCGCGCCATGGGCTGGCCGCTGCTCGAAGTCGAGGGCGTGGAGGCGGACGACGTCATCGCCACGCTGGTCGCGCAGGCGCAGGCGCAAGGGGTGCGCACGCTGATCTCCTCCGGCGACAAGGACCTCACCCAGCTCGTCGATCCGCATGGTGACGATGGTCAACACCATGTCCAACGAAACCTTCGACGAGGCGGCGGTGACCGCCAAGTTCGGCGTGCGCCCGAACCAGATCGTCGACTACCTCACGCTGATCGGCGACAGCGTGGACAACATTCCCGGGGTCGACAAGGTCGGTCCGAAGACCGCGGCCAAGCTGTTGCAGCAGTACGGTAGGCTCGACGAGCTCGCTGGCGCACGCCGACGAGATCGGCGGGGTGGTCGGCGAGAACCTGCGCAAGGCGCGCGACTGGCTGCCGACCGCGCGCGAGCTGCTGACGGTCAAGCGCGATCGTCGCAGCTTCCCATCGGCGTCGCGGACCTGGCGCATACGCAGCCCGACAAGCCGCGCCTGGCGCAGCTGTTCGAGCACCTGGATTTCCAGGGCTGGCGGCGCGAGCTCGGCGAGGTCCAGCTGCCGGTGGCGCCGCAGCCCCGAGCGCGAGTACGAAACGATCCTGCACGCGGCGCAGCTGGAAGACGTGGCTGGCACGCATTGCTGCAGCCGAGTTGACCGCGTGAAGACCGAGACGACGAGCCCCGACCCCCAGGCTGCGCGACTGGTCGGCATCTCGCTCGCCGTCGAGGCCCACCGCGCGGCCTATCTTCCGCTGGCGCACCGCTACGCCGGCGCGCCCGAGCAGCTGGCGTTCGATGCCACACTGGCGCGCCTGAAGGCCTGGCTGGAGGATCCGGCCCGCGCCAAGGTCGGCCAGAACGTGAAGTACGACATGCACGTGCTCGCGAACCACGGCATCGCGCCTGCGTGGGGTGCGCCACGACACCCTGCTGCAATCCTACGTGCTCGAGAGCCACAAGCCGCACGACATGGACAACCTGGCGCAGCGCCATCTGCGGCCTCAAGCCCCTGGGCTACGACGGAAGTGGCCGGCAAGGGAGCAGGACAGATCGCGTTCGAGCAGGTGAGCGTGGAGCAGGCCACCGAGTACTCCGCCGAGGATGCCGACGTCACGGCCTGCAGCTCCATCACAAGCTGCATCCGCTCATCTGCGCCGACCCGAAGCTCGCCTTCGTGTACGAGAACATCGAGATGCCGGTCATGCAGGTGCTGTTCGACATGGAGCGCGCCGGCGTGCTGATCGACGCCGCGCTGCTGAACCGCAGAGCCAGGAGCTCGGACGGCGCATGCTCGACATCGAGCAGCGCGCCAAGGACGCTCGCCGGGCAGCCCTTCAACCTCAACTCCCCGAAGCAGATCCAGGAAGTGCTGTTCGAGCAGAACCAGCTGCCGGTGCTGAAGAAGACGCCGAGCGGGCAGCCCTCGACCGACGAGGAGGTGCTCGAGCAGCTGGCGCTGGACTATCCGCTCGCGCGCCTGATTCTGGACTACCGCACTGTGTCGAAGCTCAAGTCCACTTACACCGACAAGCTGCCGCGCATGGTGAACCCGCGCACGCGGGCGCGTGCACACCACCTTCGCGCAGGCAGTCGCGGTGACGGGGCGGCTGTCGAGCAACGAGCCCAACCTGCAGAACATCCCGATTCGCAACGCCGAGGGGCGGCGCATCCGCGAGGCGTTCATCGCGCCGCCCGGCCATCAGGTGCTGTCGGCGGACTACTCCCAGGTCGAGCTGCGCATCATGGCGCACCTGTCCGGCGACGAGAACCTGATGGCTGCGTTCCAGTCCCGGGAGGACGTGCATCGCCGCACCGCCGCGGAGATCCTCGGCATCCCTGGCGAGCGAAGTCACCAGCGAGCAGCGCCGCTACGCCAAGACCATCAACTTCGGCCTCATCTACGGCATGTCGGCCTTCGGCCTGGCCGCGCAGCTCGGCATCGAGCGCAGCGCCGCCCAGCAGTACATGGAGCGCTACTTCATGCGCTACCCGAAGGTCAAGGCGTACATGGACCAGACGCGACAAAGCGCGCGCGAGAAGGGTTACGTGGAGACCGTGTTCGGCCGCCGGCTGTACATGATCGACATCCGCGCCTCGAACAACCAGCGCCGCCAGGGCGCCGAGCGCGCCGCGATCAACGCGCCGATGCAGGGCACGGCCGCCGATCTCATCAAGCTCGCCATGATCGAGGTGCACCGCTGGCTGCGCGACCAGCGGCTCGGCAGCAGGCTGGTCCTGCAGGTGCACGACGAGCTGGTGTTCGAGGTGCCCGACACCGAGGTGGCGCTGCTGGAGCGCGAACTGCCGCGTCTGATGACCGGCGTGGCCCAGCTTTCTGTACCGCTGGTGGTGGATGTGGGCGCGGTCCCAACTGGGACCGTGCCCACTGACTAGCTAGCTAGCTACGAACCAGCAGCCTATTAGAAAGATTTTCGCGTGTCTCTTTCTGCGCGAACAGCAAGCCTAGCTAGCTCTAGCTAGCCCGGATACTATGCTTTGACTTGGCGTCAGCCCACGGGTTCAGTGGAAAGAGCAGCGAACTGCAGCCGGTGCAGGCGGGCATAGATACCGCCATTGGCCAGTAGCTCCTGGTGGGATCCGACCTCGGCAATCTGGCCCTGGTCCAGGACGACGATGCGGTCGGCTTTCTCGACGGTCGAAAGGCGGTGGGCGATGACGATGGTAGTGCGTCCCTTCATCAGCTCCTCCAGCCCGGCCTGGACCTGGCGTTCGGATTCGGAGTCGAGCGCGGAGGTCGCCTCGTCGAGAATCAGGATCGGGGCGTTCTTGAGCAGCGTGCGCGCGATCGCCAGGCGTTGACGCTGGCCCCCCGACAGCTTCACACCGTTCTCGCCGACCAGCGTGTTCAATCCTTCGGGCAGCGCCTGGATGAACTCCCACGCGTGTGCGGCGCGGGCGGCGGCGATGATCTCGGCCTCGCTGGCGCCGGGCTTTGCCGCCATAGGCAATGTTGGCCGCAATCGTATCGTTGAACAAGGTGACGTCCTGGCTCACCAGCCCGACGTTGGCGCGCAGGCTCTCCAGCCGGATTGACTCGAGGTCGTGGCCGTCCACCAGGATGCGTCCCGCGCTCGGGTGGTAGAAGCGCGGCAGCAGGTTGGCGAGCGTGGTCTTGCCGCTCCCCGACGGTCCGACCAGCGCCACGGTCTCGCCCGGACGCACATGCAGACTCACGTCGCGCAGTGCCGGCCGCGGCGCGCCGGGGTAGAGCATGCTCACCCGGTCGAGGCGGATCTCGCCACGGACCCGTCCCGCGCTCGATGCTGCCACGATCATCCTCGGGGCTCTCGTCGAGCACCGCAAACACGCTCTCCGCCGCAGACAAGGCGCGCTGGATGTGCTCGGTCACGCCGGTCAAGCGCTTGAGCGGGGCCATCACCAGCAGCATCGCGGCGATGAAGGACACGAAACTGCCCACGGTGGTCCTGTCCGCCTGAACGTCGAGGGTCACCTGGTGGATCACGACGCCCACCGCAATGGCTGCGAACAGCTGCACGACAGGCACGTTGGCGGCCGCAGCCTGCTGTTCCTTCATGATGAACCGCCGCACCCGGTTGACGGCCGCGTCGAAGCGCCCGCGCTCGTATTCCTGACCGCCGAAGATCTTCACCACCTTCTGGCCCTCGATGGTCTCCTGCAGGACCTGCGTGATATCGCCCATCGAGCGCTGCGTCTCGCGCGTCAGGCTGCGCAGCCGGCGGTTGAAGCGCACGCACCGCCAGCGCGATGGGCGGAATGGTGGCAAAGGTAATCAGCGTGAGCTTCCAGTTCACCCACAGCAGGAAGGCCAGCAAGCCCGATCACGGTCAGTCCGTCACGCACCAGAATCGTCAGGACGTAGGTGACGCCGGTGGCGACCTGAATCACATCGAAGCTGAACTTGGAGATCAGGTTGCCGCTCAGGTTGTCGCTGTAGTAGCGCTGCGGCAGCGTGAGCAGCTTGCCGAACATGCGGCTGCGCAGGTCCATCACCGCGCGCTGGCCGACCCAGGCGCTGGCGTAGGTGCCCATGAAAGTGCCGATGCCGCGCACGATGAAGAGCAGGATGATGCCCACGGGGACCCAGCGCATCAGGACCGGGTCCTTGTCGATGAAGGTGCCGTCCAGGAACGGCTTGGCCGCGGCGGGGAGCGCCACTTCGGTGGCGGCGGCCAGCAGCATGCCCAGGATGGCGAGTGCGAAGACGCGCCAGTACGGCCGCACCTGCGCGCAGCAGGCGCAGGTAGAGCTGGGTGCTGGTCATGCCGGCACCTTAGGCCGTCTGCTCCCGCAATTCAAGCCAACACCTACTGCAACTACACGGCATAACCGCAGAGGCGCAAAGGCGCAGAGGAACGCGGAGGAGAACGATACCGCGATCATCGGCCGGGCGAACAGCGTTGCCGCTGGCACGGAGCGTGCCTGCACTTTTCTTCCTGGAGCTTCTCTGCGCGCCCTCTGCGCCTCTGCGCCTCTGCGGTTAGCACGTAGGCATTAGCCGAAGTTGACCATCACGTGCCGCACCACGGTGTAGTCCTCCAGCCCGTACAGCGACATGTCCTTGCCGTAGCCCGACATCTTCATCCCGCCGTGCGGCATCTCGTTGACCAGGGTGAAGTGAGTGTTGATCCAGGTGCAGCCGTACTCCAGCCGGCTGGCGACCTGCATGGCTTTGCGCACGTCGCCGCGTCCACACCGACGAGGCCAGTCCATAGTCGGAGTCGTTGGCCCAGTCGATGGCCTGCTCGGTGTCGGTGAAGCGCGTGACCGAGACCACCGGTCCGAACACCTCCTTGCGCACGATCTCGTCGCTTTGCAGCGCGCCGGCGATCAGCGTGGGCTGGTAGAAGAAGCCGCCGCCCGGGCCGGCCGCACCGCCGGTCACCACTTCCATGTGCTGGGCGGCGGCCGCGCGCTCGACGAAGCCGGACACGCGCTCGCGATGCTTGGCGCTGATCAGCGGGCCGATCTCGCTGTCTGTCGCTCTCGGGCGCCCCGTACTTGATGGACGCGGCCGCACTGCCCAGGTCGGCCACCAGCTTGTCGTAGATCTTCGCCGATGCGTACACCCGGCTGGCCGCGGTGCAGTCCTGGCCGGCATTGTAGTAGCCGGCCATGCTTCAGGCCGGCGACCACGGCGTCCAGGTCGGCGTCGTCGAATACGATCACCGGTGCCTTGCCGCCCAGCTCGAGATGGGTGCGCTTGATCGTGGACATGGCGGCTTCGATCACTTTCATGCCGGTGGCCACGCTGCCGGTGACCGAGATCATGCGCACGCCAGGGTGGTTGATCAGCGGTGAGCCGACGCTCGCTCCGCGGCCGGTGACCACGTTCAGGACCCCGGCCGGAAACAGCTCGGCGCAGATTCTGGCCAGCTTGAGCGTGGTGAGCGGCGTCTGTTCCGAGGGCTTGAGGACGATCGCTGTTGCCCGCCGCCAGCGCCGGCGCGATCTTCCACGCAGCCATCATCAGCGGATAGTTCCAGGGGGCGATCTGCGCCACCACGCCGATCGGGTCACGCCGGATCATGCTGGTGTGGCTGGGCAGATACTCGTCCGTGTTGCTGCCCGGCAGGCAGCGGGCCGCACTCGCGAAGAAGCGGAAGCAGTCGACGATCGCGGGCATCTCGTCGTTGAGCACGCGCACGCGCGGCTTGCCGCAGTTGAGCGACTCGAGCTCGGCGAAAGCGCCCGCCTCCTGTTCGACGCGGTCGGCGAGCTTGAGCAGCAGCAGCGAGCGTTCCTGCGGCGTGCTCAGGCCCCACTTCTTGAACGCAGCGGTGCGCGGCGCGCCACCGCCTGGTTGACCTGCTCGGCGCTCGCTTCGCGCACCGTAGTGAGCAGCTGCGCCGGTGGCTGGGTTGACGACGGTCTCTTCGGCGCCCTCGCCCGGCGGCGAACTTGCCGTCGATGAGCAGATCGGTCTGGACCATTGCAGATCTCCTTGGATAGCGCGGTCCGCTACTTGCCGCCGCCCGCCACCTCGTGCGTGTCGCGCGTGAGGTAGAAGGCGAGCAGGATGGGAACGAAGGTTACCGCGATGACGAACACCGCGACCACGTTGGTGACCGGCCGCTGGCGCGGGCGCACCAGCTCGGTGAGCATCCAGATCGGCAGGGTGCTCTGCTGTCCCGCGGTGAAAGTCGTGACGATCACCTCGTCGAAAGACAGCGCGAAGGCGAGCATGCCGCCGGCGAGCAGCGCGGTCGCGATGTTGGGAAGGATGACATAGCGGAAAGTCTGAAAGCCGTTCGCGCCCAGGTCCATGCTGGCTTCGATCTGCGCGAACGATGAACGGCGGAAGCGCGCCAGCACGTTGTTATACACCACCACGATGCAGAAGGTGGCATGGCCGATGACGATAGTCCAGAAGCTGAAGGGGATGTCCAGCAGCCCGATGGCGCTGCGCAGGCTGATGCCGGTGATGATGCCGGGCAGGGCGATCGGCAGGATGAGCAGCAGCGATACGGCTTCGCGCCCGAAGAAGCGCGAGCGCCAGACCGCCGCGGCCGCCAGCGTGCCCAGCACCATCGCTACCGCGGTGGAAACGGCCGCCACCCGCAGCGACAGCGCCAGCGCCTGGCGGATATCCTCGCGCTCGAAGGCGACGCCGAACCACCGCGATGGTCAGCCCCGGCGGGGGGAACACGAAGGTCTTGGCGTCGGTGCTGAAGGCGTACAGCACGATGAAAGCCAGCGGCACGTGCAGAAACAGGATCGCCGACCAGCGCGCCCGTCTTCAGCGGCCAGCCCGCGCCTGTACCCGCGACGCAACCTGCCCCGTGCGCTCAAAGCGCATCGAAGGCTCCCAGGCGCTTGGCCATGGTGAGATACACCGCCATGATCGCGATGGGAACGATGGTGAGCGCGGCGGCGAGCGGAACGTTGCCGGCGGTGCCCTGATGCGCATACACGGCCTGCCCGATGAAGGGGTGAGAGCTGCCGACGATGCCCGGAATGATGTAGTCGCCCAGGGTGAGCGAGAAGGTGAAGATCGAGCCCGCCACCACGCCGGGCAGCGCCAGCGGCCAGATCACATGGCGAAAGGTCGCGGCCGGGATGCGCGCCCAGGTCCGCTGAGGCTTCGATCAGGGTGCGCGGTACCCGCTCCAGCGCGGCGACGATCGGCAGGATCATGAACGGCAGCCAGACATACAGGAAGACCAGGAACGTGCCGATGTCGGAGGTGGACAGGGACGGCCCGCCGATCACCGGCAGCGCCAGCACCGCCTCGAGCAGCCAGGTCAGGTGCAGCTGTTGCGCCAGCCAGGTGAGGATGCCTTCCTTGGCGAGAATGAGCTTCCAGGAGTACACCCGTACCAGGTAGCTGGACCACAGCGGCAGCATGACGCCCAGGTACAGCAGCGCTTTCATGCGCGTGCTGGCATACCGCACCATGTAGTAGGCCAGCGGGAAGCCCAGGGCCGCCGCGCGCCACGGTTACGACTGCCGCCATGGCCGTGGTGCGCACGACGATGTCGAAGTTGGCCAGCGTAAACAGCTGCCGGTAGGTGGCGAGCGAGAACTCGCGCACCACCATGCCGGAGAACTCGTCGATATAGAAGAAGCTTTGCAGCAGCAGGGACAGCAGCGACCCGAGGTAGATCACGCCCAGCCACAGCAGCGGCGGGGTCGAGCAGCAGGAACAGCAGCAGGCCGGGTGCAGGTACAGCGCGCGTCGAGATGCGCTCCAGCAGCCCGGGCGCCGGCTGCGCCGCGGCGGCAGCGCTCACGCCGGCGCTCCCGAGAAGCTGCTGCTGGTGCCGCCGCTGCCATGCCAGCCGCACGCGCTCTGCCGGCTGCGGGCCCGCTGTCCCGGTCGTCGGCGTTCTGCTGCACGACGGTGAGCTGGCCTCCGCCTTCCAAGCGCGACCGCGTAGCGCGTGACGGCTCCGAGATAGACCACCGACTCGACCACGCCGCTGGCGGCCGCCCAGCCCTCGGCCGGCCGGGGCGTCGGCCATGCGAGGAGGCGGATCTTTTCGGGCCGGATGGAAAAGGCTCGGGCGATCCGGACAGGCGCCGGGCGAGCTCCCCGTCGCAGACGTTCGAAACCCCGACGAAACTCGCCACGAAGGCGGTCGCGGGATGCTCGTAGATCGCCGCGGGCGTGCCGATCTGCTCGATGCGGCCGTGGTTGAACACGGCCAGCGCGATCGCTCATCGACAGCGCCTCGCCCTGGTCGTGGGTGACGTAGATGAAGGTGATGCCGACCTGCCGCTGCAGGGCCTTGAGCTCCACCTGCATCTGCTCGCGCAGCTTCAGATCGAGCGCGCCGAGCGGCTCGTCCAGCAGCAGCACGCGCGGCCGGTTGATGAGCGCCCGCGCCAGCGCCACGCGCTGGCGCTGGCCGCCGGACAGCTGGGCGGGCTTGCGATCGCGCATGCCCGACAGCTTCACCAGCTCGAGCATCTCCTCGGAGCGCTTGCGCCGCTCGAGCGCGGGCACCCGGCGGATCATCAACCCGTACTCCACGTTCTCGCCCGATGGTCATGTGCGGGAACAGGGCGTAGTCCTGAAACACCGTGTTCACGTCGCGCTGGTAGGGCGGCACGCCGGCGACGTTCGACGCCATGGATCTCGATGCTGCCGGCGTCCGGCTGCTCGAACCCGGCGATCAGGCGCAGGCAGGTCGTCTTGCCCGAACCGGATGGGCCGAGCAGGGAGAAGAACTCGCCGTCCGCGATCTCGAAGCTCACGCTGTCGATGGCGCGGACCTCGCCGAAGTAGCGACCCACGGCGGCGAACCGCACCGCGGGGACGGATGCCTGGAGCCATAACTGAAACGGGCCGACGGCAGCTTGCGTCGGCCCGCGTCCGTGGGCGTGCGCCTCTAGCGGCCGCCGAGGACGGCGATGTAGTCGGTCACCCAGCGATAGTAGGGCACGCAGGTGCGCCCGCCGCCGCAGTTCGCTACCGGCGTGCGCCAGAACCAGATGCGCTCGAACTCCTTCATGCCGTTGCGGTTGCAGCCCTCGTCGGTGAGCAGCTGGTTGCCCTTGCAGGCCGCCGGCACGGCCGGCACCGAGCCGAACCAGGCGGACAGATCGCCCTGCAGCTTGGGGTTCACGGAATGCTCCATCCACAGGTACGCGCAGTTCGGGTGCGGGGCATTGGCGTGCAGCATGGTGGTGTCGGCCCAGCCGGTGGCGCCTTCCACCGGTACCGTGCTGCCGATCGGCTGCTTCTCCGATTGCAGCAGGTTGACCTGGAAGCCCCAGGAGGAGGAAGCCACGACGCCCTCGTTCTTGAAGTCGTCGATCTGAATGAAGGCGTCGTGCCAGTAGCGCGACACCAGCTTGCGCTGCTCGCGCAGCAGCTCCAGCGCCGCCTTGTACTGGTTCTCGTCCAGCTCGTAGGGGTTCTTGATGCCCAGCTCCGGCTTGGCCTTCATCAGATACAGGGCCGCATCGGCGATGTAGATGGGGCCGTCGAAGGCCTGCACCCGCCCCTTGTTCGACTTGCCGTCCGGCAGGGTGGTCTCCTTGAACACGATCTCCCAGCTCGTGGGCGGCTGACTTGAACACCTTGGTGTTGTAGGCCAGCACGTTGTAGCCCCACTGGTAGGGCACACCGTAGTTCTTGCCGTTGACGTAGTGCCATGGCGCCTTCTGCAGGCGCGGATCGACGTTCTTGTAGCTGGGGACGAGCTGGTGTTCACCTCCTGCACCCGTCCACCCGCGATCAGGCGCAGGCTGGCGTCGCCGGACGCGGTCACCAGGTCGAAGCCGCCCTCGTTCATCAGCGCCACCATCTCGTCCGAGGTGTTGGCGGTCTTGACCCGGACCTTGCAGCCGGTCTTCTTCTCGAAATCGGTGACCCAATCGAAGTTCTTGTCGGTTTCCCCCGCTCGATGTAGCCCGGCCAAGCGACGATGTCGACGTAGCCTTCGCCCTTGCCGAGCTTGTCCACTGCGCGCCTGAGCGGGTGCGGCGGCCAGCGTGGCGCCGGCCAGCGCAGCCGCCGTAGCGGCCAAAGCACGTACGCAACGTTGCAGTCATCTGCAGTCTCCTTAGACGTTATCGTCCCGGTGCCGATGCGGGAGAGCGCCCGCGCGTGGCGAGACCACGCGCGGACGCCGGCCGCAGGCTGAGCGGGGCGATTGTAGCATCGCCTCCTCCGGGTGCAGCACCGCTCTCCTGCCCGGTAGCCAGCCGAGCCGAGGCGGCACCCTCAAGAACCGCGCCCGAACGGCCGTTGCTTGCTAGCGGCAGCCCGCTTGCGGGCCAGCGCTCGCTAGCTTCCAAAGAACATTCAAAGCAAATCGTTAACAGTTGACTTATCAAGATTTTCCTCACTATAGTGTGGCGATGGAAGCGGAGCTCAGTACCCTCGACGACAAACTCAGCCAGCTGGTACAGCTATGCCATCGTCTTCGCAACGACAACAACGAGTTACGCCAGCAACTGGCCGCGGCACAGAATCAAAACAAGCAGCTGACGGACAAGATCGAGTCGGCACGGCAGCGCCTGGAGGCCCTGCTAAGCCGGATTCCCGAGGACGCGGACTGAAGAAGGAGGCGCAGGGCGTCGAGGTCCGCATCCTCGACCGCAGCTTCCGCATCGCCTGCAGCGAGGAGGAGCGGGCCGACCTGCTTGAAGGCGGTCGAGTACCTGGACCGGAAGATGCGCGAGATCCGCGACGCCGGCAAGGTCGTCGGCGTCGAGCGCGTCGCCATCATGGCGGCGCTGAACATCACTCACGAGCTGCTGACCATGCGCGTGGGCGACGATTTGACATCGGCGAGTTCAAGCGTAGAATGCAGAGCGATGACGGCGACCATCGACGCGGCCATGGCGGCGCAGAACGAGTTGTTCTAGCCGAGCGTCGCTGGCTGCCCGAGATCCGAGTTATCCCCTGCGGTGTTCGTGCGGGCTGTAATTCTGTGAACCAATGTCAGTCCATTCGGTTGCGGCCCACAGCAGCGCTGTTGTGCGAGTCCCAATGCGGAATTGCCTGATGCGCTCGGAAAGCGACCACCCTTGAACCCAGGTTCAAGATGCCGGCCTGACGGCACTCGCGGGGGACCCAACACCACGGAACAGCGGCGTGGCCGCTGATGCGCTTGTGCCCACGAGCGGGTCCGTTGCAGCCGCTCGGTTGGCATCAGTTTGTACGCCTGTGACATGCGAGCTTCCGCGATCGCTCCTGCATGCGCTACTGGCTGATGAAATCCGAGCCGGACGTGTTCGGGGTCGATCATCTGGCGGCGGCACCGCGCAAGACCACCGCATGGTGGGGCGTGCGCAACTACCAGGCGCGCAACTTCATGCGCAACGACATGCGCGTGGCGACCAGGCCTTCTTCTATCACTCGAACTGTCCGCAGCCCGGCATCGCGGGCATCATGCACGTGTCGCGGCTGGCCTATCCCGACGAAACCCAGTTCGACGCGACGAGCGAGTACTTCGACCCGGCCGCAACACCGCGACAGGCCGCGCTGGTACAACGTTGAGGTGACGCTGGTGCGAAGACACGTCTGGTCTGCCTCCAGGAACTGCGCGCCCATCCGCGAGCTCGCGCAGATGCGCGTTCTTCGGCGCGGCAACCGCCTGTCCATCACGCCGGTGGAACCGCGCGAGTGGGCGTTCATTCACGCTGCTCTGAGTCGCAGCCTCGCCTGGGCTTCTGGTCCCTTGGAGAGCTGTTCGCCGGCGGACCGGCATCGGCATTGCCCACAATGCTCGTCCAAGTGCTCGCGTTACGTTTCGTTCGCGCGGACGCTACTGTTGCCGGAAGGTACCTGGTACTGTTCGCGCAGCACGTTCTTCTGCACCTTGCCCATGGCATTGCGCGGCAGGTCCGGGCAGCACCATCACGCGCTTGGGCACCTTGTAGTTGGCGAACTGTGCCTTGAGCGCCTGCAGGATGATCCGCTTCGTACAGCTCGGCGACCCGGTCGAGCAACCACCAGCGCGGTGACCGCTTCGCCGAAATCGGCGTGCGGCAGGCCGATCACAGCCGACTCGAGCACACCCGGGATCGCATCGATCGCCAGCTCGATCTCCTTCGGGTAGACGTTGTAGCCGCCGGTGATGATGAGGTCCTTGGCGCGGCCGACGATCGACAGATAGCCCTCGCGATCGAACTGCCCACGTCGCCGGTGCTGAAACCAGCCGTCGGCGGTGAACTCTTCGCGCGTCTTCTCTGGCATGCGCCAGTAGCCGTCGAACACGTTGTCGCCGCGGATCTGGATGGCGCCGGTCGCGCCTGCCGGCACGCTGCGATCCTGCTCGTCGGCGATGCGCACCTGCACACCGGGCAGAGGGCAAGCCCACCGTGCCGCCGCGCCGCTCGCCATCGCAGCGGGTTGGAGGTGATCATGCCGGCCTCGGACATGCCATAGCGCTCCAGGATGCGTTGCCCCGTGCGCGCCTCGAAATGCCTGGAACGTCTCCAGCAGCAAGCGGCGCCGAGCCCGATATGAACAGCCGCATGCCGGCGCATGCGTCGCGGGTGAACGCGGGGTCGGCGAGCAGCCGGGTGTAGAAGGTCGGGACGCCCATCAGCACGCGTGGCGCGGGGCAGATCCCGCAGCACCGGCCTGGCGTCGAACTTGCGATGCCAGAGCATGCGCGCACCGGACAGCAGGGCGCAGTGGTTCGCGACGAACAGGCCATGCACATGAAACATCGGCAGCGCATGCAGCAGCACGTCGCTGCGCCCCGAAACCCCAGCATTCCACCAGCGTCCGCGCGTTCGACGAACAGGTTGCGGTGCGTGACCATGGCGCCCTTGGAGCGGCCGGTCGTCCCCGAGGTGTAGATGATGGCTGCGAGAGCATCCCGCTGCAGCCGCGGCGGTCGGAAATACGCCGGCATCGAGCCGCGCCCGCCTCGGCCAGCGAACCGCCGCCGTCTCGTCCAACGTGTACACGACGGTGCTCGTTCTGGCGATGCGAGCGGACCGCAGCCTCGCGCGTTGGCGCGCACACCACCACACGCGGCTCGCGCATCGCCAGGAAATAATCCAGCTCGCGCGCGCTGATAGGCGGTATTGAGCGGGAGGTAGATCAGCCCGGCGCGCAGGCAGGCAAGTACAGGAACAGCGACTGCGGCGACTTCTCCACTTGCACTGCGACGCGGTCACCCTGCTTCCGACCCCAGCGCGCCAGCAACGCCGCATAGCGCGCGGTGTCGGCCTGCATGTCGCGCCAGCTGTAGAAGCGTCCGGCCAGCTCGGTGGTCGAGCACGGTGTCGCCGTCCGGGGGCGCGGCCGCCTCGATGTGAGCGTACAGATTCTCGTTCATGGCTGTCGCGGCAATTCGGCCTGCCACCGCATGCCGCTCGTCCAGCAAGCCGTCCGCCACGCCGGCCTGCAGCAACTCAGCCGGACTCGCCGGTGCGCTGCGTGTCTCGGCGCCTCGGCGATATGCTGCGCGCCGCCCGCGCGGGCAGCACGTCGATATGCGCCGCGGGCGCGGCGGACACGCGCTCGGCGGGCGCCGCGAATGCCACATAGGAAGCCCCCGAAGCCGCGCCCGGGATCCACAGCACCGTGCGGTGGCCCGGCAGCGTGCAGCCAAGCGAGCGTCAAGCTCAGGTGCACCAGATAGTCGGACAGCAGGACCTGCTCGTCCTGCACCGTAGCGGCATGCCCGTGCGCATCGAGCATCAGCACGATCGGGCTGCCCGGATGATCGTGGTGCAACTGCACGCAGCCGTTCCGCCAGCCGCCAGCAGGTCAGCGGCGCTAACCGGCACGCCGGTGAGCGTGCCCATGAATAGCGGCTCCGCCCGACCCGTCCGGGGGCAGGGCAGAGAAGGCCGCGCCCTCGATGACGGGACATAGCCGCGCGGGCAGAGATCGGAGCCAGCGTCCGAGAGGACGCTGGCCTGCCTCTGCCATGCAGTCGCGCCTGGCTCAGGCGGCCGCAGGAGATGCGTGTGAGCATGCCGCAGCGGTCTCCAGCCTATCTGCATTCCCGGCGTCGCCGTCAGCCATCCGGCGAGTGCCTCTGCCGACTGGCTGCAGGCTCGTCTCGCGACCAGCGCGTCCGTGTGCATCGCAGCGCCGTACGGGCGGCGCTGCCCATCAATGCGCAACGCTGCCGTGGTCGCGCGCATCGAACCGTGCCGCGCCGCCGCACGCCTCGATGACTGCCGGACCCGAGGTCGCCGACCTCGCTCCGGGCAGATAGATGGCGCCGGCTGCACGTGCAGGCAAGCATGACTCGCGCCGCCGAAGCAGGCTCGTCCCAGCACTGCCAGCATCGGCGAGCCCGCAAGCCGGCTGAGCAGGGCTTCGCGCAACAGGCGGCGGAACGCACCGAGCGCGGGCAGGCCCTCATCCACGCGCGCGCCCGGACGAGTCGAGCAGCAGCATGACCGGCAGCTGCTCACGCGCGCCCCGGCCAGCAGCGCGACGAAGCCGCGGCATTCCGCCACGCCGATGCGCGCCGCGCGCCACGCTGGTCGGTCGCGACGACACAGCACGGCGCGTCCATCGATGCGTCCCGCGTGCCGGGCACCAGCGACCCCAGACGCGACCGCGCTGCTGGAAACTGCCAGCGTCGAGCACGTTGCCGATGCGCTGCGCCGGCGTCAGCTCGCTGAAGCGCAACACCGGCCTCCTCGATGCGGTCAGACCAGGCACCAGCGGCGGATGATCTCCTGGTAGGCCGCCACCGACTGCTCGATGCGTTCCAGCACGCAGTACTCGTCGGTCTGGTGCGCCATCTGCGGCTCGCCGGGTCCCAGGATGACCGTAGGTGGTTCGCTGTACGCCTGGCTCAGCGCCGCCGCATCGGTGAAATAGGTGGCCACGCGCGGCGGCGGGCGTGTCACCGAGGAGGAGCGTCATCACTTCGAACACGCTCTGCATCCAAGGCTCTGCGGGGTCGGTGTACACCGCTCTCCAGATCCATCAGCGTCTCCAGCTCGACCTCGGGCGCCAGCTGCCGGGTCAGGGTCGTGCGAGCAGCGCTCGGTGGTTGACTGTGGGCACCGTGCGGATGTCGATGCCCACCATTGCCTCATCGGGCACGGAGTTGATGTTCAGCCCGCCGCGGATGGTGCCCGACGTTGAGGGTCGCCTGGCCCATGAGCTCGTGGGGCGGGTTCGAGAAGCGGAACGCTTCCAGCTTGCCGACCGCGCGCGCGGCCTTGTAGATGGCGTTGACACCCTTGTCCGGCATCGAACCATGCGCGGTCACCCCGCTGGCCTTGCGCGCGCAGCCAGAACGCGCCCTTGTGCCCGACGAACGGATAGTTGGAGGTGGGCTCGGCGACCACCACCGCGCCGGCCGGCCGAGCACGCCGTCGCGCAACAGGTGGAACGCCCCCTCGCAACCCGTCTCCTCGCCCGCCGTGATGACCAGCGTCCAGGCCGGGTGTGCCGCTCAGGCGCGGCGCCATGCGCGGCGCCGCGACGACGAAGCGCCGCGACTCCGCTCTTCATGTCGCTGCAGCCGCGGCCGTAGAGCTTGCCCGCATCGGTTTCGCCGGCGAACGGATCCTTGCTCCAGGCGCCGCGCCCAGGGGCACGACGTCGATGTGACCGGTGAAGCACAACGGCGCCTGCGTCCGCCGCGCCGCCGATGTTGGCGACCAGGTTGACGCGCCCCGGCCCGAAGCTGTGGTAGCGGGTGCGAAAGCCCGGCGTCCTCCAGCAGGCGGCCCAGGTGACGCGCGCAGGCCTCCTCGTTGCCGGGCGGGTTGATGGTGTTCAGCCGCAGGATGTCTTGCGTCAGCTGAACGGGGTCCAGGGTCTTCGGCATGTGTCTGTGACCTCTCAACAAGCTGTCTTCGAAGTCCAGGCGTCAAAGGACGCCAAGACAGACCGACGCAGAGTGCAACGCAGTTTGGTCCGTGCGCCTTCATGGCTTGCTCGGCAACGCGCTGCTCGCCCGCTGGCCGAGGATGCCACCTGCGGATTATCTCTCAACTCGGCCGCCTTGCGCCATTGATCGCATCCGATCCACTGCAAGACGGGCGAAAAAAAAGCGGCCAGCGGCCGCTTTTCTCGAGCCCCAGCGGGAGCCAGGGATTGTTCTTCTTCGTCGTTGTTATTGCTATTTCTTGCGCAGTCGCCGGATCGCCGCGAGCTGAGCAGCGAGCATCGCAACTTCGCCCTCCACGACGGCGAGCTCCTGCTTGCCGCTGGCGGTCCGGCGCGCCTCTTCGGCCAGCCGCAGCGCCTCGGTGGCTTTCGCCTCATCGAGATCGGCGCCGCGGATGGCGGTGTCGGCCAGCACCGTCACCACGTTGGGCTGCACCTCGAGGATGCCGCCGGCGACGAAGATCAGCTCTTCGTCCGGCTGATCGGACACCTTGATCCGCACCGAGCCCGGCTTGATGCGCGTGATCAGCGGCGTGTGGCGCGGATAGATTCCCAGCTCCCCGGCTTCGCCCGGCAGCACGACGAACTCCGCCTCGCCGGAGAAGATCTGCTCCTCCGCGCTGACCACGTCGACGTGGATCGTATTGGCCATGTGCTCGCTCCGGGTTCCCCGACCACTATTGTAGCGTCTTGGCTTTCTCGAAGGCTTCTTCGATCGGGCCGACCATGTAGAACGCCTGCTCGGGCAGGTGGTCGCACTCGCCGTTGACGATCATCTTGAAGCCCTTGATCGTCTCGGCCAGCGGAACGATCTTGCCCGGCGACCCGGTGAATACCTCGGCCACGTTGAAGGGCTGCGACAGGAAACGTTGGATCTTGCGCGCGCGCGACACGGCCAGCTTGTCCTCCGGCGACAGCTCATCCATCCCCAGGATCGCGATGATATCGCGCAGTTCCTTGTAGCGCTGCAGGGTAGCCTGGACCGCACGTGCCGTGCCGTAGTGCTCTTCGCCGATGACGTTGGGGTCGACCTGGCGCGAGGTCGAGTCGAGCGGGTCGACCGCGGGATAGATCCCGAGCGCAGCGATGTCGCGCGACAGCACCACGGTCGCATCGAGGTGGCCGAAGGTAGTCGCCGGTGACGGGTCGGTCAAGTCGTCCGCCGGAACGTAAACCGCCTGGATCGAGGTGATGGAACCGACCTTCGTCGAGGTGATGCGCTCCTGCAGCCTGCCCATCTCCTCCGCCAGGGTGGGCTGGTAGCCTACTGCCGAAGGCATGCGCCCGAGCAGCGCAGACACTTCGGTTCCGGCCAGGGTGAAGCGGTAGATGTTGTCGATGAACAGCAGGATGTCGAGGCCCTCGTCGCGAAAGCTCTCGGCCATGGCGAGCCCGGTGAGGGCGACGCGCAGGCGGTTGCCGGGCGGCTCGTTCATCTGGCCGAACACCATCGCCACCTTGTCGAGGACCTTCGACTCCTGCATTTCATGGTAGAAGTCGTTGCCCTCGCGGGTGCGCTCGCCCACCCCGGCGAACACCGAATAGCCGCCGTAGGACTTGGCGATGTTGTTGATGAGCTCCATCATGGCGACGGTCTTGCCCACGCCGGCGCCGCCGAACAAGCCGATCTTGCCGCCCTTCGCGAACGGGCAGATCAGATCGATGACCTTGATCCCGGTAGGAAGCAGCTCTACCGAAGGCGAGAGCTCGTCGAACTTGGGAGCGCGGCTGGTGAATGGCACGGCGCTCTTTGGAATCGATCGGACCGGCTTCGTCGATCGGACGGCCGAGCACGTCCATGATCCGCCCGAGCGTGCCCGGCCCCACCGGGACAGAGATCGGCGCGCCCGCTGCTCTTCACTTTCATGCCGCGGCGCAGGCCGTCGGAGGGTCCCAGCGCGATGCAGCGCACGACACCGTCGCCGAGCTGCTGCTCGACCTCGAAGGTCAGCCCCTTCTCGGCCAGCGAGTCCCCCGCGTCCTCGAGCACCAGCGCTTCATAGATTTTTGGCATCGACTCGCGCGGAAACTCGATGTCGGTTACCGCGCCGATGCACTGGACGATGGTTCCTTGTGCCATGTGAAGTCCTATTCAAACTGAAATTCGTATCGCGGGCACGGCCCATTCAAACCGCCGCAGCACCGCCGACGATCTCCGACGAGCTCCTTGGTGATCGCGGCCTGGCGGTTCTTGTTGTAGATCAGCGTCAGCTCGTCGATCACGCTGGCCGCATTGTCCGATGCCGCCTTCATCGCGACCATGCGCGCCGACTGCTCGGAGGCCATGTTCTCGGCGACCGCCTGGTAGATGATCGCCTCGATGTAGCGGGTCAGGACCTGGTCGAGCACCGCCTTGGCCTCCGGCTCGTAGATGTAGTCCCAGGCGCCCTCCGGCGCACCCAGCCGCTCGCCCGTGACCGGCAACAGCTGCTCCATCACGGGCTCCTGTTTCATCGTGTTGATGAAGCGGGTGTAGAACAGCATCAGCCGGTCGAAGCGGTCTGCCACATAGCCGTCGAGCATGACCTTCACCGCGCCGATCAACCTCTCGATATGCGGGCGATCGCCCAGCGCCGGTCACCTGCGAGGCGATGTTCGCGCCCAGCCGCTGCATGAAGCCCAGGCCCTTGCCGCCGATGCAGCACAGCCTCGATCTCCTCGCCCTCCGACTGCCATTGCTTGTAGTGGCTCAGCGCCAGGCGCAGGACATTGGTGTTCAACGCCCCGCACAGTCCCTTGTCGGTGGTGATGACGATGATCCCCACGCGCTTGACCGTATCGCGCTCGACCAGGAACGGATGGCGGTACTCCGGGTTGGAATGCGAGATGTGCGCGGCGACGTTGCGGATCTTCTCGCCATACGGGCGCGCCGTGCGCATGCGCTCCTGTGCCTTGCGCATCTTGGAGGCCGCGACCATCTCCATGGCCTTGGTGATCTTGCGTGTGTTCTGCACACTGCGGATCTTGACCCTGATCTCTTTGGTGCCGGGCATGCGTTACCTCGAGTCGTTTCCTGCGTGGCGACGGGACGGGCCGTGCGAACTGGGCGCTCAGTAAGTGCCGTTCTTCTTCCAGTCCTTGATCGCTTCGTGCAGCGCCGCTTCGTCTTCCTTCGACAGGTCCTTGGTGGTCTCCATGCGATTGCACCAGATCGGCGTACTTGCTCTTGAGGTAGTCGCGCAACGAACGCTCCGCGGCCAGCGCCTTCTTGACATCGATGTCGTCGAAGTAGCCGTTGTTCACCGCGAACAGGGTGAGCGCCATTTCCCACACCTGCAGCGGCTGAATACTGCGGCTGCTTCATCAGCTCGGTCACCATGCGGCCGCGCTCGAGCTGTTTGCGGGTGGCTTCGTCGAGGTCGGAGGCGAACTGCGCGAAGGCCGCCAGCTCGCGGTACTGCGCCAGCGCCAGACGCACTCCGCCGCCCGTGTCGCGCCGCTTCATGATCTTGGTCTGGGCGGCCCCGCCGACCCGCGACACCGAGATGCCGGCGTTGATGGCCGGCCGGATGCCGGCGTTGAACAGGTCCGTCTCGAGGAAGATCTGACCGTCGGTGATGGAGATGACATTGGTCGGAACGAACGCCGTGACGTCACCGGCCTGCGTCTCGATGATCGGCAATGCGGTGAGCGAACCCGGTCTTGCCCTTGACCTGCGCCCTTGGTGAGACGCTCGACATAGCCCGCGTTCACCCGTGCCGCCGCGTTCCAGCAGCCGCGAGTGCAGGTAGAACACGTCGCCCGGATAGGCCTCCCGGCCCGGCGGACGGCGCAGCAGCAGGGAGATCTGGCGATAGGCCCAGGCCTGCTTGGTCAGATCGTCATAGATGATCAGCGCATCCTGGCCGCGATCGCGGAAGTACTCGCCCATCGTGCAGCCCGAATAGGGCGCAATGTACTGCATGCGCCGCGGACTCCGACGCGGAGGCGGCCACGACAACCGTGTACTCCATCGCGCCGTACTCTTCGAGCTTGCGCACCACGTTGGCGATGGTGGAGGCCTTCTGGCCGATCGCCACGTACACGCAGAACAGGTCCTTGCCCTTCTGGTTGATGATCGTGTCGATCGCCACTGCCGTCTTGCCGGTCTGGCGGTCGCCGATGATCAGCTCGCGCTGGCCGCGGCCGATCGGCACCATCGCGTCGATGGCCTTCAGGCCCGTCTGCACCGGCTGCGACACCGACTTGCGTGCGATCACGCCCGGGGCGACCTTCTCGATGACGTCGGTCATGCTTGGCGTTGATCGGGCCTTTGCCGTCGATCGGCTGCCCCAGCGAGTTGACCACCCGCCCCAGCAGCTCCGGCCCACCGGCACGGCGAGAATGCGGCCGGTGCACTTGACCGTATCGCCTTCGGTGATGTGCTCGTACTCGCCCAGAACTACCGAGCCGACCGAGTCGCGCTCGAGGTTGAGCGCCAGGCCGAACGTGTTGCCGGGAAACTCCAGCATCTCGCCCTGCATGGCATCCGACAGCCCGTGGACCCGGCAGATGCCGTCGGTCACGGACACGACGGTGCCCTGCGTGCGCATCTCTGCGCCGGTGGCCAGATTCTCGATCTTGTTCTTGATCAGTTCGCTGATTTCAGAAGCATTCAGCTGCATGGTTAGCTCCTTATGGTCGCTGCTATCCTATCGGCATCAGAGCGCTGCGCTCATGTCGGCGAGCTGGCCGCGCACGGAGGCATCCCACAGTCATCGCCGATCTGCACGCGCACGCCGCCAATGAGCTCCGGGTCCACGCTCACCTGCGCCCTACCTTGCGCTCGGTGCGTGCCTCCAGCCTGGCCACCAGTCACGCACCTGGTCCTCGGAGAGCGGGAAGGCGGACTCGATCTGCGCGTCGACCTCGATTTTCCGTGCTCGGCTTTCAGCTCTTCGAACAGCTCGCGATCGCCGGGCAGCACGTTGCAGCCGGTTGTTCTCGCACCAGCAAGACGATCAGATTCCGCGCTGCGCCGTCGAGCCTGGTCGCCCGCAGACCGCCAGCAGCGTGCGCTGGACATCGCCTTGGTGAGCTTCGGGTTGTGCAGCGACGGCCTGCACGCGCTCGTCCTGGTAGATGCTGACCAGCGAGAGCGAGCATGTCGGACCATCGCGCCAGGCGGTTCTTGCTCCTTGGCGATGGCTGAAGGCGGCCGCCGCGTACGGGCGCGCGAGGGTTACGAGTTCGGCCATGGTTCGATCTGCTGGCGCGTCGTTCACAGCTCGCTCGCTACGGCGCTGAGCAGGTCGGCGTGGGCTTTCGCGTCCACCTCGCGCCGCAGGATCTTCTCCGCGCCCTTGACGGCCAGCGCCGCCACCTGCGCGCGCAGCGTGATCCTTGGCGCGCGAGACTTCCTGCTCGATCTCGGCCTTGGCCGCGGCGAGGATGCGGTCGCCTTCGGCCTTCGCGTTGGACTTGGCCTCCTCCACCAGCTGCTGCGCCGCGCTTCTCGGCTTGGGCGATGATCGTCCTGCGCCTGTGTCCTTCGCTTCGCGGATCACCTCGGAGGCGCGCTTGGAGGCAAGCTCCAGATCCTGCTGGCCGCGCTCGGCGGCGGCGAGCCCGTCGGCGATGGTCTTTTGCCGCTGCTCGATGGCGCGGATGATGGGCGGCCAGACGAACTTGACGGTGAACCAGATGAACAGCGCGAAGGACGCTGCCTGGGCGAACAGTGTGAGGTTGATGTTCATGACCTGCCCCTGAGGCGGCGGCGACTGCGCTTACTGGATCACGCGCGAGCAGCGGATTGCCGAAGGCGAACAGCATGGCGAGGCCCACGCCGATGATGAACGAGGCGTCGATCAGGCCGAGCAGCAGGAACACCTTGGCCTGCAGCGCCGGGATCATCTCGGGCTGGCGCGCCGCGCCCTCCAGGAAGCGGCTGCACATGATGCCCACGCCGATGCAGGCGCCGGCTGCGCCCAGGCCGATCATCAGCCCGATGCCGATGCCGGTGTAGGCCTGAATCATGGCGAGAAGTTGCGCGTTTTCCATGTGTGGTTCCTTCTTTCTCGTGAGTGATGGTGGATGGAGCTGCGTTGGTCTTAGTGGCTTTCGTGACGCCATCGCGATGTAGACCGACGGTGAGCATCATGAAGATGAAGGCCTGCAGCACCACGATCAGGATATGGAAGATGGCCCAGCCCAGCCCGAGCACCGACGCGAAGATGGTGCCGGTCAGGCCGGTGCGCCGCCCACAGCCACAGCAGCAGGAAGATGATCTCGCCCGCGTACATGTTGCCGAACAGCCGCAGCGAGTGCGACAGCGGCTTGGAGATGTACTCGACGAGATTGAACAGGAAGTTGGCCGGCCACAGCAGAACGGATTCGACCCGAAGGGCGCGCAGAACAGCTCGTGGATCCAGCCGCCGAGGCCCTTGACCGCGATCGCGAAGTAGATCATCAGCACCAGCACCGACAGCGACAGCGCGAAGGTCGTGTTGACGTCGGCGGTGGGCACGCTGCGCCAGTTGTGCAGGTGGAACACGTGCTCGTAGATCCACGCCATGATGTCCACCGGCAGGAAGTCCATGGCATTCATCAGCAGCACCCACACGAACACGGTCAGTGCGGTCGGGCGCGAGGAACTTGTGGCGGTCGCCGTGGAATACGCCTTTGACCTGGTCGTCGATGAACTCGACCGCCAGCTCCACGAAGGCCTGGCGCTTGTTGGGCACGCCGGCGGTCGCGCCCCGCACCATCCACCAGAAGAACCCGAGGCCGAGGATACCCAGCACGGCGGCTGGTGACCAGCGTATCGACGTGCAGAGTCCAGAACGAGCCGCCTCTCCGACGGGCTTCGTCAGGAAGGTCAGGTGATGATTGATGTAGGCGGTGGGGGTCAGCTCTTCCCCGGCGGCGGCCATGCGATGCAGTCTTTCCGCAAGCGTCGCGAACGAAAAAAGCCAATGCGAAAATCACGGTCGACACGAGGAACGAGCCGATCAGTCCGAGCACGACGACGTCTCTTATACGTCGCCAGCACCATCCCAGCAGACCCGAATAGCACGAGTACCTTGACGCCTCGGCTCGCAGCGCCGTGAACAGACATGCGCATCGGCAGTCTACGCGCGGTTGCGCGCGAGCCAGCCAGGCGAAAGCGAGGCAGCCGGCGATCGCCGATGCCGCCGCCCAGGGCCGCCGATATGGCCCCGTGCGCGGCCCGCGAGCCAAGCCGCCAGTGCCGCGATCGCGAGGATGGTCCAACCGCCTGCCATCCGAGGACGACGCGGATCGAACGACTCGACGCTGAGCGGGAGCGCCAATCCTCGCACCGGACGAAGCGGGTTCCTCGCCCCGCAACAAAGCGCGCGAATTTTACGCGGCGCGGCCGCGCTGGCGTCAACGTGTGCGATGCATGGACCGTAGTTTCCGAGGGAAGCGCAGGCCGCAGCCTGGCGGATGCGCTAGCGAAGTTTACCCACAAGCGTGTCCAGCTGGTCGAGGCAGGCGTAGTCGATGACCAGGCGGCCGGCACCCTTGCCGCCGCGCGGCTGGATCTGTCACGCGCGTGCCGAGCCGCTCGGACAACTCCTCTCCAGGATCACGACGTCACGGTCGCGACCGGCGCGCCGTCCTCCTGGGCGCGGCCAGTGCAGCCCGCGCGACCAAGTCCTCGGCCTCGCGCACCGAGTAACCCTTGGCCGCTATGCGTTGGCGAGCTCGATCTGCTTCGCGCGGGCAGCGGCAAGCAGCGCGCGGCCGTGACCCATGTCGAGCTTGCCGTGCAGGATCAGTTCCTGCACGGGCTTGGCGAGCGCCGAGCAGGCGCAGCAAGGTTGGTCACACCGCTGCGCGAGCGTCCGACCGCGGCCGCGGCCGCTTCGTGCGTCATGCCGAACTCGGCGATCAGCCGCTGGATGCCGAGCGCTTCTTCGATCGGATTGAGGTCCTCGCGCTGGATGTTCTCGATCAGCGCCATGGCAAGCGCGAGCTCGTCGCGCACTTCGCGCACCAGCACCGGCACCGAGTCCAGGCCGGCCAGCTTCGCTGCGCGCCAGCGCCGCTCGCCGGCGATGATCTCGTAGTGCCCGTCCTGCGACCGGGCGCGCCAGGATCGGCTGGATCACGCCCTGTGCCCGGATCGACTCGGCCAGATCGGCGATCGAGTCGGGGTCGATCTGCGTTCGCGGCTGGTAGCGGCCGGGCCGCAGCGACGCGGTCACCGGCAGCTCGCGTCAAGCCGGTCCTGCCCTCGCGCTCCTCGCGGCGCCAGCAGCGCGTCGAGGCCGCGGCCGAGGCCTTTCACTTTGCCATGCATCGGGCCATGAGAGTTTCAGATGCCGGCTGCGCGAGAGCATTTCGCCCGCCAGCGCCAGATAGGCGAGCGCACCCTTCGACTGGCGGTCCAGCGACATGCGCGGGCACGCCGTGGCTTGGCGCTTCGGCGAGGCGACGTTGCGCGGGATGATGGTGCGGTAGACCTTGTCTCCGAAATGCTGCTGGAGCTGATCCGAGACCTGCTGGGCCAAGGTGTTGCGCGGGTCGTACATGGTGCGCAGCAGCCCTTCGATCTCCAGCCCGGGATTCAGATGGACGCGGACCTTCTTGATCGTCTGCACCAGATCGGACAGTCCCTCCAATGCGTAGTACTCGCATTGCATCGGGATCATCACCGCCTGCGCCGCGCATAAGCCGTTCACCGTGAGCAGGTTCAACGCGGGCGGGCAATCGATGAGAACGAAGTCGTAGTTCGTCTCGATCGGCGCAGCGCCGTCCTTGAGCCGGCGTTCGCGCTCCGGCAAATCGACCAGCTCGACCTCGGCACCGGCCAACTCGCGATTCGCCGGCACGAGATCGTAGTTAGCGCTTGCTTTCACTCCGACCTCGGCGAGCTGAACGGCTGCCGAGCAGCACCTGGTAGACCGATGCGGTCGGCCAGGCGCTTGTCGACACCGCTGCCCATGGTCGCGTTGCCCTGCGGATCGAGATCGATCAGCAGCACCCGCCGGCCCGGCCATGGCGAGGCTCGCGGCGAGATTGATGCTGGTCGTCGTCTTGCCCACGCCGCCCTTCTGATTGGCAATGGCGAGGATGCGCGTCACTGCGCGCCGTGTCTCACGACGCGGAGCAGAACCAGATGCCGCTCGGCGTCCAGCCCGGGAACCTGCAGCGGGACAACAGCAGCGACGCTCACGCCTGCCGGCAGCTGCGCCAGTTCCTCGTGCGGGTAGACGCCTTTCATGGCCGCGAGCATACCGCCTGGCGCGACCAGGTGCCGCGCCGCCTCGACGAAACCCGGCAGGTCGGAGAAGGCTCGCGACACCGCCGCCGTCCTGGCCGGCTCGGGTGCCACTCTTCTGCGCGCGCCACCGCGACCTGGCGTTGCGCAAGCTCGCACTCGATCACGGCTTGACGCAGGAAGGCGCCCTTCTTGTGGTTGCTCTCCAGGAGAACGACCTGCCAGTCGGGGCGTGCGATCGCGAGCGGAATGCCGGGCAAGCCCCGCGCCGCGAGCCGACGTCGATCGAGCCTGGAACCCGGCAGGTGCGGCAACGCGGACAAGAGAATCCAGCAGGTGGTGGCTGACGAGCGCGACGCGCCTCGCGGATCGCCGTGAGGTTGTAGACGCGATTCCACTTCTGCAACAGGGCAAGATAGCGCAGCAAGCTGCTGCGCGCGCGCGTGCGGTCGCAGGCAGTCCGAGGTCCGCCAGACCTTGCGTCGAGCTGGCGCTCCGCCCCGGCGTCAGCCTTCACGCGGCCGTCGCCTCGCCGGCACCGAGCGTGCTCACGACCCGCGGCGTTTCAGATGCACGAGCAGCAACGACATGGCCGCTGGCGTGATGCCGGAGATGCGTGCTGCCTGCCCAAGGTTTCGGGCCGGTGCAGACTGAGCTTCTGCTGGACTTCGATCGAAAGGCCGCGCACGGTGCGAATAGTCGAGATCGGTCGGCAGCGGGCATGTTGTCATTCGCTCCGCTGGCGCTCTACCTCGTACTGCTGGCGTTCGATGTAACCTTGGTACTTGGCCTGAATCTCGACTTGCTCGGCTACCCTGCGGGTCCGCTATGTCCGCATGGGTCGGCATCCAGCCGCGCGAGTGAGCGGTAGCTTACACCGGGCCGGCGCAGGAGGTCCTCAAGGGTATGGTCGCGGTCCAGCAACTGGCCGAAGACGCTCGTGTTGTATTTGCTCTGTCAGCGCCACGCGGCCCGACCCAGGTGGCAGCGCAGCCGCGGCCCTCGCGCTCGATGCTGTCCCGTTTGGAGCAGTACGCGGAATAGCGCTGGGAGTCACCACACCGAGCCCGAAGCCAATCTCGGTCAGGCGCAGATCCGCATTGTCCTCACGCAGACTCAGGCGATACTCGGCACGGCTCGTGAACATGCGATAGGGCTCGCTGACCCCCCGGGTAACCAGATCATCCACCAGCACCCCGAGGTAGGCCTCGTCCCGGCGCGGGCACCACGGTGTCCCTGCCCCCTACCTGCAGAGCCGCATTGATCCCGGCGAGCAGGCCCTGGGCAGCCGCCTCCTCGTAACCGGTGGTGCCGTTGATCTGTCCGGCGAAGAACAGCCCACCGATCGCCTTTGTTTCGAGGGATCGCTTGAGACCACGCGGATCGAAGTAGTCGTACTCGATCGCATAGCCGGGGCGAACGATATGGGCCTGCTCCAGTCCGTGAATCGATCGGACCAACTCGACCTGGACATCGAACGGCAGGCTCGTCGAGATGCCATTCGGGTAGATCTCCGTGGTATCGAGCCCTTCCGGCTCAAGGAAGATCTGATGACTGGCCTTGCCGGCGAAGCGCGTGATCTTGTCCTCGATCGAGGGGCAGTAGCGCGGACCAACGCCTTCGATCACGCCGGTATACATCGGGGACCGATCGAGCCCGCCGCGAATAATATCGTGCGTCCGCTGGTTCGTATGCGTAATCCAGCAGGGAACCTGCCGCGGATGCTGGTCGGCATGTCCAACGAAGGAAAACACCGGTGCCGGCTCATCTCCAGGCTGCTCGGTCATGACGGAGAAGTCGATCGTACGCCCGTCCAGCCTGGGCGGGGTCCCGGTCTTGAGGCGTCCGACCGGGAGTTTCAGCTCGCGCAGTCGACTGGCCAGAGAGAGGGACGGCGGGTCGCTGGCCCGGCCGCCCTGGTAGTGGGTGAAGCCCACGTGAATCAGCCCGGACAGGAAGGTGCCCGTGGTCAGCACCACCGTCCTGGCCGTGAACCGCAGGCCGAGCTGCGTGACCACTCCGCCCACGCGGTCCCCTTCGAGCAAAGAGGTCGTCCACTGCCTGCTGGAACAGCGCGAGATTGGGCTGCGTCTCCAGCCTGCGCCGAATCGCGGCCTTATACAGCACGCGGTCGGCTTGCGCCCGCGTGGCGCGCACCGCTGGTCCCTTGCTGGAATTCAGGATGCGGAACTGGATTCCAGCCTCGTCCGTGGCGCTCGCCATGGCCCCGCCCAGGGCATCGATCTCTTTGACTAGATGACCTTTTCCGATCCCGCCGATGGATGGGTTGCAGGACATCTGGCCGAGGGTCTCGATGCTGTGCGTAAGCAAGAGCGTGCGCGAGCCCATGCGCGCCGCTGCGAGCGCCGCCTCGGTGCCGGCGTGGCCGCCCCCCACAACGATCACATCAAACGCTTCGGGTCCCATGGTCAGACGGCTGCCGCTTCAGAAGCGGCGACAATGATACCGCCCCGAAGGTTGCGGGCAAAGAAGATGTTCCACGTGAAACCCAGGTTCCGTACTGTTCCACGTGGAACCTCATTTCCCGATACAGAACTGAGAGAATATGCCACCCAGCAGGTCATCCGCTGTCACTTCGCCGGTAATGTCACCCAGGGCGCGCTGCACCAACCGCAGCTCCTCGGCGAACAGCTCCAGTTCCCCTGTCCGATCCCTCGCCCGCGACAGATATCCGGCCGCACGTTGCAGGGCTTCCAGATGCCGCGCACGCGCCAGGAACGTTCCCTCCTCCCCTGCGCTCCAGCCCAGTGCTTCCAGTATCTCGCGACACAGGTCATTCAGTCCTTCCCCGTTCAACGCCGACACACTGATCTGCCGCCCGAGTTCCGAATCACCTACCCCTGGCGCAGTGTTGTTCAAATCGATCTTGTTCAGCACGAGGACCCGATCGATGTGGGCCGGCAGCTCGCCGAGCAGCTTGAGATCCTCTGCCGTCAACCCGTCTTGGACATCCGTGACGAACACCACCAGATCGGCTTGTTCTATCACTCCCTTGGTCCGCTCGATGCCCAGGCGCTCGATCGGATCGGCTGGAGGCCGCAAGCCCGCCGTGTCGAGCACGTGAATGGGCACGCCCTCCAATACAAGTTCCTGCCGGATGACGTCCCGGGTCGTACCGGGCCAATCCGTTACAATCGCCACGTTTTCGCCGGCCAGCCTGTTGAGCAGACTGGACTTTCCGACATTCGGCCGCCCGATCAAGGCGACCCGGGCCCCTTCCCGAAGCAGACTGCCCCGGCGCGCCGCATTCTCGACTGCTGCGACACGATCGCTCAGCACCTCAAGCCGGGCTCTCGCACCCGCGGGCGGAAGCTGGTCAATCCCCTCCTCCGGGAAATCGATGCAAGCTTCCACCAGCAGTCGCAGGCTGGTCACGTCTGCGACCAGCGCGTGGATCTCCTGAGAGAATTCTCCCTGCAGGGAGCGCAACGCCGAGCGGGCCGCGGCCTCCGAGCGCGCCTCAATCAGGTCCGCAACCCCCTCGGCTTGCGCGAGATCCAGTTTCCCGTTGAGGAATGCCCGGCGGGTAAACTCCCCCGGCTCCGCGAGCCGCGCGCCGAGCTCCAGGCAGCGTTTCAGCAACACCTGCAGCACCGCCGGGCCGCCATGCCCCTGCAGCTCGAGCATGTGCTCACCGGTGTAAGAATGGGGGGCGGGGAAGTAGAGAGCGAGCCCTTCGTCGATGGGCTGGCCCCGATGGTCCAGGAAGTTGGCCAGCAGCGCGCGCCGCGGCTCCGGCTCTCTTCCCAGCAACGGCACGAGCAGAGGGCGTACGCCTGGTCCGGAGATCCGGACTATGCCGATCGCCCCGATTCCCGAGGCGGTCGCCAGCGCTGCGATGAGGTCAGGTTCCGCCATGAGCGGCCTTCGACCGCTCGAGCGCGCGTGTGATCTGCCATTGCTGACCGATGGACAGGATGTTGTTCACCAGCCAGTAAAGCACCAGCCCGGACGGGAAGAAGAAGAAGAACACGCTGAAAGCGACCGGCATGATCTTCATCAGCCTCGCCTGCATCGGATCGGGCGGTGTGGGGTTCAGCCAGGTCTGGATGAACATGGTGGCCCCCATCAGCACGGGCAGGATGAAGTACGGGTCTGGTGAAGATAAGTCATTGATCCAAAGCATGAAAGGTGCATGCCGCAGCTCCACGCTCAAGAGCAGCACCCAATACAGGGCAATGAAAACCGGGATCTGGACAACGATCGGCAGGCAGCCGCCCAGCGGATTGATCTTCTCGGTCTTGTACAGCTCCATCATCGCCTGGTGCATCTTCTGCCGATCATCACCATAGCGTTCCTTCAGGCGCTGGAGCTTGGGCGCCATAACCTTCATTCTCGCCATCGACTTGTAGCTCGCCGCCGAGAGCGGGTAGAACACGAGCTTGATCAGCACCGTCAGCAGGATGATCGCGACCCCCCAGTTACCCACCACCGAATGGATCTGGTTCAGGACCCAGAACAGCGGCACAGCCAGTACTCGCAGCCAACCGTAATCGATCGTCAATTCCAGCCCGGGGGCCAGAGCCTTCAAGCTCTCCTGCTCCTGCGGACCGGCGTAGAGCTTTGCAGCGACCAGCGCGGTCTGCTTGGGTGCAACGCTGCCGACCGGCGTAATGACGCCTCCGGCCGCCAAGCCAGTGGTGAGTGGCTTGAGGAAATACTCTCTGGGCGCGCCCTGCTGCAGCAGCCATGCGCTCAGGAAATAGTGTTGTACGAAAGCGAGCCACCCGTCGGTCGCGCTCTTGGGATAGCTTCCCTTGTTCGCCTCGATGTCGGCGAAACTCACCTTGTGGAGCTTGTCTTTCTCGGTGTAGACCTCGGCACCCGTGTAGGTCGGAACGAGTCTGGAATCGCCCTCGGGCGGATTGGTATCACGCACGAGTTGGAAGTAAGCATACGGCTCACTTGGCAGATCAGTCAGGTTAGTCACCTCGAAGCCGACGTCGATGACGTAGCTGCTGCGGTGGAACGTGTAAGTCTTCACCACCTTCGCCGCACCCGCGGCAGGACCCTCCAGCCGTACCACCAGCGTGTCCTCGGCAGGCTCCAACTGGTAGGTCGTGCCGGCCGCCGAAAACAACGTGTTGTGATTCGCGAGCCCCTCCCCGATGAGGCCGCTCTGCGCGACATACACGCGCGGCGGATTCTCCTCGAGCAGGACGAAGTTCTTGTCTTTGTCGCCCCGCTCCTTGTGGAGAAGAAGCTCGACGCGACGCAGGTCGCCCCCGAGCGTGTCGATCTCCGCGATCAGGTAGTCGGTTTGCACGCGGATCCGCTCGCCCTTCGGCAGCGTCCCCTTGCCTGCACCCACTGTCGCGCCCGGCGCGATGGGCTGGCCCTGCGCAGCGGGTGCAACTGGCGTCTCTACGGAGGGGGCTGGAGTCTCCCGGAGCGCTTGGCCGACCGGCGTTGCGGGCGCCGGCTCCGGTTGATGTCGATCCCGCATCCAGGCATCGACCAACAGGAACACAGAGACCGCAAAGACCAAACCTACAAAAAGCCGGTAACTATCCATTTGACGTGAGCGCTGGTGCAACTTGACCTTCAGGGTACCTCGTCGACCCCCCCGGGATGCCACGGGTGGCAGCGTGCAAGCCGTTGCCAGGCGAGCCACGCGCCGCGGGTGACACCGTGTTTCATGATCGCCTCCCGGGCATATTCCGAGCAGCTCGGATGGAAGCGACAGGAAGCCCCGAAGAACGGGCTGATCGCCAGCTGGTACCCGCGGATCAGCGAACTCAACAAGCGTTGCATCAAGCGAGCTCCCGAAAGAGGCGTTCGACTTCGGCCTCGGCCGCCGCCATGTCGCTGGCAGAGAGCTTCGAACGCAGCCTCACTACCACATCCACTGGCCCAAGGTGTGCCGCCAGCTTGCGGAAATGCTCCCTGGTGATCCGTTTGATCCGATTCCGGTGCGTCGCCAGGGGTAGGACGCGTCGCCCAACCACAATACCCAGCCGCGCCCTGTTGCCGTGGTTGGCGACCGAAGACGCCGTAAACCACCGCCCAGACCCTCGCCTTCGCGCTTTGAGGCCCCGCTTGAAGTCTTCCCCAGACCGGAGCCGGGCGGCCCGGGGAAAACCGGCCACTGAAGACTACCCTCCGGACAGAAGGCAGACTGACAAAGAATGCGAATCGAACGCTAAAGCGCCAGGCGCTTGCGCCCTTTGGCTCGGCGTGCATTGAGCACTTTGCGGCCCCCGAGGGTTTTCATCCGCGCTCGGAAGCCATGGGTGCGCGCGCGCCGGATTTTCGACGGTTGGTACGTGCGTTTCATCTTGAGTTCCCGCCAGACAGCTGAAAAGCCGGGTATTACACGCGTGCTGGACCCGCTTTGTCAACTCCGACTTGGCCAAGACGCTGTGGATAAGTCTGCCTGCGACTGCTATCATACCGACCTCGCCCTCGGGCGGTTCCTCGCTGCCTTCTCGCTCCCCGTAATGAACGATGGACGCCTTCTGGGCTCTTTGCCTCCAGCATTTCGAGCAGTCCCTGCCGCACCAGCAGTTCAAGACCTGGATTCAGCCGCTTCAGGCCCGTGTATCCGGCCGCAACCTGGTAGTCCAGGCGCCCAACCGATTCGTCCTGCAGTGGGTCAAGGATCGCTTTCTTCCAGTCATCGAGCAACTCGCCCAGGACCACCAGAAGGGCCAGTTCACCGTCTCGCTGGAGCTCGCGCAGCGCAGTGTTGCCCACCCGGCGCCTGCCGCGGTCGCGGTCGCCCCGGCAGCTGCCCCGGCGATGGAAACAAGACCGCGGCTGCGCGAAACCAGCCGCCTGAACCCGACTTTCACGTTCGACTCTTTCGTCACTGGCAAAGCCAATCAGCTCGCTCGGGCCGCCGCGCTGCAAGTGGCCGAGCACCCCGGTACCGCTTACAACCCGCTGTTCATCTACGGCGGCGTGGGCTTGGGTAAGACCCACTTGCTGCAGGCGATCGGCAACCTGGTACAGGATCGAAATCCCAACGCCAAGATCCGCTATATTCACGCTGAGCAGTACGTGTCTGACGTAGTACGTGCTTACCAGCACAAGGCCTTCGACGGCTTCAAGAAGTACTACCACTCGCTCGATCTGCTGCTGATCGATGACATCCAGTTCTTCAGCGGCAAGACCCGAACCCAGGAGGAGTTCTTCTATGCCTTCAACGCGCTGATCGAAGCGCACAAGCAGGTAATCATCACCTGCGACACCTACCCGAAGGAAATCAGCGGCATGGAAGACCGCCTGATCTCCCGGTTCGGCTGGGGTTTGACCGTCGCTATCGAGCCTCCCGAGCTGGAGATGCGCGTTGCGATTCTGATCAAGAAGGCCGAAGCCGACGGCCTCGGCCTGGTCGAGGACGTCGCCTTCTTCATAGCCAAGCACATCCAGTCCAACGTGCGGGAGCTGGAGGGGGGCCTGAAGCGCGTGATCGCCTACTCAAACTTTGCCGGACAGCCGATCTCGGTCGAGCTGGCGCGGGAGGCACTCAAGGATCTGCTGGCGATCCAGTACCGCCAGATATCGATCGACAATATCCAGCGTACCGTGGCCGACTACTACAAGATCAAGGTCGCGGAGATGTACTCGAAGAAGCGCTCGCGCAACGTCGCGCGCCCGCGGCAGATGGCGATGGCGTTGGCAAAGGAGCTGACGCAGATGAGCCTGCCGGATATCGGCGAGGCTTTCGGCGGTCGCGACCACACGACCGTGCTGCACGCGTGCCGCAGGATCGCTTCTTTGAAAGCCGAGAACCCGGATATCGGCAGGGACTTCGAGGCTCTCCTGCAGGTCCTGCGCAGCTGAACATCCTGGGGACCAAACGTGCACAACTTCGCCATTCGAGCCGACTGCCGAGATCATCCACAATCGATCCACCGGCTATCCCCGCCCCATACACGGACCTTGCCCACCGTGACAGGCAATGGTGGCCGGGTGTACCGGCGAATCGCACAAGCTGCGGGCTGCTCTATTACCTACTATCAGGAAGCAATATGACATCAATAAGCGTACAACGGGATGTGGTTCTTCTGCCACTGCAGTCCGTCAGCGGTGTCGTCGAACGCCGCCATACGCTTCCCATCCTCTCCAATGTCCTGCTCGAGATCCAGGGCGACCAGCTCACGCTTACGGCGACCGACCTCGAGATCCAGGTCGCGTCGCGCAGCCAGACGACCGCCGGCTCCGGGGAGCACGCGACACAGTCTCCGCGCGCAAGCTCCAGGATATCCTGCGCGCGCTTCCCGAAGGCACTCCTTTGGCTCTCGATCTGCAGGACAAGCGCCTGCAGATCAAATCGGGCAAGAGCAGGTTCAGCCTGCAGACCTTGCCCGCGCAGGACTTTCCCAGGCTGGCGCCCGCGGGCGCGGCAAGCGCCGTCGCTGGAGCTGGGCCAGCGCGACCTCAAGCAGCTTGCTGGGCCTGGTTCAATACGCCATGGCGCAGCAGGACATTCGCTACTATCTGAACGGCATGCTGCTGTCGCTGGCACCCGACCGGGCTCACCGTCGTCGCGACCGATGGCCACCGCCTGGCTCTTGCCACGCTTCCGGTCGAGACCGATGTTGCGAAAGTCGACGTCATTCTTCCGCGCAAAGCCGTGCTCGAGCTCGCCAAGCTGCTAGGCGACGCCGACACGACTACGTCGGATCGAAGTGCGCGACAACCAGGTCGCCTTTGCATTCGGCAACATCGAGTTCATCACCAAAGTCGTTGACGGCAGGTTTCCGGACTACCAGAAGGTGATACCGACCGGCTACCGCAAGCACTTCGTGCTCGACCGCTCTGAAGCTGCAGCAGGCGCTGCAGCGTGCGGCTATCCTGTCGAACGAGAAGTTCCGCGGCGTGCGCTGGGTCCTGACCGAAAACAGCCTGCGCATCGTCTCCAGCAACACCGAGCAGGAGGAGGCGGAGGAGGAGCTGGAGATCCAGTACAGCGGCGAGGCGCTGGACGTCGGGCTTCAACGTCAGCTACCTGCTGGACGTGCTGGCCAATGTCTCCACCGGCGCAGGTGGACTGCTCGCTGGGGGATGCCAACAGCAGCATGCTGCTGACCCTGCCGGGCAACAGCAACTTCCAGTACGTCGTCATGCCCATGCGGATCTGACCTCGCGCATCCGCCGCCTCTTTCATTCGAGCGTCGTCAACTCAGCCAACCAAATGCAGCAACCATCCTTCCGATTACACCGCCGAGAGCATCAAGGTCCTGAAGGGGCTGGAAGCCGTGCGCAAGCGGCCCGGCATGTACATCGGCGATACCAGCGACGGGACCGGCCTGCACCACATGGTCTTCGAGGTGGTGGACAACGCCGTCGACGAAGCGCTGGCGGGCTATTGCGACGACGATGCAGGTCATCATCCACACCGACAACTCCATCAGCGTGATCGACAACGGTCGCGGCATTCCGGTCGAGGTGCATCCCGACGACGAGCTGGGCCGTTCGACCGCCGAGATCGTGATGACGGTGCTGCATGCCGGCGGCAAGTTCGACAGCAACTCCTACAAGATCTCGGGCGGGCTGCACGGCGTGGGCGTGTCGGTGGTGAACGCACTGTCGGAATGGCTGCGCTTGACCATCCGCCGCGGCGGCCAGGTGTACCAGATGGAGTTTCGCAACGGCGTGCGCAGCGCGCCGCTCAAGGAGATCGGTACGCACCGAGCGCCGCGGCACCGAGGTCCACTTCATGCCGAGCACGGAGGTGTTCGGCAACGTCGAGTTCCACTACGACATCCTGGCCAAGCGCCTGCGCGAGCTGTCCTTCCTCAACAACGGCATCCGCATCGAGCTGGTGGACCAGCGCAACGGCAAGGAGGAGACTGTTCCAGTTCGCCGGCGGCATCCGCGGCCTTCGTGGAGTTCATCAACCGCACCAAGACCGTTCTGCATCCCGCATCTTTCACGCCGCGCGCGAGCGCGACGGGATCGGCGTCGAAGTGGCCATGCAGTGGAACGATTCCTACCAGGAATCGGTGCTGTGCTTCACCAACAACATCCCGCAGCGCGACGGCGGCACCCACCTGACGGCGCTGCGGGCAGCGATGACCCGGACGCTGAACCAGTACATCGAGCAGAACGAGTTCGCCAAGCGGGCGAAGGTCGAGACCACCGGCGACGACATGCGCGAGGGGCTGACCTGCGTGCTGTCGGTCAAGCTCCCCGACCCCAAGTTCTCGTCGCAGACCAAGGACAAGCTCGTCTCCTCGGAGGTCCGGCCGGCGGTGGAAGAGGTGGTCGCCGACGCGCTGATGGGCTTTCTGCTGGAACACCCCAACGACGCCAAGACCATCGTCGGCAAGATCATCGAGGCGGCGCGCGCGCGCGAAGCGGCGCGCAAGGCGCGCGAGATGACGCGCCGCAAGGGCATTCTGGACGGATTCGGCTTGCCGGGAAAGCTTGCCGACTGCCAGGAGAAGGACCCGGCGCGGTCCGAGCTGTACCTGGTGGAGGGCGACTCCGCCGGCGGTTCGGCCAAGCAGGGACGCGATCGCCGCATCCAGGCCATCCTGCCGCTCAAGGGCAAGATCCTCAACGTCGAGAAGGCGCGCTTCGACAAGCTGATCTCGTCCCAGGAGATCGCCACGCTGATCACTGCGCTGGGGACCGGGCATCGGCAAGGAGGAGTACCGGCCCGAGAAGCTGCGCTACCACCGCATCATCATCATGACCGATGCGGACGTCGACGGGTCGCACATCCGCACCCTGCTGCTGACCTTCTTCTACCGGCAGATGCCCGAGCTGGTCGAGCGCGGCCATATCTACATCGCCCAGCCGCCGCTGTACAAGGTCAAGCACGGCCGCGACGAGCGCTATCTCAAGGACGACCACGAGCTCAAGGAGTATCTGCTCAAGCTCGCGCTGAAGGATGCGCAGCTGACGCCGGCTGAAGGCGCGCAGCCGCTGACCGGGGACACGCTTGCCGAGGTTGCACGCGAGTACATCCTGGCCGAGGCCGTGATCGACCGGCTGTCCCGGCGCGTGGACAGCGCAGTGCTGCATGCCTTGCTCAAGGGGATCGTCGTGGATTTGAGCTCGGCAGCAGCGGCCGCGGGATGACGCGCGGCCGCGCTGTCGGCCGCGCTGGCAGGGACCGACGTGGTGATAGACGTGCAGTTCGATGAGAAGACCGAATCGCACCGCTTGCTGATCACGCGCGATGCTGCATGGCAACCAGCGGCTGTCGCGTGCTGGACCATGACTTCGTCGAGACCGGGGACTACCAGCAGATCCGACGCACCGCCGGCGTTCTGCAGGGGTTGGTTGCGCCCGGCGCCACGGGTCAAGCGCGGCGACGAAGAAACCGCAGTGACCGAGTTCCAGCAGGCCATCGACTGGCTGCTGGAACAGGCCAGGCACGGCCTGTCGATCCAGCGCTACAAAGGGCTGGGAGAGATGAATCCCACGCAGCTTTGGGAAACGACCATGGATCCGGCCTCGCGCCGGCTGCTGCGGGCGCAGATCGAGGATGCCATCGCGGCCGACGAGATCTTCACTACGCTGATGGGCGACGTGGTCGAGCCGCGTCGCGCGTTCATCGAGGCGAACGCGCTGGGCGTGCGCAACCTCGATATCTGATCTCGTTTCGTCGCGCTTTCGTGTCTTGGCAATGGGAGGTGGGCAGCCTGTGATGTCTGCCATGCCCGAGCATCAAGCCGGCCGGCGCCGCGCGCCCGAACGCGCGGCGGCAGCACGCTGGGTCGGCTGACGCTGCGGGTGTGCCGCCGGTTTGCCCTTGCCTGAGCCGCTGCGGTTGCCCGCTGCTCGGTTAGGCTGGTTGCCGCCTGCTCTCTTCGCGCCACCCCCATCCGCACGAGGTCCATCCCCGCGGGGACCGGCGCCTCCGCGCGGAGCGTTGCCACGCGGAGCACCCGCCCCGCGCGCACCTCCGCCGCCCGCGCGCGGTGTGCCATCGCCGCGCTGTGGGCGCCCGCCGCGCTGGTTCGCGGGGCGCTGCGCCGCGATTGGCCGTGCTGCCGTGCTGCCGGTCTTGGCCAGCTCCTTGGCGGCCTTCTCCGCCAGCAGGTCCACAGCATCGTCCAGGGTGAGTGTCGCCGCGTCCATGTCCGTGGGCACTGTGACGTTCACCTTCCCGTGCTTGATATAGGGACCATAGCGCCCGTCCATCAGCTGCACGGGCTGGTTGTCGATGGGGTGCGGGCCGAGGTGTTTGCCCTCGGGCCCGCGAGAGGTCTTGGGCGCGGCAAGCAGCTCGAGCGCTCGCTCCAGCGAGATGTCGTACACGCTTTCGCTCTTCGGAATGGACTTGAAGGCGCCGTCGTGTTTTACATACGGGCCGAAGCGTCCGACGTTGGCTTCGATGGGCTTGCCGGACTCCGGATGATTTCCAAGTGTGCGTGGCAGGGATAGCACCTTCAACGCTGTCTCCAAGTCTGCGGTGGTAATCGGCAGGTGTTGAGGCCATGACGCGCGCCTCGGTTTGGTCTGCGCCCCCTCGACGGTCGGGCCGAGCTGAGCGTAGGGCCCATACGGGCCCCGCAGCAGCAGCACGTCCAGGCCAGACACGGGATCCTTCCCAAGATTGATGGGCCCCTCGGGCAGGTTGCCCCAGGGCCGCGTGTAGTCGCACTTGGGGTAGGCGCTGCAGCCCACGAACAGCCCGCGCTTGCTGTTCTGCAGGTACAGATCGCTCTTGCATTTCGGGCACTCCTCACCCAGGGGTACCCCGCGGTTGACCCCCTGCTTCTCCTCGAGCGTGCGGGAGAAGTCGTTCCAGAACCCGCGCAGAACCGGCACCCATTCGCGCTCGCCGTTGGAGATGAAGTCCAGCTGGTCCTCCATGCGCGCGGTGAAGTCGTAGTCCACGTAGTGATCGAAGTGCGCGGTCAGGAACCCGTTGACGATCCGCCCCAGGTCGGTCGGCAGGAAGCGCTTCTTGTCGAGCACGGCGTAGCCGCGTTCCTGCAGGGTCGAGATGATGCTGGCATAGGTCGAGGGTCTGCCGATGCCGTACTCCTCCAGCTTCTTCACCAGGCTCGCTTCGGTGTAGCGCGGCGGCGGCAGGGTGAAGTGCTGCTCGCCGAAGATGCGGTCGACCGGGATCTGCTCGCCCACCTCGAGCACCGGCAGCTTCTCGTCGCCCTCCTCCACGCTGTCGTCGGCGCCTTCCTGGTACACCGCGATGTAGCCGGGAAACACCAGGGTCTGGCCGGTGGCGCGGAACAGCGTGTCCTTGCCGCCGACGGCGATGTCCAGAGCCGGTGGTGTCGTAGCGGGCCGGGGCCATCTGGCAAGCCAGCGTGCGCTTCCAGATCATCTCGTACAGGCGCGCCTGGTCGGGCGGCAGGTGCCCCTTGAGATCATCGGGTGTGCGGAAGATCGAGGTAGGGCGGATCGCCTCGTGCGCTTCCTGCGCGTTCTTCGACTTGCTGCGGTACACGACCGACATCCTTGGGCAGGTAGGTGGCGTTGAAGTGCTTCGCCACGTAGTCCCGGATCTCGCGCACGGCTTCGTCCGCGAGGTTGGTGGAGTCGGTGCGCATGTAGGTGATCAAGCCGACCGTGCCGCGACCCGATGTCCACGCCTTCATACAGCTGCTGGGCGGTGCGCATGGCGCGCTCGGCGGTCATGCCGAGCTTGCGCACTGCCTCCTGCTGCAGCGTGGAAGTGATGAATGGCGCCGCCGGCGAGCGGGTCTTCGGTTTCTTCTCCACCCGCACGACGGTGGCCGTGCCGCGCGCCGCATTGGTGATGGCTTCCACGACCTCGCGCCTGCTGGCTCGGTCGCTGATCGAACGAGAACTGCTCTACCTTCTCGCCGCGATACTGGTTCAGGCGGGCGGTGAACTTCTCCTTCTCCTTGTGGCTGTCCAGATGGACGGTCCAGTACTCCTGGCTCTTGAACGCCTCGATCTCCTGCTCGCGCTCGACGATCAGGCGCAGGGCCGGGCTCTGCACGCGCCCGGCCGACAGGCTCGGTCCGATCTTGCGCCAGAGCAGAGGAGACAGATTGAAGCCCACCAGGTGGTCGAGCGCACGCCGGGCCTGTTGCGCGTTCACCAGCGGCATCGACAGGTCGCGCGGGTGCCCCACCCCTTCCTGGACGGCCGACTCGGTGATCTCGTAGAACACCACCCGCTTGACCGGGCGGCCGCGCAAGCTCTTCTTGCCGCGCAGGATCTCGGACAAGTGCCAGGCGATGGCTTCGCCTTCGCGATCCGGGTCGGTCGCGAGCAGGATCTGGTCGGCATCCTCCGCCGCGCGTGCGATGGCGTCGACGTGCTTCTTGTTGCGCTCCACCAGCGCGTAGCGCATGCTGAAGTCGTTATCGGGATCGACCGCGCCCTCCTTGGCCTCGAGGTCGCGCACATGACCGTACGAGGCGAGGACCTCGAAGTCGCGGCCCAGGTATTTCTTCAGAGTCTTCGCCTTGGAAGGCGATTCTACAATGAGTAGATTTCGAGACATGCGTTGCCCTGGAACTGGCGAGCGCCAGAGTGAATAGGAAGTTAGTTCAGTTGTATCAAGGCGGCCGCAATCCGTGTGCCCGGCCCAGCTGTGCCTCGACTCTCAGTGCAGCGTGGCGACGCGCTCGCTGACCAGCAGTTCGTCGAGGATGAGCGAATCCAGCGGGCGCCCCTGATTCCACAGAACCAGAAGGACTACCAGTTTGAGCTCGTCAAGGCCGATTTCAATCTCGGTCGCCATTACGCGGTCGAGCACCGCCTCGCGCTGACTCGCGTCCAGCGCTCCCACGGCCTCCAGGAAGTGCAGGAATCCACGGCTCTCCGGATCTAGCTTGCGCTGCTCCGCAGTCGTGTAATGTCGCAGCGACACCGGCCCGTCAGGCCTGAACCCGGCCTCCGGATGCGGCCACTCGTGCTGCTCCAGTCCAGACAGCCATCGCAGTGCCTGATGGACGTCCCGTGTTTCGAACCCCGCCGCGACCAGTTGCCGGGACAGCGTGTCCTGGTCGGGGTAAGCACCAAGCTCGTAGTAACGCTCAACCAGATAGGCGAGGATATCGAACACGTAAGGCTGCAGCGGATGCCTGAAAGCCTCCTAAAGCCCGGCGCCGTGTCAACGGATGCGCTGATACATGCCACCCGCCAGACGGCTGACGAATCCATCGAGCTCCAGCGTCAACAGCATGGCGGAAGCCGCGTCGGGCGTCAAGCCGGTCCGCGCGCAAAGCAGATCGAGGTCGACCGGGTGATACCCCATCGCAGCGAGGACGGTCTGCGCAGCGGCGTCGGGGACGGCCAGTGGCGGCGCGGCAGCGGCAGTGCCGGGCACCTCCGGCCGCTGCAGCAACTGCAGCTCTTCGAGCACATCCTGCGCAGACTCTACCAGCTTGGCGCCTTGCTTGATCAACCAATGACAACCCTTCGATAGAGGTGAATGGATCGACCCCGGAACGGCGAACACCTCGCGGCCTTGCTCGAGGGCCAGCCGCGCCGTGATCAACGAGCCGCTGCGCAATGCCGCTTCAACGACTAGACAGCCGCGTGCAAGTCCGCTGATGATGCGGTTGCGGCGGGGGAAGTTCTGCGCCATCGCCGGGGTCGCCAACGCGAACTCCGAGAGCATCAGCCCCGCAGCACTCAAGTGGTGCGCAAGGTCTCGGTTGCGGGCAGGGTAGACTCGATCGAGGCCGGTGCCCAGCACCGCGATGCTGGAAGACGCGCCGGCCAGCCCGCCGCGATGGGCTGCCGTGTCGATGCCTAGCGCCAGGCCGCTGACGATCGTCAATCCGGCATTGCTCAGCGCCTCTGCGAAGGCTGCCGCATCCGCCACACCTCCGGGAGTGGGATTGCGGCTCCCGACCACTGCCAGGGCCGGGCGCTGCAGCAACTCGGTGCGCCCGCGCGCGTACAGGACAACGGGCGGGTCGGCGGTCTCCAGCAGTCCGGCGGGATAGTGGGGGTCGGCGAGGGTGAGCAGGCAGGCGCCCTCGCCTTCGAGCCAGCGGAGCGCCTCGGCGATCCGCGCCGGTTCGGGTCCACGCTTCAAGGCTTCCGCTGCTGCCCGGCCCACCAGCCGCTCCAGCGCGTTCACGCTCGCGGCGAGCGCATCCTCCGGCGAGCCCAGCGCGGCAAGCAGCCGGCGCTGCGCGGCGCCTCCGAACTCGGGGACCAGCGTGAAGCGCAGCCACGACTCCGCCTCGGCCGGACCTGCGCCGGGCGCGGGGCCCATCGGCCGAGGACCGCGCTGCCGATCTCCGTTACGTGGTCGGCACGGCGCTGCTGCGTGCGCGCCGACCCGCGGTCACGGGTTGCGGAAGGTGTCGAACACATTGACCGGACGATTCGAGGTCAGCACCAGCCCGTAGGACATGCGTTCGAACACGCGGAATAGCATCATCAGCCCGTAGCGCTGCTCGGGCAGTTGCAGCGATTCGCGGGCGGATACGGTGATAGTACCCTCCGAGCGATACAGCCCCAGCACATTCCCGACCTCCAGCCCGTCCCGAGCCCCGCGGTTGAGGATGACGACGGAATAAGTCCCCATCTCCGACACGGTGTCGTCGGAGCCCGCGATGATGCGGCCCACCACCGGGCGGGATGGCGCCCGCGGCACGTAGGGCATGCTTTGCAGCGGTGGCGCCACCGTGAGGCGGTCTCCGGTCGCGATCTCCTGGATCGCGCTGACCACTTGAACGGTGCTGATCTCCCCGAAGCCGGTCACGTTGGCATCGCCCAGATAGACGGCCTCGAAGCCAAGCACTTCATTGGTGTCGGGGTCCTGGAAGACACGGCCCTTGCGGTAGACCTGCCAGCGCTGTCCCTTTTTCTGGTCGAGCCCCATTACGTAGGCGGTGTCGCCGGCCGAGACGACCACGCGCTTGTCCACGTTGGCCACGATCTTCGGCGCGCCCGCGACCTGGGACGGGTTGACGATGAGCGGCCGCACCAGGAACGGATCGATGGCCTTGGCCGGGATAGTCGGGATGGCCAGCGGTGCGAGCCCCGTCGAGCGCATCTGCGGCGTGAGGTTGGACACCTGCAGCTCGTAGCCATACCAGCGCGACAGCCCGCCGTCGGGTGCGCCCTCCAGGCGCAGGCGCGGCGTTGCACCCGTCAGATCGAGGATCAGCACGTCGCCGGGGTAGATCCAATGGGGGTTGCGGACCACGTCCTTGTTGATGCCCCACAGGTCCGGCCATTTCCAGGGATTCTTCAGGAAGCGCGAGGAGATGCCCCACAGCGTATCCCCCTTGACCACCACATAACGCGAGGGAATGTTGTCCTGGAGCATCGGCTGATCGCCCGCAGGCGCCGTCGTCGCGGCGGCCTCGGTCTGAGCCGGGGCGGTGGCCTCCGTGGCGTCGGCGGCCTCCTCGTCCTGTGCCCAGGACGCGCCTGCGACACCAAGCCAGAGGATCAGGGGTACTACCGCTATAATTCTGGGCATTCGTGAGCTCCAATGTCCTCCCGGGGATCCTTGGGCAAGCACCGAACTCAAGGGCGCTCCGAAGGTCGTAACCCCAGTAAAGTCAAGAAGTTTTGATAGATTCTGCTCGTAATCTGTTAAGCAGGCAAGCGCTATGGCGTTGCTGCCCATCCTCCACTATCCGGACGAGCGGCTCCACCGGGTCGCGGCTCCCGTGGAGACTATTAACGACGAAATTCGCCAACTTGTTAGGGACATGGCGCAGACCATGTACGCGGCACCCGGCATCGGGCTCGCCGCCACGCAGGTGGATGTTCACAAGGAGGTCATCGTCCTGGACATCTCGGAGGCCCACGACCAGCTGCTGGTGCTGATCAACCCCCAGATTCTGGAAGCGGGTGGCGAGGCCGACTGCGAAGAGGGTTGCCTGTCCGTACCTGGCATCTACGAAATTGTTCGGCGCGCGGAGTGGATCAAGGTCCGTGCATTGGATCGGGACGGTCAGCCTTTTACCCTGGAAACCAGCGGCCTGCTGGGGGTGTGCATACAGCACGAAATGGACCACCTGAAGGGGAAGGTGTTCGTCGAGTACCTGTCGCGCCTGAAACAGACGCGCATCGTTGCCAAGTTGAAGAAGCAGCAGCGCCGGGCGATGTGATGCGACTGGTGTTCGCCGGCACGCCGGCATTTGCCCGCTGCGCCCTGGAGGCCCTGCTGGAAGCCGGGCACGACATCCCCCTGGTCCTGACCCAGCCCGATCGGCCGGGCGGGCGGGGCCTCAGACTGAGGCCCTCGGAGGTCAAAGTGCTGGCCATGGAGCGGGGTCTCGAGCTGGTACAGCCGGTCACGCTGCGCGGGGAGCAGGCCCGCCAGCGGCTGGCAGCGGCGGGGGCGCAGGCCATGGTGGTAGCCGCTTATGGCCTGATCCTGCCGCAGGACGTACTGGATCTGTTTCCGCTGGGGTGCGTCAACATCCATGCCTCACTGCTGCCGCGCTGGCGCGGCGCCGCGCCCATCCAACGCACCATCCTGGCCGGCGACAGCCACACCGGAATCAGCATCATGCGCATGGAAGCGGGTCTGGATACGGGTCCTGTCTACCTCCAGGAGGCCATCCCGATCGCAGACGAGGACACGGCGTCGTCGTTGCACGACAAGCTCGCTGCGCTGGGTGCAGCCAGCATCGTCCGCGCGCTCGCCCTGGTTGGGAGCGGATCGTTGCGGCCCCAGCCACAGTCGCAAGCGCAAGCCACCTACGCGCACAAGATCGAGAAGACGGAGGCGGAGCTCGATTGGACGCGCGACGCGGCCGAGCTCGACCGGCAGGTGCGGGCCTTCAATCCGTTTCCGGTGGCTACAACCCGTCTGCGCGGAGAGCCTCTGCGGGTGTGGCGAGCGCGGCCGCTTCCCGGCGCAGCCGGTGTGCCCGGGCGCATCCGCGCTGTCGAGCCCGACGCTCTGCTCGTCGAGTGCGGAAGCGGTCTGCTGCGCGTCGACGAATTGCAGCGAGCCGGGGGCCGGCGCTTGGGGGTGCGTGACCTGCTGTCGGGCTTCCCCATCGCGCCTGGCGAGCGCCTGGGCAGCCAGGCTCCGCTAGAGAGCTGAAGAGCTTGCCGCCACAGAGGTCACAGAGGACCAGAGGAAGAACGAAACGCCAACTCCTCGGGCCTTGCTCAGGCCCTGCTCGCATCACTCAGCGATCGAATCTCTCTGTATCCCCTGTGGCTGGCTGAACGCCGATGATCGAAGTCCAGCGCCATGCCACCCACGCACTGCTGGAGGTTCTGCGCGGGCGCAGCCTGACAGCGACGCTCGCACTGATATGGTCACGCCATTCTTCCCTGAGCAGCGCCGAGCGCGCCGCCATCCAGGATCTCGCCTACGGCGCCTGCCGCTGGCTGGGGACGCTCAGGGAGGTGTTGCGGCTCGCGCTGAACAAGCCGGCCAGCGATGCGGAGGTTGAGGCGCTGCTGCTGGTTGCGCTGTATCAGCTCCAGTGGACGCGCGCCCCGGCGCATGCAGTCGTCGACGGCGCGGTGCGCACTTGTGCGAGGCTGGGAAAGGGTTCCGCCAAGGGCCTGGTCAACGCCGTTCTGCGCCGGTTCCTGCGCGAGCGCGACTCGCTGCTGGAACGTGCCCGCGCTACGCCCTCTGGCCGCTTCTCCTACCCTCGCTGGTGGATCGAGGAGCTCGAGCGCGCCTATCCAGACCGGTGCCAGGCCATCCTGGACGCTGGCAACCTGCACCCTCCCATGACGTTGCGCATCAATCGCCGCCGCGTGTCCGTCGCAACCTACTTGCACGCGCTCAGCGCGGCCGGCCTCGCCGCCGAGCAGATCGGTGCTGTCGCGGTCAGGCTGCAGCACCCGGTACCGATCGAAGCGCTCCCTGGATTCGCGGACGGCTTGGTCTCGGTGCAGGACCTGGCAGCGCAACGCGCGGCAGAGCTGTTGGACGTGAGCGACGGGATGCGTGTGCTGGACGCGTGCAGCTGCGCCGGGCGGGAAGGCTGCCCACGTGCTCGAGACCGCCGCCGTCGAACTCACCGCCATCGACTGCGACCCGCAGCGCCTGGTGCGGGTGCGGGACAACCTCGAGCGGCTGCGGCTCGACGCGCGTCCGGTCGCGGCCGACGCAGCCGACTTGGATGCCTGGTGGGACGGGCAGTCGTTCGACCGGGTACTGCTCGATGCGCCGTGTTCGGCCTCGGGCGTGGTGCGGCGCCATCCTGACATCAAATGGCTGCGGCGGCCCGAGGATATCGAGCGCCTGGCGCACGAGCAGGCCCGGCTGCTGGACGCGTTGTGGCAGACGCTCACGCCCGGTGGTACATTGCTGTACGCAACCTGCTCATTGTTTCCTGCTGAGAATCAAGCACCGATCGCAGACTTCCTGAGCGCACACAAGAACGCGCGCCGTCTGCCGATAACGGAGCTTGCGCAGACCGACGGTCAGCTGCTCCCGGACGCCCGGCAAGATGGTTTCTTCTACGCCCTGTTGCAAAAGCTCGTTGGCGAGCGGACCTAACCTGGTGCTGCGTCTGCTTGCCGCCGCCGCGCTTGATGCCTGTCTCTGCGCGCGCAGGCCGAGGGCGTCTATATCAAGTCGGCCGAGCTCGCTCCTACCGAGGCGGGCTATGCGCTGGACGCCATCTATGACATCGTGCTCACGCCGACGCTGGAGGAAGCCCTCAGCCGCGGCGTGGCCCTGACCTTCGTAACCGAGTTCGAGCTCCTCTACCCGCGCTGGTGGACGTTCAACCTGTGGAACCGCACCGTGTCCGAGTTCCGCACCCAGCACAAGCTTTCCTTCCACGCCCTCACCCGCCAATACCGGCTCACCTTCGGTGCCGTGAGTCAGAGCTTCGACGTCTCTGAGCGAAGCGCTGGCGGTGGTGGGCAGGGTCCGCTACTCGCCTGCGGTGCGCTACCAGGAGGTCGATCCCGGCGACGTCTACATCGCCGCGCTGCGCCTGCGTCTGGATACCTCGCAACTGCCCAAGCCGCTGCAGATCGACGCGCTGGGCTCGAGCGACTGGAGCTTGTCTTCCGACTGGTATCGCTGGACCTTCAAGCCGTGACACCGTCGATCCGCACCGTGCGCCACTCCCTGCTGTCGCGGGGCATGAAGTACTTGATCGCCTCGATCCTGCTGCTGGGCGCGGTGATGCTCTATCTGGTGCTCAGCGCGAGCTCCAACACGCCGATGTTCGCGCGCGACCTGCCGCTGCTGCTGTTCCTCGGCGTGAGCATCGTGCTGGCGCTGATGGTCCTGGTGGGATACCAGCTCCTGGCGCTGCGCCGGCGCCTGCAGGCCGGCCTGTTCGGCTCCAAGCTCACGCTGCGGCTGGTGCTGCTGTTCTCTCTGGTGGCCGTGCTGCCCGGCGCCCTCGTGTACTCGGTCTCGGTGCAGTTCCTGAACAAGAGCATCGAGTCGTGGTTCGACGTACGCGTGGAGAAAGCGCTGGAGGGTGGCTTGAGCCTGGGCCGTACGACCCTGGACAACATGCTGCGCGAGCTCAATGCGAAGGCCGATTCCATGGCCATGCAGCTCGCCGATGCGCGGCCCGCGCAGCTTCTGGCCAAGCTGGAAGCTTTGCGTGAGCAGGCCGGGGTGCGGGAAGCGGCGCTGTTCCACGCCGACGGCAACATCCTCGCCTTCTCCATCAGCGAAGGGTCGAGGCTGATGCCCAGCCTGCTGCCGGTCCGGGCCATGCAGCAGGCGCGCGTGCAGCAGCCCTACCGGGAGATCGAGTCGCGAGGAATCGCAGCCGCTGCGGCTGCGCGTGGTGGTGCCCGTCAACCGGCTTTCCGGAGAGCTGGCTCTGCTCCAGCTCGTGCAACCGGTCCCGGACGCCCTGGCGCGCGATGCCGAGACGGTGCAGGCTATCTATCAGGACTACCAGGAGCTGTCCCTGTCGCGCAGCGGCCTGAAGCGCCTGTACGGGCTGTCCCTCACGTTGTCGCTGCTGTTGGCTCTGTTGTCAGCGCTGGTGCTTGCGATCGTGTTCAGCGAGCGTTTGTCGGCGCCGCTGGTCCTGCTCGCGGCCGGGACCCGCGCCGTGGCGCAAGGCGACTTCAGCCAGCGCCATCCGGTGCGCAGTCACGACGAGCTCGGCATCCTGACCGCTTCCTTCAATACCATGACCACTCAGCTCGAAGAAGCGCGCGCGGCCGCGATGCGCAACCAGCAGCAGCTCGAGGGGGCCAAGGCCTATGTGCAGAGCATCCTCGACAAACTGTCCGCAGGGGTGCTCTCGTTCGACAGCGAGCGGCGGCTGCGGTCGGCCAACCCGAGCGCGCGCGCGATCCTGGGCGTGGACCTGGAGCCGCTGATGGGTGTGCGGCTGGAAGACTGGCGGGAGCGCGCGAGCCGCCTGGCCGAGATCAGCGCCCAGGTCGTCCTGGCCATGCAAGCCGGCGGCGACGAGAGCTGGGAGAAGCAGGTCGAGCTCCAGGACGGCCGCAAGGTGCTGCTCATGCGCGGGTCTGCGCTGGCCGGTTCGGAAGCCGGCTTTGTAGTGGTGTTCGACGACATCACCAGGCTGCTGCAGGCGCAGCGCTTCGCGGCATGGGGCGAAGTCGCGCGCCGCCTGGCGCACGAGATCAAGAACCCGCTCACCCCCATCCAGCTCTCGGCCGAGCGCCTGGCCCATCGCCTTGCCGACAAGCTCCAGGCCGCCGACGCGGATATGCTGCGCGCGCTCTACCCAAACTATCGTCAATCAGGTGGCGCAGCTCAAGGGCATGGTGGATGCATTCAGCCAGTACGCGCGCGCCCCGGAGACCAGCCTGCAGCCGCTCGATCTGAACACCGTCGTGCGCGAGGTGCTCACTCTGTACGAAGCGCAACGCCCGGCGATCGCCCTGGAGCTCGACGCGTCGCTGCCGGCGGTGCAGGGGGATCCGGCGCGGCTGCGGCAGGTGATCCACAATCTCCTGCAGAACTGCGGAGCAAGCCATCGCCGATCGCAGCAGTCCTCGCATCACGGTGCGCACACGCCTGGACGGTCTGTCCGCGCGCCTGTCAGTGCTGGACAACGGCCCGGGGTTCCCGCCCGAGATGCTGGCACGCGCCTTCGAGCCGTACGTGACCAGCAAGGCCAAAGGCACCGGCCTGGGACTCGCCATCGTCAAGAAGATCGTGGAGGAGCACAACGGCAGCATCGAGATCGGCAACGTGCCCGGCAGCGGCGCGCAGGTGAGCATCCTGCTGCCGGTTATCCGCGGCGCCGCGCAGCCGGCGCGCGCGTCGGCGGGCGCCCAGGTGAGTTGACAACATGAGTCAGATATTGGTCGTCGACGACGAGGTCGGAATCCGCGAGCTGCTGTCCGAGATTCTGCGCGAGGAGGGGCACCAGGTGCGGCTGGCGGAGAACGCCGGCGAGGCGCGGCTGGTGCGCAATCGCAGCCGCCCCGACCTGGTGCTGCTGGACATCTGGATGCCCGATACCGACGGTATATCGCTGCTCAAGGAATGGGCGAGCAGCGGCCAGCTCACCATGCCGGTGGTGATGATGTCGGGCCACGGGACCATCGACACCGCGGTGGAGGCCACGCGGATCGGCGCCTATGCGTTCCTGGAGAAGCCGATCGCATTGCAGAAACTGCTGGCTACGGTCGGGCAGGCGCTGCGCCAGGCGGCGCCTGCCGCGCAACCAGCCGCCCTGACCCTGGCGTATCTCGGCCAGCGCCCAGATCATCGGCGAGCTCAAGCAGCGGCTGGAGACGGTCAAGGCGCTCAAGCTGCACGTGCTCATCACCGGTGAGGCGGGCTGCGGCAAGAGCCTGTGCGCGCGCTTTCTGCACCAGGCCAACACGCCCTGGGTCGCGCCGGCGAGCTTCGACATCCTGGATGATCCGGCCAACAACATCGTTGGCCAGGCCGCGGAGGGAACCCTGTTCCTGCACGAAGTGAGCGACCTCACGGGCGTGCAGCAGCGCAACCTGCTCGGCGCAACTGGGCAAGGTGGACCGCTATCACACGCGCCTGATCTGCTCGACCTCGCGGCCGCTGGCGCGACTGGTGGCCGAGGCTGCATTCGACTCCCGCCTGTATGCGGCGATCAGCCAGATCCAGCTGCGTGTTCCCAGCTTGCGCGAGCATCCCGAGGACGTCCCCGAGCTGGCCAAGCTCATCCTGACCCGGCTGGTGGAGTCCAAGGAAGTGCCGGCGCGCACGCTCGGTACCGCGGCGCTCAACGTGCTGCGAGTCCAGGAGTGGGCCGGCAATCTGACCCAGCTGGAGAGTGTCGTGCGGACCATGGCGCTGGTCGGCCTGGCACACGAGATCGGCATCGCCGATGTCAACAGCGCGCTAGCCAAGCTCGATGCTCCCCTGTCGGGCGCGCTCGCCGGGCTGCCGCTCGACGTGGAGCTGCGCGAGGCGCGCGACGCCTTCGAGCGCATGTACTTCGAGTACCACATCGCGCGGGAAGGCGCCAACATGAGCAAGGTCGCCGACCGCGTCGGCCTCGAGCGCACGCACCTGTACCGCAAGCTCAAGCAGCTCGGCGTCAAGCTCTCGCGGCGCGAGCCGTAGCGCGCATGCAAGTGATGTCATCCCCGCGCAGGCGGGGATCCAGAAGCGCTTGAGCCGCCCGGGTTCCCGCCGGAGCCTGCTCTCTACCCGATCGGGGCGGGAACGACAACGGAGCAGTTGATCCAGAGGCTGCGCAGGCGTGTCGTGCCGGCAGCCGGCGTGCTGGCGCGGGCGCCATTTCCCATATAAGCTTGGCCCCGGTTCGATCTCAATCGGGCGGCCCCGCTGCGATCGGTCGAGATCGGGCCGCCCTCCTTTTGTTCTGCGACAGACCTCGATGGCAACCAGACAGGAACTCGCCAACGCGCTGCGTGCGCTGGCCATGGATGCTGTTCAGAAGGCGAACTCGGGCCATCCGGGAATGCCGATGGGCATGGCCGAAATCGCCGAAGTGCTGTGGAACCATCACCTGCGCTTCAACCCGGCCAACCCGGCCTGGCCCGACCGCGACCGTTTCGTGCTCTCCAACGGGCACGGCTCCATGCTGCTGTACGCGCTGCTGCACCTCACCGGCTTCGATCTGCCGATGGAGGAGCTCAAGCGCTTCCGCCAACTGCACTCGAAGACGCCGGGCCACCCCGAGCACGGCCTGGCGCCCGGTGTGGAGACGACCACCGGCCCGCTTGGTCAAGGCCTGGCGAACGCGGTAGGCATGGCGATCGGCGAGCAGGTGCTCGCCGCCGAGCTCAACCGCCCCGGGTTCGAGATCGTCAACCACCGGACCTATGTACTCCTGGGCGACGGGTGCCTCATGGAAGGCATCTCCCACGAGGCCTGCTCGCTCGCCGGCACGCTCGGGTTGGGCAAGCTGATCGCCCTGTACGATGACAACGGGATCTCCATCGACGGGCACGTGCAGGGCTGGTTCACCGACGACACTCCGAAGCGCTTCCAGGCCTACGGCTGGCATGTCATCCCCGACGTGGACGGGCACAGCTTCGACGCCGTCAACGAGGCGTTGCTCGCGGCGAGGGCGGTGAGCGACCGGCCCTGTCTCATCTGCTGCAAGACCGTTATCGGCAAGGGCGCGCCCAACAAGGCCGACAGCCACGAAGCGCACGGCTCGCCGCTGGGCGAGAAGGAAGTCGCCGCCACACGCGAGAACATCGGCTGGAAGTATCCGCCGTTCGAGATCCCCGCCGAGGTGTACGCAGGCTGGGACGCACGCGCGAAAGGCGCGGGGCTGGAAAAGTCATGGAGCAACCGCTTCGCCGAGTATGCGCGCGAGTACCCGGAGCTCGCCGCCGAATTCGAACGGCGCATGGCCGGGAAGCTGCCGTCCGATTGGCAGGAGCGTGCCGGCGCGCTCGTCGCCCGAACCCGTGAGAAGGCCGAGAGCATCGCTACCCGCAAGGCCTCGCAGAACGCACTGGAGGCGTTGGGACCCGGGACTGCCGGAGCTGATCGGGGGCTCTGCGGATCTCGCTGCCTCCAACCTGACGATGTGGTCCGGCTCGCGTCCGCTGCGGCGGGGCAGAGGGCGGCAATTACATCTTCTACGGCGTGCGGGAGTTCGGCATGTCCGCCATCATGAACGGGCTGGTCCTGCACGGTGGCTTGATCCCCTATGGCGGCACCTTCCTCACGTTCTCGGACTATGCGCGCAACGCGTTGCGCATGGCCGCGCTGATGAAGGTCGGCACCATCTTCGTCTACAGCCACGATTCCATCGGGCTGGGTGAAGACGGACCCACTCACCAGGCGATCGAGCAGGCCGCCACGCTGCGTCTGATCCCAGGAATGGAAGTGTGGCGGCCCTGCGATACCACCGAGACCGCGACGGCATGGGTGGCTGCCATCGAGCGGCGCCACGGCCCCACCTCGCTCCTGCTGTCGCGGCAGAACCTGCCGTTCGTGGCACGCTCGGACCAGCAGCTCGCACTCATCCGACACGGTGGGTATGTCCTGTCCGAGGCCGTGGGCGGTGCGCCCAAGGTCGTGCTCATAGCTACCGGCTCGGAGGTGGGCTTGGCGCTGGAGTCTCAGAAGGCTCTCGCCGGCGAAGGCATTGCGTCGCGGGTGGTGTCGATGCCGTGCACATCACTGTTCGACGCTCAGGAACAGAGCTACCGGGATACGGTTCTCCCGCGCGGCGTGCCGCGCGTGGCGATCGAGGCAGGCGTGACCGACTATTGGCGCAAGTACGTCGGCCTCGAAGGCGGTGTAGCAGGCATCGACCGGTTCGGCGAGTCTGCGCCGGCCGGCGATTTGTTCAAGTACTTCGGCTTCACGGCGGCGAATGTAGTCGATACCGTGAGACGTACTTTGCGCGCCTGACGGGTCGGCGCAGGGATCGCTCGTGCCGTCCCAGCTGACCTTGCGGCGGGCTACGCTTCGCTGACCCGCCCTGCGCGGCGCAGCATCGGAAACTAGGAGCGCGCGATGCGGCTGCTGGCAGACATTGGCGGGACCAACATTCGTTTTGCGCTGCTCGCGGATGGGCCGGCACAGCCGGAGCGCGAGCTGTCGCTGCGCTGTGCCGACTTCGACGGGCTGGAGCAGGCGGTCGCGCCACTATCTCTCGCAAGTCGGCGACCCGCACATCAGCGAGGCCGCCATCGATGTGGCCACCGCCATCACCGGCGACCTGGTCAAGCTCACCAACAGCCCCTGGGCCTTCTCGATCGAGCAGACCAAGCGTCGCCTGGGGCTCGATCGCCTCCTGGTGCTGAACGACTTCACGGCGCTGGCGCTGTCGTTGCCAATGCTTGCGCAAGGCGATCTGCGGCAAGTCGGCAGAGGAGCGTCCATTCCCGAGGCGCCGATCGCCTTGATCGGCCCCGGCACCGGCCTGGGCGTGTCGGGGCTGCTGCGTTGCGAAGGGCGTTGGATTCCGATCCAGGGCGAGGGCGGCCACACCGCCTTCAGCCCCGCGGACGAGCGCGAGGATGCGGTGCTGCGTGTGCTGCGCGAGCGTTTCGGACACGTCTCCACCGAGCGTCTGGCGAGCGGTCCCGGGCTTGTGAACATCTATCGCGCGCTCAGCGTCCTCGAGCACGATGTACCGCGCGAGCTCGAGCCCGAGAACGTCGCCGAGCTGGGCATGCGCGGCGGCGATCCGCGCTGCCAGGAAGCTCTGACGATGTTCTGTGCCGTGCTGGGCATGGCCGCGGGCAATCTGGTCGTCACGCTGGGTGCGCGCGGCGGACTGTTCATCGGCGGCGGCATCGTGCCGAAGCTGGGCGACTGGTTCGATCGCTCACCGTTCCGCGACGCGCTTCGAGCACAAGGGGCGCTTCTCCAGCTTCGTGGCTGCGGTCCCCACTCTTGTCATCCTCGCCGAGAACCCGGCGCTGCGCGGGCTTGCCGCTGCGCTTTCGAACCCCTAACGCAGAGGCGCAGAGGCGCAGATGAAAGCCGCAGAGCAAGCACGGGCACCGTAGCCCTGCGTTAGCTGCTGAGGGTATCGAGTCCGGCGGAGGCATTGGAACCACAGAGGCGCGGAGGCGCAGAGGAAGGACCGCAGAGGCAAGTACGGGACAAGCCTCAATGTGAGAACAGCAGTCATGCTGCCTGCGTGGTCACAACTGGGGGAGTGTTGCATCTCCGGGATTGCGCGCCGCTGAGTCAGAGCTTGTATGGTGTGGCTGGTGGCCGCTTATGGGGGTTCCGATCGAAGCATTTCGTACTCGTTATTCCTAGACCGCTTTGCAATAGGCGAGCCCTTTGGCTTCTGCGGGATACTACACACGGGCGCAAGCAACCTCTGCCACCAGTACCGTTAGCGCTGACGCGGCCACCGTTCTCAGAGGCGACGGCTGGGAATTGAGCTGGGCTTTTGACATCAATAATTACGGGCAGATTGTAGGGTACGGAGTGCTTAACGATAACTTCCGTGCTTTTCTCTTAACACCGGCTGAGAGTAATAAGCAGTGTAAGAATGGGGGCTGGAAGAAATTCGGTTTCAAGAACCGAGGACAGTGTAACCAGTTCGTTAAGCTGGGGAATAGTACGGGGTGTGTCGCAGGCCGAGGTGGCGAGGCTGACCTAGGCGATCCGCTTCTCGGTCTGCGGATCGAAGAACACCAGCTTCGACAGGTCGAACAGCAGATTCATCAGCTGGCCGGGCCGCGCGGGCGCCTCGGGGTGGACGCGGCAGGTGACGGGCACGCCGTTGAGGTGGATGAGCACCAGAGTGTCGGGACCGGTCGGCTGCACGACTTCGATCTTCGCCTGGCGATTCACGACGTTCGGGTTCTCGCCGCCGAAAGGCGTCTTGTCGGTGATCTGCTCCGGCCGGATGCCCATCACCGCTTCTTTGCCGGTGTAGGCCTTCAGTGCGGCCTGCGCCGGCTCGGTGGCAGGGAAGAAGAAGCTCTCGTTGTTCTCGCGCAGCTGCACACCCACCCGCCCGCCCTGCTCCACCACCGGACAGCGGATGAAGTTCATCGAAGGCGAGCCGATGAACCCGGCCACGAACAGATCGGCGGGATTGTCGTAGACCTCCTGCGGCGAGGCGAGCTGGCGCACCACGCCCTCCTTCATGACCGCGATGCGGTCTCCCAGCGTCATCGCCTCGATCTGATCATGCGTCACATAGACGATGGTGGCTTTGAGCCGCTCGTGCAGCAGCTTGATCTCGGTGCGCATCTCCACGCGCAGCTTGGCATCCAGGTTGGACAGCGGCTCGTCGAACAGGAACAGCGCCGGATCGCGTGCCAGCGCACGCCCCATGGCCACCCGCTGGCGCTGCCCGCCCGAGAGCTGGGATGGCATGCGGTCGAGCAGGTGCTCCATCTGCAGCGTCTTCGACACGCGCGCGACGATCTCGTTCTGTTTCTCGATCGGCACCTTGCGGATCTTGAGGCCGAACGAGATGTTGTCGCGCACGGACATGTTCGGATAGAGCGCGTAGGACTGGAACACCATGGCGATGTCCCGGTCCTTGGGCGAGAGATCGTTGACGATGCGCCCGCCGATCGCGATCTCGCCCGCCGTGATGGTGTCGAGGCCGGCGATCATGTTGAGCAGCGTGGACTTGCCGCAGCCCGAGGGCCCCACCAGGATCAGGAATTCGCCGTCTTCGGCGTCGATGTCGATGCCCTTGAGCACTTCGACCGCGCCGAAGCGCTTGACGACGTTGCGGATCGAGAGCGCACCCATGTTGATCCCCTAGCCCTTGACGGCGCCTGCGGTGAGGCCGCGCAGGAAGTACTTGCCGGCCACGATGTACACGAACAGCGTGGGCAGACCGGCGATGATCGCCGCCGCCATGTCCACGTTGTATTCCTTCACGCCCGGTGGAGGTGTTGACCAGATTGTTCAGGGCCACCGTGATCGGCTGGCTGCCGCCGGCGGAGAACACCACGCCGAACAGGAAGTCGTTCCAGATCTGGGTGAACTGCCAGATGACGCACACCACGATGATCGGGGGCGACAGCGGCAGGATGATGCGCCAGAAGATGGTGAAGAAACCCGCGCCGTCGATGCGCGCGGCCTTGGTCAGCTCGGCGGGGACGGTGACGTAGAAGTTGCGGAAGAACAGCGTGGTGAAGGCCAGCCCGTACACCACGTGCACGAAGATCAAGCCCGGCGGTGGACTGCGCGATGCCGATGTAGCCCAGCGTCTGCGCCATCGGCAGCAGGACCACCTGGAACGGGATGAAGCAGCCCACCAGCAGCGCACCGAAGATGAAGTCGCTGCCCTTGAACCGCCACATGGTGAGCACGTAGCCGTTGAAGGCACCGATCAGGGTCGAGATGAGCACCGCCGGCACCACGAAGCGCACGGAGTTCATGAAGTTGCCCTTCAGGCCCGAGCAATCGACGCCCGGTGCACGCCGCGCCCCAGGCCTTGGCCCAGGCCTCCAGGGTGATGCTGGCCGGCAGCGACAGCAGGTTGCCGGCGCGGATCTCGTCCAGCGTCTTGATCGACGTGGTCACCATCACGAACAGCGGCATCAGGTAGTACAGCGCGAACAGCACCAGCAGCGAGTAGACGATCACGCGGCCGGCCGCGTGCGATCCTGCGCTCTGGCTGCGTTCGCGCTCAGCCAAGGCGCTGCCTCCGCAGCTCCGAGTACATCAGCGGCACCAGCACGGCGATGATGGTCATCAGCATCATCATGGCGCTCGCCGCGCCCAATCCGATCTGGTTGCGGTTGAAGGCGAAGGTGTACATGAAGGTCGCGGGCAGGTCGGAGGAGAAGCCGGGACCGCCGCCGGTGAGCGCCACCACCAGGTCGAAGCTCTTGATGGCGATGTGGGCGAGGATGATGATCGCGCTGAAGAACACCGGCCGCAGCGATGGGAATGATGATGCTGGTGTAGATGCGCACGGTGCTCGCGCCGTCCACCTGCGCGGCCTTGATGATGGAGTCGTCGATGCCCCGCAATCCGGCGAGAAACAGCGCCATGACGAAACCGGACGACTGCCAGGCGCCGGCGATGACCACGGTGTAGATCGACATCCCCGGCGTGACGATCCAGTCGAAGGTGAAGTTCTCCCAGCCCCACTGCCGCACCAGGTGCTCCAGCCCCAGCCCCGGGTTGAGGATCCACTTCCACGCCGTGCCGGTGACGATGAAGGACAGCGCCATCGGGTACAGGTACACCGAGCGCAGAAACCCCTCGGCGCGGATGCGCTGATCGAGCAGGATCGCGAGCAGCAGTCCGGTGGCCAGGCATACCGCGATGAACAGGGTGCCGAAGATGGCCAGGTTGCGCAGCGCGGTCCACCAGCGCTCGTTGTCGAACAGAGCGATGTACTGGACCAGCCCCGCGAACTCGTAGCGCGGCAGCAGGCGCGACTCGGTGAAGGACAGCCAGCCGGTCCAAAGGATGAAGCCGTAGATGAAGATCAGTGCGATGAGCAGCGTCGGCCCCAGAACGATCCGGGGCAACGCGGCTTCGACGTAGTCGCCGAGGCTCCGGCCGGGTCGAACGAACCCGGGGGTCTGCGCCGCTGGAGCGCTGTTCACACGCCTCCCCTCGTGTGGTACTGCGCTGGGGAATGCACGCGGGCAGGGTCCGGAGGCCCGCCCGCGTGCGCTTCGGTCTAGCTGCGCTTGCCGGCGACCGCCATGCGTTCGGCGGCCTGCTTCGGCGTCATCCTAGGCGTGTTCATGAAGCGGTGACCACGTCGAACATCGCGCCCTTGTTGGCAGGCGGCATCGCCATCTCGTGGGCCCAGCTCGGCACCAGCGTTCCGCTCTTGGCCGCCGAGCTGAACTCCGCCGCCGAGTCCTTGGCGCACTGGTCGAACTTGCCCAGGTCCATGCCCATGCGCACCGGGATCGAGCCCTTGTTCAGGTTGAACACCTCCTGGAACTTGGGATCCATGATCGCCTCGGCCAGATGGCGCCTGGGCTTTTTGCGCACTGGCGTCCTTCTGCTGGAACATGATGAAGCTGTCGATGTTGAAGGTGAACGCGCCCTTGGTGCCGGGAGCGGCCATGCAGACGTAGTCCTTGCCCGGCACCTTGCCGGCGGCGGTGAACTCGCCCTTGGCCCAGTCGCCCATGAACTGCATGGCGGCCTTGCCGTTGATGACCATCGCGGTGGCCAGGTTCCAGTCGCGGTTGGCGGCATCCTTGTCGATGTACTTCTGCACCTGCGCAAGGTCGCGAACGCCTTCTCCATCTGCGGCGCTGTTGAGCGCCTTCGGGTCGAGGTCGACGAAGGCCTTCTTGTACCAGTCGGCGCCGCCCACGCCCAGGGCGATCGACTCGAACAGGGTGGCGTCCTGCCAGGGCTGGCCGCCATGGGCGACGGCGATGAAGCCCGCCTTCTGGATCTTGTCGGCGGCGACGACGAACTCGTCCCAGGTGGTGGGGATCTTGGCGCCGGCCTTCTTGAACACCTCGGGGTTGGCCCACATCCAGTTCACGCGGTGCACGTTGACCGGCACGGCGACGTAGTTGCCCTGGTACTTCATCACGTTGCTGACGACGCCGGGCAGCAGTCCGTCCCAGTTGCCGGCCTTGGCGACGTCGTCCAGGTTGGCAAGCACGCCCTCCGCGCCCCATTCCTGGATGCCCGGGCCTTTGACCTGCGCGGCGGTCGGGGGCTTGCCGGACACCACCCGCGACTTCAGCACCGTCATCGCGTTCTCACCGCCGCCGCCGGCCACCGCGAAGTCTTTCCAGTTGTGGCCCTTGGCCTCGAGCATCTTCTTCAGCTCGGCCACCGAGCTGGCCTCGCCGCCGGAAGTCCACCAGTGCAGCACTTCGACTTCCCCGGCCAGCGCCGGCAGCTGAGCCAGCGGCGCCAGCCAGCGCGACGGCGCCGAAGGTCGCAGCCCCTGATGATTCTTCTCACGATGATCCTCCTGTTGGGTGTTGTCTGTCGGCCCTGGGAACCGGCCCTCTGGCCGCGAGCATGGCTGTGCGGCTGCTCCCGAGCCCTCGCGGCAATAGTACGGAAGGGCTATTCGCAATGCAACGATACGCGCGCGCCGCACTGCAGCGAACAGGCCTATCGCTGAGTCTCCGCGACCTGCCATTCGGTGGCCGGGCACCACTCGCTGCCCTTGCGAGAGCGGGCGCGGAGTATCGCCCGACAGTCTGCCCGACCACGCGTGCTTATCCCGCCGCCTGCGCCTTTGGAGCCGCTCGCCGCAGTGCAGTAGAATGGCGCGACATCGCAGCGTTCCCTCATCCTCCCGAGGAGTGCACGCATGGCCATCCGCGTCGCAATCAACGGCTACGGCCGCATCGGCCGCAACATCCTGCGCGCCCTCTACGAGTCCGGGCCGCAACCGGGATCTGCAGATCGTTGCGGTCAACGACCTGGGCAGCCCGGAGACCAACGCGCACCTGACCCGCTACGACACCGTCCACGGCCGCTTCAAGGGCAGCGTAGAGGTGCGACGGCGATGCCATGGTGGTCAACGGCGACCGCATCAAGGTGCTGGCCCAGCGCGATCCCGCCCAGCTGCCCTGGACGCCAGCTCGGCGTGGACGTGGTGCTCGAGTGCACCGGCCTGTTCACCAGCAAGGAGAAGGCGTCCGCGCACCTCAAGGGCGGAGCCAAGAAGGTCATCATCTCGGCGCCCGGCGGCAAGGACGTGGACGCGACCGTCGTATACGGCGTCAACCACAGCGTGCTCAAGAGCAGCCACACGGTGATCTCCAATGCCTCCTGCACTACCAATTGCCTGGCGCCGCTGGTCAAGCCGCTGCACGACAAGATCGGGGTGGTCTGCGGGCTGATGACGACCATCCACGCCTACACCAACGACCAGGTGCTGATCGACGTATATCACGAGGATCTGCGGCGGGCGCGCTCGGCGACCCAGTCGATGATCCCCACCAAGACCGGGGCCGCCGCCGCGGTCGGTCTGGTGATGCCGGAGCTGAACGGCAAGCTGGACGGCTATGCGATCCGCGTGCCGACCATCAACGTGTCGCTGGTCGACCTGAGCTTCGTCGCCAAGCGCGCCACCACTGTCGGAAGAGGTCAACGCGCGTCCTGAAGGAGGCGGCCGAGGGCGAGCTCAAGGGCATCCTTGCCTACAACAAGGCCCCGCTGGTGTCCGTGGACTTCAACCACGATGCCCATTCCAGCATCTTCGACGCGACGCTCACCAAGGTCTCCGAGGGCACGCTGGTGAAGGTCTCGTCCTGGTATGACAACGAGTGGGGCTTCAGCAACCGGATGCTCGATACCACCGTCGCATTGATGAACGCCAAGTGATCCGCAATCGCCGAGCAGCTCGGCCGCGAGCCGGCAGCGGTGTGGAAGCAAACGTCGCTCTCCCCGTGCGAGAGGCGCTGGGCGAGACGGCGGAGAGTCTCCCGAAGCTATGGGTGCGCGAGAAGAACACCATCCTCTGCGGATCCTCTGCGCCTGCGCGACTCTGCGGTTAACTTGAGGATGTAACGTGCCAATCCTGAAAATGACCGACCTCGACCTGGCGGGCAAGCGCGTGCTGATCCGCGAGGATCTCAACGTGCCTCTGCAGGACGGCGTCATCACCGACGACACGCGCATCCGTGCTTCCCTGCCCGGCATCCGGCACGCGCTGTCGCAAAGGCGCGCGCCTGATGCTGGTTTCGCACCTGGGGCGCCCCACCGAGGGGCAGTTCGACGAGAAAGAGTCGCTGGCGCCGGTGGCGCAGGCGGCTCGTCGGAGCTGCTCGGCCAGGAGGTGCCGCTGAAGCGCGATTGGCTGGACGGTGTGAGCGTCGAGCCGGGCCAGGCCGTGCTGCTGGAGAACTGCCGCTTCAACAAGGGCGAGAAGAAGAACGACGATGCGCTGGCGAAGAAGATGGCCGCGCTGTGCGACATCTATGTCAACGATGCCTTCGCCACCGCCCATCGCGCCGAGGCGACTACCCATGGCATCGCGAAGTTCGCCCCGGTGGCCTGCGCAGGCCCGCTGCTGGCGCAGGAGCTCGAAGCGCTGGGCAAGGCGTTGAAGAGCCCCAAGCGCCCGATGGTCGCGATCGTCGGGGGCGCCAAGGTGTCCACCAAGCTGACCGTGCTGGCGCAGCTTGCCACGAAAGTCGATCAGCTCATCGTCGGCGGCGGCATCGCCAACACCTTCATGCTGGCGGCGGGCATGAAGATCGGCAAATCACTGTGCGAGCCCGATCTGGTGGGCGAGGCGAAGCAAGGTCATCGATCAGCTGGCCGGCCAAGGGCGGGCGCGTGCCGTTGCCGGTGGACGTGGTCTGCGCCAAGGAGCTGTCGGCGCAGCGCCGTCGCGGTAACGAAGGACGTGACCGATGTCGCTGACGATGACCTGATCCTCGACATGGGGCCGCGGACGGCGGCGCAGCTCACCGCGCTGCTCGGAAGTGCTGCCACCATCGTCTGGAACGGTCCCGTCGGCGTGTTCGAGCACGAGCAGTTCGCCGGCGGGACGCGGGCTATCGCGCATGCGATTGCGTCCTCCCGTGCGTTCTCCCTGGCAGGCGGCGGCGAAACGGTAGCCGCGTTGGCAAAGTTCGGCGTTACCGACAAGATCGGCTACGTCTCCACCGCGGGTGGCGCATTCCTCGAGTTTCTCGAAGGCAAGACACTGCCCGCCGTCGAGATCCTCGAGCAGCGCGCTGCCGGTAGGCAACTCTTAACCGCAGAGGCGCGAGGCCGCCGAGGCTCGCGGAGAAAGGATGAGCGTCTCGCAGGCAGCTCGACGTTCCTCGTTCTATGCAGGATCCCGGTTCTCTGCGCGCTCGCGCCTCGCGTCTGCGGAACCTGATCCATGCAGCGAAGCACCAAGATAGTCGCCACCCTCGGGCCCGGCCTCCTCCGACCGCGAGACGCTCACCCGCATCGTAGCCGCGGGCGTGAACGTGGTGCGCCTGAACTTCAGCCACGGGACCGCCGAGGATCACGTCCGCCGGGCCGAGCTGGTGCGCGAGGTCGCGCGCTCCCTGGAGCACACCGTCGGGATCATGGTCGACCTGCAGGGTCCGAAGATCCGCATCGGCAAGTTCGCCCAGGGCAGCATCACTGCTCAAGAAGGGCGACACGCTTCATACTCGACGCAGCCTGCCAGCTCGGCGACCAGGCGCGAGTGGGGCTGGACTACAAGGAGCTGCCGCGCGACGTGCGCGTGGGCGACGTACTGCTGCTGGATGACGGCCGCATCGTCCTCGACATCGCGCACGTGCAAGGCAGCGAGGTGATCACGACCGTCCGGCACGGCGGCGTGCTGTCCAACAGCAAGGGCATCAACCGTCAGGGCGGTGGCCTGACCGCGCCCGCGCTGACCGCCAAGGACATGGAGGACATCAAGACGGCAGCGGCGCTGCGCGCCGACTTCCTCGCCGTGTCTTTTCCCAAGAGCGGCGCGGACATGTACATGGCCCGCGACCTGCTGCGCGCTGCCGGCGGGCACGCGCTGCTGATCGCCAAGATCGAGCGCGCCGAAGCGATCCACGCAATGGATGAGATCCTGGAGGCCACCGACGGGATCATGGTGGCGCGCGGCGATCTGGCCGTTGAAGTGGGCGATGCGGCCGTGCCCTCCCTGCAGAAGCGCATGATCCGCCTGGCGCGTGAGAAGAACAAGTTCGCCATCACCGCAACCCAGATGATGGAGTCGATGATCGAGAGCCCGGTGCCCACCCGCGCCGAGGTATCCGACGTGGCCAACGCCGTGCTCGACGGCACCGATGCGGTCATGCTCTCCGCCGAAACCGCCAGCGGCAAGTATCCGGTCGAAACCGTGGAAGCCATGGCGCGCGTGTGCCTGGAAGCGGAAAAATCGGCGGAAGTCAGCCTTGACCGCCATTTCCTGGATCGCGTGTTCACGCGCGTGGACCAGTCCATCGCCATGGCGGCGCTGTTCACCGCGTATCACTTGAAGGTCAGGGCAATCGCGGCGTTGACTCACTCCGGCTCCACCGCCCTGTGGATGTCCCGGCTGAACTGCGGTGTTCCGATCTACGCGCTTACCCCCGAGGTCTCAACGCGCTACCGGATTTCCCTTTTCCGCGGCGTCTATCCCCTCATGCTGCAGTACGCCGGCGACAACCGCGAGACCCTCCTGCGCCTGGCCGAGGAGAAGCTGGTGGAGGTTGGCGCCGCCCAGACCGGCGACCTGATCGTGATCACCGTCGGCGAGCCGATCGGCAAGCCCGGCGGGACCAATACGATGAAGATCGTGCGGGTGGGCGATCACCTTTAGCGCGCGACCTTCTTGACCAACTCGAGCGCTTTCTCCTGTACCGTTCCGTCCGGCGCCCGGATGCGGTGGTAGGCAGCACAGGAAAGCTTCGTCGTCGTGGCGCTCACCCGAGCCTTGCCGTGATCGAGGGGCGGCAGATCCGGGATCGCTACCCAGTAGTTCCTGCTCGAAGCCCCGGACGTCACGAAGGTGACCGCAGCGCCCACGCTCAGCGCTGCCTGCACCAGTGTGCCGACCGGGTTGTCCTCCTGGTCGAACAGCTCGATCGCCACGCTGGCGGCGATGTCGTCGAAGCTGGTGCATGTAACGACGGTATCGACCTCGCCCGGATGGTAATAGATGGGTCCCATGCGATAGATCACCTGCCGGGGGCCCCGTTAAACGCCGGCGGCGGGCTGTCGAGCAGGCCGGCCCCCGCATGCTGCGCCAGCAGCAAGCTGACTGCGAGCACTACTGTAGTTGTTCGCGTGCCATCGCACTCCTTCTCTCACGGCGGCGGCGTAACGCTGAGGCGGAAGTTCCCCTGGCGCTTGCGTACCCGTCAACGACGATGAAGTAGGTCTGCCCAGCCGTCACGGTGGGCGTGAGGCGGGACCCGTGATTGCAGCCACTGCCAGTGCGTGCACGCTGCGCTGTTATGTGACGCGTGACCCCTGGCCCGCTCCGACGCTGGCCGCGCAGCCGGACGTATCGTCGTTGCACGCGATCTGGCTGCCAGTTTGGCAGTTGCTGCCGCGCACGTATAGCACCGTGTCGAAGGTCGTAGCAGTGGCGCTGCAGGTCTGGATCGTTGCCGTGCCCGACGCCGAAGGCGTCCACTGGAAGACTTTCTCGGGAGCCGCGTTGGTATTGCCGCAAGTGCTGCTTTGCGTGCTGCCACCGCTGGTCGATCCGGTGAACACTCCTCCGGCTGCGGGGATGACGACCGGGGTATTGCAGGCATCCACCGTGGGGTTCGCGATCGTCACGGGGGTAGACACGACGTTGTTACCCTCGTTCGTCTCGTTGATCCGGCCGAACGGATCGACCGTGACCCGGAGCGTGTAGCTTCCTGGCGGAACACCCGTGACGTCCAGGTACTGACAGCCGAGTGTCGAGCCATACAAGTCGGCGCAGCCTGCGGTTATCCCCTGATTTCCGCAGGTGTACCGGGGATTGGCGCACTCGCTGTCGAGGAGGCAGAAGCCTTGCTTGTGCCCAATGACGACCGCCTGGCTGCTGGGGTCGAGCAACTCGTAGCGCGCATAGTTGCTGTAGTGGGCGTGGTTATGCCCTTGGGCTGGGCTGCACATGAAGTTGGGGTTGACGCAGACTGGCCAACGGATTGGTCGTGCAATCCGGGCACTGCGGATCTCCGAAGAAAAGGTCCGCTGTGCCGGCGTTCTGCACCCGAACGCCGAAGCGCAGGAGATCGACTCCCGTGGCGCTTTCCGCACAACCTTCCGCGACGTCCCCGGCGGAGACGGAAGCGTCGAACTCGATGTTCCAGTTGGTGACCTGCGGCACCAGGTCCGGCAGGCCAACCGGAGGGGTGCAGGCAAGTACATTGCGCCGTGCACTGGCGCGGTGCCGCCACATAGGCCATCGTCGGTGCCGTCGCACTCTTCCGCCCCCTCACGCACGCCGTTTCCGCAGACGGATGGCGGCACCACCGTAAGGGCGTAGAGGGCTGGGGAGGGGTCAACCCCCCGTATAGGGTATCCCCGGTTTCCGCCGAGAGCTCGGGCTTGACGGGCTCGCCGCGACCGGCTCCGATCTGGCGCACAGGCGCCGCCTGCAATACACTGGCGGGCTTTCGCGGCTGGGAGAGCAAGGTGGACAGTCCAGTGGTCGGCATCGTGATGGGCAGCGACAGCGATTGGGAGATCATGCAGCACGCCGCCCAGCAGCTGGAGAAGCTTCGACGTGCCCTACGAGGCGCGCGTGGTCTCGGCGCACCGCACGCCGGACGAGATGTTCGAGTACGCCGAGACTGCGGCCGCGCGCGGCCTGCGCTGCATCATCGCCGGCGCGGGCGGCGCCGCGCATCTGCCCGGCATGCTGGCCGCCAAGACCACGTGCCGGTGCTCGGCGTGCCGGTGCCGAGCAAGTACCTGCAGGGCCTGGATTCGCTGCTTTCGATCGTGCAGATGCCCAAGGGCGTGCCGGTCGCGACGTTCGCGATCGGCGAAGCGGGCGCCGCCAATGCCGGCCTGTTCGCGGTGGCGCTGCTCGCCGCGGACCGATCCGCGATCGCCGCGCAAGCTCGCGGCGTTCCGCGACAGCCAGCAAGGCCGCAGTGCGAGCGATGCAGCTGCCGCCCGGCGAAGCCGTGAGCGCCGACGTGATGCCATGATCGAGCCGGGCGCCTGGCTGGGACTGCTCGGCGGCGGTCAGCTCGGCCGGATGTTCACCATGGCGGCGCAGAGCATGGGCTACCGGGTCGTGGTGCTGGATCCCGGCGGCCACAGCCCGGCGGGCAGCGTCGCCGACGCAGCATATCGCTGCCGACTACCTCGATCGCGCCGGCCTCGGCACTGGCCGCGCGCTGTGCCGCCGTCACCACCGAATTCGAGAACGTGCCGGCCGAGAGCCTGCGCTACCTGGCGCGGCACTGCGTGGTCAGCCCGGCCGCCGACAGCGTCGCGGTCGCCCAGGACCGGATCGCCGAGAAGCAGTTCCTGGCTTCGGCCGGGCTCGAGGTCGCGCCGTACAAGGTCATCCGCAGCGACGACGACCTGCGCGAGGGCGTTGCGCACCTGCTGCCCGGTATCCTCAAGCGCAGCCGGCTGGGCTACGACGGCAAGGGCCAAGAGCGGGTCAACGCGCAGCGAAGACCTGGCCGCCGGCCTTCGCGCGGCTCGGGAGCGAGCCCTGCGTGCTCGAGCAGCTCCTGCCGCTCGCAGCTGCGAGCTGTCCTGCGTCGTGGCGCGCGGCTCCGACGCGACAGGTCGTGGACTTCCCGGTGGCCGAGAACCAGCATGCCGGCGGCATCCTCGACGTGAGCATCGTGCCCGCGCGCGTGCCCGTCGCACCTGACGCGATGCGCGCGCGATGCCGCCGCCCGCAGCGTGGCCGCGACAGCTCGACTACCGCGGCGTGCTGTGCGTCGAGTTCTTCGTGCTGCCGGGACGGGCGCCTGCTCGCCAACGAGATCGCGCCGCGCCCGCACAACAGCGGGCACTACACCATCGACGCCTGCGTGACCTCGCAGTTCGAGCAGCAGGCGCGCGTGCTGTGCGGCCTGCCGCTGGGCGACACTGCCCTGCACGGCCCCGCGGTGATGGTCAACCTGCTGGGAGACCTGTGGACGCAACGGCGCAGCCGCACTGGGAGCACGTGCTCGCGCCACCCGCGCGCCAAGCTGCACCTGTACGGCAAGCCCGAGGCGCGGCCCGGGCCGCAAGATGGGCCACTACACCGTGCTGGGCGACACGGTGTGGAGCGAGGCGCTGGTCGAGCGCGCTGGCGATCCGCGAACGGCTGCGCGCGGCACGCCTTGCCAGCGCCGCGCAAGAGCGCGGTGAACGGACACCGCGAGCGCGCACCGTGAGCGCCATGACCGGCCCGTCTTCGAATCCAATCTGCGCTCGCTGCGCCTGCTTGCATCGGGGCAAGGTGCGGGATCTCTACGAGATCGATGCCGAGCGCCTGCTGATCGTGCAGACCGACCGCCTGTCGGCGTTCGACGTGATTCTGCCTACGCCCGTCCCGGGCAAAGGCGAGGTGCTCACCGCGCTGTCGCTGTTCTGGTTCCGCCGCCTTGCGCATGTGGTGCCGAATCATCTGCTGGCGGTCGATCCGGCCAGCCTGGTGTGCTCCCGCGGAGCGCGACCAGATCGCCGGGCGCGCTATGGTCGTGCGCAGGCTCAAGCCGCTGCCCATCGAGGCCATCGTGCGCGGCTACTGGCGGGCTCGGGATGGAAGGAGTATCAGCGCACCGGCGCGATTTGCGGCATCGCGCTCCCCGCCGGGCTGCGGGAGGCCGAACGCTTGCCCGGCGCCGATATTCACGCCGTCCACCAAAGCGCCCGCGGGAACCCACGACGAGAACATCGCCTTCTCGAAGCGGCCGAGCGGCTGCTCGGCGCGCGCGCGCGAGCGCAGGTGCGCGACAAGGCCATCGCGCTCTACTCCGAGGCTGCCGACTACGCGCGCACCCGCGGGATCATCATTGCCGACACCAAATTCGAGTTCGGCACTGACCCGCCGGGAACGCTGTATCTGATCGACGAGGCGCTCACGCCGGATTCGTCGCGCTTCTGGCCGGTGGACCAGTACCGACCCGGCAGCAGCCCGCCCAGCTTCGACAAACAGTACGTGCGCGACTGGCTGGAGAGCCAGCACTGGGACAAGAAGCCTCCGGCCCCGGCGTTGCCGCCCGAGGTGCTGGCGCGCACCGCGGAGAAGTATCGCGAAGCGTTGCGGCTGCTGACTGGTTCCTGAGGCGATGAGCCCCCACGGACGAGGGACAGGGCGCTGTACCCGCATGACGGCAAGCTGCCAGGGAGTTACCTGCCTCGCCGTACCTCGCCGTATAATCTGAGCCCCGCCTCCCCTGTTCATTGAAGCAGTTGATGGTATTTCATGGTGTTCCTCTGTGTCCTCTACGCTAAACGAGGTGAATTCCTTGACTGATCGGGACATCGAGCGAGCAGTCGAAATCCTGCAAGCAGGGCGGGCTGGTGGCGTTTCCGACCGAGACGGTCTACGGGCTGGGTGCGGACGCCTCGAATCCGGTGGCGGTGCGGCGGATCTTCGCAGCCAAGGGCCGGCCGGCCGACCATCCGCTGATCGTCCATCTGGGCCTGCGGCGGCGCTGCCGCAGTGGGCGCGCGAGGTGCCGCCTGCGGCGCGCGCGCTCGCCGAGCGTTTCTGGCCCGGCCCGCTGACGCTGATTCTCAGGCGGGCGCAAGGCGTATCGACGAGGTGACCGGCGGCCAGGACACTGTGGGCTGCGGGTGCCGTCGCACCCGGTGGCGCAGGCGCTGCTGCAGGCCTTCGGCGGCGGTATCGCCGCGCCGTCCGCCAATCGCTTCGGCCGCATCAGCCCTACCACCGCCCAGCACGTGCGCGAAGAACTAGGCGAGCGCGTCGATCTGATGCTGGACGGTGGCGCGTGCCAAGTGGGCATCGAGTCCACCATCCTCGATCTGTCTTCCGGCGCGCCTGTGCTGCTGCGGCCTGGCCACATCGCCGTCGAGGAGGTCGAGGCGGTGCTCGGTGTGCCCGTCGGCCGCGCCACTGAAGGCTCACCGCGCGCGTCCGGCACACTTGCGGCCCACTATGCACCACGCCTGCCCCTGCTGCTCGTTTCAAGCGAAGCACTCGAAGCAGCGGTGCGCGAACAGGGTGTAACAGCGGTCCCTGGCGGTCCTCGCACGCCAGCCAAAGCCCGCAGCGGTACCGGTGGGACATTGGCAACTGGCACCCGCCGAGCCGCTCGCCTATGCGCACTTACTCTACGCTGCTCTGCGCAGGCTCGATGAATCCGGCTGTGACCACATCATCGTCGAGACCCCACCGGAGACACCTGCCTGGGCGGCGGTACGCGACCGCTTGCAACGGGCCGCCGCCGGGAGCGGAACCGGGTCGGAGGATGCGACCTGATCCGGCGCCTTCGTTCTTCCGGTTCGGGCGCTCCCCGGAGATGCCCTGGCTGGATGCGTCCTCTAGCGAAGGCATTGCGGGCGGGTGCACGATCGTTGCTACCTGGTCCGGCTAGTGGCCAGTAACCGTCAGGTAAGCAGCAACCGCCCCCTCCCCTGCGCGCGGAGGACGGCTGGGGTGGGGCGAGCATCGGACCGCGACTGTCACAGTCCACTAGAATCCTCTTTTTTCATCCCGGCCCCTATGCCGAAAGTATTCTTGCTCGAGCCCGATCCCAACCTCCGGGAGTGGTGCAGGCTGCATCTGAGCACCGACGGGTTCACCGTGGTGCCCTTCGACGACGGACGTCGCGCGTTGGAGGCACTGCGGGTGGAACCGCCCGAGCTGGTGATGATCGCGACCAACCTCGCGGGCATGAGCGCCTTCGCGCTGGCAGCGGCGATCCGCTCCAACGTCCGCTCGGCGCTGACCCCGATTCTCTTCCTGCGTGCCTGGCAAGGACACGGCGGCGCTTTCGCAGGCACTGGCCATCGAGCCGCAGGGCGTGGTGTCCAAGCCGCTCACCCGGGAGTTGCTGCTGGAATCGGTGCATGCCCGCCTGGGAAGCGCACTCGCTGCGACCGCCACCGGGCAGCAGAGCCGGCGGCCGGAGCCGGCGCCTCCACGCACCTCGGCGCGAGGGACTGCCTCGGGCCCGTTGCTGGAAACGAAGCAGGCTACCGTCCTGGTGGTGGCGGTCCGCAATTTCGTTTCCCTGGCCCGCGACACTCAGCGCCAGCGTGCTGGATCGCTTCATGGGCGAGTTCGCCGCGCATGCCCGCGAAGCGATCTTCGCGAGCGGTGGCTGGATCGTGCGTGCAGATGCGATGTCCATGGTCGCGTTGTTCGAGGACGTTCCCGATCAGACCAATCCACACCCTGCCCGCGCACTGGAGGCCGCGCTGGGCGTGGTCCTCGCATCCCGCGTGGCGAAGCGCTGGGGCGAATCCGCGCTGCCCAACCGGGCGTCGCTCGACGTCTCCGTGGGCTGCGGGGTGCATACGGGCGAGGTGATCGTCGCCCGCTTGACGGTGGGCGGCAACCTCTCCCCCTGCATCGCGGGGCAGACCGCTGATCTGGCACAGCGCCTGGAAGGGCGGGCCAAAAGCTTGCACTGGAGCATCGCCTGCTCGGAGGCCGTGGTTCAGCAAGCCGGGACGCGCTTCGAGATCGGACAGCGATCCAGCCTGACCGACACCGATCACGACGTTACCATCCCGATCGTCGAGGTCCGGGGATATGCACCGGGGGCGGCAAGGCCAGGAGAGCTGGCGAAGATGGGCGAGGTGCGGGAGGCAATGCTCGCGAACACGCTGCTGGCCGGTCTTGCCGGCGACGTCGATCAGCAGACTGCCGAACGCACCATCCTGGTCAGGGGCGCACAGCCCGCCGAAACACTGCCAAGCGTGCCCGGCCGGCGCATCGAGCGGCGGGCGAAGCAGTCCTCCGCCGCGGATGCCTACCTGGCAACGCATCTGCAGTCGGGGCGCAAAGAGCTCGTCGAGATCCTTCGCCTGGCCGCTACGCCGGCCGCGTTCGTCGAGGCGTACCTCAACGAGTACCGGAGGTTGCAGAAGATCGAACAGCGCAATATCGCCGGCGTGTACGAGGTCGGGCAGACCAGTGAGCTGGCGTTCGTGGCGCTGGAGCAGGTCGGCGGCGGGTCCCTGGCGGACGCGCTGCGGCGCTCCCTCACAATCGGCGTTGCGCTCAACTGTCTGGCGCAGGCCTGCATCGCCCTCGACACTCTGCACCAGGCGGGCATCGTCCACGGCAACCTGCGGCTCGAGCACTTCTCGTTCCGCGCCGACGGCGCGCTGGTGCTCACCGACTTCAATGTCACGCAGCGCCTCGGCGCTCTGGCTTGGGCACCACGGGCGGGCGACGGCACGCCGTTCGACGCGGGCTCGAGTAGAAGCCACGCCGCGGGCAGACTTTCTCGCGCTGGGGAAACATGCTGCACGCCTTACTCACCGGGGATCGGGCCCTGCTCGGCGCCAAGTTCGTCGCGGTCGATGAAACCGAGATGGAGCGCGGCTCGAGGCTCCCCGTTCAACTCTCCCCGATGCAGCCCTGCCTCGATGGACTGCTCGGCGTAGGAGGTCAGGTTCCGGTCGATCAGGCGCAGGACGTCCTGATCGCGCTGATGGCTGTTCGCGACATCTTCCCGTTCGACATGCGCGCCGCGCCCACGCGTGGCGGAGGCCGGGCGGGCCGAACTCACTAAATTAGTACTTCGGACCAACTCGCGGTCGAATTTGCAAAATTCCTTGAAACCGAATCTTTCAAGACGTGGCTTGCCTGCGACGACTGTAAACCCCGCCGCTCTTGAGATACTTCCCGCGATCTGAATCACACTTTTTCACAGTTCAGAAACACTAGGCTGATTCTTCTGACGATTCTGTCGCACGGCGACGACCCTCTTCGCGAGCCCCATGTCGTATAATGAAAACCGAGCTGTCTTCCAGACCAATTTTCTCGTTCGACTCGAATCGAGGAGGTCATGAGTCACAGGGAGGGGGCTGGGTGACGGGGGGCGCCCAAGACCGCGTTCAAGGCTGGCAGGGGAGGCGGAAAGATGACGATGAGCGCTGGAGCGAGGTGGTCTTCCAGTGACTGGTCGCGTCTACGTGGGCCGTGTGTTTTCTCCTCGGTTGCTGCTGGCGGCTGGCTGCGCCAGCAAGCCGTCTCCTCCCGCTCCCACCGAAGTAGCTTTGGCCCAGTACAAGTACCTGATCGGTCCAGGCGACCTCCTCTCGGTGATCGTCTGGCGCAACCCCGAACTGTCCATGTCCGTGCCGGTCCGGCCGGACGGCAGGATCAGCTTGCCCCTGGTAGAGGACTTGCCGGCGGCCGGGAAGGATCCGACCGCGGTGGCCCGCGAGGTCGAGCGCGCTCTGTCCAAGTACATCCGGGACCCCGTCGTGACCATCGTGGTGACTCAGTTCGGCGGTCCGTACAGCGAGCAGATCCGGGTCATTGGCCAGGCCACCAAGCCGCAGGCCCTCCCCTACCGCGAAAACATGACGCTGCTGGATGTCATGATCGCGGTGGGCGGAATAACCGACTTCGCCGACGGCAACCGTTCGAATATCCTGCGCACCTCGGAGGGCAACAAGCTGTATGGCGTTCGTCTCGACGATCTGCTGCGCGATGGGGACATCTCCGCCAACGTCGCCATCAAGCCGGGCGATGTGCTGATCATTCCCGAGAGCTGGTTCTAGGTTCGAGCTGCGCACATGGATCAGCTGCTCGACCAACTGTTCCAACACCTTCACGGCATATGGCTCCGACGCTTCTGGGGGCTCGCGGTGGCCTGGCTCGATCGCGGTCGTCGGTATCCCGATCGCCCTGTTCATTCCTGCGCAGTACGAGGCCACCGCGAGGGTATTCGTCGATACCGAGTCGGTTCTCAAGCCGTTGATGGCCGGGCTCGCGGTTCAGCCGAACACCGAGCAGCAGGTCAAGATCCTCGCCGACACCCTGCTGAGCCGTCCCAATGTAGAGAAGCTCATCCTGCTCGCCGATCTCGATCACGGCGCTGAAACCGAGAAGGATCGGAACGCGTTGGTCGAACGAGCTCACGCGGGGCGTCAAGCTGAACGGGCTCGACAAGAGACAATCTGTTCTCGCTCTCGTACCGGGACCCGGACCCGGCACGCGCAAAGCGCATCGTCGACTCGCTTCTGTCGATGTTCGTAGAGTCTGGACTGAGCAACAAGCGGCTGGACACGGAGAAAGCATTGGCTTTCCTGGATGTGCAGATCAAGGAATACGAGGCGGTACTGAGCTCAGGCCGAGGAACGTCTCAAGCAGTTCAAGCTGCAGAACCTGGATCACCTCACCTCGGGGCAGGACACGGTCGGGAACATGTTGGCCCTCGACGGTGACATCGAGAAAGCCCGCACCGAACTGCGGGCAGCTGAGCAACGGCGGGATGCCCTGCGCAGACAGCTGGCAGGCGAGGATCCCGTGTTTCTTTCGGATGCGAGCAGACCGTACCACAGGATCGACTGCCGCTGGTGTGGACCCACTCGCGGACCTCGACTCTCGCGCAGACGCCCTGCGGCGGAATCTGGACGAGCTGCTGCGCAAATACACAGACGAGCATCCGGACGTCGTCGGCACCCGCCGCATACTTGCCGAGCTCGAGAAGCAGCGTGAGGCGATGCTCGAAGAGATGAAGCGTGGTGGACCGTCAACCCGTGGCGCCACGCGCCGGGAGCCCAACCTGGTCTACCAGCAGATCAAGGTGGCCCTCGCGGAAGCGGAAGCCAATGTAGCGGCACTGGGGGCCAGGCTGTCGGAGCTGGAGAGCAGATACAGCCGCATACGCGCAGCGGCCAAGCTCAGGCCCGAGTTCGAGGCGGAGCTGGCGCAGCTCAATCGCGACTATCAGATACAGAAGGCGAACTTCGAGCAGCTCGTCCAACGGCGCGAGCAAGCGAAAATGACGGGACAGATGGGCGAAAGCGGCGGAGTGGACTTCCGGGTAATCGATCCTCCCAGGGTCTCACCCAAGCCGGTGGCGCCGAATCGTTTGCTGCTGATCGCTGCCGCGCTCGTCCTGTCGCTGGGAGCGGGCGTGGCGGCGAGCTTCGTGGTGAGCCAGGCGTTCCCGACCGTTTCCACTGTCAGGGATCTGCGCGCCGTCGCACAGACGTCCGTTCTCGGTTCCGTCTCCTATCGGCCCACACCGGCGATGGTTCGCCGCCGCAAGCGGAACAACTATGCCTTCGCTGCCGGGGTGACCGGGTTGTGTGCTGCTGTTCAGTGTGGCTCTGACTGTGTTGTTCGTTGCCACAAGGGCGGGCTAGGAAGAAGCACGCATGAGCCTTGTTGAGCGAGCCGCAAAGCGGCTGGAGGAACTGGCAAAGGCGGGTTCCCAAGGCATCAGGGGATCCGGTCGTATCCGTTGCCACGCGACGAAGCCGCGGCGAGCCTGGTCGAACGTGCGGTCCACAAGATCGAGACCTGCTGCGAGGCGGCCTGGTGCGCGGGACGCATTCCCCGCCACTACCGAACTGGAGCCGCCGGCGAGTGTTCACGGACGACGACGCCGATCGAGCCGTGCCGCCGCGTCGCGAGCCCAAGCTTGGCGATGCGGTAACACGCGCACCGCGCGCCTACCGCGCCGCGCCGCTCGGTCGGCGCGACCGGCGCAGGCGCAGAGAGTGGAGCTTGACCTGCCGAAGCTCGCTTCCGCAGGGTACCTCGAGCCGGAAGATCCTGAATCGCTGATGGCCAACGAGTTCCGCAAGATCAAACGGCCGCTCATTCAAGCCTGCCAGGGCAAGTTGGCCGCGCCCGTCGCGAATGCCAACCGCATCATGGTGACCAGCTCGGTTCCGGGCGAAGGAAAGAGCTTCATTTCGTTGAATCTTGCTCTGAGCATAGCGATGGAACGCGACAGCACGGTGCTGTTGATCGACGCGGATACGACACGCCGCAGCTTGTCGCGATTGCTCGGGATCGGCTCCAAGACCGGGCTGCTGGACTTGCTGGGCGGCAGCCCGGTCGACGTGTCCGATGCGCTGCTCCGAACGAACGTCGAGCGGCTGACCCTCCTGCCGGCGGGTCAGCCACGGCGGCACGCCACCGAGCTGCTCGCGAGCGAGGCGATGGAGCATCTCGTCGAGGAGCTGGCGTCGCGGTACGCAGACCGGATTGTGATTTTCGATACGCCGCCGTTGCTCGGGGCGCCGGAGCCGGCGGTTCTGGCTACCCACATGGGCCAGATCCTCGTCGTGGTCGAGGCCGACAAGCACTACGCACAGGGTTCTCACGAATGCGTTGACCACTATCCAGTCCTGCCCGCTGGTCACGACGATTCTGAACAAGGCGACGTCCCGCACCGACGCAGGCTACTACTACTACGCAGCTTAGGCTGTGCAGCTGCCAGCGAGCAGCGCGGCCCGCAACGCGACCATGCGCCTGTATGCCGGGCTCCTTCGTTCCCGCAATGGAAAGCCTTCAAATTACCCGATTGGCGGTCGTAGGATGGATCGGGCTCATCGCCGTCGGGCATCCCGGCACCGCTGCGGCGCAGTCCCCTTCGACCGGGTCCGCTGCAACGCTCCCCGGGAGCTTGGCAGGGCCCCTCTACATTACTCCCGCTGAAGCGTTGCCTGCGGGTGTGGCCGGTACGCTTCCCTCGAACGACAGCCTCGATTTGGCCGCGCCTGGACGGGAAGTCCGGCTCCCGCCAGGGCAGCGAGACCTGACCGCAGTGCCTGTCGAGGGCGTCCGCGCGGGCAAATGGAATTTTTCCGCCAGCGCCAGCGGCAACTCTCACTTTGACCGACAACGTGGACCTGGCTCCGTCAGGACAGGAGGAGGCAGATCTGGTCCTGGGGCTGTCGATGCCTCTTGGTGTTCGCCGAGCAGGTCCGCGTATGAGGTTCCTGGCAGAGTACATTCCAACCGTCTACCTGTACGCGCGCAACAGAGAGTCCGACGATCTGCAGAACAACTTGCGTTCCTTCCTTTCGGTGGAGGCCGTCGACGACTTCTTCTTCATCGATGCGATCGCCAACAGCTACCCGACGTATATCTCACCATTCCTAGTCACGCCCGCGAGAGCGGGGCGAGCATCACGACGAACCGTACGCAGCAGGCCACCTTGGGGCTCAGCCCCTACATACGCCATGAGACCATCAAGGGCTGGAACTATCTGGTCAGGAGCGACAACTTCTGGAACGCGTACAGCGGCAACGGGCTTGGCCAACAGCTTCGCCAGCCGGTTTGCTGCCGCGGTCGAGGCTCCTCCCACCCGCCTGAGCTATGGGCTCGACTACACCTACCTTTACACGCGCGACGCAGGGCAAGCCACCTCCTACTACCAGCAAGTCGGACGCTTCCGGCCTGTCCTGAGGGCGACGCGCAAGCTCAACGTCAGCGCCAGGCTGGGGTACGAAAGCAACAACTATGAGGCGACCCGCTACACAGGCGCGGTGTACGGTGCCGGTGTCGATTGGACCCCCAGCCCTCGGACTAAGCTCGAGGGCTTCCTCGAGCACCGGTTCTTCGGGGCCTCGTACGCGCCTCAACTTCAATCACCGCACGCGGCGGACAGCCTGGAGGCTGAGCGGTACGCGCAACACCTATACGACCATCGAGCAGCCGCTCCTCCTGCGGCCGGGCACTTCGGCTGAGCTGCTGAACGATGCCTACCGCTCGCGGATCGCCGATCCGGAGCAGCGGGAGCAGGCGGTCAGACAGTTCCTGCAAGGCACCGGTCTGCCGTCCTCACTGACGCAGCCCTATTCCTTCTACACGAATCAGGTTTATGTGGCCGAGCAGTGGAGCGGCTCGGCGGTCCTGCTGGGAAGGCGAAACACGGTCGAACTACGGTTTTTTGGCAGGACAATGAGCCGGTAACGACGAGCGCTCTGCTGGGTGCGGCCCCTTTCACCCCGTTCCGTCAGCAGGGCTTGACACTGACCTTCAGCCACCGGCTCTCGGGGTTCTCGAGTGTTGCGCTGAGCGCCAGCCGGGTCTATACGCAGACGGTAGACACGGGCGCAACGGCCGCTACCGGCGAGTCCGAGTCTACTCAGGATACTGTTCGCCTGTGGCTGACGCATCAGCTAGGCCAGAAGACCGACGGCTCGATAGGGCTGCGATGGGTGAACTTCGACTCGTCCGGTTCGGCCAGCCTGGTCGGCGCTCCCTATCAAGAACTGGCATTCCTTGCCGCCCTTGCGCACAGTTTCTGAGGCGCCAGACATGTACGAGCCTTTCTATCATCTCTCGGGCAAACCGTTCCAGCTCAGTCCGGACCCGAGCTTCTTCTACGAGAGCCGCGTGCACAGACGCGCCTATGCGTACCTCGAGTACGGCCTGTACCAGGGGGAGGGCTTCATCGTCATCACCGGAGAGGTGGGAGCCGGCAAGACAATCCTAGTCCACAATCTGCTTGCGCACGTCGAACGCCGATGCAGGTCGTCGCTGCGCACCTGGTCAGCACGCAGCTCGATGCGGACGACTTGCTGCGAGCGGTGGCTGCCGCTCTGGGCTTGCCTGCCAAGGGCACCGACAAGGGCTCCCTCCTGGCCGAGGTAGAGCAGTTCCTGCACCAGCTCGCGGCGGAGAGGAAGGCGCGCGCTGCTGATCGTCGACGAGGCCCAGAACCTCACGCCCCGAGCGGTGGAGGAACTGCGGATGCTGTCCAACTTTCAGACTGGGAGGCAGGGCACTGCTGCAGAGCTTCCTCATCGGTCAGCCCGAGCTGCGCCGCATCCTGCAGGGCCCCGACATGCAGCAGTTCCGGCAGCGAATCATCGCTTCGTATCATCTCAGCCCGCTGGATCCGATCGAGACGCAAGCCTATATCCAGCACCGGCTCAAGCAGGTGGGCTGGATCGGCGATCCTCAGATCGAGGAGAGCGCCTACGACGCCGTTTTCGCGTTCACCGAGGGAATCCCTCGCCGCATCAATCTGGTCTGCAACCGGCTCCTGCTCGCGGGGTTCTTGAACGAGAAGCACGTCCTCGATGCGGCGGACGTCGAGACGGTCGCGCGAGGAGATTCAGGAGGAACTGGGAAGCGTCGGGCGACCCGGGGAGATCGGCGAAGCCCGCAGCTGGGGCGAGCGCAAATCCTCCTTCGGCTGGGGCGGCGACCGAGTGGGATGAATCGCTCGAGGACATGGAACGGACGGAAACGTCGAGTCGCTACGCGGCGACGGATACGACCCAGCTGCTGGCTCGCGTGTCCCGACTGGAGAAAGCGGTGACACGCGTGCTCGACATGCTTCGGCGCCGGTCCGTCTAGGCAGCTGAGACTAGCTGTCAATCTGCCCGCAGAGGCACTGGGGATCCAGAGTCCTTCGCTTGGGTGAGCTGCGGGGCTGACGCGGCTTTGGTTAGTTTGAGAGCAGTGCAAAGTGCAAGAAGGAAGCAAAAACGAATGTAAACTGAATCTGACTTTTCTTGAGTCGCTTGGCGACCACATGGCATCGTCGGACTCACTCGTCGCGCGTGAGGCGGAGTGGGGACCACACAAATGAACACATCAACGATTCGGATCGGCAGAGGGCATTACCTCGGCGGCGAGGTGTTCGCCAAGACGCTGAGCAACCCGCGACAGCATCCCGATATCCCTCGTCGAGCGGCAGCCATATCCGTATCCTTGCCGCTGTCTCAAGGCCCTGACCGCCGGGCTTCGCGGTCGTCTCCATACGACGGGACTGTACCTGTATCTCAAGGCTCAGTCATGCCCATTTCCGAGAATGTCACGCTGGGTAAGGACGTAAAGATCTTCCACCCCTCCCTGGTCAACCTCTATGGCTGCACCGTCGGCGACGACACCAGGATCGGTACGTTCGTCGAGGTCCAGAAAGCGGCTGTGATCGGCGCGCGCTGTAAGGTATCCTCGCACACCTTCATTTGCGAGGGTGTGGTGATCGAGGATGAGGTCTTCATCGGGCATGGGGTGATGTTCACCAACGATCGTTACCCGCGAGCTACCAACGCCGATGGCAGCCTGCAGTCCGAGGCGGATTGGAAGGTCGAAGGGACCCTGGTGAAACGGGGCGCCTCGATCGGCTCGAACGTCACGATCATCTCCGGCGTGACGATCGGCGCGGCGCGATAGTCGGCGCCGGGGCGGTAGTGAACAAGGACGTAGCCGACTTTGCCATTGTCGCGGGCGTTCCCGCGCGGACTATCGGGGACGTGCGCGAGCGTGCATAGGTCGCGCAAGTAACGCGCCCGCGTGACCAGAACAGGAGTGTCCAGAACATGATCAACATCGGCGTCCTAGGCTATGGCTACTGGGGGCCCAACCTGGTGCGAAACTTTGCCGAGACCCCCGGCACCGTAGTGGCGGCGGTTGCCGACCTGGACAGCACGAAGCTCGAGCTCGTCCAGCGGCGCTACCCTGCCGTGAAGACAACGACTCGCTTCCAGGACCTGCTGCAGGATCCCGCAATCGATGTCATTGCCATAGCCACTCCGGTGGGTACGCACTTCGAGCTGGGCATGGCGGCCCTTCGGGCCGGCAAGCACCTGTGGCTCGAGAAGCCTATGACCGAGACTCTGCTTCAGGCGCGCAAGCTGCTCGACGAAGCCGACCGCCGGCAACGGACGGTGTTTGTCGACCATACCTTCATCTATACCGGCGCCGTGCGCAAGATGGGAGAGCTCATCAAGAGTGGCGACCTTGGCAGCGTGTACTACTACGACTCCACTCGGGTCAACCTCGGACTGTTCCAGCGCGATGTCAACGTGATCTCGGATCTCGCCGTGCATGACTTCTCCATTCTCGACTACCTGCTGGGCGAGCACCCGGCAGCCGTCTCCGCGAGCGGGACGAACCACTTTCCCGGCACGCCCGAGAACCTGGCGTACATCACGCTCTTCTATGACTCGGGTACGATCGCGCACACCAACGTGAGTTGGCTGGCGCCGGTGAAAGTCCGCCAGATCCTCGTCGGCGGCAGCAAGAGAATGATCATCTATGATGACGTGGAGCCAAGCGAAAAGGTCAAGGTCTACGACAAGGGTATCAGCTTCACCGAGGACCCGAAGCAGATCTACGAGATGCGGGTCGGCTACCGCACCGGCGACATGCTGGCGCCCAAGCTGGATGCCACCGAAGCGCTGCGAATGGCGAGCGAGCACTTCGTCGATTGCCTGCAGCACGGCAAGACTCCGCAGACAAACGGGCAACTGGGAATACGCGTCGTCGAGTTGATCGAGGCGGCAACCAGCTCCATGCGGGGACGAGGTGAAACGGTTTCCATTCCACGTCAAGGGAAAAACGCGTGATTCCATTCGTCGACCTCAAAGCCCAATACGCCTCGATCAAGGACGAGGTAAACGCCGCGATTCAGGGCGTACTGGAATCGTGCCAGTTCACCCTGGGAAGCGAGGTGGCCGCGTTCGAGCGGGAGTTCGCGGCCTACTGCCAGGCCGATCATGGTGTGGGCGTGAACACGGGCACCAGTGCCTTGCACCTCGCCCTCCTGGCCGCAGGAGTCGGGCCGGGCGACGAGGTGATCACCGTCCCCTTCACCTTTGTCGCAACGGTGGCAGCCATCCACTACACCGGCGCGCGGCCGGTTTTCGTGGACATCGACCCGCGCTCATTCACTCTCGACGTGACAGCACTCGAAGCGGCGATCACGCGACAAGACCAAAGCGATCCTGCCGGTGCATCTGTATGGCCAGCCCGCGGACATGGATCCGATCCTGGAGATCGCGAGGAAGCGAAACCTGATCGTCATCGAAGACGCCGCGCAGGCCCATGGCGCCGAGTACAAGGGCCGGCGTGCCGGCAGCCTCGGCGACATGGGGTGCTTCAGCTTCTACCCGGGAAAGAACCTGGGCGCGTACGGCGAAGGCGGGATGGTAGTTACCAGCAATCCCGACTATGCGCGCACCATACGCATGCTGCGCGATTGGGGGGCTGAGCGGAAGTATGAGCACGTCCTCAAGGGCTACAACTTCCGCCTGGAAGGCATCCAGGGCGCGGTGCTGCGGGTGAAACTACGGCACCTGGAAGCGTGGACGGAAGCGCGCCGATCAGCCGCGACTCGCTATGACCGGCTGTTGGCAGGCAGCGGCGTCGCCACGCCGGCGGCGCTGCCTTACGCCAGGCATGTCTACCATATCTATGCGATCCGTACTCAGCATAGAGCGGCCTGGCAGCAGGCGCTTCAGGAACAGGGAATTCAAACGGGCGTCCACTACCCGATCCCCGTCCATCTACTCCCTGCATACTCGGATCTGGGATACGTCCGCGGCCAGTTCCCCCACGCCGAGAAGGCGGCTGCCGAAGTCTTGTCGCTACCGATGTTCCCGGAGTTGACGGCCACGCAGTGCGAGACAGTCAGCGCTGCCGTAAGGAAACTCGCAGACGCTTCGTCAATCACCCAGGAACTGGTCGACCACCGTGAAGCCACTACGGATCTTCGCGTAGTTGAACCGAGTTAGTTAGTCAGGGAACCTTTGACTATGCTTATCCCCGCGCAGGCGGGGATCCAGAAGTGCTTGAGTAGCCTGGGTCCCCGCTTGCGCGGGAACGACAACGCAGGACTCTAGCTAGGAGGCACGCCGGCCCGTCGGCCCTGCTCCCCACAGTCCGGAGGGTCGGCGCAGGGCCGGGACGGTTATGAGCAGGCAGTCGGAGGACCTGGGCCTCGGCGATTTCATCGTCCTCTCAAGCAGTCTTGCGCCACCGCAACAACCTGTGGCTCAATGGCCTCCCAGCTCCACTTCTCATTAAACGCTCCCCATGCGCGCTCAGCCATCTCATCGGCGGCATGCGGTTGCCGGACGGCGCTGATGCAAGCTAACGCGAAGCGCTCGGGCGAATCCTGCTAGATATATCTCCCGGCCGTCGACGGCCCCGTATCCGTACGCGCCCGCGGATGTAGCAACGATCGGGCATTTCATGGCAAACCCATGTGCGATCTTTCGCGCGTGCCCGCGCCCCCGAGTATGGGTACGATCATGGCAGTCCACGTCATGATCTCCGGGTTAGGATCGGGTAACCAACCGAGCGCGTCGATATCGGCTCCAATGGGCTTCAGAGTCCCGTCGCTGTGGCGACCGACGAGTCGCAGGCGCACGTTCGGAATCTCCTGCTTTACGCGCGGCCAGCAGTGAGTCACGAACCAATGAATTCCCTCCACGTTGGGGGTGTGGTCGAACACCCCAATGAAACCCAGTCTCGGCGGATTGGCCGGAGTCCTGACGGGGACAACCTGGGGCCGCTCGAACCCGTTGGGGATGACATGCACGCGAGACTGCACACCTAGACGACCAAGATACTGTGCGTCCGCTTCGCTGCACGTTACCAAAACCGTAAACCGCTCGCCGAGAAGACGCTCACGTCGTGTCCAACTGAAAAGTCGGACGATGCGCTTCAGCTGCTCGCCTGGCAGACGCTTCCAACGCCAAACGGAACGTTCGTATGTGCTGGCAAGTCGTCGATATCTAACACCGACCGTTGCCACGGGATGTGAGGGAACATATTGGCGGTGCGCAGCTTGAAAAACCACACGAGGTCGTACTGCTCCACCGTCCGCATCACCCGCTGGGTCCACTCCGCGTCCACGCCAGGCCCATGAGGGTGCATCGATCTCGGATTGAAAGCCCATTGCAGCTTTCCCAACAGACCCTTGGTGGGAGCCGGTCGGACTGGAAGCCAGTCTACGATCTTGGCCTCGACCGCACTCTGCGGTTCGTTCCGTCGGCCTTCCGCATCGACGACCAGCACTTCGACGTCACCGACTTGCTGCAACGCGCGCCCGACGTTGACTGCTCGAGACTCGGACGCCGAAGCGGCCGTCTGCGGCCAGTAAGGCGTGACATACAGAATTCGTGGTCGGCGGGATGACATCGTCCAAGTCCGCAGGCGCTATCCGATCCGGGGAACTTGCAGGTCAGCAGTTGCGACGGGCGCCGGCGGGCCGTGGCTTGGACTCCCCGATCGGGTCCAATCACCATGCTGCATCTCTTCACGGCTTGCGTAGGTCTGGCCCTAAACCAGCTCCTGGTGGGTATGGGCTGCTACCCAGGGGACGGTTTTCCAAGTGTCCTGCTCGACTCGAGACTGTACCACCCCGTCTAGATTTGGTGGTCCGTTGTGACTGCTTTTCAAAGTTTCGTTGCCACCTTTTGACGTTCTGTGCCAATCCTTTGGCCTGGTATCCAGGTCCAGGCTCCAAGCAGGCTGACCGCGCTAACATGTAGTCGTTCCGCACGGCCCGACAACGATGGGCATGGTAAACTCGTCTCGCATGCGTATCAAGTCAACACTCGTACCCTAGACCTCCTTACACCCCGGGCTGTCGCCTCGCAGTACCGACAACCGCCGCGGCCTCCTGATTGGCGTGAAAACGTTCTTGTCGTTTCAGAGCCTGGACAGATGCCCGTGGCTGCCGGGCTAAATGGTAGCCCGAGCCGGAGAACGGTTTGCTAGAGTAGCCCATGAAAAGCCCGACAGCCTCATGTCGCGTGGAGCCAATCCCGCTAGAGCAGGCGTTGAGCACGCTCGCCGAGACGGCCTTGCAAGGGAGTGGGGGCGGAGCATGCAGCCGGTGACTGGTCAAGTGCGCGAATGGAGCTGACTGGGATCCACATCCAGGAGTCACCGCTGACACATGGGCGCGTGCGTGTGGTGGGGACGGTCGCTTACGACGACGGGGCTGACCCTGAGGAGTACTGGTTCGACGTGCCGGAGCGGCACGCATCCTCGCTGAGTACGTCGGGGAATCCCTGGCTGGTGGCATTGCTCCCTCTTGCTGTCACGCTCGGGCAGCCGTTGCGCCTGGGATTGCCCGTGGACCGGGTGTTGATCGAGAACATTCAGCAGCTCCAAGAGATCTGGACGTGCTGGTACCCGCACTTGCGCCTCGTGCCCGTGACAGCCAACGTGGCTCCCACGCAGATCGCGGACACCGAAAGAACTGCAGCGTTCTTCTCAGGCGGCGTGGACTCATGGTTCACAGTGTTGTGGCATAGCGCTGAACGCGCCCAGCCGAAGCGCATTGCTATCGACGATCTGCTGTGTGTCTGGGGATTCGATATCCCGATCGACAACGCCGATGCGTTCCGGCGGATGCGGCTCACGCTTCAGGACGCAGCGGGCGAGCTTGGAAAGGAGCTCGTGGATGTGGCGACCAACTTGCGGGAAACCCGCTGGCGGCAGGCCGACTGGACACATCTCTCGCACGGTGCCGGCCTGGCCAGTGTCGCGCTGATGCTGGAGGGGCGCTACGCCAAAGTGTTGCTAGGCTCCTCTGGCGGATATGGCGACCTGACTCCGTGGGGCTCTCACGTTTTGACCGACCATCTCTTCTCCACCGCGCGTACGACCATCATCCACGACGGGGCGGCCTTCAGCCGTGTAACCAAGACGGAGCTGGTGGCGCAATCCGACCTGGCACTACGGTCCCTGCGTGTTTGCTGGAAATCGCGTGACGATCGCAACTGCAACGCATGCGAAAAGTGCTACCGAACGATGCTGGCGCTGGAGCTAGTCGGGGCGCTGCACCGTTGCTCAACGTTTCAGCAAGCCGGGTTGGATCTGGCATCTGTCACAAGAATCCACGTGACGCCTCCACTGCGCAGTGAGTATGGGTATTTGCTGTCGTGTGCTGACCGGCATGCTCGACCGGAGATCGCAAAAGTCATACAACGCGCTATGCGGAAGTCTGCTCGATTGGACGTCTGGCTGAAGCTGCTTGAGGCGCTGAAGCGCCAGTTTCGCTGCTCCAGCGCTTCGTAGTGTTCCTGGAACGTGCAACTCTTGCTCGATGGGTCACTTGATCCCAACGTCCCTCTCTCGGCTTGTAGATGAGCTAGGCCAAGTCGTCGACGAGACCCTCGGGAGCATGGTTCACTCAGGGATGCGCTGCGCGCTCCTCGACTATCCCCGCCATGCCAACGTTGGTGACAGCGCCATCTGGCTCGGCGAACGCGCGTATCTCGCACTCCGGGAGGTCATCGTAGGCTACACATGCGATGCTCGGACATATTCGGAAGACCGACTCAGGGCACGAATCGGCAGGGGGACCGATTCTCATCCACGGCGGTGGGAACCTTGGCGACCTCTGGTTCCCCCACCAGAAACTACAGGGAAGCGGTCATCCGTGCGTTTCCTCGCAACAGAATCATCCAGTTGCCTCAGTCCATCTGGTTTAGCGACAGTCGCAATTTGGCTAAGGCACGCACGGCGTTCGACAGTCATCCGGACCTCACCATTCTGGTGAGGGATAGACGTAGTCTGGAGTTCGCCCGGAATGAGTTTCGGGCGACCAGCGTGCTTTGTCCAGACATGGCGTTCGCCCTCGGCCCGCTCCGCAGGCCTGTCGCTCCCGACCGGGACATCGTCTGCCTGCTTCGGCAGGATATCGAGTCTATGGGGCTCGGATCGGCGTCCACGGAGCTCAATGCGGTCCCAGTGGACTGGGTCGCGGACCGGAAGTCGGTACGCCTCGGGCTTGACTACGTGTTAGCACGTCAGCATCGCCGTTTACCGTGGTTGTCCGAGCGCTGCGCAACACTCCTAGCGCCGCTCTATCGCGGGGTATGGGAGGGGCTGCGCTCGGGAACGCTTACATCGCGGCTGCGTGATGCTCAGCCGAGGGAAAGTGGTGGTCACGGATCGGCTGCATGGGCACATCCTGAGCCTCCTCCTTGGCATCCAGCACGTCATCCTCGACAACAGCTACGGGAAGCTCAGCAGCTTCTACGAAACCTGGACGCGGAGCAGCGAAATTGCACACTGGGCGAAGACACCGGATGATGCGGCAGCGCTGGCCCGTGATCTCATCGGGAAGGAGAGTAGCCTTTGCCGTGACATCCGACCGCCAGGGACGCCAGATAGCCCTTGCCAGCTGCCGTGATCGCTAGCTAGTGGAGGCGTCCCCTGAACCGCCTCAGGATTGAGCGTGGGCCCTCAGGTTTTCCGCAGTTTCCCCGATGGTGATACTAGCCTGCGCATACAGATTTGCGATACCTTGCGCGTCGCGGTCCGCACTCACGAAGAGCGTGTCAACGAGCTCCCACGTGTCGTATTCCTTCTCGATGTCGTAACGGAAAATCCAAGCACTCACATAGTACGTCCCAGTAGCCAAGTGCAAATCTAAAGCAAAGGTACAGACAGCCTTCTGTCCGTCGCGTAGAGAAAAGCTCTTTGCCCCTAGTCGCTCTGTCGAGGTGTGGAACACTGCTCACAGCTTCGCTGTTGGTCATGTCAATTCCGACGGAAAGCCGCTCGCACACTTCATGGCCGGTCACTTCAACCTCAATATACCCTTTCTCTCCTGACTGGAAATGATTCCGGGCGCCGTCGCGTCCCTTCAGACGAACGTCTGAGATGAAGACTTCTTGAGCCGGATCACGAGCGCGTCGCTGTCGACCGCTGCCTAGGTACGCCCGCACGACCTCCTCGGACGCTCCAATCTTCATGGCACGTCCTCTCTGTAAGAACAGCGCACGGGTGCAGAGATTGGCCACCGCCTCTAGGTTGTGCGAGACGAACACGACCGTCGCTCCTCCTTTGAGTATGGTCCGCATACGTTCCAGGCATCTGCGTTGGAACAGAAAATCCCCGACACTCAAGACCTCGTCCACCAGCAGGATGTCGGGATCAACATGCGACGCCACAGAGAAACCCAGACGCGCGTACATGCCCGACGAGTACCGTTTGACTGGAGTGTCGATGAACTCCTCCAAACCCGAGAACGCTACGATCTCATCGAACCGCCGCCGGATCTCTGCGCGTTTCAAGCCTAGAATCGTCCCATTCAGATAGACATTCTCCCTGCCGGTCAAATCGGGATGGAAGCCGGCGCTAACCTCGGATCGAGGGCTGACAGCCGCCCGTTGATCTTGATTTCACCGGCGCTCGGCCTCAGGATCCGGCTGAGCAGCTTCAGCATCGTGCTCTTGCCTGCCCCGTTAGACCCGATGATCCCAAAGGCCTCTCCACGCTCTACCGCGAAAGAGACGTCTTCAAGCGCCCAAAAATCTCGCACGTCCAATGAGCGCCCGTACTGACCTCTTCTTAGGAGCTTACCCGTCACGGCCGGGATCAGATCCCGGAGGGAATTGTGAAACTCCCCTCGCTTGAACTTCTTGGAAACGTGTTCCAGCTCTAGAGCGACCGTTCGCATGGTTCGCTGACTCAAATGTACTCGGCGAATGCCGGTTCGAGGCTTCTAAACAGTCTGTACGACAACACCAGCGCGACGAACGAAAACGCAGCACTATAGGTCAGCCAGCCGAACGCTGGAGCCTCGTGGTGCACAATGCAGGCCCCCAGTGCCTCCAAGATGGGCGCTAGAGGATTCAGCAGAAGGATGGGCGCCCACTCACCGAACATCGCCGCATCGTAGAAGACCGGCGTGAAGAAGATCCCAAACGTCAGGAGGACCTCCACAATGAACTTCACGTCCCGGAAGAATAGCGCCAGCGCGGACAACAGAAGCCCCAGCGCCAGCACGAGCGCGACCAGCAGGACCAACAGAACAGGTATCCACAGAAGCTGCACGCTTACTCCGACTCCAGCGATTGTCAGGACGACAGCCAGAGCGGCAGAGGCCACGGTAAGGTCGAAGAACTGAGAAAGAGTCGCTGCAAGCGGAAACAACTCCCGCGGGAAGTAGATCTTCGTTACCAGATTGCTGTTCGCTATCAGGCTCAGGGTAGAAGAACGGATGCTCGCCACGAAGAACGCCCACGGAACTGCCTTCACGGACACCTCGGCGAAATCCTGCCATACCAGCGGCTGCCCTGACAGTCGGGAGAACGCGTAGCGCACCAGCATCCCGGCCGAGACGATCAGCATCGGCATGAAGATCGCCCACATGAACCCCATGATCGATTGCTTGTACTTGATGCTGATGTCTCGCCACGTGAGCATGTACAGCAGATCACGGTAGTGCGCGAGTTCTCGGAGGTCTTGTCTCATTCGAAATACCCTACGCCGCGGGGATACCTAGGTAGTCGGCTGTTATTTTTCTCGGCAGCCCAATCGCCTACCGAACAGGTGTCTCTCGCTCCTGTCCACTACGGCCACTATATAGGTCGGGACGGGCTTTGCTAGACGTACAAACAGCCGTCAACCGTATCACGGTTCGCCGCAGGCCTCAAGGCTGGCTGCCCTTCGGGCTTGCATTCCTGCAACCTTTCCTAACCCGCTCGAACCGGAGGAAGGGGGCAGACTTTGCTTCCCGTACCGAAGATCGGGGCGCTTTCCCGGAATGGGTCAAATTAGAGAAGCATCAATTCAATCAGCTTTTACGGTAGTTCTGATCGCGGTGGTGCAGAGATCGACCAGGCGCTTGCAGCGAAGCGCAAAGTAGGTGGTTTCGAAGACGGCATTCCACCGCATACTCCGCACCGTGTAGTGATCCCGACGCAATATAAATCCGATCGCGAGTAAACCTACTTGACCCGATACGCGGATCAGGGAGCGGAGCACACGAAAGACCTGCCACAGGCATCCGCGATCCGTCTCATGCGCTTGCTTCGTCGCGCCGTTGGCGTGGGCAAGGCGGACGAAATACTCCCATGTCAGGCGCTCTTTGCCGATAATGTGAAGCACGCACGCCGCTGGCTCATAGACTATCCTTGCGGGCTGCGAAGCGAGTCGCTCCAGAACAGCCATTTCCTCGCCTCCAAGCAGTTGCGCCCCCCGTCGTCCAAGTCGTTCATCGAAACCCCCAACACCCTCCAGCGCAGCCTTCTTGAAGGAGAGGTTGACGCCCCAAAGGCCGACGCCCGTGGGTATCTCCCGCCGTTGCGGGCCGAAGTCCACCTCGGACAAGAGGCTCTGAAAGATCGGCCCAAACCACGAAGGCCGCTCGTCTTCGAGCAAGAGATTGGCTCTGCCTCCAACCACTGTCGCGGACGTTTCTCGATAGCATTGAACGAGGTGTTGCAACCAGTGCGGACTGACGAGTACATCGTCGTCGAGGAACGCTAGTATGTCGCCATGCGACTCTTCGATCCCCCGATTTCTAGCGGCACTCAGTCCCTGCCGCGGCTCATGAACATAGCGAAACCACGGAGCCCCTGAATACTTCAATGCGGTAGGCCTGGTATCGTCATCCGAGTTGTTGTCGACGACGATCAGTTCATGGTCAATGCTGTCGAGGCCTTCCTGATCGAAGTAACTGTGAAGCATTCGATCGAGTGTACGACAGCGATTAAAGGTGCAGACGACTACGGAGATCATCTAGCCTGGATAATTCATGAAGGACTCGGGATGATGGCGAGCTAAGTTCCGAGCCGACTGCGGCTCGACGGTTGCAGCCGATGGATCACTCTATCGGCAACACAGGCATGCCGCAAGTGGCCGGCAATCGGCCGCCAGCACCCGAGTAGCCCGGCGTCACACCACGTACCCAGTTCGCATCGGGTGCAAACCTTCGAACCGGAGATCCGGAAAACCCATATCGTCTGGCCAGAACCGAGCGAAGCTAAACTCATCTTCGCAGACCACGCGCGCTTTGCCGGCCCACGTTTCAGCAGACCAATGTTGATCTAACGGCTGTCGCAAGAATCTACGCGCCGCCCGAACTCAGGAGCAATGAGTATCGCGACCTGTTGGCATGTGCTACGCAGCAGTGTCGGCCGGACATCGCAACAGCCGTAGAAGGGGCCATGCGGAAAGTCCGCGCGATTGAACATCTGGCTGCGGCTGCTTGATGCGCTCAAAGGCAAGTCCCTGCTCCGGCGGCTCGCGGTGCCGCTGGAACACGCAGCTCTTGCTCGGCGGGTCACCTGATCCCGACGCCGTTTCTCGGCTTGTGGATGAGCTAGGCCAAGTCGTTCGACCAAGCCCTGCGAGGTAGCAGAATTCGTGTTCCGGAAGGACATGCTGCCAAGCTGCTCAAGCATCCCGTGTCGCCAAGACTGGCTAGCCATCACTCCTCGGAAAGACTCCTACCACGGCGTGCCAGCCCTCGTTCGGGCAGGCTCCCACACCCCGCTGGCGTGCCCAACCCTCGTCGGTAAGGAGGGGAGATACTTTTCCCGCCTTTCACGAGGTGGGGGCGTCGCCTGCGTCGCTGCCCGGCGACGGGGGCTTGGGTTGAGCTCGCCTGCAAGAAAAGCCGCGATTCCCTCGGAGAAACCGCCGATCCGCCGGTTAAGAATCCTATGACATTCGGTGACAACGACTTGATGCGTAAGTAGCATGGGGAAGCATTAAGGGCCTGTTACCATAAGTAACAGAGACTTGGAGACCGCGCCGCAACGATGCAAATCGCTTGCGAGTGCAAAGAAGAACTAAAGAACAGTGGTGGTCGTATGTATCAGCATCGTGTGCGGGTCTTTTCATCGCCCAAGTTTGGGCGACCCTGGGAGGGGTTCCTGAGTGCCTATACACATTCCACGCTGCGCGGCCCGCGTCCGGCTCCGTCGCCTCGGCTAGTTTTGCACCACCGCGCCACGCTGCAGCCGGGGCCCACTGCGGGCCACTGGGTGAGCGGCGGTATTACTTAACCGACCAAAGAGAGCCGGAGAATGCGGGCGGAGCTGTTGATTCATCAACGACCGCCCGGCATCCAGAACATCCATAGGAACACAGTGCGTAACTTCATAGAACATGCTTCGCAGGTGCCTGAGTTCGCTCACGCAGCGCGGATACCGACGACCGTCAACGAAGATGTGATCCGGGAGATCACCCATTTGCAGCGTAGTTACTATCTGCCGCTGGGCGATATTCTTCCGAAGCAGCACTTCTTGAAGCAACTCCAACGCGAAAAGTCGCGGACCGATCGTTCCAAGGCTCCGCTATCCATTGCTCTTTTCAGCGCCGCCGGAAATGGCAGCGATGTTACAGATCTGTTGGAACTTCTCCGCGACAGCAAGCGCGAGACCGATACTCTTGGCTATCTCGGTGAAGATCGTGTCGCCATACTCCTTCCGGATACGAATGAGCAGGGAGCGCAAAGGCTCGCGGAGAAGATCGTTCATCGAGCCAACCACCACTTACCCATCTCGACCGTAACGCGGACCTATCCTGACCAGCTCTTCGATAACCTCATCGCACAGAAACAGGAGGTACCAGATCTCTATCCTCTGTTTGCTGAAGAAGCCGCTGGCACGAGCCGGGACTATTTCCTGAAGAGGAGTCTGGATATTGTCGGTGCCATTGCCGCGCTGCTGGTGCTGTCACCTTTGATGCTGGTGACCGCCATAGCAGTTGCCATGGGCTCTCCAGGGCCTGTGATCTTCAGGCAAGTGCGGCTCGGGAAGAGAGGCGTACCGTTCGTCTTCTACAAGTTCCGATCCATGTACTGCGATGCCGATGATCGGATCCACCGGGAATACGTTGCAAGTCTCATCGCGGGAGCTCAGGAAGCCAATCAAGGAGATTCCGAGAGGCCGTTCTATAAGCTCAAGTCCGATCCGAGGGTAACCCGAATCGGCCGATTCATTCGCGCAACCAGTCTCGACGAGCTGCCGCAGCTCTTTAGCGTGCTCAAGGGTGATATGAGCCTCGTGGGGCCGCGCCCCCCGCTTCCCTACGAAGTCGAGAGATACCAATCATGGCATCTCAGGCGGATACTCGAGGTCAGGCCTGGAATCACCGGGCTGTGGCAGGTAGAGGGGCGAAGCAGGACTTCATTTGATGAGATGGTGAGGCTCGATCTTCGATACATCCGCAGCCGTTCGCTCGTGTTCGACCTCAAGCTTCTGTTCAGAACGGCAAAGGTAGTGCTCAGGTGCGACGGGGCAAGGTAAGCGCGCCAACAAGCGGCGGGACGCACATCTCCACACAGGCTACTCACGGTGCGTCGGCTGAACTTGCCTAGCAGCCTTTAAAACGAAGCTTGCGACCGTGGAATGCCTCCGCGTATCCGCTGGGTGAGCGGCATTCCAGGCCGCGCAGCCGGAGCATCGCCATGAAGGTGTCGCGGGTGAACCAGTCCCTGCCGGCTCTGGGAGGCGTACGACTTGAGCAGCGCATCGACTTTGGCCCCCGCCTCTTTCGCATTGACCGGAACATACACGTTGGGCTGGCCAAGGCCGCCATCCCACTTCGGAATCTCGTACTCGAGCACCACGTGATCGCGGAAGGTATTCCAGATCATCTCGTTGACGATGCGATGATCCTGATGGCGATCGTCGCGCTCGTGGCACAGGATCGAGATCCGGGTGAGGGCTGTCGCTTGAGCGACTCGCAGAAGCCCTTGATCTCCGCATAAGCCGCGGGAAACCGGCCATCGGGAAAGTCGCGGAACAGCAGCTCGCCACGGCAGCCGGGACGCACGCAGCATGCCGCATGGCGCGCCGCGTCTCCCGGCGTCGCTCCTCCGTGCCGCTCAGCACCACCCAGTCGATGATCGGCTTCTGCCCGCGACGCCTGCAGAGCGCGCAGCGTCGCGCCGCATCCGATCTCGATGTCATCGCAGTGCGCGCCGATGCACAGGATCCTGAGGGTTCGCTGCTTGCCGGAATCGAGGATCAGGTCGAGCATCGTCGAGAGTGCGAGTCGCGTCATGCGGGGCGCTCGGCCGGATGTCGCTTCCAGATCATCCACGGGCAATCGCCGCGCGCCTCCATGCGATCGAAGCTGATCTTGTCCTTGAACGTGTCCATGGACTGCCAGAATCCGTCCCATCGGAAGGTCGCAAGCTTGCGCTCGGCGATCAGACGCTGAAACGGCTGCTCCACCAGTTCCTCGCCTTCGCGGATGTAGTCGAAGATCGCCGGCCGCATGACGAAGAATCCGCCGTTGACCCAGATCGGCTGATCGGGCATCGCGCCCATGTGCGTGACGATGCCGTCGTCCCCGGCGTACACGGCATGAAAGCTCTGGCTGCTGCGTACCGCCGCGAAGCTGGCGACCACTTTGCGCTCGGTGAAACTCCTCGATCTGCCGATCGAGCGGAAGATCGGAAAGCCCGTCCGCATAGTTCGCGAGAAAGACCTCCTCGTTCTCCACGTACTTGCGTACGCGCATCAGCCGTTGGCCGATGTTGCTGTGCAGGCCGGTGTCGACGAAGGTGATCTTCCAGTCGTCCAGGTCCCGGGAGTGCAGTTCGATGTGGCGATCCTTGGCATGCAGCGTGAAGTCGTTGCGTCATCGCCTCCTCGTAGCGCAGGAAGTACTCCCGCACCAGATCGCCCCGATAGCCGAGGCAGAGGATGAACTCGGTATGGCCGTAGTGCGCGTAGTAGCGCATCAGGTGCCACAGGATCGGCCGATAGCCGATGTTGACGAGCGGCTTCGGAATCGTGTCGGAGTGCTCGCGCAACCGGGTGCCGAGACCTCCGCAGAACAGGACGACTTTCATGGCTTGGCTCCCTTTGCTCCGGGCTGCCGTTCGTCGGCTCCAGCGCGGTGGCGTGCCGCCACGGGTCTTGCTTCGTGCTCCGGCCACCGACGTTCGGCGACGAGGTGCGGTTGCGCCGCTTGCGTGCTCGGTCCTTGGCGCGAAGCAGCCCGGCCTCCTCCAGCGCCGCGGCGGCTTCCCGGATGACGTCGAAGGCCAGACCGGAGCGCCGAGCGATATCCAGCAGGGACTTCGAGCCGTCGGACTGGTTGAGCACCCAGAGCATCGCGTGCTCGCGTTCGCGCCGGGCTCGTACCGCCGACCGGCCCGTAGAGCCCGCGTTTGCCCAGCCGCGGCTCACCCTTCGGGCTTCGATTGACATATCGACCATCCTCCTCGAGCACGGTCACGAATAGCTTGCAGGCCATCGAGGCTCTGCGCCAGGCACTCGGGCCGGATGAGCGTCGAGATCGTCCGCGGAGCTGTGGTACTGCGGATAGCCGCCGTTGACGGATCGCGTCAGTCGGCCGACCGGCAGGTTGAAACCCGGCGAACACAGCTGCCGCTCGTCGTAGCCGTAGGGCGAGAACGGTATGACGATGCTCTTCTGATCGATCTGTGACAGCACGTAAGCTCGCGATCGCGTCGGTCTGCGGTGTTCGCATCCCGACTCATCTTGTAAGTCAGCGCGCCCGGGATCGCCCGAGGAGAGCCGAGGACCAGCCCGGCCCGTACCCGCCCGAGCTGCGCTCGTTGTCGCTTCAGCCAGCACAGCGAGCCGATGGTCCCGGGCGCGAAAACGAATCGATAGCTGTAGCGCCGCGGCTCGCCTGCGATCCATTTGGCCAGCGCCGTTGCGACGGCCATGCCGGTGGTGTTGTCGTTCGCCAGCGACGGATGGCAGACATGCGTGAAGAAGAGCACCTCTTCGCGGCTGCGACCGGGGATCGCAAACTCGCCATAGGTCAGCGAGCCCGGTGCCAGGGAGCTCTTGATCTCGACCCGATACTTGCCGGCGCGCAACGCCTGCCGTGTCTCATGGCGCAGGCAGAAACCCCAGGTGCGCTTGTAGTAGCTCGTGCGATACGGGATCCATGCCGGATGGTCCGGCAGCGAGTGCAGGCGTCGGTCGAGGTCGCTCAAGGACATCGTCTCCGCGACCGGCTCCGAGTAGCTGACGACATGCAGATTGTGCTTCTGGAAGTCGACGATGCGCTCGCCATCGGGGGCCGACACGGCCGCGTCCTCGATGTTCCATTCGAGCGGCACCTCCCAGTCGTAGACCGCGCTGCCGCTGGGGATCTCGCGAATCGAGAGCGGGATATGCTCACGGATCAGGCCCAGCGATTGCCTGACGCCCTGACCGGTGATGCTCCGGCAGATCGGATACAGCCTGGCGGCGAACGCGTGCAGCTCGTCGCCCGTCGATCGCGGTCTCCGTGCTCACGCGGACTCCGACTCGGACGCATGGCTCATCAGGCGGCCCTTCCAGGGCCGCCCGCGATCGGCTGCGCGAGTTCGGACTCGAATGCCTGCCGGTCGAAATCCGGGTAGTTGCGCGTCGCGCTCCGAGATCACGATTCCGCTGCTGATCGGCCACTCGATAGCGAAGCGCGGATCGTTCCACCGCACGCCGGCCGCCAGATCCGGGAGCATAGGCATCGGTCATCTGATACAGCACTTCCGTGACATCGGCCAGCGTCTGGAATCCGTGGGCGACGCCATGAGGAATGAACACCGCGTCCCGATTGTCTTCGTCCAGCTGAACGCGACACATGCCGAAGATAGGTCGGCGAACCGGGCCGAAGGTCCAGCAGCACGTCGAACAGGCTGCCTCTCACGCATCGCACGAGCTTGCCTTCCCGCGAGGGAGGCCATTGGAAATGCATTCCGCGCACCGTTCCGCGTCTTGCGATTGAAGGAAACACTTGCTTGTACGGCGTCGGTCGGCAAGCCGGCCTCGCCGAACTCCCGCACGCAGAACGTTCGCGCAAAGAAACCACGTTCATCGGCATTGCCGCTCAATCCTCACCAGGACACGCCTGGTGGATGCCGAGCGCTCTCGAATTGCATGTCAGCGCCAGAAGAAGTCGTCGTCGATCTGCCCGGTCGCCTGCAGATACTGGAGCTGCTTCAGGCGGGTGAACGCCCGGAACTGGTAGGTCTCCGGCGTCATCTGGATGCGCTCGAACACCTCGCGCAGTTGCCGTGCGCCGTCTCTGGCGGTATAGCGGCAGCGGAACCCCGGCAATTCGCGATGGATCCGGTCGAAGTTGACACGGTAGCTGCGATTGTCGCCGCTGCTCGGGCCGACGGTCACCTCGCACCCCGGAAATTCCTCGGCCACGATCTGGGCGATCTCCCGAATCCGATAGTTCTCGGAGTTCTGGCCGACGTTGAAGACCTTGCCCCGCACGGCCTCCTCCGGTGCGACGAGCGAGCGATAGATGGCCTCGCAGATGTCCTCGACGTGCACCAGCGGCCGCCACGGGCTGCCGTCGCTCACCATCGCGATCCGCTTCGTCGTCCAGGCCAGCGCGGAGAGGTCGTTCAGCACGATGTCGAAGCGCATGCGCGGCGACGGGCCGTACGCCGTTGCGTTGCGCAGGAACACGGGGCAGAAGTCGGGTCCGGCCATTCTGCCGACGTCCCGCTCGACCAGGGCCTTGCATTCCGCGTAGGCGGTTTGCGGGTTCGTTGCGGAGGTCTCGTCGAGGAATTCGCCGGTGCCCGCACCGTACACGCTGCAGGAGGACGTGTAGACGAAGCGCCGGATGCCGACGGCCCGGGCCTTCTCGGCAAGCGATACCGACCCCTTGTGGTTGATGCGGTGGGTCACCTCGGGCTTGTTCTGGCCGAGCGGGTCGTTGGACAGCTCGGCCAGATGCGCGACAGCATCGCAGCCCTCCAGGTCCTGCTCGGTGATGTCGCGCAGGTCCTTGTTCAGGGTCTGTGGGCTGCACGCCAGATGCCGGTTGTCGCTGTAGAGCCAGCCGTCGCGGTAATAGCCGGTATCGAGCCCCAGGACCGACAGCCCGCGCTCCATCAGATACGGGCGCCAGCACAGCGCCGATGTAGCCGTTCACTCCGGTGACGAAGACTTTCATTTGACCCATTATTGCACCTCGAGATGCCAACCGGCTCCAATCGCCAGCTCATTCTCTGTGATTCTGTATTGGACTAGCGACGTGTGAACTCGAAGTACCGGTTGGCCATGCCGTCGGATAGACGGCGGCAGCGTCGCACCATTTTCACTGACAGTTCACGCCGATCGTGGCATCGAATGAGGCCCGACCGGCGCCATGCTGCAGACGCTGCCGCATTGTCGCCTGAGCTTGCGCTAATCGCCGTCAGAGGATTGCGATAGACTACTGTTTCGACAAGACGCTACGGCATGTCAACCAACGCCGCTGCTAGCGCCAGCGGATCGACACGTCACCAGGCAGGCGCGATCCATTGCCCGCGCTGCCGATTCTGCAGGAGCGCGATGGTGACGACGTTCATCGACCTCGGCATGTCGCCATTGTGTCAGACGCACATCGCTCCGGAGCAACTGAACCAGATGGAGCCGTTCTATCCGCTCCACGCGTACGTCTGCGACCAATGCTTCCTGGTCCAGCTCGAGGAGTTCGTGGCGCCCTCGGAGATCTTTACCGACTACGCCTATCTGTCGTCCTACTCGGACAGCTGGGTGGAGCATGCGCGGCGCTATACGGAGAAGATGCGGAAGCGATTCGGAATCGGATTCGCGCAGCCTGGTGACGGAGATCGCCAGCAACGACGGCTATCTGCTGCAGCATTTCGTTGCTGCCGACGTTCCAGTACTGGGCGTCGAGCCGGCGGCGAACGTGGCGGGGATCGCCGAGCAGAAGGGTATACGGACCACAGTCGAGTTTTTCGGGGCGAGCCACCGCGGAGAAGATCAGGCGAACCTTCGGCCAGCCCGATCTCTCCTCGGAAACAACGTGCTGGCGCACGTACCGGACATCAACGACTTCGTCGGCGGGATGAAGATCCTGCTCAAGCCGGGTGGCGTCATCACGATGGAGTTCCCTCATCTGCATGCAGCTCATGCAGCAGAACCAGTTCGACACGATCTATCACGAGCATTTCAGCTACCTGGCGTTCTTCGTCGTGGAGCAAATCTTCCGACATCACGGTCTGCGCCTGTTCGACGTCGAGGAGCTCTCAACTCACGGAGGCTCGCTGCGAATCTATGCGTGCCACGACGAGGACGGCCGCCATCCGACACTGCCGGCGGTTGCAGCGCTTCGTGACAAGGAACTCGCGCAGGGGCTCGCGGATCTTGCGACCTATGGGCAGATTCGAGGAACGCGTGAAGGAGACCAAGCGCGCGATCCTGGACTTCCTGATCGGCGCCAAGCGCCAAGGAAAGCGGATTGGTT
>CAWHCG010000025.1:0-49147 GCA_963827575.1 uncultured beta proteobacterium
GGTAGTTGGTTGAAGGCCGCCGACCGCCCGGGAGTGGTGGAGGCTTTGTTCATGCGGCAGCGAGACGAGGCCGTATAGATCACTTGGACGCGACAGGCTGTCAATCGCTCAGCCTCGTGATACCTACACCCAGCGCCGCCCGGCCCGCGCGCCAGGCGAGTCGCGTACGCCGCCCACGCAGCTTTCGCGACAGCCAGAGGTAGATGCCGGTCGCGCCCAGGAGCACCGGCACCAGGCCCAGCACCAGGACGATGAGCTTGCCGGTAACGCCGAAGACTTCACCGGTGTGCAGAGGCCGCTGCCAGCCGAGGAAAGCGTCTCCCGCGCTGTCCCCGAACAGGCTGCGCGTCTGCAGAATGGCCCCGTCCTGCATGCTCACGTACACGTTGGTATCGCCCCGCTCGTAGCGGTCGCCCGGCCGCAGCAGGCGGACGCGGTAGAAGGCCTTCTGCCCGTTCGCGGCGACGGATTGCGCGCGCGCCCCCGGCAGGGAGCTTTCCGCCACGGCGATGGCCTGCTCGACGCCTACCGGCGCGGGCGCAGCCACGGGACGGTTCGGCCACTCGCGCTCCGGCGGCAGGCTGACCGGAGAGAACCAGCGCACGACCGCGGTGAACTCCTGGCGCAGATCGAGGTAGATGCCCGAGAGCGCGACCGCGATCACGGCGACCAGGCTGATGAGACCGACGGTGCGGTGCAGGTCGAGGAGCACGCGTCTGACATTCCCGCGCAGGTCGACCGCGAAGGCGCGCCGCAAGCCACCCGCCTGCTTGATGGCCAGATAGATGCCGACCAGGCCGAGCAGGATCCACACCGCCGAGGCGATGCCCAGGATCCAGTGCCCCGGCAAGCCGAGAAACAGATCGTGATGAATCTCGAACAGCACGCCCAGAAGGTTGGCCCGATCGAGGCGGAACTCGCCGCGGTTTCGCGTCCCGGTGACCTCCCCCGAATACGGATCGAGGAGACGATGGCGGGAGAGAACGGTGCGGCGCGCATCTCACCGGCCCGGCGCGCGGAACCGCCGGCTTGGACAGGAAGAAGGTCCAGGCGCTGTCGAGGCCGGCGCCGGGCGTCACGGTGCCGACGACCGCCTCGGGATAGCGCGCCTGCACGCGTGCAACGAGCGCGTCCGCACCCAGCGCTGCGCCTTTGGGCGCGACGACCAGCATCTGCGGATCGAGCCAGCGGTCCAGCTCGCCGCGAAAGGCGAGCGCGCTGCCGGTGACACCGGCCACGATCAACAGAGCCGCAGCGATGATGCCGCTCCAGCGATGCACGAACACCAGGCTGCGATACACGTCCTGCTCCTTGTCGGCGTGCTCTACGGCTCCGCCCACATGCGGAGCAGGTTGTGATAGACGGCGGTGAGCGAGACCACCTCGGGCGTCTGTCCGTGCTCGCGCGCGAGCCGGTTGATGGACACATCCAGATCGAACAGCAAGGTGCGCTGCGCGTCGTCCTTGACCAGGCTCTGGATCCAGAAGAAAGACGCCAGCCGCGAGCCGCGCGTCACCGCCTGCACCCGGTGCACGCTGCTGGCCGGATACAGGATCAGGTCGCCCGCCGGAAGCTTGACCGACTGCACGCCCTGGCCGTGCTCGATGAGCAGCTCGCCGCCGTCGTAGTCCCCGCGCTCGCTCAGGAACAGCGTCGCCGACAGGTCGGTGCGAATCCTTGCGGGCGTGCCGGGGACCGCGCGGATCGCGTTGTCCACGTGGTTGCCGAAGCCCATCCCGACGTCGTAGCGATTGAACAGCGGCGGGAACACCCGCTGCGGCAGCGCCGCGGTTAGGAACAGCGGATTCTTCTCGAGCGCGCCCAGGACGATCCCGGCCAGTTCCTGCGCAGCAGCCGACCCGTCGGCGAGCTGCAGGTTGCGCTTGACCTGGGCCGACTGATAGCCGGCCGTGACGCGTCCGTCCACCCACTGCGCACCCTCGAGCAGGGTGCAGCAGCGCAGGACTTCTTCAGAACTCAGCAGCCGCTCGACATGGACCAGCATCAGAACCGGTAGGTGAAGGTCACCGCCCCCCAGCGATCCCGGCCCGGCGCCGCGTGCCCGGAGTAGTAGTTGTCGATGTACTGCTTCGTCCGTGACGTTGTAGACATTCAACTGGACGCTCCACTTCGGACGGATGTACCGCCGCCATGAGATCGAAGCGGGTGTACCCCTCCACCTCGTATGGTGTTGGCGTTGTTCGCATAGGCATCGCTGGTGAAGAACAGCCCGCCTCCGACCTGCCAGCCGGTCGGCCAGGTGTACGTCGTCCACAGCGAGCCGGACCAGGGCGGCGTGCTCTGCAGGGTGTTTCCGGAACGGTCGAACGGGCACGCCGCGCGACCGCCTCGAATCCCTCGAGGATCTGGCCGTTCTGATAGACCAGACCGGCGAATACCTGCCAGGCCTGCGTGACGCGCCCGACCGCCCCCAGCTCGACGCCGTCCACCCGTTGCTTGCCGTCGAGGGCCATGACCGTGGCGTTGCTCGGGTCCACGGTGCGGGCATTGGTCTTGTCGGTGCGGAAGATCGCGCCTTGCAGGGTCACGCGCGAAGACAGGACATCCACCGCGCGCCGACCTCGAAGGTCTCGTTCTCTTCCGGATCCAGCTGCTCGGTCGCGGCGGTCAAGGTCAGGTACTCCGCGGACGGATTCCACGAGGTGCCGTAGTAGGCGTAGTACATCTGCGTAGGCGTGGGCTGGAACACGACCCCAGCCCTCACGCTCCACGCGCTGTCGTGGCGGTCGAACTGCGGCCGCGTCCCGGTCGCGCTGCTGTAGTCCGCATCGACGTCGTCCCAGCGCAGCCCGCCCAGCACCTTCCACTGATCGGTGAGCGAGACGAAGTCCTGAGCCAGGAGCGCGAGCGAGGTCAGCTCGGTGCTCACATTGCCGTTGTCTGCGGTGCTGGCTACGCGCGGCCCCACCTGGTTGCCAGCCAGGTACGGGTTCGGGGTGAAGATGGTATCCGGGGTGGTGGGCGTGATCATCGGGCGCGTGCGCGTGTAGCGCACGATGTGCTCCTTTTCGACGCCGAACTCCGCACCGACCAGCGCTTCGTGCTTCACGCTGCCGGTGTTGAAGTTGATCCGCAGATCGGTCTGGTTGTAGAACACCTCGTTGGTGACGGTGCGCTCCTGCGACTGGCGGTTCAGGCTGACGGTGTTCAGGTTCGAGTCGACGGTGACGAGGCCGACGAAGCGCGGCGCCGTCGCACTGATGTCGGTGTCGATGTTGGAGAAGCGCGTGGCGTTGCGCAGCGTCACGTTGGCGCCGAGGCGATAGTCGAGCCAGGCGGTAACGATGTTGGCGTCCTCGCTGGTGCGGTCGGCGGTGGTGCCGTAGAAGCTGCTGTAGTCCACCGGCACGGGCTTGCCGAGTTGCCCGTTCGCCGTTTGCAGGTACGGCAGGCCGTAGTCGGGCGTGTAGTCCTGAAACAAACCCAGGTAGCTGATGTAGAGGCTCGCATCCGGGTTCAGCCGCAACTGCACGGACGGCGCCACACCCCAGCGGCGGTCCCAGACCGACTCCCGCGAGCTTTCGGAGTACTCGCCCATCAGGTTCAGGCGGAAGGCGGCGCTATCGCTGAGCGGCTTGTTGAGGTCGGCGGTGCCGCGCCAGTAGTCGTCCGTGCCGATGCTGCCGGTCAACAGGTTGTAGTCCTGCATCATCGGGCGCTTGCTGATCTGATTGACCACCGCGCCGGTGGAGCCGCGGCCGAAGATCATCGAAGACGGTCCCTTGAGCACCTCGACGGCCTCCAGGTTGAACACGTCGCGGCGGTACTGGCCCAGGTCGCGGGTGCTGTCGAGGAAGATGTCGTTGCGCCCGGAAAACCCGCGCATGGTGAAGTTGTCGCCGTACTGCCCACCCTCTCCGGCCGAGAAGACCATGCCGGGCTGGTTGCGGAGCACATCGCGCAGCGTCGTCGCTCCCTCTGAGCGCATCAGCGACTCCGGGATGATCGTGACCGACTGCGGGATGTTTTTGATGTCTCCGGGCAGGCGGAAGTCGTCGGTGGTGGTGGCGCGGAAGTCGTCGATGATGGGCTCGGCGGTCACCCGCACTTCCGGTGCAACCGCGGAATCGGCGGTCTTTTCCTGAGCCCACGCGTCAAACGGACCTGCAAACAAGGCGCCCAGGGCTGCGGCGAGCGGCCTGAGTTTGGGTGGACTGCGCATTGGAGCTCTCCTCGGTAGCTTGTTGTTCTTGGCTGGCTACCGGAGCTGGAGGCTCCCTTGCTGGCGGGGTTGTTGGCAGGTCTACGTTGCCAGGGAGTCGTCTCTCCTTCGACGTTGGACAGGCTTGTTAATGCGAATGCGATTAATTATCATCGTCGTTTCGGCAGCTGTCAACCGTTTCGCATGCACGTCGACCGGGGGCGCGCCCCGCCACGAAGCCGGTGAACGCCTGAGGGTGTTCAGCGTCCGAGGGGTTCAACGGTTGGCCGCAGTTTTGCAAAAGGCGTCGCCAGGGGCATTTGACAACGTTGCATTGCAGGCAAAGATGTCCAAGCTTCAGCCGCAATTCGGGATCGTGCGTCGGATGGAAGCTCGGCGGTGCAGCCGTGCACAGCGCATGCGTACCGCAGCGCGCTGGCCTTGGAGCGAGTGCAGATTGGGAATCAGTGGAAGAACTTCAGGAACTCGCGTCGAGTCTTCGGCCCGTAGGTCCTGAAATGCGGATCGGGGTTCTCGAGGTAGGTGGTGCGCTCGCGCGCCACCGCGTCGCGCGCGGTGTACCTCTTCACGTCTGCGGGGCTTAGGGCGTACACCTTCGAGGCGTTGAGGCCGAAGATCTTCGCACGCAGCGTCGGGGTGATCTCGGGATAGCCGTGGCGCTCGCGCAAATGCGGGGCGATCTGGAAGGTGCGAAAGGCCTGGATCTGGTCCTGCGGCGAGCCGTACCAGATCGAGTCGGTGCCCCATAGCACGTTGTTCTCGCCGCAAACCTTGATCAGCTTGCCGAGGCCGTGCGCCGCCTGTTCCGGGTCGCGCATCAGGAAGCGCCAGGTGCTGCCCAGCTCTGCATAGACGTTGCTGTTTGGTTTTACTTGATTGTTCACCAACGAAGTGATGAGGGTGTCGATGCCATCACTCCTTCCACTCGTGTCGTAAGCCTTCTCGGTCACGGTGCTGACGAAGCCCGAGTGATAGATGAGGAAGTTGACGTCAGGGTAGCGTTTCGCGACGACACCGATGTCGCTGCACTGGCTGTGCTCGTAGGAGCGGCTGCCGAAGGGCAGGCCCTTGTGGATGCAGATGTTCTTCACGCCGAGCGCGCGCGCTTTTTCTATGAAGCGAATGCCCACATCGTCGTGCAGGAAGTAGCCTTTGCCGTCCGGGCCGTATTGGGTGTAGGTCTTCCAGGCGCTGACGTCCCACTTCTGCTTCAGCTCGTCCATGCCCTCGAGGTCGCCGGGTTGGTTCGGGTTGACGCGGCCGTGCAGCAGCAGGCGATGCGTGCCTTCGAGCTTGTCGACGATGCGGCGCACCTCGTCGGCGGCCTGAATGGTCACCGGCTCCGCGTCGCGCGCCGAGGGCACGAAGGACAGCACCATGACGTCGGTGTCGCTGTCCATGAACACGTCCTGGATGAATACCTCGGCGTTCTTCGGGTTGGTCCTCGGCTGCTCGATGAAATGGCCCTGCACGTCGAGGATGAACTCCTGCCTTGCCGGCCCGACCTGCGCGCGCGCGAGCTCGAGGTCGAGCGCTGATTCCCTGGGCAGGTCGAAGAAGCCGCCGGTCTTTCCGGCCGCGGCGTTGGCGGCGTTGAAGGAGAGCAGCGTGCTGGCCGCACCGCATGCCGAGGTAAGGAAGGTTCTCCTGGAAAAACCTAGGCGCTTTGAATTTTGAGAAGCCGCTTCGTGCGCGAGGCGGTTCGCCTCGAGGTTAGCTGGCCACAACGGCACCGGTGCGAACTCGCCGTTCGAGGTGCTGTCGAGCTTGATTGGAAGGCGCTTGCCCTCCGGATCGATGCGGGGCATGGGAGACCTCCTGTCCCGACAGAATACACCCGGGGCTTGCGCTAGCCGGATATTTCATCAGGACGCGGATTTCTGGGCCGTCTGGGCCACCCATAGCGGGGTCGACGCGTGGTAGCCAATAGATCATTCTATTGGCAAGGCGGGCAGCCCGCGCTGCCGTACAGAGCGAGCGAGAAGCGCGGCACCCGAAGCCAAGTGCCAGGTAGAGCGGCAGCCTCAGCGGGCGGTTGCCGTGGTCAACGCGGTCCATGGGCCCCGCGTCCGGCCGAACATGGCTGCCCAGTACCAGGAGGAAACATCGGTCCAGGCCCCGCCATCGGCATCGTAGATGCGCTCACACACCGCTGCACTTTGCCGTCCTTCTGCGCCAGGAGACAGCTCCACGCGATCCCGCTCCCGCCTTCCACCACGCGCGGGGGATCCGTTCGATAGCCGAGACCGCGAAAGCAGTCGGAGGCCGGATGCAACAAGCGGGTGGGCTCCTGCACCACGCGGACGATGACAATGCGCTCACCGTCGGTGAAACGGCCGATCTGACCGGGGAACTGCGCGGCGAAGCGCTGCTCGATGCCGGACAGCGGCAGCTGCGTAAGCGGGCGTCCTTCGAAGCTGGTCGGCCAGGCAATCTCGTGCGGCGGCGCAAGCGCATCGCCGCCTCCGGGCGCCGCACGGATCAGGGCGGGGATCGACGCCGCAATCGCGAGCATCGCGATGAACACCGCCTGGCTAGCGCGCACGCGGCCTCCAGCGAACCAGAGCGGCGATCAACGCCGCCGTGAGGAGGAACGCGCCGAGTCCAGTCGCCACGTGTGTCGACTCCGGCAGATGGACGACGCGTGCTTCCTTGAGAAACAGCAGCGAGTTGCGGAGCACGTTACCGAGCACGACGACGAGGAACGCAATCGCGACGTTCACGGCGAAGCGAACCGTGCTCGCGCGCAGTAGATAGGACAGCACGGTGGTCAGAAACATCCCGACCCACAGCATGTGCACGCCGCTGCAGGGCGCATCCACCAGCACCGTCTGGCCCCGCCACGCAGCGAAGCCCCGGCGGGCAGCACCGACATGCCGAACATGCCCAGAGCGCCTGCGCTGGCCCAGGCGGTAGACGCACGCAGCGGATAGCCCAGATAGAACTGCAGCGACGACACCACCGGCAGCGCCAGCAACAGCATGGCCCACAGCGGCAGCAGCGGCCGCGAACGGTCCAGCACGGCCGCGAGCGTGAGTGCCAGCGCGGACACGCCCAGGCAGGCGCGTGCCAGCGCCGGCAGCCCCGGTCCCGGAACGCCGGGCATGCCGAGCACCGACAGCAGGGTCAGCATTCCCGCCCCCGTCAGCAGCGCACCGCTGGGCACCTGCCGGAGGTTGCCTCGCCGCCCCCAAACCGACAGCAGCGCCGCCAGCAGCGCCAGCACGCCCCAGGGCTCATCGGAACCGTCGGTGATGCGGCGTGCATACCATCGCCAGACCGGCCAGAGCGCAGCCACGTTGAGCAGCACCAGCGAAAACGGGTGTGCGACGAGGACTCGGGCGTGCTCAGCCCACGTACTGAACACTCGGCTCTCGCTACGCCGGCCCTCGCCCGCGAGGACGACGCGCGCCTCGGCCACGGTCCCGGCTGCGTGACTACGCATGCAGCCTCCCCGTGCGCTTGAGCCAGGCCAGCACCAGGAACGCCGCAATGAGCAGGGCCCAGGTTTCCGGTTCGGGCGTGCTGGGCACCCCCCCGCCCACGGCGAGATTGCTCACGCCCTCGGGCAGCGGCGAGGGCTGGTCCACCGACTGCTGATCCTGGGGCTTGACGTTGCGGACCAGGCGATCGATGGCGACGAAGGAGGTGTACTGCGTGAGAAGGCTGTACTTGAGCCCCAGATCGGTGACTTCCTTGACGCGCGCGTCGTCGGGCGCGAGTTTGTTGAAGTCGTCCAGCGTCTGAATGCGACTGCGTGCCCACAGGTAGCGCAGGGCCGAGTGGTCCTCCGAGGGTCGCACAGCGGAAAGATCGAGGCTCTGGCTGTAGGGTCCGTTCCCGGCGATGCCTTCGATAGTCAGACGGCCGTTGGGCTCCCCGCGGTACTTGCCGAACACGACGACCGGGCGTGCGGCGAACACGTCGGGCACGCTGTGCGGCTCGACGTCGTAGGCGTCGAGGCCTTCCACGGTCAGCTTGACGTGGGTGAGCACGGGCGACTCGATGTACTCGCGGAAACGCTCGGCTTGCGCTTCGGCCGCCTCGCCGTCGGTCACGACGAAGGGCTCGCCCTGGCCGGCGCGCGCCAAGCCCTCGATGAGATGGCGGTTGACGGAGCTGCCGATGCCGAAGGCGAACAGGTTGGCGTCGGCCGAGGTGCTTGCGGACGAGCTCGAAGGCTTCGCTTCTCGACTGCCGATGTAGCCGTCGGTGACCACGACGATCGTGCGCGCGCGACGTCTGGCGTCGCGCGGCAGCGCAAGCGCGCGCTCGCAGTGCCGGCAGCAGCTCGGTGCCGCCGCCGCCTGCTGCTGGTCGATGATGACCGATCAGGCGCGCTGCGATGTTCTCCGGGGTGGCGGGCAGCGAGTGTCGGCGACAGCACGCGAGTGCCGCCGGAGAACAGCAGGACGTTGAAGCGTGTCGGTGGGGCGCAGCCTGCCGATGCAGGTCGTCGCATGCAGCGTCTTGGCGGTGTCGAGCGGGAAGCCGTGCATCGAGCCCGAGACGTCGACGATGAAGACGTACTCGCGCGGCGGGATCTGCTCGGCGTGGCGACGCGTCGCGGCGGCTGCACCATCAGCGAGGAAGAAGTTCTCGTCGCCGTCGCCCTGGAACAGCATCAGGCCCGACTGCGATCTCGTCGCCGGCGAGCCGGTAGCGAGGATGAAGTCGCGGTTGTTGGCCGGCGCTTGCCGGTCGTTCGCCAGCCCGACGACGGCACGGCGTCGTGGCTGTCGTAGCGCACGTCGAGCTCGTGCGATGGCGGACTCGAGCGCGTCCTGGAGCGGCGATGGCGGAGCTCAGCGTCACCTGCAGGTCGAACGCGCGTGCTCGGGACTTCACCGGCGCGCAGGTAGCGGCGTTGCCACCGAACGCTGCGTCGACGCGCCGATCCCGAGTCTGCGCTGCCGGTAGCGCGGCCCGACCACCGTCGGATAGACGAACTGGTAGTTGCCCTCGGTGGGGACCAGCAGCTCGGTGTAGCGCAGCTCGCACCGCGATGTCGTCGCCCGGGCAGGATGTTGGCGACACTGCATCGGGAACACATTGGGGCGATGCTGCTCGAGCAGCGAGGCGGTCTTGCCTTCCTGCTTGGCCGCCTCGTACTCGCGCCCGCGCCTGCTGCTTCTCGCGGATCTCTGCCACGATCACGCGGTCGCCGACACGCATCTGCATGCCGTAGACCGCGGCACGGGTCGAGCCGGGGAACACGTACCGCGCCTCGATCGCGCGTGGTGCCCTCGTTCTTGTAGCGCTGCGTGACCTTGACGTCGGCGATGACCCCCGCGATGTCGACATTCACGTCGGTGGACTTGAGCGGCAGCTTGTCCAGCTCGGGGTCCCCGTCCACAAAGAAGTAGGGAGCCAGCGTCTTGTCGGGTGGATCCGTCTCGCTCTGAGCGTGACCCAGACCCGGCACCAGCAGCAGGTAGGCGACAACCAGCAAGCAGGCTCGGCGCATGGTGAACTCTCCCTTCTGTCGACAGCGGCCTCGAAGCGAGGCCAACGGGAGTCAGGATCGCCGGCGGGTTCGAAGAGGGTTCGAACGCCGTGTGAAGTCCGTATGAAGGGCTGGTGAATCTCGCGGCGGTCGAGTCAGCTGTGCAGCCGACCTTCCTCGACCGCGTGGCAGGCCACGGGTGAGCCGCGGCGCCAGGCGCGCAGCTCCGGCTGCTCGCGACGGCAGCGCTCGTTGGCGTGCGGGCAGCGCGGGTGGAACGCGCATCCGGCCGGCGGGTCGAGCGGGTTGGGCACTTCACCCGCCACCGGGGTGCGCGGACGTCCGCTCATCTCCAGGTCAGGGAGGGCATCCAGCAGCATGCGCGTATAGGGATGGCGCGGCTGCGAGAACAGTGTCGCAGCCTCGGCCAGCTCGACCAGCCGCCCCAGATACATGACGCCGATGCGGTTGGCGATGTAGGCGACCACCGCCAGGTTGTGCGAGATGAACAGATAGGTGAGCCCCAACCTCTCCTGCAGCTCCTTCATCAGGTTGAGGATCTGCGCCTGGACCGACACGTCCAGGGCCGAGGTCGGCTCGTCGCACACCAGGAACTCCGGGTGCGCCGACAGCGCCCGCGCGATGCAGATGCGCTGGCGCTGTCCGCCGGAGAACTCGTGCGGATACTTGTCGCCATCGTCGGCCGACAGGCCCACTTGCCGCAGCAGCTCGGCCACGCGAGCCCGCACGGCCGTCGCGCCGGCGAGTTGCCCTTGCGCGCGCAGCGGTTCGGCCACGATGCGCGCGACGCGCCAGCGCGGGTTCAGGCTGGCGTAGGGGTCCTGGAAGATCATCTGCATGCGGCGGCGGGCGCGTGCTGTGGGCTCGCCGCCGACCGCCATGTCGACGCCGTCGAACTCGATATCGCCGCGCGAGGGCGAGTGCAGGCCGACGATCAGTCGAGCTACCGTGGACTTCCCGCAACCCGATTCACCCACCAGCGCCAGCGTTTCGCCACGCCGGATCTCCAGGGAGACGCCGTCCACGGCCTTCAGCGTCCGCCGCGGCGCACCTTCCAGCACCCGATCGAGCCAGGGCGGGGAGACATCGAAGTCGCGGCCCACGTCGCGCAGCGCCAGCAGCGGGCGCCTCAGACGGTGCGTTCATTGCGCGTGCAGCCAGCAGGCGGCAAGCGCCAGCGCCCGCGGGCATCAGATCGGGACGCTCGGCGGGGCAGCGCGCGAACCGCCGCGGACAGCGCGGGTGATACGCGCAGCCGCTGGGAATGGCGTTCAGCCGCGGCATCGAGCCCTCGATCTGCGCAAGCCTCGAGCGGGCTTCGCCGAGCTTTGGAATCGAGCCCATCAAGCCCGACCGTGTAGGGATGCCTGCGGTGCGTGGATCACCTCGCGCACCGGGCCGATCTCGGCCAGGCGGCCGGCGTACATCACCGCCACGCGGTCGGCCGTCTCCGCGATGACTCCCATGTCGTGGGTGATCAGCATGACCGCGGCGCCGTGCTCGCGGCAGACGCGCTTGATCAGCGCGATGATCTGGGCCTGGATCGACACGTCGAGCGCCGTAGTCGGCTCGTCCGCGACGATCAGCTCGGGCTCGGCGCACAGCGCGAGCGCGATGACCACGCGCTGGCGCATGCCGCCGGAGAACTGGTGCGGATACTGATCGATGCGATGCTCGGGGCGCCGGGATCCCCGTTTCCCCAAGCAGGGCGATGGCGCGCTGCTTCGCGTCCTGCTTGGACACCGGCAGATGGGTGCGGATGGTTTCGACCAGCTGCTGGCCGACGGTGTAGAGCGGGTTGAGCGAAGTCAGCGGATCCTGAAAGATCGCGCCGATGCGCCGGCCCCGGATGCGTCGCAGCGCTTCGGCGGGCAGATTGTCGATGCGCTCGCCGCCCAACCGCACCTCGCCCCCCGCGATCCGCCCGGGTCGCTCGAGCAGGCCGATGATCGCCATGCCGGTAAGGGACTTGCCGGCGCCCGACTCGCCCACCACGCCGAGCACTTCCCCGCGCTCGATCGCGAAGGACACGTCGTCGACGGCCACCAGCGTTGCGCGCCGAGTCGGGAACTCGACCGCAGGTTCTTCACTTCGAGCAGAGGGGATTGCCCGGGCATTCGCTATCTCAAGACCAGACTATTGAACGAACTGGGCCGCACTTGCACGGTGGAAAGGAGGCTCCCTCCCTTGCGTCCGCAGGACGCGGGGGAGGCGCGCCGGAGCGTGGAGCAGGGGCCCCGCTTGACGGGGATGCGACCGCAGAGGCGCGCGTGACCCGCGACATCAGGACCTCCGCCGGACCCGGATTTCTCGGAGCGGGCTGGGGAGGGGGCACGGGCGAGTGCGCCCCCATCCCGGCCTTCCCCCGCAAGCGGGGGAAGGTGCAACGCGACCGGCCCAGACAGACTCATCTCAGCTTGGGATTCAGCACGTCGCGCAGCCAGTCGCCCAACAGGTTGACCGACAGCACCAGCACGACCAGTGCGATGCCCGGGAACACGGCGATCCACCACTCGCCCGAGAACAGGTACTCGTTGCCTACCCCGATCAGCGTGCCGAGCGAGGGCGTGGTGGGCGGGACGCCAACGCCGAGGAACGACAGGGTTGCTTCGGTGATGATGGCGGTGGCCAGATGAATGGTGGCGATCACCAGCACCGGTCCGGTCACATTGGGCAGCACGTGCTGCCACATGATGGCGATCGGACGGCGGCCGATGACGCGCGCGGCCTGGACATACTCCTTGTTCTTTTCCACCAGAGTGGAGCCGCGCACCGTGCGTGCATATTGCACCCAGCCCGACACGCCGATCGCGAGCACCAGGACGTACACCGCAATATCTGGCATGGAGCTGGGCCGGCAGGGCCACCCGCGCCAGCCCGTCGATCAACAGCGCGATGAGGATGGCCGGAAAGGAGAGCTGGATGTCGGCAACGCGCATGATGAAGGCGTCGACCCGCCCGCCTGCGTAGCCGGAGACCAGCCCCAGGCTCACTCCGAGAAGCAGCGCGAAGACGACCGATGCGACCCCGACGCCCAGCGAGATGCGCGCACCGTACAGGATCGTCGAGAGGATGTCGCGGCCCTGATCGTCCGTGCCGAGCGGAAACGCGGGGTTGCCGCCCACCTCCCAGGCCGGCGGACTGAACGCATCCAGCAAGCTCACCGATGCGAGGTCGAAGGGGTTGTGCGGCGCGACCCAGGGAGCGAACAACGCTCCGCACACGCACACCAGCGCGGCGACAGCTGCCACTATCGTCACCGGCGAGTGGCGGAAGCTGTGGAAGACGTCGGAATCCCAGAGCTGTAGCAGGGCGGCGCGCATGGGTCGGTGATTGGTGGGGGTGTGACTGGTGACTGGTGACTAGTGGCTGGTGAAGGGTGGCTTTCGGTAGTGCATCCGGTCTGACCCCTCTCCCCTGCCCTCTCCCGCAGGGGAGAGGGGGGCCGTCGCCGCACGGTCGAGGGCCACGCGCGCCTTCGCGGTCGCATCCCCGCAAGCGGGGCCCTGCTCCGCGCTCCAGCGCGCCCTCTCCCCAAGGGGAGAGGGAGTATTCGGTGGCACTTCCGACGTCGCTGCCACAGGCCACCAGTCACCAGTCACGAGTCACACCGTCACCCCTCACTTCACCACCACCCACCGCAGGTAGTTGAAGTTGTCCGCGCAGCTGGACGAGCTCGATGCTCTTCTTCATGCCCCAGGTCAGCATCTGCTGGTGCAGCGGGATGTGACCGATGTCGTCGGCGTGGACCTTGAACGCTGCGCTGATCATGCGCCTGCCGCTTGGCAGGATCGGTTTCGGAGGCGATCGCGCGGGTGAGCTCGTCGACCGCGCATTGGAGTAGCTGCCCAGGTTGAACTGGCCCTGCCCGCCTTGGCCGGGCGTGGACATGAGGGAGAACAGCGGGTTGTGGCTGTCGTAGGTGCCCGGAGTCCAGCCCAGCAGGTAGAACGAGGTGTTGCGCGACAGGACCTTGGGGAAGTACGTCGCCTTGGTCTCGGCGACCAGGTCGACCTTGACGCCGATACGCGCCAGCATCACGGCCACCGCCTGGCAAATCTCGGCGTCGTTCACGTAACGGTCGTTGGGACAGTTCATGGTCACCTGGAAGCCGTCCGGATAGCCTGCTTCCGCCAGCAGCTTCTTCGCGGCGGCGGGATCGTATGGCAGGCGCTTGTTGAGGGCCGCATCGAACCCCTTGATGCCGGGTGCGACCATCAGGCCGCTCGGGGTGGCCGCGCCGCGCATGATCCGGGAGCGGATGGCTTCGATGTCGATGGCCTGATAGAGCGCCTGGCGCACGCGCCGGTCCTTGAAAGGGTTCTTGCCCTTGACGTTGGAGAACAGCAGCTCGTCGCGCTTCTGATCCATGCCAAGGAAGATAGTGCGCAGCTCCGGGCCCTGCAGCACTTTGAGATTGGGATCGCGTTGCAGGCGCTGAACGTCCTGCAGCGGGACCGGCTCCATCATGTCGATCTCGCCGGATATCAGCGCGGCGACGCGGGTGGCGGGGTTCGCGATGGGCAGGAAGATCGCTTCGGTGACGTTGCTCTCGGGCTTGCCCCACCAGCCGGGGTTGACCACCAGCACCGTGCGCACACCCGGCTGGCGCGACTTGAGCATGAACGGCCCGGTGCCGTTGGCGTGGGTGCTGGCGTAGTTCTCGGTGCCCTTGCGCACGTCCACGGGCCGCACGGCGCTGTTCTTCTCGCACCAGGACTTGGACATCATGTACCAGAACGCCAGCACATCCGGGAGGATGGGGAAGGGCTCGAGCGTGACGATGTCGATGGCGTGGCTGTCGATCTTGCGGATCTCCTTGATCTGGCCGACATAGGTCTTCATGTCCGAGCCTTCGCCGCGCGCCCGCTCGTAGGAGAAGATCACGTCGTCCGCGGTGAAGGGGCTGCCATCGTGGAACTTCACACCCTTGCGCAGGTTGAAGCGCCACACGCTCGGGGAGGTACGCTTCCAGTCGGTCGCCAGCTCCGGTTGCAGCTCGAGCTTCTTGCCGTGCCCGACCAGCGCCTCATAGACGTTGCCGGTGAAGTTGAGCAGCAGGCTCTCGTTGAGCATGTGCGGATCCATCGACAGGATGTCGCCCTGGTCCGCATAGGTGAAGGTCTTGGCGTGCACCGTGCCGGCGCACGCGGCGAGGGCGAAGGCCAGGACGGTTCGGAGAATCAGAGGGGCCGATCGGGACATGCGTTTGCTCCTGAGTGTTCGTCAATACTGAGAGCTGGTCTCATGCGATCGCTATGCTCGGTGCAAGCCAGTGACGAAAGCCTGCATTGTCGTTCCCGCGCGAGGCGGGAACCCAGGCTACTCAAGCGCCCTGGATCCGCGCCTGCGCGGGGATGACAGCTCACCCCATCCCGCGGGTCCGGCGGCCGCGAGGGCGGGGAGACTGCACCTCCGTGGTCAGGATTGTTTCTTCTCCGCGCTCTGTGCGTCTCTGCGGTTCAAATCAGCCCTTGGCATCAAGCGGCAACGCCGCTTCCACCAGTGCGGCCAGATATCCGGCACCCAGCGGGATGATCTCGTCGTTGAAGTCGTAGTTCGGATTGTGCAGATTGCAGCCGCTGGCGCCGCCGCCATGCCCCAGCCAGACATACGCTCCGGGTCTGACCTGCAGCATGTAGGAGAAATCCTCGCTGCCGGTGGTGGGCTCGGCATCCCGGATGACGTTGCCCGCTCCGAAGATGCGCTCGCCGACCGTGCGCGGCGAAGATCGCCTCGCGTTCGCTGTTGACCGTGGCAGGATGGAGCACGCCGATAGTGCACTCTGCGCGCTGGCGCCCAGCGCGGCGGCGACACCGGTCGCGATCTCGGCGATGCGCCGCTCAGCGAGAATGCGGGTGTCTTCGCGAAACGTACGGACGGTGCCGATGAGGCGAACGTCGTCGGGGATGACATTGAAGGTACCGACCTGGCTGGTCTGCATCGAGCAAACGCTCACCACCACGGCATCGAGCGGGATTCACGTTGCGGCTGGCGATGGTCTGCAGCGCGGTGATGACGTGCGCTGCCACCACCACGGGATCCACCGCCAGGTGGGGCATGGCGCCGTGGCCGCCCCTGCCGCGGATCACGATCTCGATCTCGTCCACCGCGGCCATGACCGGCCCCGGCCGCACCGCCATCTGCCCCGCCGGCAGCCCGGGCCAGTTGTGCAGAGCGTAGATCTGCGTGCGCCGGAAACTGGTCGAACAAGCCCTTCCTCCACCATCACCTGAGCGCCGCCACCGCGCTCCTCCGCCGGCTGGAAGATCAGGTATGCGGTCCCGGCGAAATTGCGCGTCTCGGCGAGATAGCGGGCCGCGCCCAGCAGCATGGTGGTGTGACCGTCGTGGCCGCAGGCGTGCATGCGGCCGTCGTGACGGGACTTGTAGGGCACGCTGCCGGTCTCGTGCATCGGCAGGCAGTCCATGTCGGCGCGCAGGCCCACGGTCCCTTCGCCGGGCCGGCCGCGCACGACGCCGACCACGCCGGTCCTGGCCAGTCCGCGATGCACCTCGATGCCCTGCTCAGTGAGCCACTGCGCCACGATCTGCGCGGTGCGAGTCTCCTCGAATGCCAGCTCGGGGTGAGCGTGGATGTCGCGGCGGATGGCGGTGAGATCGGATTGGAACCTGCGGATGTGTTCGACGGGGTTGCTCACGCTGTGCTCCTCAATGCGCTGCCGCCGTGCGCTCGATGCGCAGGCGCGGATCGACCGCATAGTACAGAAGATCGACGACCAGGTTGATGATCACGAAGAACAGCGCGATGAGGCACAGGTAAGCGGCCATCACCGGGACGTCGGCGAACATGACCGACTGGATGAACAGCAGCCCCATGCCGGGCCACTGGAACACGGTCTCGGTGATGATGGCGAACGCGATGATCGAGCCGAGCTGCAACCCGGCAATGGTGATCACCGGCACCAATGTGTTCTTCAGGGCATGGCCGAAATGCACGGCGCGATCACTCAAGCCGCGGGCGCGGGCGAAGCGGATGTAGTCGGTGCGCAGCACTTCCAGCATCTCCGAGCGCACCAGGCGCATGATCAGGGTCATCTGGAACAGGCCGAGCGTGATCGACGGCAGGATCAGCGCCTTCAAGCCCGAGACGGTGAGCAGACCCGTGCTCCACCAGCCGATCGCGACCGTCTCGCCGCGCCCGAACGAGGGCAGCCAGCCCAGCTCGACGGAGAACACCAGGATCAACAGGATGCCGATGAGAAAGGTGGGCAGCGACACGCCGATCAGCGACACCGTCATGAACACGTGCGACAGCCACGAGTCGCGCCGCAGTGCGCTGTACACGCCCATCGGGACACCGACGGCGACGGCGAGCAGCGCCGCCACCATCGACAGCTCGAGCGTGGCGGGCAGCCGCTCCACCACCAGGGTCGACACGGGGCGAAGCTGGCGCAGCGAAAAGCCGAAGTCTCCCTGCACTGCCCTGCCCACGAACTCGGCGTACTGGACGTAAAAGGGACGGTCGAGGCCCAGCTCCCCGGTCAGGCGCGCGCGATCCTGCGGCGTGGCGTCCTGACCCAGCATGAACACCACGGGATCGCCGACGTAGCGGAACAAGGCGAAGGCGATGAGCCCCACCACCAGCATCACGACCGCGGCCTGCGCGAGACGTCGGACAATGAACGCGAGCATCGGGAAGCTTGTCGATGGATTGAGGTCAGCGCGAAGGGGTTGTTGGGTGGTGCTGTGCAACAAGCGGACCGATGTTGCCGAATTCGCGCGGGGGCGTCAACGCGATCCGCTCGCGCGCCGTTGTCGGTGTGCGCGGCGCGAGGCGCTGCGCCCTCGACCCCACCGGCAAAAGCGCGCATGATAAGCCGGTCGCTACCGATGCAGGTCCATCCAGAGGAGGAGCTGGAAATGAGTCCAGGCGGGTTCGATCGTCGCCGCTTTCTGACCACCTCGGCCGCAGCGGCCACCGCCGCGGTCGTCGGGCCCTATGTGCACACTTCGCGGGCAGCGGGGTCGCTGGCAGTCGGCTTCTGGGACCACTGGGTGCCCGGCGCCAACGACACGCTCACCAAGCTATGCAAAGAATGGGCAGCGAAGGAGAAGGTCGACATCAAGATCGACTACATCACCTCGCAAGGCAACAAGATTCTGCTGACCATTGCCCAGGAGGCGCAGGCCAAAGGCGGGCACGACATCCTGTCGCTTCCTATCTGGTATTGCCCCGGACAGGCTGCAAACCTGGAGCCGGTCGACGATCTGGTGCAGCCGCTGATCGCCAAGTACGGGAAGCCAGGCGCAGCCGTAGAGTACCTGGGCAAGCAGGACGGCCACTGGGTGGCGGTGCCGGCCACCGCAGGCAGCCAGGTGAAGGGCCCCTGCGCCCGCATCGACCTGTTCAAGCAGCACGTCGGCCTCGACCTCACCAAGATGTATCCACCGGGGGCGCCACCCGACAAGACGTTGACGGACAAATGGACCTGGGAGACCTTCCTCGACGCTGCGCAGAAGTGCAGCAAGGCCGGCTTCCCGTTCGGGATCGGTATGGGCCAGACCGCCGATTCGACCGACTCGGCCGGCGCGATCTTCGCCGCTTACGGCGCGCACCTGGTCGACGCGAAGGGCGAGATCACGGTGAACTCGGACGCGACGCGGCAGGCGCTGGACTACGCCAAGCGGCTGGTCCAGTTCCTCCCCGCGGACGTGTTCGCCTGGGATGACGCCTCGAACAACAAGTGGCTGATCTCCGGCAAGGGCGCGCTGATCATGAACCCGCCCAGCGCCTGGGCGGTGGCCAAGCGCGACAACCCCAAGCTTGCCGAGCAGCTGTGGACGTTCCCCGCGCCGAAGGGTCCGAAGGGGCGGTTCCAGCCGGTCCTGCCGTTCTACTGGGGGATCTGGAAGTTCTCCAAGAACAAGGCCGCGGCCCGCAGCCTGCTCACCTACCTGTCTCAGCGCGATGCCGTGGAGCAGCTGGTCGTTGCGAGCGGCGGGTACGACGTGCCCGCGTTCGTGGGCCTGCGCAACCTCAAGATCTGGTCCGAAGTGGGCCCGCCGAAGGGCACCCTGTCCCACTACCCGCCGGACGAGGATGAGATCGAGTCGGTCCCCGGCACCCCCGCGCCCGCAGCGATCGCTACCCAGATGTACTCGCAGGCGACGATCACCAAGATGATCGCCAAGGTCACGCAAGGCAACGAGTCGCCGGACAAAGTCATCGCCTGGGCCGCGTCGGAGCTGGAGGGCTTCGCGCGCGCATAGCGCGGGCGGCGCCGGCAGCAAGGGAGGCTGCTGATGGTCGTTGCTCATTCCACTCGCCTGCCCGCCGTGCGGCCACGCACGCGCGTCGGGCGGCTGTGGCGGCGCAAGTCGACGATCGCGTTCGCAATGGCCCTGCCGCTGTTGCTGATCGTCGGGCTGCTGGTGGTGTATCCGTCCCTGTATGCCTTCTACCTGGCGACGCTCAACAAGTCGATGGAGCGCTTCGTCGGCCTGGCGAACTTCACGTTCCTGTTCAAGCGCGAGACCTTCTGGATGGTGGTCAAGCAGTCCATCATCTTTGCGGTCAGCGCGGTGATCTTCAAAGCGCTGATCGGCTTGTTCGTCGCGCACCTGGTCCACAACGTACCCACCAAAGGCCAGCGCAAGTGGCGCGGGATGCTGCTCATTCCCTGGGTCATCCCCCCCGCCATGAGCACGCTGGCCTGGCTGTGGCTGTTCGACCCTTCCTACAGCGCCTTCAACTGGCTCTTGCAGCGCATCGGGATGGATGCGGTGCCCTGGCTGGGCGATCCGTACTGGGCGCGCTTCGCCGTGATCCTGGTGAACGTCTGGGTCGGCGCACCCTTCTTCATGATCATGTACCTGGCGGCGCTGAAGTCGGTGCCGGAGCAGCTCTACGAGGCTGCAGCGATCGACGGGGCCAACTGGTGGCAGAAGCTGTGGTTCATCACGCTGCCGATGATGCGCAACATCATCGCCATCACCGTGTTGTTCTCGCTGATCGTGACCTTCGCCAACTTCGACATCGTGCGGATACTCACCAACGGCGGGCCGGTTGACCAGACGCACGTGTTCGCCACCTGGGCGTTCAAGATCGGCATCGAGAGCAACGATATTCCGCTGGGCGCCTGCGTGTCGCTGTTCATGGTGCCGATTCTCGGCCTGGCCGCGGTGTTCATTCTGCGCGACATCAACAGGCGCGGGGGGGAGGGCTGAGTGGCCACAGCGGTGCTTCCCGGCAGTGCCCGACCGGCGCGGCGCGGCAGCATGCAGCGCGACCGCAAGCGAGCCCTGGTGTGGTCCTATTTCTTCCTCATCGTGTTCGTGATCTTCTTCCTGACCCCGCCCGTGTACATGCTGATCACCTCGCTCAAGACCAGCGCGGAGATATCGGCTGGCACCGCGCCCTGGTGGGTGTTCGACCCCACCATCCAGAACTACGTCGAGATCCTCACTTCGGCGACCTACCTGACCTTCTTCCGCAATTCCGCAGTGGTCTCCGTGCTGGTCGTGGGCATCACCATGCTGGTGAGCATCCCGGCTGCGTTCGCCCTGTCGCGCATGAAGTTCTGGGGCTCGGCAACGCTCGCGACCGGGGTGTTCCTGACCTACCTGATCCCCAGCACGCTGCTGTTCATACCGCTGTTCAAGATCTTTATCCACCTGCGCGACTGGACCGGGATCGAGTTCATCAACCACTGGTGGGTACTGATCATCATCCAGCCTACGCTTACCGTTCCGTTCTGCACCTGGATCATGATCGGCTACTTCGGCAGCATTCCCAAGGAGCTGGACGAGGCCGCGTTGATCGACGGCGCCGGCTACCTGCAGATGCTGTTCAAGATCTTCATCCCGGTGGCACTACCCGGCATCATCGCCGCGACCATTTTCGCGTTCACGGTGTCCTGGGCCGATTTTCTCTATCCGCTCGCCTTCACCACCTCCGCCGACCAGCTGGTGCTGCCGGTGGGAATCATCACCACGCTGATCAAGGGCGACGTCTTCAACTGGGGGCAGATCATGACCGGCGCGCTGCTGGGCGCGGCGCCGCCCCTCATCATCTATGCCTTCCTGATGGACTACTACATCGCCGGCCTCACGGCGGGCGCGACCAAGGGTTGAGCGAGCGAGCCCATTCAATGGCCCAGGTAACGCTGCGCAAGTTGACGAAGAACTACGACGAGACGCCCGCGGTGCGGGGCATCGACCTGGACATCGGCGACAAGGAGTTCGTCGTCCTGGTCGGCCCCTCCGGATGCGGGAAGAGCACGACACTGCGCATGATCGCCGGGCTGGAGGACATCACCGACGGCGAGATCCTGATCGGCGGCGACCTGGTGAACGATGTGCCGCCCAAGGATCGCGACATCGCGATGGTGTTCCAGAACTACGCGCTCTACCCGCACATGACGGTGTTCGAGAACATGTCCTTCGGGCTGCGGCTGAAGAAGGTGCCCAAGGCCGAGATCAAGGCGCGGGTCGACAACGCCGCCCGCATCCTGGACATCCAGGAGCTGCTGGAGCGCAAGCCGAAGCAGCTCTCGGGCGGCCAGCGGCAGCGCGTGGCCATGGGGCGGGCCATCGTGCGCGACCCCAGGGTGTTCCTATTTGACGAGCCCCTGTCGAACCTCGACGCCAAGCTGCGCGTGCAGATGCGCACGGAGATCAAGCGCGTCCACCAGAAGGTGCGTACCACCACGATCTACGTCACCCACGATCAGGTCGAGGCGATGACGCTGGCCGACCGGGTGGTGGTGATGAATGCCGGGCTGATCGAGCAGGTCGGCGCGCCGAACGAGCTGTACCACGCCCCGGTTACGAAGTTCGTCGCCGGCTTCATCGGCTCACCGGCGATGAACCTGATGCCGTGCACGTTGGAGGAGGCCGCAGGCGCTCTGCGCGTGCGCCTGAACGGTGAAGTCGCCTTTCCGGTACCGGCCAATCGTACCGCCCGCTACCGCCCCTACGTGGGCCGCAGCGAGCTGCTGTTCGGCCTGCGTCCGGAGCACATCCTGGAGCGGCGCTCGCAGCTCGAGCCCAACCAGGAAATGTTCGAGGTCGCCCTCGAGGTCACCGAGCCGATGGGGATGGAGACGCTGGTCTACTTCGGGATCAACGGCGTGGAGGTGTGCGGACGTGTCAATCCCAATGCGGGTGCACAGGCCGGCCAGCGCATGCGCCTGGTCGCCGACCTCGACCACATGCACCTGATCGACGCCGTGAGCGGCAAGGTGCTGTAGCGGCCAGCAGCTCCCTTGTCATGCGCTTTCCGGTCTGAGCGCCAGGCGCTCCGATACGTAGCGCGTCACTGCTGCGGTGTCCAGATGAAGCCCGGCGAGCCCGACATGACCGTCGGGACGCAGGAGATAGAAAGAGGGCCGGGGGATGCGTACGCGTGCGAGCTCGCGGTCGTTGAAGGGATCGCTGGGAACCGCGTGAACGCGCAGCAGATCGCCGAGTCCCGGCACCCCGCCCGCAGCCGAGCGGCTGCCCGATCACGATCAGATTGAATCGCGTGTCGTCGAGTTTTCCGAACAGGTCCTCGGCGGGCGCACTGGGCAGCAGCTTCAGCCGCAGCCACGGAAAACGGTCGCCGGCACGCGGAGCGGCCTCAGGCACGCCCGCGAGCGTTTCCGACAGCGGGCTGTCGGGATAGCGGATGCCGATCTGGGAGATCGTGCGAAACGCCAGCGCTTGTACCCGCTCGAAGCCCATCGCAAAGGCCAGGATGTTCGCCAGGACCCGGGTGCGGAACAGCCCGGCCAGCCAGCTGTCGGAAACGATCAGCGAGAAGGCCCGGTCGGTCGTGCTCAGCAGCCGCTGGGCGACCGGGATGCGCTCGTCCTCATAGGAGTCGAGCAGGGCCGCGCCCGCACGTCCCGACACGACGAGGGCCAGCTTCCACGCCAGGTTGTACGCGTCCTGCAGGCCGGTGTTCATGCCTTGCGCGCCGACCGGACTGTGAATGTGCGCGGCGTCGCCCAACAGGAAGCAACGCCGCTCGCGGAAGCGCTCGGCGCGCCGGTGATGGATGCGGTAGGTGGAAAACCAGCTGCATTCCCGAAACGACAGCCCGGATCCCGCTTCATTGCGTATCGAGGGAACCACCGCGTCGAAGGTCAGATCATCTCGCTCGCGCAAGGCCGGCGGCACGATCCCGACAACCCGCCAGTGATCGGTCCCGCGCATCGGGAAGAACAGGTGGAACCCCTCACGCCACAGGTACACGTTGAGCTCGTCGGGCACCATCGCTCCGGTCACCTGCGTATCGGCGACGAAGAACACATGCTGGTAAGGCGCGCCCTGAAACGGGATCCCGTTCAGCTCGCGCACCGCGCTGCGCGCGCCGTCGCATCCCGCGACCCAGGCGGCCGCAACTTCCCGAAGCGTGCCGTCCGGTTGCCTGAGCGTTGCCACGACCTGCCCGGTTTCCTGTCGAAGGCCGACAAGTTCCGTGCTCCAACGTACAGCCATGCCCCAGTTGCGAAGGGCCTCCCCCAGCAGTCGCTCGTTGTCGTCCTGGCCCAGGATGAGCAGGAACGGATACGGACTCAGATCGCGTCCGATGTCGCCCAGCGGGATGCGCGCGGCATGCCGCCCCTGGGCCCACATGTTGGCGCCAGTGGCACGCTTGCCGAGCTCGAGCGCCCGTTCGACGATGCCCAGGTACGAGTAGATCTCGAGCGTGCGCGCCTGAACGCCCAGGGCTCTGGTCTGGAGGGATGGTCCAGCGTGCCGGTCGATGATGAGCGTGCGCACACCGCGCCGGCCGAGCTGATTCGCCAGCATGAGCCCGGTCGGGCCGGCTCCGGTTACGAGGACGTCGGTATCCATATCAGCCACAGACAGGGAATCAGAGCTACGACGCGAGCACCAGGCAACAATATTGCCGTGGCTGCAGACTATACGGGACTTGCAGGAGCGGCCCGTTGCAGGCCGGAGGACGTCGGTAAGCACAGCTGGGCGGCCGTCCCCTGAAACATGGTCAGGCTGGAAAAGCACGCCAACACTTCTTGGTGCGTCCGGTGCACGCGAGGGCAGTTTGTTACTGCTCTTTTGTTACTGGTGCCACAGCCGCGCAGCGGTTGCTCGCGCCATGCCAGGGGTGCGCTCGACTCCGGTCGTTGACTCAGGTTTCCCCAGCGTCATACCCGGCGAGCGGATCGCCGCCGAACGCCCAGCATCAGTTGCGCCGCGAGCCAGCTAGGCACGCGCGCTTCTCGGCCCTCCGCCGGGGAGGTGGAACACGGGTCTTGTTGGACTCGACAAGATGATCCGCCTGCAAGCGCGAAAGAGTGAGGCACTAGAGACCGTCAGTGCCTTGATGCGGTAAGCGGTTACGCACCAGCTCGAATTGGCCGACTGAAACGATCGGAAGACCATGATTGGCCTGCCGGTCTATTCTCAAGGGCTCACAAAATGGCATCGCATGTGGCAAGCATGAACACGACTAACCGCGTGGGCTGATCGTTAGACCTCACCGCGCGCCCCACTGTGCAGGCGTTTCGTTGGCTGGCACCAGTACGTTTGCCCGAGCAAGTTCTATAGGCCGGACCTCGAGCGTGAGGCCGAAGGCCAGACACGGGTTCTGAGCGGCTAACGCGACCGCCTCTTCGAGACTCCGCGCAATGATGAACCAGTAGCCTCCGACCGCCTCCTTGGTTTCGGCGAAGGGACCGTCGGTTACTGAACGCTTGGAGACGACCTTTCCCTCCTTGGCGAGCCGATGACCTGGCTTCATCAGACCCGCTGCGAGACTTTGCTCGTACCAGATGTAGAAGGCATCTATCGCCGCTTGAACCTCCTGCTCAGAAGCTGCCGCATCCCACTGACCACGGGACAGCACCAGGTACTCGCGCGAGTCCGACTGTTCGGGCATAGGAAGGGATCCTTCAGGCGTGGAGTGAGGACGGCTGTGTCGTGAGGTCTAACGCCGCCAACAACCCGCCGGCCAACAGCAAGCGAAGCGCCGCTGTCGGCCGGTCGGGTTCATTGGCATGTTATGCGGCTTCGCCTAACACCAGCAAAGCGTGGTTGCCCGCCTTCGAGCCGAGCCATGGCCTCAGTCCCGAAACAGTATTCACTCAACGAACGCCCAGTAGTGATTTGGTGAGATCTCCACCGGCGACGACTAATTCATGCAGCGCCTCTTCAATGTGGCGATCCGTCACAACTGGCGATTCGGCCATTTCATCGGCCGCGAAGAGCGCCGCCTTGCGCAGCAGTTCACGAATGAACGCAGCACTGGTTCCATCGGTCTTGGCAACGAACTGGTCCAGTTGAGCGAGCCGCAGCGTCAGGCCGCGGCCATAAAGCTCAAGCAGCCGTCGCCGACACGCCGCGTCGGGCAGCGGGATCTCGATCGCTTGATCGATTCGTCCAGGACGGGAGGCGAGCGCAGGCTCGAGAATATCGGGCCGGTTAGTAGTGAGGAGGAACAGGATATCGGCGTCGTCGGCCAGGCCATCCATCTGGTTGAGCAACTCAAAGAGCACGGCCGAACAGGCACCTTCTCGGGTGCGCTCCTCGGCGATCAAATCGACATCCTCCAAGACTACGATCGACGGCTGCAGCAGTCGTGCCATGGCGCAGGACTGCTCAATAAGCCCCATGCCACGGCCGGTCAACAGTAAAACGGTTCGCTCTCGCATTTGGCTCGCGAGGTACATCGCGGTGAGCGTCTTGCCCGTCCCGGGCGGGCCGTGTAGGAGTAACCCTCGCTTTAGATGCCGGCCCATGGCAGCGAGTCTGCTGCTGTGTTTGCCGAACCCGATGGTCTGCCGCTCGATCCGACTGAGCAACCCCTCAGGCAGAATGATCTGATCAGGCCCAATGACTGGGAGCCGGTGGAACTGCACTTTCGTTCCTTCGCGCTGATCGGTGCTGAGAGACAATACCCGACTGCGGTACACATTGCGTTTCCGGATCAGCATCCGCAGTTCGGCCAGGAAGGCTTCGGCTTGCGAAGGGTCGACCGCCATGACCTCGACTTTGACCTTGCGGGTAAAGCCCATCTCGGATGGGCGGTTAACGAACACCGCCAAGCGTCGGTCACCTTCAGCAATAAGATAGAGTCCACACTGGACGCACGCGATGACTTGATCGTCCTCGAGTGCGATGTTCAGATATTGGACCGGCCCCTGCGTGGCCGAGGGACCGCCGCCCCACATTCCCGACGGGCCCGCCTTGATGAGCTGGGCAAGACCGCCCCCGCCGTAGGCAAACATCTGATCGCCAGTTATTCCCACGAGCTCGGTCGAGCAGTCGCGTTCCTGGATGTAACTCTCGAGCGCCCTCTGAACGTTTGGGTGATCCGAAGGCTCAAACTCTTCTCCGACGATAGGAAATGTCGTAGGCTCGGCTGAGAAGTGCGTCCTTAGGCGAGTGAGGAATACCGGTTCTTCTGCCGGCGCCTGGGCAGCCATCTGATCAAGGAAGCCCTTGAACGACGCACCGAATTCCCCGAGCGACTGGCCTTCCTTATCAACCATGGCGACCTCTGATCAGGCTGAAGCGATTGTCCTGCGATTGAGCACGATTTGCGTCTGGTGCCGCATAACGGGATGCCGCTAAGCGGTGCGCCGGGACCAAGCCGGCGAAGCATGACGACGCTTCTCGACGCGTCCGCTTGAGCGGTTGGTTCGGCGGCTGCCTGCAAAGAACCCCTCGTTTGATTGCCCATCCGTGTAGAGGAGGGCAGAGCTTTAGCTCTCCGAGGAAAGGTTGCGCCCACACTGCGCCAACACCTAGCAGCGCGTCCGGCAAGCCCAGTTTGCTACGCCGTCCTCTCCAGAGGCCGGACTGAGACCAGATCTTGGTCGCCGACGTGGCGAATGTCGTCCGCTGTGAGCGTGACCAGGGCCTGGGTCCGGCCAGAGGCAGCGACGAACTCGACTTCGAAGGCGTTTGGCCCATAGACCTCAACGATCGCCCCGAGATCACCTCGGCGCAAACCGGCGTCAGGAACATCACGCGTCAGTACAACGGTGTCCAGAAGATTGAACATGATTCACCTCGGGAAAACGGTCACCAAACGTGGAAAGTCCTCTTCCGCACGGATGATCCACACAGTCCTGACCGTAGCCAATCGCCGGGATGGCGCAGTCAGGATACCATCGACCTCGAACTTGCGCCCGTGGGTGTTGACGGTCTCACCAGAGACCGTTCCTGACCGGGCAATGGCCAGAATGTCGTCCTGGAGCCGCTCCCACTGATCTGCAGCGTAGCCCAGTGAGACGAAGAACCGCGCTTTGAACCGACCCACGGGATGAGCTGCAGCTAAGAGATAGTCGCGGATCTTGGCGGGGTCGGTGACTGCGCGGTCAGCGTTCGGCAGACTCATGCGTAAGATTCTAGGACGGATGCCGCGAGGATAGAAGAAGCCCTCTGAGAACCAACCTCATGGTAGCTCGAAACTATCGGGCACTCGCCTCGATTCGTGCACACGCTTAGTCTTGTTGTTGGAGTAGACCAGCTTGTCGGAAGTTGTCTGAAGGATTGAGTATTCCTGCCTCTCGGAGCATTTGTATTCTTTGTCTCGGACCACCATCGTTTCGCACTGTAACCAGAGAAGCTGTTTCTCGATGCCCCATGCTCCGCGAGTGATGATCTGTAGTTGAGTGGCACCCTCCAAATAGAACCGTTGGACCATTTCGAACCGCGCCCCGGGGCCATAGGTAATTACCCCGCGAAACGAGTCATAGGGCTTTCCGCCATATGTCCCGCGTTCCTTAAATTCGCCATACCAGCTTCCGACAAACGCGGAAGCGACCTCGCCGAGCGCTGCCGTCACGCACAGCGTGAGAAGAAGCGATACGAAGCAGACCGACCGTCGACGAGCCTTGTTCATCTGCGGGTAGGAAGCGACTATCGGTCCGCGCGCTCTAACTAGAATTCGATCATAGCCCGCTCGGCCTTGGTCTGACGACCGTGCCACTTGCGTCCTTTAGAACCAGCCCACGTTGGGCGACATCTAAGGTTCCACGGTTCATCTCGCCGCGCAGGCCAGGCGGGCAGAAGAACAAGAATGCGCCGATCTTCCTTGAAAATAGCCAACGGAACAGGGTCCGATGATAGATGGCAGGGAAAAGAAATCTTGGAAGGTGTTTCGCCTTAGCGAGGCCTTCTCGAATCGACTCCTCGCTCGCTCCGTAACGAAGCGCGTCGGCCACCTCCGGCGGCATGTCTCGATCTGGGGTTGCTTCGATGAGGTAGACCATCGGCTTGGGAACAAGGTTTTTCGCAAGGCCTCTCGGATCACCTTGGCCGCCGCATCTGTGATGATCATGCCGTGAAGTCCCCGCACTTCCTAATGTATGCGGGATACTCGTGCACTCGGGGATAATGCCAGCGAGAACAGCTCGAGTGCCAACTCCGCAGGGTACCGATATCCGGTGGTGGAGTAGATGTACTCACAAAAGTAATCCTCGATTGCCTGCACAGTCTGGAACCTCTTGGATTCAAACTCGAGGGACAGAGCGAACGCGGCCTCTCGCATACACCCGACAACCCTTCGATTGGCAGTTGGCCCCAGAGCGATGTCTCGCATCGCCAGAGCTTCAGCCTCGATGCTTCTAGAAGGAACACCGAGTCTCCGCAATAGCGCCAGAACGGAGTCACGGAATCTGATTGGAAGTGACTTGCCTTCCCGGGCAGCGACCAGCACCAGCAGCAAGGAGCGCTCGTTCATGCAAAGGACCACCTGATGAGGCCGTGCGTAGATCAGGTGCGCGTACCAGTCCCCGAGGATCGTCGTCGGAGGGAACGTTTCAACCTTGGTCGGAACGCCCAGACGTCGCAGAAGCTTCTGCGTACAGCGAAGCGTGACCATAAGCGTGCGCTCTAAACGCTCACGCTAACCGGGCGCCGCGGCGCGAAGCGGCGCGGGAACCCAAAAGCGCAGCTTTTGGGCGCTCCGGTTCAGCGTGTTGGGCGTCGTTTCCTCAATTCGCAAGGTTATGGAGTTCAACAATCTCTCCCGACGCTGTAGCGAGTATGACACCGACGAGGAGCCAGAATACTCCCGTCACCTCAAGATGAAGGCCTCCTGCTGCTGCCTCTTCGATGAGCTGCTTAGTTCTATCATCTTCTCGTTCCCGCTCTTGACGCTCAGATTCGAGTTCGGAGCGGCGGCTGCGTACTTCATTTGCGATCTCGCTCCGCGTTTCGTGGACTAGAAGATTCACCTGATTCAGGCCTTGCTCCAGAGCTGCCATTCTCTGCTCAAGGGGCGCGCCGGGAGCCGGTGACACGGTTCCGTACGCCGATACAGTACCCGGGCTCAGGCTCATATGTGCCGTTCCAGCAATCATGCGGGTTTCAGCCCTGAGCTTGGGGAATCGCTTCACCCAGTCGACAAGCAGCTGTGAGAGGCTCGGTCGATTGAAGAGTTGACGGACTCCGCGAAGCCCGATCGCCACGGTCACTATTCCCAGCAATTCGAGAAGCATTCCGGTTATCCGCAATCTCTGCTCCCACTGGTGCAGGATCAGGGCGGACAGGAGGAGAAAACCCGGGATCGTCACGAGAGCAATCCACGCTCGCCAGGGCTCACCGAGCCAATGGCCGATCCGTATGACCCCAACCCCTGAGACGCGCCAGCCAGTTCTTCATGTGTGTTACTGACAGAAAACCGCGCCGCCGCCTTCACGACGCCGAACGCGAAATAGAATTCCTATGCGACATGTTTGTTTGGTGTCTCGACGTATATGGCATAAACGAAATCCTATGTGAAGTGTTTGTCCACCGTCCTGGTGCGCCCCACCAGTTTGCCTTGCTCGATCATACGCCTCGTCCTGAGCTCGGTGGCGCGGCACGCTGTCAGTCCCCCGTTGTACGCAATGGACTGTCCACTTTGCTCTACTACGAGCTATATAGGCGTTCGTGCCTTGTCTGGGGGTTCGAAAGGATGGCCAATCCGAGCCGGGGGTGGTGCGCGACGGGTCCGCGCACTTCTCAAAACCAACTCTTGGAGTTGCTCAGGCTGCAGCGAGCAGCCGCTGCTCCAACTCCCGCAGAACGGTCGCGAAGATGTCCACCGCACCGTCCAGTTCCTCGCGAGTGATCGTGAGCGGAGGTGCGAAGCGTACGACCGTCTCATGCGTTTCCTTGCTGAGAACGCCATGCGCTAGCAACCGCTCGCAAACGGCGCGTGCGCTCACGTGCGCCGGATCGAACTCCACCCCCACGAACAGGCCGCGGCCGCGCACCGCACGGATGAGCGGGCTTTTGAGGGCTTTGAGCCGCGCCAGCAGGTGCTCGCCCAGCCAGGCGCTGCGCTCACACAGCCGGTCGTTGATCAGGATGTCGAGGGCCTCGAGCGCCACGCGTGCGGCGAGCGGATTGCCGCCGAACGTGCTGCCGTGGCTGCCGGGCGTGAACGCCTCCATCACGTCGCGCCGGCCGAGAAAGGCAGACACCGGCAGCAGCCCGCCGCCCAGCGCCTTGCCCAGGATGATGCCGTCAGGCTGGACCTTCTCGTGCTGGCAGGCGAACAGCTTCCCGGTGCGGCCGAGGCCGGTTTGCACCTCGTCGCAGATGAGCAAGACGTTGCGCTGGGCGCAGATCTGCGCGCAGCGCGCGAGATAGCCATCCGGCGGCAGCACGATCCCGGCCTCGCCCTGGATCGGCTCGACCAGGAAGGCCGCCGTGTCGGGCGTGATCGCGGCGGCAAGTGCATCGGCGTCGCCGAAAGGGATCAGCTTGAAGCCGGGCGGGAACGGGCCGAACCCGTCCTGGTACGCGGGCTCCGAGGACATGCCGACGATGGCGATGGAGCGGCCATGGAAGTTGTTGCGGCAGGCGATGATCTGGGCGCGCTCGGCGGCAACCCCTTTGACTTTGTAGGCCCAGCGGCGCGCGGCCTTCAGCGCCGCCTCGACCGCCTCCAGGCCGGTGTTGGCCGGAATCCCCTGATACTGGCCGGTGAGCTCGCACAGCCGGCGCATCAGCAGCGGCAGCTGGATGTTGTGGAACGCCCGCGAGGTCACGCCGAGCGTGTTCGCCTGCTCGGTCAGGGCGCGTATCAGGCGCGGATGGCAGTGCCCGAAGCTCTGGGCCGAGTAAGCGCTCATCATGTCGAGATAGCTGTGGCCCGACTGATCCCACAGCCGAACGCCGCTGCCACGCGTGAGCACCACCGGCAACGGCTCGTAGATGTGGGCGGCGAAGCGCTGCTCCAGCTCGATTGCGGGCACCCCTTGCGCCGGTGTCAGGGCGGCCTCCAGCAGACTCATGACCTGGCCTGCGGTGAGTCCGCCCTCGTCCAGGATCGGGTTGAGCTCCGCGATCTCCATCGCCTGCAGGAGCGGGTTGCCGCGCAACTGGGTGAAAACCGCGGCGAGCTCTCGGCCACGCATCCCCTGCGCGGCGGGCGTACCCACCCCCGGGGCGTCCTCGGGGTCGAGGGCGTCCAGATCAATGGAAACGCCGAAGCCCGCAGTGCCCGTCTGTACGATGCCCAACGCATCGGCGAACACGGCAGCGAGCCCGCGCCGGCGTACCTCCTGCATGGAGAACACCCGCACGCCCAGTTGCATGAGCAAGGCCGCCTCGTCCGCCTCGAAGCTGCGCGCGCCGATCAGACAGACGTGTGCCGGGTCGAGCGTCGGCGGCTCGCCGAACAGCTGCGTCAAGCGGGGATCGCCATGCCCCAGCAGGCAGGCCATCGGCATGCCCGTGCAATGCGCCGCTCGGACTAGTGTCTGGCAGATGGCTGTCGAGATGTGCGTCGATCCAGATCAGCCCCAAGGGACCCTGCAGGTGCCGGCGCACCGCGCCCCAACTGCCGATGGCACAGGTATGGTCGCCGCCAAGGACCACCGGCAGGCAACCGTCGCGCAGCGCGCCACCCACCTCGCCGGCAAGCCGCGCACACAGCGCGCTCACGGCCGCCGTGGCATCGGCTGGGCCCTGCTCATCACTGGAGACGATCGCGCCCCAGTCCACTCGCAGTCCCGACGTTTCGCAGCGAGCGCGCCAGTCCGCCGGCACGCAGCGCGGTAGGCGCCATGTCGCAATGCCTGTCGCGGGCGCCTGTGCCCCATCCCGCGCCGATCAAGCGAACCGGGCGCGCCGCCGGTTCGATCAAATTGGTTGAATACTGCATGAAGAGCCGCTCCGCAATCAGTGCACCTTGGAGTGCGCATCGCCTGCGCCGTTCTACGGCCGGAACGCATAGGGCGTGCCTAGCGTGCAGGCTCCCAACCGCATGACCCGAATCCAGCTGAATTCCCTGGCGGATCCCCGCCGGGTCGCAGGATCCGCACCGCTCGCGCGGGGTTGCCTGGAACCCGGATTCAAGGGCAAAGTGTCGGTGTTGCGGCGCGACGAACCCAGGTTTCCAGCAGACAGCCCGAGGGACGGGTGCCGCGAGCCCCGGGCCGGCCTTGCCGAGGGACCTTAGTTGACGATTCTCGACAGCGGGGACAAGCCGGGCTAGAAAGACGCACGCGCTGGGCCTCGAAGAAACCCGGCCGTCGAAACCGCCACAGGGAGGCAAATCCGATGCAGGAACGCACACGGCCCCTTGCGGGCAAGGCGCGCCCGCTGGTAACAAAGCGCGACTACGAGCTGGCAAGGAAGCTGGTGCTGCAGTACGTGCGCCAGAGTGAAGCGGAGCGGGACTGGGACCGCACCAAAGCGCTGCTGCGCGAGATCGCCCAGTATGAGCGCAACCGCAAGGACGACGATTCGGCGCAGGCCGTGGTGATCTGGGCGCAGGGCGTGTTCGTGAACAGCGCGCTCTACGCCGGCCCGCGCCGGCGCTGGCTGGATCGACCCGGACCCGCAGGGGTATAACCCATGGGCGAATGTCTCAAGCGTGGGCCAGGCGCCGGCCGGTGCGGTGCAGCAGCCAGAGCACGATGGAGAGGTTCACCAGGTTCCACAGGACACCGTTGACGAACGCGGCCCGGTAGGACCCGGTCAGATCGAAGATGGCGCCGGACATCCAGCCGCCCAGGGCCATCCCGAACACCGTGGCCATGAGCACGGTGCCCAGCCGTGCGCCGGCTTCCCCGGGCGAGAAATACTCGCGCACGATGATGGCGTAGGAAGGCACGATGCCGCCCTGAAACAGGCCGAACAGCGCCGAGATCACGAACAGCGACACCAGCCCGTCGAACGGCACGAACAGCAGCAGGGCCAGCGCCTGCAGGCCGGAGCCCACCAGCAAGGTGCGCAAGCCGCCGATATGGTCGGCAGATCCAGCCCGAGGCCAGGCGGCTGACGATACCGAACCCGAGCATCAGCGACAGCATCTGCGCGCCCCGCGCAGGCCCATAGCCCAGATCGCCGCAATACGCCACGATGTGCACCTGCGGCATCGACATCGCGACACAACAGGACAACCCGGCGACGGTCAGCAGAATCTGCAGAGTGCGCGGTGACAGCCCAGTGCTCGCCGCCGCGGCGACCGTCCGGCGAAGATGGGGACGCTTGGCGGCCGCCCTCGCAAACGCAACGCAATCGGCAGCATGGTGACTAGACAGAACCCGCCGACCCCCAGGTACGTCGCGCGCCAGCCCCTCGGCTGCGATGAAGTGCTGGAGCACCGGTGGCCAGAGCGTTCCGGACAGGTAATTGCCGCTGGCGATGACGGCCACCGCGATGCCCCGCCGGCGCGTGAACCAATGGGACGCATCGGCCAGCAGCGGGGCGAACGTTGCCGAGCTGCCGAACCCGATGAGGAGGCCCTGCAGCCAGGGCGAACTGCCACAGGCTCCCGGTCAGGCTCGCGACGGCGTAGCCCAGCGCGAGACAGACCGCTCCGGTGACCACCGCCGGGACCACACCGAAGCGGTCGGATAGACGGCCCATGAGCATGCCGCCCAGGCCGAAACAGATCATGGTGAGCGTATAGGGGAGCGAAGCTTCGGCGCGGGCAACGCCGAATTCCGGCCTGCACCGCCGGCAGCGCCACGACCACCGACCACATGCCTACCCCGCCAAGGGTGGACAGCAGCAGCGCGACGACCAGGCGCGCCCAGGCGAAGACGGGCTGCGGGCCATCGTTCGTGGCTCCTGCGCGCAACGTGTGCCCGGCGTCGGTGTCGACTCGCTCAAGCTGCATCTCCCCGACCACCGCAATCTCGCGGCGAGAGCGAGAACTTACACGAGATCTCTCCGGGACGGTCAGGACAGAACCGCGGGAGGAAGTCAGCGAGCCAGCGCGAGCGGCTCGCTACTTCCCAGGCGCGGAGGCGGCGAGCTCGCGTTCCAGCAGCGCCTGCGTCCCGGACAGAAGCGCCTCCATGGCTTGCCGGGCTTGCTCGGGGCGGTGGCGTCGGATCGCTTCCAGCACCGCGCCATGCTGCCCGAGCGCGGCTTTGTAGGAGCCGGTGGAAATCCGGAAGCTCACCAGCAGGCCCACCCCGATCACCCCGCCCATCTGCACGAGCAGGTCGTTGTGGGCGCAGGCGAGGATGCCGCGGTGGAAGCGCAAGTCGGCTTCGATAGCCGCGTCGCTGGTCTCGTCGACCGATTGCATGACGTCGAAAGCGAGCGCCAGCGCGCCGACGTCCTCGTCCTTTGCGCGTTCGGCGGCCAGTGCGGCGGCTGGCGGCTCGATCATGCGGCGGATCTCGAACAGCTCGCGGAAGAACTGGCTGCGCGGCAGGCTGGCGTAGCGCCATCCGAGCACGTCGAGGTCGAGCAGATTCCAGTGGGTTGGCGCCAGGACCCGCGTGCCGGTGCGGGTGCGCAGTTCCAGCAGGCCCTTGGCGGCGAGCGACTTGACCGCTTCCCGCACGACGCTGCGGCTGGCCCCCAGCTCCAGGCACAGCTGCGCTTCGTTCGGAAGGGCTGCGCCTGGCGCGAGGTCCCCCCGCACGATGCGGCTGCCAAGCTCCTCGACGACGTGGGTGAAGAGGTTGCGCTTGCGCCGGGGCGATGCCTGCAGAAACGGAGGATCCCGGAAAATCATGCGGATACCATCACCCTCATGATGAGGCCGGCGCGCGAGGGCTCTAGTTTGGGCTTGTGTTTGCACCGGATCCGATGATAATAACATATGATGAATTGGCAAGCGGGAGGCGGAATCATGGCTGTCAACATCATCCACAAGCGGTTCCTTGCGCTGCTGGCGCTCGCCGGCCTCATGTCGGCTCCCGCCCCAGGCGGCGCCCAGCAGGTGCGCCTGCGCCTGGGCCACGACCAACCGGTCGGGAGCATGTACGACGAAGGCCACGCGATGTTTCGCAAGCTGAGCCAGGAGCGCAGCGCGGGCCGGGTGCGCGTCGATATCTTCCCCGCCGCGCAGCTCGGCTCCGAGGTGGCCATGATCGAAGGCGTGCGCCTGGGCTCGCTGGACGGCTCGGTCGCGCACGTGGCCAACGCCGCCACGGTCGTTCCCGAGCTCGCGCTGTTCAGCGTCTCCTACCTGTTCAAGGATCGCGATCACTACGAACGAGTGATCAACGACCCGAAGTTCCAGCGCCGCATCGAGACGCTGGTAGCCGGCAAGAACCTCGGCCTCCGAGTCGTCGGCTTCTACTCGGCAGGCGTGCGCGATCTGTACACGCGCCGCGGCCCCGCCACCACCCCCGAGGAGCTCAAAGGCACCAAGATCCGGGTGATGAACAACCCGGTCGAAGCCAAGATCTGGAATGCGCTGGGCACCATCCCCACGCCGATGAACTTCGGGGAGGTCTACCAGGCGCTGCAGTCCGGCGTGCTGGACGCCGCCGAGAACGCGCCCTCCGTGATCGAATCCAACCGCCACTACGAGGCGGCCCGCACCATCATCCTCACCGAGCACCAGCGCTCGATCTGCCTGCTGATGATCAACGAGGCCAGGCTGCAGGCAATGCCCGCCGACCTGCGCGCACTGGTGCTCGATGCTGCCCGCGAGGCCTCCGCCTATGAACGCGAGCGCGATCTGGCGCTCAACGCCGAGGCGATCGCACGCATGAAAGCGCGCGGGGCGCAGGTCGTGGGGCCGGACCGCGCCAAGTTCGCGGCCCGCGTGGCGCCGATCCAGGACGAGGTCGCCAGGGGCCTGGGCATGACCGATGTGCTGGAGCTGATCCGCTCCCACGCGCGCTAGCCGTGGAAAACGCCTTCGCGCAGCTCGAACGGTTGCTGCTGCCGCTGCTCGCGGCGTTGCTCGCTTTCATCACAGTGGGCGTGTTCGTCCAGGTCGTGCTGCGCTACGCCTTCGCCCAGTCGTTCCTGTGGGGCGAGGAGCTTTCGCTGTTCGCCTTCATCTGGTGCGTCTACCTGGGCGCAGCCATCTGCGTCTGGCGCCGCAGTCACTTTGCGTTCGATCTGTTCGCCGACCGATTGCGAGGCCGTGCCGCCGGGGTGCAGCGCCTGATCGTCGACCTGTGCGTGCTGCTGGTGGCGGTAGCGATGCTCAAGGACGGCTGGACCTTCTCCGAGCTGAGCCGGCAGCGCTTCTCGCCCGCACTGGGCATCACCCTGCTGGTGCCCACGATCGTGATCCCCTTGAGCGGCGCGCTGATGGTCCTCGCCGCGCTCGGTCAGGTGTGGGCCGACCTGCGCCGCGCCCTGAGCGGAGCGCGGCCCTGATGCACCCATTGTGGCTGCTCGTCCTCTCGCTCACCCTTGCCCTGCTCGCCGGCGTACCGATCGGCTTCGCGCTATTGCTGTCCTCCCTGCTGGTGGTCTGGGTCGAAGGGTTGCCCACGGCGGTAGTGGTGCAGCAGATGTTCAACGGCATCAACGCTTTCACCCTGCTCGCGCTGCCGTTCTTCTTCCTGGCCGGCAACGTCATGACCCAGGGCGGCATCTCGGAGCGCCTGGTGACGCTCGCGATGGCGCTGGTGGGCCATCTGCGCGGCGGACTCGCGCACGTGAACGTCGTGGTCGGGATGTTCCTGTCCGGAGTCTCCGGCAGCAGCACGGCGGATGCGGCCGCGCTGAGCACCGTATTCACCCCGGCGATGAAGCGGCGCGGCTACGACGAGAGGTTCGCTGTCTGCCTGTCGGCCTGCAGCTCGACGATGGGTGCGGTGATACCGCCGTCGATCCTGATGGTGATCTACGGTGCCACTGCCGGCGTGTCGATCGGGGCCCTGCTGGTGGGCGGCATCATCCCCGGCCTGCTGATCGGCGCAGCCCTCATGGTCCAGTCCCACATCTTCGCCGTACGCTACGATTTCCCGCGCGAGCACCCGCGATTCCTGGGATTTCGCGCCGTCTGGAACGGCTTGCTGGGTTCGGCCTGGCCCATCGGGGTCCCGGTGATCATCATCGTAGGGATGGTCGGAGGCGTATTCACCCCAACCGAGTCGGCTTCCGTGGCCGCCGTGTACGCGCTGTTCGTTACGTTGTTCGTCTATCGCAGCATCCAGTGGCGCTCTCTTCCCAGGCTCTTCGGGGAGACCGCGATCCAGTTCTCGCAGGTGCTCTTCTGCGTGGGGGGCGCGGCGATGTGGGGCTGGATACTCGCCTTCTACCAGGTGCCGGACATGGTGAGTGAGTTCATCCTCGGCTTCACGCGCGACTGGGTGACGATCATGCTGCTGATCGTGCTGGTCAACGTCCTGCTCGGGACGTTCATGGATGCGATCCCGGCGATCCTGATCTTCGTGCCCATCGTGCATCCGCTGGCCGTCGAGGTGGGGATCCACCCGGTACACCTGGGCGTGGTGGTGGTGATGACCCAGGCCTTCGGCCTGCTGACCCCGCCCCTGGGCATGTGCGCCATGACCGCCTGCGCAGTGGCCGGCGTGCCGCTCGCGAGCATTCAGAAGCTGCTGCACATCATGATGCTGCCGATCCTGCTGATCTGCATTCTGTGCGCCCTCGTGCCGTGGGTGGTCATGCTGCTGCCGCGGCTGCTGATGCCGAACTGGGTCTGACCCTGGTACTAAAGGAGCTCCCATGCTGCCCGTCGAATCGCTCGAAACCCCCGCCGTGACCGTGGACCTGGCCATCATGGACGACAATATCCGGCGCATTCAGTCTTATGTGACCAGGCACGGCATCGCCTTCCGACCGCACATCAAGACGCACAAGATCCCGGCGCTGGGCAAGCTGCAGATGCAGGCCGGCGCAGTGGGAATCACCTGCCAGAAGATCGGCGAGGTCGAGGTGTTCGCAGACGCGGGGGTGGCTGAAGACGTGCTGCTCACGTTCAACATCGTCGGCGCGCAGAAGACCGATCGGCTGATGGCACAGATGCAGCGCCTGCAGCGGCTGGCGGTGGTGCTCGACAACGAGCCGGTCGCGAAAGGCCTGTCGGAGGCCGCCCTGCGGCACGGGACGCACGTGCGCTTCCTGATCGAATGCGATACCGGCATGGGGCGCAACGGCGTGCAGACCCCGCAGGCCGCGCTCGATCTCGCCCGTGCCGTCATGCAACTGCCGCGCATGCACTTCGAGGGCCTGATGACCTTCCCGATGCGCCAGCCGAAGTCGGGCGAGTTCTTCGAGGAAGCGTTGCGCCTGTTCCGCAGCGCCGGCATCCCGGTGCCGGTCGTGTCGGGCGGCGGCACGCCGGCGATCTTCAGCGTCGACAAGTTCCCCATGCTCACCGAGCACCGCGCGGGCACCTATATCTTCAACGACGTAATGACTGTGGCCTCGGGTACCGCAACCTGGGACAACTGCGCCATGCGGGTCCGCGCGACCGTGGTGAGCCGCCCGACCGACACCCGCGCAGTGTTCGACTGCGGCACCAAGGTTCTCACCTCCGACCTATACACCGTCACCGGCTACGGCCATGTGCTGGAGTATCCCGACGCGGTGATCCCGCATCTGTCGGAGGAGCACGGTGTCATCGACCTGTCGAGCAGCAAGGCAAAGCCGGAGGTCGGCGAAGTCATCCACGTCGTGCCGAATCATTGCTGCGTGGTCAGCAACATGGTCGACGAGATGTACGGGGTGCGCGCCGGCAAGGTCGAGGTCACCTGGCGGGTCGCCGCGCGCGGCACGGTGCGCTGAAGCTTCAACTTCAACAAGGCTCTCACCGCCAAGGACGCAAAGGACGCCAAGGAAAAGCAAAGCTAGCGTCGGGTCTCGAGCAAATCAGCAGGTCAGTGCCCGCCGTGACAGAGGGCGGCGGTCTCTCAACCGATCTCTTGCACCTGCCCACCGGGCGATATGCGCACTGTGCCTGTAGCTGCTGCACTCCTTGGCGTCCTTTGCGTCCTTGGCGGTGCGCGCTTTTGCTTATAACTAAGCGACGAGATCGATGCTACGGCCCGGATAGCAAATCGCCAGGCGGGTGCTTCATTTGCCGACGACAACCGCGATCTCGTTCGAGGGGTGGCTCTCGTTGCCCTGCGCGTCAACCGCAACCGTAACGATGTAGTACCTGGTTCCCCTTTCGAGACCGGTCAGCGTGGCCGTCGTCTGGTTCCCCACGCTCAGCGAGCGCGAGTAGTTACCGGGCTGGGTTCCGAACCGGATCCTGTATCCCGTCACCTGCTGGTCGGGGCTCTTGTCCCAAGCCAACTGAACGGACCCGGTTGCAGCACTCGTGGAAGGTTGCGCCGGAACCGCTGTGCCAGCGGCCGCCGCGGAAGGCTTCGGCGAAGCCGACGTACCGGGAACATCTGCGCTTGGTTGCGCTGGAGCCGGCGCTTCGGGGACGTCTACGGAGGGTTGCTGTGGAGCGGCTGGGGGGCCGGTTGGGGGAGCTTCCACCACTGGGAGCGCCGGCTCCGGGCCACGAAAACTCTCCCACCAGAGACGGCCGCCGACGAAAAGGACAGCCAGCAAGACGGCGCACAAGGCAAGCACGACCAGCACGCCCGCGAGCTTCTTCGCGCCCCCTCTTCCGTCGTCCCCGTGCACGTTCGCGCTCCCCGGCTTCAGCCGCTGCCGCAGGCGGTCAGCCACGCGGGCTTATGCCACCCGAATTCGCCACGACGCATGAATGGTAGCGCAACCCCTGACGGCATGCGCGCGACCTGCACCCTTCGCGCCGGGCCCGCCAGACTGAAAAAAAAAGCCCGGTTTCCCGGGCTTTTCGTCGGTTCTTTATCCTCGTTTATTCGGCGGGGCGGATGTTGGTAGCCTGCTCGCCCTTGGGGCCGGTAGTCACATCGAACGTGACGCGCTGATTCTCTTTCAGCGTCTTGAAGCCGCTGCCCTGAATTGCAGAGAAATGTGCAAAGAGGTCCTTGCCACCGCCATCGGGAGTAATGAAACCGAAGCCTTTGGCGTCGTTGAACCACTTCACGGTACCTGAACTCATTCGTATCGTCCTGTCAAAGTTGAGAGTAGTGGGCTTGCGCCCGAGTGCGGAAACTTCAAGAGGAGAAAAACGGAGATCTGAGGAGCACCGCGGAGGCGGCTACGACGGACCGGCAGTTCAGCGCTTGGAGAATCCTGCGGCGCTCGTTATACCCGCTTCCCGTGGACATGTCAAAGGGATTCGGCCGTCAAATTCCGGCCGGCGCCCGAATGCAAAGTCCATGCCGGCGGCGCGCTCGGATCGGTGACGAAGCTCAGCTTGGTCAGCCCGGCGTTGCGCGCTGCCGCAAGGATCTCGGCGACGCGCTGATAGCGCACGTCCCGGTCGACACGCAGGCGCAGCGCCGGCTGCGGAGTCGTGCGCGCGGCCCGCTCCATCCTGTCGAACAGCTGCGTATAGGAGATCGGCGCGCTGTCCCAGAACACCCCGCCCGCGCCGTCCTGCGGCAACGCCTGGGCCTCACGCGGGAACACGCTGGTGGTGTCGACTGCGACATGTCGATCGCCCGCACCTAGCGCGTATACGATCTACGTCTACGCGCCTCCGATACACACCACCGGCGGAGCGCGGACTCGGCGAAAGCAAGGTGCGTTGAAGCGAGCGACAACGCCAGCCAACAGAATACGCACGACCCAGGCGCTGCAGATGCGGTCCTCACGAAGGTGCAGATTGAAGCGCGCATCCATCACGTTGAGCCATGGGCCCATCGGCTTGACGTTCGCGACCGGCCCGGTGTGGATCTGGATCAGCCGCGATTGCCTACGAACACCATGATCGGCAGTTGCGTGCTCGCCGCGTCGTCGAGCAGCGCCCGCGCCGAGCGCGCCGCCTCCTCAGTCCCGGGATGAATGGGCGCGTCGCGTCGCGCTCGATTTGAAACCGCACGAGCAAATCCTCCCAATCAGCGGGCCGTTGCCGAACACCGGCTTTGGCTGGCTACGTCCGTGGAAGGACTTGGCTGGCTGGGGAATCGGGACTCCTGTCCCGAGGTTCCTAAGCGGTGAGGATCAACTTCCCATTCTGGGTGAGTCGCAGTCGGTAGTCGCGGCCGTCGTGCTGGATGATCAACTCGCCCTTCGGCCCGAGCAGGTCGATGCTGCTGACACGGCGGACCGCCGTCTCGGACGCGGACGTAGTCGCATCAAGCGGGCCGCGTTCGGCTGCTGCAGAACGCCTGTTCTCCCTCGACACAATGGAAACGATAATCATTCCTATTTGTGCTGTCAAGAGGGCAGCCTATCCGGTCGACGCGCTCGCCGTATCCAGACCGCGGCGATGGATAGTCCGGGTCCTCGCCGGCGATCCTGGTCGCCTCGCCTCGGGTGAGGGACTTGATACCCTGCAGGGTCTCGAGGTGCCGCAATATGTCTGTCGTACAACCTCGCTATCCTGGGGAATCAGCTTTGAACAGGGGGAGTACGATGAAACGCCTGGGTCTTGCTCTGCTTCTTACGTCCGGCACGCTGTGCGCGCAGGCCGCTGAGCTTCCGGTCGTCACGCCTGTCCTCACCACCGCTCCGCTCTTCAACTACGAGGATGCGCCGGCAACACCCGATGCGGACGACCCCGCGGTCTGGGTCAGCCGCCAGCACCCCGGGCGGGCGCTGGTGATCGCCACGGCGAAGGACGCGGGACTCCTGGTGTATGACCTGGCCGGACGGCTGGTGCAGGCGATCCGGCCACCTAACGCGCCGCACGTCTCGCCGGAGGATCCGCCCACGCCCACAGGCGTCAACCCGGCGGTGGACAATCCGTGCGAGGGCAGCGACGAGGGCGGCACTTTCGGCCGCTTCAACAACGTCGACATCGCCTATGACGTCCGCCTTGGCCTGGGCCGCGCGGCGCCCCGCGCGGACGTTGCCGTCGTCTCCGATCGGGGTTGCGACCGCGTGCGCTTCTACCAGATCGACCCGGCGGATCCCGACGGCCCGCTCGTGGACATCACCGCGCCGGACGTGCAGCGGGTGTTTCCGACCCGCTACGACCAGCCCTCACCGCTGCAACCCTCCGGCGCCGTCGAGGGCTGGACCGACAATCCAATCGATGATCAGAACACTGTATATGGGCTCACCGTAGCGCCGGGCAAGTCTGACGAGGTGTTCGTGACGCAGCGCGAGCGCGGTCTGGTCCGCCAGCTCACGATCGTTCCCAGGGCCGACGGCAAACTCGGCTACAGCGTCAAGCGCAGCTTTCTGTTCGACACGAACTTCGAGCTGACCAACGAGCAGGGCAGCCAGTACGCATGGACTCCCTGCCGGGAAGCCGCGCAGGAGGAGCCGCAGTCCGAGGGGCTGGTGTTCGATCACGTCAACCGGACCTTGTACGTGGCGTTCGAGACCATCGGGCTGTACAAGGTTGTGCTCGAGGCATCCACACCCGAGTTCGTGCCGGTGGGCGTCGACAAGCTGATCGAGCCGGTTAAATCATTCGGCCGGGCGTACCGGGCCACCCCGGACGATGACGAGTTCGAGTGCGAATATGATCCCGAGGGGGAACCGGGGGACCAGGCTATCGACGCGCCGGGTTCGGACTTCAACGCCGGCCGCTTCGTCGACGCCGACCTCGAGGGCTTGAGCATCATCGCCAGCGTGCCTGCCCACACCCTGCTCCTGGCCTCCAGCCAGGGCGATTCGAGCTTCCACTTCTACCAGATCGGGCCGAGCAGGATCGCGCACCTCGGCGCGTTCCTGATCGACGGCGTGGGCGAGACCGACGGGGTGCACTACGTCCCGGTCCCACTCGGCCGGCAGTATCCTCTGGGCCTCCTGGTGGTACAGAACGGCGAGGCTCCGGAGCCTCCGAGCACCGATCCGATCAACGGCTACGAGTTCGACGGCTCGACGCAGCTCAAATACGTGAACTTCCTCGACGCCCTGAAGGCGCTGTTGGTGCGCTAGGCTCTCGGTTGAGCCTGCAAAGCTGCCGAGGACGTCCCCCGCGGCTTGGTCTTGCAGGCCGCGCCCTAATTCAAGCTTACCTCGTCCGGTCCGGTCGCCAGCCGGATCGTAAACCTACCGTCGCGCGAATGTCATGGCAGATGTGGCATAGTGACTATGCGAGCAAGCAGGACAGCGCCGATCTTGCGGGTTAATCGATCTTGGTCACAGCCATGACGAGGCAACCGGATGAGTGTGACAAATGAGCGCTCGGTATTATTCCGTCTGAACGGGGCGCTCGCGTTCAAGCCGTTCCCACGCCTTTCCCGCCTCATCGAGGGCGGCATCGAGCGGGCCTTCGCGCTGGAGCAGCTGGACCAGATCTATCGCCGCCTGCCGCCTGCGCACGGGCCGGCGGATTTCCTCGGCCACGTGCTCGAGGCCTTCTGCATCAACTACGAGATGCCGCCGGACGAGGTTGACCATGTGCCCGGCGCCGGGCCCGTGATCGCGGTGGCAAACCAGCCCTTCGGCGCCATCGAGGCCCTGGTACTGACGCATCTGCTGCTGCAACGGCGCCCCGACGTGCGGGTCCTGGCGAATCACTTCCTGCATCGGGTCCCGGAGCTCTCCGAGCTGTTCTTTCCGGTCGACCTGTCCGGGGGCACGCAAGCGGTGCGAGCGAACCAGCGCCCGCTTCGCCAGGCGCTGCGCTGGGTCGCGCGGGGCGGCCTGCTGCTCGTGTTCCCAGCCCCAACGGCCGCTCATCTGCAGCTGTCGCGGGGGCGCGTGACCGACCCGCGCTGGAGCCCCTCCATCGGGCGGATGATCGCCCTCACCAACGCCTCCGTGCTGCCCGTCTATGTGCACGGCGCCAACGGACCGATGTTCCAACTCGCCGGCATGTTGCACCCGCAACTGCGCACCGCGCTGCTGCCCCGCGAGCTGGTCAGCAAAACCCGCAGCCTCGTGCGGCTGCGCCTGGGGCGGCCGATACCGCACGCGCGCCTCGCCGGCCGCGAGTCCGATGACGACATCGTCCGGTATCTGCGCATGCGCACTTATTTGCTCGGCGCGCTCGATGCTCCCAGCGCCGGCAAGCCGCGGTCGGAGTCTGCCGCCCCGGCGGCCATCGCGCCGGCCGGCCCGCCCGGCCTCCTCAAGGCAGAGGTTGAAGCGTTGACGCCGGACCACTGCCTGGCCTCGAGCGGCCCGTTCCGGGTGCTGTGCGCAAGGGCGCCTGAAATTCCCTGGTGCCTGCAGGAGATCGGGCGGCTGCGCGAGGTCACTTTCCGTGCCGTGGGGGAGGGAACGGGAAAGAGCAGCGATCTCGACGTCTTCGATTCCCACTACCTGCATCTGTTCGTCTGGAACGCCCAGACCGCGGAGCTGGTGGGAGCGTATCGCATGGGACTCGTCGACGAGATCCTGGCCCGCTACGGAAAGCGCGGCCTGTATACCAACTCCTTGTTTCGCTACCAGCCGCAGGTGCTGCGCCGCATCGATCCGGCGATCGAGCTGGGCCGCTCGTTCGTTCGAGCCGAATACCAGAGAAGCTTCTCACCGCTGATGCTGTTGTGGCGCGGAGTCGGTCAATTCATCGTGCGCAATCCCCGCTACGCCGTGTTGTTCGGCGCCGTCAGCATCAGCAACCGCTACGCGCCGTTGTCTCGGCAGCTGATGGTCGACTTCCTCAAGCTGCACCGCATCGACCCGGCCCTTGCGCGCTATGTGAAGCCGCGGCGTCCGTTCCGCGGTCAGCGTCTGGCCATGGCGGACGAGATCAATCCCACGCACTTTCAAGACCTGGAGGAGCTGTCGCAGCTGCTCGCCCAGATCGAGTCCGACGGCAAGGGCGTGCCGGTTCTCTTGAAGCAGTACCTGAAGCTGGGCGGTCGCATGCTCGGGTTCAACCTGGACGACCACTTCGGCGATGCCCTCGACGGGCTGGTCATGGTCGACCTGCGCAGCACAGATGTCGGCGTTCTTGCCCACTACATGGGCGAGACGGGAGCGCGGGCTTTTCTCAAGTATCAAGCCGCGCAGGCGCATGAGGCGCGAGCTTCCTGACGCCGGCCGCGCGCCTCATTTGTTCACAAGAGCCGTCTATGCTTGCAGGGGCGGCACTAGTTAGGCGCGGTCGCACTCGAGCGGGAGAGCATGAGCATCGCAAAGTCATTGCTGCGCGCCATCGTCGCGGCGCTTGGCATTGGCACCGCCCTGGCGGGCTTTGCACAGGGCGTGTTCATCAACGAGATCCACTACGACAACACCGGCGCCGACACCGGTGAGGCCATCGAGGTAGCGGGGCCGGCCGGCGCCAGCCTGGCCGGATGGACTCTGGTGCTGTACAACGGCGGCGGCGGGGCACCTTATTCCACGCTTGCGCTTTCCGGCGCGCTGCCCGACCAGCAAGGCGGCTACGGAACGCGGTCATTTCCCGCGGCGGGCTTGCAGAACGGCTCACCCGATGCGATCGCGCTGGTGGACAACAACGGCGCGGCGGTTCAGTTTTTGAGCTATGAGGGCAGCTTCACCGCGGTGGGCGGCCCGGCCAACGGCTTGACCAGCACCGACATCGGTGTCTCCCAAAGCGGCAGCGGCGCGGTCGGGAACTCTCTGCGGCTGAGCGGGACCGGCACGGCCTATGCCGATTTCACCTGGGTGAGCGAAGCATCCAGCAGCTTCGGCGCGACTAACCCAGGGCAGACCTTCTTCAATCCAGACAGCGTCGCATTCGGAAACTGCGCTGATCCGGCCACGCCGATCCACGCCGTTCAGGGCAGCGGCGAAGTCGGCCCCAGAGCGGGCGAGGTGGTGGTCGTCGAAGGGGTCGTGGTCGGCGCGCATCAGGGCTCCGCCGGTCTCGGTGGCTTCTTCCTCCAGGAAGAGGACGGCCAGGCTGACGGGGATCCGAACACCTCCGAGGGCATCTTCGTGTTCGACGGCACGTTCGGTGTGAGCGTGGCCGTCGGCGACGTGGTGCGCGTGCGCGGCACCGCGGTGGAGTTCGCCACCGGCACCGCCAGCCTGACCGAGTTGACCAGCGTGCGCAACGTGCGCGTGTGCGATGCCGCGCGCAGCGTCACGCCCGCGGTGGTCACGCTGCCAGTCGCCGATCTCGCCGACTGGGAGCGCTACGAGGGCATGCTGGTGACCATCCCTCATTCCCTCGTGGTGACCGAGGTGTTCAATCTCGGGCGGTTCGGCGAGTTGAGCCTCGCCGCGCAGCGGCTGCCGCAGCCCACGGTGACGCAGCTGCCCGGCGGGCCTGCGCTCGGCCAGCAGAGCGTCAACGACCGCAGCCGCATCATCCTCGACGACGGCAACACGCAGCAGAGCATCGACCCGGTGCGCTATCCGCAGCCCGGGGGATTGAGCGCGGGCAACACGCTGCGCGTCGGGTACCGCGCGAGCAACGCCCCGGCGGGCGAGCCCGCGGCGTTGACCGCCGTGCTCGATCATCGTTTCGACCGCTACCGCCTGCAGCCGGTGGCTTCCGCCGCGATCGTGTTCACACCAGCCAACCCGCGTCCGTCAGCGCCGGCTCCGGTGGGCGGTACGCTGCGCGTGGCGAGCTTCAATGTGCTCAACTACTTCACCACGCTGGACGCCGGCGCCCCCGTGTGCGGCCCGGCGGCCGATCAGGCTTGCCGCGGGGCCGAGAGCGCGTTCGAGTTCACGCGCCAGCGGGATAAGATCTTGCGTGCGATGCGCGCCCTCGATGCGGCTGTCATCGGCCTGATCGAGCTGGAGAACAACGCTTCGGCCTCGCTGCAGGACCTGGTGGATGGCCTCAACGCGCTGGCCGCGCCCGGCACCTACGCGTTCGTCGCCACCGGCACCATCGGCGGCGACGCGATCAAGGTGGGCTTCATCTATCAACCGGCGCTGGTGACGCCGCTGGGTGGCCCGTCGATTCTCGACAGCTCGGTGGACAGCCGCGCCATCTCCACCCTGAACCGGCCGGCGCTGGCGCAGACCTACCGCCACAATGCCAGCGGCGGCGCCCTCACGGTCGTGGTGAACCACTTCAAGTCCAAGGGTTCGGCATGCGACGTGCCGCTCGGCCCGGGCGAGCTGGTCGACCCCGATGCGCTGGACGGGCAGGGCAACTGCAACCTGACCCGCACCAGCATGGCCGCCGCTCTTGCCGACTGGCTGGCCACGGATCCGACGGGCAGCAACGACCCGGACTTTCTGATCATCGGCGACCTCAACGCCTACGCTCGGGAAGACCCGATCCGGGTGTTGGAGAGCGCGGGCTATGCCGACCTGATCCGGCGCGATCTAGGCACGGCTGCCTATTCTTACGTCTTCGACGGGCAATCCGGCTATCTCGACCATGCGCTGGCCACCCCTTCGCTGCGCAGCCAGGTGACCGGCCTCAGCGAGTGGCACATCAACGCGGACGAGCCGGCAGCACTGGACTACAACACCAACTTCAAGACGCCGGGGCAGGTGACGGCGTTCTACGGCCCGGATCCGTACCGTTCGTCGGACCACGATCCGCTGCTGGTCGGACTGAATCCGCTGTGCGGCGATCTCAACGACGACAATCGAGTGGACGCGCTCGACCGCAACCTGTGGCGCAGCTCACTCGGCGCCTGCAGCACGGACGCCCGGTACAGGCCGCGCGCCGACTTCGACGACAGCGGCTGTGTGAACTACAGCGACTACGCGCTGTGGTACGCCTGTTTCCAGGGCGCCAATCGGCCGCGCTGACGTTCACATTCGACGAGGATCGAACCGATGCAAAGGACGCTCGCTTGCCTGCTCGGCGCCGCGACGCTTTGTCTGCCGGCCGCTGCACAGGCACTGGTGATGGCGCTGAATCCCTCGTCCCACGTGGTGAACCCGGGGAACAGCTTCACCGTGCAGGTGACTGCCTCGCAGGTGTTCGATGGGCTCGACCCGGCCGACGAGGTCCTGAGCTTCGGCTTCGACGTGACACTGTCCGACCCGGCGGTCGCGGCCTTCACCGGGGCGACGGTGGCCGCGGCATTCGACGACGATTCCTCCTCGCTTCCCGGCGCCGATGTGGCCGGCTCGGCTTTCCCGGGCTTGACTGAAGGTCCTATGCTGCTCGCGACGTTGACGTTCCAGGCCGGCGAGCCGGGCGTGGTGGAGCTCGGTATCGCCGCGGAGTTGTCCGACCCGATCTGCTGCAGCGCCAGCAGCCGCTTCACACCGTTGGTGACGTTGTAGCATGACAGCGTCGCTCCGCTGATGTTGGGGATATCCTCGTCCAGCTTCAGCGGGTCGCTCACAGTCTTGCCCGCGAACTTGGCCCGCCACTCCGGGTTGCGGATCTGATAGCCGTGGGTCTCGCGGTAGGCGAGGATCTCGAGTCCGCGCACGCTGAATCAGGACTGCAGGATCAAACGGCGCGGGCGCGACTTTGGTGGACGGCTGGTCAGCGGAGGCGTCGACGTCAGCAACTGCTTACTTTCCGGTGAATCGCGGGAGACGCTTGTCCATGAATGCGCGTCGCCCTTCGACATAGTCCTCGCTCTGCATGCAGCGCGCGATCCGGTCGCTCGCAACAGCCACGTCGCCGGGGGGTGCAATCACCGTTTCGATGACAGCTTTGGCCGCCGCTATCGTCAGCGGGGCGTTGGCTGCGAGCTCCGTCGCAACGTTGCGCACGTAGTCGTCGAGCTCGGCTTGAGGGAGGACGCGGTTCACCAACCGCATAGCCAGCGCCTCGTCTGCGCTATAGCGGCGTGCCGTGAACATGATCTCGCGCGCAGCCGCGTGACCGACTGTGGCCACCAGGCGGCTGGTACCGGTCACGCCGTAGGCCAGGCCCAGGCGCGCCGCCGGAATAGCGAACTGGCTTGAGGGAGACGCGTAGCGCAGATCGCACGACAGGGCCGTGGCGAGCCCGCCGCCGATGCAGAAGCCATGGATCAGCGCGATCACCGGCTTGGGGGATTCCTCGATCGCGCGGTGCGCGGCACTCACCGCCTGCTCGTACGCGCGCACGCCCTCCTCGCTGGAGCGGTTCTTCTCGAACTCGGAGATGTCGGCCCCAGCCGCGAACGCCACCGTACCCTCGCCGCGCACTACGATACAACGCACTGCAGGATCGGCATCAAAGGCGGCCATGGCCCCGGGGATCGCCCTCCACATCTCGCCGCCGATCGCGTTGCGCCGCGCCGGATTGTCGAGCACCATCATGCCGATCGGCCCGTCGCGCTCCACGCGCAGTTTGCCTTCGCTCATGCAATGCTCCTCAAACCACCTTGGCCGCGCGCAGCTCCGCAACCTGCGCCTCGCTGTAGCCCGCCTCGCGCAGTACTTCGTCGTTGTGCTCGCCGGCCGGTCCGATGGTGCGTTTCATCTGTGCCGGGGTGCGGGACAGCCGCATCGCCGGCCCCACCAGCTGCGCCTGCCCACCATCGGGCTTGGGCACCGGCACCGCCATGCCCAGGTGCTGGACCTGGGGATCGGCGAACACCCCGTCCATCTTGTAGA
>CAWHCG010000026.1:0-54560 GCA_963827575.1 uncultured beta proteobacterium
ATCATCGGCGGCTTCTACGTCCTGACTTTGTTCCTGGGCACGGGTGCCGCGATGCTGGTTGGCCCGACCAACATCATCGCCGCGGACCGCGGCGGGAATCTGGCCGCACCTCTGCTGGCGCAGTTCCTGGGCGGCGGGCCCGACTCGATGCTCGGCAACCTGATGCTCTCGTTCGTGGCGGCGGTGGCGTTCGCCACCATCGTGGCGGTGGTGGCCGGGCTGGTGCTGGCGGCGGCCTCCGCGATGAGTCACGACATCTGGGTGGGCGTCGTCAAGGGAGAGCACGCAACCGATGCAGAGGAGACGCGCGCGGCACGCATCTGCTCGCTCATCGTCGGCGCCCTGGCTATCGCCATCGGTATCCTCGCCCAGGGACAGAACGTCGCCCATCTGGTGGCCCTGGCCTTCGCAGTCGCGGCGTCTGCCGATCTGCCGGTCGTGCTGCTGACGCTCTACTGGAAGCGCTGCAATACCGGAGGCGTGGTCGCCGGTCTGGTGATCGGCACGTTGACAGCAATCGGCCTGGTGCTGGTGTCGCCCAACATGACCTACCCGTTGCAGGTCAAGACGGCGCAGCAGAAGATCATCGAAACCAGCGCGAGCCGGATCGAGCAGCTGACCGCCGACCTGGGTGCGTCCAGCGACCCCGCGGCGCAGGAGAAGCTCCGCAAGGACCTAGAGGCGGCGCAGAAAGCCAAGACCCTGGCGGAAGGGGAGATCGCAAAGTTAGGTGCCAAGACTACTAGCCTGGTGGGATTAGAGAAGCCGCTGTTCCAGCTGCGCAACCCCGGCCTGATCTCGATCCCGTTCGGGTTCCTGGCCGTGCTCCTGGGCTCGCTGCTGTATCGCGACAAGCGTTCCGAGGACATGTGGGAGGAGCTCTACGTGCGCTCCAACACAGGCATCGGCCGTGCGGCGGCCGCGGCGCATTGAAGGCGTCGACACGGCCAAGCACAAACCGAGACCAGCACCACAGAGCACAGCAAGCCGCGGGGCGGGCAGGCAGATGGAAAGAAACGCGCATGAGCGCACTAACTCGTCAGGCTTGGTGTGCCAGCGCTGCTCGGGGAGATCCCCACCACCCCGTCGCGCTCGCGCGCCATCCCTCCTCGTGCAGGAGGGGATTTTTTCAAACTGCCGGCCGCGTTGCTTTCCAGAAACAATCCCCCTCTCCCCTGCCCTCTCCCACCAGGGGAGAGGGGGTTTCTTTCCAGACCGCCGGCCGGCGCGCCGGCTGAGTTGCTCTAGCCTGTTCCAGGATGAAAGCGCCTGAATCGAACCAGCGCGACCACCAGTGGCCGTCGCCGTGTTCGTGCTCGGCTGTCTGCTGTTCAGCTAGCCGCTGCTCGCGCTGTTCAACGTCCCCGCTTCCGTGGCGGGTGTGCGTTCCTATACGCCTACCTGTTCGCCGCCTGGGCCGGGCTGATCGTGCTGATCGCGGCCGTGAGCGACGGCTCGCGCCGCTGACGGCCGACGCGGCGCGCGCATGCTCCAGGGGTGGGTCATCGGCGTCGTATCCATCGCATACCTCGGGGCGCTGTTCGGCATCGCCTGGTTCAGCGACCGCCGCGCCGATCAGGGCCGCAGCCTGATCGCCAATCCATACGTCTACTCGCTCTCGCTCGGCGTGTACGCGACCTCGTGGACGTTCTACGGAAGCGTGGGGCGCGCCGCCTCGAGCGGGGTCGGGTTCCGCCGATCTACCTGGGACCCACGCTGGTCGCCGCGCTGTGGTTCGTCGTCGTAGGCAAGATCGTCGCGATCAGCAAGGCGAACCGGATCACCTCGATCGCAGACTTCATCGGTTCGCGCTACGGCAAGAGCGCACTGCTCGCCGGGCTGGTCACCGTGATCGCGGTGGTCGGCATCGTCCCGTACATTTCGCTTCAGCTCAAGGCGGTGTCGAACAGCTTCACCGTGCTGACGCACTACCCCGACATCACCATGCCCAGACACATCGGCGAAGTACCGCTGCTGTCCGACACCGCCTTCTATGTCGCGCTGCTGCTGGCTGCCTTCGCGATCCTGCTGGCACGCGCCAGCTGGACGCGGCCGAGCGTCACGAGGGCATGGTCGCGGCAATCGCGTTCGAGTCGGTGGTCAAGCTGGCTGCGTTCCTTGCAGTGGGGCTGTTCGTCACCTTCGGCATCTATGGCGGCTTCGGTGATCTGTTGGGCCGCGCCGCCGCGCACCCCGGGCTCGCGGCAATGCTCGCGCCGCCCCAGGGGCCCGGCGGCGGATATGCGAGTTGGGCATGGCTCATCGTGCTGTCGATGTTCGCCATCGTGTTCCTGCCGCGCCAGTTCCAGGTCGCCGTGGTCGAGAACGTCGACCGGCGCCACCTGCGACAAGCGAGCTGGATGTTCCCCCTGTACCTACTGGCGATGAACCTGTTCGTGCTGCCGATCGCGGTCGGCGGCCTGCTGCACTTCCCGGGCGGCGAGGTCGATGCCGACATGTTCGTCCTGGCGCTGCCGATGGTCGAGCACCAGCAGCTGCTCGCGCTGGCGGTGTTCCTGGGCGGTCTGTCCGCGGCGACCGGCATGGTGATCGTCGAAACCATCGCGCTGTCCACCATGGTGAGCAACGATCTGGTCATGCCGCTGCTGCTGCGCCTCAAGCGGTTCGACCCCGGCACGCAGGGCGATCTGGCCAGGCGGCTGCTCGCGATCCGCCGCGGTGCGATCGTGGGGATCGTGCTCCTGGGCTACGGCTACTTCCGGTTTGCGGGCGAGGCCTATGCGCTCGTCGCGATTGGACTGATCTCGTTTGCGGCAGTGGCGCAGTTCGCGCCCGCCATGCTGGGCGGCATCTACTGGAAGCACGGTACCCGCGCCGGCGCGCTCGCCGGTCTCGCCGCGGGATTCACGGTGTGGCTGTACACCTTGCTGCTGCCCTCCTTTGCGCGCTCCGGGTGGTTGCCGCAGAGCTTTCTAGACCAGGGGCCGTGGGGTCTGCAGCTGCTGCGTCCGCTCGAGCTGTTCGGCCTGGCCGGGCTCGACCAGACCACGCATGCGATGGTGTGGAGCATGCTCGCCAACGTCTCGATGTATGTGGTGGTGTCGCTGCTCGGTCGTCCCGACTCCGTCACGCGCGCTCAGGCGGAGCGATTCGTCGACGCCGCGCGGGGCGCGATCGGGCCACCGGCGCTGTGGCGTGGCCAGGCCTCGCTGCGGGACCTCGAGGGCCTGCTGGCCCGCTTTCTCGGCGCCGAGCGCACCCGCGAGGCGCTTGCGGCCTATGCCGCGCGACAGGGCGCGGCCAGCGTCGAGGGGCTCGCCGGCGACGCCGGCCTGGTCGGGTTCGCCGAGACCCAGCTCGCCGGCGCGATCGGCTCGGCCTCGGCGCGAGTGATGGTGGCCTCGGTCGTCAAGGAGGAAGCCCCGGGGCTGGAGGAGGTCATGAGCATCCTCGACGAGACCTCCCAAGCGATCGCCTACAGCAAGGCGCTCGAGCAGAAGTCGCGCGAACTCGAGGCGGCCACCGCGGAGCTGCGCGCCGCCAACGAGCGGCTGCAGGAGCTCGACCGGCTGAAGGACGACTTCGTCTCCACCGTGAGCCACGAGCTGCGCACGCCGCTCACGTCGATCCGGGCGTTCGCCGAGATGCTGTTCGACCGGCCCGCCACGCCGCCGGAGCGGCGCCAGCAGTTCCTCGGCATCGTCCTCAAGGAGACCGAGCGGCTCACCAGGCTCATCGACCAGATTCTCGACCTCGCCAAGATCGAATCCGGACGCGCGGAGTGGCACAATGAGGCGGTCGACCTGTGCGAGCTGGTGCGCGATGCCGCAGCCGCGACCAGCCAGCTGTTCGCCGACAAGGGCATCGAGCTCGAAACGCGGCTGCCCGAGCCGATGCCCCCCGTTGTTGCCGACCGCGACCGGCTCCAGCAGGTGCTGCTGAACCTGCTGTCCAACGCAGTAAAATTCTCCCCGAGCCGCAGTGGGCTGGTGCGAGTCGAGCTGGCGCTCGAGCCCGGGCGCGTGCGCGTCGACGTGAGCGACAACGGCATCGGCATCGACCCGCGCGAGCACGAGTCGATCTTCGAGAAGTTCCATCAGGTCGGCGACACGCTCACCGACAAGCCGCGCGGAACCGGGCTCGGCCTGCCGATCTCGCGCCAGATCGTCAGGCAGTTCGGCGGCGAGCTGTGGGTCGAGAGCGTGCCGGGGCAGGGCGCGACGTTCTCGTTCACACTGCCGCTCACCAGCGCCGCAGGAGGACAGTGATGGCGAAGAAGGTGCTGATCGCCGACGACGAGCCGAACATCGTGCTGTCGCTCGAGTTCCTGATGGAGCAGTTCGGCTTCGAGGTGCGGGTGGCCGGCAACGGCAGGGAAGCGCTCGAGCTCCTCGAGAGCTTCGCGCCCGACCTCGTCCTGCTCGACGTGATGATGCCGGGCAAGAACGGCTACGAGGTGTGCCAGCACATCAAGGGCGTACCGCGGCTGCAGCACATCAAGGTGATCCTGCTCTCGGCCAAGGGGCGCGACATCGAGGTGGCAAAGGGCATCGAGATGGGGGCCGACGCCTACGTCACCAAGCCGTTCTCGACTCGCGACCTGGCGGCCAAGGTGCGGGACATGCTTGGCGAATGACGCATGCGCCTCGGCAAAGAGGTCGTCGCGAGCGTACATCCGCAGCCATACCACGATACCCGGTCAGTCGAGGAAGCCCACCGAGCGCGGCAGCCACAGCGCGAGCTGCGGGAACACGATCGTCAACACCAGACCGGCCAGCTGCAGCAGCACGAAGGGGATGATGCCCCGATAGATGTGCGCCATGGTCACCCCCTTCGGCACGGTGCCCTTCATGTAGAACAGGGTGAAGCCGAAGGGCGGAGTGAGGAAGGAGGTCTGCAGGTTCACCGACATCATGATGATGAACCAGGTCAGGAACACGATCGGCCCGCCTTGCCCCAGGTGCGGACCGAAGTCCACGCCCTGCAGCACGGGCGCGAATACCGGCAGCACGATGAGGCAGATCTCGATCCAGTCAAAGAAGAAGCCGAGCACGAACACCAGCACCATCAGGAAGGTCAGGATCTCCCAGCCGGTGTCCAGACCCGCGCCCTTCAGCAGCTCCACCACCACCTCGTCGCCTCCCAGCGCTCGGAACACGAAGGACAGCAGCGTCGCCCCGAAGATGATGAAGAACACCATGGCATTGGTCAACGCTGCGCTCTCGATGATGGTCCGGAAGCTCTGGTAGTTGAGACGCCCGTTCCACCAGGCCAGCAGCAGCGCACCGAAGGAGCCCACGCCCGCCGCTTCGGTGGGCGTGGCCCAGCCGCCGAAGATGGAGCCCAGCACCAGCACGATCAGGAAGGTGGGCGGTAGGAAGCTCTTGCCGATCATGCGCCAGAACTCGGCGCGGCTCGTCGGGCCGATATCCTTCGGCAGCGGCGGGGCGAGCTCGGGCTTGAGGAAGCTCAGCATCCCGATGTAGAGCAGATACAGCACCGAGAGCAGCAGTCCGGGGATCACCGCCGCGGCGAACAGGGTGCCCACCGATGCGGACAGCAGGTCGCCCATGATCACCAGCATGATGGAGGGCGGGATGAGGATGCCGAGCGTGCCCGCCGAAGCAATCGTCCCCACCGCCAGCTCCTTGCTGTAGCCGCGCTCCAGCATGGTCGGCAACGCAATCAGGGTGAGCATCACCACCGAGGCGCCGACAATGCCGGTCGTGGCCGCCATGATGGTGCCCATCAGTGTCACCGACATGGCCAGCCCGCCCGGTATGCGCCGCGTCAGAATCTGCAAGCAGTGCAGCAAGTCGCTGGCCACCCCGCTGCGCTCGAGCACGGTGCCCATGAAGATGAACATCGGTACCGCCACCAGGACCGGGTTGGCGGCGGCGGAGCCCCAGATGCGCGGCAGCAGGTTGAAGAACTGGACCGGCTCGAACACGCCCAAGAGCATGCCGATGCCGCCGAAGAAGATCCCGATCCCGCCCAGCACGAACGCCACCGGGTAGCCGCAGAACAGCGCGGCGGCCAGGACCACGAACAGGATCAGCGGGAGGTGGTGAGCAATCCAGGTCATGGCGGGCTCATCCGTGCGCACGGGCGCCCGCGACCGCGCCCGCTTCGCGCAGGCGCTCGGGCCCGAACAGGTACACGATCACCCGCATCAGCACCGACAGGACGGCGGCGAGCAGCAGCACCAGCCCCAAGAAGATGATGCCCTTGGGCACCCAGCGGTAGGGCAGGCCGGTGGCCGACTCGGAGTGCTCGTTGTCGATGAACGAGATCGAAGCGAAGTCATAGCTGAAGTAGATCGCGATCAGGCAATAAGGCAGGGCGAACGCGATGCAGCCGAGCAGCTCGACCCAGGCGTGGGTGCGGGGCCTGGCCTTGGCGAGCGCGATGTCGATGCGCACGTGCGTGTTCTTGATGTAGCCCACCCCCAGCCAGAAGGAGAACAGCGCCGTGTTCAGGTGCCATTCCAGCTCCTGCAGGCGGGTGGAGCCCAGCCCCGGTATCTGGAAGCCGAACTTGCGCGACAGCACGTCGAAGATGATGACCAAAGTGCACACGACGAACAACCACCCCGCCACGAAGGCGATGCGCTCCAGCGCGCGGTTGATCGCGTCACTTGCCGCCAGCATGCTATCCATCATCCCGCCCCTTGTTCGCGCACTCTCGCCCCTGCGCCCGCGCAGAGGGCGTTGTTCTTCGCCGATGAGAGGAAGCTTGTGTCCGCGGCTGCGCGCCCCGGGCGCGCGCGCGCCGCGCTATTGCAGGTAGCCGTGCTCGCGCCAGATCGCGAAGTCGGCGCGAAACCTCGAGTACGAGTCCCAGACCTTCTTGAAGTTCGGGTTCTTTGCCGACTCCTCCACCACGACCTCGCCCCAGGCCTTCTCGTAGGCCTTCAGGATCTCGGGCGACCAGCGCATGATCTTCACGCCGTGCTTGTCGCGCATCTCCTTCATCGCCTTCCACTGCAGGGCCTCGCCCTTGGCGATCAGGTCGCGGCTGGTGTCGCCGCAGGCCAGCTCGATCACCGCCTTCTGGGAATCAGCGAGCGAGTCCCACTTCTTCTGGTTGATGACGAGCGCGAGGATCGAAGCCTGCTGATGCCAGCCGGGGAAGTAGTAGAACTTCGCCACCTGGTAGAAGCCGAACTTCTGGTCCATGACCGGCATGGCGAACTCGGTGCCGTCGATGGTGCCGAGCTGCAGCGCCTGGAAGATGTCGCCGGGCGCCAGGAGCTGGGTCGACACGCCCATCTTCTCCATCACCTTGGCGCCCAGGCCGAAGAAGCGCATCTTCAACCCCTTGAGGTCCTGGGCCGATTTGATCTCCTTGCGAAACCAGCCAGACGCCTCGGGCGGAATGATCCCGCAGGGAATGTAGTGGATGTTGTGCTTGGCGAACAGCTCACGCGCGAGATCCAGCCCGCCACCGTAGTACATCCAGGCGAGATATTCGCCGATCCCCGGGCCGAAGGGCACCGCGGTGAACATGTCGAAGGCGGAGTCGGTCCCGGAGAAGAAGCCGGCGGTGGACCACGCGGCGTCAACCGAGCCGCGCGAGGCCGCCTGGATGGCCTGCAGCGCGGGCACCAGCGCTCCGGGCTCGTTGGCCTTGATCTCGACGTTGCCGTCCGAAGCGCGCGCGACCTTCTTCGCCAGCTCCGGCAGCGCCTCCCCGACCATCGGGAGACTGGTGGGAAAAGCGCTCGCCAGGTTGATGCGGACCTTGGCCGGCGCCTGGGCGGTTGCCGGACCGGCTACCGATAGGGCAACCGCAAGCGCGGCGGCCTGAACTACGAAGGCCTGCCAGTTCATCTTCATCCTCCGCTCCTGTTGGGCTTCGCCGCGCAACGTCCGTGGCGAAATTGTTCTTGCAGGCGGATGCGGCGCCCTGCGGCTCGCTCCTTCTGCGTGGGGAAGAGTATACGCCGCGACGGCCGCTGCACCAGGCGCCTGCATCCGGCCGCCGCGCGCTGCCCAGATCGACTCGAGAAACCTCACTTGTGCACTTTTGCTGCTGCGTGATCGACGGGGTGTTCGCCGCCGGCGAAAACGTGCAGGTCCACTTCGCCGAGGCCGGCGCGCTGACACCCGAAGACCTCGCCGCGGTGCAGCAACAGATGCGCGCTCGGGTGTTGCGTGGGTTCGCCCGCGCCGGGCATCTCGACCAAGCCGATGCGCTGGACACGGCGGGCCGGGACCATGGCGGAGCTACGCTGATGGCCGGATTGGTCGATAAGCGGACATCCGGGAACTCCCCGCTGAGGAGCTTCTGCCGCCATCCGTGCCTGCCGCTCCAGGGTGAGACGGGGGAGTACAATCGCGTTGCATCCACGCCAATCTGGGCTCTATGACAGCGGGTATCCAGCCAGAACCGAGCTTCGCTGCGTATCTGCGGGACATCACAGCGCGCTGTCGCGCGATGAGCTGGAATGCCCGACCTTCGTCGACGCCTCGCTGGGTGCGCGCCTGGCGTTGAAAGACCCCAACCTGTCCGTCGCGCAAGTCGCCAAGGTGGTCGCCGGGAGCCGCTGCTCAGCGCACGCGTGGTGGCGTACGCCAACAGCGCGGCGGCGAATCTTGGCGGCAAACCCGTGACCGACGTCAAGACCGCGGTCATGCGCATCGGGCAGAACGCCGTGCGCAATATCGCTGTGGCGCTGGCGCTCCGGCAGATCAGCCATGCGAAAGAGCTGGAGCCAGTTCGTGTGCAAGCGCGCGAAGTCCTCGAGCACGGGAACCTGACGGAGCCGATCATTCTGGCGGTGCGCGAGCACGAGAGCGATCCCGCCGAACTGGCGGCGGGCAGCCTGTCACAGATCCTGTGCCTCGCCAATCGCTGCGCCAACGCGCCTGCGGCGCAAAGCAGCGACTCCGCCGGCGGTCCAGCGCTGGCCTCGCCACAGAGGGCGCCCTGGACGAGCCGGCCGCGCATGCGCTCCTGGCGGAGCACTTTGACGAGGTGACCTGGCTGCTGGCGGCGGTGAGGGGCTGAACCTGAGCAGAAGCTTCTGGCTCACCGCCACGGGCCTAGCGGCATTCGTCGTCACCACCGCCGCCGCCGCCGGAATAGTCGTCTGGCTCGACCTCGATCCACGCGAGCGGGCACAGCTGTCGGAGTTGCTGTCCGCACCGCGCGTCGGCCTGCTGGCGCTGTTCTTCATCGCGCTCATCGGCGGGATCTTCGCCATCGTACGGCGCTGGTTCGACCGGTCCGTCGAGCCCGTGCGCCGCCTCGCCGAAGCCACACACCTGATTGCCGCATCGAACCCGAAGTATCGCATCACGCTCGAGGGCTCGGAGGTGACGCGACAGGCGGCCACCGCGGTGAACGTGCTGGCACAGCGTCGTAGCGAGCTGGAGCGCGAAGTCGAAGAGACGGTTCAGGCGGCGAAAGCGAGCGTCGAGGCGGAGAAGAACCGCCTCGCGGCGCTGATGTCCGAGCTGCAGCAGAGCGTGCTGGTGTGCAACCGCGAGGGCCGCATCCTCCTGTATAACACCGCTGCGCGGACCTTACTCGCGCCAGAGGTCGAGCAGAGCGCGGACGCCGCGCCGGTCGGGCTGGGACGTTCTGTGTTTGGCGTGATCGACCGCAGCAACATCCTGCACGCGCTCGAAACGATGGAGCAGCAACTCGAGCGCGGCGCGGACGCCGGAGCCCAGTTCGTGACCACCACCTCGGCGGGCGGGCTGTTGCGAGTGCAGGCGGCGCCGGTGCTCGCGCCCCTACCCTGGCACGAGGCCGAATCGAAGGCCTCCCGCTCGCTCGCGGGCTTCGTGTTGCTGCTGTCCGACGTCACCGAAGCGGTGGAGAGCGACGCCAAGCGTGTCGCGCTCATGCAGGCGCTCAGCGAAAGCACGCGCGGGGCGCTCGCCAGCATTCGCGCGGCGATCGAGAACCTGGTGGACTACCCGGAGATGGACGCCGCTCGGCGCGAGCGCTTCACCGCCGTGATCCGCGACGAGGCGGTGCGCCTCTCGGAGCGTTTGAACGCCATTTCCAGCGACTTCTCGGCGCAACTGCAGTCGCAGTGGCCGCTCGAAGACATGCGTGGCGAGGACTTGATAGCGCTGGCGCGCAGCCGCATCGAGAAGCGCCTCGCGCTGCTCACCAAGCTGGAGGAGGTCGACCCGCAAATCTGGGTGAAGGTCGACAGCTTCTCGGTGGCGCAGGGGATCACCTATCTCGCTGCGCGGCTGAAAGACGAGTTCCGGATCCGCGAGGTACGCTTTCGCCTCACGCGTGGCGAGCGGCACGGGCAGCTGGACATGCTCTGGCGCGGCGCGCCGCTGTCGCTCGAAACGGTGTTCGCGTGGGAGAACGATCCATTCGAGGTGGGCGGGGAGGCGAGCCCGCTGACCTGGAAGCAGGTGGTGGCTCGGCACTCCGGTGAGGCCTGGTATCGGCGCGATCTCCCCGCGCAGACGGCGTACTTCCGGCTCCTGCTGCCGCTTGCCGCCGAGGCGCGCAGCGGGTGGGCAGCCGGGGGCAGCCGGCCCGAATTCTACGACTTCGACCTGTTCAAGCTCTCGGCCGCCAACACCGCATTCGACGAGCGCCGCTTATCGGAGCTCGCCTATACCGTGTTCGACACGGAGACCACCGGTCTCGACCCCTCGCAGGGCGACGAGATCGTCGCGATCGGTGCCGCGCGTATCGTCAACGGGCGCGTGCTCTCGGAGGAGATCTTCGAGCAGCTGGTCGACCCGCGCCGGCCGCTGTCGGCGGCGTCGATCGCCGTGCACGGAATCACGCCGGAGCGTCTTGCCGGACAGCCGACGATCGAGGCCGTGCTGCCGCGCTTCCGCCGCTTCGTCGAAGACACTGTGCTGGTCGGGCACAATGCTGCGTTCGACATGCGCTTCCTGCAGCTCAAGGAGGCGCAGACCGGGGTGGTGTTCGATCAGCCGCTGCTCGACACGCTGCTGCTCTCCGCCGTCATCCATCCGAACCAGGAGTCTCACAGCCTCGAGGCGATCGCGCAGCGTCTCGGTGTCGAGATCGTCGACCGGCACAGCGCACTGGGCGACGCGCTGGTCACCGCCGAGGTGTTCCTGCGCATGATCCCGCTGCTCGTCGCCGCCGGCATCGAGACGCTCGGCCAGGCACGCGCCGCGGCACAGCGGACGTTCTACGCGCGGCTGTCCTACTGACAGTCGTCGCGAAAGCGAGGTATCCAGTCTCGGACGGATGGCCCCACGTAGCGGCAAGGGCGGGCACAATCGGTGTCACGTCCCCCGTCGGGGGACGTGTGGACCGCAAGCCGGGCGGGGCCAGGGTAGCCCCGCCCGGAGGCAGCTGAATTACGAGCCAACAGCTCGGGCCTTCTCGGGACCCCAAATACGGTTGTGGCGCGTTTCCGGCATCACAAACAGGCAGATGAGGAAACACACCGCCGGCACCGCAATGGGGTAGATCAAGGCATAGCCCACGCTGCCAGTGGACAGAAATGCGGCGGAGGTGATGAAAGGCACCAAGCCCCCGCCCCAGCCGTTGCCAATATGGTAGGGCACGGAAACGGACGTATAGCGGATCCGGCTTGGAAAATACTCTGCCAGGAACGCCCCGACCGGGCCGTACACCATGCCCACGTAGGACACCAGGATGAATATGATGAAGATGGCGATCGGATAGTTGACTGCGCCGGGGTTGGTGACCTCACCAAGCCACGCATAGAGCGGGTAATACGTCAGGGCTGCCAGCAACATTCCTCCGAGAATGACCGGCTTCCGGCCGATGATGTCGGAGAGCCATCCGAACAGAATCAACGTCGGCGACGCGATGAGCAACGCAGCGCCGACAATGTAGCTGGAGGTCAACACGTCGAGCTTTTTCACCGTCTGCAGGAAGTAGAGGGCCCAGAATTGGCCGCTGTACCACACGACGCCCTGCCCGATCAAAACCACGATAGCGACCAGAATGAATTTGATGTTGGGGCTTAGGAACGCCTCTTTCCACGGGTTTCGTACCATCCCGCCCTTGGCTTTCATTTCCTGGAAAATCGGAGTTTCCCCCAGTTGCAGCCGGATGTAGATGGCCATCATCACCAGCAGGAAAGAGATGAGGAACGGAACGCGCCAGCCCCATTCGTTGAAGGCGTCGTTTCCCAAGTAGGTCCGGGTGCCAACGATCACCGCGAGGGAAACCACGATGCCCAGCGTCGGCGACGTCTGCAGCCAACCGGTGTAGTATCCCCGGCGCTCGTCCGAAACGTGCTCGGCAACGTACGTTATCGCGCCACCGTATTCCCCGCCCAGGCACAGCCCCTGGACCATTCTCAGGCCGAACAGAATAAAGGCAGCGGCAACGCCAATGGAGGCGAAGGTCGGTATCAGACCGATGGCGGCTGTCGCCAAGCCCATTCCGGTTAGAGTCACGATAAAGGTGTATTTGCGGCCCACCCGGTCACCCAGCCATCCAAACAGAAAGGCGCCCAATGGGCGAATCAGGAAGCCGGCGGTAAACAGGGCGATCGTGCTCAGCAGCGCCGCCACCGGGTGGGTTTTGTCGAAGAACTTGACCGACAGGATCGCGGCCAAGCTACCGAAGATGTAGAAGTCGTACCATTCAATGACGTTCCCCACGGCGGCGGCAACCACTACGCGGCGGAAGTTTTTTGGGATCTGACCGGCCACAGTATTCCTCCTTTGGTGCGTTTGGGTTATCTCGATACAGGGTATTCGTCCATACAACTGGTTCCGTTGCAAATGGGTCCGCGGAAGTCGTGGGTCGCCCATTCAGGCGTCGGTACCAACTCAGATCATCACTGCGGCGAACCATGCACGAGCAAGGTCAATGGGCTGGGACCGGTCCCGGTCCAGCCCGATGAACTGCCGCTTTCGTATCCGACGTGCGAGCTCTATTCCGGCGATGGTGGTCGTGGCGGATGCGAGCAATGAACCCTGACCCGTCGCCACACCGGATGCTTGCGCCGTAACAGTCGAAGTGCTCGATGGCTTGGCCTGTGCCCATCGAGCGTGACCTTCTGGGGCTTCTTCTTTCCGGCTGGAAATCGGGATGTGCGGACGCAGCCTGAACCGCAGCTGTTCCCTGACTCATCGAGGTCCTCCCATGTTGGTGTTCTACTTGTGATCGCACGGCGGCTTGGCGGATCCCCGGGCAACATAAGCCCCGCGTGGACGCTTGTCAACGGACCGGGCGCCCCACCCAGCGTTTCCCCGCGCAGCTTGTTGCGCCGCGAAAAGATGCCCTTGCGCACAAACGAAAGGGCCCCGTCTTTCGACGAGGCCCTCAGCTCCTGTACTGCCTGGATCCTGACTTTCGTCAGGATGACGCGCTCGCTACGCGCATCACATATCCATACCACCCATCCCGCCCATCCCGCCCATCCGCCGCCGCCACCGTGCGAATGGCCCTCGTCCTTCGGCAGCTCGGCCACCATGGCGTCGGTGGTCAGGATCAGACCCGCGACGGACGCGGCGTTCTGCAGCGCGCAGCGCACCACCTTGGTCGGATCCAGCACGCCCATCTCCATCATGTCGCCGAAGGTGTCGTTGGCGGCGTTGTAGCCGAAGTTGCCCTTGCCCTCGACCACTTTGTTCAGCACCACGGAGGGCTCGGCGCCGGCGTTCGCCACGATCTGGCGCAGCGGCTCTTCCAGAGCACGGGACACGATCTTGATGCCGGCGTCCTGGTCGTGGTTGGCGCCTTTGAGCGAGCCGAGGGCGCCGCGGGCACGGATCAGAGCAACACCGCCGCCCGCGACGATGCCTTCTTCGACCGCGGCGCGAGTGGCATGCAGCGCATCCTCCACGCGCGCCTTCTTCTCCTTCATCTCCATTTCCGTGGCCGCGCCGACCTTGACCAGCGCCACACCGCCTGCCAGCTTGGCAACGCGCTCCTGCAGCTTCTCGCGGTCGTAGTCGCTGGTTGCGTCATCGATCTGCGTGCGGATGCTCTTCACCCGCGCTTCGATCCCCTTGGATTCGCCGGCGCCGTCGATGATGGTGGTCTCTTCCTTGCCGACCTCGACGCGCTTGGCCTGGCCGAGATCGTTGAGGGTGGCCTTCTCCAGGGTGAGGCCGAGCTCCTCGGCGATCACCGTGCCGCCGGTCAGGATCGCGATGTCCTCGAGCATCGCCTTGCGGCGGTCGCCGAAGCCGGGCGCCTTCACCCCGCAGGTCTTGAGGATGCCGCGGATGTTGTTCACCACCAGGGTGGCGAGCGCTTCGCCCTCGATTTCCTCGGCGATGATCAGCAGCGGGCGGCCGGCCTTGGCTACCTGCTCGAGAACGGGCAGCAGGTCGCGGATGGAGGAGATCTTCTTGTCGTGCAGGAGGACGAAGGGGTTGTCCAGCACCGCCATCTGCTTCTCGGCGTTGTTGATGAAGTACGGCGACAGATAGCCGCGGTCGAACTGCATGCCCTCGACCAATTCCAGCTCGTTGTTCAGGCCCGAGCCGTCCTCGACGGTGATCACACCTTCCTTGCCGACCTTTTCCATGGCGTCGGCGATGATCTTGCCGATGTTCTCGTCGGCGTTGGCCGAGATGGCGCCGACCTGTGCGATCTCCTTTGTCGTGGTGCAGGGCTTGGACAGCTTCTTGAGCTCCCCGACGATGGCTGTCCACGGCCTTGTCGATGCCGCGCTTGAGGTCCATCGGGTTCATGCCCGCGGCCACGTACTTCATGCCTTCCTGCACGATGGCCTGGGCCAGGACCGTTGCCGTGGTGGTGCCGTCACCGGCCACGTCGGAGGTCTTGCTGGCGACCTCCTTGACCATCTGGGCGCCCATGTTCTCGAACTTGTCCTTCAGCTCGATCTCCTTGGCCACCGACACGCCGTCCTTGGTGATGGTGGGGGCGCCGAAGGAGCGCTCGAGGACCACGTTGCGGCCCTTGGGGCCGAGGGTCACCTTGACCGCGTCGGCCAGAACGTTCACGCCGGCGACGATACGGTGACGGGCGGAATCGTGAAACTTGACATCTTTTGCTGCCATTTAGCTGGACTCCTGAGATTTTGTTCGGGCGATCAGTTTGGAAGGCGAGCCGGAGTTACTCCAGGACACCCATGATGTCTTCTTCGCGCATGACGAGCAGCTCGTCGCCTTCGACTTTGACTGTCTGTCCGGAGTACTTGCCGAACAGGATCTTGTCGCCCTTCTTCACGTCAAGGGGACGAATCTTGCCGTCCTCTAGAACCTTGCCGGTACCCACCGCGATCACCTCCCCGGTGTCGGGCTTCTCGGCGGCCGTGTCGGGAATCACGATGCCGGAGGCCGTCTTGCGCTCCTCTTCCAGGCGCTTGACGATGACTCGGTCGTGCAGGGGGCGGATCTTCATTAGAGCGGTCTCCTTAGGTTAACTCGCTGATTGAAAAGGATCAGCGTGGTTAGCACTCATCGCTGATGAGTGCTAATAATACCTAGGAGACGCCCGGATTTCAAGGCGTTACCGGACGACGGGAGGGCCGGACCGGAGCGCGGACCGGTTTACCGGGCGGCTGGCCCGGTTGGACGGCTATTGCGTGAGCAGGCCGGTGCCGGAGACGCCGAACCGGTAAACCGTGCGTCGCGGCCGGTCGCTGCGAGGCGGGACGGGCGCGACGGGGCAGGGCGGTTCGCGGGTGCCGTCGGGCTTGAGGGTCGCGTCGTCGGCGAACTCTTGCCAGATCCCGCCATGCACGGGCCGGAAGATCCACATCAGGTAGCCGCGCCGCGCAGCGACGTCGATCAGGTCGTCGGCATCAGGCGCGTCTGCCACTACCACCTGGTCGCCTTGCGCGCCATACGGGAAGGCGCCGAAGGCTTGCAGGCATTCCACCGCTTCCGAGGAATCGGCCCCCGGGCGCATGCAGGAGGGGCGCTCGGCTCGAGCCACGTCCCACGCACCCAGCTCCCACGCCGCTTCCAGCGTGGCGCGGTCGAGCGTGACGAGGTCCTCCCAGCGCGCGTTCAACTGCAGCGCCGAGCTGGGCACGGATTTGAACGAAACCGCCTGCGCGCTCTCCAGCTCGGCGAGCTTCTCGCGCAGGAATGCGTGCCAGTGCAAGGTGAGGATAACCGGCGTGTCGGGGCAGGGCACCGCTGCCACGGTGATGGCGAATAGCGGCAAGCGCGTTGCGCTCATCTGCTGTTCAATGCGATCCAGCAACTCCATGCTCATCCTCCTGGTCCCGCGCATGCAAACATACCGAGTCGGGCGCGGCGTTTCAACAGTTCAGCATATTTCGCGCCATCCAACGTCCACGGGCGAGGCTTCAGGAAACTGCCGCGCATGCCGAAAAAGTCCTTTCCACGCCTGCACCTGCGCGCGAGGCCGGTGGCAGCCGTCAGCACTCGGGGGCAACGGCTGCCAAGTCGACGGTGCAAAACTTGCACCACCACGATGCAATGTGCGGGTGCCCGCCCGCGGCCGCGCCGTAGAATGCACGACCATGCGCACCAGCTTTCTTGGCGCCGCTCGCGAAGTCACCGGCTCCTGCTTCCCGGTCGGCAGCGGCAGGCCGCGTCTCCTGGTGGACTGCGGCTTGTTCCAAGGCGGCAGCGAGGCGCTGGCGAAGGATCGTGCTGCCCTCGACTTCGACGTCTCGGCGCTCGACTTCATGCTCCTCAATCGTGCGCGCATCGACCACTCCGAGTTGATTCCGCGCGTGGTCCACAAGGGGTTTCGTAGGCGTGTCTATTGCGCCGTGGTGATTCCAGCATTCGCAAGATGATGGAGACCTGAATGCGAGTGGTATTCCTGTTCCTGGTGTTCGTTTGCCAGGCGGCGCCAGCGTTGGCGCAATCCTGGCCCGCCGTAATGCGTGCAGAGCTGGATGCGGCCGGGGTTCCGACCGAGGCCGTCGGGCTCTACGTGCAGGAGGTCGGCACGCCCACGCCATTGCTGGCCTGGAACGCCGAGAAGCCGATGAACCCGGCTTCCGCGATGAAGTTGCTGACCACCCTGGCTGCGCTCGAGGTGCTCGGTCCCGCCTATACCTGGCGCACCGAGGTGTACGCCGACGGGCTGCTGCGCGGCGACGTCCTGGAGGGCGACCTGGTGGTGAAGGGCGCGGGCGATCCGAAGCTCGACCTGGAGAAGTTCTGGATGCTGGTGAAGATGCTGCGGGGACGCGGGCTGCGCGAGATTCGCGGCGACCTGGTCGCCGACCGCAGCGCGTTCGCCCTCGACAACAGCGACCCGGCACGCTTCGACAACGCGCCTACGCGTCCGTACAACGTGCAGGCGGATGCGTTGCTGGTCAACTATAAGTCGATCGACCTCCAGTTCATCCCCCAGGAAGACAGCGGCACGGTGCGCATCGTCTCGCTCCCGGAGCTTGCGCAGATCGAGCATCATCAACCAGCTGGCACTGGGCGCGGGCAACTGCGAGTCCTGGCCGGAACGGCCCGTGGCCTCGGTCGACGCGCCGCAGCTCGTGTTCACGGGCGTGTTCCCGCGCGGCTGCGGCGAGAAGCACAAGAGCTTCAGCCTGCTTACCCCCGATGACTACCTGCAGGCGCTGTTCCGACAACTCTGGCAGGAGGCAGGCGGAACGTTCGCAGGCCGGCGTGCGGGAGGGCCAGGTGCCTCCATCCGCACGTCTGCTCGCCACCTGGGAGTCCCCTCCGCTGGCGGAGATCATCCGCGACGTCAACAAGTGGAGCAACAACGTGATGGCGCGCCAGCTGTTCCTCACCCTGTGCTGGAGCGGGACACGCCGCCGGCCACGACGGTCAAGGCGACTCGCGCCGTGCAGGAGTGGTTGAGGCAAGCGGGCCTGGACATGCCAGAGCTGGTGCTGGAGAACGGCTCCGGACTGTCGCGCAGCGAGCAGATCAGTGCCCGCAATCTGGCGCGGCTGCTGCAACGCGGCATGGAATAGCCCGTTGTTGCCCGAGTATCTGGCATCTCTGCCGATTCCGGGCGTGGACGGGACGCTGCGACGCCGGCTGGCCGGCTCCCCCGCAGCCGGTCAGGCGCACATGAAGAGCGGCTACATCGATGGCGTCCGCGCGATGGCCGGTTATCTGCGGGACCACCGCGGACGCTGGCTGCTGCTGGTGTGCATCGTCAACCATCCCAATGCGATCGCTGCCCAGCCTTTCCTCGATGCCGTGGCGGACTGGGCCTGGTCCCGGGGAATGGCGATGATGTGCAATGACTGCCGAGTGCGCACTGTGCGATAATCGTCGCGTTACAGCCTGCCGCCGCGCAGCGCATCGTCAAGTCATGTCAAATCGCAAGTCATGTCCAAGCTCATGGGTCCCAGCGTGGTGTCTGGCAGCTGGTAAGGGCACGCGCATGCGCTCGGCCCTGCCCAAGGTCCTGCACCCGCTGGCTGGCAGGCCGCTGCTCGCGCCACGTCCTGGAGGCCGCCCGCGCGCTGCAGCCCGCGCGCATCATCGTCGTCTATGGCCACGGTGGGCAGGCGGTGCCCGAGTCGTTCCGCGGACAGCGGAGCCAGCTTCGTGCTGCAGGAACCGCAGCTCGGAACAGGGCATGCGGTCATGCAGGCGATTGCCGCATTTGCCCACTGCCGGCGCGACGCTCGTGCTGTATGGCGATGTGCCGCTGATCCGCCCCGCGACCTTGCAGCAGCTGCTTGACCAAGCCCGACGCGCTGTGCCTCCTCACCGCGAGACTGGCCGACCCGAGCGGGTATGGCCGCATCGTGCGCGATGCCGGCGGTGGCGTGCATGCGCATCGTCGAGGACAAGGATGCAAGCGCAGATGAGCAGCGCGTCGCACGAGATCAACACCGGCGTCCTGTCCGCGCCCGAACGCCAGGTTGCGCGACTGGCTGGCGCGGCTCACCGATCACAACGCACAGGGGGAATATTACCTTCCCGACGTCGTGCCGCTGGCGTTGACCGAAGGCACGCCGGTGCACACGGTACTGGCGGCAGGACACGGGCGAGATCCAGGGCGTGAACAGTCGCGAGCAGCTCGCGCAGCTCGAGCGCCGCTATCAGCTGGAAGTCGCGCGCCGGCTGATGGACGGCGGTGTCACGCTGGCGGACCCGATGCGCCTGGATGTGCGCGGCGAGCTGGAGTGCGCCGAAGACGTGTTCATCGACGTGGGCTGCGTATTCGAAGGCCGGGTGACGTTGGGCGCGAACGTGCGGATCGGCGCGCACTGCGTGCTCCGGGACTGCGAGATCGGCGCTGGCACGGTGATCGCGCCGTTCAGCCATCTGACCGGTGCGCGGCATCGGGGCGGACTGCAGCGTCGGTCCGTTTGCGCGCATGCGCCCCGGCGCGGTGCTCGCCGACCGGGCCCACGTCGGCAACTTCGTGGAGATGAAGAACGCCGTGCTGGGCGAAGGCATCGAAAGCCAACCACCTCACCTACCTGGGCGATGCGAGCATCGGCAAGCGGGGTGAACGTCGGCGCCGGCACCATCACCTGCAACTACGACGGCGCGAACAAGCATCGGACCGTGATCGAGGACGGCGCCTTCATCGGTTCGGACACCGCGCTGGTGGCCCCGGTCACCGTGGGTCGGGGCGCGACGATCGGCGCCGGCAGCGTCATCACCGAGGACGCTCCGCCCGGCGAGCTCACCCTCGCGCGCGGGCGGCAAGTGACGATCAAGGGGTGGAAGAAACCGGTGAAGAAACGTAGGCGTGAGGAGTGAGGCGTGAGGCGCACACCGTGGTGATGCGCTCTCGGAGCCCGGGCTCGCGAGGACGCTTGTGGTTTGCGCGCGCTGCGCGGATCGGTTGCTTCCGCTCACGATCGACTTACGCTGTTCCCCCGCTGCAGGCGACTGACAGCTTTGCTACTCACGCCTTACGCCTCACGCCTGACTCTCACGCCTCACCAGATCACTTCCCACACCTCACCCCTCACCCTCACGCCTCACACAAACCTATGTGTGGAATCGTCGGCGCTATCGCCAGCCGTAACGTCGTCCCCATCCTCCTGGAAGGACTTCGCAAGCTCGAGTATCGCGGCTACGACTCGGCCGGGCTGGCCGTGGTCAACGGCAGCCTGCAGCGGCTGCGCAGCGTAGGACGTGTCGCGGCGCTGAGCCGACCTGGCGGACAAGGCCAACGTGACCGCCAGCCTGGGCATCGCGCACACGCGCTGGGCCACCCACGGCGCGCCCACCGAGCGCAACGCCCATCCGCACATCAGCGACGACGGGCTGGCGGTCGTGCACAACGGCATCATCGAGAACCACGAGCCGATGCGCGCGCGCCTCACGCGCGCTGGGCTACCGCTTCGTCTCCGACACCGACACCGAAGTGGTCGCGCATCTGGTGCACCACTACCTGCGCGAGACAGGCGACCTGTTCCGGCGCGACCCATCGCGCGGTCAGCGAGCTGACCGGCGCCTATGCCATCGCCGTGCTGTCCCAGACGGACCCGAGCAAGCTCGTGGCGGCACGCAAGGGTGCGCCGCTGCTGCTGGGCCTGGGAGAAGGCGAGAACTTCTGCGCCTCCGACGCCTCGGCCCTGCTGCAGGTCACCCGCCGCATCGTCTATCTCGAGGAAGGCGACGTGGTGGAGCTGCGCCACCGACGGCTATCGCATCCTGGACGCCGCAGGCGGCGACGGTCGAGCGGCCGGTGCACGAGAGCAAGCTGTCGGCCGACGCAGTCGAGCTGGGGCCTGTACCGCCACTACATGCAGAAGGAGATCTTCGAGCAGCCGGGGGCGGTGGCCGCAACGCTGGAGATGGTCACGGGCGCGAGCGCCCTGGTGCCGCAGCTGTTCGGCGTCGACGCCGAGGAGGTGCTGCGCACGAGCCGAACGCCGTCACCGTGCTCGCCTGCGGCACCAGCTATCACGCCGGGCATGGTCGCGCGCTACTGGCTGGAGGCGATCGCCGGCATCCCCTGCAGCGTGGAGATCGCCAGCGAGTATCGCTACCGCCAGAGCGTGCCGAACCCGAACGCCCTGATCATCACCATCTCCCAGTCCGGGGAGACCGCCGACACCATCGCAGCGCTGCAGCATGCCAAGTCACTGGGACAGGAGCGCACGCTGGCGATCTGCAACGTCGCCGGAGAGCGCGCTGGTGCGCAACACGCGGCTGCGCTTCCTCACCCGCGCCGGGCCGGAGATCGGGGTTGCGTCCACCAAGGCGTTCACCACCCAGCTGGCCTGCGCTCTATCTGCTGACCCTGGTGCTGGCCAAGCTGCGCGGCCGGCTGACGCCGGAGGCCGAGCAGCAGCATCTCAAGGCCCTGCGGCACCTGCCCGAGCGCGCTCGCCGACGTGCTGGAGCTCGAGCCCGCCATCGCGCGCTGGGCGCGAGCGGTTCGCGCCCAAGCAGCATGCGCTGTTTCCTGGGTCGCGGGATGCACTACCCGATCGCGCTGGAAGGCGCGCTCAAGCTCAAGGAGATCTCCTACATCCACGCCGAGGCCTACCCCGCCGGGGAGCTCAAGCACGGCCCGCTGGCGCTGGTGGACCGCGACATGCCGGTGGTCGCGATCGCGCCCAACGACGCGCTGCTGGAGAAGCTCAAGTCCAATCTGCAGGAAGTGCGCGCGCGCGGCGGCGAGCTGTATGTGTTGGCCGACGCCGACAGTCACGTGCCGGAATCAGAAGGCGTGCACATCCTGCGGCTGACCGAGAACCGGGGGGCGCTCAGCCCGATCCTGCACGTGGTGCCGCTGCAGCTGCTGGCCTATCACGCGGCGCTGGTCCGAGGCACCGATGTGGACAAGCCGCGGAATCTGGCGAAGTCGGTGACGGTGGAGTAGACGCGTTCGCCCTAGCAAGTCGCTGAGCACGGCAAAGGAATTCACAGGATTAGCAGGATTTCTCAGGATTAACAGGATCTAACTAACGCAACCGAGTGCACAAGCGCTCTAATCCCGTGAATGCTGTGTTAATCCTGTTGATCCTGAGAAATCCTGTTAATCCTGTGAATTTCGTTGCAAGCCTGTGCGCCTCCGTTGACAGGTCCTCCTGCCGGCGGGGCGAGGGCGTCCACTATCCCGGCAGATCCAGCCGGATCGCCGCGGGATCGAGTGGAGTCAGGAACGGCACGACGCCAAGCAGCTTCGCGTCGAGCCGCATCCGCAGCGACTCGACATTCTCCTCGAAGCAGGCCATGCCGGGATCGACCCGATTGGCGACCCAGCCGGCAAGGCGTAAACCCCGGGAATGGATGGCCTGGGCCGTCAGCAGCGCATGGTTGATGCAGCCGAGCCGCATGCCGACCACCAGCACGACCGGTAGTGCCAGCAGGACCGCCAGATCCGCGAAAGTCTGCGACTCGCTGAGCGGTACCATGAAGCCGCCCGCGCCTTCGACGACAACCGCATCGCCCTGCGTGCAGAGGTGCTCGAAACGCTGCGCGATCAGCGCCAGATCGAGCTGGACGCCCTCGTGCTGGGCGGCGATGTGCGGTGCGATCGGCGGTTCGAAGGCATAGACGTTGACCGCCTCGCGTGGCAGGGGCCGAGCGCTCGCTGCGCGCAATAGCTCCACGTCTTCGTTGATCAGGCCCTGCGCGGTGCGCTCGCAGCCGGCAGCCACCGGTTTCATCCCGACCGCCTTCAGTCCCTGCCCGCGCAGCTGGTGCAGCAGGGCACAGGCGATGACGGTCTTGCCCACACCGGTGTCGGTTCCGGTGACGAAATAGCCGCGGGCCATCGCAGTCAACCCGTTCCCGTGACTGCCCGCAGCGCCTCCAGCGTGCCCTTCGCCAGGGCCTGGCACTCTTCCTCGCCAACCACGTAGGGCGGCATGAAGTAGACGGTGTTGCCGATCGGGCGCAGCAGCAGCCCGCGATCGAGCGCCGCCAGGAAGAATGCGCGCGAGAAGTCCGCCGCGGCCCCGCGCACGTCGAAGGCCCAGATCATTCCGCAGTTGCGGTAGTCGGCAACGGCTGGATGCGCCCGCAGCGGTTCGCACAACTGTGTGAGCTGCTGCGTCCGCAGGCGGTTGGCCGAGATGACGTCGCCGGTCTCGAACAAATCGAGCGTTGCGAGCGCCGCCGTGCAAGCCAGTGCGTTTCCCGTGTACGAGTGCGAATGCAGGAAACCGCGCGCGGTCTGGTCGCTGTAGAAGGCCGCGTACACCTGCGGCGTGGTGAGCACCACCGACAGCGGCAGGTAACCGCCGCTGATGCCCTTCGACAGGCACAGGAAATCGGGCCGCACGCCGGCCTGCTCGTGGGCGAAGAACGTGCCGGTGCGGCCGCACCCCACCGCGATCTCGTCGGCAATCAGGTGCACCTCGAACCGGTCGCACAGCTCGCGGGCCCGCCGCAGGTAAGCGGGGTCGTACATGGCCATGCCGGCCGCGCACTGGATCAGCGGTTCCAGGATCAGCGCAGCGGTGTCATGCGTGATTGGCCTCGAGCTAGCGCTCGAGGTCGCCGGCGCAGCGCAGTGCAAACTCCTGCGCACTCTCGCCGGGCTCCGCGAGCCGCCAGTCCGGGGCTGGGCACGTTGGCGGCCGCGCGCAGCAGCGGGGCGTACGCTTCCTTGAACAGCGCCACGTCGGTGACCGAGAGCGCGCCGAGCGTCTCGCCGTGATAGCCGTTGCGCAGGCTGACGAAGTCACGCTTTTCCGGGCGCCCGCTGTTGCGCCAGTAGTGGAAGCTCATCTTCAGCGCGATCTCGGTGGCCGAGGCGCCGTCGGAGGCGTAGAAGCAATGCCCCAGAGCGTGTCCGGTCAACGCGCTCAGCCGCTCCGAGAGCGCGATCACGGGCTCGTGGGTGAATCCGGCCAGAATCAGGTGCTCGATGCGCTCGAGCTGGTCTTGAGCGCGGCGTTGATGCGCGGGTTGCAGTGGCCGAACAGATTCACCCACCAGGAGCTGATCGCGTCCAGGTAGCGCCTGCCGTCGAAGTCGTAGAGCCAGGCGCCCTCGCCGCGCTCGATGGGCACGAGCGGGATGCACTCGTGCGTCTTCATCTGCGTGCAGGGGTGCCACACCGCCGCGAGGCTGCGGCGCATGTAGGCATCGTTGCGGGTCATCGTCGCAGGAGGTTTCACCGCCGCATCAGGCCAGCGCGCGCAGCGAAGCGACCAGGCGATCGACGTCGTCGCAAGTGTGCGCGGCAGACAGCGAGATGCGCAGCCTCGCGGTGCCCTGCGGGGACGGTCGGGGGCCGGATGGCGGGCACCCAGAGCACCCGCCTCGAGCATCCGCTCGCCGAGCGCGACCGCCGCCTCGTTGCCGCCGACGATGAGCGGCTGGATCGGCGGTCTGCGAACGCCAGCAGGTTCAAGCCGGTGCCGGCAAGACCATCTCGTAGTCGTGCGAGCCAGGCTCCCGCAGCCGTGTCGCGGCGCCATTCCTCGGCCGCGATCAGTCGCAGCGCGGCCAGCAGCGCACAGGCGAGCATGGGCGGCGCCGCGGTCGTGAAGATGTAGCTGCGCCCGCGCTGAACCAGCCACTCCACCAGCTCGCTCGCGCCGGCGACGAAGCGCCCGACACGCCCGCGGCCTTGCCCAGCGTGCCCATGTAGATGAGCCGGGGGGAGGCGATGCCGAAGTGGGCCGCGCTGCCGCGTCCCTGCGGGCCCGAGCACGCCGAAGCCATGCGCATCGTCCACCAGCAGCCAGGCGTCGTACCGCTCGCACAACGAGAGCAGCTCGCGCAGGGGCGCGATGTCGCCGTCCATGCTGAAGACGGCGTCGGTGGCTACCAGCCTGTGTGGGCTGCTGCTGGCTTCCAGGGCAGCGCTCCAGCGCGCTCAGGTCCAGGTGCGGATAGACCGCGACTTCCGCCCGCGACAGCCGCGCAGCGTCGATCAGGCAGGCGTGGTTGAGGCGGTCCGAGAACACCGTGTCGCCGCGGCCGACCAGGGCGGCACCACCGCCAGGTTCGCCATGTAGCCGGTGGAAAAGTACAGCGCGCGCGGCATGCCGACGAACGCGCCAGCGCCGCCTCGAGCGCTTGATGCGCAGCGGTGTGACCGCTGATCAGATGCGAGGCGCCTGCACCGACGCCGTACTCGCGCGGCGCCTGCACAGGCGGCTTCGACCAGCGCCGGATGGCTGGCCAGGCCCGAGATAGTCGTTGCTGCAGAAGGCCAGACAGCGCCGGCCGTCGACGTTGAGGCACGCGCCTTGCGGCCCCTCGACCACCCGCCGGCGGCGCCTCAGGCCCTGGTCTTCGAGCTGCGCCAGCCGAACGGCAAGTTGCGTCATGCTCTAGGGAAACCTCTGATTGCTGATCACGCGGCGAAATAGTGCGCCGAGATATGCGCAAGTCCCTCCTCCCCTTCAAGGACCTTCAAGGGGGGAGGCTAGGAGGGGGATGGGGTGGGGGGCGCTGTTCCAACCCCATCCCCACCCTAGCCCTCCCCTTGAAGGGGAGGGACCTTTTCGTCTGCTGCCCATCCCCACCCTAACCCTCCCCTTGAAGGGGAGGGAAGCAAGACCACCAATCATTGCGCACCATTTTGAGGTCGGGTCAGTAAGTGTCATCCCCGCGCAGGCGGGGATCCAGAAAAGTGCTTGAGTAGCCTGGTTCCCGCTTCCGCGGGAATGGCAATCAGTCTCCCTCGCTAGGCCGGCAACGCACGGATCCCCAGCTTCTTCATCAGGGCGCCGTCGCGCTCCACGTCGGGGTTGCCGGTAGTCAGGAGCTTGTCGCCGTAGAAGATCGAGTTGGCGCCGGCGAAGAAGCACAACGCCTGCACCGCCTCGGCCATCTCCTGGCGCCCCGCCGACAGCCGCACGTAAGCGCGCGGCATCGTGATACGCGCGGTCGCGATGGTGCGCACGAACTCCAGCGGGTCCAGCGCGTCCAGGCCGTGCAGCGGGGTGCCTTCGACCTGGACCAGGTGGTTGATGGGCACGGACTCCGGGTAAGGGTCGAGGTTGGCGAGCTGCGCAACCAGGCCGGCACGCTGCGTGCGAGACTCCCCCATCCCGACGATGCCGCCACAGCATACGTGGATGCCGGCGGCGCGCACACGTTCCAGCGTGTCGAGGCGGTCGGCATACTCGCGGGTCGTGACGATGTCGCCGTAGAACTCTGGCGCGGTGTCGAGGTTGTGATTGTAGTAGTCGAGGCCGGACTGCTTGAGCTTCTCGGCCTGGCCCTCGCGCAGCATGCCGAGCGTGGCGCAGGTTTCCAGTCCGAGCGCCTTCACGCCCTTCACCATCTCCAGCACCGGCTCGAGATCGCGATCCTTCGGTCCACGCCACGCCGCGCCCATACAGAAGCGGCTCGCACCCGCATCCTTCGCACGGCGTGCCGCCGTGAGCACCTCATCGAGTGGCAGCAGCTCGCTGGCTTCGACGCCAGTGCGGTAGCGCGCCGACTGCGGACAGTAAGCGCAGTCCTCGGGACAGCCGCCGGTCTTGATGGACAGCAGCGTCGAAAGCTGTACCGTGTTGGCGTCGAAGTGCTGCCGGTGCACCGTATGGGCCAGGTGCAGCAAGTCGTTGAAGGGCAGCTCGAACAGCGCCAGCACGGCCTGCACGGTCCAGGCCTGGCGTGGCGGCTCGGCTGCCGGCACCTGCAGCGCTTCAGCGCGTGGGTCCTGCGTCTGCGCCAGGCTCATGAAGATTCTCCGGTCGATGGTTGTGAGTTGAGAAGCCTCTCCGATTCACTGTCGTCCCCGCGCAAGCGGGGATCCAGAAGGGCTTGAAGTCTGGGTTCCCCTGACCGGGAACGACACTGTAGGTGACCAGAGTGTCCCTGATGTTCATGCCGCCAGCGCCACCTTGGCCTCGCTGACCAACGCGTCTTCGAGGATGTCGAGGGCCTCGGCGAACACGGCGTCCGGCGTGGTGAGCGGGAACAGAAAGCGGATCGCGTTGGCGTACACGCCGCACGTGAGCAGGATCAGTCCGCCGGCCAGCGCGCGCTGCTGCGCACGCTTGGCGAAGTCCGGATCCGGCTCGGCCACACCGGGCTTGTTGAACTCGACGGCCACCATGCCGCCCAGGCCGCGTATTTCAGCAATCTGGGGCACGGCCCCACGCAGCGCCTGCAAGCGCTCGGTCAGCCGCGCCCCGAGCACATTGGCGCGCGCCAGCAGATTCTCCTCGCGGATGATGTCGATCACCGCGTGCGCCGCGGCCAGTGCGAGCGGGTTGCCGGCGTAGGTGCCGCCCAGCCCACCGGGCGCGGACCCGTCCATCACCTCGGCGCGTCCGGTCACGGCCGACAAAGGTAAGCCACCGGCCAGGCTCTTAGCCATGACCATGAGATCGGGGACGATGCCGTAGTGCTCCAGGGCGAACAGCTTGCCGGTGCGCCCGAAACCGGTCTGGACCTCGTCCACGACGAGCAGGATACCGTGCTCGTCGCACAGCCTGCGCAGGGCCTGGACGAACGGCACGGGCGCGACGTAGAAGCCGCCCTCGCCCTGTACCAGCTCGATGATCAGGGCCGCGACCCGCGCCGGCTCGATGTCGGCCTTGAGCAGATGGCGCAGCCCCCGCAGCGCCTCGTCTACGCTCACCCCGTGCAGCTCGACCGGGAACGGGGCGTGGTAGATCTCGGCGGGGAACGGGCCGAAGCCGATCTTGTAGGGCGACACTTTGCCGGTGAGCGCGGCGGCGAGCATGCTGCGGCCATGGAAAGCCCCGCCGAAGGCGATGACCCCGCTGCGCCCGGTGGCCGCGCGCGCGATCTTGATGGCGTTCTCGATCGCTTCGGCGCCGGTGGAGAACAACGCTGTCTTCTTCTGGTGCGTCCCCGGGGTGATCTGGTTCAGCTTCTCCGCCAATGACACATACAGCTCATAGGGGACGATCTGGAACATGGTGTGGGTGAAGCGCTCGAGCTGCTCCCTCACCGCGGCCACGACCTTCGGGTGGCGATGCCCGACGTTGAGCACGGCGATCCCGCCGCCGAAGTCGATGTAGCGGCGGCCTTCGACGTCCCACAGCTCGGCGTTCTGTGCGCGCTGCGCGAACATCTGCGTCATCACACCGATGCCGCGCGGTACGGCAGCCTCCTTGCGGCGCTGAAGGTCTGCGTTGCTCGCGGTGGTTGGGCTGGCTGCTGCTGCCATGATTCTGCCTCCGTTTCAGTTACGGCGCCTGCATCAGACCAGCGCCGTGCGCAGGCGCTGCAGGCGCCGATTGCGCTCCGCCCGCGCGGCGAGCGCTGCGTCCACGTCTACCTTGACGAAGCGAGCCTTGTTGTTCGGCTGCATCTGGGCGATCTTGTCCATGTCCGCGCCGATCACGGTCCCGATCATCGCATAGCCGCCGCCGGACACCGCGTCCCGATGCAGGATGATCGGCTCGAGCCCGCCGGGCACCTGGATCGAGCCGTAGGGGTAACCGGCATCGACGATGTTGGAGGGATCGGAGCCGGCGCCGAAGGGTTGCTGGCGCTCGCGGAACTTGAGCGGCCGGCCCTGCTTGTAGCGGTAACCGATGCGATCGGCTTCCGGTGCGACGGTCCAGGTGTCCTCGAAAAAGCTCCGCGCCGACTCCTCCGTGATGCGGTGGAAGTACAGCCCGGGAACCACACGCAGCTCGAGCTCCTTCGGCAGCGGCGTGGCCAGATCGTCGGGCAGCCGTTTGCCGGGCCCGGCTCGAGCGCTCACTGTACCTACCGGCACGCTGTCGCCGGCCTGCAGCTTGCGGCCCTGAAAGCCGCCGAAAGCGCCCAGGCCGTAGGTGGAACGGCTGCCCAGGATGACCGGCACGTCGATGCCGCCAGCCACGGCGATGTACCCACGGGCGCCGCTGCGCATGATCTCGAAGGTGACGACCGAACCCGCCTTGACCGCCAATGCCTGGTTGCACGCGGCCGGCGTGCCGTCGATCCTGGGCATCATCGCGGCCCCGGTGATGGCGATGACCGCAGCGCGCTCGAACTCGAGCTCGGGCCCCATCAGCGTGCACTCGAGAACCGCCGCGCCCTCGTCGTTGCCCACCAGGAGGTTGGCGGCACGGTACGAGTACTGGTCGAGCGCGCCCGACAGCGGGATGCCGACGTTGTAGTAGCCCTCGCGGCCGGCGTCCTGCACGGTAGTGGCCAGACCGGGCTTCAGGACCTTAATTGCCATACAGGACCTCCTCGAGCCGATGATTGTAGCCGGCGGGGTCGGCCAGGAACTGCTTCAGAGCGAAGGCGACCGGGCGGATGCGCAGGTCGAAGCTGCCGGTCTCCACCTGCTTCACGGCGCGGTCGTAGGCGTCGCGATCGATCGCCTTGAACTTCACGATATCGCCCGGCCGGAACAGGCACATGAACTCCTTCAGGTAGCGCAACCGCTGGGCCGGGTCGAAGATCGGCGCCGGCGTGATGCCGAACATCTGGTAGCCGCCCGCCCCGCGCACGGAGTAGATGCAGCCGAAGCAGCCGCCGTGGCCGACGGTGAGCTTGGGCGTGTCGGTGCGCGGGCGCAGGTACTTGGGCACCTCGATCTGTTTGGCGCGCTCGACCAGCTGGAACAGGAAAGGCAAGCCGGCGACGAAGCCCACCATCGACACGAACCAGGGCGAGCCGCTGTGCGCGGCGATGAACTCGTCTACCGAGGGGAAGTGGTTGATGCGCGCGGCGTACTCGATGTCGGCGGAGGTGGGGTCCTGATGCCGCTCGCGGAAGCGCATCAGGGTCTCGCGGGTCCACGGGTCGTTGTACAGCACCGGGACCTCGACGATGCGGGTGTTGAGCTCCAGCTCGACGCTGCCCATGTCGCGCTCGAGCTGCTGCAGCAGCTTCATCATCGCGTTGGGGTGCGTCACGTCCGGGTCGAACTTGACCTGATAGGACGCATTCGCCGGGCAGATCTCGGTCACGCCCGGCACCTTGTTCCTGGCGAGCGCGGTGGTGATCGCCATGCCCTTGAAGAAGGCCTCGAGCGACATCTCCTCCGACAGCTCGACGAAGATGTGCTCGTCGGCGCCGAAGCTGTAGCGGGCGGTTGCTGTGGCCATGCTTCGCTCCTGTAGAGTCCGCGTTGAGATTCAGGCGGGGCGGGCGGCAAGCCAGCCCTCGAGTGAATTGGTGTCGAACTGCCCGGCGCCAAAGCGCGGCTCATCCATCAGCATCAGGTGCAAGGCGCGCGTGGTCTTGACACCTTCCACGTGCAGCTCGTTGAGTGCCCGGCGCATCCGCGCGATCGCCGTCGCGCGGTCCTCGGCATGCACTACCAGCTTCGCGAGCAGCGAGTCGTAGTAGGGCGGCACCGTGCAGCCGGGGTAGAGCATCGTGTCGACCCGCACGCCGGGTCCGCCGGGGAGGATGATGTCGGATATCCGCCCCGGGCTGGGCATGAAGTTCTTCTCCGGGTCCTCGGCGTTGATGCGGCATTCGATGGCCGCACCTCGCATCTCGACATCGCTCTGCTTCAAGCGCAGCGGCTGGCCCTGGGCGATGCGGATCATCTCGCGCACCAGGTCGATGCCGGTGATCATCTCGGTGATCGGGTGCTCCACCTGGATGCGGGTGTTCATCTCGATGAAGAAGAATTCACCGGACTGGGAGTCGTACAGATATTCCAGCGTGCCCGCGCCACGGTAGCCGACCGACTTCGCCAGGCGCACCGCCGATTCGCACAGGCGCATGCGGGTGGCCTGCGACAGCGCAGGCGAGGGCGCCTCCTCGAGGATCTTCTGGCGCCGGCGCTGCAGCGAGCACTCGCGCTCGTAACAGTGCACCACGTCGCGGCCGTCGCCCAGGACCTGCACCTCGACGTGCCGCGCACTGCGGATGAAGCGCTCCAGATACACGCTCTTGTCGCCGAAGGCGGACTGCGCCTCGGCCTGCGCGACGCTCATCTGCTTGCGCAGCTCGTCGGCATCGCCAGCGACGCGGATCCCGCGCCCGCCTCCGCCGGCCGCAGCCTTGATCAGGACCGGAAAGCCGATCTTCGAGGCGATCGTCACTGCCTCGTCGATGCTGCCGACCACGCCCTCGCTGCCGGGCACGGTAGGCACGCCGGCCCCGGCGGCCGTCTTCCGCGCGAGCGCCTTGTCGCCCATGATGCGAATCGACTCGGGTGTGGGTCCCACGAATGCCATACCGGCATCCTCCACGGCCTGCGCGAAGCTCGCGTTCTCCGACAGGAAACCATAGCCGGGGTGCACGGCCTGCGCCCCGGAGTCGAGCGCCGCCTGGATGATGGCCGCCTGGTTCAGGTAGCTCTTGGCCGCCGGCGGCGGCCCGATCGGCACCACGACGTCCGCCATGCGCACGTGCAGGCTGTCGCGGTCCGCCTCGCTGTGCACCGCGACGGTCTCCAGGCCGAGTTCGCGGGCCGCCCGGATCACGCGGATCGCGATCTCGCCGCGGTTGGCGATCAGCAGGCGCTTGAACATGTGCAGGTCACTTCGGCGCCGGCGGCTCGGATCATGCCGTCTCGATCATGAGCACCGGCTGGCCCGGCTCGACCGCGCCCTCGTTTTCCACCAGGAAGCGCACCACTTTGCCGGCTGCATCGGCAGGCACCTCGCTGAACTGCTTCATCACCTCTACCAGGCCGATGGTGTCCCCGGGCTTGACGCTGTCGCCCTCCTTCACGAAGGGCTCGGCATCGGGTGCGGGCTTGCGATAGAACACCCCGGGGAGGGGGGACAGCACCTCGTGACGTGGCATGGTCGGCTCCTTGTTGGTGTCTTGCATTCTAAAGCGCTTTAGCATTCGGACCCGGATCGCGCGGTCGCGTTCGGGTCATGCTCGAGCGCCGGGAAAACTCCTCAAGCCACGCCGACAGACCGGGACACCGCGGGCGCCACGCGTTGGTGAACCGGAAGTCGGTGTACTCGAGCGCGACCGCCGTCGCCAGCGTGTCCATGCGCACGCCGGCATCCCGGATCTGCGCGCTCTGCTGTTCGAGGCTGTCGAGCCCCCGGTCGATGCGAACCTCGAGCTTGGCGATGACGCCAGGGCTTTGTTCGCCGGACGCGCGGACGATCTCCATCCTGCGCTGCAGGCCCGCCTCCATGATGCCGATGGCCAGCGCCCAGCGCGTTTCCACTTCCCAGCGCAGCGCCGCCGGAACCAGGCTCGGTCTACCCGACACGGCATCGAAATAGGCGCAGATGATCCGGCTGTCGTAGACGGGCGCGCCCGCCCCGGTGACCAGCGTCGGGATCTGGCGCAGCGGGTTGATCGCGTCGAGAAACTCCGCGTTGTAGACGTCGATGACACGCTCTTCCAACGGATGGTCCAGCTCGAGCGAGACCACCCGCGCCATCCTGCCGAACGGGCTGGTGGGGCCGTTGTAGAGAATGTCGGGCCCGTTGTAGAGAACGTTGGGCATGGATCTCCCGCGGCGTGCGCGTGCGGTTCAGTGCGCGCCGGCGGCCGCACGTGCCGGGGTGGCTCCCAGGAACGGCGCCAGCGCCTCGCGCACCGCCTTCGCCAACGCCACCGCGCCGGGCGTATCCGAGTGCACGCAAATGCATTGCGCCCGCATCGGGATGTCCTTGCCGCTGATGGAGCTGGCCTTGCCCTCCTTCACCGCGCGCACGGCGCGCCGCGCTGCCTCCTGCGCGTCCTTCGCCTCATGCTCACGGGTGATGATGAGCGCGCCATCGTCGGTGTAGTCGAGATCAGTGTAGTACTCGGGCTGGAAGGCAATGCCGCGCTCGGTGTAGACCTCCTCGTGCTTGGTTCCCGCCATGCCCAGCAGGGGCACGCCGAAGATCTCCGCCGCATCGCATACCGCATGGGCGACCTGCTCGTCGCGCGCTGCCACGCCGTAGAGTGCACCGTGCGGCTTGATGTGGTTGAGCGGCAGGCCCTGCGCGTCCAGAAACGCCTTGAGGGCGCCGACCTGGTAGATCAGGAACGCCGCCAGCTCGTCGCGGCCCATCTTGATCTCGCGCCGGCCGAAGCCCTGCAGGTCGGGATAGGATGGGTGCGCTCCGACCTTCACGCCGTGGCGCGCGGCCAGACGCACGGTGTTGCGCATCACCACCGGGTCGGAGGCGTGGAAGCCGCAGGCCACGTTGGCCATGGTGATGAAGGGCATGATCCCTTCGTCGTCTCCGCACTTGTACAGGCCGAAGGCCTCGCCCATGTCGCAGTTGATCTCGATACCCATGTCGTCCTCCTGTTCAATCTTTCATGCCCGCGATGACGCGCAGGCGCAGCTGGTCCGCAATGACGGCGAGAATCAGCAGCAGCCCGAGCACGACTGTCTGCAGATAGGATTCGATCCGGGCCAGGTTCATGCCGTTCTGGACCAGTCCGATGAACAGCGCGCCCAGAATCACGTTGCCCACCCGCCCGACCCCGCCGCGCAGGCTCACCCCGCCGATGACGCAGGCGGCGATGGATTCCAGCGGCATGGAGGCGCCGATGTTCGCCTCGCCGGTCTCCAACCGCGCCGTGAGCAGCATCCCGCAGACGGCGCTGACGAAGCCGCACAGCGTGTAGGTGAGGAACAGCGTCAGGCGCGTGTTGATGCCGGAGAGATGGGCGGCCTTGACGTTGCCGCCCACGGCATAGAAATAGCGCCCCAGTGCGGTGCGGTTCACCAGCACCCAGGCGAGTACGGCGACCACTACCGCAACGAGCACCGGAACCGGAACGCCGGCGAAGCGGCCGAAGCCGAACACCTCTCCGAACGCCGGCGGCATTCCGTACACCGGCACCCCGCCGGTCATGTACAGGGCGATGCCGAACCCGACCGAAGCGATCCCCAAGGTCATGATGAAGGGCGAGACGTTGAACACCGCCACGCCGATGCCGTTGCAGACCCCCACCAGCGTGCCTGCTGCGATCCCCGCCAGGCAGCCCAGTGCGACCGCGAGCCACACGCTGTCGGGGGAAGCCGCCGTCACACCCGCCATGGCGCTGGCACCCACGACCGAGGTGAGCGCGACGATGGTGCCCACCGAAAGGTCGAAGCCGCCGGTGAGCAGCGCGAGCATCTGGCCGAGAGAGACGATCATCAGGTAGACCGACTGCCGCACCACGTTGATCAGATTCTCCGTGGTGAGAAAGTTCCGGGACAGGGCCGTGAAGACGACCACCGCGATCGCCAGCAGGAAGGGCAGCACCCCCAGGCGCAGAAACAGCACCTGGGCCAGCCGCACCACGCGCGAGCGCGACGGCTCCGCGGAGGCGGGCTGGTCCGGCGCGGCTCGGGGCTCGGTCCCGGCGGACTCGCTCATGCCGTCTCCCTCTCGAAAAAGTGCCGCAGCACGTTCTGCTCGGTGATCTCGCTGCCGGCGAACTCGGCCTGGATCCGGCCCCGGTACATGACGTACAGACGATGGCTCAAATGCAGCACCTCGGGCAGATCGGAGGATATCAGCACCACCGCCGCGCCGCCTTCGCACAGCTCGCCGATGAAGCGGTAGATGGCGGCGCGCGTGGCCACGTCCACACCCACCGTGGGCTCGTCGAAGACGAACAGCCGCACCGCCCGGGTCAGGCTCTTGGCGATCAGCACCTTCTGCTGGTTGCCGCCGGAGAAGTGCGCCACGTCGCGCTCGGGCTTGGCCGGCTGCAGATTGATGCGGCGGACCAGGCGGCCGATCAGTGCCTGCTCTTCGCGAACGGACAGGAACCCGCGCTTGCGCAGCGGCCTCTCTCCCAGCGCCGGCAGAGCGATGTTCTCGCGGCACGAGCGCATCATCGCCAGACCCTCTTCGCGGCGGTCGGGGGGAAGGTAGAAAAAGCCCTTCTGCAGCATAGCGCGCGGCGCCCGCCCGGTGACATCCTCTCCCCCGAGCCAGACGCGGCCGGACGCAATTCGCTCCAGGCCGAAGCAGGCGCGCGCCAGCTCCGACTTGCCCGAGCCGACCAGCCCTGCCAGCCCCACGATCTCGCCCGCACGCACCTCCAGGGTGGCGGCCCGCACGCTCTGCGATACGGTGGTCACGCCCTCGACCTTGAGGACATGCTCCCCGGGTGCGTGCGGGATGGCGGGATAGATCTCGCTGATCACGCGCCCGGTCATCAGCTCCACCAGGCGATCCTCCGAGGTGGTCTTGGCGTCCACGGTGTCGATCAGCCGGCCGTCGCGCAGCACGGTGATTCGATCCCCGATGCGGCGAATCTCGCTCATGCGATGGGTGATGTAGATCACCCCCACACCACGCGCAGTGGCGGCCTGGACCAGCGCGAACAGCTGCTGCGTCTCGCGCTCGGTCAGGGAAGCCGTCGGCTCGTCGAGGATCAGGACCGAAGGCTGGGTGCGAAACGCTTTGGCGATCTCTACCATCTGCTGCTGCGCGCGGGTCAAGTGCAGCACCCGCTCGGACGGGTCCAGCATGAAGCCCAGGCGGTCGAGCATGCGCTTGGCCTCGCGACGCAGTGCTTTGCGGTCCAGGAAGCCGTGGCGGCGAGGCTCCGCGCCGAGGAACAGGTTCTGTTCCACGCTCAGCTGGGGCACCAGCGAGAAGTCCTGGAACACGGCGCTGATGCCCAGCTCGCGCGCACGGTGCACCGAGTGCAGTTGCACGAGCCGGCCGCGGACCAGGATCTCGCCCCCGGTGCGCTCCTGGGCGCCGGCAAGCAGCGAGATCAGCGTGGATTTGCCTGCGCCGTTCTCTCCGAACAGGACGTGGACTTCCCCCGGCAGCAGCTGGAAGTCGACGCGATCGAGCGCCAGGACGCCGGGATACTGCTTGACGACCTGGCGGCACTCGACCAGTGGAGTCGGCGCGTCGGCGTTCATGCCCGCGGCGGACCTGCAAGCGACCGGCGAGGCGGGCGGCGCCCGCCCTCGCCGCTGCCGTGGCGGTCGCTTTAGTCGACCGTGAAGGTCGGTTTGAAGCTGGCCGGCGCGAGCGTGGACTCGGTGTTGAAGGTCTTGAAGTTCGACTGGTCCACCACGAACAGGGCCGGTCCCACGTGCTTCATGTAGTCCTTGCCTTCCAGGATGCGAACGGCCTGATCGATCGCGATGCGCCCCTGGACCACCGTGGAGTCGGTCGGCGCGGCCATGATCGAACCGCTGCGGATCCCCTGGTGCACGCCCGGCGTGTAGTAGTAGGACAGGATCTTGATCTTCTTGTCCAGGCCGCGCGACTTGAGGATTGGAACGGCCGCTTCGGCGGTTACCGCGGTGCCCACGATGTAGGAGATGTCCGGGTGCGCCTGCAGCGTGTCCTCGACCAGCTTGGACTGCACTTCCTTGCCGGTGTCGCCGTACTTGGTCTCGACGACCTGCACTGCGCTGCCCTTGATCGCCCCCTGGAAGCCGGTATTGCCCGCCTCCACCCAGCCCGCTCCGGGCGGGCCGGGAAACCAGGCCACCTTGACCGGCGGGCTGCCGGCGGGATGCAGCTTGGCCAGCACCTCACCCGCCTTCGCACCCATCTCGCCAAACGACACCAGGGACTTGGCGGACAGCTCCGGCGAAGAGATGCCGTTGATGACGTCGATGACCGGGATGTTCTTCTTGCGGATCTCGGAGACGAGATTGTTCAGGCCGTCAGCGGAGATGGCGCCGATCACCACCGCATTGGCGCCTGCGGCCACGCAGTCCTCGATCTGGGAGATCTGCTTCTTGAGCTCGGTGTAGCCACCGGCCTCGACCAGCTGCATCTTCACGCCCAGCCGCTTGGACTCCTCCACCACGCCATAGTCCACCCCCATCCAGTAGGCGTCCTTCATGTGCGGGAACGACACGCAGATGTTCCACTTCTTGGCCGCCTTGGGCAGCGGCGTGTAGTTGACGTTCTTGCGCGGGCTGCTCATGTTGAAGGGAGGATCCCACTGCTGGACCGGGTAGGGGAACCAGTCTTTCGCGAACGCCGGCGTGCACGACCAGGCGAATGCGCCAACCAGCACGCCGGCCGCGACCAGCGACTTGCAGCCGAGATTTGCCGCCATGTCGAAGTCTCCTTGTCTGAAATGCTGTTTGTGGTCTCGAGGGCCGAAGCCAAAGTCAGTATAGGTAAGCAGGCGACCCGCTGTAAAATATTAATTTTTGGATATGCGAAGTCAATCCGACCGCTCCGGGCCCGGGTGATGCCGGTCGTCGCAGTGTTCAGGGCTTGGAGGCCGGCCTCGCGCAGGACGGCCAGCCCGTGCTGCTGGACTGCTCGCCCGCCCTGGGCGTGCTGTCGCTCAATGCGCTGGTCGCCGCAGACCGCGCCGCCGACTACCGGGCATTGACAGACGAGTTGCGGGCGGGCAACTTCTTCACCTGAGGCAAAGCGCAAGGAGACGGACCATGAAGGCACTGACGCGGCTATTGCTGGCACTGGCGGTCGTTGCCCTATCCTCGGCGGCTCTGGCCAATCTCGGCGCCGAGGATGAGGACAGCAGCAACCCCGACTGGGTGGCCGGAAAGGCGGCAGTGGAGGCCAGGGACTGGAAGTCAGCCGCGGCCCACCTGAGCAAGGCGGCCGCCGCAGAGCCCAACAACGCCGATATCCAGAACTGGCTCGGCTTCGCCCAGCGCCAGCTCGGCAACATGGACGCGGCCTTCGCCGCCTATGATGCCGCCTTGAGGCTGAATCCGAAGCACAAGCACGCCCACGAGTACATCGGCGAGGCCTACCTGCTGGTCAAGGACCTGCCCAGGGCCGAGAAGCATCTGGCCGAGCTGCAGCGCCTTTGCACACCCATCCCCTGCGAGGAGTACAAGGACCTGAAGCGGGCCGTGGACGCCTACAAGAAGGCCAAGTGAGCCGCACTCCAAACCCCGGGATTCGGGCTGTCCTGTGGGACTTTGGCGGCGTCCTCACCGACAGCCCGTTCGAGGCGTTTCGCCGGTTCGAGCAGGAGCGCGGCTTGCCGGAGGATTTCCTGCGGCGAGTCAATGCGACCAACCCGGACAGCAACGCCTGGGCACGCTTCGAGCGCAGCGAGCTCTCTCTCCCGCAGTTTGACGCCGATTTCGCAGACGAAACCACAGCCGCCGGTCACTGCGTCCGCGGCACGGAAGTGGTGAAGCTGCTGTATGGCGCCGTGCGCCCGACCATGGTCGAGGCCCTGCGCAGGGTCGGTGAGCACTACACGACTGCGTGTCTGACCAACAACGTCAATACGGGTGAGGGACACGGACTGCCGACTTCGGACGAGCGCGCCGAGGAGATCGTGCGCATCCTCTCGATGTTCGACCACGTGATCGAGTCCCGCAACGTCGGCGTGCGCAAGCCCGAACCGCGCTTCTACGCGCTGGCGCTTGCCCAGCTCGCGATCGATCCCCGCCAAGCCGTGTACCTGGACGACCTGGGCATCAACCTGAAGCCCGCCCGCGCCATGGGGATGACCACGATCAAGGTCGACAGCGCGCCGCAGGCGCTCCTCGAACTCGAACAGGTGCTCGGACTCGCGCTGCGCTGACTACTACGCCTTCTTAACCGCAGAGGCGCAGAGGCACAGAGGACCCGCAGAGGAACAAATCAAGACGGGAAACGTAGCATCTGGCAGGCAGTCACTCGGCATCCCCTCACCCCAGCCCTACCCATGAACCTCCCCGCGCGGAGCGCGGACAACGGCTCCCTCTCCCTTGATGGGAGAGGGCCGGGGGGAGAGGGTGAGAACACGCCAGCGGGCGCCCCCTCTCCCTGGCCCTCTCCCACGAGGGGAGAGGGGACTGGTGGAGGCGCTGGTTCATTGGGCTCGATTCGTGGCGCGCACGCGTCATGGGGTCTCTCCCGCAAGGCCCGCAAGGGGAGAGGGAGCGCCGGGTCGGTGCATCAGATGTCCCGCGCACAGGCTGCAGTGCTGCGATACTTCATGCACGGCTCCTCCAAAGTCTTTCTCTCCGCGATCCCCCGCGATCCTCTGCGCCTCCGCGGTGAGAAGTAGGCAGTAGAAGTCTTAATCAGCCCGCCGGGGCTTGCGAGGAGCGCGCGCGAACAAGTAGTCGTACAAGGCGTCGGGCATGGCTTTGAGCGCCGCGCCTACCAGCCCCATCTGCCACGGGACCACGGTCCAGCGCTTGCGCCGCTCGATCGCGCGGGCCATGCGCCGCGCCGCGTCCTGCGCCTGCAACATGAAAGGCATCGGATAGGGATTGCCTGCTGTCATGGGCGTGGCGATGTAGCCCGGACAGATCGTTACCACGCTCACACCACTGCCCCGCAGCTCGACGCGCAAGCTTTCCAGGTAGGCGATGGCCGCGGCCTTCGAGGCGCTGTAGGCGCCAGCTCCAGGTATTCCGCGAAAGCCGGCCACGCTGGCGATCCCCACCAGCGTCCCCGAGGCTGCCTTGCGCATCTCCGGCAGGAAGGGCTGAAACGTATTGAACAGCCCCACTACGTTGATGTCCAGGATCTCCTGGAACACCGGATGATCGTCCGCCCGCTCGGTGAGGGTGCCGGCAGACACGCCCGCGCTGCCGATCACGATGTCGGCGCCCCCGAAGCGCACCCTGAAGTCCTCGCTCGCCGCACGCATGGCGTAGCGGTCGCGCACGTCGGCTGCATACACCGCGCACTCCACGCCCAGCTGGCTGGCCAGGCGCGCCAGCGGATCGTGCCGGCGCGCGATCAGGCCGAGGATGGCACCGCGCCGGGCGTATTCACGCGCCAGCGCTGCGCCGATACCGCTGGAAGCGCCAGTGATCACCACGCGCGGGCGGACAGCACTCATCGCGCGAGCCTGGCGGTGCAGGCTAGCGGCCGGCGGGCCGCTCGTCGCGCGCCATCGCCACCAGCGCCTCGACCACGTCCATCAGCGCCGCCACTCCGCCGGTCATGCCGCTGCTGGTGAGGTAGCGTCCGTCCACGACCACCGAGGGGGTAGTGTCGACCTGGTAGGCGTACGTCGCAACGCGCGCCGCCTCGACTTTGGCCATCACCTGCGCAGAGGTGAGCGCAGCCTCCACGCGCTCGCGCTTGAGGCCATGCCTGACCAGCCAATCGGTCAGCACGGCTTCGTCGTCGAGGTTGAGCTCGTCTGCGTGATAGGCGCGAAACAGCTGTCCATGCAGGGCGGCAAGCTTGCCCTGCGCCTCCAGCACATAGAACGCCTTGGTCAGCGTGATCCAGCGTGTGTTGCGGATGGCCGGCTGCAAGCGGAACACGACGTCGGCAGGCTTGCGCTGGAGCCACTGCCTGACATAAGGCTCGGCCTCGCTGCACCAGCGGCAGCCGTAGTAGAAGAACTCGACCACCTCGATACGCGCGGGGTCCGCCAGCGGCTGTTGCGGGATGACGCGATAGTCGACCTCTTCCATGAGGTCGAGCGCGGCAACCGGCCATGGCAGGAGCAGCGCCGCAGTCAACAGGCCCAACCGGCGGCGCTGCAGGTTCATGCTGTCGCAGCCCGTGATCAGCCCTTGGCCTTGCCGGCCGCAGGTGCGGCTGCACCCTTGCGTTCCATGCCGATGAGCTGATCCACCACACCGAAAAAGCGCAGCATGTCTACCCCGCCGCCGGGGCCGGTCACCATCGACGGGCCGGTGTAGTACTTGCCGTTGACCGCGAGCGCGGGCGTGAACTGCACGCCATAGGCTCGCCCCATGGCCATGGCGCGCTGCACTTTGGCGTCGATACCGAAAGAGCTGTACACCTGGGCGAACTTGTCGGCGTCGATGCCCTGCTGGCCTGCCCACTTGATGACGGCCTGGTCGTCGAACAACTGCTGCCCGTCCTTGTGCATGGCGTCGAAGACCTTGATGTGGTACTTGTCCAGCAGGCCCATCGTCTCCAGGGTGTAGTAGAGCTTCGCCAGGGGCTTCCAGGTGTCGCGGAACACCACCGGCACGGCCTTGTACTCCACGTCCTTCGGCTTGCGCTTGAGCCAGTCCTGCAGCGGCGCTTCGAAATCGGCGCAATGCGGGCAGGCATACGAGAAGAACTCGATGACCTCGATCTTCTTGGGGTTTGCCGGCTTCTGCGGCGGATTGATGAGCTTGTATTCCTTGTCCGGGACCGGCATCTGCGCCCGCGCGGCGCCGGCCAGCGCCGCGAGCAGTGCCAGAGAGAACCAACCGAAGGGTTTGAGGAATCGCATGGACGCTCCTGTCAGGACTTGGGGTCGCGGACGGTGATCTTGATCACGCTGGGCTCGATCTTGTTCTCGCGGAGCACGGCGCGTGCCCGGTCCAGCTCGGCAGTAGTCGCGTACGGCCCCAGGCGCACGCGATGCCACACGCTGTTGTCGGAGAGCGTCGCGGTCTGGATCTTCGCCTCCAGACCCGCGAGCGCCAGCCGGGCCTTGAGGTTGTCGGCATCGGAGGGCTTCTGGAACGCGCCGGCCTGCAAGTAGGTAACCTCGCGCTGCTGCTCCTTCGCGTCGCGGTGCGCGGCCGGCTCTTGCTTACCCGGCAGGATCTCGTAGAAGTCGAAGCGTGGCTTACCCTCGGGCTCGGCCGGTCTGGCGGTGGTCTGCGGCAGTCCCGCAGGCGGACCGGTGCGCGCCGGGCCCGCCGGCAGCGGCTCCTTCGCTACCGGCGTCTCCTTCTGCTTGGGCTCCTTGGCAGCGAAGGGGCTCACCTTGTTCAGATACAACGCCACACCCAGCGCCAGGCACAGGCCCAGGAGCAACCCCATGAGCACACCGATCAGCACCGGGTGCTGGGCCTCACCCCGCGTCGGAGACGGCCCTGGCCGATTGCTGCGCGCCGTGCCCACGGCTACATCTTCTCCGGGGCGCTCACGCCCAGCAGGCGCAAGCCATTGCGCAGCACCTGACCGATCGCCGTGATCAGCGCGAGCCGCGCGTTGCGGGCGCGAACCTCATCGACAAGAAACGGCACCGCCTGGTAGTAGCTCTGAAACCCACCCGCCAGCTCCTTCAAGTAGAACGCCACCAGATGCGGAGCGAGGTCGCGCGCCGCGTCCTCGATCACCTGCGGGAACTCCATGAGCTGGCGCAGCAAGGCGAGCTCCTCGGCGCGGTCGAGCGGGCTCAAGTCCGCCTCCAGCAGGTCGGGCCGGTAACCGCCCCACTTGTCCAGCACGCTCTCGATGCGCGCGTGCGCATACTGAACGTAGTAGACCGGGTTGTCGGTGCTCTGCGACTTGGCCAGGTCCAGATCGAAGTCCAGATGCTGGTCGCTCTTGCGCAACACGTAGAAGAAGCGCGCCGCATCGTTGCCGACCTCCTGGCGCAGCTCGCGCAGCGTGACGAACTCGCCCGCCCGGGTGGACATGGACACCTTCTTGCCCGCGCGGTAGAGCACGGCGAACTGCACCAGCGCGATAGTGAGCAGGCCGGGGTCGATCCCCGCGGCCTGCAGCGCGCCTTTCACGCGCGGGATGTAGCCGTGGTGGTCGGCGCCCCAGACGTCGATGGCGATTTCGAAGCCGCGCTCGAACTTGTTCAGGTGGTAGGCGATGTCGGAGGCGAAGTAGGTGTACTGCCCGTTCTCGCGCTGGACCACGCGATCCTTCTCGTCGCCGAAGCTGGTGGAGCGGAACCAGACCGCTCCGTCCTGCTCGTAGAGGTGGCCCGCCGCGCGCAGCTTCGCGAGCGCCCGCTCGACGTGGCCGGTGTCGTACAGCGAGCGCTCCGAGAACCAGTTGTCGAAGGTCACGCCGAACTCCAGCAGATCGTTGCGGCAATCCTCCAGCTGCTCGGTCAAGCGCGTAGTCGTGCACATACGCTGTACTCGTCCCCGAGCAATTCCTTGGCGCGGGCGATGAGCGCATCCAGATGCGCCTCTGCATCGGCTTCCAGCGGCGCGATGCCGTCGGTGATGCGCTCGGCGGCGCGCACGAAGCGCTTGCCGTGGGCGGCGGCGATCGCCGCACGCCATGTCGCGCACATAGTCGCCCTGATAGGCGTTCGGGCGGAAACGCCACCACCACACCTTGCAGCTCCAGATAGCGCAGCCAGGTGGACAGGGCAAGGATGTCCATCTGCCGGCCGGCGTCGTTCACGTAGAACTCGCGCGCAACGCTGAACCCCGCCGCGGCCAGGACGTTGGCGAGGCTGGCCCCGTACGCTGCGCCGCGGCCGTGGCCGACGTGCAGCGGGCCGGTGGGATTGGCGGAGACGAACTCCACCTGCACTTTCTTGCCCTGACCGTAGCGCACATTCCCATACGCGTTGCCGGAGTTGAGCACCTGCGGGATCACGCCGCGCTTGGTATCGGGGCGCAGATATAGGTTGATGAACCCGGCCCCGGCGATCTCGGCTCGTTCCAGAACGTGCGAGGGCGGCAGTGCGCTGACCACCGCCTGGGCAAACTCGCGCGGGTTGCGTTTGAGCGGCTTGGCCATCTGCAGCGCGACGTTGCAGGCGAAATCGCCATGCTCGGGCTGACGCGGGCGCTCCAGTGTGACCGCGGCCGGCGCACCCGGCGCGACGTGTGCGAGCGCTTCGACGAAGAGCGAGGCCAGATGTGCCTTGAGGTCGGGAAGGGGCTGTGCCGACATGGGCCGTTTGCAGGAAAACCGCGATTATAGTCTGTGCCGCGGGTAGCATCCTTACCTAAACCTCCAGCGGATCCACCTCGAGCGACCAGCGCACGCTGCGGGAGGCGCCATCGCTCAGCCTCGGCCACCATGCGCTCAGGAAGCGCTGCAGCTCGGACCGTGCCGCGGCCTGCACCAGCAGCTGCCCGCGCTCGCGTCCGGCGATGCGCTCGATGGCCGGTGGCACCGGATCGAAGATCTGAACCGGCATTGTCAGCTCCTCGGCGGCGCGTGCTGCACTGTGCAGATATTCGTCCACCAGCGCGCGGCGGGCCGCCTCCGCCCGCAGCAGGGCCTGGTGGCGGTAGGGCGGGAACCCGCACTGCCGCCGCTCTTCCAGGGCGCCTTCCGCGAACGCCGCGTAGTCCTGCCGGCATACCGCGTCGTACACAGGATGGTCGGGGAACTCGGTCTGGATCAAGACTTCGCCGGCCCGTTCGCCGCGGCCGGCTCGGCCGGCCACCTGGGTGAGCAGGGCATACAGGCGCTCCGCCGCGCGGAAATCGCTGCTGTAGAGCGCGCTGTCCGCGTTGACGATGCCGACCAGGGTGAGCTGGGGAAAGTCGTGCCCCTTGGCGAGCATCTGCGTTCCCACCAGCAGGTCGACTGCGCTGGGCGCGGATGTCCTCCTGCATGGCGGCGAAGGCATGCCGGCGGCGCGTGCTGTCGCGATCGACGCGCAGCAGGCGGGCGCCGGGAAACAGCTCCGCCAGCGCGCTCTCCAGGCGCTGCGTGCCGTGGCCGGCGGGCGCCAGGTCCTGGTTGCCGCACCCCGGGCACAGCGCCGCGACGGGCTCCTCGTGCCCGCAGTAGTGGCAGCGCAGGCGCCGATCCTTCAGGTGCAGCACCAGACGGGCCGAGCACCGGATGCAGGGGCTGGTCCAGCCGCAGGCGGGACACACCAGCGCGGGCGCGTACCCGCGCCGGTTCACGAATACCAGGCTCTGTTCGCCGCGAGACAATCGCAACGCGATGGCCTCTACCAATCCGTGTGACAACCCATGGCGCAGGCGCTCCCGGCGGGTGTCCACGCAGCGGATCTGCGGGAGCGTGGCGCCCGGACGGGACGGGAGAGTCAGCAGCGCGTAGCGCCCGGCGCGGGCGTTCGCGTAGCTTTCCAGGGACGGCGTCGCGGAGCCCAGCAACGCGGGGACCCCACGGTGCTTGGCCCGCAGAAGCGCGAGGTCGCGCGCCGAGTAGCGCAGCCCGTCCTGCTGCTTGAAGGAGGCATCGTGTTCCTCGTCGACGATCACCAGGCCCAGCTCAGGGAGCGGAGTGAACACCGCCAGCCGCGTGCCGATCAGCACCCGGGCGTTGCCCGCCTGAGCGTCGCGCCAGGCACGCAGGCGTTCGCCTTCGGCCAGGTTGCTGTGCAGCGCGGCCAGCGCCACGTCGGGGAAGCGCGCGCGGAAGCGCCCGATCAGCTGGGGGGTAAGGTTGATCTCCGGGACCAGGATGAGCGCCTGGCAGCCACGCGCCAGGACCTCCGCGACCACCGCGAAATAGACTTCGGTCTTGCCGCTGCCGGTCACTCCCCGCAGGAGGAAGGGTGCGAAGCTGCCGAGCGTATCCACAATCGCGCGCACACTCCGAGCCTGGTCCGAGGTGAGGCCAGGACCAGGAGCGGGCTCAGGCAGGGGCCCGGGACGCAGCGTCGAATCCGACCTCGCGGTACGCACGCGTTCTATCAGTCCCATCCGCTCGAGCTCGCGCAGCACGCGCGCCGCCGCCGGCGCAAGCGCTCGCAGGGCGGGCAGATCCAGGCTTTGCGCCTCACGCAGCGCGGCGAGGACGCGGCGCCGGGCCACAGCACGCTGTGGGACCCGCGCCAGCTCGAAAGCATGCCCCGCAGCGGTCAGCCGATAGCCACCCAGCGCCCGCGGCCTGCGGCAGCCGCGCCCGGCGCAGCACCTGCGGCAGCGCCCCCATGACCACCTGGCCCACGGGATAGTGGTAGTAGTCGGCGCTGAAGCGCAGCAGCTCGATGACGTCGCGGTCCAGCGCCGGCTCGTCGCGGAACACATGAGCGAGCGGCTTGATGCGCTCGAGTGCAACCTGCGGCTGCGCCTCGACCTCCAGGACCATACCCACTTTGCGGCCGCGGCCGAAGGGCACCAGCACACGCTGGCCGGCGCAGACCGGCCCGTCCGCGGGCGCCTGGTAGTCGAACAGTGTCCGCAGGGGGACGTCGAGCGCGACGCGGACGACTCTCACTTCAATGTCCCGCAGCGTGCGCCGGCGGCGCGCTCACGCGTGATAGGCGCGGCTAAGCTCGTGCACGGCGTCCACCAGCGCTGCCACGTTCTCCGGTGGAGTGTGCTGCGATACCCCGTGACCCAGATTGAACACATGGCCCGCGCCGCGACCGAATCCGGCCAGCACTTTGTGGGCTTCAGCGCGCACGACTTCGGGCTCGGTCAACAGCACGGCGGGATCCAGGTTACCCTGCAGCGCGACCCGGTCGCCCACGCGGGCACGCGCCGCGCCGATCTCCACGCTCCAGTCCAGGCCCAACGCGTCGGCACCGATCCCCGCCAGACTCTCGAGCCACAGGCCGCCGCCCTTGGTGAACACGATGCGCGGCACGCGCTCGCCTTGCGAGGTGTCCTTGAGCCCATGCATGACCTGCTGCAGGTAGCGCAGGGAGAACTCGTGATAGGCCGCATGGGACAGCGCCCCACCCCAGGTGTCGAATACCATGACGGCCTGCGCACCGGCTTCGATCTGGGCGTTCAGGTACGCGACCACCGCCCGCGCGTTGGTGTCCAGCACCCTGTGCAGCAGATCGGGGCGCGCGTACAGCATGCGCTTGATCTCGTGGAACTCGGTGCCGCCGCGCCCTTCGATCATGTAGCACGCGAGCGTGAACGGGCTGCCGGAGAAACCGATCAGCGGCACCTCGTTGGCGAGCGCGCGGCGGATCTGGGTCACCGCATCCAGCACATAGCTCAGGTGCACTTGCGGATCGGGCACGCTGAGCTCGCGAATCTCCCACTCCTCCCGCAGCGGCCGCTCGAAGCGCGGCCCTTCGCCTTCCGCGAAGTACAGCCCCAGCCCCATCGCATCCGGAATGGTGAGGATGTCGGAGAACAGGATCGCCGCGTCCAGATCGAAGCGCGCCAAGCGGCTGCAGCGTGACCTCGGTGGCGAGATCCGGATTCTTGGCCAGCTCCAGAAAACTGCCGGCGCGCGCGCGCGTCTGGTTGTACTCCGGCAGATAGCGCCCGGCCTGGCGCATGATCCAGATCGGCGTGTAGGGCGTGGGCTCGCGCAGCAGCGCACGCAGGAACGTGTCGTTCTTCGGTCGTGTCATGACGGTGAGGCGTGAGGCGTGAGGCGTGAGGCGAAACAGCGTTGGAAGACGCAGACTCACTACCATCCCCTATGCAGGAACTGTACGACGCTGGTCCCCTCATGGGAAGCGGAGAAGTGCTACGCCTCACGCGCTCACGCCTCACCATCAGTTAGTTACGCCTCACGCCTCACGCCTTACGCCTCACCATCAGCTAGCGCGGCAGCTCAGACGACCCCATCAGGAACTCGTCGACCGCGCGCGCGCACTGGCGGCCTTCGCGGATCGCCCACACCACCAGCGATTGCCCGCGCCGCATGTCGCCGGCGCGAACACCTTCGGCGACGCGAGGTCTGATAGCTGCCGGCGCCTTCGGTGGCGGCCTTGACGTTGCCGCGGGCGTCGTAGTCGCACGCCAAGCTCGTCCAGCATGCCCTTGTGCACCGGGCTGACGAAGCCCATCGCCAGCAAGACCAGGTCGGCCGGCAGCTCGAACTCGGTGCCGGGCACTTCCTGCATCCTCATCTGTCCCGTGGCCGGGTCCTTCTTCCACTCGACCCGCACCGCAACCAGCGCCTCTACCTTGCCGTCGTCGCCCTTGAACAGCTTGGTGGCGACGGCCCAGTCGCGGTTCGCACCCTCTTCGTGCGAGGAGGAGGTGCGCAGCTTCGCCGGCCAGTAGGGCCACACCGGGTTGCCCTGGGCGATCTGTGGCGGCGTGGGCAGCAGCTCGAACTGGGTGACGGACTTGGCGCCGTGTCGGTTCGAGGTCCCCACGCAGTCCGAGCCGGTGTCTCCGCCGCCGATCACCACCACGTGCTTGTCGGTGGCCCACAGGTCCGGAACGTCCGCGTCGCCTGCCACGCGCTGGTTCTGCAGCGGCAGGAATTCCATGGCGAAGTGGATGCCATTCGAGCTCGCGCCCGGGAACCGGCAGGTCGCGCGGGTGCTCGGCGCCGCCGGCCAGCACCACTGCATCGAATTCTCCGGCCAGTTGCTTCACCGGCACGAATTCCTTGGCGAGGTTGGTCACGCCGGCGGCCAGGTCCCTGTGTGTGCCGACGCACACGCCGGTGCGAAACTCCACGCCCTCGGCAGCCATCTGCTCCATGCGGCGGTCGATGAGCCACTTCTCCATCTTGAAGTCGGGGATGCCATAGCGCAGCAGGCCGCCGATGCGGTCGTTCTTTTCGAATAGCACCACGTCGTGGCCCGCGCGCGCAAGCTGCTGCGCGCACGCCAGTCCCGGCCGGCCCGGAACCGACCACTGCGACGCGCTTGCCGGTCTTGCGCGCGGGCGGCTGCGGGACCACCCAGCCCGCCTCGTAGCCCTTGTCGATGATGGCGTGCTCGATGGACTTGATGCCCACCGGGTCGTTGTTGATGTTCAGGGTACAGGCTTCCTCGCAGGGCGCGGGACACACGCGGCCGGTGAACTCGGGGAAGTTGTTGGTCGGAGTGCAGCGTATCCAGCGCCTGGCGCCAGTTCTGCCTGTAGACCAGGTCGTTCCAGTCGGGGATGATGTTGTTGATCGGGCAGCCGGTCATGCAGAACGGGATCCCGCAATCCATGCAGCGCGCGCCCTGGATCGAGGCCTCCTTGTCGGTCAGGTGCGCCACGAACTCGCGGTAGTGCTGGACCCGCTCTTCCTTCGGCTCGGCGGCCTCCTGCAGGCGTTCGTATTCCAGAAATCCGGTTACCTTGCCCATTCGTTCTTTTTCCTAACCCTTAAGACCGAGCCGCAGGGACGCAGAGACAACACCAGACCGAATCAGCACGAGACCAGAGGTGCGCGGTCCTCGCAAGCAGGCGGTCTGTTCTGCGCTTCTCTGCGTTCCTCTGCGCCTCTGCGGTGAGAAGTAAGCCCTAGGCGGCGAGCTTGCGCTGCTTCTCGGCCAGCTCGCCCAGCGCGCGCCGGTACTCGTGCGGGAACACCTTCACGAACCGGCTGCGGTAGCTCGCCCAGTTGTCGAGGATCTGCCTGGCGCGCGCGCTGCCCGTGTGGCGCGCATGGTGTCTCGATCAGCCGCTTGAGGATGCCTCGTCGGCCGCGCCGCGGTGCCAGAGGTCGCGCGGCAGCTTGGCCTCCTGCTCGGCTTCGGGCAGCACCGGCTCCAGGTCGACCATGGCGGCATTGCAGCGCTTGGCGAACTGCCCGTCCAGGTCGAGCACGTAGGCGATCGCCGCCCGACATGCCCGCCGCGAAGTTGCGCCCGGTGGTGCCCAGCACCACCACCGTGCCACCCGTCATGTACTCGCAGCCGTGGTCGCCCACGCCCTCGACCACCGCCTGGGCGCCCGAGTTGCGCACCGCGAAGCGCTCGCCCGCCACCCCACGGAAATACGCCTCTCCGGCGATGGCTCCGTACAGCACCACGTTGCCGGTGATCATGTTCTCCGTGGGCTCGCCGCGGAACTTCGGGCTCGGCTGCACGCTGATGCGCCCGCCCGACAGGCCCTTGCCGCAGTAGTCGTTGGTCTCGCCGATCAGATCGAGGCGTGACGCCCCTTGGCCAGGAACGCGCCGAAGCTCTGACCGGCAGAACCCGCCAGCCGGACGTGGATGGTGTCGTCGGGCAGCCCGTCGTGGCCGTAGCGGCTGGCAATCTCACCCGAGAGCATGGTGCCCACGGTGCGGTTGATGTTGCGGATCGGCATCTCGATGGTGACCCGCTCGCCCCGCTCCAGCGCCGGCTGCGCCAGCTCGATCAAGCGCAGATCGAGCGCCTTCTCCAGGCCGTGGTCCTGCTTCTCGCAGTGGTATACCGCAACCTCGGCCGGCATCTTCGGCATGTAGAAGATGCGCGAGAAGTCCAGCCCCCTCGCCTTCCAGTGCTCGATGCCGCGCTTCATGTCGAGACCGGTGGGCGGCGCCGATCAGGTCGTTGAACTTGCGCACACCCAGTTGCGCCATGAGCTCGCGCACTTCCTCCGCGACGAAGAAGAAGAAGTTGATGACGTGCTCGGGCTGGCCGCGGAATTTCCTGCGCAGCACCGGATCCTGGGTCGCCACACCCACCGGGCAGGTATTCAGATGGCATTTGCGCATCATGATGCAGCCGCTGACCACCAGCGGTGCGGTGGCGAAGCCGAACTCGTCGGCGCCCAGCATGGCGCCGACCACCACGTCGCGGCCGGTCTTGATCTGCCCGTCGACCTGCACCGCGATGCGCCCGCGCAGGCGATTGAGCACCAGCGTCTGCTGCGTCTCCGCGAGCCCCAGCTCCCACGGTGTGCCCGCGTGCTTGATCGACGACCAGGGGCTCGCGCCCGTGCCGCCGTCGTGGCCGGCGATGGTGACGTGGTCGGCCTTGGCCTTGGACACGCCGGCTGCGACCGTGCCCACGCCCACCTCGGAGACCAGCTTCACGCTGATGGAAGCGCGGTGGTTGGCGTTCTTGAGGTCGTGGATGAGCTGCGCCAGGTCCTCGATCGAATAGATGTCGTGGTGCGGCGGCGGGGAGATCAGCTCCACGCCCGGGGTCGAATAGCGCAGCTCGGCGATGTACTCGGAGACCTTCTTGCCGGGCAGCTGCCCGCCCTCGCCGGGCTTGGCGCCCTGCGCGATCTTGATCTGGAGCTGCTCCGCGGAGGCCAGGTACTCGGCGGTGGCGCCGAAGCGGCCCGGAGGCCACCTGCTTGATCTTGGACTTCAGCGAGTCGCCCTCCCTGCAGCGCGATGTCGCGCTCGATGCGGTCGCGGCCGATGCGCGAGGCCAGCGTCTCGCCGGCCTTGACGGGCGCGTAGCGGCGGCGGTCCTCGCCGCCCTCGCCGGTGTTGGACTTGCCGCCGATGCGGTTCATCGCGATGGCGAGCGTGGTGTGCGCCTCGGTGGAGATCGACCCCAGCGACATGGCGCCGGTGGAGAAGCGCTTGACGATCTCGCTGGCCGGCTCCACCTCGTCGATCGGAACGGGCGCGCACTGGTCGAAGCGGAACTCGAACAGGCCGCGGAAGGTCATGTGGCGCTTGCTCTGATCGTTGATGATCTGCGCGTACTCCTTGTAGGTCGTCGAAGCTGTTGTTGCGCGTGGAGTGCTGCAGCTTGGCGATCGCGTCCGGCGTCCACATGTGCTCCTCGCCGCGCACCCGGAATGCATACTCGCCGCCCGCGTCGAGCGCGCCTTCCAGCACCGGATCCTCGCTGAACGCGGTGCGGTGGATGCGGATCGCTTCCTCGGCGATCTCGAACACGCCGATGCCCTCGACCGTCGAGGTGGTGCCGGTGAAGTACTTGTCCACCAGCGCTCTGGACAGCCCCACGGCCTCGAAGATCTGCGCGCCGGTGTACGACATGTAGGTGGAGATGCCCATCTTCGACATGACCTTGCGCAGCCCTTTGCCGATCGCCTTGACGAAGTTCTTGCAGGCCTTCTTGGCATCGGTGTTGGGCAGCACGCCCTGTTCGGCCAGCTCGGTGAGGGTGTCCAGAGCCAGGTAGGGATGCACGGCCTCGGCGCCGTAGCCCCCGAGCAGCGCGAAGTGGTGCACCTCGCGCGCAGAGCCGGTCTCCACCACCAGGCCGGTGCTGGTGCGCAGGCCCTTGTTGACCAGATGCTGATGCACTGCCGACAGGGCGAGCAGCGCCGGGATGGCGACGTGGTCGCGATCCATCTTGCGGTCGGAGATGATGAGGATGCTGTAGCCCGAGCGCACCGCGTCCTCGGCCTGCGCGCACAGGCTCGCTAGGCGCGCCTCGATCGCCTGGCTGCCCCAGGCCAATGGGTAGGTAATGTCCAGCTCGCAGGAGCGGAACTTGCCGTGGGTGTACTTGGCGATGTGGCGGACGGTCTCCATCTGCTCGAAGTCGAGCACCGGCTGGCTCACCTCCAGGCGCAGCGGCGGATTCATCTCGTCGATGCCGAGCAGGTTGGGCTTCGGCCCGATGAAGGACACCAGCGACATCACCAGCTCCTCGCGGATCGGATCGATCGGCGGGTTGGTGACCTGCGCGAAGAGCTGCTTGAAGTAGTGGTACAGGGTCTTGTTCTTGTGCGACAGCACCGCCAGCGGCGAGTCGTTGCCCATCGAGCCGACCGGCTCCTCGCCGTTCACGCCAATCGGCGTGAGGATGAACTTGATGTCCTCCTGCGTGTAGGCGAAGGCCTGCTGGCGGTCGAGCACGCGCTCGCTCGGCGCGGCCGCGCTTCTCCTCCGGCGCGGGCAGATCGTCGAGCTTGATGCGGATGCGCTCGATCCACTCGCGATAGGGCTTGGCGCTGGCGAGCGCGTCCTTGAGCTCCTTGTCGTCGATGATGCGGCCGGCTTCCAGGTCGACCAGGAACATCTTGCCCGGCTGCAGGCGCCACTTCTTGATGATCTTCTCCTCCGGCCACCGGCAGGCAGCCGCACTCCGAGCCCATGATCACCAGGTCGTCGTCGGTGACGAGGTAGCGCGCCGGCCGCAGCCCGTTGCGGTCCAAGCGTGGCGCCGATCTGGCGGCCGTCGGTGAAGGCCACCGCGGCCGGCCCGTCCCAGGGCTCCATCATCGCCGCGTGATACTCGTAGAAGGCACGCCGGCTGGGCGTCCATCATGGTGTGCCCTTCCCAGGCCTCGGGAATGAGCATCATCATGGCATGACCGATCGAGTAGCCGCTCATGACCAGCAGTTCGAGCGCGTTGTCGAACGAGGCCGAATCCGACTGCCCGTCGTAGATCAGCGGCCAGACCTTGTCCAGGTCCTTGCCCAGCACCGGCGAAGAGATGGCGCCCTGGCGCGCACGGATCCAGTTGACGTTGCCGCGCAACGTGTTGATCTCGCCGTTGTGGGCGATCATCCGGAAGGGATGCGCCAGGTCCCAGGTCGGGAACGTGTTGGTCGAGAAGCGCTGGTGCACCAGAGCAAGCGCCGAGACCACGCGCGGGTCCTGCAGGTCCTTGTAGTAGCTGCCCACCTGGCCGGCCAGCAGCATGCCCTTGTAGACGATGGTGCGCGCCGACATGGAGGGCACGTAGAACTCCTTGCCGTAGCGCAGCTTGAGCGCCTGGATGGCATGGCCGGAGGACTTGCGGATGATGTAGAGCTTGCGCTCCAGCGCGTCGGTGACCGTCACGCCGGCGCCGCGACCGATGAACACCTGGCGGATGACCGGCTCGATCTGCTTGACCGACTCGCCCAGGCCGGAGTTGTCGCGCGGGACATCGCGCCAGCCCAGCAGCACCTGGCCCTCATCCTTGATGGCGCGCTCGATCTCGTACTCGCAGGCCAGCCGCGAGGCCGGTTCCTGCGGCAGGAACACCATGCCCACGCCGTACTCACCCGGTGGCGGCAGCCTGACCCCCTGCTTGCCCATCTCTTCGCGGAAGAACCGGTCGGGGATCTGCAGCAGGATCCCGGCACCGTCCCCGGCAAGCGGGTCGGCCCCCACCGCACCGCGGTGCGTGAGGTTTCTCAGGATCAGCAGCCCGTGCTCGACGATGGCGTGGCTTTTCGCGCCCTTGATGTTGGCGACGAAGCCGACGCCACAGGCGTCGCGTTCCCGGTCCGGGTGGTACAGGCCCTGCTCGCAGGGCAACATCGGGTGCGTCACGGTCGTTCCTCCTTGGGCGCGTCTGCCAGGACGCGTCGGCCCTGCCAATTCATTGAAGGATCAGGGCTCACCCCGGAAATTCAGCCCCCCAGAGGGTCGGCGGCCCCGGGGGCAGAGCCTACCGGGGCCACGATTCTGCGGTGCAAGATTTTTAGTCTACCTTCGCCGAGCAACGACAGCAACCGGGGAGCCGCTGCGCGGGGCTCCGGACCTACCTCTGGGCGCAAACCCCTAACCGCAAAGGCGCGGAGGCGCAAAGGAACGCCGGAGAAAGCGCTTCGACACCGGTCATTTGCTCGCGGTCCGTTGCGTACCGTCGCGTCCTTCGCGCTGAAAGGCCTTCCGTCTTCCTCTGCGGGCCTCTGCGCCTCTGCGCCTCTGCGGTTAGGGTGTAGCGGTTTAGCGAACTAGGCGGCGAGAACGGCCCGCAGGTCGGCCTGGGGAAAGTCGGCGGTGACGTAGGCCTGGCCGATGCCCCGAAGGAGCACCAGGCGCAGCTTGCCGCCTTCGACCTTCTTGTCCAAGCCCATCAGCTCCAGATAGCGGTCCACACCCAGGTCGGGCGCTGCGGTCGGCAGATTTGCCCGCTGCAACAGCGCCACGACGCGCTGCACCTCGCTTTCGCCCAGGGACCCCAGGCGCTGCGATAGCCGGGCCGCGCGGACGGTGCCCGCGGCAACCGCCTCGCCGTGCAGCCAGGTCCCGTATTCCAGCCCAGCCTCGATGGCGTGGCCGAAAGTGTGCCCGAGGTTGAGCAGGGCGCGCAGGCCCGACTCGCGCTCGTCCTGCGCTACCACCTGCGCCTTGAGCTCGCAGGAACGGCGCACCGCGTAGCTCAGGGCGGCGGCCTCGCGCGCCACCAGCCGCTCCATATTCGTCTCCAGCCAGTCGAAGAAGGCGCGGTCGAGGATCAGCCCGTACTTGATCACTTCGGCCAACCCCGCAGCCAGCTCCCGGGGCGGGAGCGTGTCCAAGGTCGCGATGTCGGCCAGCACGAGGCGCGGCTGATAGAACGCACCGATCATGTTCTTGCCCAGCGGATGGTTGATACCGGTCTTGCCCCCGACCGAGGAGTCGACCTGGGCCAGCAACGTCGTGGGGATCTGGACAAAGGGCACACCGCGCAGATAGACCGCGGCAGCGAACCCGGTGAGGTCTCCGATCACCCCCCCTCCCAGGGCGATCAGCGCGGTCTTGCGCTCGCAGCGGTTGGCCAGCAAGGCGTCGAAGATGGAATTGAGGGTCTCCCAGTTCTTGTAGCCCTCGCCGTCCGGAACGCTCACCGCGACCGTCCCGATGCCAGCACGCGCGAGCGCGGCGGTCAGCCCATCGAGATACAGCGCCGCGACAGTAGGGTTGGTGACAATCACGGCCCGTGGCTGCGGCAGGTGGGCCACGATCAGCTCGGTGTGCGCGAGCAGCCCGCTGCCGATGTGGATCGGATAGCTGCGCTCGCCCAGCGCCACCTGCAGTGTGTCCATTTCTCGTCTCGCTATTGCGCTGACCCGGTCGACTCCGCCCCCCGCCGAGGTGCGGGAGTGCAGTGCTGCACCAGCATCTGCTGCAGGCGCAGCACCAGCGACTTCAAACTCTGGCTGCCAGTCTCCACGACCAGGTGAGCAACCT
>CAWHCG010000027.1:0-22300 GCA_963827575.1 uncultured beta proteobacterium
GACGCATCGTCCGCTGGCGACGACCACTACCGGTACCCAGGCGGTGTCGGGGTCGGGAGATAAGACCATTCGTCATTGGAACCTCGAGAGCGCACCCACGCTCCAGCCCCTCAAGGCACATCCCGACCCGGTGTCGCTCCTCGCCATATCCGCGGACGGCAGGAAGGCGATTCCCGGCTCCCGCGGCAGAGTCCTGCGTGTCTGGGATACGGAGACAGATCAAGTCGTAGGCATGCTCGAAGGTCACGGCGACATTGTCTCTAGTTTTTGGATCAGTGCAGACGGTAACAAGGCCATTACAACCTCACGCGACCGGGACGTTGCGCGTTTGGGACCTCGCATCCTGCAAACCTGTTCGCGTATGCGCTCATGCACAAAGCGTGCGTACTGCCAGGATTACTCCGGATGGAGCACGAGCCGCCACACACTTGCGCGACCGCACGATCAGTCTCTGGGATCTGGAGAGGGGACGCGTCATGAGGGTGCTGGGTGTCCGAACAAGAAGGGCAAACGCAACGTCCGCGACCGCAGGATGGAGGAGCGCTGCTGTCCGAGCTCGAAGATCGCGCCAGTGGTCAACACCATCCCGAAGGTGATTGGTCGTGATTCGGAGATCGCGATAACGGCGGACGGCGAGTGTGTCCTCATTGCTCTGGCCGGCAGCCTCTGCGCCTGGGATATCGCCAACGGCGTCATCTTGTCGGAGGAGATGGAGGATTGGGATGCGGTGGCGATGGCGATCGACGGCGAGAGACGGGTGGCGGTCATCGGTACCCGGTTCGGGTCTATGCGGTTGTGGGATCTGAGCACGGGTTCGACCATTCATGCTCTCGAGGGACACCGGGTTTGGGTGCCGTGGAGAGGTGACGACCTCGAATTCTGCGGGCCCGGCCGTGGAAGGGGCTTGCTGGACATTGCCATCTCCCCCGACGGCCAGAACATCACGTCCGCTGCGCAGGACGATACCTTGCGCGTGTGGGACGTGCGAAAAAAGCGGGGAAGAGAGAAGCTCGGTCTACAGGGACGACAAGGCAAAGTCGATGAGGTCGCGCTGGCACCGAATGGCAATGTTGCCTACTCGATCTATGGTGACACGGTAGTTGTCACCAGTCTGACCGAGGCCCGTATTCTCGGGAGCGTGTCGGTCCACCATCAGATCACCGCGGTCGCCGTTGTTGCCGACGGAAAACACGTCACGCTGGGCGACGAGTCCGGCCGCGTGCACTTTCTGCGGCTTGAGGAGGCGCTGCCGACTGGCGGCGAGCTGAGGGGCAGGCGAATTGGGTCGGCGCCAATCTAGTTCGACACGGGATCTGCGCGTGGAAGCGCGAAATCCATAGAGAGGTCTCGCCGGCGATAACAGCACGTAGTAGTTCTGCGTCTCCGAGGGCTTGGCCGTGAGCACCTGAGAGGGCTAAATTGCCGCAGACCGTGAGTTGATCGCGCTGTCCTTACCGATTCCTGCGTACCTAGCTAGAGGAGGCGCTCGCAGAAAGCTACGCGCAACTGCGTGTCAAATGGTATCAGGGGGCCTGCCGGCTGGGATCCGGTTTCCCATCGCCAACGGCTATGTGACGTTGTGCGCGGTCGCTACGGAAGCTGCACTTGGCCTTGCATTCGGGACGGTCACCGTGGGGCGGGATCGGCTACGCCGTCTATTTAGAGTCGGCGCAGCCGGCAGCGGATGAGCAAGAGGTCAGCCCGTTGGCGAGACCCTTGGTGCCGCGACTTTCGGGGCGTAACCTGTTTCTTGGCGCCCGCCGCTTTCTTAAGCAAATCCACCTCTGCGTTTCGCCGCGATCGATAGTCTGTGGGTGCCTTATCGGCTATGGCCTGCTCGAACAGTTTGGCGAAGTCTTAGCCATATCGCCGGTGACGGCTGTGTTCCAGAAGCTAGCGTGCCGTTTTCCGCCAGGCATGGAACCGGTTTGATAGTGGAAGGACATCATGGCGGTTTGGGCGTCGGGCGGAAGCAATCCGAATAAGGCACCGTGGGATTTGGCTTGTCGGTCGAATGCCGTCGCAAGCTTCTCCGAGTAGATCTTCTTGATGGCGATCTCCAGCGCTTCGACCTCGGCGGTTTCGAGACTGAAGATCGCGTGTCCAAACATGCCCAGTCGCAATACGACGTGAGGCGTCGCGTCTTGATGCTCAAGACCTTGCCGATTTCCGCTCGTTGGTCCAGCCGGTCTCCGAAGGACGCGCCGAGGATGCTCATCAGTTCGGGCTGTGTCGTCTGGAAACGGAGAACCGCCTGGTTCTCGGCAGCATCCAGAGCCTTGATCGCCCCTTCCTTTCGCTTCTTGCTGACCCCGAAGAACATACCGAGTTTCTCCTCAAGCGCTTGACGAGTGTTCTTGTCAGGTACCTTGAGCAGCAGGTCGCGCAGATTCTGTTGACCGAGGTCGATGCCGGAAGCCACGGTCACTCCAGAGTTGCCGATTGTTTTGTAGTGTGCGCGGTCATACTTCTCATGGTCGCGCAGCTTGTTCTTGTCAGTGCGGTTCACCTGCACGTAGGGCTCGTACACATCGCCCTCTTTCTTCTTAATGAACTCCCAATTGATCGAAGTACTGCGCCCAGCCGCGGTTAACACGCTTGATGAGATTCGCATGGTCATTGCCGTTGCACTCGGATATTGAACCTTCCTGCCCAACCGGCTATTTCTTCGGCTTCCACTTGCGCGCCAGGCGCTGGGCGTCCTTGATCTGTGCCGGCGTCATCTTCTCCACGATGTGTTCCCGATTCTTCGCCGCAGCCTCGTCCCCCTGTGCGGCGCTCAGGCTGTACCACATGTACGCCTTCACCACGTCTTGCGGTACGCCTTCGCCCTTCGCGTACCTCACGCCAAGATTGTTCTGCGCCAGCGCACTACCTTGGTCCGCTGCGCGTTTATACCATTTGGCCGACTCGGCGAGGTCGCGCTCGACTCCATGCCCCTCCCCGTAAGCGGTCGCCAGGTTGACCTGGGCGTTCGCATAGCCGCGCTCGGCGGCGCGGCGAAACCACTTCACCCCCTCCGCCTGATTCGGTGCCACGCCTCTACCCCGGTAGTACATCGTCCCGAGGCGATTCTGTGCTTCGGCATTGCCCTTTTCTGCAAGCGCAAGCCATAGCTTCCGCGCGGTCACGTAGTCCTGTCGGGCGAAAGCGGCGGCGGCGTCCTCCAGCTGGCCAGCGTGCACAGGGCCGGCCAGGCCGGCTGTTGCGACCCATGCAATCAATAGGCGATTTGCGAGACGCCACATAGTCGTTCCCCGTTGTCATGGCAGAGCCTGCGAGCTGCTATTCTGCCCCCCAATTGTCGGAGCGCCAATTGGACGTTTGTATGGAATTGGCGCGAGGCGAGATGGGCTAGAATATGCTCGGATGAGGATAGCGCTCCCCTACGCGGCCCAGCGGCAGGTCGGGCTGCTGGTCAGATCACCAGCCCAGCCAGCCAGTCTCCGCGGCGCTCAGGTGTGCGCCTTCGATGACCGACCGAACAGTAGACAACAATGCGGTCCCTATTCTTCTTGATCATCGCGACGGCCTTGGCTGGCTGCTTGCGCAGATTCGCCCAAGCAGGAGCAGAAGCCGGCGCCCCCAGACTCTGCGCCGCCGACAGAGCCCAGCTCCCGACCTCCTGCGCCGCAGCCCGCTGCTATCCCGCAGCCAGCGCCCCAGCCCCCGCCCCCCGCGAGCCGACCATGGGCGAAAAGCGTCAGGCACAGGATCAAGCGCTGCGGGCCGCCACCCTCCTGGACGAGGGGAAGGAGGCGGAGGCGCAGGGTGGAACTGAACAATGCCCTGGCGTTGGACGGCAACAACGCGCTCGCAAAGACTTTGCTGCTCTCGATCACTGCAGACCCGGTGGCGACCTTGGGAGCAAGATCGTTCAGCTACACAGTCCAGCCCGGAGACCGGCTGTCGAAGCTCTCCGAGCAATATTTGAAGGACCAGTACAAGTTCTATCTCCTGGCTCGTTACAACAATCTCCCCGTGCCGCGTCTGCAGGTAGGACAAGTCATCCGCATTCCCGGGACTCGGCCCATAGCAGTGGCGAAACCGCCTGTGCGGACACAGGAGCCGCCGCCGCGCAAGGTGACCGGCTCGGCTGTCGAGCCGGAGCGGCTATATCAGGACGGCATGCGACGGTTGCAGACAGGGGACAAGGACGGCGCCTATGAGTTGTTCGTCCAGGCCGCCCGCCTGGACCCCAAGTACCGACCCGATGCCGAGCGACTGCGACCTGAGCTCATCGCCGTTCACGATCGCAAGGCGAGGGAAGCGTACAAGCGCCAGGAGCTGGACTTGAGCATCAAGGAATGGAACCGGGTTCTTGCGCTCGATCCTACCAACGAGGTGGCACGGCTGGAACTGCAGCGAGCCCTGGATCTGCAACGGCACTTGGAGGGGGTGAACTAGGGGGCGCGCATCGACTCGCACCCCGCCCTCCCGAGGGAGAGAGAGCGTTCGGTCGTTTCACTGCTTCGGCTTGGGGTTCTCGATTGCCTCCAGGTTCTGCTGCATCTGTTTCGCCTGCTTCAACCGCAGCCGCGCCTGTGCGTGGTCGGGGTTGTACTGCAGGGCCCGCTCCCACAGGCGGATCGCCTCGCTCAGGTCGCCGCGCTGGACGCGGACTGCGTCTTCGTAGTACTTCTGTGCCAGGTCCTTGCGCAGCGATTGCACCGCGCCACCGGGCGCCGCTGCCCCGGCTTTGATCTGCTGCGCCTTTTCCAGATAGCCGAGCGCTTCGTTGGGCTTGCCTTGATCGAGCTGCTGCTTGCCGAGCGCGGCGTAAGCGTCGCGAAGCGTCCTCTTGGCGAGCTCGTCCTGGGGATGTCGGCGCAGGTAGTCCCGCAGCTTTTGTACGCCCACTGCATAGTCGCCCTGGTGCAGCAGCATGACCGCGCCTTCGAGCTCTCGCTGTTCCGCGGCGGGCACTGTGTTCGCTGGTGATCCCACGCGCGGCGTCGCCGTTGGCTTCCCACTGCCTACGCCGTTTCCCCAGTGATTGGCGTGCAGCCGACGCGCCTGATCGCGCTCGATCTCGCGCAGCGCATCGGCAGCCGCCGTATTTCCCGGATCGGCACCGAGCGCCTTGAGGTAGAGTGCGCTGGCGCTGACGAGATCGCCGCGCCGGCGTGCCTCGGCGGCGGCCTGCAGATCCGAGTTGACGGCGGCGTGCGCCTTCGCCTTTGCCTCTTCCCAACGCTTCGTGTACTCGGCACGGTCCGGGCGCAGCAGGACCAGGATCTCCCACTCGACCGCCGCGTCGGCCCATTTGCCCTCTCGAGCGAAGCCTTCCGCACGGGTCTGGTGGTGCTGCTCGAACGACGCAAACGAGGGTGCTGCGGCCGCAGGAGCGAGCACGATACCGGCGGGGGAGTAGGCAGCCGCAGCTGCCGGGGCGTTGCTCAGGGCCAGGGATCGACGAGCAGGACGCCAGCATCAGCGGCACGCATGGCCAAACGGAGCAGACTGCCCTGCGGCCGGTCATCATCGCACGTCGAATGTGCGGTACACCTGCAGCTTGGCTACGAATGCGTCCAGACCCTGGTCACCGAAGATCATGCTGCGCTTGAGCATGAGCGGATAGGCAAAGAACGCGTTGCCTCCCGGGTCTACGGTGACTGCCAGCCGGTAGTCCGCCTTGGCCAGCTGATCCATCACCTGCTGGTTGGTGTCGCCGAACGGGTAGGCGAAGCTGACGGGAGACGTCGATAGCCTTTGCTGCAGGATCTGCAGCGGAGTGCGTATTTCCATCTTGAGCCGTTCCCGATAGGCGCCGTCGGTCTCACCGGGCAGGCGATAGCTCAGGTTTGAATGGGTCTTGGAGTGCGACTGGATATCGACCAGGCCCGACGCCTTCATTTCCGCCATCTGGCCCCACGACAACGCGTCCTTGGCGCCCACGAAGTCCGTGTATATGAACACGGTCGCCGGAAATCCGTGCTTCTTCAACAGCGGGAAGGCGTGCTCATACACGGAGGCGTAGCCGTCGTCCATGGTGATCACCACGGCACGCCTGGGCAGCGGCTGTTTTCCGGCCAGGAACTCGGCGAGGTCGGACAGCCGTACAACGTGGTAGCCGTTCCTTGCCAGGTAGTCGAGCTGGGCCGCGAACGCATCGGGGGTCACGACCATTCTTCCGTCTTTGTCGCCGAAGCGATGGTACGAGAGGATGGGCACGGTCTGATATCCGTCGGGATACACGCCGAGCGGATTCTGCGGACGCAGGGGAATGGCCAGCGGCTGGCCCGGCTCGAGCTCGCTGATGCCGTTGAACTCGGCGATCTCCCGGCCGCGCGCTTCGTCTGCCAAGAACCCCTGCGCGACGGATCGCAGGGTCTCCCCGCGTTTCGGCAGGTAGACCACGAAGCGCTCGTTCTTGGCGACGATACCCTCGGTCAGGGCAGGTGACGGAGCAGGTGCGGTGGTGCGTGGGGCAGGCGCCCGAGCTGACGGCTGCGAAGACGGAGGAGAAGGGGTGGAAGGCGGGGAAGGGGGAGCGCCGGCGCACCCCCCGACGAGGAGCAGCCCGAGCAGCAGCGCTCGACTGATCGCGGGCTCTCCCGAGCCGGGCACCGGATTGCGTATCCTGTCGATACGAACGCACCCATCCAGCCAGAGGCTACTGCACTGGTGTGTCCTTGCCTGCGCTATCGGCGTCCAGGCGCTTCTGCACCGCTTGCGCCATGTTGTCGAAGGAGCGGTACACCTGTCCGAACTCATCGTTGCGCTGTTCAGCGATCCGGTAGTCGAACCGCCCCTTCCCAAGCTCGGCCATGGAGTCTCGCAGCAACCGCAGCGGCTTGGAATAGCGGTCCGCAATCAAGTAGGTTCCCAAGGATACTGCCGCAGTGGTGACCAGCACCAGCAGGCCCATCGACAGCAGGCTGAGCCGGGCGACGGCCGAAAGCGGCCTTTCCAGGATCCCCAGATGCAGGCGGCCGATCTCGATGCGCTGATCCCCCTTCTTGAAGGTGATGGGCGCGTCGAAATCCAGCACGCCCGAGCCGTCGGCCGCCGCATGGCTGCGCACCACTACACCGTCCTCCCGGGTCGCGATCTCCTTCGCGCCGGGGCGTGCCTGGTAGGGTTTGTCGACCGCATCGGGGTCGCTGCTGACGCGCACGACGCCTTGACGGTCCAGCACCGTGATCTCCTGGAACCGCTGGCTCTCCATGATGTCCCGGACCGAGACGTCCACGGTCACCCAGTCCTTCGCCAGGGTGGAGGCGGCGTTCTCCGTGGCCAGGAAGCCTGCCAGAGACGACCCGTACTCCATCACCTGCCGCATCATGGCCGCGTATTGACGCTGCGTCACGAGTGCGGCGGTGATTGCCATCGTCACTGCCACGATCACCGCCATCGTCAGGGTCCACTTGACGCGCAGCGGAATGACGCGGGGCCGGCCCGTGATGCCGATCTCCTGATCCAGGTCGCTTACTACGCGCGCCAGCGCGTCGGCCAGCTCCGCTCCAGTCTGGAAGCGCTTTTCGGGCTGCTTCTTCAGGCAGCGCCCGATTACCCGGTGCAGCGCGGGCGGCACGTCGTCGCGCACCTTGTCGATGGGGGTGGGTTCTTGCTTCGCGATCCGATGAGCCAGGGTAACCAGGCTGGTGGCTTCGAAGGGTGCGTGTCCGGTGAGCAGCTGATACAACACGACGCCGACGGAGAACAGGTCGGAACGCCCGTCGACCTTGTCCCCCATCGCTTGCTCGGGAGACATGTACTGCGGCGTGCCCAGCACGGTGCCCACGCGGGTCTGCTGGGTGTGCTGGCTTCCGTCGATGCGCGCGATACCGAAATCGGTGACCTTGATGGTGTTGCCGCCTTTCAAGCGCACGATGTTGCTGGGCTTGATATCGCGGTGGACCACGCCCTTGGTGTGCGCGTAGTCCAGGGCTCGGCCGAGCTGCGCACCGATTTCGGCGACTTCACGCGTCGGCAGCCCCGCGCCCGGACGCACGATCTCGCTCAAGGGCACACCGTCGATCAGCTCCATGGCGATGTAGGGACGGCCCTCGATCTCTCCGACGTCAAACACGGTAACGATGTTGGGGTGCGACAAGGCGCCCGCAGCCTTGGCCTCCTGAACGAAGCGGTCGCGATACTGCGCCTCGGTGCAAAGGTCGGGATGCAGGAACTTCAGCGCCAGCGTGCGATTGATGCCGGGGTCGTAGGCCTTGTAGACGGTGGCCATCGCGCCGCGTCCGATCCGCTCCAGGATCTGGTAGCGGCCCACGAGCTGAAATCCGGACGTCGGGTCGTCATGGTCGGCGACTGGTTCGCCAAGCCCGCGCGGCAAAGAGTCGCCATAGCCCGCCACGATGCGGGTGCGATCGGGGTCGACTGACGAGGCTCGAAGCATGTCGTTGCTGTTTTGCGTTGTTGGATGGTCGGCCGCCCGTTGGGAATCGTTGGGCTCAGACATACTTTCCCTCTTCTCGCCTGCGCATGGCTAGATGCCAAAAGTCATAGGCTTTTGGTCAGGTCGCCGTGCTGGTTCCCGGACACGGCGGCACTGGCCGCGCCCCCCGTACCCCTCCGATCTTACGCCAAGGAGCCCAAAAAATCAGTGGAATAGCCAGCCGGGGGTCAAAGCTCGCTGGCCCAGCCCCAGTGCCCCCAGTTGCCGTCGAGGAAGGCGGCAGCGCTCGCGGCGGGGGGCAGGCCGGCACAGGTCAAGAAGCAGGGCTTCACCTTGGCTGAGCCGGAGGTCCACCAGAAGCTGTGCCGGTCCAGCTGCGGGCGGAACAAAGATTCGAGGATGGCCGGCATGCTCGGACCCAGGGACGCGACGGATGGAAGCTCGAAGTACCAAGACACCCCGTCGGTCTGCGCGCCCTTGAGCGCGCTCACTACCGCGTTACCCGAGGCCTGTAGCGTCAAGCCTTGCAGCTCCTGGTCGAAGATGGCCAGATCGAACGGCTCGTCCAGCGTCGAGAGCGCCAGCTCCTCCAGACGCTCGAACCAGCTGTCCTCGCAGAGCAGTGGCAGGAGCCCACTGTCCGCCGGCAGCTCGCTGGCGAGGGTCAGCGGGAAATGGCGCCCGACGCGGTCTACGCTGGGCATGACTAGGCCCGTCCATCCGGAGGGGCCGCAAACGCCGGCACCCATTGCAAAGCGCCAGATTGGACTGGTCAGGTAGGTCTCGAGCCAGCTGACCCCGAGGCGCTCGCGCGCGCCCAGGACGCACTGCTGCAGCCAGTTGTCCCAAGGCTCCACAAAGCCGCGCGGCAGGCGCCGAGTGACGAAGTCACCGAATCCGGGCAGCTTTCCGAAATAGCCGGGCGCGCCTGGGCCGGAAGCGTCTAGAGCTGCTCCGAGCATTCGAAGCGCTCCAAGGCCTGTAACCGGAACGGGTTGTAGACACTGCTGGCGCGCAGCTCGAAGGTGGCGGTTCGCCCTTCGATGTCGAAGGTCACCAGGAAACGATCGGGCAGGTTGGTCGATTGGATCCGGGCACCGTCCAACACCTTGAACAGCGCCCATGGGCCGTCTTCGGACCGCCCGGAGGTGCCACTCGCGGCGGGTGGAGAAATCTGGATGCGGACGTGGGTTGCCCCCATCGGGCTCGGCCACTTCAGCCGGCTGACCATTGCGGGGCCGTGCTCGTAGCGAACGATCTGGCCGTCGACGTCCAGGACGAACTGGTTGATCTGCGCGTCCATGCGCACCGGCTTCAGCTCGAAGTTCAGGGCGGGGACCTGGCCACCGCCGCGAAAGAAGACCTCGCGGATGATCTTGGCGTTCTGAAGCATCGCCATCGTCTCACGGGAGATCGGCAGGTTCGCGTTGCTCTTGGGCGCTGTGTAGGGGCCGAGATAGTTTTGGAGGTTGTCGCGATAGAAGCTTTCGACTTTGCCTCCCGGGCCGAAGAAGCCGCCGAAGTCCTCCTGCGTGGCCTCCTTCGCGCTCGTGCGAGACAGCGGGTAGCGGCCGCGCAGCGCCTGCCGGCAAAACGCCGCGATGTCACCCGCCCAGATTTGGTTCAGCTTGGCCAAAGCCACCCCGCGCGCGGCCGCGCGAGTACCCTTGGCCACCGTCACCAGCATGCCTCCGAGCGGCTGGGGCTGCTGGCTGGCATCCGCTTCGACGCGGCTCAAGATTGCCTCTTCCGTTGGATTGGGCGGCGGCGGAAGGCCCCCTTCGGTGATGATTTTCTGCGCGACGACAATGCCATGGACTTCTTTGAGCAGCGCAAGGGAGTTGTCCATCGGGGCCTTGCCGGCATCGTCGGGTTTCGCCAGGCGGTGCAGACCGGCAAAGCGGCGATCGACTGGCGTTTCGCCGACTTGACCGAACCGGGTCTTCTCCCACGTCTTGCCGATGATCTTCGGAACTTCGACCCCCGCGACCTTCTGCGGCGCCGTTTGCTTGGTGGCAAGCGTCGTGTCGCGCGCGGCCGCGTCGAGGAACCGCCGCAGGGGTGAGTCGGGCCGCGCGAGATAGCCGAGCACCTGCTCGGCACGCTCCAGGTTCGGCATGGGCGCGATGACGATGTCGCCAAGGAACGTTTCCCATTGGCCGATGTACTCGTCGAAGTAGAGCCGGTTGACCTCCTCGAGCACTTGCAGGGACTGCACCTGTACGGCCGGGGAAACGCCGAGGACCCACGTTTCCTTCAGGTCGGCGGCCACCGCGATCTCGAGGCTTTGCCGGTAGTAGTCGTGAAATCCGGCGTTGGTGAAGAGCCCGGGAATTCCTGTGCTGAGCGGCTGCCCGCTCCGGCGCACGAGCACGAAGCGGGCGTCGTCACCGGCCGCGCCGGCGACGGTGAATGGTTGCAGCTTGGCGGCGTCCGGGTGCTGCTTGATGCGCTCGTAAATGCGCCGGGCCGGCGATCCGCTCAGAAGCTGCCTGCGGACGTCCTCGACGAGCTGCTGATCCAATCCGACGGATTGCGTCAACTGACCGGTGTCGAACAAGGCGTCCGTGTGCTCCTTCAAGCTCGGACGCTTCTCCGGCGGGATCTCGCTCAAGCGCTCGACCCAGTCGCGGTGGGCCCAGCCTTGCACGGTTGCGACGTCGAAACGATCCGGGTCGTTGAGCATGAGGTACACCTTGAGGGTCTCGAACGCGTCCTCGAAATCGCGGCTCCTGATCTGCAAGTGCTGCTCCAGGCGCGCCGCTACCCGTGGCAGCAGAATCTTATCGAGCGAGCGCCGATAAGCGGCCTGCGCCTCGCTGCCCAGCTTGTAGCCCTGGTAGAGGCCGAAACGCATGGTCAGAGGGGGTGCCTCGTCGCGCTGGTTGTAACCGCCCGGCACACTGCGCAGCGCGTCGAGAACCGGCAGCACTGTATCGAGCGAGGCCTGTTCCCAGCGGAAATTCTGCAGCTGGGCTCGAATCTGGTCGGCTTGCCGGCCCACCTCCGAAATGGAATGTTGATTGCGTCCGTAGCTTACGACCCACGCCAGGATGACCACCGCAGCAAACGCGCCGAGGCCGGCGTAGGCCCCGCGCTTGAGCCAGGCCAGCCTGCGCTCCTGGCGCAGGTTGGTGCCCGCCAGTTCCGCCTCGGGAAACGCGACGTCTTTGAGCAGGCGCGTGATGAAGTAGCTGCGCCCGGTAGCCACGTTCGCGGACAACGGGCTTTGCTGCAGGCCGTAGGCGCGCGCCAGCGAGGTCATCACTCGGTCCAGCGGCGTGCCTTCCTGGGTGCCGCTGGTGAAGTAGATGCCTCGCAGCAGCGAGCGCTCCTCGAACCGGCTGGTCTGGAACACGGTTCTCAGGAACTCGATGACGGCTGCTTTGGTGGCCCCGAACTCTTGCGGAAACGAGTAGATCAGCGTGCGCCGCTGAGGGTCGCGCTCCTGCTGAACGCGCAGGAGGAGCCGGCTGTTGAGTCGCTTCTCGAGCCCATCGAACTCAGGTCCGAACTGCGTGAGGTTCGCGTCCGGGTCGGGCTGATCGGCCAGCGCAAACGTGCTGCCCCAGACTTGTGCGCGCTGCTCGGCGGTGAGGTCCGCGAAGAACTCGACGAAGCCGGCGAGCAGGTCGCATTTGGTGAACAGGACATAGACCGGGAAGCGGATACCCAGACCCTCGCGCAGCTCCTGCAGGCGCTGGCGGATGTCACGCGCATGCCGATCCCGCTCGCCGGGGCTCTGCCGCAGCAGGTCCGCCACGCTGATGGCCACGAGCGCACCGTTGATCGGCCGACGGCCGCGGTGTCGCTTGAGCAGGTCGAGGAAGCCCGTCCACGCCGCCTTGTCGACCTCGCGGTCGCTGGTCTGCGTGGTGTAGCGCCCGGCAGTGTCGAGCAGCACGGCCTCATCGGTGAACCACCAGTCGCAGTTGCGGGTGCCGCCTACGCCACGGATGGCGTCGGGTCCGAGGCGCTCGGCGAGCGGAAAGCGCAGCCCCGAATTGAGCAGGACGGTGGTCTTGCCCGCGCCCGGCGCGCCGAGGATGACGTACCAGGGCAGCTGGTACAGATAGCGCGTCCCGAAGCTGCCCTTGACTCGCATCTTTTTCAGGAGACCCAGCGCCTCCTGCATGCGCTTGCTGAGCTCCGCCAGCTCGTCGGCCGTGGCTTGCTCGGTCGCGCTGGGCGCCGCGCGCGGCGCCGTTGCGGTCAATCCCGCGAGCAGGTTGTTGTTCGCTCGCAGCCCTTGGACCCACCTCCAGAGCATGCGGCCGATCCAGATGGCGAACAGCGCGGCGATGACGATCCAGCGGCGCGACTCGGGCTCGAGGGGACGGTAATCGGCGAACGCGAACAGTGGGCCGATGACCCAGATGGCCAGGCTCAGCGCCAGCAGTCCGAGCAGGCTCAGGAACCAGCGCTTGCGCAGAAAACCGAACAGAGCTCGCATAGCAGATGCAGGCCTATTTGCTGGGGCGGACCAGGGCTGGACCGGCGGCCGGGTTGAACACGGTGATATCGACGCGCCGGTTGGTGGCCCGGTTCGCCTGCGTGTCGTTGTTGACCAGCGGCTCCACGTCACCGCGCCCTTCCGAGCGAACCCGCGCCGGGTTGGCAAGACCGCCCGACAGCAGGGCCACGACCGCGTCGGCACGCGCCTTGGACAAGTCCCAGTTGGAGGGGAAGCGCAGTGAGAGAATCGGGCGGTTGTCGGTGTGTCCGGCGACGACGATCGTCCCCGGCGTGCTGTTGAGGGCTTCGGCAACGCGGGCGAGAACCTGCTGGTACTGTGCGTTGACCGATGCGCTGCCCGACTCGAACAGGGTATCTCCCCGCAGTCGCACGATGCCGCGGTCGGCCAGCTCGGTCACGCTCACCCAGCCCGCTGCGATCTCCGGCTGGAGCAGCACGGACAGCCCCATGGGTTTGGGCGCAGCGGCCGGTTGGGCCGGCGCGAACTTGTCCGGGATCTCCTGCAGTACGGCGTAAACAGGGTTGGATGAGCGGTTCAAGGACCAGCTCAGACCCAGGTAGACCAGGAGCAATACACCCACGGCCACCGCTGCTCCAACCCAGAGCGGCACCCAGTTGGTCAACGGCACTTTCGTCGGCTTCGCCGACTGCCAGCGCGCCGACAACTCGGACTCGGGCTCGCCGCGCTGGGCGCGGATCGTGACGTACAGCCGGTCGCGCAGCTCCTCCAGCTGCGAGCGCCCGCCGTCCACCACCCGATAGCGTCCCTGGAACCCGAAGGCCAGGCACATGTACATGAGCTCCAGCAGATCGATGTTGTTGGCCGCGTCCTCGCTGACGCGCTTGAGCAGCGCGAAGAACTTCTCACCGCCCCAGGCTTCGTTGTGAAACGTGATGAGCAGGCTCTTGTTGGCCCATGCGCCCGCTGCGCCCCACGGCGTGGTAGCGATGACTTCGTCCAGGAACGTGCACAGGCAATAGCGCGCCGCAACCACCGTCTCTGCACGCACCCCCTTGCTGCGCGCATTGGATTCGAACTCGCGTAACCCGCGCACCAGCGTCTCGCGCAGGCGCTCGAGGTCGCCCAGCGCTGGCGTGCTGCGCAGCTGGACCGCCAGGCTCAGCAGCGGATTGGCGGCGGCGAGCAGCGGGTTGAGGCCGCCGATCTGCCCCACGTCCTCAATGCTCACCGCGGGCGCATAGGCCGGCGCCGGCGGTGGGCTCGAAGCGAGCGGACGCCGTCCACCCGGAGCCGGGCGGATGACGGTGCGGTCCTCCTCAGGCAGCGCGAAGGGGTCGTCCTGGCTCACTCTATCCTCGGATCGCCCAGAGCTCGAGCGTCAAGTCCGGGAATTCTCCGGCCACGTGGACCGCCATCCCCCCCGAGGCATCGAGCTGCTTCCACAGGTCGCTGCCGCGATCCAGCTCGAAGTAGCTGAACCCGGTGTGGAACGGGATCTGTCGCGGCACCACCGGCAGCGCATGGATTGCGACTCCAGGCAGCGCCAGGTTCACCAGGTCGCGGATCTTCTCCACCGGGCCGATCTTGATCTGATTGGGCAGCCGCTGCCGAAGCACTTCCGCCGCAACCCGTGCGTTTGCTGCCAGCACGAAGTTGGCGTTGCGGAAAAGCTGCCGGTCGGGCACGCGCGCCACTCGCAACCCGTGAAGCCGGTCCTCCAGGGGGATCGCGACGGCGTTGCGTTGGATAACCAGACTGAGCGAGCGGCGCAGGTCTTCCATTACCGGCGCGAAAGTCGCGTGCAGGTCATCGTGACGGTACGGCGGGAAGGCGCTCGGTCGCTTGTCGCTGTGCGCGAAAGTCGCAAGGTCGCCCGCCAGAGCTACGCAAACTTCGAACAGCAGTTCAGGATGCACGCCACTGATCGAGTCCAGGTGTGCAAACAGGGGCTCGGCGCGGTTCACGCATTGCAGCAGTAGGAAATCGGCGACCTCCGCCACGCCGCTCTGCGCCCGACCGGTCACCACCGAGGCGAGCTCCTCGCCGCGATGGTGCAGAAGCCCCCTCAGCTCGGTGATGAAGCCGGCCAGCGGCCGGGCGGCTTGACAGTCGAGGCAAGGCGGAGCGAAATCCTCGTCCAGAAGCAGCCGCCCGTCGGGACGCCGTTCCACCACGCGTGCCAGTCCAAGGCGCGTGTAGGCCTCGAGCGGCTCGCTGGCGAGGCTCAACCGCAACCGCAGCTTTCCGACCTGCACCAGCGCCTCCGTAGAGGCGCCGGCGTTGGCGTCGCGTGCCTCGTAGTCCTTGACGGTGAAGCGCGCCAGGCTCTCCTTGCGGTCCTCGGGGTCGACCTCCTCGAGCGGGTGGCGACGCAGCGGCAGCGCCAACACTACTTCCTGATTCTTCGTCCCTTCCGCAACGTCCAGCGGCAAAGGCGGTTCGTCATCGGCCGGAATGTTGAAGGGCAGGCCATCGGGGAACACGCCGCGCGCGGACGTGACGGCGATCTTGCCTACGGAGAGCAGCTGCTCGTCGAGCTTGAGCTCCGAGAACCCCCACGAGTAGGGACGCAACAACCCCGCTCTGAGCTCGACCAGGTTCGAGAAATAGCGCTCCTGCTGCTGGAAATGCTGCGGGCGCAGGAACATCCCTTCGGACCAGATGACTCTCTTGTTCCACATGTGCGCGTCGCGATCCTTGGCGTGCGGGTCGAGGGGAGCTCGGTCCTACTTCTTCTTGATGGAAAGCGACACGCTGATCTGCGCCAGCTCGAGCGCCACGGTCGTCGTTTTACCTGGTGGGATCTCGAGGCTGGCGCGCCAGGTCGCATGCTCCCAGTCGCGATAGGGCGCGAGCACGGCCAGGAACTTGCTGTCCGGGCCGAACTTGCGCGTCAGGGTCTGCTGCATGCCGGGCTTCACCTGGATCTCTTCCATCGTCACGAGGTCCGCGCCCAGCAACTCCTTGTCCTTCTCCGTCAGAGAGAAGATATCGGCCTTGTTGAATGTGCTGACCGATTTGAGCTCGTAGAGGCGGACCCGCAAGGGCGAGGCACGGCCCGTGACATCGGGGTTCAACTTCTGGGCTGCATTCAGTTCGATGACCACGTTGGTCGGTTTAGGGCCGAACAGCTTGCCGCACGCGGCCAGCACAAGCATCCCCAGCGCTACGACCAGCAGCACTCGCCTAGCGGGCATTCGTTGGCTCCTACGTCGATTGATCCAGGACATCGAAAGGTGCGCCGCAACCCGCCGACGCGAGTGGCGTCATCGCGGTGTGCCTTTGCCGCTCGCCGCACGCAGCTTGCGCAGCTGCTCCTCGTAGGCGGCCCGGAAGGCGCGCCCGAACAGGCGATCGAACTCGTCCTGCGCCTCGCGCACCAGGTCCGCATGCTGCTCGGCGATCAGGTCCCACATGCGCGCCTTGCGGTTCTGCGGCAGCAGCTTGTCCAGCAAGGGATTGGCGCCCAGCCGCTTCTCGAGCCTGGCCGGATCGAATCGCTGCAAGACCTCCAGCAAGGCGGCACGCGTGCCTGCCATCACTGCCAGATTGTGCGCTTGCAGATCATCGTAGGCTTCTTGAACAGCGCGCACCGGCGGCAAGTAGCCTTTCCGGGGCCGGTTCACGAGCAGGTGTGTCAGCGCTTCGCTCGCGTCGGGCGAGAACTTCAGCGGGTTGTTCTCGGTCGTGGAAAGCATTGTCATGTCCACGCGCAGCTCGCGTTTGGTGAGGGCGCGGGCGAGCAGGGCCCTGAGCAGGCCTGCAATCGACTCCCGCAGCAGCTCGCCGAGCGTGCGGGCGAAGTTCGGGTCGGCGAGCGCGTGATCCTCCAGCTCGGGGACGCCGGCCGCCTGCAGCAAGGTGCGCACCGCCCGGGCATAGTCCTGAGTGGCAACCGCCGGAGGTGAATCGGCTTCGGTTCGGGCCGGTTGCGGTGCCGCGGCAGCCGGCGGCTGAGACGGTGCTCGGGGCACGGGTGGGCGCTTGGGCTCGGGAGCCGTCGCGGGTGCTTGCTCCCAGGGCACCGGTGCCGCGGGCGGTCCCGCTTCTGCAAACGGATCCTCCAGTATCGAACGTCCCTGCGGGGGCGAGGCCTCGCCGGGCCTGACCCCTGCTCCAGCCAGAGGTCCCTCGCCGAGGTCACGCAACGGATCGTAGTCATCGGGGATGCGTGCCATCGGGTTGGAGGGTGGCAGCGGCTCCTGGAACCCCGGCACCTGGTCTCGCTGCAGGCCAAGGTTTGCGATCGGCTGCTGATCCGATAGCCGGTGCGTATCCGAACTGGGAGCAGGGCTGGACGACCCGCCGCTCAGATCGATGCCGAATGCCGTCAGGCCTCCTCCGCCCGTGCCCTGAACGAGATCGTCCAGATCCTGCAATGCGCCGGTCCCCACGAGCGCACCGAGGTCACTGGACTGAAAGGGCACTGGCGCGGCGAGTTCGACCACGATGCAATACTCGCCCACAACCAGCCGATCTCCGGCCGCGAGCTTGGCGGATGATCCGGGTGCCATGAGCCGCCCATTCAGTTCGATCGGGTTCTGGCCGAGGCCCGTTACAAAGTACTCGCCATCGCGAAAATCCACCCGGGCATGGGTTCGCGAGATGGTGCGCTCCGGATCGGGCAGGATCAGGTCGTTCTGCTCGAGTCGACCGATGGTGCCCCCGGCGCTCAGGAAGGTTTTGGAGATGGCGCGTGGCGGCGGCTGATTCCGGTAGGTGAGGACTGTAAGGGTCAGCGACATCGGCGGCCAGAGTCTCCCTGAGGGGCGACACGTGAGGTCGGTCCCCCTACGACATAGCTTGGCCGCCTGGGGTCATATCCGCGGGTCGCAGCACCCAGTAGCGGGAGGGATAGGCCTTCCCCCGCAGCAAGCGTGGAAGGCGTTGTCGTTGCAGTACATTGTGCGCCCGCCCCGCTTAGGCACTCCCCTGCCAGCCTAGCCGAAGATCACTGGGGAAGAATAACCCTTAGCCGAGCGTGCAACAAGGAGGCTTCGGGCGTATGCCTATTGGCATAGCTGGCCCGAGCGGACTCGCAGCGGTCGCGCCGCCTACATCAGGACGATATCGTACTGCTCCTGCGTATACAGGCTCTCGACCTGCAGCGAGATCGGCTTGCCGATGAAGTCGCCGAGCATGGCGAGCGACTGCGACTCCTCGTCGAGGAACAGGTCGATGACCTTCTGGTGCGCGAGGATGCGGAACTCCCTGGCGTCGTACTGGCGCGCTTCCCGCACGATCTCGCGCAGAATCTCGTAGCACACGGTCTGCGCGGTTTTCACCTCGCCGCGCCCCTGGCAGGTGGGACACGGCTCGCACAGGGTATGGGCCAGGCTCTCGCGCGTGCGCTTGCGAGTCATCTCCACCAGGCCCAGGGAAGTGAAGCTGTTGACGGTGACGCGCGTGCGGTCCAGGCCAGGGCTTTCTTGAGCTCGGTCAGCACGGCGTCGCGGTGCGCCTGGTTCTCCATGTCGATGAAGTCGGCGATGATGATGCCGCCGAGGTTGCGCAGGCGCAGCTGGCGCGCGATGACGTGCGCGGCTTCGAGATTGGTCTTGAAGATGGTGTCGTCGAAATTGCGTCCGCCGACGTAGCCGCCGGTGTTGACGTCGATCGTGGTGCAGCGCTTCGGTCTGGTCGATGATGAGATAGCCGCCGGACTTGAGCGCCACGCGCCGCGCCAGCGCCCGCTCGATCTCCTCCTCGATGCCGTACAGGTCGAACAGAGGCCGGTCCCCGCTGTAGTGCTGGATGCGGTCCGCGAAGTTCAGCGTGTACTCCGTGGCGAAGGCCTGCAGCTTCAGGTAGTTCTCGCGCGAGTCCACCAGAATGCGGGCGGTTTCGTCGTTGCCGATATCGCGCAGAACGCGGTGGCTCAGGTTCAGGTCCTGGTACAGCAGCGCGGGCGCGCTCGCCGTCTTGGCTTTCTCCTGGATTGCGGCCCAGATCCGCCGCAGGTACTCGATGTCCGAGGTCAGATCGCGGTCGGTGGCGGTTTCCGCCATCGTGCGGATGATGAAACCGCCGGTCTCGCCCGCAGGCAGGAGCTGCTGCAGGCGCTCCCGCAGCTGGGCCCGCTCGGCCTCGTCCTCGATGCGTTGGGAGATGCCGATGTGGCATTCCTGCGGCAGGTACACGAGCAGCCGCCCGGCCACGCTCACCTGGGTGGAAAGGCGCGCTCCCTTGGTGCCGATCGGGTCCTTGATCACCTGCACCAGCAGCTTGCCGCCCTCGTGCAGGAGCCTCTCGATCGGCTTGGGCTCCTGCCCCGGCTGGCGGTGCTCCCAGATGTCCGCTACGTGCAGAAAGGCGGCGCGATCCAGTCCGATGTGGATGAACGCGGACTGCATGCCGGGCAGGACACGGCTCACCACGCCGAGATAGATGTTTCCGACCAGGCCGCGGCCGGTCATGCGCTCGACGTGCAGCTCCTGCACCACGCCTTGCTGGATCACCGCCACCCGCGCCTCCTGCGGGGTCACGTTGATCAGGATCTCCTCTTCCACGTGTCGGGCTAGACCGTGGGGTGGCCCAGGCGTGCGAGCAGCTGGCTGGTCTCGAACAACGGCAGTCCGACTACGCCGGTATAGCTGCCGCTGATGGAGCGGATGAACACCGCCGCGCGGCCCTGGATGGCATAGCCGCCGGCCTTGTCCAGGGGCTCGCCGCTGGCGACGTACTGGCGCATCTCGCTGTCGGTCAAGTCGCGGAACTCGACCGCCGTAGCTGGATACGGCCACCTCGGTCTGCTGGTCGAACCTTACCGCGACCGCTGTGTGCACGTGATGCGACCGGCCGGAGAGGCGCTTGAGGAAACTGATCGCTTGCTCGCGGTCGGCCGGCTTGCCGAGGATCTCACCTTCGACCGCGACCGTGGTGTCGGCCGACAGCACCGGGAAACGCAGCAGGCGGCGCTGGGTCAGGCGTGCCCAGCCCGCCTCCACCTTCGCCCGTGCCACCCGTTGCACGTAGTCGGCCGGCGACTCGCCGGGCAGCGGGCTCTCGTCGAAGTCGGGCGGCCGCCCCTGGCTCTCCCGCAGCAGCAGGATCTCGAAGCTGACGCCGATCTGCTTGAGCAGCTCGCGGCGGCGCGAGCTGCGCGAAGCGAGGTAGACGTGACGGCTGGCGGGCAACATCAGGCGCGATGGTAGGGATGTCCCTGCAGCAGGGAAGCCGCACGGTAGAGCTGCTCGGCAAGCAGTACCCGCACGAGCTGGTGCGGCAGGGTCATGGCGGACAGCGAAAGCATAAGGTGGGCCGACCGTTTGAGCTCGCCTTCAAGGCCGTCGGCGCCCCCGACCAGGAAGACCACGTCTTTAGCCTCGCGCCGCCAGCCCTCCAGCAGCCGGGTCAATTCCTGGGTGCTGGCGGCCCGTCCGTGCTCATCCAGCGCGACGCAAGTAGCGCCGGCGGGGATGGCCGAGCGCAGGCGTTGCGCTTCGAGCTTGAGCATGCGCTCTACCTGTGCGGGCGTGTCGGCGCCGGCACCGCGCGGCTGTGGCCGGATCTCGACCAGCTGCAGCGGCGTGTCGCGCGACATGCGCCGTGCATACTCCTCGAACCCCATGCTCACCCAGGCGGGCATCTTGTGCCCCACGGCCAGGATGATCAGCCTCATAACGGGACAGGTCGGCTTCCCGGCCGCCTCGCCCCTTGCGGGTCAGGTGCGCGCTTGTGCGCCTGTGTCGGGAGCGCGGTGCTCGCCGGGTCGGCGCAGCGGCAGAACGCGGCGCACGGAGTCGCGCCCCCCCACAGCTGCTCCAGGTTGTAGTACTCGCGTGCACCGGGCTGCATGATGTGGACTACGATGTCACCGACGTCCACCAGCACCCATTCACCGGTCTGCTCTCCTTCGATGCCGATTACGCTGCCGCCGCCGGCCTTGACCTTGTCGTGGACGTTGCGCGCCAGGGCCTTCGTCTGTCGGCTCGAATCCGCACTGGCGACGATCATGTAGTCGAACAGATGAAGTCAGCTTTCTTACATCCAGCACCACGATGTCGCGCGCCTTGATTTCCTCCAGGGCGGCGACCACCGATGTTCCTCAGCTCTTCAGGCTGCATCGAGATCCTTGTAGAGATGGTTGCAGCCAATATAATCGAGAACGGAGTCCGGAAGCAAATAGCGGGCGCTGTCGGCCCTCGCGCAGTGCAACACGGATCGCCGTGCCCGAGATGTCCAGCGGCGGGATGTCCACCGCAAGCACGCCGCCGGCCGGACGCAGCCGCAGCAGCGACGGGTCGCGCTGACAAGCGCGCCGAGGTCTGCTCGGCCAGTGCCGGGGCAGCTCCCCGGTGTCCAGCTCGAAGCCCGGGCGGTGCGCGATCACGACGTGGGCGAGCTCGAACAGCTGCTCCCAGCGTGACCAGGTGGTGAGCGCGAGATAGGCATCCACTCCCATCAGCAAGGCAGAGCGCGCTCTGGTTGCCCAGCTCCGCGCGCAGCTCGAGCAGCGTGTCCACCGTATAGCTCGGCGCCCTCTCTGCGGCATTCGCGGTCGTCCACGCGAAAGCGGGGATTGCCCGAGCAGGCGAGCCGCACCATCTCCAGCCGGTGCGCGCTCGTCACTTTGGGCGTGCCCCGATGCGGCGGGACGCGCGCGGGGATGATGCGCACCTGCGCCAGCGCGAGCCGGTCGGCCAGCTCTTCGGCGAGCCGCAGGTGGCCGTAGTGGATGGGGTCGAAAGTCCCGCCGAAGATGCCGACTCGGCGCAGGCGTCGGACACGCAGGCGACGGGCGGCTCGAGGGCATCGAGGCTCGTGATTCGCAATTCGGGTGCGCGAACGGCGGCGCTCGAGCCTCAAGTTGCGTTGCCATCGTGGCTGCAGCTGGCGCCGCGCTACCGGGCCTCGTCAGCGGGCTGCCTCGCGCCTCAGCCTCGCGCCTCATGCCTCATAGAACGAGCCGACGTATGTCGGCGAGGACACTGTTCAAGTACGTGATGAAGCGCGCGCCCTCCGCGCCGTCGATCACGCGATGATCGTACGAGAGCGATAGCGGCAGGATCAGCCGGGGCACGAACTGCCCGTCCTTCCACACCGGCTTCATGCTCGAGCGCGACACGCCGAGGATGGCCACTTCCGGCGCGTTGATGATCGGCGTGAAGTGCGGTCCGCCGATGCCGCCGAGGCTGGAGATGGAGAAGGTACCGCCCTGCATGTCGGCTGGCGACGATCTTGCCGTCGCGCACTGCGCGCGCTCACTTCGCCGAGCTCCTTGGCGAGCGCCAGCACGCCCTTCTTGTCGGCGTCGCGGAGCACCGGCACTACCAAGCCGTTGGGCGTGTCGACGGCCACGCCGATGTGGTAGTAGCGCTTCAGGACCAGGCTCTCGCCCGTCGGCCGAGCAACGATGCGTTGAACGAGGGGAAGCGCTGCAATGCCGCCACGCACGCCTTGATGATGAACGCGAGCGGCGTGAGCCGCACGCCCTGCTTCTGCGCCTCCTCCGACAACGCTTTGCGGAAGGCCTGAACTGAACGAAGTAAACAAAAAACAGA
>CAWHCG010000028.1:0-141159 GCA_963827575.1 uncultured beta proteobacterium
TCACCGCCAAGGACGCAAAGGACGCCAAGGAAAGTCCAAGTCGAAATTGAAGTGTTGGAGCGCATGGACGGCGGCGTAGCTGTACGCGACGCAAGGGCCTCTAGATTCTTTCCTTGGCGTCCTTTGCGTCCTTGGCGGTGAGAGCCTTAAACAGAAAACAAGCGCGAAGCAGCATGCAGCAGCACTCCGACGACCCCGCCGATGAGCGTCCCGTTGATGCGGATGTACTGCAGATCGCGGCCGATGGCGCGCTCGACTTTGTCGGACACGGTGCGCGCATCCCAGCGCCGCACGGTATCGGAAATGAGTGTGGCCACCTCGTTGCGTCGCGTGCGCACCAGCTCGGTGAGAACCGCGCGCATCCATCCGTTGAGCGCGTCACGCACGGCGGGATCCTGGCGCAGCGTCGTCCCGAGCCAGACCAGCGTCTCCTCCAGGTTGGCGCGGATGCGGGAGTCGTCGCGCGCGGCATCCTCGCGAACCCGAGCGCGCACCTCGTCCCACACCGCCCCCAGGTAGTGGCTCAGGCCCGGTTGCGCGAGCACCGCCGCCTTGAACCGCTCCGCGCGCTGCCGATATTCGTCGGAATCGCGCAACGCGCCGATGTACTCGCGGACCAGCTGAGTGAAGCGTTGGCGCCAGGCATGCGACGGGTCCCGGCCGATCTCCGCGAGCGCCTGCTCGGCGGCCTCGATCAGGCGATCGGCGATCTTCTCGTCGATTCCGAGCTTCTGCCACAGCCAGGCGGTCTTGGCGCGCACGCGTCCCCGGATGTCCGGCTCCGCGTCGCGCAGGAAGCGCTCGGCCTGTACGACCAGCTCGTCGACCAGTTGCTGATGCTGATCGTGCGCGGTCAGCGTGTCGAGCAGCTCCGCCGCGAGCGGGGCCATCTCGATGCGGCGCAGTGCGCCGGCGAAGTTCTCGCGGATGAAGTGACGCATCGGCTCTTCGCCCAGGGCGTCGAGCAGCCGCGGCAGCAACGTGGCGAGGCCGCCGGCAACGACGCCGGATCGCGCCCGATCGGTCAGCCATCCGGCCAGCACCTCCGAGAAGTCGACGTCGGTGAGCTTCGCCGCGACCACCTCGGGAGACAGGAAGTTGCGCTCGACGAACTCGCCCAGGGCCTCACCGAGCCGGTCCTTCTGCTCCGGAACGATGGCGGTGTGAGGGATGGGCAATCCGAGGGGCCGCCGGAACAGCGCGGTGACTGCGAACCAGTCGGCCAGCCCGCCGACCAGAGCCGCCTCGCAGAACGCGCGCAGGTAACCCACCCCTGGATGCAGCGGCTCATAGGTGCGCGCGAGCAGGAAGACCACGGCCGCAGCCAGCAGGAGCGCGAGCGCCAGGCGCTGCATGGCGCGCAGGCGGGCGATGGCGAGGTCTTGGTCCATTAGCCGAACCGCAACGCGCCGGCACAGGCCGGCACAGCGCCAGGAAGCCTGGACGGCATGGCAGGATGCTACGATCGGCGCGCAGCGCGTGCGTGTGAAGGGGCCGACGGTGTATATAGTACCGCATCGGTACCGGGGGCGGTTGCTTCGCCCCGCCGTTGACGATTCTTGTGGTTTGCCTCCAAGGGCTCTAGACTGGCGCCAGGTTCCGCCGCTCGAGAATAAGAAACATGATCGTTTACAATCTTTTGTGCGACAACGCCCATCGTTTCGAGGGCTGGTTCACGTCGCCCGAGGCCTTCCTGCATCAGCACGACGCCGGACAGCTCAGCTGCCCGGTGTGCGGCTCGTCCCAAGTGAGCAGGCGGCCCTCGGCACCCTATGTGCAGACGGGAGGTCCGCGCGAACCTGCGCGCGAGAATGCCGTGATGGCAAAGCCGGAGATGCTGGCGCAGATCCGCAAGCAAGTGGTCGAGTACATCCTGCAGCACACCGAGGACGTCGGCGAGCGCTTCCCCGAGGAAGCGCGGGCGATCTTTCACAACGACGCGCCCGAGCGCGCGATCCGCGGCAAGGCCACTGCGCAGGAGGCCGATGCGTTGCGCGAGGAAGGCATCGAGGTCTTCACCCTTCCCGGCTCGCCCGTGCCGCCGGAGCGGTTGCACTAGCTAGCTGGCGTCCAAGCCGGACCCGAACAGACTGAACGCAAGTCAGAGGGCGCGAAGAAAAAGACCCCGATGAGGTGAACCGGTCCATCCTGCCTTACGTCGCGCTGGCGGGCGGCGTGCTGGTCGCTTCGACTGCGTCGATCTTGATCCGGCTGGCGCAGGCAGAGGGTATGCCCTCCCTGACCATAGCCGCGATGCGCCTGGGGCTGGCGGCGCTCATCCTGCTTCCCGTTGCCTGGCCGCGCCTGCGTGCCGATCTGCCGCGACTGGCGGCACGTCACCTGCATCTTGCGCTGATCTCCGGCGCCTGCCTGGCCGTGCACTTCTGGTCGTGGATCACCTCGCTCGCTTACACGTCCGTGGCAAGCAGCACGGTGCTCGTCACCACCAACCCGATCTGGGTCGGGCTCGCCTCGCTGTTGCTGTTGCGCGAGCGCTTGGCCGCGGCGGGCATCATCGGGATCGTGTTGTCGATCGCCGGCACCGGCTTGATCTTCGCAACCGACGCCCAGACCGCCACGAGCTATGCCGCTCCCGCACTGGGGAACAGTCTCGCTCTGGTCGGGGCAATCGCGGCCTCGGCCTATCTGCTGATCGGCCGCGGGCTGCGCACCCACCTCGGGCTGCTGAGCTACATCTGGCTCGCCTATGCGACGGCTGCAGCCCTGCTGTGGCTCGGGGTGGCTGCATCGGGGGCCGCGGTGCTCGGGTTCTCGGTGTTCGCCTACCTGGTGTTGCTGGCGCTCGCGATCGGTCCCCAGCTGCTGGGCCACACCGCCTTCAACTGGTCGCTCCGCCACCTGTCCGCAACGTTCGTCGCGCTGTCGATTCTGGGTGAGCCGGTCGGCTCGGCGCTGCTGGCGTACTTCATCTTCGGCGAGAAGCTGGCGACGCTGCAGCTCGCCGGTTTCCTGCTCATTCTGGCGGGGATCTTCGTCGCTGCCCGCGCCGAGCGCCGAGCGCAGGGCTAGAAACGAATTCACAGGATTAACAGGATTTCTCAGGATGAAACAGGATTAGTGCTCCTTTCTCGTTACGCACTGCGTGCTCTCTGCTTCTTGGGGGCTGGGTTTGGAGAATCCTGTTAATCCTGAGAAATCCTGTTAATCCTGTGAATTCGGTTCTTTCCTGCGCCTGCGGTCCGAACCTTCGAGCCCTATACGGAAGTGACCAGCGCAGCAGCCTGCTCGAAAGGCACGTAGGCCCTGCCCACGTCCTGGGCGAGGCCCGCATAGGTCACCTGGCCGGCGCAGATCTGCAACCCGTCGCGCAGACCGGCGTCCTCGGTCAGCGCCGTCTTCCACCCTCGGTCCGCGAGCTTCAATGCGTAGGGGATCGTAACCTGGGTGAGTGCCAGTGTCGCGGTGCGTGCGACTGCCGCGGGCATGTTGGGCACGCAATAGTGGAGCACGCCCTCCTCGACGTAGATCGGCTCGGAGTGCGAGGTCGGCCGCGAGGTCTCGGCAATCCCGCCCTGATCGATGGAGATGTCCACGAACACCGAACCCCGGCGCATCCTGCGCAGCATGGCACGCGTGATCAGCCTGGGCGCCAGCTTGCCGGGTGTGAGCGTCGCGCCGATCACCAGGTCCGCATTCGCAACGGTATCGGCGAGACCGAGCGGCTCCGAGTAGCAGGTACGCACCCGTCCATCGTGCACCTCGTCCAGCTGGGCGAGCGCCGCGGCGTCGACATCGAACACGCTGACGTCTGCGCCCATGCCCACAGCCACGCGCACCGCGCTTTGCCCCGCCGCTCCGGCGCCGATGACTACCACGCGCGCGGGCGGCACGCCCGGCACACCGCCCAGGAGCACACCGCTGCCCCCGTTAGCCATCTGCAGGGCCCAGGCGCCGAACTGGATGGACAACTTTCCCGCGATCCGCGACATGGGCGCCAGCAGCGGCAGTCCACCGCGGCCGTCGCTCACGGTCTCGTAGGCGATGCCCACTACGCCGGCGCTGAGCAGCGCCTCCATCAACCCGGGCTCCGGGGCCAGGTGCAGATAGGCGAACAGGATCTGGCCGCGCCGGCACAGATGATACTCAGGCTCCTGCAACTCCTTGACCTTGACCACCATGTCGGCGGCCCAGACCTCGCGGGGACCGGGGACGATGCGAGCTCCGGCCGCCTGATACTCGCTATCGGGGAAGCCGACCCGCGCACCGGCCTGCCCCTCGACCAGCACTTCGTGGCCATGCTGAACCAGCGCATGCACGCCCGCCGGCGTCACGCCGACGCGATATTCGTGGTCCTTGATCTCTTTGGGAACACCGATCAGCACCGGACACCTCGGCTGTGTGCCGCGCGGCCTTCGAGCGCTATCGGCTTGAACCGCTCACCACGAAGGCACGAGCACACGAAGAACAGCGAAGAAAGGGGACAATATAGCCCAATGCCCCGCAGGCGTCGAAGTCGCGATATCGGCGGGCTCATGTTGCGCAGGCGCTGCCGATTCTTTCTTTCGGTGCTCTTCGTGTCCCCGATCGGAGTCCAGCAGGCTTCCTGGTGAGCGGCAGTCGCGCAGCGCAGAATCAGACCGGCTGCGAGCCCACACCAGCGGGCCTGCGGGTTTCGGGGCGCCGTGCGCGCCAGACCAGCCGCGCGCCCAATAGCGTCGCCAGCAGCACAGCGAAGATCAGGGGCTCCCGGATGTCCTTCTTGACCAGCCACCAGAAATGCACGACCCCGCATATGCCGATGACGTATACCAGCCGATGCAGCAGCTGCCAGCGCCTGGCGCCAAGGCGCTTGACCATGGCATTGGTGGAGGTCGCCGCCAGCGGCAGCAGCAGACGAAAGCCGTGAACCCCACGGTGATGAACGGGCGCTTCACGATGTCCTTGCCGATGCTCGCGAGATCGAAGAACTGGTCCAGCCAGATATAGGTGGTGAAGTGCAGGCAGGCATAGAAGAACGCATACAGCCCCAGCATGCGCCGCAGCCGCAGCAGCCAGTTCCAGCCCGACAGCCGCCGCAGCGGCGTCACCGTCAGCGTGATCAGCAGCAGCGTGAGGGTCCACCAGCCGGTCGAGTGAGTGATGTACTCGATGGGATTGGCGCCGAGCCCATGATTGAACCCGCGCCACGCCAGCAACGCGAGCGGGACCAGGCACAGCACGAACACTGCCGCCTTGATCCACTTCACCTGCTCGGGCTTGAGCTGACCGCGACACTATGGGCCGCCAGACGCCAAGACGCCAGAGAAACTCCGGAGGGCGGAACGACTGGGCCAGCGAGCATACCCTGTAGGCATGCATGACAGGGCCACCGCGATCGGTGCTGACTCTGCCTGGGGAGTACCTGCTCTGTTGCGTTTCTTGGCGTCTTGGCGTCTGCGCGGCCCAACGTCTAGAAGTTCTTCTTCAGATCCATGCCGGTGTACAGCGAAGCGACCTGGTCGGCGTAGCCGTTGAACATCAAGGTCGGGCGCTTGCCGAACTCGCCGATGCGCCGCTCCTTCGCCTGGCTCCAGCGCGGATGATCGACCTGCGGGTTGACGTTGGAGTAGAAGCCGTACTCGCTCGGCTGGGCGAGGTTCCAGCTGGTCTTGGGCTGCTGCTCGGTGAAGCGGATCTTGACGATGGACTTGCCGCTCTTGAACCCATACTTCCAGGGGACGACGACGCGGATCGGGGCGCCGTTCTGGATTCGGCAGCACTTCGCCGTACAGGCCGACGCACAGGATCGTGAGCGGGTGCATCGCCTCGTCCATGCGCAGGCCCTCGATGTAGGGCCACTCCAGCACCTCGTAGCTGCACGCCGGGCATCTGCGCGGGATCGGCGAGGGTGACGAACTCCACGTATTTCGCCTTCCCGGTGGGCTCGACGCGCTTGACAAGCTCGCTCAACGGAGTAGCCGACCCAGGGGATCACCATGGACCAGCCCTCCACGCAGCGCATGCGGTAGATGCGCTCCTCCAGGGGCGCGAGCTTGAGCAGCTCCTCGATGTCGTAGACCTTGGGCTTCTTCACCTCGCCCTCGACCGCGACGGTCCAAGGCCGGGTCTTCAGCGTATGGGCGTTGTCGCTCGGGTCGGTCTTGTCCGTGCCGAACTCGTAATAGTTGTTGTACGTGGTGATGTCCTTGAGGGGCGTCATCTCTTCGTTCACCGTATACGCGCTCTTGCGCACGTTCGCGCAGCTTCGCTCCCGCATGCGCCCCGCGCGGCAGCGTGAACAGGCTCACGGTGGACAGTCCGGCCAGCACGCCGACCGCGCCGGCTGCCTTGATGAGCTCGCGCCGGCGCACGTACAGCTCGCGCGGAGTGACCTCCGAGGGAACCATATCCGGCTTGCGTCCGATCAGCATGTCGCTCCTCCTTGCGGTGAACTGTTGGTCGCCTGGTCGGCGGCTTCCTCACAGCGCCTATACGCCCCGGCGGGGACGCTGGATGCACCTTCGACCACGATCCGCTGCCTCGGGTTCATCGCTTCCCATGTGCATCGCCGGGCCGCTCCATTACAGCAGAAACAGCGTGGCAAGGCCGAGGAAGATGAAGAACCCCCCGCTGTCGGTGATCGCTGTGATCATGACGCTGGAACCGACCGCGGGATCGCGCCCGAACTTCAGCATGAGCATGGGGATGAACACGCCGAACAGCGCGGCCACCAGCAGGTTCAGCGTCATCGCCGCGGTCATCACGAGGCCCAGGGCGAAGCTCTTGTACAGCAGCATCGCGAACACCCCGACGATGCCGCCCCAGACCAGGCCGTTGAGCACCGCGATGGCGATCTCCTTCGCCACCAGCTTGCGCGCGCTGGTCTGGGTGATCTGCCCCAGCGCCAGCGCGCGCACGATCATGGTGATGGTCTGGTTGCCCGAGTTGCCGCCGATCCCGGCCACGATGGGCATGAGCGCCGCGAGCGCGACCAGCTTCTCGATGCTGCCCTCGAACACACTGATTACGCGCGAGGCGACGAAGGCGGTGACGAGATTGACCGCCAGCCAGGTCCAGCGGTTTTTCGCGCTCGCCCAGACCGATGCGAACAGGTCCTCGGTCTCGCGCAGCCCGCCCAGGTTCAGGCGCTCGTTCTCGGCCGCCTCGCGAATGTAGTCCACCACGGCATCGACGCTCACCCGCCCACCAGCCGGCCCCGATCGTCCACTACCGGCGCGGTCACCAGGTCGTACCGCTCGAAGGCCTGGGCGGCCTCGGCGGCACTGTCGCCAGGCGTGAGCTTGAGCATGTCCGGTCTTCATCACTTCGGCCACCGAGCGATCGGGATCGGTCACCAGCAGCGTGTTGATCGGCAGTACGCCCTTCAATGCCGCTTTGCGGTCGACCACGAAGATCTGGTCGGTGTGGTCGGGCAGCTCCTCGAGCCGGCGCAGGTAGCGCAGCACCACCTCGAGCGTGACGTCGTCGCGGATCGTGACCAGGTCGAAATCCATCAGTGCGCCGACCGAATCCTCGCGGTAGGACATGGCGGCGCGCAGCTGCTCGCGCTCCTCCACCGGCAAGGCCCTGAAGACATCGTCCATGACCTCTTCGGGCAGGTCGGGGGCGAGGTCCGCGAGCTCGTCGGTGTCCAGGGTCCCGGCGGCCGCGCGCAGCTCGGCCGGCTCCATGTGCGCGATGAGCGTCTCGCGCACCGGCTCCGAGACCTCGAGGAGGATTTCGCCGTCGCGGTCGGCCTTGACCAGGTCCCACACCATGAGGCGCCGGTCCCGAGCGGCAACGCCTCCAGGATGTAGGCGATATCCGCGGGATGCAGGCCCTCGAGCTTCTTCTGCAGCTCGGCCACGTGCTGCTTGTGGACGAGCGACTCCACCAGCGCGTGGCGCGGCATCTCCTGCTTGTGCACGAGACCCTCCACCAGCCGCTGCTTCTCCAGGATCTCGACGATCTGCTGGAGGTGCTCCTGGACGCTCTCCGGCGCGCCGGGCTCCTGGACTCTTGACATGGGATCGGAGTCGGCCCGAAAGCGGCCGACGCGGGATTCTAGCGGCCGGTGCCGGCCGGCGTCCAACTTAAAACGCGACTAAAGCGATTGAACCGCAGAGGCGCAGAGGCGCGGAGAAAATCAAGGAGAGTGCTTCCAGAAACCGCCGCCCCGACCCGAAGCATCGATTGCCGAGGGTAACGCGATGTTCCTCTGCGTCCCTCTGCGGCTCTGCGCCTCTGCGGTTCAAAGGTTTAGGCGTTAGCCAGCTACTGCCGCGTGAGCACCGCGAAGGGTGCAGCCCTGCACTTGAACGGCGGCTTTTTGCCGGTGACCTTGTAGAGCTGCAGCGTGGCGCCTTTCCACGCGAAGCCGATGCGCTCCTTGCCCTCGGGCTCGCGCTCCCGGTGGCTGATGCATCAGCTCGCAGTTGGCGCGGCCCGGGATCGAGCGATACCTCGTAGGCGAAGCTGCGGTCGGGCAGGATGGCCTCGCCCGCCTCGGTGAACTCGTACGCTCTGCGCCGTTCGCGTCCTGGTACTTGCCGGCGATGCACAGCGCGATTGACGAAGGTCTCCAGCGGCTCGTTCAGACGCAGATAAGTGAGGAAGCGCTTCTTGGCGAAATTGGGCTCGGCGATGCGGCAGCGTCTGGAACACGCCGTTCGCGTCGCGCTCGCCGCGGAAGTAGATGTAGGTGAGGTCGCTGGCGCTGACGGCCCGGCCGTCCTGCTTTGGCCACAGCGAGCCGGTAGGAACCGGGTTTGGCGTCGGGCTGCACGTCGATCACGACCTGCAGCACCGCGCTGCTGAAAGTTGGTGATGAGAATCGGATAGCTCGCTCCCTCGCTGCTCGATCTTGATCGCGATGCCGGCGGCCTGGCGCGCGGTGGCATGCGGCGCGCGCGAGGCGCGCAAGCCGCTCCAGGTAGTCGCGAGCGATCCAGGTCCCCTCCAGGTCCTTCAAATAGACGCGGTCCTTGAACTTTGATGCGGGGCGCTTCGGCTGCGCGGGCCGCGCCTCGGGGTCGGCCGGCTCCTGCGCACCCCGGCGACGCTGGCAAGCGTCGCTGCGCAGCCAGGGCGGCGCGACAGCATGCCAGACGCGAGCGGAGCCGTCAGCGCCGCAGCGAACAGAAGCGCGTCTGTCATGCCGTGCATTCGCGGTCGTCGCTTAGAGGACTAGGCCGCCAGCGGCGGGCGCCGCTTCCACAGCTGGGTGCGCTGCTGGAAGGCATAGGCGAGCTGCAGCACGCCGAGCTCGTCCTGGTGCCGGCCGATGATCTGCAAGCCGACCGGCAGGCCCTCCGGGCGTGAACCCGCAAGGCACCGAGAGGGCCGGCAGGCCGGTGGCGCTGATGTAGTAGCAGGACTTCATCCAGTCGAGGTAGGTGTGCAGCTTCTGCGCCGTTGATCTCGCTGACCCAGGGCGTGGTCGACGTCGAAGGGCGGCACCTGCACCACCGGTGCGGCGAGGAACGCGTATTGTTCCATAAACTTGCGCATGCGATGGTACAGCTCGGTGCGCTTGAGCTCCGCGCGGCCGACCTGTCGGCGCGCGTGAGCTTGCGCCCTTCTTCGATGTTCCAGATCACGGTGTCCTTCAGCTGCGCTGCGCTCTGCTCGTCAGCAGCTCCCCGTAGGAGAGCTCGAAGTGGTAGGCGCGCAGCACGCGGAACACCTCGTCCGCGTCGCTCAGGTCGGGCGTGGCGTCCTCCACGTGATGCCCGAGCGATCGCCAGCACCTCGCGCCCGGGCTCGAGCGGCCTGCGTCACCCGCGCGTCCACCGGCAGCCCGCCCAGGTCACGGCTCCAGGCGACGCGCACGCCGCGGAAGTCGCGCTCCAGCGGACCGCGCGAACACGCTGCCGGGCTCGGCGATCGAAATCGGCGCACGCGGGTCGGGGCCTGCCATGCACGCTCAGCAGCAGCGCGACGTCTTCGACCGTGCGCGCCATCGGGCCCAGCACCGACAGCGGGATACCATGCGTTGAAGCCGGGCCAGGCCGGCACGCGGCCGGCCGCGGGCCGCAAGCCCACTACGTTGCAGAAGCTCGCCGGATTGCGCAGCGATCCGCCGAGGTCGGAGCCGTCCGCAATCGGCACCATGCCGCAGGCGAGCGCCACGGCTGCGCCGCCGCTGCTGCCGCCGCAGGTCTTGCTCGGAGTCCCAGGGATTGCGCGTGGCGCCGAACACCGGGTTGAAGGTCTGCGAGCCGGCGCCGAACTCCGGCGTGTTGGTCTTGCCGATCGAGAATGGCGCCTGCGTCGCGCAGGCGCTCGACGATGATGGCGTCCACGTCGGGCACGAAGTCGCGGTAGATCGGCGAGCCGAAAGTGGTGCGGATGCCCTTCGTGACCAGCAGGTCCTTGTGCGCAACCGGCAGCCCGTGCAATGGCCCGATCGGCTCGCCGGCCGAGCGCCGGCGGTCGGCGGCTCGCGCGCACGCTGCGATCGCCTGCTCGGGCAGCAGGGTCACGATCGCGTTGACCTTGGGGTTGACGCGCTCGATCTGCTCCAGATGCGCGCGCATCACGCTCTCGCAGGACACCTCCCGGGCCCGGATCCGGCGCACCAGCTCGGTTGCAGATGCGAAAGCAGTTCCTGGGTCATCGCTGCAGTGCGCAGTGAAATCACGCACCGATCTGAACGCCGGCCATGCTGCACGGGAGTGCGAACGTCATGGAACGTCCCAGCATCAGCAGCACGACCGTCTTGAGAATGGCAGACAGCCAGCCTGCGCCTTGTTCTTGTTTCATGGAGCGTGGCAGGTCGCGTTAGTCTGCTCGAATGCGGCTTACGGGCTCGGGCGGCGTCATGATCGCATCGCGCACGGCGATCTCCGGCGCGTCGGCGAGCATTTCGATGCTGTTCCCGATGCGTCGAGGCCGAGGCCGAGCGCAGCGTACGCCTCGCTCAGACCGGAGGAAACGCCGTCGGAGGCGACGTGCCGCTCGTACAGCTCGCTGAACACGCTGGTGTGCCGGTCATGCTGGTCGAGCTTGCGCGAACAGCTGGCGCGCCTGCCACGCCGGTGTCGGGCGCACAGACAGCATTCGCGCAGGCGGGCGAGCGCCGAGTCGAGCGACTGCTCCCCGCCGCGTGCGGCTGCGCAGCCGCTGATCGGCCAGCAGCATGATCGCCGCGCCCTCCCAGTACACCCGCATGTATGCGCCGTCCCGGAACATGCGCTCGGTCGCAGTCGGCAAGCGTCACACCCGGCATGCTCCGCATGCCGCGCCGGAAGCCGCTGTGCAGCCGCTGCCAGGCCTCGCTCACACGGGATCATGCCGGCGCGCGCGCGCAGCACGTTCTGGTAGTAGCTGGCCGTGCCCTCGGACAGCCAGGCGTCCTCCGGCCGCACGTAAGGCAGGAGCAGGTGCGACAGCTCGTGCACCGCGGTCCAGTCCGTCAGGAAAGCTCGCCAGCGGCTTGCGCTGGTTGATGAAGAAATGCACCGACGGGCACGCCGCCGCGCAGCACATAGGCCCAGGGCACCGGCTCGTTGCCGCGGCGCGCTCGGCACGATAACGATGACTGCGCCTGACTCGACCGGAAAGCGCGCCGTACAGGGTCGTCACGGCCTGCCGCCGAGCGCGTCAGCCACTGGCGCACCGAGTCGGGCTCGACCGCGCGGCGAGCCATGCAGCATGGCCACCCGCAGCTGCGCGCCCGGCAACGTCGATCACCTCCTCGGTGAAGCTGCCGAACGCGACCGACGCCGGCCAGTCGTAGGGCGCATGGCCCGACCCGGTAGGCCGACGATCCGCCCGCGGTCGTCGCCACCGGCTTCCACGGCGCCGAAACGGAGATGCCCGTGCGGCAGCTCGAAGCGCACTTCGATGTCCTCGTCCGGCGCCGAGCGCGGCGGGCGCCAGAACCAGATGCCCGAGATCGGTGACGAGGTCGCCGCCGACGCGCCGCAGCGGGCCGCGCCGCGCTGATGGCGCTTCTGAGCGCGCGCGACGTTCAGCGCCGTAGGCGAGGCACGCTCCTTCGGGCGGCTCGCCGAGCTTCAGCTCGGCGCCGTTGGGCTCGAGATGCCTTACGCGCGCCGTCGAAGCGGGCATCGTCAAGGGCGGCGGCCGCGTCGAGCGATTCGGCGACGAGGTAGCGCGGCGGCGTGCCGTCGAAGCAGGCGCGCACCTGAATCAGCAGTCAGCTCCGGATCGATCGCACGGTGTAGTGGTGCAGCCGCGCACAGCCGCGCGCGAGGCGGCGCATGCAGGCCAGCAGCAGTGCAGAGCATGCCGGAACAGGCGCAGCACACGGTCGGCGGCCGCGATCCAAGGAAGCCGGCCCATGTGTCATCCCGAGCTCGTCCAAGGCCGGCTAAGGCTCGGCCTCCGTCACCGAGCGCGTGCTAGTTGGCGGGTGCAAGCACGACCGAAGGCGCGACGCCGAGCGGCTGCCGGGCAACGGCCGATTGTCGGTCGCGTGGTAGCGTGAACACCAGCGAGAACTTGGTGTCGTCGCGTGCGGTTCGCGCCGGCCGCATGGAACATGCGGCAGTGGAAGAACACCACGTCGCCCGGCTCGAGCAGCGGCGTGACGCGCGCTTGTCGATCAGCGCCCGGTTGTCCGGCAGGTCCTCGCGCAGGAACAGCGCCTCGTCCAGCCGCTCGCGCGCGAAGCTCCAGACAGTGGCTGCCCGGAAGCAGCGACAGGCAGCCGTTGTCGGGATGCTCGCGCCCCAGCGCGAGCCACACGGACACCAGCTCGGGGCGCTCGAACGACCAGTAGCGGATGTCCTGATGCCAGCCGGTGACCGAGCTGTAGCGCGGCTGCTTGGTCATCACGCAGTTGTGATGCGCCTGCGCCAGCGCGAACGTGCGCGGCCGAGCAGCTGGTGCAGCCGCCGCGCGAGCGAGCGGCGAGGTCGCCCACTCGCGAAATACGGCATCGCGTGCATAGGCCTGCAGCAGCCGCCGCGCCGTGTGGCCGCCCGGCGCGTCCAGCGATTCGGGCGCGCCCGGATAGTGCAGCTGCGCTTCGTACTCGGTCGGCGCGATCTCCCGCGCAAGATGGTCGCGCGCCACCGCCAGCAAGGCGCGCAGCAGGTGCGTCGTCGTCCGCAAGCCCGCGCGCGATGACGAAGCCGTGCGGCCGAAACCGTCGCAGCTCATCCGCGAGAAGGCCGGAACACCCGCCACCACGCGGCCTCGGCGGTCATGGCAAGGCGGCCGCTCACGCTGCCCGCTTGGCGACCGGCTCGTAGGCGAGCGCCGGCGCGAGCCAGCGCTCGGCGGTGTCGCAGGTCCCAGCCGCGGCGCCGCGCGTAGTCCTCGACCTGGTCGCGGTCGATCTTCGGCCCACCGCGAAGTACTGCGACTGCGGGTGCGAGAAGTAGAAGCCGCTCACCGCCGCGGTGGGCAGCATGGCAAAGCTCTCGGTGAGCGTGATGCCGGCACGCGCCGCAGCGTCCAGCAGATCGAACAGCAGCCCCTTCTCGGTGTGATCGGGGCAGGCCGGATAGCCGGGCGCCGGGCGGATGCCCCGGTACTTCTCGTCGATCAGCGCTTCGACGCCGAGGTTCTCGTCCGCTGCGTAGCCCCAGAACTCGCGCCGCACGCGCAGGTGCATCAGCTCGGCGAAGGCTTCGGCCAGCCGGTCGGCCAGCGCTTTGAGCATGATCGCGTTGTAGTCGTCGTGCCTGGCCTCGAACGCCTCGACGCCGCGGCTCGATGCCGATGCCGGCGGTCACCGCGAAGCCGCCGATGTAGTCCTTGCACGCCCGGAGCTTTGGGCGCGACGAGATCGGCCAGGCAGTGGTTGGAGCGGTCCTCGGGCTTCACCATCTGCTGCCGCAGGAAGTGGAACGTCGTGAGCATTGCGGCTGCGCGACTCGTCGGCATACACCTCGACGTCGTCGCCCACGCTGTTGGCCGGGAACAGCCCGATCACCGCAGCTGCGCCTGCAGCCACTTCTCCTCGACGATGCGCTCCAGCATCGCCTGCGCATCGGCGAACAGGTTGCGCGCGGCCTCGCCCACGATCTGGTCCTGCAGGATCTTCGGATAGCGCCCGGCAAGCTCCCAGGTCTGGAAGAACGGCGTCCAGTCGATGAGGCGGCGATCTCGTCCAGCGGATAGTCCTCGAATACGCTGCACGCCGGGCATGCGTGGGACAGGCGGCACGTAGCCGCGCCAGTCGGTCTTCAGGCCGTGCTTGCGCGCCTCGCCGATCGGGTGGTGCGGGCCCTGGCCTTTCTTGCCCTTGTGCTGCTGGCGCACGCGCTCGTACTCCTCGCTGCGTCTTGCGCACGAAGTCGTCCTTCAGCTCCTCGCTCACCAGGCTGGTGCACACGCCGACGCTGCGCGAGGCGTCCGGCACCCAGACGACCGGGCCGCTGGTAGTTGGGCTCGATCTTGACCGCGGTGTGCACGCGCGAGGTGGTGGCGCCGCCGATGAGCAGCGGGAGCTCGAAGCCCTGCGCGCTCCATCTCCTTGGCCACGTGCGCCATCTCCTCCAGCGAGGGCGTGATCAGCCCGGACAGCCCGATGATGTCGGCGTTGTGCTCGCGCGCGGTCTGCAGGATCTTCTCCGCCGGCACCATCACGCCGAGGTTCACCACGTCGAAGTTGTTGCACTGGAGCACGACCGACGACGATGTTCTTGCCGATGTCGTGCACGTCGCCCTTGACGGTGGCGATGACGATCTTGCCCTTGGCTTTCTGCTCGCACGCCGGAGGCGTGCTTCTCGGCCTCGATGTAGGGCACGAGATGCGCCACCGCCTGCTTCATCACGCGCGCCGACTTCACCACCTGCGGCAGGAACATCTTGCCCGCGCCGAACAGATCGCCGACCACGTTCATGCCGTCCATCAGCGGGCCTTCGATCACCTGGATCGGCCGCGCGATCGGCGGCGCGGCCTCCTCGGTGTCCTCGACGACGTAGGCGTCGATGCCCTCTGACCAGCGCATGCGTCAGCCGCTCCTGCACGCTGCCGTTGCGCCAGGCGAGGTCCTCGACCGCCTGCTTGCCCTCCTTCTTGTAGGTCTCGGCGAACGCCACCAGGCGCTCGGTGGCATCCGGGCGGCGATCGAACAGCACGTCCTCGACCCGCTCCAGCAGGTCCTTGGGAATCTCCTCGTACACGCCGAGCTGGCCGGCGTTGACGATGCCCATGGTCATGCCGGCCTGCACCGCGTGGTAGAGGAACGCGGTGTGGATCGCCTCGCGCACCGGGTCGTTGCCGCGGAACGAGAAGGAGATGTTCGACACGCCGCCGCTCACCTTGGCATGCGGCAGCGACGCGCTTGATCGCGCGCGTGGCTTCGATGAAGTCGATGGCGTAGCGGTTGTGCTCTTCGATCCCGGTGGCGACGGCGAAGATGTTGGGGTCGAAGATGATGTCCTCGGGCGGGAAGCCGACCTCCTTCACCAGCAGATGGTAGGCGCGCGCGCAGATCTCGATGCGGCGCTGCAGCGTGTCGGCCTGGCCCTGCTCGTCGAAGGCCATGACGACCGCCGCGGCGCCGTAGCGGCGCAGCAGCCTGGCCTGGCGCAGGAACTCCTCCTCGCCCTCCTTCATGCTGATCGAGTTGACCACCGGCTTGCCCTGCACGCACTTCAGGCCCGCCTCGATCACGCTCCACTTGCTGGAGTCGATCATGACCGGCACGCGCGAGATGTCGGGCTCGGAGCCGACCAGGTTCAGGAACGTGACCATGGCCTGCTTGCGAATCGAGCATGGCCTCGTCCATGTTGACGTCGATCATCTGCGCGCCGTTCTCCACCTGCTGGCGCGCCACCGCCAGCGCCTCGCGCATAGTTGCCGTTCAGGATCAGCCGCGCGAAGGCCTTCGAGCCGGTAACGTTGGTGCGCTCGCCCACATTGACGAACAGCGAGTCGTCGCCGATGTTGAGCGGCTCCAGCCCGGACAGGCGCAGCTTCTTGTCCGACTTGGGGCACGCCGCGCGGAGCGCAATCCTTGCACCGCTGCCGGCGATGGCGCGGATATGCGCCGGCGTGGTGCCGCAGCAGCCGCCCACGATGTTGAGGAAGCCCGCGCGCGCAAACTCGCCGCAGGACGCCGGCCATGTACTCGGGCGACTCGTCGTACTCGCCCATCTCGTTGGGCAGGCCGGCATTCGGGTGCAGCGAGGTGTGGGTATCGGCGATTGCCAGCCAGCTCCTCGATGTGCGGGCGCAGGTCCTTCGCGCCCAGCGCGCAGTTCAGGCCCACCGAGAACGGCCGCGCGTGCGCCACCGAGTTCCAGAACGCGCCCACGGTCTGGCCCGACAGCGTGCGGCCGGAGCGGTCGGTGATCGTCCCGGAGATCATCACCGGCAGGCGCACGCGCCGTGGCGCTCGAACTAGTCCTCGATCGCGAAGATCGCCGCCTTGGCGTTGAGCGTGTCGAAGATGGTCTCGATCAGCAGCAGATCGGCGCCGCCCTGCACCAGGCCGTCCACCGCTTCGCGGTAGGCCGCCACCAGCTCGTCGAAGCTGACGTTGCGCGCGCCGGGATCGTTCACGTCCGGCGAGATCGACGCCGTGCGATTGGTCGGGCCCGAGCGACGCCGGCGACGAAGCGCGGCCGCTGCGGCGTGCGCCGCGTCCATTCGTCGGCGGCTTCGCGCGCGAGCTTCGCGCCCTGCGTAGTTCAGCTCCGGCACCGCGTCCTCCATGCCGTAATCGGCCATGGCGATGCGCGTGGAGTTGAACGTGTTGGTTTCGAGGATGTCGGCGCCCGCCTCCAGATAGCCGGCGTGGATGCCGCGGATGAGTCTGCGGCTGCGTCAGCGTCAGCAGGTCGTTGTTGCCCTTCTGGTCGCAGGCGTGGTCGCGGAACAGATCGCCGCGGTACTGGTGCGCGTCGAGCTTGTGGCCCTGGATCATGGTGCCCATGGCACCATCCAGGATCAGGATGCGTTCCTTGAGGCGCCTGGTGCAGCAGGTGGAGTGCGATCGGTCGGGCATCGTTGTCACAAAAACGAAAAAACCCGGCCGCGTGGCGCGGTCGGGTTTTCGGTTACTCCCGCGCTTTAGCCGCATTTGTTACGCGCCCGCAAGCTGCGATCAAATCGGCGCGACAGGGAATGGTAAAGGTTTCCGGGGGTTCTGGCAAATCGGGCGCGTCCACCGGACCAACGCGGAATTGTCAACCTTCCTGCCGTGCGGTGGAGGCTTTGACCTCTTCTTAGCGCAGCGCAGCTGCGGATTTCTCCGCCTGCCAGCGGTCGAGCTTGGCGCGCGCGCCATTCGCGCTGGGTCCATCGCCTCGTCGTGTCCGGGCAGCTTCGCTGTCAGCTCGATCACGTAGCCGTTCGGATCGCGGAAGTAGATCGAGTGGATGAATTCGATGGTCGGACACGCCCCGCGTCTCGATGCCCGCCGCCTTGCCCTTCGCGAACATCGCGCTGCAGGCGCTCCTCGCATCCACCTCGAGGGCGATGTGCAGATCGTAGTCGTGCTGCTGCTTGAACTCGAACGGCATGTCCGGCGCTTCGAAGAAGGCGAGATACGACGCCGTCGTCGAGCCGGTAGAACGTGTGCAGCGTGCTGGTCGCTGCGCCCGGTCTTGGATTCCTCGATCTCCAGCGATGCCGCCAGCGGCAGGCCGAGAAAATCCTCGTAGAAACTGCGCGTCTCCTCCGAATCGCGGCAGCGGTAGGCGTTGTGATGCAGTCCCTTGATCATGCCGACTCTCCTGGAGAAGCCTTGGCCGGTGAGGCGGGCGGCGTGCAACAAAACTCCAGACAACATCCTAAAGCAAAACCGGTTGCGCAGGCCACCGAGCGCTCGTGCCTTGCCCCAGCTCCTACCCTGCCGGGCGCCCCCCGTCCCCGGGCCCTCACCCGAGGCCTACGCCCAGCAGGGTACCGATCGCGTAGGTGGCCGTCCCGGCCGCAGCGCCGATGCCCAGCATGCGCACGCCGCCCAGCCAGGCTTGCCGACCCGTGAACAGGCTCAGCGTCGCGCCGACACCGAACAGCGCAAGCGCGGTCAGTACCACGGTGCCCCCCAGCGCTGCGCCACGCGCGACCAGGAACGGCAGCAATGGGATGAGCGCACCGGTTCCGAAGGCCATGAACGAGAAGATGGCGGCGTCCCGGGGTGAGCCCAACGCGTCCGGATTCAGGCCCAGCTCCTCGCGGGCCAGCGCGTCGAGCCCCCGCACCGGGTCGGCAATCATCGACTTGGCGAGGTGCTGCGCCTGCGCTTCGGGCAGCCCTCGCGCCTGGTAGATCAGCGACAACTCCTCGGCCTCTTCTTCGGGGTACTGGCGCAACTCCTCGCGCTCCAGCCCGATCTGGTACTCGAGCATCTCGCGCTGCGAGCGCACCGAAATGTACTCCCCCGCGGCCATCGAGAACGCCCCGGCCAGCAGCCCGGCCACTCCCGAAAGCACGATCACGCCGGGCTCGGGTCCTGCACCGGCCACGCCCAGAATCAAGCTGGCGTTGGACACCAGGCCGTCGTTCACGCCGAACACCGCGGCGCGCAGATTGCCGCCCCCCGACAGGCCACGATGCCTGCGCTCCAGCCCGGCCGAGGGGTCGTGGTGGTGCGGGTGCCCGGGCGCCCCCGGCAGGTACAGCGACAGCCCGCGCACTTTCATGGCCGCGAGCACCGTGCGCATCGACCGCGGGCCGAACCGGCGGGTGAGCGCGACGACGATCCGCGTGCGCGTGTCCGGCCGGTAGGCTGCCGGCGGCTGCGCGCCTGCCCGGCGTGCCGCCTCCGCCCAGATCCCCGACTGGTTGCGCGCCTCGCGTGCAAGCTGCCCGAACAGCCGCCCCTGCGGCGTGTCGCCTTCGATCTGCGCGAGCAACGTATACAGATAAGCCGAGCGCTGCTCTTCCTGCCAGTTTTTCAGTTCGTTCATCTCAGCCTCTGCGGCCCGGTCGTCCGGAAGGGCCGGGTTTGGCCTGCAGCAAGGCAACGGCCAGGTCGCCCGGGGACGAACTCACCCACGCATAGACGTGACGCTGCGGGCAATCGGGCCAGTCATTTGCCCGTTATAAAGGAGCACGTCATCGGGATAGCGAACCAGCACCTTGAAGTGGTGCAACTGCCTGAGCAATTGCCGGAGGGAAAGCTGACCCTCGTACATCTGTCCATCGCTGTATTCCGTGTAGATAAAGCGCGTCTTCGCCAGTGCTTCGGTCCCCCGCGGAACACATCCGACTCCGCACCTTGAACGTCCATCCAGACAAAGTCAATCGTCTCGATCGACTGTTCCTTGCACCAGGTGTCCAGAGTGGAAGTTCTAACCTTGATGGTCTGTTCAAACAGGATCCCGGGAGAGTCTCTTCAGCCGAGGCACGCGGTTCAGTGCATGGAGGACGCGTCGCATCTTCGGCTATGCCTTCTCCAGTCGCCGATACTGCACCGCCTCCGCCACGTGCGCCGCGGTCACTTGCTCCGCTGCCAGCCAGATCTGCGACCGTGCGCGCGAGCTTGAGCACGCGATGGTAGCCGCGCGCTGACAGCCCCAGACGCGCGATCGCCTGCTTGAGCATCTGTTCGCCAGCGCTGTCGGGCGCGGCGTGCTTGTCGATCTCGCGCGTGCCGAGCTGCACGTTCGGCTTGCCCTGGCGCTGCAGTTGGCGTCGCGTGCGCCGCACTCACGCTCGCACGCAACCGCGCTGCGTCGCCTCGCCGGGCGCGCACGCCATGTCGTCGGGCGGAACGGCGGGCACTTCGATGTGGATGTCGATGCGATCCAGCAGCGGCCCCGAGATGCGGCGGCGGTAACGCGCCACCTGATCCGGCGTGCAGTGGCACTTGCCCGAGTAGTGGCCGAGGAAACCGCAGGGACACGGATTCATCGCGGCGACGAGCTGAAAGCGGGCGGGGAAGTCGGCCTGGTGCGCGGCGCGCGAGATGGTGATGCGGCCCGACTCGAGCGGTTCGCGCAGCACTTCCAGCACGGCGCGGTCGAACTCCGGCAGCTCGTCGAGAAACAGCACGCCGTGCATGGCCATCGAGATCTCGCCCGGGCGGGGAACGCTGCCGCCGCCGACGAGCGCAACCGCGGAGGCGGTGTGGTGCGGTGCGCGGAACGGGCCGGCGCTTCCAGTTCTCGAGCCGAAACCCCGAGCTGCCGAGCGATTGCAGTCGCTGCGGAAGCCAGCGCCTCGTCATCCGTCATCGGCGGCAGGATGCCGGGCAAGCGCTCCGCGAGCATCGTCTTGCCGGTGCCCGGCGGTCCGGTCATCAGCAGGCTGTGGCCGCCAGCGGCCGCGACCTCCAGTGCGCGTTTGGCATGCGTCTGGCCCTTCACGTCGCTCATGTCGAGATAGGTCGCGTCCGACGCGTCCGAACGCGCTCGGCTGCCGGCCAGCGCGCTCGCGGCCGGCCAGATGTGCACACACTTGCAAGCAGCGACTGCGCGGGGTAGATCTCGGCGCCCTCCACCAGCGCGGCTTCCGCCGCGCTCTCCGTCGGGAGCACGAACTCGCGGCCCGACTGCTGCGCGCCAGTACGTCATCGCCAGCGCTCCGCGTATCGGGCGCAGCTCGCCGGTGAGCGCGAGCTCGCCGGCAAACTCGTAGCGCTCCAGCTCTGTCGCTGGGCAGCTGGCCGGACGCCGCCAGGATTCCCAGCGCGATCGGCAAGTCGAAGCGCCCGCCTTCCTTGGGCAGGTCCGCCGGCGCCAGGTTGACAGTGATGCGGCGGGCGGGAAAATCGAAGCGCGCGTTCTGCAGCGCCGCGCGCACGCGGTCCCTCGCTTCCTTCACTTCGGCTGTCGGGCAGGCCGACAATGGTGAAGCTGGGAAGTCCGCCGCCAAGGTGCACCTCGACCGTCACCAGCGGCGCATGCATGCCCGAGATGGCGCGGCTGTAGAGGACGGCGAGCGACATGAGGTTGGGGAACAGGTAATTACCGAGTCTAGCCCATCCTGCTGCGGACATGAGCCCGCGTCGGGTGTCAATGTCGTTCAACGAATTCGGGACGCCTCCCAATGCAAGAGGCGGCCGCCACCGCTCGCAACAGGTCTGGGCAAGCCATGGATTGCGATTGGCAGGGCGCACCGGGACAGTGCCAAGCCCCATCCCGCGACGCATCAACAATGGGCGGGCGCCCACGCACTTCGTCCGATGTTCCCATCTAGCCAGCTGATATGAAGCAGAAAATCTCCGTGGTACGGGAAATGCAGATGGGCTGCACCGCAGCAACATCCAAAATCCCCTAATCCCCTTGAGAGGACAACAAAATGCTCTACCGAATCGCACTCGCCGTCTGCATGCTTGCCGGTGCCGTCACGCGGCCGCTGCGCTCGCGGAAGATCCGCCGCCCCCGCCGGCCTCACCGTTCTCGTTCACGGCCAACGTGAACGCCGTAACCGACTACTATTTCCGCGGACTGACGCAGACCTGGGGCCGTCCGGCGATCCAGGGCGGCTTCGATGCGAGCCACACCAGCGGCCTGTATGCGGGGTTCTGGGCCTCCAACGTAAGCGGTAACCAGTACGCCGGCGGCTCGCTGGAAACCGACTGGTACGGTGGCTACAACTACAAGCTCGGCGAAGACACTACGCTCGGTGCGGGGCTGATCTATTACTGGTACCCGGAGCGAACGTGAACAACGCCGCAGGCTGCGCACTCACCCCGTGCCCCGACCAGAGCTACAACACGCTCGAGGGCAACCTCTCCGCGGCGTGGAAAGTCCTGTCCTTCAAATGGTCCTATTCGTTCACCGATTACTTCGGTGCCAACGCCACGACCGGCTACAACGGCGACACCAGCGGCACGATGTATTTCGACCTGTCGGCCAACGTTCCGTTGAAGGTGCTGGGCGGGCTCAACATCATCGCCCATGTCGGCTACTCGCTCTACTCCGAAGAGTTCGCTGTCCCGGTGAACGGCGAGACGGACCCCAGTTACTGGGACTGGAAGCTCGGGGTGAGCAAGACCTGGGAAGCCGGCTGGAACCTCGGCCTGTTCTACGTTCAGGGGAGCAACAACTTCTGGGAGAATACCCAGTCGTTGTCGACCACGGCACCCGACACGAAGGACTTGAACAAGGGGATCGTGTACCTGCAGTTCGGCCGCACGTTCTAACTCTTGCGGCCGCTGCGCAAACGCAAGGCCGCCCGAAGGCGGCCTTGCGATCGCAGGCGCGCAAGGCGCTCCTGCACTCAGTCCTTGAACGCTTCCACGTTGATCAGCAGCTTGACTTCATCGCCCAAGCCCGGCAGATAGGTCTTCATGCCGAACTCGGAGCGCTTGATGGTCGCGACCGCGTCGGCGCCGCAGGCATCCTTCTTGGCGAAGGGGTTGGGCGCGCAGTGAAATGCGTTGAGTGTCAGCGTCAGCGGCTTGGTTACGCCGAGCATGGTGAACTCGCCGTTGACCGAAGCCGGCTTGTCGCCACTGAAGTTCACCTGCTTGGACTTGAAAGTCATGCGCCGGGTATTTGGCGCACGTTGAAGAACTCGTCGCTGCGCAGGTGCTCATCGAGCTTGGCCACGCCGGTGTTGATCGATGCGACATCGATGGATAGATCCAGCGTTCCGCTCTTGCCTGCACTGTCGAGCGTGATTTGCCGGTCACGTTGTCGAAGCGGCCGCGTTGCGTGGACCAGCCGAAGTGACTGATCTCATAGGTGGGGTGGGTGTGGGCCGGGTCGATGGTGTAGGAGTCGGCGGCGAAGGCCGGGACGGTAAGCGCGGTGCTCAGCGCGGCGATGAGCAGCTTGTTCTGCATGGTGGTCTCCTTCAAGTCGTGGTGGGGGTAAAAGGCTGACGCACAAGCCGCTTCGCGGCGCGCCTCCGGCGCGCGCCCGCGCAGCAACTCTTTGATTGAGCCATTTGGTGCAGCGGCACGGTCAGAGCGAGTTGTCGCGTTTTGCATCACGCCGTCGAGGACTGCGGGCTACTTTCGGCTGGTGCCCGTCAGCTTGAAACGGATCTGAACCTCGTCTGCCACAGTGTCGGTGTCGGACCAGGGCCCTCGCCGATACCGTAGTCGAGTCGCTTGAGCGTGAATGCCCCTTCGAACACGGCGGCGCTGCCGCCTGCCGGACCATGAACGGGACCGTCACATCACGCGTGCGCCCTTTGATGGTCATCTTGCCGGTGGCCTCGTAGCGGTCTGCGCCCAGAGGTCTTCACCGCGGACGACGCGAACGTTGCGGTCGGAAACTGGGCGGTGTTGAACCAGCCCTTGCGCTTGACCTCGGTATCGACCTCGGCGAGTCCGCTGTCGAAGCTGTCGAGCTCGATCTGGATGTTTGCCTGACTCGCTGCAAGGCGGGCGGGGTCGAACTCTACGCGCGCGGCAAAGCGCTTGAAGTCCCCTTCCGCGGGAACCCCCATCTGCTTGGCAACGAAGGCGATCGTGCTGCGCGCGGGGTCGATCGTGCTCACCGCCTGGGCCCGCGCCGCCGCCGGCAGTCCCAGGCAGAGCACGAGGCAGCAGCAGGATAGTCGTGTCATGCGAATCATCTTTGCGGGCGGGGACCTACGAATGGCAGCATCCGCTGCAGAACGTCATCGCGATCCATGAAATGGTGGCGCAGCGCAGCCGCGACATGTACTGCGACCAGCACCGCCAGCGTCCAGTTCAATGACGCATGCACCAGCTTGAGTTGCTCCGCGACGGCCTTGTCCTTGACCAGCAGGTCCGGCAAAGGCAGCACGCCCAGGTAGACGGTCTGCACCCCCAGGGCCGAGCTCAGGAGCCAGCCCGAAAGCGGGATCACGATAATCAGCAGATAGAGGAGCAAGTGGCTCGCCGCCGCGGCCGCACGCTGCCAGCGAGGCGTTGCTGCGGGCATCGCCGGCACCGCGTGGGTGAGGCGCCAAAGCACGCGCAGCACAGCGAGCAGGAAGATGGACACGCCGATCCACTTGTGCCAGGAGTAGAACTTGAGCTTCGCGGGGCTGAACGGCAGGTCCACCATGTACAACCCGAGCGTCACGGAGCACACAACCAGCAGGGCGACCAACCAATGCAGCGTAACCGCAGTTGCGGTGTAGTGTCGGACCATCATCGGGGGAGCGGACCCGCAGGGTGCGCTCGAACCACAACCTCCCTGGCAGCCCGAGCAGTCTAGAGAAAGGAGCAGCGAGCGCAAAGTGAAGCTTTTTGCGCGAGTCGGTCAGGCACTTTGAACGGTGTGGGCCGACTACGCGCCGCCGCGCGGTCGCGCTGCTCGATCTCCGCCAGCTTGGCTTCCAGGCGTTCCAGCTTCTCGCGGGTGCGCAACAACACCTGGCGCTGGATGTCGAACTCCTCCCGCGTGACCAGGTCGAGGCGGGAAAAGAACGCCGAGAGCATGGCTTTCAGGTTCTTTTCCACATCTTGCGCCGCGCTCCCGGCGAGCACCTCGCTCACTTTGGCCTGTAGCTGCTCGAACAGTGTCTGGCTGGTCATGTGGCGAGTCCGTTTCCTCCGACGAGCCGCAGTCTAGCAGAGGCATCCGCTGGGACGGGTGGCGACCACATCCTTTCCTACGATCGCACCGCTCTGGTGCGGGGCATCAGAAATACGCCTCATCATGGTGCGAAACCCCGCGTGCCCTGCACCAAAAATCACATAAGCATCTGATATTAGATGTAAAAATTTAGGCACACGATATGCTGTTGGTGTCGGTCGCCTTGGTTCACCGCAATGTCGGGGAGAACGACCGGCAATGCGATGACGGCGGAGGCGATCGTCCTCCTACACCAACTGTTCTTTCAACCAGGAGTGAGCAATGAAATTCGTCACCGCAATCATCAAGCCGTTCAAGCTTGACGAGGTGCGGGAGGCCCTCTCCGCCATCGGCGTGCAGGGCATCACCGTCACCGAGGTCAAGGGCTTCGGCAGGCAGAAGGGCCACACCGAGCTCTATCGGGGGGCCGAGTACGTGGTGGACTTCCTGCCCAAAGTGAAGATCGAGGTCGCCATCAAGGACGATCTGCTCGACCAGGTCATCGAGGCCATCGAGAAGTCGGCCAATACCGGGAAGATCGGCGACGGCAAGATCTTCGTATACCCACTCGAACAAGCCATCCGGATCCGCACCGGCGAGACGGGTGCCGAAGCGCTCTGATATGAGGGAGAACCAGATGAGAAAGTTCTTGCTGTTGCTTGCCTTGTGCGCCTCGTTCGGCCTGGCTGGCCGGCGCTGGCGGAGGACCCGCCGGCTGCGCAGCCTGCCGCAGCGCCGAGCCGCCGCAGGCGACGCCGGCCGCCGCGGCCCCCGACGCCGCGCCTGCGGCCGAGGCACCCACGCCGAACAAGGGCAACACCGCGTGGATGATCACCGCCCCGGTGCTGGTCATGCTTGATGACCGTACCGGGCCTGGCACTGTTCTACGGCGGTCTGGTGCGCGCGAAGAACATGCTGTCGGTGCTGATGCAGGTATTCGTCGACCTTCTCGCTGCTCTCGGTGCTGTGGGCGCTCTACGCCTACAGCCTGGCCTTCAAGGAGGGACCAACGCCATCGTCGGGGGCTTCAGTCATGCCTTCCTCGCGGGCATCAAGCCCGACACGGTGCTGGACAGCAACGGCGTCGTCATCCCCGAGTACATGTTCATGGTCTTCCAGCTCACCTTCGCGGCGATCACACCGGCGCTGATCATCGGTGCCTTCGCCGAGCGGATGAAGTTCTCGGCCGTGCTGTGGTTCATGGCCCTGTGGTTCACGTTCGTCTACGCGCCGATCGCCCACATGGTGGTCTGGGGCGGACGGCGTGGCTCGAGCCGGCCTCGGCGCCGAAGGACTTCGCCGGCGGCACTGTGGTGCACATCAATGCCGGGATCGCAGGGCTGGTGGCCTGCCTGGTGCTGGGCAAGCGCATCGGCTACGGCAAGGAGGCCATGCCGCCGCACAGCCTGACGCTCACCATGGTGGGTGCCTCGCTGCTGTGGGTGGGTTGGTTCGGGTTCAACGTCGGCAGCGAGCTCGCGGTCGACGGCATCGCCGCGATGGTTCTCGCCAACACGCAACTGGCTACTGCGGCCGCGGTGCTGGGCTGGATGTTCGCCGAGTGGATCGTCAAGGGCAAGCCGAGCATGCTGGGCGCGGCTTCAGGTGCGGTAGCCGGCCTGGTGGCGATTACTCCTGCCTGCGGGTTCGTCGGTCCAATGGGCGCCATCGTGCTGGGCGTCCTGGCGGGTGTGCTCTGCTTCTGGGCAGTCACCGGGCTCAAGGGAATGTTCGGCTATGACGATTCCCTGGATGTGTTCGGCGTGCACGGCATCGGCGGGGCGCTGGGCGCGATCGCCACCGGCGTGCTGATGTCGGCGGGCCTGGGCGGCGTGGGCTATCCCGAGGGCGTGCACGATGGGCGGCCAGGTCATGAAGCAGATCATCGCCACTCTGACCACCTTCGTCTGGTCGGGCGTGATCAGCTTCATCCTGTTCAAGATCATCGATGCCACGATCGGGCTGCGCGTGCCCGAAGAGCAGGAGCGCGAAGGCCTGGACATCAACTCGCACGGCGAAGTCGCCTACCACAGCTAGCGTATCGATCTCCTCCCCCGGTAGGAATACTGCCGGTTCCAAGGGCGCCCCCGGGCGCCCTTTTTTCTCCTGCGTAAACCTGAACCGCAGAGACGCAGAGGCGCAGAGGACCCGCAGAGGAAAGGCAAGACCGATTCGGTTCGTCCCGAGTCGGATCCGGGTTCCGCGTTGAGTGCACATCGCCCCCAAGGCTGCGTGGTTCGCCCTGTATATCTTTGCTCTCCTCTGCGAGTCCTCTGCGCCTCTGCGGTTCAGTTCTAGGGTGTAAGCAGTCAGCCTAGGAAAGCCCGACGATGCGGCCGTCCTCGGCGATGTCGATGCGCTCCGCCGAGGGCACCTTGGGCAGTCCGGGCATGGTCATGATGTCCCCGCAGATCATGACGACGAACTGCGCGCCGGCGGCAAGCCGCACTTCGCGCACGTTGACGACATGGCCGGAGGGCGCGCCGCGCAACTCCGGGATCGGTGGAGAACGACGACTGGGTCTTGGCCACGCAGACCGGGTAGCGCCCATAGCCATCGGCCTCCAGCCGCTCGATCTGGGCGCGAACTTTGCGTGTCGGCGGCCACATCGGCCGCCCCGTAGATCTTGGTGGCGACCGCGCGCAGCTTGTCCCAGAGACTGGCGTCGTCCTCGTAGACGAAGCGAAAGTCGGTGGGGGTACGCTCGATCAAATCCACCACCGCGCGCGCCAGCGCTTCGGCACCCTGCCGCCTTCGGCCCAGTGGCGTGCGAGCACCACCGGCGCCTCGTGATGGGCCATTTTGCGCTGGAGCAGCTCGATCTCCGCCGGCGTATCGTTGCTGAAGTGATTGATCGACACCACGCAGGGCAGCCCGTAGTGATTGCGCACATTGTTGACGTGCCGCTCGAGGTTGGCGATGCCTTTCTCGAGCGCAGCAAGGTTCTCCTGTTGAGCGCCTTGAGGTCGACGCCGCCGTGGTACTTGAGCGCGCGGATGGTGGCCACGATCACGCACGCGTCGGGCCGCAGGCCCGACTTGCGGCACTTGATGTCGACGAACTTCTCCGCGCCCAGGTCTGCGCCGAAACCCGGCCTCGGTGACCACATAGTCGGCCAGCTTCAACGCGGAGCGGGTCGCGAGCACCGAGTTGCAGCCGTGCGCGATGTTGGCGAACGGGCCGCCGTGGATGAACGCCAGGTTGTGCTCCAGCGTCTGCACGAGGTTGGGCTTGAGCGCGTCCTTGAGCAGCACGGTCATGGCGCCGTCGGCCTTCGAGATCGCGCGCGCAGCACCGGTTTCTGGTCGCGGGTATAGGCCGACCACGATGCTGCCCAGCCGCTGCTTGAGGTCCTCGAGCGAGGTGGCGAGGCAGAAGATCGCCATCACTTCCGAGGCGACCACGATGTCGAAGCCGTCCTCGCGCGGGAACCCGTTGGCCGCCCCGCCCAGGCCGATGACGATCTCGCGCAGCGCCCGGTCGTTCATGTCCACCACGCGTTTCCAGGTGATGCGGCGCAGATCGATGCCCAGCTCGTTGCCGTGGTGGATGTGGTTGTCCAGCAGGGCGGCCAGCAGATTGTTGGCGAGCGCGATGGCGTCGAAGTCGCCGGTGAAGTGCAGGTTGATGTCTTCCATCGGCACCACCTGCGCATAGCCGCCGCCGGCCGCCCCTCCCTTGATGCCGAAGACCGGCCCCAGGCTGGGCTCGCGCAGGCAGATCACCGCTTTCTTGCCGATCAGGTTGAGCGCATCGCCCAGGCCAACGGTCGTGGTGGTCTTGCCTTCGCCGGCCGGCGTCGGGCTGATGGCGGTCACCAGGATGAGCTTGCCGTCCTTGCGCTGCGCGAGGCGAGTCGAGGTAGTCCAGCGACACCTTGGCCTTGTAGTGGCCGTAGGGTTCGAGCGCATCGTCGGGGATGCCGAGCTTCTCGTGCGCCAGCTCAGCGATGCGGCGCAGCTCGGCTTGCTGGGCAATTTCGATGTCGGTGAGCAAGGGGGCTCCTGGTGATGGCCTCGGGTGCGCGCAATTCTAACGTCCCGCACGCGTTGCTACGGAATAGACGAGCCTCACCACGAAGACAGGAAGAAAACCTGACCCTGGGAAACGGGTAGTCTCACCGTCCACGACGCTGCCCGCGGTTCGAGCCCTGGCGCGCGAGTGGGCGGGCCGCGGGTCGCGATGCGCTGCCCTCGGCCAGCCACGGAAACGCCTGCGTGAGCTCCATGATCTCGCCGGCGCGATCGGCACGATAGCCGGGGAGCGAGCGGGTAAGCTCCTCGAATTCCGGCCCCCGCAGCAGCCGCAGCAACTCCTGCACCGAGGGGTAGGCGAGCGTCTCCCGGCCGACCAGCAGCAGATAGCGCTCGGTCGCCACCGGCACGAAGTCGAGGTCGAACTGCCGCGCCGCCGCTTCCACGCCGAAGCCCGCGTCGGCCATGCCGCTCGCCACATACGCCGCAACCGCGGCGTGCGTGTACTCCTCGTTGGGCCAACCGTTGATGCGCTGCGGGTCCAGCCCCTCCTCGTCGAGCATGGTCTCGAGCAGGAGGCGCGTCCCGGAGCCGCGCTGACGGTTGATGAACCTCACGTCCGGCCGCGCCAGCGCGGCGATCGAGTCGACCCGCTTGGGGTTGCGCGGCCGCACGAAGATGCCCTGCTGCCGGCGCACCAGGAAGATCAGGCACTGGCTGTCGGGCTGCAGCCAGCTTCGATACTCGGCGACCGCGCGCGCGCCGCGCTCGCCCTCGGGAACGTGGAACCCGGCGATGTCGCAGGCGCCGCGGGCGAGCGACGCCAGGGAGTCGGCTGCCGACAAGTACTGCAGATCGAGGCCAATGCGGGTGTGGCGGCGCAGCAGCTCGGGCAGTTGCGCGACCGCGTAGCCGTAGCTGGCGTGGATGCGCAAGGTCGGGCTGTGCTCGGCCAGCGCGCGGCTGAGCTCGAGGTTCAGCTCGGAGGCGATGTTCTCGAGCTGCGGCAGCAGGCGTGCTCGCGCGCGCGCCTGCGCCCAGACCAGCTTTTCCCCCAGCGGCGACAGCGTCGCACCGCGGCCCTGCTGCAGCAGGACCAGCTCGGAGCCGAAGAACTCCGACCAGCGCGCGATGATGTTCCAGGCATGCCGATAGGACATGCCCGCACGCCGGGCCGCGGCGGTCAGCTTCCCGCTCTCATGCACGGCGTGCAGCAGGTCGAACAGGCGGTGATCGACCTCCTCCCCGGCCTCATTGCTGAACACCCACGCGGGGCGGATCTCCATGCGCCTCATATGCACTCTAGTTCATATTGAAGGCACGCGGGCATGCTGCTAGCTTGGTGAGTCCCAGGCGCCGATGATACCTTACATATGCACACAACTGCATATGTCGCGAGGACGGCGCGCTGAACAGGAGCGACGGATGGACCACGGCGGACAATCGGTGGGGGCTTCCGGGACGCTTTCCAGCACGCATGAGCGGGCTGTCGACTGCGCTATCGCCTTGCATCAGCAGCGGCCCGGGGCGTTGTTGCCGCTTCTGCACGCTGTCCAGGACACGCTCGGCTTCGTCCCCCCGCAGGCGGTGCCACGCATTGCACAAGCCCTGAACCTTTCCCGCGCCGAAGTCCACGGTGTCCTCAGCTTCTATCACGACTTCCGTTCCCACCCGCCGGGCCGGCATGTGCTGCGCCTGTGCCGGGCCGAAGCGTGCCAAGTCGATGGGTGCCGAGCGCCTGGCGCAGCTGGCGCAACGGGAGCTGGGTATCGGGTTCGGCCAAACCTCCGCCGACGGCGAGGTGACGCTCGAAGCCGTCTACTGCCTGGGCAATTGCGCGTGTGCGCCGGCGGCCATGCTCGATGGACGAGGTGCACGGCCGACTGAACGAGACCGGCCTTCTTGCGCTGCTGAGCGGCATGGGAGGGCCGAAGTGAGCACGACCGTGTGGGTTCCGCGCGATACGTCCGCCCTCTCGGTCGGCGCCGAGCGCGTCGCTGCACGCGATCCAAGAGCAAGCCCGGCACCGGGGCGAGGCCGTGGAGGTCCGCCGCAACGGCTCGCGCGGGCTGTACTGGCTGGAGCCGCTGATTGAGGTGGAGACACCGGCCGGCCGCATCGCCTACGGCCCGGTCACGCCTGAAGACGTCGATTCACTGTTCGACGCCGGCTTCCTGACGGGCCGAGCACATCGGCTGCGGCAGGGTCGGATCGACGACCTGCCTTATCTGCAAGCGCCAGGAGCGCCTGTGCTTCGCGCGCATGGGCGTGATCGACCCGCTCAGCGTCGAGGACTACGTCGCGCACGGTGGTTTCGCGGGGCTGCGCACCGCTCTGGAAATGACCGGCGCGCAGATCGTGCAGCAGGTTACCGACTCGGGCCTGCGCGGTCGCGGCGGCGCCGCCTTCCCGACCGGCATCAAGTGGAAGACCGTGCTGGAGGCAGCGGCCACACCCAAGTACATCGTCTGCAACGCCGACGAAGGCGACTCGGGCACCTTCTCGGACCGCATGCAGATGGAAGGCGATCCCCTCGCGCTGATCGAAGGGATGGCCATCGCAGGCCTGGCGGTCGGCGCCGAGCAGGGCTACGTCTACGTTCGCTCCGAGTATCCGCTGGCCGAACAGACATTGATCGAAGCGATCGAGCTGGCCACGCACGCGGGCTATCTCGGCGAGAGCCTCGCGGGCAGCGGCAAGCGGTTCTTTCTGGAGGTGCGCCGCGGTGCGGGCGCCTACATCTGCGGCGAGGAAACGGCGCTGCTGGAAAGCCTGGAAGGCAAGCGCGGGATGGTGCGCTACAAGCCGCCGCTGCCGGCCCTGCAAGGGCTGTTCGGCAAGCCCACGGTGGTCAACAACGTAATCACCTTCGGCTCCGTTCCCGTCATCCTCGAGAAAGGCGCGGGCTTCTACCGCGACTACGGGATGGGCCGCTCGCGCGGGACCTTGCCGTTTCAGCTCGCCGGAAACATCAAGCAGGGCGGACTCGTGGAGAAGGCCTTCGGTCTCACGCTGCGCGAGTTGCTGTACGACTTCGGCGGCGGCTCCGCCAGCGGCCGCCCGCTGCGCGCCGCGCAGGTCGGCGGACCGCTCGGGGCCTTTATCCCCGAGAAGCTGTTCGACACGCCGCTCGACTACGAAGCGTTCGCGCAGATCGACGGCATGATCGGCCACGGCGGGGTGGTCGCCTTCGACGACACCGTCGACATGGCGCACATGGCCCGCTACGCGATGGAGTTCTGCGCGATCGAATCGTGCGGCAAATGCACGCCCTGCCGCATCGGCTCCACGCGCGGCGTGGAGGTCATCGACCGCATCGTGGCCGATGAAGCGCCGTGCGAAGAACCTGACGCTGCTGCAGGACCTGTGCGAGACCATGCTGCACGGGTCGCTGTGCGCGCTGGGCGGGATGACACCCTTCCCGGTGCTGAGCGCGCTCAAGCATTTCCCCGAGGATTTCCGCAAGCCCGCCGCGCGTCGCGCCGCTGAGACTTACACTTCAAACAGCATAAGCCGCAGAGGCGCAGAGGCACAGAGGACCGCAGAGAGTAAACGACTGCAATGGCAATAATCCCGGCGGGATCCGTGCCGCGTGACCGGACTCTCGCTCGGGCATGTGTTGCATTCTCTTTGCTTCCTCTGCGTCCTTGCGCTTGAGCCTTGCTTGTGCAGTCCGCTGGATTCGCGCCTAGGAGCGAACCATGTACTCCGTCAAAGAGACCGACTACGGCACCCCGGCCCGCGTATCCGGCGCTCCGGTCACCCTCGAGGTCGACGGCGTGGAAGTGAGCGTCCCCGCGGGCACCTCGGTCATGCGCGCCGCGCGCGCAGGCCGGCTACAGCATTCCCAAGCTGTGCGCGACCGATATGCTGGAGTCCTTCGGCTCGTGCCGCCTGTGCCTGGTGGAGATCGAAGGCCGCAAGGGCTATCCAGCCTCCTGCACCACGCTGGTGGCTGAAGGGATGAAGGTGCGCACGCAAACGCCGGCGCTGGCCAAGCTGCGCCGCAACGTGATGGAGCTGTACATCTCCGATCACCCGCTCGACTGTCTGACCTGCCCCGCCAACGGCAACTGCGAGCTGCAGGAGATGGCCGGCGCAGTGGGCCTGCGGGAGGTGCGGTACGGATACGAAGGCGCCAACCACCTGGTGCAGGAGAAGGATCAGTCCAACCCCTACTTCACCTTCGATCCGACCAAGTGCATCGTGTGTTCGCGCTGCGTGCGCGCGTGCGAGGAAGTGCAAGGCACGTTTGCTCTGACAGTGGACGGTCGCGGCTTCGCCTCGATGATCTCTGCCAGCGCCAAGGACAGCTTCTTCGACTCCGAATGTGTATCGTGCGGTGCCTGCGTGCAGGCCTGCCCGACGTCCACGCTCATGGAAAAGTCGATCGTGGACCAGGGCCAGCCCGAGCGCAGCGTGGTCACCACCTGTGCCTATTGCGGCGTGGGCTGTTCGTTCCGCGCCGAGATGCGGGGCACGCAGGTGGTGCGCATGGTGCCCGAACAAGGACGGCCAGGCCAATCACGGCCACTCTTGCGTCAAGGGCCGCTTCGCCTGGGGCTACGCGACCCACCCGGACCGTATCGTCAAACCGATGATCCGCAGCCACATCAGCGATCCGTGGAAGGAGGTCGGCTGGGACGAGGCGATCGCCTACGCCGCCGCGGAGTTCAAGCGCATCCAGGCCAGGCATGGCCGCGGCACCATCGGCGGCATCACGTCTTCGCGCTGCACCAACGAGGAAACCTACCTGGTGCAGAAGCTGGTGCGCGCAGCCTTCGGCAACAACAACGTGGACACCTGCGCGCGCGTCTGTCACTCGCCGACCGGTTACGGACTCAAGCAGACCCTCGGCGAGTCGGCTGGCACGCAGAACTTCGACTCGGTGGAGCATGCCGATGTGATCATGGTGATCGGCGCCAACCCCACCGAAGGCCATCCCGTGTTCGCCTCGCAGCTCAAGCGCCGCCTGCGCGAGGGCGCCAGGCTCATCATCGTCGATCCGCGCACGATCGGGCTGGTGCGCCAACCGCACGTCCAGGCCGATCACCACCTGAAGCTCCTGCCCGGCACCAACGTCGCCGTGATCAACGCGCTCGCCCATGTAGTCGTCACAGAAGGACTGCTCAAGGACGACTACGTGCAAGCGCGTTGCGACCTGCGCGAGTACGAGAAGTGGAAAGCCTTCATCAGCGAGCCCCGCAACTCGCCCGAAGCAATGGAGCGCATCACCGGTGTGCCGGCGGCCGAGATTCGCGGCGCCGCACGCCTGTATGCCGGCGCACCCAACGCCGCGATCTACTACGGCCTGGGTGTCACCGAGCACAGCCAGGGTTCGACGATGGTCATCGGGATCGCCAACCTGGCGATGGCCACCGGCAACCTCGGGCGGCCCGGCGTGGGAGTCAACCCGCTGCGCGGCCAGAACAACGTCCAGGGTTCGTGCGACATGGGCTCATTCCCGCACGAGCTGCCCGGTTACCGGCATGTCTCCGATGCCCGGGTGCGCGCGCTGTTCGAGTCGGAGTGGAAGGTGACGCTGGACCCGGAGCCCGGGCTGCGCATCCCCAACATGCTCGACGCCGCGCTCGACGGCACCTTCCGCGGCTTGTACGTTCAGGGCGAAGACATTGCGCAGTCCGACCCCAACACCCAGCACGTCACCGACGCGCTCAGCGCGCTGGAATGCCTGGTGGTGCAGGACCTGTTCCTCAACGAGACCGCCAGGTTCGCCCACGTGTTCCTGCCTGGCGCCTCGTTCCTGGAGAAGAGCGGCACGTATACCAACGCCGAGCGGCGCATTTCGCCCGTGCGCAAAGTGATGCCGCCGCTGTCGGGCCTTGAGGATTGGGAAGTCACCGTGGCCCTGTCCGAGGCGCTCGGCTACCCCATGCCTTACCGGCACCCCGCCGAGATCATGGACGAGATCGCACGCCTGACGCCGACTTTCACCGGCGTGAGCTACGCGAAGCTCGACCGATTGGGCAGCATCCAGTGGCCCTGCAACGAGACGGCGCCGGAGGGCACCCCGGTGATGCACGTCGAGCAGTTCGTGCGCGGCAAGGGCAAGTTCATCCTCACCGAGTACATCCCCACCGACGAGCGGGCGACCTGGGAGTATCCGCTGCTGCTCACCACCGGCCGCGTGCTCAGCCAGTACAACGTGGGCGCCCAGACCCGCCGCACCGAGAACAACCGCTGGCATCATGAGGACGTGCTGGAGATCCATCCTCACGACGCAGAGCAGCGCGGGGTGCGCGAGGGCGACTGGGCAGGCATCCGCAGCCGCGCCGGCGAGACCGTGCTGCGGGCGACCCTCACCGAGCGCGTTCAGCCCGGCGTGGTGTACACGACCTTCCACTTCCCGTGGTCCGGCGCCAATGTGGTGACGACCGAGAACTCCGACTGGGCGACCAACTGTCCAGAGTACAAGGTCACCGCGGTGCAGGTCAGCCGGGTCATGCAGCCCTCCGAGTGGCAGAAGGACTATGAGCGCTTCTCGCAGACGCAGGACGAACTGCTCGAGCAGCGCGAGCGGGCCAATGCATAGCGTCGCGGCGCGGTCTGGGATTGCCTCTGCCTGGGCGGAAGTGGGTCAGTGTCCACGGAAAGCAGCAGGCCGTCATGATCGTCACCCTCTCCCCTGCCCTCTCCCATCGAGGGAGAGGGAGCGGTCTCTCGCCTGACGGCGCCGCACTTCCATGGACCCGCACCACCTCGTCCACATGGCCAACCAGATCGGCGCCTTCTTCCAGAGCGAGCCAGATCGCACGGCGGCTCTGGAGGGGATCGCCGGCCACCTCAAGCGCTTCTGGGACCCGCGCATGCGCAGGCAGATCCTCGCGTGGCTGGACGAGCATGGGGGCGAAGGTCTGAGCGACATCGTCGCCGAGGCGATCCGCACCAATCGCGACAAGCTGGCCGCCTGACTCCCCGTCTGGCGTGTCTGCTGCTGCCTGAATGGGCAGCGCATCTCGGGGTGACCAGCGAGCATCTGATTGCAGTGACTTGTCATCCCCGCGCAGGCGGGGATCCAAGAGACGCTTTGGCGGCCTGGTTCCACGCTTTCGCGGGAACGACAATCGAGGGCTGGTCAGCATCTCCCTAGCTAAGGCTGATCCTCCGCATCCGTAGACGATCACGGACAGCAGGTGAATCGGCGTCTGGATCAGGCGCTCGGGGCCGTGCGGGACGTCGCCACGAAATGTCAGCGCGTCGCCCGGCTCGAGCACGTAGGTCTGCTTCCCGTGCCGATACTCGATCTTGCCCTTGAGCAGGTAGATGAACTCGGTGCCGGGGTGCTCGAAGCTGGGGAAGACCTCCGAGGCGTCGTCCATCGTCACCAGGAACGGCTCGAAGCTCTTGCGCGGGCCTTTGTCGTACGCCAGCAGGTGATACGTGTGACCGCGCTTGGTGCCCCGGCGCACCACCTCCATCCCTTCGGCTGCCTTCACCAGCTGCGCGCCACCTGCCGGCAGCTCGTAGTCGCGGAACATCTGCGCCATCGACACGCCCAGCGCCTGGGCGATGCGTGACAAGGTGTCCAGGCTCATCGCCGCCTGCCCCGTCTCGATCTTGGATAGCATGCCGCGGCTGATGCTGGCCTGCGATGCAACGTCGGCGATGGTGAGATGGTCGCGCTGGCGCAGCGCACGGATGACACTGCCGAGATAGCGCTCCAGCGCCGGCCGCGCCACGCTGGCCGCTTCCGGCAGGTCGGGCGCAGCGCGGATTGGTTTCCTGCGGTCCCGATTTGCCGGCTTGCGGGCCATCAGCAGCCTTGTGCGACGGCCGGGGCGCGCGCCCCGGGTGCTCGCTGGACGGCACGCACGCCCATTGAGGCTACGGAGCTCGATCCCACCCGGGTATCCAGTTGGTGCCGGCAAGCGGCAGGCGCGCCATCGCCGCCGCTTCGAGCGTGAGCGCCACCAGGTCCTCGCGCTCGAGGTTGTGGACGTTGGATTTGCCGCAGGCCCGCGCGACCGTGGTGAGCTCCATCACCATGGTCTTGAAGTAGTTCTTCAGGTGCCGAGCGGCAACCGCCGGCTCGAGGCGTTGCTCCAGGATCGGATCCTGGGTGGTGATGCCCACCGGGCATCTGCCGGTGTGGCAATGATGGCAAGTGCCTGGAGAGGCGCCCAGCACCTCGTAGTCCGGGATCGCGTTGTGGTGCTCACCGCCCTGGAAGTAAGTTTCGTTGTTGCAACCGAGCGCGAACAGGGCGCCCTGCCCGATGGACACCGCATCCGCGCCCAGGGCCAGCGCCTTGGCGACGTCCGCGCCGGTGCGCACGCCGCCCGAGACGATCAGCTGGACCTTGCCGCGCATGTCCATCTCCTCCAGCGCGTCGACCGCCTGGCGCAGCGCCGCCAGTGTCGGAACGCCGACATGTTCGATGAACACCGTCTGCGTCGCCCCCGTGCCGCCCTGCATTCCGTCGACCACCACCACGTCGGCGCCGGCGTGCACCGCGAGCTTGACGTCGTTGTAGGTGCGGGTGGCGCCGATCTTGACGTAGATCGGCACTTGCCAGTCGGTGACTTCGCGCAGCTCGTTGATCTTGATCACCAGGTCGTCCGGCCCGGTCCAGTCCGGGTGCCGGCAGGCCGAGCGCTGATCGATGCCGGCGGGCAGCGTGCGCATTTTCGCCACGCGCGGGCTGATCTTCTGACCGAGCAGCATGCCCCCGCCGCCGGGCTTGGCACCCTGCCCGATCACCACCTCGATCGCGTCGGCCTTGCGCAGGTCATCCGGGTTGAAGCCGTAGCGCGAGGGCAGGCACTGGTACACCAGGGTCTTCGAGGACTGTCGCTCCTCCTGGGTCATCCCGCCGTCGCCGGTGGTTGTGGAGGTGCCCAGCTCGCTCGCGGCCCGGCCCAGCGCCTCCTTGACGTTCGCAGACAGCGAGCCGAAGCTCATGCCGGCGAAGGTGATGGGGATGGCAAGCTCGATGGGCTTGCGGGCAAACCGGCTTCCCAGCACCGTGGTCGTGTGGCATTTCTCGCGATAGCCCTCCAGCGGATAACGCGACACGGACGCACCCAGGAACACCAGGTCGTCGAAGTGCGGTACGCGGCGCTTGGCGCCGAGCCCGCGGATCTCGTACAAACCGCTCGCCGAAGCGCGCTGAATGTAGTCGATCACCGCGCGATCGAAGCTGGCGCTCTCCTCACGCTGGATGCGCTCGTGCCCGGGCTGTCGGTCCTGCATTGGCTTCTCCGCGGTGGGGGGTATCAATATTCCTGGCCGGCGTCGGCATTCCAGTGATACAGGCTGCGCATGGACGCCACGCGCTTGAACTCGGTCGGGTCGTAGGCGAAGCCGGCCTTCTCGAGCAGCGCCGCGACGCTCAGCGCAATCGCCCTCGGTCATGGGCTCGATATGGGCATCGGCGCCCAGCGACTTGATCCTGCCACGCACGTAGAGCACCGCCTCGTACAGCGAATCACCCAGCGCATCGCCGGCATCGCGCGCACACCACCAGGCGGCCGGCCTGCGCCATGAAGGCCGAGTAGTTGCCGACACTGCCGCCGACGACGATGTCGATACCCTTCATGGAGATGCCGCAGCGCAGCGACGCGTCGCCTTCGATCACCAGCAGCCCGCCGTTGCCGCTCGCACCCGCCGCCTCCGAGGCGAACCCCTTCACACGCACCGAGCCGGACATCATGTTCTCGGCCACGCCCCAGCCCACGTTGCCGTGCACGGTGAGGTTGGCGAGCTTGTTCATGCCGCCCAGGTAGTAGCCGGCGTGCCCGCGCACGTCGATGTCGACCGGATGGTCGATCCCCACGGCGATGCTGTGCGCCCCGTCCGGGTTGAGCACGTCGACGTGCGTAACGCCACTTTCCGGCAGCTGGCCGTGCAGGAACTGGTTCAGCTCCCGCACCGAGGAGCTGGGCGAGGTCGAAGGTTTTCTGCAGCGCCACGGTGCCCCTGCACCGCTAGATCTTCCATACGTAGAGCTCCTCCGGCATCGGCTCGAACAGCTTCGCGTTGTTCACCCCGGGCAGATGGGCGAGCCCGCGGAACTCCGAGGCGATCGCTACGTAGTCGTCGGTCTCGGCCACGATCGCCGGCTTGCAGGCGAAGGCGTCGCGCACCAGCGCGAGCTTGTCGCGCGGTGCCGATGAGGAAGGTATAGAACCCGTCGAGCACCTCGAAGCCCTCGCTGCAGCGCCGCTTCCAGATCGTCGCCTTCACGCATCCGCCACTCGAGAAAGCGGCGTGGCTGCTTCGGTATCGTTGTCGGTGTCGAAGCCGATGCCCTGACGCTCCAGCTTGCGCCGGATCATGAACGGGTTGGAGATGGTACCGTTGTGGACCAGGCAGAAATCCTCGCCGGCGGTGAAGGGATGGGCGCGATCAGGCGTCACCGCCGACTCGGTGGCCATGCGTGTGTGCCCGACCACATGCGTGCCCGCGACCGTGCCCAGCGCATAGCGGCTGGCGATCTCGGCCGGAGGGCCGATGTCCTTGTAGATGTCCATGGCACGCCCGGCGGACAGCAGATGCAGCTGCGCGAAGCGCTCCTTCATCCACGGCTTGACGCGCTCGAGGGGCTCGTCGCACGTCAGGATCGCGTGATTGCCCTTCACCACCAGCGCGGCTTGCGTGCCGAAGCAGCGGATGAACTCGGCCTCGAACTGCGCCCAGTCGTAGTCCCAGCTCGGCGCGAACACGCTGTACTTGCGCTCGTCCTCCGGGAGCGGCTCGGTGAACACCGCCATGCCGGCCGACTCCGGCCCGCGCGCTGCCATCTCCATCAGGATCGGCGTCATCAGCGCGCCGAGCTGATCGCGCATGGCAGGGTTCTTGATCAGCAGTCCGACTATTCCGCACATCTAGCAAAAAACTCCAGATAGCGCTCCACTTCCCATGCCGACACATGCCGCTGGTACTCCACCCACTCCATGCGCTTCAACCGCAGAAACTCCTCGGCGAGATCCTTACCGATCGCGTTCGCAGATCAGCTCGTCGGCCTCCAGCGCGTCGAGCGCCTCGTTCAGGTTCTGCGGCAGCACGCCAATGCCGGCCTTCTTCAGCTCGGCGCTGGCTCCAGTCGTACAGGTTGGTGTTGTTGGGCGGGCCCGGGTCCATCTTCTTCGCCACCCCGTCCATGCCGGCAGCGAGGATTGCGGCGGAGGCAAGGTAGGGATTGCAGGAACCGTCGGGCAGCCGCATCTCCAGGCGGCCATAGGGCACGCGCACCATGCAGGTGCGATTGTTGTCGCCGTACGTGATGTAGGCGGGCGCCCAGGTCGCTCCCGACAGCGCACGGCCGACCACCAGCCGCTTGTAGGAGTTCACCGTCGGCGCGCAGATCGCGGTGAGCGCATGCGCGTGATGCAGCAGGCCGCCCAGGAACTGATAGCCCATCTTCGACAGTCCCAGCCCGTGCTTGTCCTTGTCGTCCTGGAACAGGTTCCTGGTCTTCTGCGTCGCCGACCGAGATGTGGAAGTGCGCCGCCGGTGCCGGTGCGGTTGGAGAACGGCTTGGGCATGAACGTGGCGATCATGCCCATCTGGTTGGCGATCTCGGAGGTCGCCATCTTCAGATAGATGTGGCGGTCCGCCGTGGTCAACGCGTCGGCGTAGGTGAAGTTGACCTCGAACTGGCCGTTGGCGTCTTCGTGGTCGATCTGATAGACGTCGATGCCGACGCGCCGCAGCGAGTCGACCAGCCGCTCCAGGAACGCGGCGCTGCGGGCCAGACCCTTGTAGTCGTAGCAGGGCTTCTCCAGCGTATCGGTATCGTCGCAGGGCCCGACGCTGCCATCGGCGCCGCGCTTGAGCAGCATGAACTCGGGCTCGATGCCCGTGTACAGCGTCAGGCCCTTCTTTGCCAGCGCGTCCAGCGCATTCTTCAGCGCCAGCCGCGAGTCGTAGGGGTAGGGCTTCCCGCGCACATGCCCCCACGTCGCCATGCGCGCGAAGCCGGGCATCCATGGAATGATCTGCAGCGTGTCGAGGTCGCCCACCGCCATGTAGTCGGGCCCGTGCGGCCCCATGCCGAAGCCCCAGAGGGCGAAGCCCGCGAAGCCGGCGCCGTCGGTCAGCACCATCTCGAGGTGCTCGACCGGGACGGCCTTCGCCTTGGCCGAGCCGTGGATGTCCACGAACTGGGCCAGGATGAACTTGATGTCGTTGTCCTTGAGAAACTTCTTCGCTTGCTGCGGTGTCATGGTCTCCCCTGCCTCTCGCATGCGTCATCCCGAAAACGTCAGCGTCGCAGAAACATCAGCTTCCGGTCCGTCCGGAAACAGCCTGCCGAATCCCACGGCTCCGCCGCCTTGCTCGCGCGCGCGATCTCCAGCAGCGTCTCCCAGAGGAACGGCCCGTAGGTCCCGTCGCACCAGACCCTCATGCACGGTCTCGCCCTGCGATTCGTCGCCAGAGGGCCAGCACCGACACGCCCACCATGGAAGTCATGATCACAGTGCGGCGTCTCCGGCGCGCAACGCCTTGAAGTCGACGCTGCAGGTCTGCACCAGCAGGTCGTTCAGACCGCTCACCCGCGAGCGCCAGCGCCGCGTCCTGGCGAAGCACAGGATAGAGCCCGGCGCGCAGGCTCGAGCGCATCTCGCAAGCGCTCGACCGTATCGCCACCGGGCTTCGTCCTCGAGGAAAAACTCCGAGCGGCCGAGGCGCGCGACGAGCACGCCTTCGGCCGTGCGCGTCCAGGTATTCGGCGCCTCCGGCAAGCGTCACCTGCCGGCTCCGCAGCCACCCCTGCGGCTTGCGGCCCTTTCACGCCCATGCGCGGAAGGCAGCTCGGCATCCGCCAGCATGACTCGGACGCACGGCATCGTCGCCTGGCAGCCTGACCGCGGTCAGCATCCCGTGCAGCTCACCCCACTGTGGACCTTGCATGATTCAGCAGCGTCGTGCAGCGGACTGCGCCGCGAGCTTTCGGCGTCATCTCTGCCGTTCCGCGGCGGGGTCATAGAAGGGGGTCTTCACGACGCTGGCTTCGACCATGCGCCCGCCGTCGGCGCGGATGTTGAAGCGGGTGCCCTCCTGCGCCAGCTCGGGCGCGACGAACGCCAGCCCGACGTGCTGCCCCACGCTCTCGCTGAAGGCGATGCTGGTCACGCGTCCGGCGATGCTCGCCGTTGCGGATGACCAGATGGCACTCCTTCGGGCGCGCTCGCTCGAAAGGCCCTGTCGCAGCGCGAAGCCGACCAGCCTGTGCTTGCGCGGCCTGCTTCTCGATGATGCGCAGGCTGCGCTGGCCGACGAAGAACGGCTTGTCCATCTTGCACCGCCCACTCCAGGCCGCCTCGAACGGGGTGGTCAGGCCGTCGGTGTCCTGGCCGATGATGATGTGCCCCTTCTCCAGCCGCAGCAGGCGCTGCGCCTCGACGCCGAAAGGCCGGATGCCGAGATCGCGTGCCCGCTTCCATGAGCGCGTCCCACACGTGCGCGGCCTGCTCGGCCGGGACGTGGATCTCGTAGCCCAGCTCGCCGACGAAACCGACGCGCAGGACGCGCGCCGGCACGCCGGCCACGTCGCCTGCGCGCACGGCCAGATAGGGGAAGGCCGCGCTCGGACAGGTCCATCGTCGGTGAGCTGCGCCAGCACCGCGCGCGACCGCGGGCCGGCCAGGTTCATCGCGCGCAGGCGCCGGTCACGTTGACCAGCCCACCTGCATGCCCCACACGTGTTCAGCCGCGTGCATCTCGCGGTAGACGGTCGCCGAGCCGGTCGTGGTGGTGGTGACGTAGAAGTGCTCCTCGCGCCAGGCGGGCGACGACGCCGTCGTCGATCACCACTGCCGGTCTCGTCGCAGCATCACGGCGTAGCGCGTCATGCCGACTTTCATGTTCGCGAATCTGCCGGTGTAGACGCGCTCCAGGAACGCGGCCGCGTCGGGGCCGAACAGATCCGAACTTGCCGAGCGTGCCCACGTCGATCAGGCCGACGCGCCTGCGCACGGCGCGCGCCTCTTCGCGCACGCACTCGCTCCTTGCTCTTGCCGGCCGCGCGTAGTACTCGGGCCGCAGCCAGTGCCCGCCTGCATGAAGACTGCGCCCGGCCGCCTCGTGGCGGCTGTGCATCGGCGTGCGGCGCACGGGAGTGAAGCCGCGCCCGGCCAGGTGCGCCATGCGGCACCGGGTGGAAGAACGGCCGCGCGGTCGTCGTGCCCGTCTGCTCGATCGGCTCGCCACTGATCCTGGCCAGGATGCGGACGGCGTTCATGTTCGAGAGCTTGCCCTGGCTGCGGCCCCATGCCGACGGTCGAGTAGCGCTTGAGCAGCTCGATGTTGTCGAAGCCTTCCTGCGCCGCGTTGACGAAGTCCTTGAGCTGCAGGTCCTCGTCGAAGTCGACGAAGTTCTTGCCTTCCGGGTGTGCGAAGATCGGATAGGGATGGCTGGGGCTGCGCGCCGTCGCGGTCGCAGGCTGACGGGCACGCGGCGCCGGTGCGCGAGTCCCAGATGCTGCGCGGCTTCCAGCGCCCGCGCGCTCGCCGTCGCGCAACCGCTGCGTCGAGGTCGAAGACGCCGTTGACCCGGCCCGCGGCGAACACGCCCGGCGGCAGACGTGCCGGCACGAACTGCTCGACGCGCTCGTCGTAGCGCATCCTGCGCGCCGGCCTGGTACAGCAGGTTCGCAGCCGGCGCCCAGCCGACGCTCATCAGCTATCCCGTCGCAGGCGATGGTCTCGCGGCGCGCCGCGTTGCGCCTCGCCGCTGGCGCCAGCGGACACGCCACGGCCGCGGACACGCCCTGCGCTCGAGCCGATCGCCTCGTACACCAGGCGCCCTGCACGCACTCGGATTCCGGCCTGCTCCAGACGTTGCCCGCCGGCCGCCGGCTCGCCCTCGGCGCGCAGGTCGACCACGGCCGCCACCTCGATCCCCGCCTGCAGCAGGTCGAGCGCGGCGCGTGTAGCCTCGCTGTTGGCGGCCAGCACCACGCGCAGCTGCACGGCTTGACCGCGTAGCGGTAGATCAGCCGCTGCGCCGCGGAGGCGAGCATCACGCCCGGCAGGTCGTTGTTGCGGAACACGGCCGGCTGCTCGAACGCGCCGGATGCAACGATCGACGCGCGCGCGCTCGCATCTTGGTCATGCGCCGGGCGTCGACGAGCGGCACCCAGTGGTCGGCGTAGTAGCCGGCCGCGCCAGGTGCCGGTGCGGAGCTGCAGCGTCCGCAGGGCACGCGCCTCCTGCAGCAGCATCCCGAGCTTGCCGCATCGCGTCGTGCGAGCCGCCGCGCGCATAGGTCAGGCTGCCGCCGGGCCGTGCGTTCTCGTCACCAGGATCACCGCTGCGCCCGCCTTCCGCCGCGGCGATCGCGGCCGCCAGCCCCGCCGGGCCGGCGCCGACCACCAGCACGTCGCAGAAGTCGTAGCGCTTGGCGGTGACGCAGCCGCGGCGCATCGGAGTTGACCGCGCCCAGGCCGGCCATGCTGCGGAACTGCCGCTCCCAGAAGGGGAAACGCCTCTGCGGCTTGTGGAACGCCTTGTAGTAGAAGCCGACCGGCAGGAAGCGCCGAGAGCTAGTCCACGATCCGTCGCGCGATCGCGTTCCAGGCCGCCCGAACGTGTTGACCGCGCGACAGTTCCATGCCGTCCAGCAGCGGCGTCACGTCGGCGCGCAGGTTGATGTGGGCGCCGTCCTCGACCAGCACGTTGACGTCGTGGTTGGCCAGCGACAGACGCCGCGCGGGCGGTGGTACTTGAAGCTGCGGCCCGAGCAGCGCACGCCGGCGGCCCACAGGGCGCTGCGTGACGTGTCGCCGGCGAAGCCCGCGTAGCCGCGGCCCTCGAAGCGGAAGCTGCAGCTCGCTGCGAGCGGTCGATCCACTCGCCGGGCACGGGCGGCAGCGCGGCCGCTCATGCCTCGTTGTCCTCGCCGCAGAGATAGGTGCGCAGCAACTCGTCGGTCAGCGGTGTCCCGCTCGGCGATGAACCACGTGCCGCTGGCGAGTGATACCACCACTCCTTCTTGACGCCGGGCTCGCCGTTGCGGTTGAACACGTAGTCGGCCCACTGCGCGTCGGTGCAGCGTGCCGGGATCCGGCATCGGCCGCACCTCGCCGCCGACGACGAACTCCGGACACCGGCCGCGGGCCGTTGATCGGGCAATTCAGGAGCTTCATCGTGAGATTCTCACGCGTCTTCAGTGGCCCACCGAGGCCGCGCCCTTCTCGCCGATCAGCTCGTAGTCGCTCGAAGCGCGACAGAGTGAACGCGCGAATCAGCGCGTGGTCCTCGTCGCTTGGCCACGGTGTAGGCCATCGTCTTGCCGCAGACCGGCGTGGCCTTGAAGCCCCAGGTGCCCCAGCCGGCGTCGAGGTAGAAGCCCTCGACCGGCGTCGTGCCCATGATCGGCGAGAAGTCGGGCGTCATGTCCGCCATGCCCGCCCACTGGCGGTTGACCTTCGCGCTCGGACAGGAACGGGAACAGGTCGAGCATGTGCGCCGGCAAGCCCCTCGACGAAGTCGAGCGTCGAGCGGGTGGAATGCAGCTCGTAGGGGTCGAGCGAGGCGCCCATCACCAGCTCGCCGCGCGCGGACTGGCTCACGTAGACGTGCAGGCTGGCCGAGACGACGATCTGGTCGAGCCAGGGCTTCATCGGCTCGGTCACCATCGCCTGCAGCGGATGGACGTCGATCGGCGTGCGCAGCCCGACCATGTCGAGTCATGCGCGGCGTGAAGCCGGCCACCGCGGAGAGCACCTTCGGCGTCGAGATGGTGCCGCGGTTGGTGTGCACGCCGGCGACCTTGCCGCCGTGCACGTCGATGCCCGTGACTTCGGTCTGCTGGTGGATCTCCACGCCGCGCCGGTCGGCGCCGCGGCCGTAGCCCCAGGCCACCGCGTCGTGCCGCGCGATGGCGCCGGGCGCGTGGTAGAGCGCGCCCAGGATCGGTGCATGCCCGCCGCAGGTGAGGTCGATCTGCGGACAGGACCGCTTGACGAAGTCCGGGCCGACCAGCTCGCTGTCCACGCCCAAGTGCTTGTTCACCTCCGCGCGCCAGCGCATGGTGCGCATCGCCGAGTCGGTGTGCGCCAGGGTGAAGTGGCCGCGGGTCGGAGTAGAAGAGATTGAGATCGAAGTCCTCGGCCAGATCCTGGAACAGCCGCACGCTCTCGTCGTAGAAGGCCACGCCCTCCGGCGTCAGGTAGTTCGAGCGGATGATGGTGGTGTTGCGACCGGTGTTGCCGCCGCCGAGGTAGCCCTTCTCCAGCACCGCGACATTGGTCATGCCGTGGTCGCGCGCCAGGTAGTAGGCCGCCGCCAGCCCATGGCCGCCGCCGCCGATGATCACCGCGTCGTACGCCGGCTTGAGCCGGTCGTGGACGCGGAACATGCGCGGCTCGGGATAGTCTCGGCTGAGGGCGAAGCGCAACAGGCCCAGGGGCATTCGGTCGGCGCAAAGGGTTGAAAGGGCCCCTATTTTCCAGTTTCGGCCGGGAGCTGTCAATCACTGGGTTCAACATTTATTCCCGTCAGGAAACAAAGCAAAAACCTTGCAAAGCAGCCGCAGAGACGCAGAGAGCGCAGAGAAAACAACTACTTAATCCAGGCAGAGAGTGGTTTACGGCGCGTGCACTGGACTGGCATGCAACGACCCGCGCCAGATTGCTGTCTCGTCTGCGCTCCTGCGTCTCTGCGGTTCAGTATTCTTCGTGCTTCGGGTCAGGGCGGCTATCCGCCCAAGCCCCGGCCATTGTTTACAATCCCGGTCTGAACCACTCCCTGGCAGGACCAAAATGATCGCCGCCGAACTAGCCTCCGGGCTGAGCGGGCCGCTGCTCAAGCTCGAGCAGCAGATTCTGCAGAGCCAGCAGCCCATCGAGCACTGGCTGCGCGCGCACTGGCTGGAGCACGAGACGCCCTTCTATGCGTCGGTGGACCTGCGCAACAGCGGCTTCAAGCTCGCGCCGGTGGACACCAACCTGTTCCCCGGCGGGTTCAACAACTTGAAGCCCGAGTTTCTGCCGCTGTGCGTGCAGGCCGCGATGGCGGCAGTGCAGAAGGTCTGCCCGGACGCCAAGGGCGCCCTGCTCATCCCCGAGAACCACACGCGCAATCAGCACTACCTGCAGAACGTGGTGCAGCTGCAGTCCATCCTGCGCATGGCCGGCATGCGAGTGCGGATCGGTACATTGATACCGGAGATCACCGCACCCACGACGCTCGATCTGCCGAGCGGGGCTAGACTCATGCTCGAGCCGCTGGTACGCCGCGGCAACCGCATCGGGCTGCAGGACTTCGACCCCTGCGTGGTGGTGCTGAACAACGATCTGTCGGCCGGCGTGCCTGCGATCCTGGAGAACCTCGAGCAGCAGGTCATCCCACCGCTGTTCGCGGGCTGGGCCACACGCCGCAAGTCGCGCCACTTCGCTGCCTACAGCCGCATGGCCGCCGAGTTCGCGCGTCTGGTGGACATCGATCCCTGGTTGATCGATCCGTACTTCGGCGTCTGCGGAGAGATCAACTTCCAGGAGCGCACCGGCGAGGAGTGCCTGGCCGGCTGGGTGGATGTGGTGCTCACGAAGGTGCGCGACAAGTACAAGGAGTACGGCATCGATCGCGAGCCGTTCGTGATCGTGAAAGCCGACGCCGGCACCTACGGCATGGGTATCATGACCGTGAAGGACCCGGCGGACGTGCGCGACTTGAACCGCAAGCAGCGCAACAAGATGGCGGTGGTCAAGGAGGGCCTGACCGTCACCGACGCCCTGGTGCAGGAAGGCGTCTACACGTTCGAGACGGTGAAGGATGCGGTGGCCGAGCCGGTGATCTACATGATCGACCAGTTCGTCGTCGGCGGGTTCTATCGCGTCCACACCGGCCGCGGTCAGGACGAGAACCTGAACGCCCCCGGCATGCAGTTCGAGCCCATGCCGTTCGACACCTCCTGTCTGCTGCCCGACCCGGAGGCCAACCCGGACAGCGTGGTCAACCGGATGTATGCCTATGGGGTGATCGCCCGGCTCGCCCTCGCGGCCGCCAGCATCGAGCTGGAGGAAATGGCGGCGGAGCACGAGGCCCAAGCCGAGCGCATGCGCAAGCTGGCGTGACTAATGTGGTGACTGGTGACTAGTGACTGGTGACTGGTAGTGACTGGTGGTCGTGATTTGCGTCCAATCGCAATGGTCGGCCCAAGAGGACGACCACTGACTACGAGTTGCCACTCACCGTTGTTGGACAGCCACCAGTCACCAGTCACTAGTCACCAGTCAGTCACCGCCTCATGAAGCTCGCCTTCGTCCTCGATCCGCTCGATTCGATCAAGACCTACAAGGACTCCTCCTACGCCATGATGGAGGAGGCGGCGCGGCGCGGGCACGAGCTGGCGGTGCTGCACCAGGAGCATATCCTCTGCCGCGAGGGGCGGGTCCTGGGGCGGTGCGCCCCGCTTGCGCTGACCGGCGACAAACCCGACTGGTACGCGCTGGGCGAAGCAACCGAGCTGCCGCTGTCGGCCTTCGACGCCGTGTTGATGCGCAAGGACCCGCCCTTCGACATGGAGTACGTCTACAGCACTTACCTGCTGGAGCTGGCCGAGCGGCAGGGCGCGCGCGTCGTCAACCGCCCGCGCAGCCTGCGCGACTACAACGAGAAGTTCTCGGTCACGCGCTTCAACCAGTTCACCGTACCCACCCTGGTCACACGCCTGGAGAGCGAGATCCGGCTGTTTCTGGACGCGCAGGGCGATATCGTGCTCAAGCCGCTGGACGGCATGGGCGGGGCCTCGGTGTTTCGGCTGCACCTGCAGGACCCGAACATCGGCGTCGTCATCGAGACGCTGACCCACTATGGCCGACGCACGGTAATGGCTCAGCGCTATCATCCCCGAGATCACCCAAGGCGACAAGCGCATCCTGCTGATGGACGGCAAGCCTGCCCCCTTCGCGCTCGCCCGCATTCCGAAACCCGGCGAGACGCGCGGCAATCTCGCCGCCGGCGCCCGCGGCGTCGCGCAGCCCCTCTCCAGCCGGGACCGGGAGATTGCGGAAGCTGTCGGCCCGGTGCTGGCGGCCGACGGCCTGCTGCTGGTCGGGCTGGACGTGATCGGCGACTTCCTCACCGAGGTGAACGTCACCAGCCCCACCGGCATGCGCGAGATCCAGGAGCAGACCGGCTTCAGCGCGGCGGCGATGATGATCGATGCGCTGGAGCGCCTAGGCGGCCGCTAGGCGGCCGAGGCACGAGGGGCGAGGCTCGAGGCCCGAGGTTGCTCACCGTGCCTCGAGCCTCGCGCCTCGTGCCTGCGGCCGCAGGCAGAGTAAAATCATGGTCGTCGCACACCGCAACCCGCCTCTCGCATGGTCGGCATCCTCATCGTCGCTCACGGCACCCTGGGCGAGAGCCTGATCCACTGCGCCAGCCACGTGCTGGGCAGCCGGCCGCTGAACCTCATGCAGGTCGGCGTGACCATTCACGACGATCCGCAGCAGATCCTGCCGCAGGCGATCAAGCTGGTGCGCCAGCTCGACCAGGGCAACGGCGTGCTGGTGCTGACCGACGTGTACGGCGCCACCCCGTCGAACATCGCCTCGAAGCTGCTGATCCCCGGCCAGGTCGAGGGGGTGGCGGGCGTGAACCTGCCGATGCTGGTGCGTGCGCTCACCTACCGCAAGGAGCCGCTCGATGTGGTGGTAAGCAAGGCCGTGTCCGGCGGGGTGGAGGGCGTGACGCAGATGCCAGCAGCGAGTCGGGGCAATGCAGCAGCGGGAAGTTGAGATCGTCAACAAGCTCGGGCCTGCACGCGCGCGCGTCGGCCAAGCTCACCCAGCTCGCCGGCCAGCACCAGTGCGAGGTGTGGATGTCGCGCAACGGCCGGCGGGTCAACGCCAAAAGCATCATGGGCGTGATGATGCTCGCCGCGCCCAAGGGCTCGCGGGTCATGATCGAGACCAGCGGGCCGGACGAGGATGAGGCGATGAACGGCATCGTCGCGGTTGATTGCGGAGAAGTTTGGAGAAAGCGAGTGAGAAAAATGGGGAGGCGTGAGGCGTAAGGCGTGAGGCGTACAGTGCGGCGCTGGCGCGCCGCATCAAGAGCCGTCATGCTTGCCATACCGCTCCGCTGCCATCGAGCGCTTACCCCTCACGCCTCGCGCCTCACGCCTCACGCACATGTGCTTCACCATCCACGGCATCGGCGTCTCCGGCGGCATCGCCATCGGCCGCGCGCACCTGCTCACCCATACCCGGCTCGAGGTCGAGCACTACGACATCGCGCCGACCGAGATCGAAAGCGAGATGGCGCGGTTCGACAGCGCGATCGCCACGGCGCGCAACGAGCTGGCCGGTCCTGGTTCAGCACATCCCGGCGAACGCGCCGCCCGAGTTCGAGGGTTTCCTCAACCTGCATCTGATGATCCTGGACGACAGCACGCTGTCTGAGGCGCCCAAGGAGATCATTGCGAACCAGCGTTCCAACGCCGAATGGGCGCTGACGCAGCAGGCCGAGACGCTGCTCAGCCAGTTCGACCGCATCGAGGACGCGCTACCTGCGCGAGCGCAAGGCCGACGTCGTCCAGGTAGTCGAGCGGGTGCTCAAGGCGCTCACCGGCCAGCCGCGCACGATTCCCGCGCCGCTCCATCCGGAGGAGGACAGCGTCCTGGTGGCGCACGACCTCTCGCCTGCCGACGTGATCCTGTTCAAGCAGCACCGCTTCGCCAGCTTCATCACCGACGTCGGCGGGGCCACCTCGCACACCGCGATCCTGGCGCGCAGCCTCAACATCCCCTCCATCGTTGCCCTTCACCACGCCCGCCAGCTCATCCGCGAGAGCGAGCTGCTGATCGTCGACGGCCCCACGGAGTGGTGATCGTCAACCCCGACGCCAGACGTACTGATGGAGTACGAGCTGCGCCGGGAGCAGTGGCAGCTCGAGCGCGAAAAGCTCAAGCGGCTCAAGACCACGCGTGCCGCGACGCTGGACGGCACGCGCATCGAGCTGCAGGCCAACATCGAGCTGCCCGAGGACGTCGCGCAAGCCAAGGACAACGCGGCCGCCGGCATCGGCTTGTTCCGCAGCGAGTTCCTGTTCCTCAGCCGCGCCGAGCTGCCCGGGCGAGGACGAGCAGTTCGAGGCCTACCGCAAGGTGGCGGTGGAGATGGACGGGCTGCCGGTCACCGTGCGCACGCTGGACCTGGGCGCCGACAAGCACCCGAACGGGGTGCAGCGCGTTCTCCCCGAACCCTGCGCTCGGCCTGCGCGCCATCCGCCTGTGCCTGGCGGAGCCGCAGATGTTCCACCGGCAACTGCGCGCGATCCTGCGGGCCTCGCACTACGGCAAGATCAAGATCCTGCTGCCGATGCTCTCGACGGTGCACGAGCTCAACCAGACCCTGCACTTGATCGGCGAAGCCAAGCGCAGCCTGGACGAGGACGGCATCGCCTACGACCGCGACATCAGCGTCGGCGGAATGATCGAGGTCCCGGCGGCGGCGCTCTCGCTGGGGGCGTTCCTCAAGCGCCTGGATTTCGTCTCCATCGGCACCAACGACCTGATCCAGTACACGCTCGCCATCGACCGCACCGACGACGCGGTGGCGCACCTGTACGACCCGCTGCATCCGGCGGTGCTCATGCTGGTCGCCCAGATCATCCGCGGCGCCAGAAGGCCGGGAAGCCGGTGGCAGTCTGCGGCGAGATGGCCGGCGACGTGAAGCTCACCCGGGTGCTGCTCGGCTTCGGCCTGCGGCAGTTCTCCATGCACCCCGCGCACCTGCTGAGCATCAAGCAGCAGGTGCTGCGCTCCGATATCGAGGACGTGACCCAGCTTGCCAACAGGATGCTCAAGACCGAAGACCCGGACAAGCTGCAGGGGCTGCTGGAAAAGATGAACGCGTAATGCGCGATCGACACCGAACAAGTGCACGCGCACCTCAAGCGCGGACTCCAGTCGCTCTACACGGTCTACGGTGAAGAAACCCTCCTGGTGCTGGAAGCGGCCGACCGCATCCGGGCACAGGCGCGTGCCGCCGGCTATACCGAGCGGGAGGTGCTGAGCGTAGAGTCCGGCTTCGACTGGTCCGCTCTGGCCATGACCGGCAACAGCCTGTCTTTGTTCGGAGCGCGCCGCATCCTCGAGCTGCGCATCGGCAGCGGCAAGCCCGGCACCGAGGGGGCCGAAGCCATCAAGCGCTACGTCGCCGATCTGCCGCCGGACACCGTTACGCTGGTGCTGCTTGCCCAAGCTCGATCGAGCCACTCTGGCAACCGCCTGGTTCGAAGCGCTGGACACGGCGGGTGTCTCGGTGGCTGCCAATCCAGTGTCGCCGGACCGCCTGCCGCAGTGGCTGGCCGGCCGGCTCGGGCAGCAGGGCCAGCAAGCGGACCAGGACACGCTGCAGTTCCTGGCAGACATGGTGGAAGGCAACCTGCTCGCTGCGCAGCAGGAGGTGCAAAAGCTCGCCCTTCTGTTCCCGCCCGGAAAGCTGACGCCGGAAATGGTTGAACCGGCGATCGCGGACGTAGCGCGCTACGACGTGTTCAAGCTCGGCGAGACGCTGCTGTCGGGGGATCGCGCGCGCTTCGTGCATGTGCTGGAAGGGCTCAAGGGCGAGGGCGTCGCACCGCCGCTGGTCCTGTGGGCGATAGCCGAGGAGATCCGCGCATTGCTGCGGGTGTCCACAGCCGTCTCGCACCGGCAGCCATTGCAGGTTGCAATGCGCGAGGCGCGGGTCTGGGGCGCGCGCGCCGAGCTGCTGCCGCGCGCGCTGCGGCGCCTGCAGCCCGTCGAGCTCGAGGAGGCCCTGCTGCAGGCGGCGGCTGCGGATCGGATCGGCAAAGGACTGGTGCGGGGCGACGTCTGGGAAGAGCTGCTGCGCCTGGGCCTGCGTCTTATGCCCGTACCGCCGGGAAGGCCGGCGGAGGGGAATCGCGGTAAAATCTCCAGCCAGTCCGCACCTGCCTCGAGGCCCCGGTAAGGCACGCAACCTGTGCCGACCTTGGTGCGCGGGGATTGCGGGCGTTCGCTGACTACTGCGCACATGGACATTCAATCCTACATGCACGGCATCGGCCGCGAAGCGCGGCGGGCTGCGCGCGAGATGGCCCGTGCGCAGACGCTCGCCAAGGACGCCGCCCTGCTGGGCATGGCCGCGGCCGTCGAACGCGACAGCGCGCGACTGCTGGAGGCCAACCAGCAGGACCTGGCGGCAGCGCACGCCAAAGGCATCGAAGCCGCGATGGTCGACCGGCTGACGCTCACGCCCAAGAGCGTTGCCGCCATGGCGGAAGGCCTGCGCCAGATCGCCGGGCTGCGCGACCCGGTAGGTGAGATCACCGGGCTGGCTTACCGGCCCACCGGCATTCAGGTCGGCCGCATGCGCGTGCCGCTCGGCGTAGTGGCCATCATCTATGAGGCGCGCCCCAACGTCACCGCGGACGCTGCGGGCCTGTGCCTGAAGGCGGGCAACGCCGCGATCCTGCGCGGCGGCTCCGAGGCGATCCGCTCCAACCAGGCGGTCGCCGCATGCGTGCGCGAGGGTCTTGCCGGCGCCGGGCTGCCCGAGACCGCGGTGCAGGTGATCGAGATCACCGACCGCGCGGCCGTGGGCGAGCTGATCACCATGAAGGACTACGTCGACATCATCGTCCCGCGTGGCGGCAAGGGCCTGATCGAACGCATCTCCGGCGAAGCGCGCATCCCCGTGCTCAAGCACCTCGACGGGGTCTGCCACGTGTACATCGACGAGCGGCGCCGACCTCGAGAAGGCGATCCGCGTCGCCGACAACGCCAAGACCCAGCGTTACGGCACCTGCAACACCATGGAGACGCTGCTGGTGCACCGGGACATCGCCCGGCAGGTGCTGCCCCGGCTGGCCAGAATCTATCTCGACAAGAGTGTGGAGCTGCGCGGCTGTGCCCGCACGCGCGAGGCCGCGGGGCCCGCTCTGGCGGCGCAGATGAAGGAGGCAACCGAGCAGGACTGGTTCACCGAGTATCTCGCGCCGATCCTCAACGTGCGGGTGGTCGACGGCCTCGACCAGGCCATCGAGCACATCGCGACCTATGGATCGCAGCACACCGACGCCATCGTCACCGAGGACTACACGCCGGGCCCGCCGGTTCCTGCGCGAAGTGGACTCCAGCTCGGTCATGGTGAACGCCTCGACCCGTTTCGCCGACGGCTTCGAGTACGGGCTGGGCGCCGAGATCGGGATCTCCACCGACAAGCTCCACGCGCGCGGCCCGGTGGGGCTGGAGGGCCTGACTTCGCAGAAGTATGTCGTCCTGGGCGACGGCCACATCCGCACCTAGCCTATCAGCGCCGCCGGCAGGCGCCAGCACAACCAGAACAACCACATCAGGCCATGAGCAACGTCATCGAGGTCAAGGTTCCCGACATCGGGGATTTCGCGGACATCCCTGTCATCGAGCTGCTGGTCAAGCCCGGCGACCGGGTGGAGAAGGAAACCGCGCTCATCACGCTGGAGTCGGACAAGGCCACCATGGAGGTTCCCTCGCCGGAGGCCGGTACCGTCCAGGCGCTCAAGCTCAAGGTCGGCGACAAGGTCTCCGAAGGCACGCTCATCCTGACGCTCGAAGCCGCCGGCGCTGCCGCGGTGGCACCCAAGGCAGAGGCCCCCACGACTGTCGTGCCGGCAGCCGCGTCACCTGCGCCGGCGGGCATGGCCAGCGGCCGCTCCTCACCCCTCACCCCTCGCCCCTCACGCAACAGGCGACTTCCACGCCGAAGTCATGGTCCTGGGCTCCGGGCCGGGCGGTTACACGGCCGCGTTTCGTGCCGCCGACCTCGGCAAGAAGGTCGTGCTGATCGAGCGCTACGCCACGCTCGGCGGTGTCTGCCTCAACGTCGGCTGCATCCCGTCGAAGGCGCTGCTGCACGCGGCCCGCGTCATCGCGGAGGCGCAGGAGATGTCGCATTTCGGCCTGCAGTTCGCCGGCCCGGCCATCGACCTGGACAAGCTGCGCGGCTGGAAGGAGAGCGTGGTCGGGCAGGCTGACCAAGGGCTTGGCGGGGCTCGCCAAGCAGCGCAAGGTGCAGGTCGTGACCGGCGTGGCGAAGTTCACCGGCCCGCACCTGGTCGAGGTCGACACCCCGGAGGGCCGCAAGAGCGTATCGTTCGACCATTGCATCATCGCGGCGGGCTCGCAGGTGGCCAGGATCCCGGGCTTCCCATACGACGACCCGCGCCTGCTGGACTCGACCAGCGCGCTCGATCTCGCCGACATCCCCAAGCGGATGCTGGTCATCGGCGGGGGCATCATCGGCCTGGAGATGGCCACGGTGTACGATGCCCTCGGCTCCAAGATCAGCGTGGTCGAGCTGCTCGACGGATTGATTCCAGGCGCCGATCGCGACATCATCCGGCCCCTGCACAAGCGCATCGAGAAGCGCTACGAAGCGATCCTGCTCAAAACCAAGGTGACCAGGATCGAAGCGCTGCCCGAGGGGTTGCGCGCCACGTTCGAAGGCGAGGCGGCCCCGGCCCCGCAGGTGTACGACCGCATCCTGCTGTCGGTAGGGCGCCGCCCCAACGGCAAGGCCATCAACGCAGAAGCTGCAGGGGTGCAGGTCAGCGAGCGCGGCTTCATCGCAGTGAACAACCAGATGCGCACCAACGTGCCGCACATCTATCGCCATCGGAGACGTGGTCGGCGAGCCCATGCTGGCGCACAAGGCGACCCACGAAGGCAAGCTCGCTGCCGAGGTGATTGCCGGGCACAAGGTGGCGTTCGATGCGCGCACCATTCCCTCGGTCGCCTACACCGATCCGGAAGTGGCATGGATGGGCCTGACCGAGACGATGGCGAAGGCCCAGGGCCTGGAGATCGAGAAGGCCGTGTTCCCGTGGGCCGCCAGCGGCCGGGCGCTCGCCACCGGCGCGCGACGAAGGCATCACCAAGCTGCTGTTCGACAAGGGCACGCACCGGCTGCTGGGTGCTGCGATGGTCGGCCCCAACGCCGGGGAGCTGATCGCGGAGACCGTGCTGGCGCTGGAGATGGGGGCCGAGGCGCAGGACATCGGGCTGACGATCCACCCGCATCCGACCTTGTCGGAGACCGTGTTCTTCGCGGCCGAGATTGCCGACGGCAGCATCACCGATCTGTACATGCCCAAGCGCTAAGGCAACCAACCGGCCGGCCATGGCAGATCTGTTCGTTCCCCTGATCATCCCGCCGGAATCCCTCTCCGAGCCTGCGCTGTGGTTCGCATTTCAAGGTACTCAGGTCCTGGTACGGCGGGAGGACAGCCGCGCATATCTGCCGGTGCGTCTGAACATCCGCGAGCTCGGCCTCGAGCCGCTGCGGGTCCAATACATCGGCCGCTATGCCGGCCAGCATTGTTTCTCCTGCGAGATCGCCGCTGAGGTGGCCCCGCCCGAGGGCATGAGCTGGGCGGGGCTGCGCAGCCTGTTCGGTGCGCTCGACGAGCGGCTCTTCGCCGTGCTCGGACGCGCCATCCAGATCATGGACTGGGACCGCTCGCATCAGTTCTGCGGGCGTTGCGCTACCCCTACGCGTGCTGAAGGCCGGGGAGCTGGCACGCCAGTGCCCGAGCTGCGCACAGACCCACTACCCGCGCATCGCGCCGGCGGTGATGGCGCTGGTGCGAAAGCGCGATCAGCTCCTCCTCGCGCGCTCGCCGCATTTTCCGCCCGGAATGCACAGCGCGCTCGCCGGCTTCGTCGAGCCGGGCGAGAGCCTCGAGCAGTGCCTGCACCGCGAGGTGCGGGAGGAAGTGGGCGTGGAGGTGACCAATGTGCAGTACTTCTCCAGCCAGCCCTGGCCCTTTCCGCATTCGCTGATGATCGCATTCAACTGCGACTACGCCGGCGGGGAGCTCGTCCCCGAACCCGGTGAGATCGAAGCGGCGGCGTGGTTCGATCTCGACCACCTGCCGGTGCTGCCCAACAGGATCAGTATCGCGCGTCGGCTGATCGACGCTACCATCGCACAGATCCGGTCAGACAAAGCCGTGACCACCTAACCAAGAAGACAGCAAGCTCGCGTTTGCGCACAGGAGGAAGCCATGCTCAAGATCTGGGGGCGCAACAACTCGGTCAACGTCCAGAAGGTGCTGTGGTGCTGCGAAGAACTGGGGCTGAAGTACGAGCGCATCGACGCCGGGGGGCAGTTCGGCGTGGTCAACACGCCGCAATACCGGGCGCTCAACCCCAACGGGCTGGTGCCTACCGTCGAGGACGGGCCCTTCGTGCTGTGGGAGTCCAACAGCATCGTGCGCTACCTCACGGCCAAGCACAGCCCGGGAAAGCTCTGGCCCGAGGAGCTGAAGACGCGCGCGGTGGCCGACAAGTGGATGGACTTCATGCTCACCACGTTCTGGCCGGCGTTCCGGCCGCTGTTCTGGAACCTCGTGCGCACCCCGATAGACCAACGCGACCCGGAAGCGATGGAAGACTCGCGCCTGACAACCGCCGAGGTGCTCGGCTATCTCGACGCGCATCTGAAGAATCGCACCTACATCGCGGGCGACGACCTGACCATGGGCGACATCCCGATGGGCTGCGCGGTATGGCGCTGGTACGGGCTGCAGTTCGAACGCCCGGAGCTGCCCAACCTGCAGCGCTGGTTCGACAATCTCAGGCAGCGGCCCGCCTATCAGAGCGTCGTGCTGCTGCCGCTGACCTGAGCGCTGCCTGTCCCGTGCCATGTGCGGGACGGACTCGGGCGTGCCACCGGTGCGGGGCGTGAGCGGAGGTGACACTGCAAGGGCCTGCGGTTCGCAAGTCGTGGCTGGCTGTCGGTTGGTTGGGGGTCGGGCTGGTGGTCTTTCTGTCGCTCACGCCGACCCCGCCGCAAGTCGACCTCGGGGCGTACACGGACAAATGGGAACACCTGACCGCGTACGCCTTGCTCATGTGGTGGTTCTGCCACCTGCAAACGTCGCTTTCTTCGCAGACACGGATGGGCCTGCGCCTCGTTGCGCTCGGCATCGCCCTGGAGTTTGCGCAGCGCATGACGGGGATTCGCAGCTTCGAGGTCTCCGACATGGTTGCCGGAGCTCTGGGCGTGGCCGTGGGCTGGGTGCTGGCGCCCCCGCGCACGCCCAGCCTGCTGGGCCGATGCCAGCGCTGGCTGGCCCCGCCTGCGGACAGCCCTCGCGGCGATTGAGCCGACGCGCAGGCACAGCTGCTACATCGAACGCCGGGTTTCGAGGGGCCCGCACAGATGGCCGGTGCGTCGCCGGCACGGCTATCAATGTCGCTTGCGTCTACGCGGGGTCGAGGGCAAGCTTGAGACGGTGAGCGAGCTTGCCGTTGGTCTCCAGTAAGCCCTCACCGACCGCTTGTTGTTGCAGGGTGCCGCCATGGCAGACCCGGGTCCGGCATCGGCTCCTCTACCAAAAGCAGTATGTACAACGGCCGCCGGCTCTGGCACAACTGATGCTCAACCTCGTCCGAGCGCGCTCGAGGCGCGGCGTGACTGTGAAAGGACGGCGAGATGAAAGACGATACACCCCATGGAAGCGTGTTCGGCGGCTACGGGTTCTTTTCCTACTCCGGGATGCGGAACAACCCTTCGGCCGGCAACGGGACGCCGCCCGTCCGGCAATCGTCCACCCGCCCCAGTCTGCGCCAGCGTCTGTTGCAGCTCAGCGCCAGCGCACTGCTCGGGCGCCGGACCCGCAGCTAGCTAGCCGGGGCTTGACCGTCCCATGAACAATGCGGCCTAGCCTCGAGCGCTGCCTCAGTGCTCACGCAGCCTGGTCCGGGATCCGCTCCACGTCGGCCAGCCACGCCGCCGCTTCGCTGTCGCTGGGCGCGCGGTAGTCGCTGCGCGGCGAGAGGGAGCCGCCGGAACCACCTTGGGTGCGTTGGGAATGGCGCTGCGCTTGTACTGGGCGAACTGGAAGAAGCGCCGCACGAACACCCGCAGCCATTTCTTGACGTCGCCGATCGCATACTCGCGCCGGCGATCCTCCGGGATGCCGGGCCACTCGCCGACCCCGCGGTCGCGCCAGGTGCACCACGACATGAAGGCGACCTTGGTGGGCAGGTAGCCGAAGCGCAGGATGTAGTACAGGTGGAAGTCCTGCAGCTCGTAGGGCCCGACCACCGCCTCGGTGCTCTGGCCCGGCTCGAGCTCGCTCTGGCCGGGAACCAGCTCGGGGCTGATGGGCGTGTCCAGCACGTCCCGCAGCACCGCGCCGACCGCCGCGCCGAGCTGGCTGGTCCGCGCCACGTAGTGGATCAGGTACTGGATCAGCGTCTTCGGCACGCTGGCGTTGACGTGATAGTGGGCCATGTGATCGCCCACGCCATAGGTGCACCAGCCCAGCGCAAGCTCGCGATAGATCGCTGGTGCCGACCACCGGGGCGTTGTGCACGTTGGCGAGCCGGAACAGGTGGCTGGTGCGCTCCCCGGCCTGCACGTTCTCGAAGGTGACGTCGTGCACCGGCTTGCCCTCGGCGAACGGATGCCCGATGTCCTTCAGCATCTGCATGCAGCTCGGCCGGATGTCGATCTCGTTGGCCGTGCATGCCACTGCCGCCATCAGCCGGCGCGACTGGTCGAGCGTACGCTCGCTGGTGGCGAAGCCGGGCATGGTGTAGCCGAGAATGTTCCCGCGCGGCAGATCCCATCACATCCATGGCGCGCGCGCAGACGATGAGCGCGTGCGTGGAATCCAGTCCGCCGGAGATGCCGATCACGACCTTGCTCTGCGTGCATGGCGCGCAGGCGTTTGACCAGACCCTGAACCTGGATCTCGAAGATCTCGTGGCAGCGTTCGTCGCGCGTGGCCGGATCCGCCGGCACGTAGGGGAACCGCTCATAGGTCCGGCGCAGCAGCAGCGACTCTCGCAGCCGGCAGCGGCAGCGAGAAGCGCACGGTGCGAAACTGTCGCGCCGCGTCCTGGTATCGGCGCAGTGCCTGCCCGAAGCTGTTGGTGCGCATGCGATCCTGGGCGATGCGATCGAGGTCGATGTCGCCGGTGACCAGATGCGACTGGTAGGAAAAGCGCTCGGTCTCCGCGACGCGCGAGCCGTTCTCGTAGATCATGCCGTGGCCGTCCCAGGCCAGGTCGGTCGTGGACTCGCCATAGCCGGCCGCGCAATACAGGTACGCGCCGATGCAGCGCGCCGACTGGTTCGACACGAGCTGGCGGCGGTACTCGTCCTTTCCCACCGTGACGTTGGACGCAGACAGGTTGATCAGCACGGTCGCGCCCGCCAGCGCCGCCAGGGAAGAGGGCGGGACCGGCGTCCACAAGTCCTCGCAGATCTCCACGAAGAACGTAAGCAGCGCGCTGCTCCTCCACCTGGAACAGCAGGCGGGTGCCGAACGGGACGTCGCGCTGGCCGCACAGGTCGATGGTCTCGCGCGGTGGCATAGTCGCCGGGCGTGAACTGGCGCAGCTCGTAGAACTCGCGGTAAGTCGGCAGATAGGTCTTGGGCGCGACGCCCAGGATCCTTCCGCGCGAGATGACGGCGGCACAGTTGTAGCAGCAGGCTGTCCACCTGCAGCGGCACACCCGCCACCGCAATGATCGGCAGGTCGGCGCGTGCCTCCAGCACGTTGCCCGAGCGCGCTCGTGGCGGCATCCAGCAGCGCCTGCTGATGGAACAGGTCCTCGCAGGAGTAGGCCGACAGCCCCAGCTCCGGGAGCACGACCAGCACGGCGCCCGCGTCGGCCGCCTGCGAGATGAGCGCGACCGTCTGCGACGCATTGAACGCCGGGTCGGCTACCCGCACCTCTGGGATGGCGACCGCCGCGCGGGCGAAGTTATGGTTGTACAGGTTGAAGAAGGACACCCGATCCCGCCAGACTGACCAGTAGACCGGGATTGTGCCTGAAGCGGGCTGGCCGCTCAAAGCCGGCCCGGCTCGAGACCGCACCAGCCCGAGACCCGCGAGTAACTTCGGTCGCGGGATCGACGGACTGACGGATTCCCAAGGAAAAGCAATTCACAGGATTAACAGGATTTTCAGGATTAACAGGATTCGAAAGCATTAACCGTTGGGTGGTGGCGCCGCTCCGAACTGACCCGGTAGTCGGCTGAAGCCACCGGGGGAAATCCTGTTAATCCTGCAAATCCTGTTAATCCTGTCTATATTCTAAGAACAAAAAGGGGCGCGCAGCCCCTTTCTGGGGTGGTCGGTCCCGAGGGCGAACTACGAATCCGGCGAGGGCTGAGTCTGTGCGCCCCGGACGATGCAGGCGCCTGCTACTCGGCCACTCCCTTTTCTTTCAGCACCTGCCACACCTTTTCCGGTGTGATGGGAATGTCGATGTGCGTCACGTCCGAGATGCCGCAACGCATCGACCACAGCGTTGGCGATCGCGGGAGGCGCGCCCACCGTCGCCGATTCGCCCACCCCCTTGGCGCCGAGCGGGTGATGCGGCGATGGGGTGACGGTCTTGTCGGTCTCCCAGTGCGGCGTTTCCACGGCGGTGGGGACGTAATAGTCCATGAAGCTGCCGCCTGAGATGTTGCCCTCCTCGTCGTAGCTGATCTCTTCGTACAGCGCCGGAGCCAGCCCCTGGCTCAGGCCGCCGTGGATCTGGCCCTCGACGATCATCGGGTTGATGATATTGCCGCAGTCGTCCACGGCGATGAAGCGTCGAATCTTGACCTCGCCGGTCCCGCGGTCGATGTCCACCACGCAGATGTAGCTGCCGAACGGGAAAGTCGAGGTTGGGCGGATCGTAGTAGTGCACCGCTTCCAGCCCGCCCTCCATGCCCTGCGGATAGTTGGTGTACGCCGCAAAAGCGCATTCCTGAATGGTCTTCGCCTTCTGCGGCGCGCCTTTGACGGAAAACTTGCCGGGCTCCCACTCCAGATCGTTCTCGCTCACTTCGAGCAGGTGCGCGGCGAGCTTGCGCGCCTTGTCCCGGATCTTGCGCGCGGCCATCGCGCCGGCCGCGCCGGCCGTCGGCGTCGAGCGGCTGGCATAGGTCCCCAGGCCATAGGGCGCCGTGTCGGTGTCGCCTTCCTCTACCTGGATGTCGGAGGCGGGGATCCCCAGCTCCTCGGCGACGATCTGCGCGTAGGTCGTCTCGTGGCCCTGGCCCTGGCTCTTGGTGCCGAAGCGCGCGATCGCCTTGCCGGTCGGATGGACGCGGATCTCGGCCGAGTCGAACATCTTGAGGCCGAGAATATCGAAGTCCCTGGAGGGCCCCGCGCCGACGATCTCCGTGAAGCTGCAGATGCCGATGCCCATCAGCTCGCCGCGGCTGCGTTTGTCGGCCTGCTCCTTGCGCAGCGCTTCGTAGCCGATGATGTCCATCGCCTTGCGCAGCGCCGGGGCATAGTTGCCGCTGTCGTACTCCCAGCCCAGCACCGATTTGTAGGGGAACTGCTCCGGCTTGATGAAGTTCTTCATGCGCAGCTCGGCCGGGTCCATCTGCAGTTTCTGAGCGAGCGCGTCGGTGGCACGCTCGATGGCGTGCACCGCCTCGGTGACGCGGAACGAGCAGCGATAAGCGACCCCGCCCGGCGGCTTGTTGGTGTAGGCCGCGTCCACTTCGCAGAAGGCGTGCTTGAGGTCGTAGGAGCCGGTGCAGATCGAGAACAGGCCGGCGGGGTACTTCGACGGGTTGGCCGAGGCGTTGGCGTAGCCGTGGTCGGCCACCGTCTTGATCCGCAGCGCGGTCATGGTGCCGTCCCGCCTGGCGCCCAGGTCCACCTTCATGTGGTAGTCGCGCGCGAACGAATCCGCCTGCAGGTTCTCCATCCGGTCCTCGATCCACTTCACCGGTTTGCCGATGACGACCGAGGCCGCCACCGCGATGACGTAACCCGGATAGACCGGCACCTTGCCGCCGAACCCGCCGCCGATGTCGGGCGAAATGATGCGGATGCGCTCCTCGGACAGACCGACGTGGCCCGCCACGAGCGCGAACACAGTGCGCACCGCATGCGGCGCCTGTGTCGTCATGTAGACCGTGAGCTTGCCCTGGGCGGCGTCGAAGTCCGCGATGCACCCGCAGGTCTCCATCGAGGCGACGTGGATGCGCGGGAGGTAGACGTTCTCGCTCACCACCACTTCCGCCGCGGCGAGCGCCCGGTCGGCGTCGGCGCGGTCCCCGGCCTCCCAGTGAAAGGCGAGGTTGTCCTTCTTGCCTTCCTTGTCGGTGCGCAGCACCGGTGCGCCCGGGGCGAGCGACTTGAACGGGTCGATCAGCGGCGGGAGCGCCTCGTACTCGACGTCCACGGCATCCGCGCCGTCGGCGGCGATGTAGCGCTCGGTGGCGATCACCGCAGCCACTTCCTGCGCCTGGTACATGACCCGGTCGGTCGGCAGAACCATCTGCGTGTCGGCCGATATAGTGGGCATCCAGTGCAGGTTGTACTTGGCCAGGGTCTCGCCGGTGATCACCGCCAGGACGCCCGGGATCTTCAGCGCTCGCTCGGCGTTGATCGACTTGATCTTGGCGTGCGCGTGAGGGCTGCGCACGATGTCCATGTACAGCATCCCGGGCAGCTGGATGTCGTCCACGTAGCGGCCCTGGCCGCGGATGAAGCGCGGGTCTTCCTTGCGCTTCATGGAGTGCCCCATGCCGCAGATCTTGGCGTCGGTTTTCGGTTCCATCGGGTGCCTCCTTATGCGCCGCCTCACCCTCTTCCAGGAGAGGCATATGGCTCCCTCCCCTTCAAGGGGAGGGCTGGGGTGGGGATGGGTTTGAGTGAGCTATGCCCCATCCCCCTCCTAGCCTCCCCCTTGAAGGGGGAGGAACGGAATGCTTCGCATGCGCGCCGCATCGTTTCGCTGCATGCGCTAAGTTCTACCCCATACGCTCGGCCGCGTACTGCACGGCGCGGACGATGTTGACGTAGCCCGTGCACCGGCACAGGTTTCCCGAGATTGCCTCGCGGATTTCCTGCTCGCTGGGGTTCTTGCTGCGCTCCAGCAGCGCGCAGCTCGTCATCAGCATGCCCGGCGTGCAGTAGCCGCATTGCAGGCCGTGCTTCTCGGTGAAGCCCTCTTGGATCGGGTGCAGCTTGCCGCCCTGCTCGAGCCCCTCGACGGTCCTGATCTGGGCTGCCGTCGGCCTGCACGGCGAGCACCGTGCACGACTTGACCGGCTCTCCGTCCAACAGGACCGTACAGGCGCCGCAGTGCGACGTGTCGCAGCCGATGTGGGTGCCGGTCAGCCGGAACACCTCGCGGATGAGATGCACGAGCAGCAGCCGCGATTCGACCTCGGCTTCGTGGGCAGCGCCGTTCACGGTCACCTGGATCCGATGCTTGGCCATGGTCAGTGCCCTCCCGCTCGTTGGATCGCTTTGCGCAGTGCGCGCATCACCATGACGCGGGCCATTTCGCGCTTGTACTGCACTGAGCCGCGGCGGTCGGCGCTGGGCGAGCTGGCGGCCGCGGCCAGCCGGCCGGCCTCGGCGATGACCGCCTCGTCGGGCACCTTGCCGGTGAGAAACCGCGCCGCGTCCACAGCCTCGACCGGCGCCGGCCCGGCGTTGGTGAGCCCGACGCCGGCGCGCTCGATGCCGCCCTTCGCGTCGAGGGTCACCTGCGCGGCGGCCGCCGCGATAGCGAAATCCCCGACCTTGCGCTCAAACTTGAGGTACGCGCCTCCGCTTCGCGCTGCCGGCGCTGGAATGCGGATCTCCGTGAGGATCTCGTCGGGCGCCAGTGCCGTGCTGAACAGGCCCTTGAAGAACTGACTGATGGGAATGGTGCGCTCGCCCTTGGGCCCGCGGGCGACCACGGTTGCCCCGAGCGCGAGCATGGTCGCCGGGTGATCGTTTGCCGGGTCGCCGTGCGCCAGATTGCCGCCGACGGTGGCCCGGTTGCGGACCAGGGGGTCGGCGATCACCCGGGCGGTGTCCAGCAGGATCGGATAGCGGGTGCGGATCAGCTCGGAGCGATCGAGCAGCGCTTCGCGCGTGGTGCCGCCGATCTTGAGGACGCCGCCTTCCTCCTTGATGTACTCGAGCCCCGGAATGCGCCCGATATCAACGAGGTGGCCGAATGAGCCGAGCCGGAGCTTGAGCAGCGGCAGCAGGCTCATGCCGCCGGAGAGCACCTTGGCATCGTCGCCGTAGCGTCCCAGCAGGCCGAGCGCCTCGTCGAGCGATGCCGGCCGATGGTAGTCAAAGGCCGCAGGAATCATCGGTCTCCTCCCTCTGGTATCTAGCCGATGCGCACCGTTTCTTGTCAGCCAAACGATACTCTCACTTCACGACCCGCAGCAAGCGCTCCAGCGCCTCGAGGTTATGCGCCGGTCCTAAGTGATCCACGTAGGGCAGCGCGGCGCTCATGCCAGCCGCGGTGGGCCGATAGCGCGCGTCGCCCATCAGCGGATTGAGCCAGACGATCCGGCCTGCGCGGTTGCGCAGCGCCTGCATGGCGTCGGCCAGCTGGCGCGTATCGCCGAGGTCGAGGCCATCGCTGACCAGCACGACAGTCGTGTCGCGCGTCACCATGCGATTCAGGAAGCCGGCAACGAACTCGGCCAGGCACGCCCCGATCCGCGTGCCGCCCGGACCAGTCCGGCACGCCCGCGGCCAGCCGCTCGAGCGTCTGCGGGATCCTGGCGGGGGCCATCAGGCCCGTCACCCGGGTGAGCTGCGTGTTGAAGGTGAACACTTCGACGCCCTTCATGACGCGGCGCAGCGCGAGCGCAAAGGCAAGCAGCACGCGCGTGTAGGGGTCCATGGAGCCGCTCGTATCGTATAGCAGCACGAGCCGCGGCTTGCTCGAGTGCGCGCTTGCGGCGGGCGAGATCGAGCAGCTCCCCGTCGCGTCCCCAGCGCCTCCCGGAAGCTGCGGCGAAGGTCGACCGTACCCCGCCCGCTCGATGGCACCAGGCGGCGGCTTCTGCGCGTCGCCAGACGCAGCGGCCAGCCGCGCCAGCAGCCGCTCCAGCACGGCGAGCTCGCGCGCCGACAACTTGTCGAAGGGTTTGCGGCGCAACAGCGCCTCGGGGCTGTAGCCCGGCGAGTCTTCGCCCGCGGCCTGCTCGGGCACCTCCGCAGGCGCGAAGCGGACTTGTTTTCCGTCCCATCGCCAGTGCGCAGGCCCGCGATGGTCGCGCGGCAGCGCCTGGCGGCGCACGGACCGTTGCGGGGCGATCGCCCCATCCCAATGCGCTTCGAACAGGCGATCGAACGTGGCCCCGGCTTCGTGCGGCACCTTGAACGCGATGCGCAGCCCTTCGCGCACCTCTTGGCGATCCAGCAGGTCCACCAGCGTGAGCGCCCTCGCCGCGTCGAGCTCGTCGCCCAACCCTACGCGGATCGCGTTCTCGCGCAGCGCGCCGGCGAACTCGGCGAGGCGGCCGTGGACGCCGTGGGGACCAGTCATGCGGTGCTGCGCGCCAGCAATTCGGCGATTGTGTCCTCCCCGGTCTGCCGCACGTCATGCTCGTCCTTCAACAGGCAGCCGAGGGTTGCGCGGACCACTTCGGCGTCGAGACTGGCGTAGTGCAGCCGGACGAGCGCTCGTGCCCAGTCGATCGTCTCGGCTATGCCGGGCAGCTTGCGCAGATCGCGTGTGCGCAGCCGCTGCACGAAGCGCGCAATCGCCTGGGCGAGATGCTGGTCGAGATCGGGAACCTTGACGCGCAGGATCTGCAGCTCTTTTTCCAGGCTCGGGTGCTCCATGTACAGATACAGGCAGCGCCGCCGCAGCGCATCGCCCAGCTCGCGGGTCCGGTTGGAGGTGAGCACGACGATCGGGACGTGCTGCGCCTGGATCGTCCCCAGCTCCGGGATGGTGATCTGGAAGTCCGACAGGATCTCCGAGCAGGAACGCTTCGAACGCGTCGTCGGCCCGGTCGATCTCATCGATCAGCAGGACCGGCGGTCCGTCGCGCCGGGTGATTGCCTTGAGCAGCGGACGCTCGAGCAGGTATTCGCGCGCGAAGATGAGGTCTTCGAGGGCGGCGGGATCGTGCGCTTCCCGCTCCGCGATGCGCAGGCGCAGGAGCTGGCGCTGGTAATTCCACTCGTAGAGCGCCGTGTTGGTATCGAGCCCCTCGTAGCATTGCAGCCGGATCAGCTCGGTCGAGAGGACCCCGGCGAGCACCTTCGCAAGCTCGGTCTTGCCGACGCCGGCCTCACCCTCGATCAGGAGCGGCTTGCGCATTTCCTTGGCGAGATAGACAGCCGTGGCAACCGCCGGATCGGCCACGTAGCCCTGGCGCTCCATCAGCGCCTGCAGCGCGCGGATGTGCTCGTTCACGAGGCGGCGGCACCGGCAGCGGCGGCGCCGTAGTGGGTCGGATCGGCGAGGAACCGCGTGCGGCAGCCGGCGCAGCAGAAGTAGTACCTGCGCTCTCCGGCATCCGCATAGTGGCGCGCCCCTGCGACTGCTACGGTCATCCCGCACACAGGGTCGGTCGCCTCACTCGGTCCCGGGTCCGCCGGCGGCGCGCTGGCGAGCGGTTCCTTCACTGCGGGCGCAGGACGGCGCCGCCGCTCCACGATCTGGGCCATGATGCTCAACGCGATCTCCTCGGGGGTCCTGGCGCCGATGTCCAGGCCGGCAGGTGCTGCGATGCGGTCCACAGCCTCGCGCGGGACGCCGCGCGCAAGCAACCCGTCGCGCAGCTCCTTGAACCGCGTGCGGCTGGTGATCGTGCCCAGATACGCCGGCGCAAGCCCGATCGCGGCTTGGATCGCCTCGAGGTCCCGCTCACCCAGCGTCGCCACGAGCACATATGCACCGGGAGGAATGGCGCCGGGCGTCACCTCCGCCAGCACTCGCTCCGCTTCGGGGAACGCGGCGCTGTCGGCATCGGGATCGATCGACGTCGACCCGGTATCCCATCGCATGCCCGATCCGGGCCAGCATGCGGGCGGCTGCCGCGGTGCCGAACAGTACCAGCCGGGGAAGAGGAAGCACTGGCTCCACGTAGATATCCACGGTTCCTCCGCTCTTGCAGGTCATCGGCAAGGGGACCACGCCCGGGACGCCGCTCCCGCGCCGGTTCGGGCGAGAGGCTGAGCAGCCGGGGCTCGCCGTCGGCGAGTGCCCGCAGCGCCTCGCGCAGCAGCGTGGATCGCGTGCAACCCCCGCCGATCCAGCCGTGAACGCCACCCATTGCCGTCACCAGCGCGGTATCGCCCACGCGCGCCGAGCTCGGCGGCTCCCGCCTGACCACGGTAGCCAGGGCAAAGCCTTCTCCGCGCGCGGCGAGCGCGGAGGCGATCTCGAGCAGTTCAGGCCGCATCGCCAGCTCCGAGGTGCACGAGGCCGTGCAGGCTCCGTCTTGACATCACCGCAGTCCGGAAAGGTAAGGTTCGCAGCGCGGCCCGAGCGGGGGATCCCTCGAGCTCTCCCTGACGGTATTCTAATGTTCCGCCGCGGGATGCGGGAGGGTGGACGGAAATGAAAACCAGATAGGAGCCCGCCGCTGCCGTGTCGGGGCTCCGGGCCGCGGCGACGCAAATCCTGTCGATCCTGGGGAAATCCTGTCGATCCTGTCCATTCGCCCGAGCGTCCTGCCATTAGAATGCCCGCTATGGGAATGCCCGCGGTGCGCCAGGCTCACTACGGGCGAAACGGCCAATGACCGGAGGCACACCGGTGAACAGCAACATCGATGGAACGCACACCAGCGCGAGCAACATCGTGCTGCTCGAGCATGTCAACGTCACGATCCCCGACCAGCGCGTAGCCACGCTGTTCTACGTTTCGGGGCTCGGCTTCACTCGCGACCCGTACCTGATGGTCGGGGTGGAGAACATGTGGATCAACATCGGCCGCAGCCAGATGCACCTGCCGACCAGTCGCCCGCAGCGCCTCCGAGGCGTCATTGGCCTGGTCGTACCGGATCTGGCCCAGCTCGAGCAGCGCTTGCAGCGCGTTGCTCCCGATCTGGAGGGAACCCGTTTCGCCTTTGCCGACCGGGGCACGTTCATTTCTGCGACCTGTCCGTGGGGGAACCGCTTCCGTTGTCACGCGCCCGCCCCCGAGTTCGCAGACATCGAGCTCGGCATGCCCTACGTCGAGTTCGAAGTTCCGCCCGGCAGCGCCAACGGTATAGCCCGCTTCTACACCGAAATGCTGGACGCGCCGGCGGAGCTCGCCGCGCGTGACGGTGCGCCCGGCGCCTGTGTCCGCGTAGGAGGGCGCCAGCGCTTGTGGTTCCGGGAAACCTCCGACCCGATCCCGCCCTACGACGGACATCATGTCCAGATCTACATCGCGGACTTCTCGGGCCCCCACCGGCGGCTCCTCGACCGCAAACTCATCACCATGCATCCCAACGAGCACGAATGGCGCTTCCGCGACATCCTCGACCTCGGCACCGGCCGGGTGCTGTTCACGGTCGAGCACGAGGTGCGCAGCCTGGACAACCCGCTGTATGCGCGACCGCTGGTAAACCGTAACCCGCACCAGACCAACCGCGCCTACGTGCCGGGCCGGGACGCGTTCTCCGGGACCTGCTAGCGCGAAATCCAAAGCTGCGGACGATGACCCCCGCATCGCACGGCGTCGACATCGCCTCGCAGTGGACCGACGAGCTCGATCTCGAGACGCTTCGTTTCGTCGTCTCGCCGAAGATCCCCAGGCGCGTGGCGCTCGACCTCGGCTGCGGTGCGGGCACGCAGGGCATCCGTTTTGCTGTCCTGGGCTGCAAGTCCCTGCTCTATGACCTCGTCGACATCGGCGAGCGCGTCGAGCGGATCCGGCAAACACTGGGCATCCAGGCGCTGGAATTCCGCACGCTCGACCTGCGGCAGGCCAGCCCCGAGGATTTTCCGGCCCAGACGGGGGTGGCCTACTCCCAGCGCTTCATCCACTACCTTCGATTCGAGGAGGCGTCCCGTTTGCTGGCCACGCTGGCGCCCCGGCTCTGTCCGGGCGCCCGCCTGTTCATCTCGGCTTCGGGCATGCAGAGCGAGCTGGCGGCCGGCTACTGCCACGCTGATAACCCGGTGGAGGAGCGTTTCGCGGCGCTCGCCGAGGCAATGCAGTCGAAGCACCGGGTGCGTGAGCCGGTTTGTCTTTACACCCAGGAAGAGCTCGAACGGCTGGTGGTCCGGCAAGGCTTCACCGTCATCAGGACGTGGACCTCACCGTTCGGCAACGTCAAGGGCGTGTTTGAACGAGTCTGAACGGGGGCGATTCTCCCGCACCCGCTCGCGGACCCGTTCCCGAAAACCCTTGGTTCGCCAGCCCAATCCTGATTTCGCCGGAATGCTCGCGGGCTCTTCAGCAACAAATCTCCACGATGCTGTACCCTTCTTTAGCGACTGAACCCGCACGCCGCTCCCCACACCGACGATGAACCCAGCTTCCCCTGCCGACGCCGGCGAGCCGCTCCTCGCCGGCCTTACCGTCCTGGACTTCACGCGTGTCCTCGCGGGTCCGTATTGCACGCGCCTGCTCGCGGATCTGGGCGCCCGCGTCATCAAGGTCGAGCGACCCGGCGAAGGCGATGAAGTGCGCTATACCGTCATGCAGCTCGAGCCGGAACGCACCGACCAGAGCAGCTATTTCGTGCGCTTGAACGTGGGCAAGCGCGGCATTGCGATCGATCTCGCCCATCCGCTGGCGCGCCGGGTGGTCCTCGATCTGGTCCTGGTGGCGGACGTCGTGGTCGAGAACTTCTCTCCGGGAGTGATGGCACGCTATGGTCTGGATGCGGCGGCGCTGCAGGCGGTGCGCCCCGACCTCGTCTATTGCTCGATCTCGGGCTTCGGCCAGACCGGTCCGCTGAGCTCGATGCAGGCTTACGCCCACCTGATCAATGCCGTGTCAGGGGTGATGGACCTGGAACGCGGCGCCGACACTCAGCCGCGCGTGTCGTACCTTCAGGCCGCCGACGTGCTCGCCGGCGCGCACGCGTTCGGCTCGGTGTGCGCCGCGCTGGTGCGGCGTGCACGGACCGGACGCGGGGCTTATCTGGACGTATCGATGCTGGAGTGCCTGGTATGCGCCGACGACATCACCTATACCGCGGCCCTCAACGGCGCGGCGGTGGAACGCCGATCTCGTGTCGGTATGCTGGTGCACCCGATCGGCGGGAGGCACATCGCGATGCAGACGGCGGGCGCGCCGCACTTGTGGCCGCGTCTGGCCGGTTTGATCGGCCGCCCCGAGCTCGCTTCCGATCCGCGCTTCTCCACCCCGGCGGCACGCCGTGCGAACTGGGCGGCTCTGCTGGAGATCGTGCGGGATTGGCTCGGCAGCTTCGAGAGCGTAGATCAGGCTGTTGCGGTGCTCTCCGGCGCGCGCGTCCCCTGCGCTCCGATGCTGTCCCCGGAGGAAGTGATGGAACACCCGCACCTGGCGGCACGATCGGCATTCCCGGAGGTGACGCACCCCGGCGTCGGCAGTGTGCGTGTCACCGCGACGCCGTTTCACGTCGACGGCCGGCCCATCGTGCCCGGCGGCCCCGCACCCTATCGGGTAGGGGAGCACACGCGTGAGGTTCTGGCGGCGCGTGCTCGGCTATTCCGAAGAGCGCATCGGTGAGCTGGCAAGGGCCGGTGTAGTGCACGCGCCAGGGTAGGAGCGCCTCGCGGGTTCGCCAATCTTGTGAGGACTGCGCGCGAAGCGCACTCCCTTCCCCTTCGACAGCCCAGGCGGGGAGGACTGGCTGGAGCAGCAGACGACGCGCGAGCCGCGCCTCTGATAGCCTATTCCCCAAACCGCGCCCGCTGCTGGTCAGCGGCGCGAAGCATGAAGGAGACAACGCAATGACGGAACGACCGCTTCCGGCCATCACGCCCGAGACCGAGCATTTCTGGGAAGGCACGCGCTGCGGGGAGCTGCGGCTGCAGAAGTGCGCGGCCTGCGGCCATGTCTACTTCCCGCCGCGACCGTTCTGCCCGCGGTGCGCGTCCACCGAAGTCGGCGTGCTGCGTGCCAGCGGCCGGGCGACGTTGTACAGCTACGTCATCCATCATCGCCCGGTGCCCGGCTTCGCGCCGCCCTACTCGATCGCCGTGGTGCAGCTCGAGGAAGGTCCGCGGATGATGACCAACATCGTGGAGATCGAGCAGACACCGGAGCGGCTACAGCTCGACATGCCGCTCGAGGTCGTGTTCCAGCGGATGAACGACGAGATCTCCCTGCCGCTGTTCCGGCCTGCGGGGAGGCAACCATGAAGCCCGGCAGCACCGCCATCGTCGGGGCCGCCGAGACCACCGAGCTGGGCGTCATCCCGCACATGTCGCAGATCCAGCTGCATGCCGACGCTGCGCTGAACGCCCTGCGCGACGCGGCGCTCAAGCCCACCGACATCGACGGCGTCGCCTGCGCGGGCGAGGTCCCAACCACCGTCGCGGACTATCTCGGCATCGTGCCGAAGTGGGTCGACGGCACTGCGGTTGGCGGCTGCTCGTTCATGCTGCACGTGCGGCATGCGACCGCCGCGATCGACGCCGGGCTGTGCCAGACGGTGTTGATCACGCACGGGGAGAGCGGCCGCTCGCGGATCGGTGCGCTGCCCCGCGGCATCCCGCCCGCAACGCTGCAGGGGCAGTTCGAAGCGCCCTTCGGCATCATGGGCCCGCCGACGATGTTCACCATTCCCGGTGCTGCGCTACTTCAAGACCTACGGCGTCAGCGAGGAGCAGCTGGCAATGGTTGCGGTAGTGCAGCGCGAGTGGGCGGCGAAGAATCCCCGCGCGATGATGAAAGAGCCGATCACCGTCGCCGACGTACTCGACTCGCGGATGATCGCCTATCCCTTCCGGCTCCTGATGTGCTGCCTGGTCACCGACGGCGGCGGCGCGCTGATCCTCACCTCGGCCGACCGCGCCAGGGACTTCCCGCAGAAACCGGTGTACATCCTCGGCAGCGGCGAGAGCGTCGAGACGGCGATGATCAGCCAGATGGCCGACTTCACTTCCTCGCGCGCCTTCCGCGTCGCCGGCAAGGAGGCCTTCGACAGCGCCGGCATCCGCCCTGCCGACGTCGACCACCTGATGATCTACGATGCGTTCGCGCATCTGCCGCTGTACGGCCTGGAGGACCTCGGCTTCGTCGGCCGCGGCGAGGCCGCGGCCTTCATCGCCGGGCGCAACACCGCACCGGGAGGCAAGCTCCCGCTGAACACCAACGGCGGAGGATTGAGCTACACGCACACCGGCATGTACGGCATGTTCGCGCTGCAGGAGAGCGTGCGGCAGGTGCGCGGCACAGCCCCGGCACAGGTGAAGGATGTGCAGGTTGCCGTCTGTCACGGCGTTGGCGGCATGTTCGCCGCGAGCGGCACGATCGTGATGGCGGACCGGCGCCCTTGAGGGCGCAGAAGCCATGGCGATCGACTATCAGACGCTGAAGAGCTGGCCCTTCAAACAGGTCGTCCAGCCCTATACGGAGAAGGACTGCATCCTGTATGCGCTCGGCCTCGGCCTGGGCGCCGATCCGCTCGACGCCCGACAGCTGCGCTTCGTCTACGAGGACGGCCTGCAGATGCTGCCGACGATGCCGGTGGTGCTGGGAAGTCCCGGCTTCTGGATCCGCGACGCCGGCACCGGCATCGAGTGGAAGACGGTGCTGCATGGCGAACAGGGCCTGACCATCCATCGCGCGCTGCGTGCTTGCGGCACGGTGGTTGGCACAACCAGGATCGAGGAGATCATCGACAAAGGGCCGGGCAGGGGCGCGCTCATCTATTCGCGGCGCGACCTCCACGACCAGCAAACGGGCGAGCTGCTCTGTTCGTTGTCCTCGACCAGCTTCTGCCGCTCCGAGGGCGGCTTCGGCGGCCCGCCGGGCCCCGCTCGCGCGCCCCACGAGCTGCCGGACCGCGGCCCCGACCTTTCCTGTGACCTGCCGACGCTGCCGCAGGCGGCGCTGATCTATCGCCTCAGCGGTGACTACAACCCGCTGCACGCCGATCCGGCGGTGGCCACGGCGGCCGGCTTCACACGGCCGATCCTGCACGGGCTGTGCACCTACGGGGTCGCCGGCCGTGCCATCCTCGAAACGCTGTGCGGCTACGACCCGACGCGGCTGCGCCGGATGGACGTGCGCTTCTCGGCCCCGGTGTACCCGGGCGAGACGATCCGCACCGAGATCTGGCGCGAAGCGCCCGGCCGCGCCGGCTTCCGCTCCCGCGTCGTGGAGCGCGACAGTCGTGGTGCTGAACAACGGGCTGGTCGAATACGCCGCATAAGCCAAGCACAGACAAGTGCCAAGCCACAGAGATCACAGAGAACACAGAGAAAGAAGACACCAATAGGGGCAGTGCCAGCGCCGAGTGGACGGGTGACCCACTTGAATAGCTCACGCGGGGAAGTTCTCTGTGTCTCTCTGTGTCCGCTGTGGCTAGGCCTTTCGCTAACAACGATTCAGGGGAGGACACATGGGACAACTCGACGGAAAAGTAGCGATCGTGACCGGCTCGGGCCGCGGCATCGGCCAGCAGATCGCGCTGCGGCTCGCGCGCGACGGCGCCAGCGTGGTGGTCAACGACCTCGACGAGGGACCGGCGCAGGAGACGGTGGCGATGATCCAGTCGCTAGGCGCGCGCGCGGCGGCATGCAACGGCGACGTCACCGCAGCCGATTTCGGCGAGCGCATCGTCAAGACCGCGGTCGACAGCTTCGGCGCGTGCCACATCCTGGTGAACAACGCCGGCTACACCTGGGACAACGTGATCCAGAAGATGAGCGACGAGCAGTGGTACGCGATCCTCGACGTGCATCTCGACCGCGCCGTTCCGCATCCTGCGCGCCTTCGTCAATCATCTCAGGCCCGCGGCCGAGGCCGAGCAGAAGGCCGGCAGGCGGGTGGTGCGCAAGGTCGTCAACATCTCGTCCGTCTCCGGGGTCAACGGCAACGCCGGGCAGGCCAACTACTCGTCGGCCAAGGCGGGCATCATGGGTCTGACCAAGGCGCTGGCCAAGGAGTGGGGCCGCTACAACGTCACCGTCAACGCCGTGGCGTTCGGCCTGATCCAGACGCGTCTGACGCAACCGCTGCAGGCCGGCGAGTCGGGAACGATCGACGTGCAGGGCCGTACCGTCAAAGTCGGCGTGCAGGGCGAGCGGCTGGCGGCGTTGAACCAGATGATTCCGCTCGGACGCGGCGGCACGTCCGAAGAGGCGGCCGGCGCGGTATACCTGTTCTGCAGCCCGGACAGCGACTACGTCAGCGGACAGACGCTGGTGGTCAATGGCGGGATGTGATCATCCGTAGCTCGCCGCTCTGCGCGCAGCATCGGGCCGCAACGCATCAGGGCCGTTGAATCCGGCAGGTGATCGGCGGAACAGTCTCCTCGGCACTCAGTTTCCCTTCGGTCTTCCAGCCGAGCCCGGTGTCCTCGGCGTCGTACTTGACCCCCGGCCCGCCGACCCGCTCGAACACCGTCTCGTAGATCGGCATCATGAGTTGATGATCTTCGGGCCTCATCCACACCTCTCCGGTCGGGCCCGCGAACCTCAACCCCTCCAACGCCATTGCAACAGGCATCGCTTCCGCGGAGCCCGCCTTGTTCATAGCAGCCACCACCATGCTCGGCAAAAGATAGATCGGCAGCCAGTTCCAGTCCTCCTTGTATCTTGCCTTGAAAGCCTGCGCCATGGCCAGCAGCGGGTTGGGCTCCACGTTGGCGTGCCAGAACAGAGCCGCACGCACCCGGCTCGCCCCGGCCTCGCCGATCATCGCCGGTGTACCTTGCAGGCCCGCGAGCGGCGCATAGATCTGGATCTTCATATCCGCGTCCTTGCTGGCCTTGATGAGGAGGGCGAGGTCGTTGCCCCAGTTCCCGGTCACGATGGCATCGGCGCGCGCCGCGTTCACCTTGGCGACGTAGGGTGCGAAATCCTTGACTTTGCCGATGGGATGCAGATCGTCGCCCACAATCTGGATGTCGGGCCGCTTCGCGCCGAGCATCTCTCTGGCGTCGGCCGCCACGACCCGGCCCCAGACGTAGTCTTGATCGATCAGGTACACGCGCTTGATCGCACGATCGCGGGCCACCGCATCCGTGAGGGCCGCCATGATCATGTGCCCGTGCGGGACGAAGCGGAAATGCCAGAAGCTGCATTTCTCGGTCGTGAGGGCCGGGTCGAGCGCGCCGAAGTTCAGATACAGTACCGGGCGGTCCGGGTTGCGCGCGTTGTACCTGGCAACCGCCTCGGTCACGGCATGCCCGTTGTTCGACCCGGCCGCCTGCACGATATAGCGAATGTCCTGGTCGATGGCCGCCTGCACTTGCAGAGTCGTTTCCTGGGGACTGCTCTTGTTGTCGAAGGCAACCAGCTCGAATTTGCGTCCCAGCACGCCGCCGCGCGCATTGATTCGATCGAACTCCGCCTGGAAGCCGTGCATCGACCCGTTGCCGATATTGGCGAAGGGCCCCGACAGGGGCTCGATCAGGGCAAACTTGATGGTACCGGCTGCGAGCCCATAGCCGGGAACCAGCGAGGCAAACAAAACACAGCGAATGAGGATGCGAAGAAGGCCGGTCATCATGATATCTTCCTCCCTGAAAGTTCAGCGGCTTGACCGCTGTATCGACAGCGCTCGCGCTCAGCGGCGGACCTGCGCGCTCGGCCCAGGCTCGCCGTCACGCCACCACGCGTGCGGCATGGACGTGGTCCCGTGCGCGATGCCGAGCCCACCAGTGCGAGACAACAGGATGAACCCGGCCTCCGCACCGATACCGGCCGCCATGTCCCGAAGGAGCGCCTCGGTTGCGGCCTGGGGATGCTCCCCGCGCGCTACGCGATCACACAGGTCCTTGGCTGCAAGCACGCGCATCATCAGCTCGCCGCGTCCGGTAGCCGAGCAAGCCGCGGCAGCGTGCGCATAGTTGCCGGCACCGGGGATGGGCGAATCGCCCACCCGCCCCGGCAGCTTGAGCGTCACCCCACCGGTGGAGGTGGCTGCCGCGAGGTGGCCGCGGCGGTCCAGCGCGACCGCCCCCACCGTTCCGGCGGGCATCGTCCGCCTGCGCAGCCAGGCGTCGCGGGCGCGCCGGGTGAGCGGGTCGTAGTCCGCGAAGCCCTCGGCGCGGGCAAACCGCAGCGCACCCTCGCCCGCGAGGATCACGTGGGGCGTGCGCTCCATCACGCAACGAGCCACCAGAACGGGGTTGCGCACGCGCCGCAGCGCCGCGACCGCACCGCAGCGCAGATCGTGACCGCACATGACCGAGGCATCCATCTCGACATCGCCATCGCGATTGAGCGCCGCGCCGGTACCGGCGTTGAACAGCGGATTCTCCTCGAGCACGACCACGGCCGCCACCGCCGCGTCGAGCGCGCTGTCGCCCGCCGCGAGGCCCGCCGCCGCGCTGCGCACCGCAACCGCAACGCCCGCCACGGCTGCCGCCTCGTCTTGCGGCTGCCACTCACCCGCACCACCGTGCACCAGGATCGCCCATTGCATACCGTTATCCTAGCGCGGTTTGCGGCGCACCCCGCAATCGGTCCTTGACGATACCCCTGTGTAGTTCAAAATACCGTGTCGATCTGATGGGCGACACGGAGGAGAAGATGAACCAACCAGCCGTTTCCGACGAAGCGCGTGAAGTCCAGTTGGGGCACTTCGACCCCTACAAGCTCGATCCTTCCCACATCCTCGAGCCGCCGACCAGCTTCGGCGAGATCGTCAGGCAGACCGGGCCCGGCATCGTGCTGGCCGCGTCCATCGTCGGTTCGGGTGAGCTGATCCTCACCACCACGCTCGGTGCCAAGGTGGGCTACACCTTCCTGTGGATGATCCTGCTGTCGTGCCTGATCAAGTCCGTGGTGCAGGCCTGTCTGGGCCGATACGCCATCGCCACCGCCGAGACCGGGCTGGACGCCGTCAACCGCATCCCCGGCCCGCGTTGGAGGGTCAGCTGGGTCGTGTGGGCGTGGGCCGCGATGGTGTTCATGACCTTGTTCCAGATCACCGGCATGTTCATCGGCGTGTCGCAGACCATGAACAGCGTGTTCGCCGGCGTCTCGGTCAGGATCTGGGTGTTCTTCTTCCTGATCCTGACCCTCGTGCTGCTGCTCGGCGGCGCCTATCACCGCATCGAGCGTCTGGCCATGGTGAAGGTCGGCGTGTTCACTCTGATCACTCTGATGGCGGCGGTGCTGCTGTTCAGCTCGCCGGGGTTCAGCGGCGCCGAAGTCGCGGCAGGGCTGATCCCTCAAATCCCGGCCGATGGTCTGGCAGTTGCCGTGGGGGTGTTCGGGATCACCGGCGTGGGCGCCGTGGAGCTGTACGTCTACACGTACTGGTGCGTGGAAAAAGGCTACGCCCGCTACACCGGACCGCGCGAGGACACCGAAGCGTGGCGCAGGCGCGCGCGCGGATGGATCCGGGTGATGAACTTCGACGTAATCGGCTCGATGTTCATCTACACGATCGCCACGGTGGCCTTCTACATGCTCGGCGCCGGCGTCCTGAGCAAGATGGGACTGGTCCCGAGCGGCAAGGAAATGATCGCCACCTTGACCCACATCTACACGGAAACGTTCGGGGGCTGGGCGAAGTGGGTGTTCTATGCCGGCGCAATCGTGGTCCTGTACGGCACCATCGTCGCCGCCACGGCCGGCAATGCGCGCATGTTCTCCGATTTCATGCGCCTGCAGGGCGCCTACCACCACGACGACTACAAGAAGCGCCTGCGCTGGCGCGACATCTTCATCGTGGTGCTGCTGGTGATTCCCGTCATCTTCTTCCTGGTCATAGGCGAAGCGCCCGTGGAGATGGTGACCTGGGGCGCGATCGCCCAGGCCCTGATGCTGCCGGTCATCTCTTTTGCCACGCTATATCTGATGTACAAGCATCTGCCCCAGGAAGTGGCGGTGCCAACCTGGCTGCTGGCCTTGCTTTGGCTGGGTGCGCTCGTGATCACGGTGATCGTCGTCCCCGGCTTGTACATCGAGCTGTCCAAGGTGATGAAGTAAGCGCCCGCCGAGATGGTCCACCTGCCGGTCACACGCCCAGGTAGCGCCGTGCAATGCCAGGGTCCTGCCTCAACGCGTCGCTGGTCCCGACCCAGGCCACCCTGCCTTTCTCGAGAATGGTATGGCGGTCGGCCAGCTGCAGCAGCGACCCGATGTTCTTGTCCACGACGATCATGGCCAGCCCCAGCGACTTCAGATGGGTGAGCGCGCGCCACACATCCGCCCGCACCAGCGGCGCAAGACCCTCGGTGGCTTCGTCGAGGATGAGCAGGCGTGGATTGGTCATCAGCGCCCGGCCGATCGCGAGCATCTGCTGCTCGCCGCCGGAAAGATTGGCCGCGAGGCTGCGGCCGCGCTCCTCCAGCCCTGGGAACAGTCCGTAGATGCGCTCGAGCGTCCAGGGTGTGGCCATCCCGCCGCGGTTCGCGGCGGTCGCAACCAGGTTCTCACGCACCGTTAGGTTGGGAAACACATGCCGCTGCTCGGGCACCAGCCCGAGACCGGCTTTGGCCACGCGGTAGGACGGCCAGCCGTGGATCGGTTTGCCCGCCAGAGTGATCGTGCCGGCCTTGGGCTTCAGCATGCCCATGATCGCGCGGATGGCGGTGGACTTGCCCATCCCGTTGCGGCCGAGCATGCTCACCACCTCTCCCTCGCCCGCCGCGAGCTCGACGCCGAACAGGACTTGGCTGCGCCCATAGCTTGCCTCCAGGCCCTTTACTTCGAGCAGCGACATGGCCTGAAGTTCCGTGTGTGAGCGGGCGATTGCCAGGACGAGCTAAGCGATCTCGGCATCGCCGAGATAGGCGGTGCGCACCTCGGCACTGTCGCGGATCGCTTCAGGCCTGCCGCTGGCGATCGCCCGGCCGTAGACGAGCACGGTGATGCGGTCGGCGAGCGCGAACACCGCTTGCATGTCATGCTCCACGAGCAGCATGCTGCAGCGACCCTTGAGCCTGGCGAGCAACGCGATCATGTCCTCGGACTCGCGCGCGCTCATACCAGCGAGCGGCTCGTCCAGCAGCAGCAGCTTGGGACGCGCGGCGAGCGCAATGGCCAGCTCGAGCTGCCGGTGCTCTCCGTGCGCCAGCTCGTCCGCCGGGGTGTCGGCGCGGGCGGCAAGACCGACCTGCTCCAATGCCTCATGCGCCGGTTCGGTGAGCGCAGCGCAGTTGCGCGCCGGTTGCCAGAGCCTGAAGCTGTGGCCCATGCGGGCCTGTACCGCCAGCATGGCGTTCTCCAATGCCGTGAACTCGGGCAGGATCTGCGTGATCTGGTAGGAGCGCGCCAGCCCGGCCAGCGAGCGCTGATGCACCGGCCATCGGGTGATGTCTTTGCCGTCGAAGCGGATGGAGCCGGCGTCGGGCGCAAGCTCGCCGCTGAGCTGTGCCAGCAGCGTGGTCTTGCCGGCGCCATTCGGTCCGATGACCGCATGGACCTCCCCGGTCGCGATGGCGAGGCTCAAGCCGTCGGTGGCCAGGAGACCGCCGAAGCGCTTGGTGAGCCCGGTCGCCGCCAGGATCTCGGCGCCGCCCGTCATTGGCTTGCGCGCCTTCGCGCCAGCAGACCGGAGAGCCCTTGCCTGCCCACCAGCACGATGAGCACGATCAAGGGTCCCAGCACCACCATCCAATGCTGCTTCCAGGCGGGTTGAATCGACTCGAGCACGCCGGGCAGCATCTCCTCGAGACTGAGCAGCGTGACTGCGCCGAGCAGCGGCCCGACCACGGTTCCCGTGCCCCCCAGCACTACCATGACGATCAGCTCCCCGGACAGCGTCCAGGCCATGTAGGCGGGCGTAGCGAACTTGGCGAGGTTCGCCAGCAACAGCCCGGCCACCGCGCAGACGCAGCCAGCCAGCACGTAAGCGGCAAGCCTGTAGCGCAGCACCGGGAAGCCTAGCGCGCGCATCCGCCGCTCATTGGACTTTGCGCCGCGCAACACCATGCCGAAGCGCGAGTGCACCAGACGCCAGCTGGCGTACAAGAACGCGCTGAGCAGCCCCAGCGCGACGTAGTACAACGTAGTGTTGGACTCGAGATCGAACAACGGACTGAAGTCGCTGCGGCCCGAGATGCCCAGGCCATCGTCACCGCCGTACTGCTTGAGGCTCACCCCCAGGAAATAGAACATCTGGGCGAAAGCCAGCGTGATCATGATGAAGGCCATCCCGCTGGTGCGCAGGCACACCAGCCCCGTGAGCAGAGCCACCAGCGCGGAGGCGGCCATGGCCACGACGAGGTGCACCCAACCGCTCGCGACGCCGTGAAACGAGAGGATCGCGACCGCGTAGGCGCCCAGCCCCAGGTACAGCGCATGCCCGAGGCTCACCATGCCGCCGTAACCCAGGATCAGGTTCAGGCTTGCAGCCGCGAGCGCATAGATGAGCATGCGCGAGACCAGGGTGATGTAGTAGGGCTGATCCAGCGCCGCGGACACCACCGGCAGGGCCACCAGCAGCACCAGCAGGGCCGCAGGCACGAACGCGCGCGGCGAAGCCCAGTCGATGCGTTCCGGAAACATCAGCCGTGCCTGACCGGGAACAGCCCCTGAGGTTTGACCGCGAGGACGAGCGCCATCAGCAGATAGATGAGCATGGAGGCCAGCGCCGGCCCCGCGGCATCGGCGACCGTGTTCGACGCCACCACGCGCAACAGCGTGGGGAGCAGCACCCGGCCGATGGTATCGATCACGCCCACGATGAGCGCCGCGTAGAACGCGCCGCGAATCGAGCCGATCCCGCCGATCACGATGACCACCAGAGTGAGAATCAGCACGCGCTCGCCCATGCCGGACTCGACCGAAGTGATGGGGCCGGCCATCAGTCCGGCGAGCCCGGCCAGCGCCGCGCCCAGGCCGAATACCAGCGTGTTGAGCAGGCGGATGTTGACGCCAAGCGCAGCCACGATGTCGGCCTTGCTCGCACCCGCGCGGATCAGCATCCCGATGCGGGTCTTGTGAATGAGCAGATACAACCCGATGCCAACGCACAGGCCCACCGCGATGATCAAGAGGCGGTATGTCGGATAGGAAACCCCGAGCAGCTCGATGGTTCCCGACAGCGCGTCCGGAATCCCCATGTAGATGGCGGAGGGCCCCCAGATGATGCGCACCAGCTCGTTGAAGAACAGGATCAGCCCGAAGGTGGCGAGCACCTGGTCCAGATGATCTCGCGAATACAGCGTGATCAGTGTCAGGCGCTCCATCACCACACCGAGCAGCAAGGTCCCCGACACGGCGATCAGTCCCGCCGCCCAGAACGACCCGCTCCATTCGTAGGCGCTGGCGGCGAAGTACGCCCCCATCATGTAGAGCGACCCGTGGGTGAGATTGACGAAGTTCATGATGCCGAACACCAGGGTGAGGCCGGCCGCCAGCAGGAACAGCAGGACTCCCAGCTGCACGCCGTTGAGCGCCTGGGTGGCGAGGAGCGAAAGAGGCATGTCAGCTCGAGGCAGGCAGGCGCGCACCCATGCCTGCACGCACGCCGTCTATTTCAGCGGGCACTGCGCGTGATAAGCGTCCCGATGGTCCTTGAGCGGTGTGCCGATCGTCTTCAGGTTGTAGCGGCCCTTGTCGTCGACCGCGACCTGGAACACGTGCATGTCCTGGATGGGGAAATTGTTGTTGTTGAACTTGAAGCTCCCGCGCACCGAGGCGAAGTCCGCGCCCTTCAGGGCCGCAGTGAAAGCGTTTTTGTCGGACAGGTTGCCTTTGACCTTGGCGAGCGCCGAGTCGAGCAGCAGTGCGGAGTCGTAGGCCTGGGCCGCGTATTGAGAGGGAATGCGGTTGTGCTTCTTCTCGAAATCGGCGACGAACTTCTGGTTCGCCGCATTCTTGAAGTCCGGGCCCCAGAAGGTTCCCGAGATCACGCCAAGCGCGGTCTCCCGTTGCGCCGGGAGGGTAATTCCGTCCGAGGTGGAGACCGTCAGCAGCGGGATCTTCCCCAGCAGCCCTGCCTGTTTGTACTGCTTGAGGAACTGGATGCCGAGGCCGCCCGGGTAGAACACGAACACGACGTCGGGATTCGCCGCGGCGAGCTGGGCCAGCTCCGCGGAGAAGTCCATCTGCTGCAGCGAGGTGAATACCTCGTTGACCACCTCGCCCTTGTAGAAGCGCTTGAAGCCGGCCAGGAAGTCCTTGCCCGCCTGGTAGTTCGGCACCATCAGATACGCGCGGCGGTAGCCCTTGTCGGCCGCATATTTCCCCACCACTTCGGCCTGCTCGTCGTTTTGCCAGGAGCTGGAAAAGAACAGCGGCGAGCACTGCGCGCCCGCGATCGACGAGGGCCCGGCGTTGGAGCCCAGCAGGAGCACACCCTTGTCGGTCACCTTCTTGTGGATGGCCATCATGATGTTGGAGAAGGTGATGCCGGTGATGATCTGGACCCTGTCCTTTTCGATCAGCTTGTCGACGAGCTGCTGCGCCAAGTCGGTCTTGAGCTGGCTGTCCTCCTTGATGATCTGGATCGGCACCCCGCCCAGGCGGCCGCCATTGCGCTCCACCACCAGCATGAAGCCGTCGTACTGGTCCTCGCCGACCGCACCCTGCGGGCCGGACAGCTCGGCGAGGAAGCCGATCTTGATCGGGGTCTGCGCAGCCGCTTGGGCCGCCGCACAGCTCGCCACGACGGCCAGCGCCGCGATCGATGGCCGCATCTTCATCCAGGTTCTCCCGCTTGAATGGCCGACAATCCTAACAGAGACGTGACAGGCGCACACCAGTCAGTCGCGCTGCGCAGGTGGGACGGTCCTCGAGCCTACTCGCGGGGTGAGGGGCGCTGGCCCAATTTGACGGTGACGGGCAGGCTGGACCAACCCCTCAGCGTGTTGTTCAGCAGCAGGCGCGGTTCACCGCTCAGCTCGATGGACTCGACTCGCCGAGCCAGGGCGCTCAGCACGATCTCGCCTTCCATTCGGGCCACCGTCTGACCTACGCACGCATGAATTCCGTTCCCGAAGCCGACGTGGCCCAGCGTGTTGCGCTGGATCTCGAAGCGATCGGCTCGCTCCCACTTCCTGGGGTCGCGATTGGCCGCGGCAAGGAAGAGCAGGACCTTTTGACCCGCCTCCAGAGGTACACCCGCAACGTCCACTTCCTTCGTCGTGGTCCTGAAGAAGGTCTGGACCGGCCCCTCGTAGCGGATGACTTCTTCGAACGCCGCCCGCGCCCGTGTCGGGTCTTCTCGCAGCAACCGCCATTGATCGGGATTGCAGGCGCAGCAGTGAATTGCATTGCCCAGCGCATGGACCGTGGTGTCGAGACCCGCGGACAGGAAGGACCGCACCATCAGCGCCGCCTCGTCCTCGGAGACTTTACCCGCGTCGGCTGCGGCATAGATCTGTGCGCCCAGCCCGCCAGGCGCGAGCGCATCCCGGCGGCACTTCGACATGACCCAGCCGCGGACCGCGTCGGCATTGGCCATCGCGTCCTCGAACAGCTTGTTCCTGGGCCCGAAGGCGTTGAACACCATGCTGCCGTAGGGCAGCAGGTTCTCACGCCCGTCGGGGCCCAGGCCTACCGCATCCGGGAACACTTTGAGGGGGTACGCCTCGGCAAGCTGCTTGACCGCGTCGAAGCTCCCGAGCGCAACCAGCTTTTCGATCAGGACTTCGGCTTCCCGCACGAAGGTTTCGCGCAAGGCCTCGATGGCAGGACGCGACACGACGCGCATTACCACTCCGCGGGTGCGCGTATGCAAAGGCGGATCCGCCTCCAGCAGAATGCTGGGCGGACGCCAGGGCTTCTCCTTGCGGAAATCGCTCAGGCCCACGCCCGCGCTGGAACAGAACGTCTCCGCATCGCCGAGCGCGGCGTGCACCTGTTGGTGGCGCGCCATGGCCCACACCCCATAGCGCTCCAGCCAGACTACCGGCCCCGCCTCCCTCAGCTGTTCATGGAACGGGTGCGGATCGCTGAGAAACTGCGGTGAAAACGGATCGAGCTCCGAGATCGGATAGCGGGCCGCGGTGGTATTGGTCATAGCGGACTACAAGATGCCCTGCTTGCTCAAGGAGTCGATGATGAGCTTGGCGAAGCGCTGGGTCTCCCGGCCCACGTTCTGCGGGGCGACAGTGCGCGTCATGCCCGACCACAGCAGCTTCCCCGCGGGTTGCAGGCGGAGGGTAGTTTCGGCGATCACGACGTTGTACTGGTACGCGGAAGGACCGACGACCATGCCCCCACCCGCAGCAGGATACCAACCGGCATAGCCTGTCCAGGGCCAGGGCCCCCAGTACGGCGCGGGAACAAAGTCGGTAATCTGCTCGACGCCTACCAGGCGTGTAACCAGCGTAGCCTGCGCGCCCGCCTCTTCTGCGGCCTTCGCCAGCACCGCCGGATCGGCCTGGCCGTCCTGAGCGATGAACCGGTAGCTGGGCTCCGCCGCCAGCCCCACGCCGCGCAACTCGGCGACGAACTCATCCTCGAACACGCGGCGAATGCTGGGATAGTCCGAGACCCCGACGACCAGCACCTTGCGCACCTGCGCTGCGCCCGTCTCCGGGCTCTTCCATTGGTTCGTGAGGCTGGTCGCCGCGCAGCCGGCAAGCAGCAAGGCGGTGAGGAGCGCGAACGGGGGTCTCATGGCTTCACCATTCTTTCCGAGTGGGGGTCTTTCCGAGAGGGCGACCCGTCTATCGTACTGGAATGGGCACCGAACCGGGACGGTTCAGCCAGATTGGAGTCTGCGGTATGCGCTCAGATGACGCAGCGCCGCTCGCGCCTGCCCCGCTGCCTCGTACAGCAGGGCGATGTTGTAGTGGCAATCGGCCAGATCGTCCTGCAGGGCCAGCGCCTCGCGGTAGGCTTGGAGCGCGGCGGGCCGCCGTCCCATCTCGTCCAGCAGCACACCCAGGTTGTAGCGCAGCAAGGCCTCGGACGGACACTGCGAGATCCCCTTGCGATACACCGCTTCGGCCTCCGCCAGGCGACCCTGCTCCTGGAGCAGCCGCCCGAGATTGACGTACGGATCGCCGAACTGCGCGTCAGCCTCGATGGCGTGCTGATAGGCGCCTGCGGCTCCAGGGTCGCCCTGCTCCTCCAGATCGCACGCGTGTGCGAACCACTCCTCGGCCGAGCCGCCGCTCGCGCGTGCCGCGGGCAGCATGCGCAGCTTCGTTCCCTCTGCGCTCACCGAGAAGTCCAGCACATATTGCCCCGTCCCGGCGTCCCATTGCTTGGTGCCGTCCTGCACGACAATGCGATCACCGACGGCGCGGATGCGCAACGCAGCAGAGGGCGGGTCCTCGGGCAACTGTGCTCGCAATCCCTTGAGCGCGCGGGAAACGCGGCGCGCCGGGACCTTGGCCGCGATCAAGTCGTGGGCGGTGCGCATCACCACCAGATCGCTGAAGCTGAATCGATAGGACCGGTGCGGCCCGAGCTTCGGCGTGACGTAGCGGGACTCGATCAGGCTGCGGATCATCGCCCGCGACAGGCCCAGCGTCCGCTGCACGTCGCGGATCGAGTATTCGCTCACGGCTAGTATGGTCGTCGCCGACTCCTACTTGCGTGCGGCCTTGGCCTTCTGCACCGGCTTGGGTTGCTCGGCGCGCTTGGCGGGCTTGCGCTCCGCCGCAGCCGCCGCCTCCTTCGCAGGAGGCGCCTGCTTCGCGCCTTTGTCCAGGCTGGCGCGCAGGGCCTCCATCAGGTCGATGATCTGCGCGCCGCCCTTGCCCTGGTCCTCGGAGACGGCGATCTGCTCGCCCTCGATCTTCCTCTGGATCGCCGCTTCGATGCGCTTCTTCTCCTCGTCGACGTAGGCGGTCGGGTCGAACTTCTCCGACGAGATCTGCTCGATCAGCTGCATCGCCAGTTTCAGCTCAGGCGGGCGCACCTCGCCCTTGTCGATGTCGAGCTCGCCGAGGCTGCGCACCTCATCGGCATACAGGAGCTGCTGCAACACGATGCCGTCGGAGACGGGGCGCAACTGGACGATGTACTGCTTGCCGCGCGCGGCCCATTTGCCCAGGCCGTAGCGCTGCGCCTCATGCATGGCCTGCCGCAGCAACGCATAGGGCTTGGCGCCACCTTTACCGGGCGCCAGGTAATAGGCCTTGTCGTAGTAGATCGGATCGATCGCGTCGGCCGCGACGAACTCGGTGATCTCGACCATCTGGGTGGGGGGCTCTTCCAGGGCCTTGAGCTCCTCCTTGGTGAAGGTGACGTAGCGGCCTTCCGCGAACTCGTAGCCCTTCACCATGTCGGCGCGCTCTACCACCACGCCCTCCTTGATGCAGGTGTACTGCTGCTTGAGCCGCGAGCCGCAGGTGCTGTGGAGAAGATTGAAGGAGATCCCGCTGGTGCTTTGCGTAGCGGGATAGATGTCCACCGGGATGGAGACCATGCCGAAGGAGATCGTCGCCGATGCGATGGAGCGTGCCATATCGTTCCTTTCCGCGACTCAAAAACGAATTCACAGGATTAACAGGATTTCTCAGGATTAACAGGATTACTGCAACTGCCAGGAACTCGATCGGACAGAAGTACCAGCGGCTCGATCCTGTAATCCTGTTCTAATCCTGTTCATGCTGTTCAATCTTTAATCCTGTTAATCCTGAAAATCCTGTTAATCCTGTGAATTCTCTTTGCAGTCCCGCAATGCGTGGAGCCCTCAGCCGAAGATGCGCTGCAGATCGGTCTTGAGCGCGATCGCGTCCTGCCAGACGTCGCCCTGCCGCTCGAGACGCTCGAAGACGTTCCACATCCGGAAATCCATCGGATGGGCCTTGGCCAGCTCGTCCCAGGTCAGGGGCATCGACACCGGGGCGCCGGGGAGCGCGCGCGGCGAGTATGCCGAGTTCAGGGTCTTGCTGCGCACGTTCATGTTGCTGTCGATGAAGATTTTACCCGTCCGTTTCGCCACGCTCCACTCCATGGTAATCACATCCGGGTGTTCCTGCATCAGGTGGCGGCCTAGAGTCTCGCACATTTGCCGCGCCGCAGCAAAGGTGACGTTGCGCACGATCGGCACGAAGATGTGCAGGCCGGTCTTGCCGGAGGTCTTGACCAGGGCATATTGCAGGCCCACCTGCTCGAGGAGGGCTTTGAGCCAGAAAGCCACTTCCTTGCCCTTCTCGAACGCGCGCGTGTTCAGCTCCGGCTCGCCGCCGGGTGCCTCCTTGCCGGAGTAGATGTACGGATCGAGGTCGAAGACCACGTAGTCCGGGTAGCTCAGGATCGAGGCGTCGATGTTCTCCTCGCTGTCCGCGAACTCGGTGCTGGAGGATTGCGCGTCGGGATACAGGCTGCCGCGCGAATGCCAGACGTGGAACTCGAGGGTCCCGAGCTGCCCCAGCCACAGCAGCGTGGGCAGGTTGTTGCAGAGGATGATACTCGCCGTTCTCCTGCTTGCTTTCGGAATAGACGGTGATGGTTTCGACGAACTCCGGGAGCTTGTGCTCCCAGTGCTTCTGAAAGAACTGGTGCTTGGTGATGCCGTCGGGAAACGGATCATGGTAAGCGGGCGGTCCGCCAGGTGCGGCAACATGTAAGGCGATACCCGCGCCAGGTAGATAAGCAGGTCTCGCTTGGTCACGGCGGGCTGCTTGAGCGCCGAATGCTCCGGCCACAGCACCTTGTTCAGATGGGTCAGGCGCACCTGCTCGGATCCGATCGCGAGCGTGAGCTCGTCCTTCTTGCCGCCCTGCAGCTGCTCGACGACTTGAGCGACCTGTCCGCTCGCGGGCCGCACGCTCGGCGGATGGCTTGCGGTCCGTCACATGCACGATCTGGGGCGGGGCAATGTCGTCCTGGGGAATGTCGTCCCTGAGCCGCACGAACACGGGAGCGCGCAGTGCGCCGTCCGGGGTCCATTCCGCGAAGCGGATCTCCGCAACCAGCTCCGGCTTGAGCCAGACCACCTCGCCTTCGACCTCGGGCTGCTTCGCGAAGGCATGACGCTTGGTTTCCAGTCCCTTCAGCAGGTGGGAGAGCGCGTCCAGCGCCGCGTCATCGAAGCCGCTGCCGACTTTGCCGGCCGGCAAGAGCTTGCCGGCCTGGTCTCGATAACCCAGCAGGAGGGCGCCGAAGGTCCTGCCGCGGTGTCCCTTGCCCACCGTGTACCCGCAGATGAGGAAATCTCCGGTTTGCGTCGCTTTGACCTTGAGCCAGGCGGGCGAGCGCACGCCGGTCTCGTAGCGGCTGTCGTGGCGTTTGGCGACGATGCCCTCGAAACCCGCCTCCAGCGCCGCCGCATAGAAGTGCTCACCATCCGCCTGGAGTCGCGGGAAGAACCTGCAGGTGCGTGGACGGCAGCAGGCATTGCCCCAGCCAGCGCTTGCGCGAGCGGTAGTGCGCACCCCGCAGGTTCATGCCGGACAAATGCAGAAGGTCGAAGGCGTAGAAGACGCACGGCGTGCTCTTCAGCGCCGCTCGGATCTCGTGCTCGCCCTTGAGCTGACCGCGCGTCTGCAGCGCGTGGAAAGACGGCTTGCCGTTCTGATCGTGGGCGACGATCTCACCGTCCAGAACGAAGGTGTCGAGGACCTGCTCCTGCAGGGCGCCGACGATCTCGGGAAACTGCGCGCTCTGGTCCAGCCCCCGCCGCGACAGCAGGCGCACCTTGCCGTCCCGGCGCAAAGCCAGGCAGCGATAGCCGTCCAGCTTGGGCTCATAGAGGAACGCCGGATCGCTGAACGGGCCATCGGCCGCCGCCGCCAGCATCGGCGCCAGCTTCGCGGGAAAGGTCTCGTCGGGCCCGACGGGGATGAGCTGCTCGGCGCTCAGACGCTCCAGCCGCCGCGGGCTCTTCAAATCGGCCACCGTGTAGCCCGACAGGACCGAGTTGGCGCGGGTGCTGATGTCCAGGTCGCTGCGGGCGAAGCGGTCCTTGTGCTTGATGAGCAGCCAGTCCTTGTCCTTCATCCGCACCAGGGTCCACGACCCTTTGAGCTTGTCCCCGAGCAGGAAGAAGCTGAGCTTGCCCTGGGCGTACTGCGCGCGCATCCGCGGCTGCGCTTCCTCGCGATCCTCGAACGAGTACACCTGGCCTTCGTCGGGCGAGTACAACCCGCAGTCCCACACGATGACCTGGCCGGCACCATACTGCTTGGGCGGGATGACGCCCTCGAACGACGCGTAGTCGAACGGATGGTCTTCGGTCGGGACCGCCAGGCGTTTCACCTTCGGATCGAGCGACGGACCGCCCGGCACGGCCCAGCACTTGAGCACGCCGTCCAGCTCCAGGCGGAAGTCGTAGTGCAGGCGCCGGGCGGAATGCTGCTGCACCACGAACAGCAGCGGTCCGCTCCGCTGCGCCGCCTCCCTGGCCGGAGGCTCCGGAGTCGCGTCGAAGGCGCGCTTGCCGGCGTAGGCGTGGAGCTTGTCTACCTCGGGGCCTTCGGACCGGCGGGCCTGCCGCTTGCTGGACGTGCGATCAGCACTCTTCACGGCGAACGCGCCAGCAGCAGGCGCTTGCTGGGCCGGGCGGCGCGCCACCGCAGAAGCTCCTTCCACTCCCTGGACGATCAAAGGGCACTTTCAAACGGACCTACGATGGTTCGCAACAAGCGCCTATTTGATGCCGGGATCGGTTACAGGTCAAGAGTTGACCCTTCCCGCGCCGCTCGAGACGGCAGCGCGCGCGTTAGTTGTACTCCGCCGAATGCTGCTCGCCCGAGTCAGCCGTCAGCGACTCCTTGCAGCGCTGATAGAACAACGCCGCCAGCACTTGGTACGCCGGCTGCGGCCGGCCCTCGCGGACCCAGCGGTCGGCCTGCTTCCAGCCGAAGAACGCGGACTCCTCGTAGTGCCTGCGCTGGAGCAGGTCCAGATCCTCCAGCACATAGATGGCATCCGCCGGAATCGCCAACTGACCCGTGAACATCTTCTTCAACGGGGCTTCGGGAACGTAGTGAAAGACCGCCGGTGCGCCGAGAAAGCGTGCCTGCGCGCCCCAGGCTGCGCGCACGCCCACCGTCTGGCAATAGCGCATCGCCGCGATTGCGGGCGTCTCGTCCATCGGCGGGTCTCCTTCGTGGGAGAAGGCCGTACTTGCAAGGACGACCAGGACTGCTGCGATACCAACCGACTCGTACTTCATGCTGGATACTCCCTTCATAGTCGAGAATATCCTCCCGCGGCGCGGCTCTTGCGGACTGATAGATCCGCCGGCCGAAGCTCACCTATTGCCCGTGCACCAGATATTCACCCGCTGCCCGAGGATGGTGCGCTCCTGCAGGCGACGTGCAACTGGTTGTTGGCGCCCTTCGAGACGGAATTGCAAACTCCTGCGTCGATCCCGAAGGTCATGCCTTGCTACCCGCAATCTGCGTGCCCGCGTGACCCACGCCTGCGCCCCGCGTCCGGCCTGCGGGACATGCGGCGTCGGAACAACCGCTGCGGTCTGACTCCTCGCGCGTCTGCGCACATCTACGGGCCTCTGTCCGAATCGGATGCACCCGCCCACAGGGTCGAATCGGGGAACGCCGGACCTGCGCGCTGCATGTCGATGGCAACCGCAGGATTGCATAGCGCTCGAGCCCCAGCACTATGTCGGACGTTCTAGGCGCAAGGTCAGCGTAGATTTCTTACCAGGGAGCGCAGAAGCGCCGTGCGATCCTGCCTGACCACCGGGACATCAGGGGCGACGCCGCGTCTATTGCCGTCCCGCGCCTTCGGACCAAAGCTCGTTGAAGCGCTGCGCGAACTTGGCTCCCAGGCCGGCATCCTCGTGCTTGAAGTAGACGAAAGCTTGGGTCCACGGCTGCGCAGCGATACGCTCGGCCCAGGCGCGCAACTCGTCGTCGGAGTAGCTCTCGCGCCGAAGGCGCAGATAGCCGCGATCGGCAGTCGCCACCAGCGGGGTTTCGCCCTCGTCGGTATCGGCGATGCACAACAGCGCGCCGCGCGAGCGCAGCGCCTGGTACACCTCATCGTCCTGCCACGAGGCATGCCGAAACTCGAAGGCGATGCGAGGGTGTTCCGGCAGCAGCGCGAGAAATGCCTCGAGCCGGGGAAGGTCCTTGCGCAACTGCGGCGGCAGCTGAATCAGGACCTGAGCGAGCTTCGCACCCAGCACCGCGGCCCGCCGCAGGAACTCATCGATGTCGGACGCCGCCTCGCGCAGGCGCTTGTGGTGGCTGATCCGCTGCGGCGCCTTCAGCGAGAAAGCAAAGTCGGCGGGAACCTCTTCGGACCACTGCCAGAGCACCGACTCCGCCGGCATGCGATAAAAGGTGTTGTTGATCTCCACGGTGCGCAGCCGCTCGGCATAGAAGCGCAGCATCTGGTCCGCCGGCAGCTTGTCCGGGTAGAAGGGGCCCTTCCATTCCTTGTACGAGTAGCCGCTCGTACCGGCGAATAGTTGCATCGGCTCTCCAGCGTCCATATCGCTTGCAGCAGTCCTATTTGATGCCGGGATGCCTCTCAGGTCAACACTCGCAGCCTCTCCCAGTGCAGGGATGACAGGTCCCGGCAACGGCCTGCGGAGCCCCCGAAGACAAAACCGCAGGCCTCACAGGGGTGGACTTGCCGAATGCGCCCCCCGTGCGACCCGACCCGCGCACTTCCCCTCATCTCACGTAGAATATCGGCGCCCAAAGAGCACACGAGGAGAGTTCGGATCATGGCCAAGACGACGCAAGCAAGGGATCCCGCGAAACTCAGATCGCGCAAGTGGTTCGCCAACCCGGACAACCCCGACATGACGGCGCTGTACCTGGAGCGCTACATGAACTTCGGCTTGAAGCGCGAGGAGCTGCAGGCGGGCAAGCCCATCATCGGCATCGCCCAATCGGGCTCCGACCTGTCGCCCTGCAACCGCCACCATCTCGAGCTTGCCGCATCGCGTGCGCGAGGGCATCCGCGAGGCCGGCGGGATCGCCTTCGAGTTCCCGGTGCACCCGATCCAGGAAACCGGCAAGCGCCCGACCGCCTCGCTCGACCGCAACCTCGCCTATCTCGGCCTGGTCGAGACTCTCTACGGCTACTTCATCGACGGCGTGGTGCTCACCACCGGCTGCGACAAGACCACCCCGTCTCAGCTGATGGCGGCGGCGACCGTCGACATCCCGGCCATCGTGCTCTCGGGCGGGCCGATGCTCAACGGCTGGTTCCGCGGCGAGCGCACCGGCTCGGGCACGATCGTCTGGAAGGCGCGCGAGCTTCTGGCGGCGGGCGAGATCAACCGCGAGCAGTTCATCGAGCTGGTCGCCTCCTCGGCGCCCTCGCCGGGCCACTGCAACACCATGGGCACCGCCAGCGACGATGAACTCGCTGGCGGAGGCGCTCGGGCATGTCGCTGCCCGGCAGCGCCGCGATTCCCGCTCCGCACAGGGATCGCGCCGAGAACGCCTACGAGACCGGCAAGCGCATCGTCGAGATGGTGTGGGAGGACCTGCGCCCCTCGAAGATCATGACGCGCGAGGCCTTCGAGAACGTGATCGTCGTCAACTCGGCGATCGGCGGCTCGACCAACGCGCCGATCCATTTCAATGCGATCGCGCGCCATATCGGCGTGAAGCTCGACAACGACGACTGGGAGAAGATCGGCTACGACATCCCGCTGCTGGTGAATCTGCAGCCGGCGGGCAAGTACCTCGGCGAGGAATATCATCGCGCCGGCGGCGTGCCGGCGGTGGTCGGCGAGCTGCTGAAGGCCGGCAAGATCCGCAAGAACACCCTGACGGTCAACGGCAAGACGCTGGCGGAGAACTGCACAGGGCAGTCGATCGAGGACGAGGAAGTGATCTGGCCGTACCGCAAGCCGATGAAGAAGCAGGCCGGATTCCTCAACCTGAAGGGCAATCTGTTCGACAGCGCGATCATGAAGACCAGCGTGATCTCGGACCACTTCCGCAAGCGCTATCTGTCCAATCCGAAGGACCCCAACGCCTTCGAGGGCCGGGCCATCGTCTTCGACGGACCCGAGGACTACCACCACCGCATCGACGATCCCAAGCTCAAGATCGACGACACCTGCATGCTGTTCGTGCGCGGCGCAGGGCCGGTCGGCTATCCCGGGCGCGCGCCGAAGTGGTGAACATGCAGCCGCCCGCGGCGCTGATCAAGCAGGGCGTGACCGAGCTGCCCTGCATCGGCGACGGACGCCAGTCCGGCACCTCCGGCTCGCCTTCGATCCTGAACGCTTCGCCCGAAGCGGCGACCAGCGGCGGGCTGGCGATCCTGAAGACCGGCGATCGCGTGCGCATCGATCTCAAGAAGCGCACCGCCAACATCCTCATCAGCAAGGCCGAGTACGAGCGCCGCCTGCAGGCGCTCGAAGCGGCGCGGCGGCTTCAGGATTCCGGAGAACCAGACGCCCTGGCAGGAGATCCAGCGCGGCATGGTGGACGAGCTTTCGCACGGCATGGTGCTCAAGCCGGCGGTCAAGTACCAGCGCATTTCGACCAGCAAGGGCGTGCCGCGGGACAATCACTAGCCCGTGTTGCTCACCCGTGCACTTGGGGAGCCGTGGCGGACTTCCCAAGGCTGCGCCTGGTTGCTTTGGCGACGTCACGGATACCCGAGCTCGCGCTGGTGTCGGATCCGCAAGACCCGGACTACGTCACGCTGCGGCAAGAACCGGTAAAGTGCCAGAAATCCGGTCTTGCCTCGGGAGATGACCAACTCCCTTAGGCCGTATTTGGCCGGGCGGCCGATGAGCGGGTGATCGGCCAAGATCATCACTGCACTGCGGACAGCTGCAATCTGGGCAGCTGCCAGCGCCGCGTCGTCCAGAGCATAGAAATCGAATACGCGTTCCAGATCCTGCAGCGCGTGAAGGGAGAAGGCTATTTCCGCCAAGTCCGCGGTCTCGGACGCGCGCGCCCGTTTGCCCTCGCAGCGGGCAGCCATGTAGCGAAACACGTCTTCGGCGGCATAGTACTGACCCGTGCGCTCCATTTCCTCGTCCGCTTCGACCGCTTCGGCCAGAAACGCCTCATACAGCTCTACGCGCGCCGCCTCGCGCTCGATGGCTTCCACCATGAACGCATGAGGCGACTTGCCCGCGGCTTCCGCGAGGGCATCGACGCGAGCCTTGAGCTCGGCGGGAAGCTTGAGGCTGGTGGCGATTGTAGGCATGGGTAGTCACAGGGTATTACTTAGGCCTCAGGCTGTCAACCGCATCACCCTCTGTGCCGACGCTCACGCCGTAGATCTTCTTCGCCGCCTCCGCCGACACCAGCCCGTCTCGCACGTCGGCCCTGACCTTTCGGGGTCGCGCTCACGCGGGTCGCCGAAGCCTGCTGCCGCCGGGGAGCTCCAGCCGCAGCCGCTCATCCGGCGGAATCGTCTGCTGGCCCTTGCCGCGCAGCGTCTTGCCCGAGACCGAGCGATACGCGTCCCGGGGCGCCGTCGTGGCCGCCGTCGCGGCCGCGCGCCGGATGGTCGATCCGCTCGAACATCGCATACACCGAGAACGGCGCGTTCTCGGCGCTGCCGATCTCCATGACCTGACCGAGCCCGCCGCGCAAGCGCCCGGGGCCGCCGGAGTCGGTGCGATACTCCTTGCGCCAGATCACCACCGGGGCGATCGACTCGACGATCTCGGTGGGCACGCTCCGCACACCGCTCGGAAAGGCGGTTGCGGATAGGCCATCCTTCGTCGGCCGGGCGCCGGTGCCGCCGGAATGAAACGACAGCACGTCGAACGGCGTGCCGCCGGCCACCGTGTCGCTCACGCCGTGCCCTCCGCGCAGTTGCGGGATCCACAGCGCCGAAGCGCCTTCCGCCGGCGCACCCTCTGCGAGCGCCTGGTGCAGGCAGCCGAAGACGACATCGGGCAGCATGTGCCCGATCACATGCCGAATCGCGACCGCACACGGCCGCGGCGCGTTCAGGATCGACCCTTCCGGGGCGCTCACCGTGATCGGCGCGAGCGAGCCGGCGTTGTTGGGCACCGCCGGCGCCACCAGGCACTTCACGCCGAATGAGGTGTAGGCGGTGGTGTAGAGCATCGGCACGTTGATGCCGAAGCTGCTCACCGGCGAAGTGCCGGTGAAATCGACGTGAATCCCGCTGTGCGGAGATGGTGAGTGCCGCCTTCGAGCTCGATCGGGATGATCGTAGCCATCGATGACGCAGCGCGTTGTGATAGGTGCCGGGCGGCAGCTTTGCCGATCGCCTCCAGCGTTGCCGCGCGCGAGTGCTCGAAGATGTGGTCGGCCAGCGGCTCGATGACTGTCGATGCCGAACTCGGCGCATCATCTCGCGCAGCCGCTCGGAACCCTTGTCGTTGCAAGCCATCAGGGAGAACAGATCGCCCTCGACCTGCACCGGTTCGCGCACGTTCGCCCGCACGATCGCGAGCAGGTCCTGGTTCACCTCGCCTGCGCGCGCAAGCGGCATGATCGGCACGCACAGCCCTTCTTCGTATACCTGCCTGCCGTCGGGCCCGAAGCCACGGCCGCCGATGTCCACCACGTGCACGGTGGAGGTGAACAGTCCCACCGGCCGCTCCCTCGAGAAAAGTCGGCGACACCAGCGTGAAGTCGTGCAGATGGCCGGTCCCGAGCCAGGGATCGTTGGTGAGGTAGTGGTCGCCTGCGCGCATCTTCTCTACCGGGTAGCGAGCCAGGAAGTGGCCGACCGCCGCCGGCATCGAGTTCACGTGCCCGGGCGTCCCGGTGACAGCCTGCGCCAGCATGCGGCCTTTGAGGTCGAACACGCCGGCGGACAGATCGCCGGCCTCACGCACGCTCGCGCTGAACGCGGTGCGCAAAAGCGTCTGGGCCTGCTCCTCGACGACCGCGATCAATCGGTTCCACATGATCTGCGCGCGGATGCGCGCCAGTGCTGAGTCTGTTTTCATTTGGCTTCCAACAAGGCCAAGAATGGGCCGCCTTTCGCTTGAGCTTTCACGATTCCTCCGCCCGCCCAGGCCGCATGCGCTCGAGGACGAGATAGCCGACCGCGTTCACGGTGGCCGCGAAGCTCGGTGCCACCACGGTCGTAGTTTCATCCTCGACGATGAGCGCGGGGCCCTCGATGTTCATGCCTGGCTTCAGATCCATCCGCCGGTAGATCCGCGCTTCGAGAAACTCGCCGGAGCCCGGGATCGAACACCCGCCGCCGTCCGCTTGACACCGGCGCCGCCTGCTCCGGCGGCTGCGTCACTGGCGTCGGCGGCTCGACGCGAGTGCTCAGGCTCAACGCCCAGCTCAGCACTTCCGCCTCGAGGCCGGGGATGATCCGCTCGAACTGCAAACGATACTCGCGCTCGAAGCGTTCCTGCAGGCGCTGGCGATCGGCGAGGTCCAGGGCGCGCGCCTCGAGAGGGACCGCAATCTCGTGCCCCTGGCCGACATAGCGCATATAGGCCGTGCGCGATTCCACCAGCGGCACCCCGCCGGCGCTCTTCTCCACTACGCCGTACGCCTCCGTGCGCATGGCTTCCATCTGGCCGTTGACCAGCGTGGGATCGAGCTCCCGCACGCGCTGATACAGGCTGCGTGCGACCTCGTAGGCGACCGGCGCTCCGAGCATGCCCACCGCCGAGCCCACGCCCGCGCCGGTGGGAACGACGATGCGTCCTATACCCAGCTTGTCCGCGACCCGGGCGGCGTGCAACGGCGCGGCGCCCCCGTACGCCACCAATGTGCGCTCGTCGAGGCTCTTCCCGCGTTCGACCGCGTGCACGCGCGCGGCACTGGCCATGTTCTCATCGACGATCTCGCTGATTGCGAGCGCGGCCAACTCTGCTCCAAGCGCGAGCGGCTGGCCGATAGAGCGTTGGATCGCCGCAGCGGCCGCGCCAGCGTCCAGCGCAAGGCTCCCGCCGGCGAACGCGCCTGGATCGATGCGACCGAGAGTCAGGTCCGCATCGGTGACAGTGGCCGCCTGCCCGCCTTGCGCGTAGCTCGCGGGCCCAGGTACCGCACCGGCGCTGTCCGGACCCACAGTCACGCGCTTGAGTGCATCCACCCTGGCAATGGAGCCGCCGCCCGCCCCGATCTCGACCATCTCGATCACCGGGATGCGCAGCGGCAGCCCGCTGCCCTTCAGGAACCGGTAAGCACGCGCCACCTCGAAGGCACGGGAGGTCTGCGGCTGACCCGCGTCGATCAGGCAGATCTTGGCCGTGGTGCCGCCCATGTCGAAGGACAGCACATGCTCGAGCCCGCACTCCACTGCGATATGGCTCGCCAGGATGGCACCCCCGGCGGGCCCCGACTCGACCAGCCGGATCGGGAATCGCCGGGCGGCCTCCAGGCCGATGACCCCACCTCCCGAGGTCATCAGCAAGAGCTGGCCGGCAAACCCGCCGTCGCGCAGCGCGAGAGCGAGCCGATCGAGATAGCCGGCCATCAGCGGCTGCACGTAGGCGTTCGCGCAGGCAGTCGACAACCGCTCGTACTCGCGCAGCTCCGGCGAAACCTCCGACGAAAGGCTCACCAGCACCGCGGGCAATCGCTCGCGCAGGATCTCCCCGATGCGCTGCTCATGCGCCGGATTGGCATAGCTATGCAGCAGGCCGACAGCGACGCTGCTCACGGTCTCTTGCCTCAGCCTGGGAATCAGCGCCTCCACGGCATGCTCGTCGAGTGCCCGCAGCACCTCGCCCCGCGCGCTCATCCGTTCCGGCACGGTGTAACGCCACCGGCGGGGCACGAGCGGCTCGGGCTTCTCGAGGTAGATGTCGTATTGCTCGAAGCGGTGCTCGTATCCGATCTCGACCGCGTCTCTGAAGCCTTCAGTCGTGATCAGCGCCGTGGCCGCGCCCTTGCGCTCGATCAGTGCGTTGGTCGCGAGCGTGGTGCCGTGAATGATGAGCGCGACATCGCCGAGCGTGCACTCGGCTTTGACCAGCGCCGCGGCCACCCCGTCCATGACTCCGCGTTCCGGCGCCTGGGGCGTAGTCAATACCTTGGCGGTGACGCGCCGCTTCGGCGCATCCAGTGCGACGTCGGTGAAGGTCCCACCGATGTCGACCGCCAGTCGAATCGTGCGTGCTGAGGCCATAGCGCTCCCTGTGGCGTGGCAAGCCTACAGGGTTTCGCGAACGGAGTCAGCCGCGTCCAGGATATGGGTCGGTCACTGGGCCAGGGTCGTGACGCCGACTAGTTTCGAATAGCGGCTCAGGTTCCCCGCCGCGTCGACCGCACGCACCCGGAAACGATACCTGGTACTGCTCGCGAGTGCGGAATTGCTAAAGTTCGTGCCCGTCACCGTGGCTACTTGAGCGAAGGTAGTACAACCCGGGCCCTGGCACCGTTCCACTCGGTACCTTGTTACCCCGACGTTGTCGGTGCGACCCGCTCCGTGGTCAGATCGCCCTTTGAGTCCGGTTTGCGCTTGCTCTAGCGGTAGGCCCGGTGGGTGCGGTTGGGTTTGTGGTATCGAGAGGGCCGGTTGCGTCGTGGCCGAGGAGATGCTCGAGTAGTTGCTCAGATTCCCGGCTGCATCCGTAGCCCGCACTCGGTAACTAAAGCTCGTGGCTGCCGCAAGGCCGCCGTCGCTAAAGTTCGTGGCACTCTGGTTGGCCACCAGAATCGCGAAGTCGCTGCAGCCCGCTGCCTGGCAGCGCTCTACCCGATACCCGGTCACCCCGACATCGTCGCTGGACGCCGTCCAGGCAACGTTGATCTGGCCACTGGCGACAGGTGTCGCCGACAGGCCCGCCGGCGTCGAGGGCGGCGTGCTGTCGTTCGCGCTGGCCGCACTTACTGTGATAGCCGCGGTGGCCGTCTTGCTCACCGTGCCACCTGGTCCCGTTGCGGTCAACGTAGCTTTGTAGCTGCCCGGCTTACCGTACACATGAGTCGGGTTCTTGACGATGCTGGTAGGAGTGCCGTCCCCGAAATTCCAGGCCCAGCTCGTGACCTGCCCCGTGGTCGTGTTGGTGAACGCAACGGTCACAGGCGCAGTGCCGCTGGCCGGGCTGGCGCTGAAGTTCACAACCGGCGCGGTGGGCGCAACGACGCTGACCGCCGTGGCTGCCGTCTTGCTCACCGTACCGCCGGGTCCGCTCGCGGTGAGAACAGCCGTGTAGCTGCCCGGGGTGCTGTAGACGTGGGTCGGGTTCTGTTGCGTGCTCGTGGTTCCGTCTCCAAAGTTCCACGTCCAGCTGGTCACCTGCCCAGCGCTGGTGTTGGTGAACGCGACGGTGAGTGGCGCAGTGCCGCTGCCAGGACTCATACTGAAGTTCACCGTGGGGGCGGCCGGTGGGACGTATACGCTGAGCTCATTCGAGTAGTCGCTCTCGACTTTCGCCGAGTCGTACGCGGTCACCGCACAGAAGGATGTCGCCCCGACGGCCAGCGTGCTGATGGTATAGGTGTCCGTGTTGCCGACGTCGATACGCGTCGGGTAGTTGTGACTGGAGGGGCCGCAGTAGAGGACGAAACCGGCTGCTCCGGAGGCGCCGTAGTCCCATCTCAAGGTCACCTGCGCAGCATGCACCTCGGAGTGCATCCATACGGATGCGAGCAGGCTGGCTACGGTGATGCACAGCCACGCCAAGCGAATCCGACAGACCGAATAGAGACTGAAACGATTGAGCTGAGCTCGCATTTGCCGACTCTCGTTTGTCGCACCGATATCGATGCGGATGGATCGGGGGTGCATAGAGAGACAGCTGTGCATCGCGCGCGGCGAGCATGCCGACCTGTCCCGTTCAGAAATTGGGCCTTGACGTTGCCCCTCGCCCTTGCGGCGAGCTGGCTAGTCAGGCGTTAAGCGCGCAGCCACCTGTGCGCTGATGCATGTTCGATGCGACGATCCCCGCGGCGCTGGAAGCGAGTCGCGTACCACTCATAGAAAACAACGACTTGCTTAAATTGCCGGGGTCCATGCGTAATCGCCGAACGACGTAGGATTTCGGCGACAGGCTGCATTCTTCTTTTGCTTCAATGCGCTCACTGCTTTCGTGAATGACGACAGAGCCGGCGTGCGGCGTCGCGGACGCACAGGAAGCCGCAACGTTTTCCGATAGATGCATGCGCGTGCAGCCCACTCGGAGTCGATTCCGCCGGCATATCTCGGCGGACCGATGTATGCAAGCCTGACGCGTACACCGGCACAGCCGGGGCATCTCACAAGGGCTGAACTCGCAGTCTCCGTGGAACCTTCCGATAGAGCGACACGCATCGAGCTCGTCTCGGCGTCCCGCCGCGGCGGGGGACAGCCCGGTCGGTACGTATGCTATGGTCTGCGTTGGCGTCGCCCCGTACCGTCAAAACCACGGGTCTCGGACCGACGCCGACGTAGACGTCGGCGCTCGCAATTGCAGCGAGGGCGCTTTTCTCGCATGGCTGGATCCGCACACACAGTCCATTCGTGGGACCGGCCGGCAGATCGCCGCTCGACGCAGGAGGACTAATAGATGGAGCCGCTGGAAAATCTGCCTGAGCCTGCGCGCCGCCGCCTGGCCGAGATTGGACCGGTCTGGGGCCGCGATATTCCCCGGCATCGCGACTTCGTGCTGCACGCCTACCGACCTTTACTGGCCGCAGCACCGAAGGCCCACGTCACGGTGACGCGCGACATCGCCTACGGCGCCGATCCTCGCCAGGTCCTGGACGTGTATCGCTATCGCGACACGGCCGGCGCACCGGCAGTGATCTTCGTCCACGGCGGTGCGTTCGTGCGCGGGGACAAGGACCTCGACGGCGAAGTCTACGCGAACGTTCTCTACTACTTCGCACGCCACGGCTTCCTCGGCGTGAACATGGAATACCGCCGCGCGCCGGAGTTCAAGTATCCGAGCGGGGCCCAGGATGTCGCTGCGGCCGTCGGCTGGGTGCGCAGGCATGCGCGCGCGCACGGCGGCGATCCCGAGCGGATCTTCCTGGTTGGCCACTCTGCGGGTGGAACGCACGTGGGCAGCTATGCGTACGACCCAGCCGTGCGGGCGCCCGGCGGGCCAGGGGTGAACGGCCTGGTGCTGCTCAGCGCCCGGCTACGGGTGGACGCGCTGCCCGGCAACCCCAACGCCGACGGCGTGCGGGCTTATTTCGGAGCCGACGAGTCGAGGTACGAGCAGCTTTCTCCGGTCGTACACGGCGCGAGCTCGAGCCTGCCGGTTTTCATCGCGGTCGCCGAGTACGAGAACCCGTACCTCGACGTGTACGGGGCGGAGCTTTTCTACCGCATCGCCGCAGCACGCGGCCGCGCTCCACGCTTCATGCGCTTGCCGCGTCACAACCATATCTCGATCGTGGCGCACCTCAACACCGAGGAGGACAGGCTTGGGAGCGAGATCCGGGACTTCATGACGAGCGAGTGCCGGGCGGCCCGCCTCCCGTAGCCGACCTGCGCTACTGCGTCATCGCGGCAGCGTCATCGCGCAGCCGTGCGCAGGCTCGGGGCGGAGCTACCAGCTGTTGCGCAGCTCGCGCAGCTTGATGAAGACCGTTTTCGGATCCGGCTGGTCGGGTAGATCGGGAAACGCCTCGCGCAGGCGAGCGATGACGCAGCGACTGTGCAGGCGGAAGAAGGTGTTGATCTCCTTCTCGAGCGCCAACGTGGTCACCAACGCCCGGCCTGGATCCTGATCGCGGACTTGCTCGCGCATCTGCTGCGCTGTCTCGTTGTCGGGCTCACGATCCAAGGTAAAGGCGAGATTGTTGGCGATGTAGTCGTGGCCCGGGTACACCAGCGTGCGGTCGGGCAGCTTGGCGAGTTGGTTGGCGAAGGTCTGGTACAGTTCGCTCGGGTGACCGCCGTTGTGGCAATTGCCGGCGCCCGCATTGAACAAGGTGTCCCCGCAGAACAGCGCGGGCGTGTCGGTGTGCGACAGCAGGCATACGTGACTCATGGTATGCCCGGGGGTGTCGAGAACCTCGAGCTCGACGGTCTTCCCGAGCTTGATGCTGTCACCCGCGCCGAGCCCGCGATCGATACCCGGGATACGGGCAGTGGCATTCTTGTGCGCCAGGAGCTTGGCGCCGGTGGCTGCGATCATTGCGCGATTGCCGCCGGTGTGATCGCCGTGCTCGTGCGTATTCAGAATCTGCGTGACTTCCCAGCCGCGCTTCTTGGCTGCAGCCAGGCACTTCTCGTGATCCAGGGGGTCGACGGCCAGGGCTTCGCCCGTCTCCGGGCAGGCGATCAAGTAGTTGAAGTTACGGTATGAGTTCGCGGTCCAGATCTGCTCGACAATCACGGAGATTCCTTCGGCTCTGAGCCTGCGACAAAGCGGCGAATCCGGCAATGGGCTGCCGTCCTTGCCGTGCCGCCTCTCACAGGCAGCCGCTATTTTGATTGAAATCAATGGATCAGTCACCTACCATGTCGGCCAGGCGATATCCCGGTACCGCCTGTTGCGCTCACGCTCACCGCCGTTCGCACAGCGGTGGGCCGCACGACGACAGCGCTGGCCTCGCACCTCGGTGTGGTCGGCGGACAACCACGACGAGAGGAAATGCATGCCGAATATCGGTTCAGTACTGAAAGAGGAGATTTCGCGGCTTGCCCGCAGGGAGCTGCGCGGGCAAGTGGCGGGGATGAAGAAGGCGTCCGCCCAATACCGCCGGCATATCGCCGCGCTGAGGCGTCAGGTCGCCAAGCTCGAGAGCCAGGTTTCGCTGCTCCGGGGCAAAGTACTCGATCACACGGCCTCTGCACCAGAGGATACCGGCACCAGGCGGGTGCGTTTCGCGCCGAGGGCACTGCGCTCCCAACGCGAGCGCCTGGGGCTTTCGGCCACCGACTATGGCAGGCTGCTCGGCGTGAGCGCCCAATCGGTCTACAACTGGGAGCACGAAACGGCCCGCCCTCGTGGCGAGCAGATCAAGCGGCTGGCCGCCTTGCGGGCGATGGGTAAGAGAGAGGCCCGCGCCCGCCTGGAGCAACTCGACCGGCAAAGTACCAGGAAGGGGCCGCGCGGGAGTCGCAAGCCGTAGCGGCCGGCGGGACCGCCCTTGCGCGGGTGGCCGCGGAGCTTGCATGCTTGCGGGCCGCCGCGCGGCGGCTCGGAAGCGAAACCATGATGTGGAAGACGATCGAAGACACCGTCGGCAACACGCCGCTCGTGCAGCTGAAGCGGCTCTCGGAGCGGACCCGCAACGTCGTCCTGTGCAAGCTCGAAGGGGACAATCCGGCCGGCTCGGTGAAGGATCGCCCGGCGCTGTCCATGGTCCGGCGCGCCGAGGAGCGAGGAGAAATCAAATCGGGCGATGTCCTCATCGAACCAACCAGTGGCAACACCGGCATCGCGCTCGCGATGGCTGCGGCGATGCGCGGCTACAAGATGGTGCTGATCATGCCCGAGCATCTGTCGGTGGAGCGGCGGCAGGCGATGCGCGCCTACGGCGCCGAGATCATCCTCACGGACCGGCACGGCGGGATGGAAGCCGCGCGCGACCTCGCGCAGCGCATGGTGGCCGAAGGCAAGGGTGTGATGCTCGACCAGTTCGCCAACCCCGACAACCCGCGCGCTCACTACGAGGGCACCGGTCCGGAGATCTGGCGCGATACCCAGGGCCGCATTACCCACTTCGTGTCGAGCATGGGCACCACCGGCACGATCATGGGGGTGGGCAGGTTCTTGAAAGAGCAAAACCCGCAGATCGAGATCGTCGGCTGCCAGCCCACCGAAGGGTCGCAGATCCCAGGTATTCGCAAGTGGCCAGAAGCCTATCTGCCGAAGATCTACGACGCCGAGCGGGTCGACCGGCTGGAATACGTGAGCCAGGCCGAGGCAGAAGACATGACGCGGCGCCTCGCGCGCGAGGAGGGGATCTTCGCCGGGATCTCCTCGGGAGGCGCGGTACACGTGGCGCTGCGCGTGTCCAGCGCCGTTGACAACGCCGTGATCGTCGCGATCGTCTGCGATCGTGGCGACCGCTATCTCTCCACCGGCGTCTTCCCGGCCTGACGGGCACGTCGCGTCGCGCTAGCCCTGGGCTAGGCCGGGCTAGGCCCGTTTGGACCCTCGTCCCGCGGGCCGCACGCGGCTCGCGCTCGGCGGCGTGACCGCGGTGACACCCGCCGCCTCCGCCCGCAGCCAGCGCTCGAACGCCTCCACATCTGCGTTGCCGAGGGTGCGATGCGATCGCAGCACAAAGTAGCAGCGCGGTGAGACGATCGAGCGCTTGAAAGGCGCGACCAGCTCTCCCGAACGGACCTGCTCGCGCAGCAGCGGCATGCGGCCCAGCGCTACGCCCTGGCCATTGAGCGCCGCCTGGATCAGCTGGTCGTAGTGGCTGAAGTGGAGCGCGCCCGCCGGCCGCAGGTCGGGGACCCCGGCCGCCTCCAGCCATTGGGTCCAGACCAGCCATGGCGAAGCCTGGCTCTCCGCAAGGTGCAGCAGCACGTGGTTGCGCAGATCGCCTGGCCGCGCGAGGGGGCGCGCCGGATCGGCGGTCAGAGCCGGGCTGCACACCGGAACGACGTCCTCCCCGAACAGCTTGGTGCCCTCCGGCGCCAGCTCGGCGGAGGCGTAGCGGATCGCGACGTCGATCCCGGAGCGCTCCAGCGCGACGATCTCGTTGCTCGCGGCGATGCGAACGTCTACCCCAGGGTGCACACGCGTGAACCCAGCCAGCCGAGGCACCAGCCAAAGGGACGCAAACGACAACGTGGTGGTGACCGTGACGGTCCGCGCCGGTGGGGCCGTGCGCAGTTTCGCCAAGGTTTCGTCAAGGCCCTCGAGCAGCCCGATGGTCGCTGCGTAAAGCGCCTGGCCCCGGTCGGTCAACAGCAGCGCGCGATGCCGGCGCTCGAACAGCGGAAAGCCCAGCCGCTCCTCGAGCGCAGCGATGGCGCGGCTCACCGCAGACTGGGTGAGCGAGAGCTCGGCGGCCGCACGGGTGAACGAGAGGTTGCGGGCGGCCGCCTCGAATGCCTCGAGCCGATCCAGCGGGGGCAGGTCGAACCGTCGATTTGGCATTCCTGTAGCGCATGCATGGCATGCGAAAAGACCGTTTGAGCGGTTGCCGGATCTTCGCCAAAATATTGACTGGATGCCAGCAGGCAGAGGCGTTGCGATCGCTTCCCTGCATGCATAGGAATCATACAGCGAAAGGAGCGCATCATGGATCTTCGTGCCACGCCCAATCTGGTCCACCTGAGCGAGTCGGGCCGCCGGTCGCTGCAGCTGGAGGTTGCGAAAGGGTTTCGGGTCGTCGCCGTGTCCGGGGACGTGTGGGTGACGCAAGCCGGGTTCATCGAGGACTACATCCTGCGTCCGGGGGACGCGTTGACACTCGACTCGCGCGGCCCGGCCGTCGTAACTTCCTTCGGTCCGGCCGATATCGAGGTCATTGCGCCCACGCCGGAGGCGGTGTTCGAACCGCCGCGACCGATCAGCTCAGAGGCGATCGAGCGGGCAAAATACGAGGCGCATCGCCTGCGTGCGCAGGCCATGCAGGAGATGTTCGGCGCAGCCGCAGCCTGGGTGGGGAGTCTGGGTCGTCGCCTGGTTTCGGCAGTCACCGCAGGGGTTGCGGGCGGCACTCGTCGGCATTGCTGACGAGGGTGGCCGGGCTTTGGCTCGGCCACCGCCACAAAACAATCCAGCGCCGGCTGCGGCGAACGCCGCAACCGGCAATCCCTGCCTCCCCGCCGCCCTGGAGCTTAGGAGCTTGCTCACAGGCTCGCATCAACGGCTCGCTGCGGCAACGCGCTTCTCGCGCAGGAAGTCGGCGAACTCCCCTGCCGGCATGGGACGGCCGAACAGGTAACCCTGGGCTTCATCGCAGCCCTCGGTGCGCAGAAACGCAAGCTGGGGCTGCGTTTCGACGCCCTCGGCGACCACTTTCAAGCGCAGGGTGTGGCCCATGCCGATGATGGCGCTCGCGATCGCGCGGTCATCCAGGTCCTCGCTGATGTCGCGAATGAAGGACCGGTCGATTTTCACCTTGTCGATCGGCAGCCGCTTCAGATAGGCGAGGCTGGAGTATCCCGTGCCGAAGTCGTCGATCGAGAGCTTGACCCCCATGTTCCTGAGGCTGGCCAGCGTCGTGAGTGTGGCTTCGGCGTCCTGCATCATCACGTGCTCGGTCAACTCCAGATCCAGGCAGCTCGCCGCCAGCCCGGTGTCGTCCAGAACCCGCACCACGGTCTGCGCAATATGCTTGCGCAACTGCCGGGCGGACAAGTTGACCGCCACCGGGATCGTGGGCAGACCGTCGAGCTGCCACTCGCGGTTCTGCCGGCAGGCCTCGTGCAGGACCCACTCGCCGATCGCCACAATCAGTCCGGTCTCCTCGGCAACTTCGATGAACCTGGCCGCCGGAAGGATTCCCAGCTGCGGATGCCGCCAGCGAATCAGGGCCTCGGCGCCGATCGTGCGCCCGCTCTTGATTTCGATCTGGGGTTGGTAGTACAGCACGAACTGTGCGGTGTCCAGCGCGTGGCGCAAGCCGTTCTCGACGGTGAGCCGCTCGAACACCGCGAGGTTCATCTCGCGGGTGAAGAATTGATAGGTGGCCGCCCCGTTGTCCTTGGCATGGTACATCGCCGTGTCGGCGTTCTTGATCAGCGTCTCGACGTCCGCGCCGTCGTGTGGATACAGACTGATGCCCACACTGGAGGAAATGCTGAGCTGATGGCCGGCGATGTCGTAGGGCCCGACGGCGCGCTCGAGGATGTTCTGGGCCACGTGCGCGGCGCCCTGCGCCCCGGTTTCAGGGAGCAGGACCACGAACTCGTCCCCGCCCAGCCTGGAGATGGTATCGGCATCGCGCAGACAGCCGCTCATGCGCTGCGCTACGGCCTGCAGGAGGCGGTCGCCGATGTCGTGCCCCAGCGAGTCGTTGATGGTCTTGAAGCGATCGAGGTCGATGAACAGGATGGCCATCTCCTTGCCGTCGCGCTCAGCCCGGGTCAGCACCTGCGAGACCCGGTCGTGGAACAGTGAGCGATTCGGCAGCTCCGTCAACGCGTCGTAGTAGGCCAGATGCTCGATGCGCTGCCCCGCCAGCGCCCGCTCGATTGCGATCGCCGCCGTGTGGGTTGCCATTTCCACCAGGCGCCGCTGGTCCGGCGAAGGCGAGCGAGGTTCGCGGTAGTACACCGCGAAAGTGCCGGCAACGCGCTGCTTGGAGTCGAAGATCGGCGTGGACCAGCAAGCGCCAAGCCCGTGGTCCTTCGCGATGCCCCGATAGCCGGCCCACAGCGGATCGGTGTCGATATCGCGCACGATTACCGTCTGCCTGGCGAACGCCGCGCTTCCGCACGAGCCTGCCGCCGGCCCGATGGCCATCCCGTCGATGGCTTTGCAGTAGCTTTCCGGCAGCCGGGACGCGGCGGCGCAGCGCAGATGGACGCCGTCCGCGTCCAGCAGGCAGATCGCGCACAGGATCTGGCTGTCCTGCTGCTCGATCGAGGCGATCAGCGCATTGAGCGTATGGGGCAGCGACGCGCCATTGGCGATCATCTCGAGTACGTCGCGCTGCCCTCGAATCAAGGCCTCGGCCCGCTTGCGCTCGGTCTGCTCGATGGCAAGCGCAGCGAGATTGGCGATCGCGATCGCGAACAGGCGCTGATCCGGACTCCATTCGATGGCGGGGCCCACGTGCTCATGGCACAGTACCCCCTCGAGCTGGCCGTAAAGATGGATCGGCACATCCAGCATCGAAGTGATGCCGAACTGCGGCAGGTAGTCGCCGGAGAACTCGCAGGTGAACGGATGGCTGTGCGCATCGTTGGCCACGATCGCCTCTTCCGCAGCGAGCCCGCGGAAGTAGTGGGGGTAGTCCTCGATGCGCAGGATGCCCCCGCGCGCGTGGAAGTCGCGGCTGTGCTCGTAGAGGTCCTCGCAGCGGATGGCCGTCCGGTCCTCGGTGATGCGCCACAGGCTGGCCCGCTCGACGCCCATCTGCTGCGCTGAGGTGCGGGTGAGCAGCTGGATCGTCTCGACCGGGCTGTCGCCGGTGAAGATGTGGCTGCGGGTCAGCGCCGCGAGGGTCTTCTGCTGTTCGAGCAGCCGGTCGCGGCTGCGCTTCCAGATCTTCAAGGCCGGTCTGCGGACTGGAATCTTCGCCATTGCTGCAAGTCCTGGGGATAGCTGCTTTATCGTATTCGGCGAAGAGTTCTTAAGCGGTACGGCCCGGGCGCGGTGCAGTGCGGGCCGGGGGACGCAGCGCGGCGCTCCGAGTCTGTCAGCGGCCGAGATCTTCCCGATCCAGCGCGCAGAACAACCCATAGACCCCGATGTGCGGGCCCTGGCCCAGCGCGTCTCGCAGGACAGCCGCGACAGCGCGTGCTTCCTGCTCGCTGAGCGTCTCCACCAGGGCCGCCGCGGCCACGCTCCCGTCGGGTCCCCGCAGTTGCTGCTCGGCCGACAAGACCGCGGGCGCGTCGGGGCGAGTGGGCCGCCACAGCTCGGCCCGGAGCACGTCCTCACGTGCCGCCACCGTGCGCAGGCAGGGCTCCAGGTCTGCACCCGGCTGGGCATCGAAGCGCACGCTGACGGCGAACGCGCCCCGCAGCATCCCCCAGCTCGCCACGCTGCTCAACAGGGCGCGCGTCGCGTTGGTGAACACACCCGACATGATGTGTCGGGTAAGCGCGGTGGGGTCGTTCACCCGCCCCTCATAGGCCGCGGAGAACAGCACCTCGGGGGTGAGGGTCTCGTAGAAGGTAAAATACTCGGGCTCGCCCTGGATCGCCCGAAAGCGCCATGCGGCGCGGAACCCGGGTACGGAGAGCCGCTCGGGAAGGTGCTCGCCGCGGTACCACTCCTCGTACTCGCGCTGCATCCCCGGGCGGCAGTCGTTCCAGATCGCCAGGATGCCCCGTGCTGTCCGCTTGTCAGTTTCCACGTTTTTGTCCTCGTTGCAGCTGCCGTTACGCACAGACTGTGGGACGACATGATAGCGGTGTGCAGGCGCGCCTGCCGTGCCGACCTGCCCGCCGCTGGCCGGCTTCCGGATCGGCACCGGGCCGGCACAGGTAGACTACCCTGCGGGGGCGGCGTTGGCGCCGCAACCCGGCTCCCCCCATGCCCGCCGGGAGCGAGGTATCGAGTTTCGAAGCGCAGCGACCTCAAGCGGCTGCGCAGTGACAGGCAGCGGTCCGCCACCGGAGATCACAGGCATGAGCTACCAGACGATCCTCTACGAAGAAGACGGCCCGATCGGGACGCTGACCCTGAACCGGCCCGACGACGGGAACATGTTCACGGCGCGAATGTGCCACGAGATCCGCGACTGCATCAACTGCGTTCGCCGCGAGACTCGAACGCGAGTGCTCGTGATCACCGGCGCCGGCGACAAGTTCTTCTGCATCGGCGGGCGCAAGGACGGCATGGAGGACTCGCTGCTCTACGCCGGTGTGCTGCCTACGCTGGAGATGTACGAGGCCATCGATCGGCTGCAGAAGCCGGTCATCGCCTCGGTGAACGGGTTCGCCGTGGGCGGCGGCAACGTCCTGCAGATGGTCTGCGACCTCACCATCGCCAAGGACAGCGCGGTCTTCCGTCAGGTCGGGCCGATGATGGGCAGCTTCGATGCCGGCTACGGCACCTGGTATCTCGAGGACCTGGTCGGCAAGAAGAGGGCCAAGGAGATCTGGTACCGCAATCCGAAGATCACTGCGCGCGAAGCCGAAGCGATGGGGCTCATCAACAAGGCCGTGCCCGACGCGCAGCTGGCGGGAGCAACCCGGGAGATGGCGCTGGAGATCGCCGAGCGCGGCGCGTTCGCATTGGCAGCGGTCAAGGCGGCCTTCAACGCCCGCCATGGCGGCGTGAGCGGCCTCTCGCGCATGGCGCACGATCTGCTGCTGCGCGCCTACCTCAAGACCGACGAGTCGACGGAGCTGGGCGCGGCCTTCGCCGGCAAGCGCAAGCCGGACGCGGAACAGTTCGGGCACTAGCCCGGATAGTTCATCGAGCAAGCACTTTGACTACGCTGCTGACCCTGCATGACCCGGCTGCGGCCAAGGGTTACTACGCCGCGGGGATCTGGCAGTTCGATACGCTCTACTCCCTGCTGCGTCGCCACGCGCACATCCGTCCCGGCGGATTCGCGCTGCGCGACGCCAGCCTCCGACTCACCTGGGGCGAGTTGCTGGGCTGGGTGGATGCCATCGCGGAGGACCTGCATCGAGCCGGGCTGCGGCACGGCGAGCGGGTCGCCGTCTGGCTGCCCAACCGGGTGGAGGCAGTCGTGGTGCTGCTCGCCTGCTCGCGCAATGGCTACGCGTGCACCCCGTCGTTGCATCAGAACTATCGGGTCGCCGAGGTCATGACCCTGCTGGAGCGCATCAACGCGGCTGCGTTGTTCGCGCAGACCGGCTATGGTGCCGACGCCGATCGTGCCGATGTGTTTGCTGCCGCAGGCAAACTCGCATCGCTGCGGCGCGTCTATCGCCTGGAGCCGCGCGGCAGCAACCGGCCAGCGCAGGCCGCGCAGGCGAGCTTTCCGGATCGCGCTGAGCGGGTCGCGGCGAGCTTGCCGCCGGATCCGAACCCCGACAAAGTGATCTACCTGGCCTTCACCTCGGGCACCACGGGCACCCCCAAGGGCGTCATGCATACCGACAACACGCTGCTCACCAATGGCCGGGCGATGGTGCGCGACTGGTGCCACGACGAGCACACTGTACTGCTGAGCCTGAGTCCGATGAGCCATCATATCGGCACCGTGGCGCTGGAGCAGGTGCTCGTCGCGGGCTGCGAGCTGGTAGTCAACGACCCCGGCGCGGGCAGGAGGCCGGTCGATTGGATCGTCGATACTGGCGCCACCTATGTCATGGGCGTGCCGACCCACGCCATGGACATCCTCGCGGAGCTCAAGGCGCGCGGCATGCAGCGGCTCGGCCGGGTGCGCGTCTTCTACATGGCCGGAGCCTCCATCCCGCACGAGACAGCGCAGGGCTTCCTCGACCGTGGCATTGTGCCGCAGAACGTCTACGGGATGACCGAGAACGGCTCGCATCAATATACGCTGCCCTCGGACCAGCCCGAGACGATTGTCCAGACCTGCGGGCGAGCCTGCCGGGGCTACGAGATCAGGATCTTCCGCCAGGACCAACCCGATGTGGAAGCCGCGCCCGGCGAGCTCGGCGAGATCGGCGGCCGCGGCGGCTGCCTCACGTTGGGCTACTTCGACAATCAGGCAGCCACGGAGCGCTCGTTCAACGCGGACGGCTGGTTCATGAGCGGGGACCTGGGCCGGCTGGACCAGCGCGGCTGCCTGCAGATCGTGGGCAGGAAGAAGGACCTCATCATCCGCGGCGGCCACAACATCCATCCCGCGCACATCGAGGACCTCGCACACCGTCACCCGCAAGTGGTCAAGGCCGCCGCTTTCCCGGTGGCCGATGCGCGGCTGGGGGAGAAAGTGTGCCTGGCGATCGTCCCGGAGGCCGGCACGGCGCCCGGCGCGGATGAGGTCCTCGCCCACCTCGATGCCGTGGGCCTGTCGAAGTACGACATGCCGGAGTACTTCATCGCGATGGACGCGTTTCCCTTGACCGCGAGCGGGAAAATCCTCAAGCGCGAGCTGGTCGAGTGGGCGAAGTCCGGGCGCATTGCGCCTGCGCCCTGCCGATTTGCGTCCAAGGCACCGCGACCAAATGGACAGGACTGACAGGAAGCCCAGTTTCAAGGACCGTTAGTCCAGTGAACTCCGCCGCGGAACCTCCCGATCTTGACCCGTCAAGGCGCACGAACGGGAGCCTCCTCGGCTGGAGGAGGACGTGCGAGGTTGCAGCCTCCGCGCGGAGGATCAGTGTCTGCCGCTCTCGATCTGCCCCCGGATCTCGCCACCAGGGAAGAGGGTCGAATGCACATTGGCGTAGGTCGCGCCTTCGCGCATTGCTTTCAGCACCTCCTCGAACTGCCCGGGGCTGATGCCCTGTCCGGCAGGACCGACTACGTCGGCAGGGGTCACGGTCCCTGTCACCTCGCCCGAGGCCGGACATGTCGGCGTGCCTGCGGGGCCAGGGTTGCTGGTGGTCCCACACAACCAGATGGTGATACCCCCGTTGACGCCCCTGCGGCCGAAGTGGATATGGGCCTGTGTGACCGTCCCCTCGAGATCCTCGTAGCTGAGCTTGTAGTCGAACGATTGCTCGTCCCGGCTGATCTTCACTCTGAAATCGCCGCTCCCTGTCGTGGAGAGTGCCAGCGGGATCTCTTGGAAGCCATCGAGATCCGCGTCGAAGGAGCGTTTCCCCCCGTTCGCCTGGGCCAGGTCTTGGGGACCGGGTAGTGCCAGGAACACGACAGCACCCGCAAGCAGAGCGACACGCAAGCTTTTCATGCTCTCACCTCCTTTTTTGTGCAACACGCGCCAGTAGTTCACCCCAGTCGAGGCACACGTTCGACCTCCCCGGCAAACCTCCGGTCGATCTGGGTACAATCGGTTAGAGGCCTTGCCCTCACGATTTGGTTCGAAGACTCGAAGCGTAGGAATTGCGGCGGCCTCTGCCAACCAAGGGATCCAGACCAGCCTCCTGTGGCTGATCTTCAGTTCAAAGTATGACCGCGCTCGATCGCCTCGACGCCGCACTGGAGCTCAGCAGCGAGGAACGGATGCTGCTCGACAGCGTTCGCGCGCTGGCGGCCGGCAAGATCGCCCCGCGTGCAGCGCATCACGATCGTACCGGCGAGTTCCCCTGGAGCAACGTCGAGGCAATCAATCACCTCGGCTTGAACGCCATGTTCATACCCGAGGCCTACGGCGGCGCGCCGCTGTCCTACACGGCCTACCTCGCGTGCGTGCGCGAGATCAGCAAGGCTTGCGCTTCGACCGGGATCATCTGGGCGACCAATTTCCACGCGGTCAAGCCGCTCATCGACTTCGGCACCGAGGAGCAGAAGCAGCGCCTGCTGCCGCGGATCGCGCGCGGCGGACTCGCGGCGCTGTGCATCACGGAGCCATCGGCCGGATCGGACGCTACCGGGATGAAGACGCGCTTCCAGCCCGAGGGAGATACCATCGTGGTCACCGGCGGCAAGACGTTCATCACCAACGGCGACGTGGCCGACCTGTACCTGTTGTTCGGGAAGTGGAGCGAGATCGACAACTCCAAAGCGGCCATCTCCGCGCTGATACTGGAAAAGGGCACGCCTGGCCTCCAGGTGCTGCGCACCGAGGACAAGCTCGGCCATCGCGGCTCGAGCACGGCCGCGCTTTCCTTCGAGGGCTGTCGCGTGCCGCGTGCGAACCTGCTGGGCAATCCCGGCGACGGCCTCGAGATCCTGTTCGCCTCGCTCAACCGATCACGTCCGAGCATCGCGGCCCATGCCCTGGGTATCGCCCGCGCCGCATTCGAAGACGCCGTGGCGTACATCAACGAGCGCCGGCAATCGGGACGCCGGATCATCGAGTTCCAGGGTATCCAGTTCATGCTTGCCGATCTCGCGAGCGAGCTGGTGCTGTGCGAGTCCTGGCTCTGGCAGGTGGCGAAAATGGTCGAGCGCGGCGCCGCCGACTTCGGCATCGAAGCCTCGATGCTGAAGATGCGGGCCTCCGATCTCGCCATGCGCATGGCCACCGACGCCGTCCAGCTGCTCGGCGGCTACGGCTATTGCAGGGACTATCGCGTCGAGCGTCTGCTGCGGGAGGCCAAGATCACGCAGATCTGGGAAGGCACCAACCAGGTTCACCGCCAGCTCATCGGACGCAGCTTCATCAACAAGTAGATGCTGGTCGCTGAAACGGACTCATGGCCGAGATCAAAACGGTAGGTATCGCCGGCAGCGGAACGATGGGCGCAGGCATCGCCATCGTCGCGGCACGCGCCGGTTTCAACACGATCGTGTACGACACGCGTCAAGACGCGCTCGAGCGCGCCCGCCAGCAGACCGTGGGTTTCTTCGCCAAGTCGGTGGAGAAGGGCAAGCTCACGCAAGCGCAGGTGGACGCAATCATGGCCGGCCTGCGGGGCACTACGCGGCTGGAGGATCTCTCGGCATGCGAGGTCGTCATCGAGGCGGTGTTCGAGGACCTGAAGGTGAAGCACGAGCTGGTCGGAAGGCTCAACGCCGTCTGCCCGTCGCACACCCTGTTCGCCTCCAACACCTCGACCCTGTCGATCACGGAGATCGCCGCCGGCTCGGGCCGCGACGACCGCTGCGTCGGCATGCACTTCTGCTTGCCGGCCCAGTTGATGAAGCTGGTCGAGATGTCGCCGGGGCTGAACACGAGCGAAGAGAGCTTCGAGCGGGCCTGGAAATTCTGCCAGGCGCTCGGCCAGACTCCGGTGAAGACCAAGGACAACCCGGGCTTCATCCTCAACTACTTCCTGGTGCCCTACAACAACGACGCGATTCGCCTGGTGGAAGCCGGTGTGGCCTCCCCCGCCGACATCGACCGTGCGATCAAGGTCGGCCTGGGCTATCCCATGGGACCGCTGGAGCTGCTCGATTTGATCGGGCTCGACACGCAGCTTCTGCTGTGCGAAGCGCTGCATGGCGTCACCCACGAGCCTCGCGCCGCGTGTCCGCCACTGGTCAAGCGCATGATCGCCGCCGGGTATCTGGGGCGCAAGGCGGGGCGCGGGTTTTATACCTACCAGGGCAACACGATGTTTGGAGGCTAGTCTGGCTTATACAGTCATCGATACCGGAGCCAGCCGGTCCTTTCCCGCGCCGCATGCGCTCCTGTCTGGCGCTGCGCAGGACGCAGATGTGATCGTGATGATCGGCCGGGGGATCGTTCAAGCGCTCGCGCAGTTGCCGGGGCGAAGCACCAGGGCTGCGGTGGTGGTCGAGCTGGGCACCGAGTGTCTCGGCGTGCACACCGGCGAATCGCGCGGCACGGAGGGCTCGAACGTGCTCGGCTTCGCGCGCTTTCGCCTGGGCGATGCCGAGCCCTCCAACCTGGTCGAGCTGGTCAAGCAACCATGCACAGCCGAGTCGGCGGTCAGGGCAGCCAAGGAAGTGTTCGAAGGCGCCGGGCTGCAGGTCGCAGTGTGCAACGACTTCGCCGGCCGCATCGTCGACCGGCTGATCCGCCCTTATTACAACGCCGCGCTGCGCCGGCTCGACGAGGGCCTGGCGAGCGCCGACGATCTGGACAAGACGCTGCGCCTGGGTCTGGGCTACCCCGAGGGGCCGATTGCGCTGCTGGAACGCACCGGCCTGTCCCATCACTTCGACGTGACGCAGGCGCTGTTCGAGGCCTGCGGTGAAGCGGCCTACGCGCCGGCACGGCGCGCGCGCGTGGCCAAGCAGCGCAGCGGCGGATGAGAACACGGAGCCCGTTTCTGGCCTTGCGGAGCACGCCATGATCTCTCACCGTCCTGCCGGCCTGTGCCGCTCCTGGCTGTTTCTCCCCGGCGCGGACGAAAGCGTGCTGCGCGCCGCCCCGGCGAGCGATGCCGACGTGCTGATCCAGGAGCTGGAGGATTTCACGCCCCCCGAATCAAGACCGCATGCGCGTGCAATCGCGGCGGACGTGTATCGGGCCTGGCGAGAGGCTGGAGTAGTCGTGGCCGTGCGCATCAACCCGCTCGAGCTGGAAGGCATGACCGATCTCGCCGCGGTGATGCGGGGTGCACCGGACATCGTGGCGCTGCCCAAGGTGGCCAAGCCCGAACAAGTGGAACACCTCGATCAAGCCGTCACTCGCTTCGAACGCGAGCTCGGCCTGCCGGAGGGCTCCACCCGTGTGTTGCCGAACATCGAGTTCGCGCACGGGCTCGTGCACACGATGGCCATCGCTCGCGCCAGCCCGAGGACCGTCGCGTGCTTGCTGGCGGCGGAGGATCTCGCCGCCGACCTGGGCGCCGAACGCGCGCCGGATTGTGTCGAGCTGGCCTATTCACGCCAGCGCTTCCTGGTCGAGTGCGTGGCGGCCGGGACCGTGGCGATCGATTGTCCGTTCACGTGGCGCGATGCGCAGGGCGTGGAGCGCGACACCCGCTGGGCACGGCGCCTCGGGTACAAGGCCAAGAGCGCAGTGGCGCCGGAGCACGCGGCGATCATCAACGGCGTGCTGACGCCCTCACCTGATGAGATCGCTCGGGCAGAAGCTATCGTCGCTGCGTTCGAGCTCGCGCGGGCGCGCGGCGAGCCGCGGGTCGAAGTCGAAGGCTCCCTGGTGGAGGTTCCGACCTGGCTCAACGCAAAGCGGCTGCTGGAGCGCGCGCGAGAGCTCGGGTGCGCCTAGCCTGGCCCACGCCTAGTCCGGATATTTCACCAGACCACCCCCGTTCGCTTGGAGATCCACGACAGCAGCCAATCCTGGACCGCAAGCGTTGCGTGCAGTTTGGACGTCGGGGTTACGCCCGAATGCCTGGAGATCCGCAGCAGCAGCCAATCCTGGACCGCGAGCGCTGGGAGTGCGTTCGGCCGACCGCCGGGCTCAAGTCCGCTCTATGAGGATATTGCCACCCGTGTCGAGCGCAGCGCACCACCCCGGCGGAATCACGCAGGTAGCGTCGTATTCCTCGACAATGGCTGGCCCCGCAAGAGGAGCGGAGAGCTCTGTCCTGCGCCGTACCGGCGTTTGCAGCCAGCCCTGCTCCACCCCGAAATAGGCTTGCCGCGGCGGGGGCGGTACCGGTTCGGCCCGACTTGGGCGGACGCGCTCGGGGACGCCCGCGTCGGCACGCAGGCCTTGGCCCACGACTTGAATTGTGACCAGTTCGACTGGTTCGTCCGGTCCCGCGCGATGACCATAGGTCTTCTCGTGCTCCCGGCCGAATGCTTCCTCGAGATAGGCCACCATCCCCTGATCCATGGGACCTTCCGGAACAGGGACGCTCAGCTCGTAGGTCTGGCCCTGATAGTGAAGCGCCGCTGTGCGGCGCAGTCCGGCACGCGGCCCGGTAAAACCCTCGGCAGCGAGTTGCTCGGCGGCCTGCCGGGCGAGCGCCGCCCATGCTCGCTCGACCTCGCCGAGGTCGCAGTTGCGCAGCAAGCGGCGAAAGGTCCTGCCGTAGTGGTGCTCGACGTCCGCATACAGCAAGCCGAAGGACGAGAACAGGCCCGCGCTGGGCGGGACCACCACGCGGCGCATGCCCAGCGCCGCCGCCATGCCGCAGGCGAACAGCGGGCCGTTCCCGCCGAACGCGAACAGCGCAAACTCGCGGACGTCGCGACCGCGCTCGGTCGACACGGCTTTGATGGCCCGGATCATGTTGGAGGCGGCGATCTGATGCGCCCCGTGCGCCGCTCGTTCGACCGACATGCCCAGGGGCCGCGCGATGGCCTGCTCGAAGGCGGCCCTCGCCTTCTGCGCATTGAGTTTCAGGGCACCGCCGACCAGGTGGTCCGGATTGAGGTATCCGAGCACGACGCTGGCGTCGGTCACCGTCGGTGTCGTGCCGCCCCGGTCGTAGCAGACCGGGCCCGGATCGGCACCGGCGCTCTCAGGGCCGATCTGCAGGCTTCCGCCGGGGTCGATCCACACATGCGAGCCGCCTCCCGCCCCAACTTCCGCGAGATCGATCGCCGGCACCTTGAGCGTGTAGCCGGCACCCGTCAGCAAGCGTGAGCCGATCACAATGCCCGCGCCGACCGAATACTCCGCAGCACGCGCCACTTCGCCGCCCTCGACAATGGAGGCCTTGGCCGTGGTACCGCCCATGTCGAAGGTGATGATGTTGGACAGTCGTCTTGCGCGCGCCAGCGCCTGCGCCCCGACCACGCCACCGGCGGGTCCCGATTCGATGATGTCTACCGGCCGAGCCGCCGCCGCCGCATCCGTAGTCAGTCCGCCGCTCGATTGCATCAGGAGCAGGCGGGCGTCAATCCCGGCCTCGTCCAGGCCTTTGCGCAGCGCCCGCAGGTAGGTCGCGACCACCGGCATGACGTAAGCGTTCATCACCGTCGTGGACGTGCGCTCGTACTCCTTGATCTCGGGCAGCACTTCATAGGAGATGCTGACCGGCAGGCCCGGCGCCCGCTGCGCGATGAGGTCGCGGATGGCGAGCTCGTGAGCTGGATTGGCGTAGGAGTGGAGCAGACAAACTGCGATGGTCTCGACGCGCTCGGTCAACAGCACGTCCACGGCGCGCTCCGCGTCCGTCAGGTCGAGTGCGAGCTGGACCCTGCCCTGCGCATCGATCCGCTCGTCGACCACTTGCCGCAGATAGCGCTCGACCAGCGGCGCCGGCTTGGTCCAGGTGAGGTCGTACAGGCGGGGCATGCGCAACGTGCGGATCTCGAGCACGTCGCGGAACCCCTTGGTGGTGATCAACCCGGTACGCGCGCCCTTGTGCTCCAGGATCGCATTCGAGGCGACGGTCGTGCCGTGCCGAAGCTCCTCGATCGCGGCGCCGGCCAGCCCGGTCTCCGCGAAAACCTCGCTCAGCCCTTCGACGATGGCGCGCGCGTAGTTGTCGACACTGGACGAGATCTTTTTGGTGTGGATCGTCCCGTCGGAGCCGAGCAAGACGATGTCGGTGAAGGTGCCGCCGATGTCGACGCCGATGCGATAGGCGGCCGGCTGCCCCCTCATCCTGTCCACTCCCGCGAGGGGACAGGGGACCTTCCCCCTGGTTGCCTGATCGGCGGCGCCGATGGTTTGCCCCCACGCCCCTCGCGGGAGAGGGCAGGGGGAGCAGGGGTGAGGGGGCGGATGCGAACGGCCATCACGCACCATCCGCGAAGCAACCCGCGGGCTTCATTTGCTCAGAACCGCCTCTGGTATCTGCTGCGTCTTGCCTGGTTCTCTGCCCGACACCGGATCCGTCCATTGCACCTTCGGCACCTCACGCCAACCTCGGCTGGTGCGGATCTCAGCGCGGCGCCGCTGCGTCGCCGGTCCGTTCACGATCCCCGCCTTCGCGTCGATGACGACGCCGTAGTCCGCCTCGGCCTTCGCCAGCGACAACAACTCATTGCGCACATCCCGCAGCACCGCATCCGGATCGCGCTCGAGCGGATCACCCCAGCCACCCGCGCCCGCGAGTACGTGGCGGAACACGTCGCCCTGTTTGATGGTCATGGTGAACTTGCCGGGGAGCTCGCGGTTCTCCGCGTCCGGGTTCAGGTAGTTCTCCGAAGGCCGACCCGGGCTGCCCCCGTACAAGCCGAACGGCCGATGCGTCCGGCGGTCGGATCGCACCTGCAGGACGCCTTCGTCCTCCAGAAACCGGTAGTCGCGGCGGAACGGCACCCCGCCGCGGTACTTGCCGGCACCGGCCTTGTCGGCGACGAACTCGTAGGCGAGCAGCTGAATGGGCTGCTCGGCCTCGGTCACTTCGACCGAATGCGAGGCCATGTTGGCGAACATGTGCGAGTTGCCGTCCAGACCGTCCGCCCAGGGCCGTGCGCCCCAGGCGCCGCAAGTGAAGTCGACGTAGATGAAAGGCGAGCGGTCCCGGTAGTACCCGCCGATCGAAACGCCGGTGTTCCCGCCGTCGCCGGCGGCCTTTACTCTTGTCGGGGAGCATCATCGCCAGCGCCCCGAACATGCAGTCCGTCATGCGGAAGCCGGTGAGGCCACGGGCCGCACAAGCCGCGGGCAGCACACCGTTGCCGACCGTGCCCGGGGGACAGATCACCTCGATCGCCCGAAATACGCCTTCGTTGCTCGGGATCCCGGGCGGCAGCACCGAACGCACGCCCGTATAGGAGGCCGCTTTCGTGAAGGAGAGCGTGTTGTTGATCGCGCCTTTGACCTGCGGATGCGTGCCGGTCCAGTCGACCAGCATGTGGCCGCCTCGCTTGGTCAAGGTCACGAACAGGCGGATCGGCTTGCCGTAGTCGATGCCGTCGTCGTCGATCCAGTCCTCGAAGCTCCACTGGCCGTCGGGCAACTTCTCGAGCGCGGCGCGGGTGAGACGCTCGGCGTAGTCGATGGTCTCCTGCATGTGCAGCCGGGTTGGCTGCGAACCGTACTTCGCGACCAGCTCGCGGAACTGTCTTCTCCGCTATGTGGCAGGCCGCCAATTGCGCGCGCAGATCGCCGAGCACCTTCACCGGCAGGCGCACGTTCTTCTCGATCAAGGCGACCAGCGTCTCGTTGCGGCGGCCCGCCGCATAGAACTTGAGCGGCGGGATCCGCAGGCCTTCGGCGTAGATCTCGGTCGAGTCGGAAGCGTTCGAGCCGGCAACGCGGCCGCCTACGTCGGTGTGATGACAAACGGTGCAAGCGAACGCGAGCCGCTCGCCATCGATGTAGAGCGGCTTGAACACGAAGATGTCCGGCAGATGCATGCCGCCGTCGAACGGGTCGTTCATGATGAAGACGTCGCCGTCGGCCATGTCCTCGCCGTAGTGGCGCATGATCGATTCCAGCGCCGTGGGCACCGAGCCGAGGTGGCCGGGCAGCGTCAGTCCCTGCGCCACCAGCCTGCCGCTCGCGTCGGCGAATCCGGTCGAGTAGTCCATATTGTCCTTGAGGACCCCCGAATACGTGGTGCGCAAGACGGTGAGGGCCATCTCGTCGGCGATGGAAAAGATGGCGTTCTTGAACAGCTCGAAGACGATCGGATCGCGGCTCGCGGACATGGTGCGGATCCTTGGGATCGGTGGTGGCTCTGAGCAGCGCCTTCTGGCGCCTGGTCACATATTGTTCGCCAAACCGGCGGGCTCCTGCAACCGGTTCTCGTGAGTGCGCCGCGACCGACCCGGGTCCGAGCGGCCGGCTGACCCGCATCAGTCGTTTCGGCAAGAAAGGCCCCACCCCACCCGGGGGGAATGACGGGGAGGGGGGTAGGGGCGGGGAAAACGATCGGTCCGCCGGCCGAACGCATCGTAGCGTCCGCCCGCGGACTGCGCGAAGCCGGCCTTGGAGCCGGTCTTGTGGCTCTGCCTACCGCCGACGGCGCATCAACCGGTTCGGCACGCCAGGAGGCCTCACAACGCAGACCGCCGCCGGCGCCGGACATAGCCGAGCAGCCCCAGCGCGCCCAGGCCGAGCAGGGCGAAGGTGCCGGGCTCGGGCACGGCCGTCGAGCTTGTAGACGATCCCCCCGGTCCCGTTGGCCGGAGTGTTGGTGACCATCGCGTAGAGCTCGCCGTTGCCGTCCTCGCCGAAGCCGTGCACGGTCAGCCCGTTGGGCAGGACTACCCTGGCGAAACTGGGGCAGCAGAAACTCGTGGATCTCCCCGCTGGCCAGGTCGGCGTAGAACAGGCGGCCGTCCACCCGCGGGGCCGCTCCGTACAGCGCCAGGTCGCCGAAGACGTACTTGCCGATACAGCTCGGGGATCGCCGTGCCGCGGTAGACGAAGCCGCCGGTGATGGAGATGCCGTCGCCGTGGTCGTACTCCAGGGTCCCCAGCGGGCCGGAGATCGGGTCGATCAGGCCGGCGGGCTCCCGGGACTCGCGAGGCCCGAGCCGTCCGGCGGATCCGCCGGGCCCTCGAGCGGTTGAAGAGGAAGTCGCCCTCCTTGACCGCCCAGCCGTAGTTGCCGCCGAGCACGATGCGGTTGATCTCCTCGATGTTGTTCTGGCCGACGTCGGCGAGGATCAGATCGCCGTTGGCCCGGTCGAAGCTGAAGCGGTACGGGTTGCGCAGCCCGTAGGCGTAGATCTCCGGCACCTGGCCCGGCTCCCTGGAACGGGTTGTTAGCGGGATGCGGTACTGGCCGTTGCTGCTGACGGGTTCGGGCTGCCGGCCGTCAACGACGGGTTCAGCGGGTCGATCCGCAGCATCTTGCCCAGCGGGGTGGTCAGGTTCTGGGCGTTGCCGCCCGGCTCGATGTGGCTCGCGCCGACGTCGTTGGCGTTGCCGCCGTCGCCCGTCGCCAGATACAGATAGCCGTCCGGGCCGAACGCGATCGTGCCGCCGTTGTGGTTGCCCGCGTTCTTGCCGAACGAGATGATCTCGCGGCGAGAGGCGGGATCGACCACGTTGGGGTCCGTCGGCGCTCATCTTCCACTCGTTGATCACGTTCTTGTAGTTTTGCGAGGCGCCGTTGGGCGCAGGCGTAGGTCGGCGAAGTCCCCAGCCGGGATGGGCTCGCTGGTGTAGGTGTAGAGCGTGCGGAAACCGGGGTGGCTCGGCGTTGTTGAACCCGGGATGGAACGCCAGCCCGAGAAACCCGCGCTCGTCGTTGGGGTTGCCGGCATTGAGCGGTGGCGCCACCCGGCTCTGGATGTCGAGCGCGGTGTGGGCAGCAGACTGCCGTTCTGGATGACCAGCAGCAGCCCCTTCTGCTCCACGACGAACAGCCGGCTGTGTCGCCGGGCGGGCTGATAGCGTAGTCGGCGCGCCCAGATCGCGTCGCGAGGGCCTGCAAGCGTATGGCGACGTCCCCCTTCTGGATATCCGGCAGGGGACCTCTGCGCCCAGGCCTGCGAAGTGAACACCAGGGCGAAGCCGACGGCAGTGTGAAGCCTTGTTCCAAGTCACGGTGCGAATCTCCCTGAAGGCCAGAGTTTGAGAGCGCGGGATCGGCAACTATCCACGCACGGGATGCGCTTGCCGGCGTGGCTTTCTTGGTGGTCCGGTACACCACCGCGGCAAGTCCCATAGCAATAGCGCCGCTGGAACGCTACTGGTTGCGTGGGCCCGGGCTGGATTGCGCCGAGAATTCCGCGGCATTCGGTATACTGCCCCGGCGGGCCCGCTCAAACCGTTAGAACCCGGGAAAGCGGTTGCCGGTTCAATGAATCGTCTTGCTGCAGCGCGGCGGCGTTCCGGCTCCATGCCGCCCCTCGATCGCCGTAGGAGGACAATCTTGGCGTCCCCCGATCGGTCGAGGGCAAGCTTGGCGGCCAACCGGAATCGGCCAGAGCCGTTCGTCGCCTTCAGGGAAAGGAGCCCGCGATGCAGATGGAGACCGGCACCTCGCTGTCGATCCTCGAGCGCTACCGCGCGAAGACCCCGAAATCGGCCGCGCTCTACGAGCGCGCGAAAGCGGCGTTTCCGAGCGGGCTTACCCACGACTCGCGCGTCCTCGATCCCTACCCGCTGTTCGCCGAGCGCGCCGCGGGTGCCGCGCAAATGGTGCGTGGACGGGCATGAGTACGTCGACTACTTCGGCGGGCACGGCGCACTGCTGCTCGGGCATTGCGCGCCCGAAGTCGTCGCGGCGGTTCAGCGGCAGGTGGCGCTCGGCACGCATTTCGGCTCGGCGCACGAGCTCGAGCTGCGCTGGGCGGAGCTGATCAAGAAGCTGGTACCGGGCGCCGAGCGCGTGCGCTTCACCTGCCTCGGGCACCGAGGCGACTCATCTTGGCGTTGCGCCTGGCCCGCGCCTTCACGGGCAAGGACAAGGTCGTCCGCTTTCTCGGGCACTTCCATGGCTGGCACGACCACGTCGCCGCCGGCAGCAACTCGCACTACGACGGGACCCGGCCGATCGGCGTGCTGCCCGACATCGTCGAGGCGACCATTCTGATGCCCACGGACGAGGTGCAGCGCACCGTGTCGCTGCTGGACTCGCGCGACGATATCGCCGCGGTGATCATCGAGCCCTCCGGTGCATCCTGGGGCCAGGTGCCGCTGCCGCCGGGCTTTCTGCAGGCACTGCGGGAGGTCGACGCGCACGCCGGCGCGTCATTCTGATCTTCGACGAGGTCATCAGCGGATTTCGCTTCAGCCCGGGCGGCGCGCAGCAGGCCTTCGGGATCACGGCCGACCTGTGCACGATGGCGAAGATCGTCGCCGGCGGATTGCCCGGCGGCGCGCTGGCCGGGCGGCGCGACATCATGGAAGGGCTCGACTTCGCCGCCACGCAAGGCCTCGGGGCGCGAGCGGGTCGCGCATCAAGGCACCTACAACGCCAACCCGCTCGCGGCCGCTGCGGGCATCGCAACGCTCGAGAAGGTCGCCGGCACCGACGCATGCGCCCGCGCGAGCAATGCGACCGCCAGACTGCGCGCGGGTATGAACGACGTGCTCGCCCGTGAAGGGGTGCCGTGGGCGGTCTACGGCGATCATTCCTTGTTCCACGTGTTCACCAATCCGAAGGGCCTGGCCATCGACGCAGAGCGCTTCGATCCGCTGAAGCTCGGATTCGACGGCCTCAAGCGGAGCCAAGAACGCGGCGATGGCCAACAGGCTGCGCCTCGCCATGCTGGTCGCCGGCGTGGACATCATGGGCGCGCCGGGCGGAACGGTGTCCGCCACGCATGGGGATCGCGAGATCGAGCAAACGGTCGACGCCTTCCGCCAGGCCGTGCGGATGATCAAAGCGGAAGGCGGGGTTCGAGGCTAGCTGTCCGTTTCATCTACAGGGACTTGTAGACCCAGTCCCTGGTTGTCGTTCCCGCGCACGCGGGAACCCGGGCCACTCCGGCCTTTTCTGGATCCCCGCCTGCGCGGGGATGACAAATAGCCTGTCGTTCCCGCGAAAGCGGGAACCCAGGGTACTCAAGTTGCCTTCTGGATCTCCGCCTGCGCGGGGATGACAGCTACAGCAGATGCCCTGCGCGATGCAAAACGCGGGGGACGGCATAGTTCGCCCGCTCTATGTCTTCAGCAGGATTCTGGGTTGCCCTGGGGCTGCGCACACTTCCCCCGTCACGTTCACATGCACGTGGTGTCGCGCAATTCGCGCGGCTTCCTCAATCAACTTCGAGAGAACACCATGAAGGATCTGAAACAACCCCTGCGCATCAAGTCCGACGCCATTGCGGGCCTTGCTTCTCAAGGCGTGTCCCGCGCGCTGGCCGTACGCCAGAGTGTCCTGGAGCTCACCGCCGAGCAGACCGCCGAAGTCGGCGGCGGCGTGGCGGCACCCGTTGCCCAACCCAGCCTCAAGGAGGTCTTGATGCGCGGCCGCATCGCCGGCGGAATCATCGGTGACCTGGACCTGCCCATCTTCGGCGTGCCCGTTACGCCCGGCCTCCCGGGCTGACACTGCGGCCATGCCCACGACGAGGCAACGAGTTTCGAGCCAAGCGGCCGATCCGGCGCCTGCGTGAGAAATTCAAACAGCAGCGGCGCGGGCATCGAGGCTCGAATCACTTTACCGGGACGCAAACCATGCGTGAAATCAGCGTAAGCGAAGTGGAGCAGGTATCCGGCGGGGTCTACGTTGGCCCTGTCGGTGCAGCCGCGATCTGGCTGCTGGCGAAGCTGGGCGGCATCGTCTGAGCGCGCGTCAAGCCGCACGGCGCTGTGCAGCGCAGTCGCGGCGTCGATTCACAAACTCTTCAAGGAGAGCGCAATGCAGGAAATGACATTATCCGAAGTGCAGCAGGTTTCCGGCGGGTGGATCCAAGTGGCCTTCGCCATCGGAGTCGTCGGGGGCGCCGCTTTGGCTGTGCCGCCGGCTATACCCTCGGCCAGATGCTGTAACCCGGGAGGCCGGTCGACGCAAGTGCGCCGGCCGGCCGCCATGACTTTTACTGAAGGAGAGCAACGATGCAGAGCATGAATGCAGTGATGGATCGGCCGTACGAGCTCACGGCCGCGCAGGTGGAGCACGTATCGGGCGGATGGATCCAATTGGCCATGGCCGCGGGGTTCGCCACCGGTTTCGTGGTTGGCGCAGCGATCGGGGTCGGCGTGGCCGTGGCGACTTAACTGATTCGCAGCACCGGCCAGTGTTTGGGCGGGCGCCGCCTGGTTGGCAGCCTCAGCAGTGCGGCGCCGCTTCTGGATCGGAGCCTCCGATCGAAGAGCAGCGCACGCTCGCTGTGCCGCCATGCGCGCCCGCCCGCCCCGCGCCCATCGATCTTCAAGTCGATATGCGCGCCGCGCGGCTTGGCGGCATCCACGGCGATCTATCGGCCTCGGCGCGCGGGAGCGCATTCTGACCTACGTCTCGGACCGGAGTTCGCCGGGACCGCTCCCGGCGGGTCGACGGGAGGCTGTCCTTCCGGCTACCGATCGGCGCTGTGCGCCGCGGTGCGCGCCTCACCGGAGCCGCTCTCGGCAGTCATTTCGTCGGTGTAGCGATAGCGGATCCAACCGACATTCATCTCTTCCCAGGTCTGCTCCCCCCACTCAACGACCCGATCGGGGTCGGGATTGGCGGGATTCTGCGCGGAGTTGTCCCAGGTCATGTCGAACACTACGCGCGTGCCGGCCGGCAACACTTTCGGCGCAGTCAGCGCGTAGGTGGTCTGCCAGCTGAAGTCGTACTTCGGCACCGACAGCAGCACTTCCACGCGCCCGTCCGGATAGTGGGCGGTGAACTTCGCCGCGCGGCCGCGCAGGTGGGCATGCGGCATCAAGCTGTACAGAACCACGTCGCGGTCGAAGACGTAGTCGAGCGACTCGGTATGCGCTTTCGTATTGGCCGGGATCGAAAGCCCGGTATCCATCAGCATCGTCATGCGCAGCGGATGCTTGGGCGCGTGCTCGGTGAAGTAGTACCCCACCCGCGTCACGTCGGTGGTGGCCTTTCCGTTCGGCGTGTAGTGCATCTGGTAGCGGAAGCTGGCCTCCTTGCGCAGCAGGATGCCGGTGTCCTGCGGGTAGCGCATCGCGTTCTTGCCCGGCGCGTATCCGCCCAGCTCGCCGATCTGGCCTCTGATCGCCCGCTGAGAGCCGTTGACGGGGTCGTCGATGCCGGCCAGCACGTGGTGGACCACCGCGCGATCGCCCGGGATGATCTCGACCGCCCGGATCCACACGTCACGGCCCAACGGGTTGGCCGCGCGCGGATATTGATAGTTGACGACCCCCGTTGCGGGCACCTGGAACGCCGGCACTTCCACGATGAGATCGGGCTTCCCCAGCGACCACTCGGACCAGGTCTTGCTCTGCGAGCTCAGCGGGTCCGGTCCCGTGCCGCGCGGCGCGCCGGCCTCGACCCAATGCACCAGCGTTCGCGTTTCGTCGATCGAGAGCGAACGATCGCCGACGAAGCTGCCATAGTGCGGATCGGCATGCCAGGGCGGCATGCGCTTGGTGCGGACGACCTCGCGGATCATCGGCGCGAACCCGCGCACCATCTCGTAGCTGGTCATGGCCCACGGCCCGATGCCTCCCGGCCGGTGGCAGGCTCACGCATCGCTCGGCGAGCAGCGGAGCGATGCGCTCCGAGTAGGAGATCCGGGCGTGCGCGTCGCGCCGGTCGCGCTCCGGGAGATCGATCAGGCAGCCGACCGCATCCACTTCGGGGACGGCGACCGGCTTTCGCGGCCAGTACCGCATCGAGCGCATCGGTCAGGTAGCGCTTGGTCGGCGCAGGCTTCTGCGCACCGTACGCGAGGCGATCGTCCAGCGGACCGCGATAGACGAGCTTCCATTTCCTGGGGTCGATGACGAAGACCTCGGCCGTACGCGTCAATCCCAGCGATTCGCCGATCAACTGCGTCTCGTCGACCAGGATCGGGAAGTCGATGTCGAACTCGGCCGCCTCCCTGGCGATCGCGTCGCGGTCGTCCTGCAGGTTGGAATTGATGAGCAGGAACTCCACGCCTTGCGCTCGATATCGGTCGCGAACCTCCTTGAGCACGGGCAGGGCCTGGCGCACGATCGGGCAGCCGTTGCCGTGAACCATCAGCACCACGGCTTTGGCGTCGGACAGGTAGTACAGCTCGTGCGATTCCCCCTTCTGGTCCAGGAGCCTGAAGTTGTCCACGCGATTCCCGGGGCTCAGGGCCGACGCGGAGCCGGCGAGGCCGAGGCCGGACAGCAGAACAAGACAGCGAAGGACGGCTTCCATGCGAACTCCCTGGCCATAGACGCGCCCACGATTGCACGCGCAAAGGAACATGGACCATTGTATGGCGCGCGGCGGGACAGGTTCAACACCTGGTAGCGGCCTTGATTGACACGATTGGCTCGCCAGAGTACAGATGCACGATGCAAGCCCCGGCTGCAGCATTGATTTTCATCGGGACGATGATCTTGGGCGCAACTTCGAGTCGCGCTGACGTGATCCCGCTGGTTCTCGGGACCGCCACGCCAGGCGGCGGTTTCGCCGTCTACGGCCAGGCCGTCGCCGACACGTTGCTCGAAACCGATCCCACGTTGAGGATCACCCTCCAGGCGACCGGAGGGAGCACGCAGAACATCCCGCTGCTCGAAGCCGGGAAGCTGGACCTGGGGCTGGTCGAAGGCACGACCGCGTACGAAGCCCTGGAGGGGATCGGGCGCCCGCCCGCCGACCTGCGGCTCGTCGCCGCGATGTATCCGAGCCCCGGCATGTTCGTGGTGCGTGCAGACTCCAGGTACCGGATGATCCGCGACCTGCAAGGTCAGCGCGTCGTCTTCGGTGCGGCAACCTCCGGGCTGGTGGTGCTTGCGCGCTACGTACTCGACGGCCTGGGTCTGGATCTGCGCAGAGACTTCGATGCGGTGTTGCTCGAGCACGCCGCCGATGGCCCGCCGAAGGTCCTCACCGGGGAGGCGGCCGCACTGTGGGGCGCGGGGATCGGCTGGCCCGGCTTCGTGGCGGTGGCCCGCGGCCCGCAGGGTGCGCGCTTCATCGGTCCCGACGCGCACGACATCGCCCGCATCCAGGCCAAATACCCGTTCCTGAGGGAAATGACCGTGGCCGCGCAATCTTATCCCGGGCAGGATCGGGCCATCACCACCGTTGGCACGTGGAGCCTGATTCTGGCGCGGCCCGGGCTGCCCGACGAAGCGGCCTACCGGTTTGCCCGCGCCCTCCACCTCGCACAGCCTGCGCTCGGGCAGCGTCTGGCGCAGGCTCGGGCCACCACCCCCGAGAATACGCTCGCCGCTGCACCGCGGTCGGGCGTGCTGCATCCCGGCGCGGCTCGCTATCTCAGACAGATCGGGCTGGCGCCCTGAGCCGATCGCCGCCGCGGCGCCGGCCGGGATCGATCGGCACGTTTCGCGCTCGTTTCATTTCGCGGGCAAGGGCTTGCCGCTCTGCACTTCGACTGGCCTGCGCGTATCCGTCGCACGCGTGGCCAGCAACGTGATCACGGCAGACAGCAGGGCACATGCCGCGAGGAAATACAGGGCCATCTCGAAGCTCTTGGTGCTGTCCTTGATCCAGCCGACGATGAAGGGTCCGACATAGCCGCCCAGGTTGCCGATCGAATTGATGAACGCCATGCCCACTGCCGCTGCGGCTCCAGTGAGGAACAGCGACGGCATCGGCCAGAAGGACGGCCGAGAGCCGTAGATGCCGACCGTGGCAACGCACATGGCTGCAACTGCCCAGAACGATTGGCTCAGCAAGGCCGCGCCGATCAGGCCCACGCCGGCGAGTGCAGTCGAGATGATCAGGTGCCAGCGGCGCTCGTTGCGTCGGTCAGAAGAGTGTCCCCATAGCAGCAGACCGATGACGCCGAGCGTGTATGGGATCGCTGTCACGAAGCCCGTCATCAGGTTGGTAAGGCCAAGCCCCTTGATGATCTGTGGCAGAAAGAACACCACACCGTAGCTGGCCGTGACACCCGCGAAGTAGATCGCCGAGAGGGCCAGCACGCGCGGGTCGATGAGTGTCTGAAGAATAGTGAGGCGGCCGGCGCTCTCGACGCGGCTGCGCTCGGTCTCCAGTTCCGCTTCGAGCCACTCCCGCTCGTCGGCGTCGAGCCAGGCCGCCTGGGCCGGGCGCTCTGTCATCCGCCAGAGGACGACAAAGGCGAGCAGGACCGCAGGGATCGCCTCGATGATGAACACCCATTGCCAGCCTTTAAGGCCAAGCGTGCCGTCCATCTCGAGAATGGCGCCGGAGATGATCGACGCGGCCGCGTTCGAGACGGGCACAGCGAGGAACAGGATCGATAAGGCGCGGGCCCGATAGGCAGACGGAAACCAGTAGGTGAGGTAGAAGACGATGCCCGGGAAGAACCCGGCCTCGGCCACGCCCAGCAAAAAGCGCAGCACGAGAAAGCTGACGGGGCCGGTGGCGGCGGCCATCAAGCCGGAGATGATCCCCCACGTGATCATGATCCGCGCGATCCACACGCGCGCGCCGAATCGGTGCAATACCATGTTGCTCGGCACTTCGAACAGCGCATAGCCGATGAAGAAGATGCCGGCGCCCAGGCCGTACAAGTAGGCGGTCAGGCCCAGGTCCTGGTTCATGGTGAGCGCAGCAAAGGAGACATTGGTGCGATCGATGTACGCCATGAGATAGCACACGACGATCAGCGGCAGCAGGCGCCGGGAAACCTTCAGCATCGTCCGTCGCTGGAACTCCGGCGTGGGTTGCGTGCGCATGCTGCTGTCCCTCCCGATAGCTATTGTTGTGACTCAGCCCGTCGGCCTGATCGCAGGCGCCGCACATCGGCTGCGCAAACAGGCGCGGGACCGGGATGGCATGGACGCAGCGGCCCGCCATTGTATCCGGGCCGCGAGAGCGGCGAACCTGGCGCATCCAGGTCGTCCTCATTGCATGCCACTGTGCGGGGGCGTTGCTGATCGCTGCTTCCTGCGACGTGGTAGAGTCGCACCGGGACGGAGCGCACGCCCCAGCTTGGAGCAAGACAGCTCTGCTGTAGTACCGTCGGGCGCGTGGCCCCGTTCCGGGACACTTCAGGCTTTCGGTCCGCAAGTGCCCCGAGCAGAACCGCGGGCGCCTCTCGCCCTTCCAGTGAGCGGGCAGCCGGCCCGTCGCCAACCCCGGCAATCGGAGGAGAAGAAATGCGCAAGATCGGTATTCCCCTGTTGGGCCTGCTGCTGTTGTCGCCCTGCATTACCCGCGCTGATGACCGCGCGCTGCTGGTGGTGGCGGAGATGATCGAGATCAACGCCAAGCCAGCCGCGGTCTGGAGCTTCGTCAAGCGCTTCGACGGCCTGCAGGACTGGCACCCCGCTTTCGCCAGGAGCGAGATCATCAAGGGCAAGGACGGCAAGCTCGGCGCCGTGCGAGCCCTAACGGTCAAGGATGGCCCGACGTTCACGGAAGAGCTGCTCGCGATCAGCGACACGGGCATGGCGTTCACCTACAACATCATCGAGTCGCCGCTGCCCTTGGACCGCTACCAGTCGACGATGACGGTGAAGCCGAACGGAACCGGCGGCTCGACCGTGACCTGGATCGGAACCTTCGTGCGCAAGAACCCCCGCGACAACCTGCCGGAAGCGGAGACCGACGCTGCTGTCATGGGCTTCATCGCCGGCGCCTACGCAGGCGGGTTGCAGAACCTGAAGAAGACAATGGAGAGCAAGTAACGCAACCCGCCGCGTTCGGCGCAATGCCCGCGCTTGAGTGCGGCCTACGGCTGGTGCTGGATGATTTTCACGAATAGCGCAGGTGAACGAAGTCGGCCCTGCCTATCGGTCAGCAACGGAGGAGACATGTCAATCAAGCTCGCACGGTGGTTGTGCGGTTGTGTTGCAGCCATGGTGATTTCGCCCAATGCCGCTTTCGCGGAGGCTTGCTCTGGGCGCATCACCGCCGAGGAGGCATTGACGCACGAAGATGCGCGCTACGCCGCCCAGACCAGCAACGATTTCGCCGCGATGGAGAAGCTGTTCGGCGACGAGCTGGTGTATATCCACTCCAGCACCATCGTGGACGGGAAGAAGGAGTACATCGAATCGATGCGTTCGGGCAGAGTCAAGTACCGCGCCATGCGCCGCACCGGTGAGACGCTCCGCGACTACGGCTGCATCTCGATCATCACGGGCACCGCCAATTTCGACGTGACCGTGGAAGGCAAGGAACTGTCGGTGGAGCTGCGGTTCACCTCCCAGTGGGCCAAGCGCGACGACCGGATCCAGTTCATCGGCTGGCAGGCGACCCGGGTTCCGCCCAAGCAGTAGGCAGGGACTTGCTTCCGGGCACAGGCGGGGGTCGACAGGCGGCATCGACTTGGATCGGCATTCGATCCTGGAGATGCATTTCGCCCCCGCTTGACCGAACCGCAACAGTGGCGTTGTTCCCAGGTCCGCGCCGAAGCGAGAGCTCAGGGGTGAAGCTGGTGGTCCCATTGGTCATGACGCTGCCGCCGCTCCAGGCGGTAGTTGGTGATCTCCAGGCGCACTCCATCGGGATCGGAAAGGAAACACGCGAAATAGTCCGGCGCGTACTCCGGATAGCGTGTCGCTTCGCTCACCACGATCCCGCAGCCCTTCAGTGCTTCCGTCGCCTCCTTCACTTCTTCCTCGCTTTCCACCCTCAAGCAGAAGTGATGCAGACCCGGCGAGTAGGGATCGTGCGATTGCTCGACCCGCGCCGGCCGAAGGACGTAGCCGAAATGGCGGTTGTAGTACTGAACATGCCTTTCGCCACGCAGCTTGAACTCGTTTTTTCGGAAACCAAGCACCTTCATCACAACATCGTAGAACCTCTCGGAGCTCGCAAGGTCCGAGACGGCGAGGTAGATGCATCGATCCGATGATCTCCGGCATGTTCAAGCTATGCCCGGCCGAGCAGAGCGCGGCAGGCGTCCGCGATCGCCTCCGCGCTCATGCCGTACTTCGCGCGCAGCGGGACCGTGGGACCGACCATCGCGAAAGCGTCCGGCATGCCGACCATGCGCATGCGGGTGGGGCGCTCGACGGCGAGCAGCTCGGCCACCGCCCCGCCCAGGCCGCCCGCGAGATGATGCTCCTCCGCGGTCACGATGCCGCGGGTCTCGGCAGCGGCAGCCAGCATGGCGTCGCGGTCGAGCGGCTTGATCGTGTGCATGTTGAGCACGCGGGCGGCGATTCCCTCCCGTCGCAAGGCATCGGAGGCGCGCACCGCCATCTCGACCAGCGCGCCGCAGGCGATCACGGCGACGTCGTTGCCGGGGCGCAGCTGCACGGCGCGGCCGAGCCGGAACGGCGCGTCTGCGGATCGCTCACCGGCGGCTCCTCCGTGCGGCCGCCGAGCCGCAGGTAGACGGGCCCGTCGATGTCGAGCGTCGCGAGCGCAGCCTGGTAGGCCTCGTCGACATCGGCGGGAACGATGACCGTCATGTTGGGCAGGCTGCGCATCAGCGCCAGGTCCTCGAGCGCGTGATGCGTGCCGCCGGCCACGCCCAGCGAGATGCCGCTCGCGGCGGCACCGATCACCACGCGCTGGTTCGCGTAGGCGACGTCGTTGCGCACCTGCTCCATGCTGCGCGCGGTGATGAACGGTGCATAGGCGCACACGTAGGGACGCAGGCCCGTGGTCGCGAGCCCGGCGGCAATCGCCGATGGCGTTCTGCTCGGCGATGCCGACCTCGACGAAGCGCTCGCGATAGCGCTCGATGTAGGGACGGATCCCGAGCAGATCCTGCGTGTCGGCGGACACCACCACCGTGCGAGGCTCGCGCGCGCCGAGCTCGAGCAGCGCCTGGCCGAAGGCGAGCCGGGTCTGATTGGCGGAGCGAGTGCGCCAGTCGGCAGGGACAGTGGCCGTCGCCGTCATGGCTCGCCCAGCTCCGCAAGAGCGCGCGCGAGGATCTCGTCGTTCACGCTGTTGCTGTGCCAGAGGTAGGTGTTCTCGGCGAAGCTCACGCCCTTGCCCTTGACGGTGTGGGCGATGAGCGCCGATGGGCGGTCCGGATGGAACGGCAGCGCGTCGAGCGCATCGACCACCTCTGCCATGTCGTGGCCGTCGATCTCGCGCACCTCCCAGCCGAAGGCGCGCCACTTGTCGGCCAGCGGGTCGATGCCGACGATCTCGTCGACGCGGCCGCTCTGCGAGATCTTGTTGTGGTCGACGATCGCCGTGAGGTTCGCCAGCCGGTAGTGAGCGGCCGCCATCGCCGCTTCCCAGTTGGAGCCCTCGTGCAGCTCGCCGTCGCCCAGCATGACGAAGGTGTGGAAGTCCTGCTTCTGGATGCGCGCGCCGAGCGCCATGCCCACTGCCACGGCGAGCCCATGGCCGAGCGCGCCCGTGCACATCTCCACGCCCGCGACCTTGATGTCCGGGTGCATCCCGAACGGGGACTCGAACCCGTAGAAGCGATCGAGGACCTCGTCTTCGATGAAGCCCGCCTGCGCCAGCACCGCGCCCAGAGCGGCGTTGGCGTGGCCCTTGGACAGGACGAACCGGTCGCGCTCCGGCCAGTCCGGCTCGCCGGGGCGTACCCGCAGGCGGTGGAAGTACAGCGCCGCCAGAATGTCCGCCGCCGAGCACGAGCCGCCGACATGGCCGCTGCCGCCGGCCCGCAGCGCGCGCCACACATTGCGCCGCACCTGGCGCGCCTGCGCTTCGAGCCGCGCGAGCAGGTCTTCTCTGGTCTTGTTCATGGGTGTCCTCGCCAGCGGTTGGGCCCGGTTGTCCGTTCGTCGCGATCTCCGCCGCCGGAGGCTATCCCAACGGCCCGGCACCGTTCAATATCCGGCTTTCCTTCTCCCCGACGGGCTCGGTGTCCTCCGACTTGCAGGTCGGGAAAAACTCCTTCAGGTAGGGCCCGTAGCGGAAGTCGGTGAAGTCGCAAGGTTCCTGGAAAGAACCGTAGCAGTCCTCCTCCGATTCCACTTGACAGTAGCGATCGCCGTACCTGACCGCCAGCAGCGCAAAGGTCAGCGCGCCCTCGTTGCTGTCGGGTCTGGCAACCAGGTCGCCCTTGGGGGTCCTGAGCAGGAAAAAGGTATACGGAAAGTGCGCCTTCGGCTTGTCGTAGCAACCGCAGTAGTGCGATTCGATATCCAGGTCTTCGGGTCGAAGCGCAGCCAGTTCGGCTTCGGAGAATCGACCTTTGAGCCAGAGCGAGAGCCCGCCGATCGCGATGATCCTCTTCGTGTCGGGATTGGCCTTCGGTGTCTCGACATCGCGCCCGTGAATCCGGTCCGACCACACCAGCAGTGCCAGGGCCGCGGACATCAGTGCCAGCACGATCCACTTCGTTCGCTCTTGTGGTACAGCCACCATGAAGACCTCCTGGATTCCTGACGCCCGCTAGGAGAGCTGGGCCGTTGATTTCTGTCACGATAAGCGAGTCAGCCGCCCGCCACAAGCTCTGCAATGGAGCCCGACCAGGCCGCGTTGCACCACGCCGGGAGGCATGTTACCGTTCGCTGCTGTTACCATCCTCATCAAACAGGTGGAATGACATGCGCCTCGAAATCCATCGCGCGGCGTTGGGTACGTGGATAGTGACCACGGCGCTGTTGCTCGGCGCGCTCACGGGTTGCAAGACCGCCAACCTCTATCGTTCGGGATACGACAAGGCGCTTACCCAGGAGACCTGGGCGAACCGGGCGCCGGACGATGCCGTGGTGATCGTCGGCGGGTATCGGTCGATCTGGCAGAACGCCAGTGAGCCGGGCTACGCGTTCGAAGTTGCGCAGCGTTTCAAGATCGATTGGACGCATACCTTCGACGTCGCGTTGCTCAAGGCCGGAACCTACCAGCTGCAGACGCTGGTGCAACAGGACGGCAGCTTCGCCGAGTTCGGCGGGTTCCAGGGGCTGGGGGCCAAATACGACGCGGTGATCGCAAGCTTCCAGGTCGGACCGGGAGAGGTGGTTTACGTCGGAGACCTGGACGCAATGGTCCTGATGGAGGGCATCGGGACCTGCTCGGCCAGCCTCTCGACGGGGAATTCCTACGCAGGAGTGGTGAGCGCGTTCGCCAAGCAAGTCCCCTACGTCGGGCGGCAGCCAACCATTAACCAGATGACGATCAACCAGCCGTTGGTCAGGTTCCCTTGCGGTCAAGGCGGCTGACCGGCCTTGACGTAGTGACCATCTAGTTGGCTGTCATCCACCGCCGCGCAAGGGCGTCCAGAAGGCGACCTGAGTACCCTGGGTTCCCGCCTCCGCGGGAACGATCAGACTACTTGTCATCCCCGCGCAGGCGGGGATCCAGAATTGCTCGAGCAGCGTAGGCTCCCGCCGGAGCCTGCCCCCGACCCGATCGCGGGGAACGACGTTGGGCCGGTCAGGCGATCACCACGCCAGCGGCTGCGAGGGCATCGATCTGCGCATCAGCGTAGCCGTACTCGCGCAGCACCTCTCGCGTGTGCTCGCCGAGCACGGGTGCGCCGCGCCTCACATCGCTCGGCGTAGCTGAGAACTTCACCGCCGTGCCGAGCGTCTTGGTCTTCCCCAGGCGGCTGTGTGGCACTTCGACCACCATCTTGCGGGCCTGGGTCTGCGGATCGGCATGCATTTGAGCAACGTCCAGCACCGGCCCGGCCGGTACGCCGGCGGCTTCGAACCGCCTCAGCCAGTCCGCAGAGCTGCGCTGCTTGAGCAGCGGCGTGAGGGTCGCCACCAGCGCCGGCAGATTCGCCATGCGCGCCGCGTTGGTGGCGAAGCGCGGGTCGCTCTTGAGCGCGCCCGCCTCGAGCGCGTCGGTGAGCTTGAGCCAGTTCGACTGGTTGGCCGCACCGATCGTGATCCAGCCATCGGCGGTCTCGAACGCCTGATACGGCGCGCTCAGCGGGTGCGCGGAGCCGAGCGGGCCGGGGGCAACGCCGGTAGCCAGCGCGATCGCGGACTGCCAGTAGGTATGCACGATACCCGCCTCGAACAACGAGGCATCGACGCGCTGCCCTTTCCCGGTCTTCAACCGGTACACATACGCGGCGAGCACGCCCATCGCAGCCAGAATGCCGGCGGTGATGTCGGTCACCGGCGCACCGAGTTTCACCGGCGGGCGCCCAGGTGCTCATGCGCGCGAAGCCTAAGCGCTGTGTGCTGCTCGCCCCGGACAGACCCAGATCATCGTCGATTACGCTGACTTGGTCACGACGCCAGCCCAGCTCGAGCGCGCGCTCGACCAGAGCGTATTGCCGCTGGGTAGACTCGCGATTGTGTTCCACCTGAGGGGGGCTGGATTGACGCACGTAGACGAGCGCGGCGCGCTGGTTGTGGGTCGGTCTGACTTTGGTAGCGTCACTCATCGGCTCGGTCCTGTTGTGCTTCGGCCCCGGCGGCCTTGGCGAGCAGTCTTGCGAGCGCTTCGATCACCACCACGCGTTGCTCTTGCGCTAGAGCCTCCCATACCGCGGCGCGCGGGTTTGGGAGCTCGAGAAGGCTCAGACTCAGTTGCTCCATGGCTCTCCTCTGCGGCAGACGGCGCCCTCTCGGGCAGGCGCCCGAGGAGAGCATCTACGACAGTTCGGGCATGGAGCAAGTCTGCCAGCGGCGCGAGAATGACCGGCTCAGTATTGGAGGCAGCATCGTGGTTGCCACGCGCGGTGAGGTCAGTCCAATCGGCGGGGATAAGCGCGCGGCTGCCATCGGGCAATTTGGCGTGGGGCGCGAGCACGCCATGGAAGCGAATCAGATGCAGCCGCGGACGCGGGATCAGTGCCGCCAAGCGCTGCATGAACTCCAGCGGCGACATCACGATATGGGTGGTGCCGTCGCGGTAGGGACTCTTGAGCTGCAGCACGACTTGGCCCGCTTGATTGCGCTTGAGCCGTTGGTTGGCAATCGCCGGGCGGGTGATATAGCGGCACAGGCGTTCGAGTTCCTTGCGCTGATGAGCGCCACAGCGCAGTGCCGCATGTAGGCTGAAACCGTGCGCGTTGACGCAGCCTGGCTGCGTGGAATCGGCCGCTCGGCTGGGGACGGTTTGCAGGCTCAGCACTTTTTGCCCCGCGCGCGGCCCCAGCGCAATGCGATAGGTGCACGCCGCCGCCTGCAAGGGCGTGAGCGCGCGATCCGAATCGGCTTGGGCCAGGTAGCTCATGCCCTGCTCTTCGATGAGGTAGCCGGTGCGCGTGAGCAGCTTCAGGATGCGCTGGATGATCCGGCTGAGCAGCGCCTCAGCTCTGCCACGCTGGGAGCGCGCGCTTCATGGAAGACCGGCGCGCCCGCGCTGCTGCGATACACGCCATCGAGCACGCGAGTCCTGGGTCAAGACTCGAGGAATTGCGGCGATTTGCTGGGGTTGACAGCTGACTGCCCACACGCTAGCTTCCCAATTGGCAAAATGACCGATAGAGCCGTTCGGTTTCTGCCGAAGGCGGAATACCGAATCTCGCGGTGAGCTGGCTTCGGCACCGCCGGTAGGTGTGCAGGGCTTCCGCGAAATCACCGATGTTGCATTGGCAGATCATGAGGCGACGGTACAGCTCTTCGGCGGCCGGATCGCATTCGGCCGCATGTACGTACAACCTGCAGGCTTGCGTCCAGCATTCTTGGGTTTGATAACGCGTGCCGACCCGGTAGACGGCGTCGAGCCAGTGCTGCCGCAGGCGCTCCCGTGGTGCAAGCATCCAGGGTTGCTCGTTTTCGTGAGCGAAGAGATGTCCTCGATAAATTTTGCAGCGTGCGTTCCAAACGCTCGGTCGATTGATCGTCGTCGTGGCAGGCGCGCGCCGTATCTTCCGCAGCTTGCTCGAAGACCCACGCGTCCACCCAGCATAGGTGAGGGTTCAGCCGCAATGTCGCGTTCTCGACGATGACCGCATGCGGGAGAGTCAGCAATCGCCGCAAACGATACAGCGTCACGCGCAACGAATCTCGTGCGGCGTCTCCTTCTGCATCCGGCCACAGGTTGTCCGCCAGTTCCGCGGCCCCCGCCGTTGTGTCACCCCGCGCAATTAACGCTTTCAACAGTTCGAGGGGTTTGCGCGCCGCCTTGCGCCCCCGGTGGATCGGCAAACCGTTGATTGTGAGCTCGAAGTCGCCCAGCGCACAGATCACCAGAGGCCGCTGACTGAGCGCCTGCGCGCTCGATAGCGGATGCCCGTGTCGAGCATCGCGAAACGGTGCGCTGGCCGGCCCCACAGCAAAGCCAGGCCGCCCGGACCTTGCGGGCGACGCGACCGTGATATCCGCAGTCTGGCTCGCTAAGCGAAGCAATGCAATGAGGATCTCCTGAACGCCGGAGAGATTGCGACCCTCGAGGTGGGACAGCGCCAGCCGTGTCAATCTGGTGCATTCGCTCCAGCGATACACGCGAGCACCATCGTGATTCAGTGCCGGCGCAGCCGGCGGCGCTGCTGTTTGACGTCCAGTTTGGATCTCGAGCTGGTCCATACTCCGCCCCCGGTCCCGGAAGTCGATCCTGGGAAGAGTATGGTTGTGCGGGAGGCAGAAAGATAGAGGCTCCCGAGGGAGTGAGAGAAGCAGCAGGCGTGCTGGGCCTGAACATGTCACGCGAATTCGATGACGCCCGCGTTCCGGTCCAGCCCATGACCTCCAACGGGGTGGCGATCAGGCCGCTTTGTCGGCAAGCACGACACGCCGCCTTGCGATGACAACGATGGCGCTCAGGCCGGCCGCAAGCTCGAGGAACACGGATGGCTCGGGTATGACCGGTCCCGAGAAGTCGTTTGCGGAAGCGCTCAGCATGACATCGAATGACCCGGTCCCGGCTGCATCTGCAACGATGCCAAAAACCAGCGTTCCGCTCTGTGAGAAAGGCTCGGTGAAGAGCGACTCGGCATTGACCGATTTACTACTTTGGGAGAATCCGCCCTCGTTAGAGACAAATGAGCTGGAGCTGTTGATCGAGGCGAAGCTCGAGTTGGAGAAATCGAAGGACGAGCCGGATCCGGAAAGCGCATAAGGAACACTGAAGACGAGGCTACCCGGCCCGCTCAGCGAGAAACCCGCGCTGCGGTCTACTGTTCCACTGCCGCCGGAGCCGCAGCATACGTTACCGAGAGGCGGTGTGGCTGAGGCAGTTGCCGAAATGATGGAACTGCTGACGTTCGCGGCTCCGTCGCCATTCGTGGTATGGGCGACCTGGTTTCTTGCGTCAGTCCAGTTGTTCAGGAGGTGGTCCTGGTTTTCACTGCCGTCGCCCGCACTGTTCGCACTCGTTGTCAAATGCGTAGACTGGCCGGAGAATGTGAGAGGGGGCCGCATGCCGGAGATCGGCAGAATCTGCGTTTGCAGTTGCGACCAGTCGACGGAGATCGAGGCCACCGCTGCAAACGACGATGGGACGGCTGCGAAGCTGAAGACGCTGGCAGAACGAGCATCAACCGGTGGAAGCGATGCATGATGACCTCCGTGGCATTTCAGTTTCCGCTGCTGTATCTCGATGTCCTGCGTAACGCGACTGCGCAATGCAACCGCACTCCACCGTAGCGGTTAACCCGGCAGCGTAAGTCACCGATGCGAGGATGCAGCTCGTTGTCATCCGCCTGCGCGAGCTGCGAATGCAGGTCGAGTGTATTGCGGCATCCATTACAGATAGGTAACCGATTCATCGGCGAACGCCGGTAAGACCGCGGCGACGATGTGCGCTCAACACGACAGGAGATGATCAGTGAACGAACGCCAGCAGCTGTTACAAACCCTCGAGCAGCGGGAGCAGGAGCTGCAATTCACCGAGTTCAGAAACGAGGCCGGGCTGGCGCTCGGCTTTGCACTCGCGGAAGCGGCCCGGCGCGAGCGCAAGCCGATCGCTATCGATATCTGCCGCAACGGCCAGCAGCTCTTTCACTGCGCGATGCCCGGGACCTCGGCCGACAATGACGCCTGGATCCGGCGCAAGAACAACGTCGTGAACCGATATGGTCACAGCTCCCTACATGTCGGCACAGATTTCCGCGCGCGCGGAAAGAGCTTCGATACCGATGCCCGGCTCGATCCGGATCCATATGCGGCGCATGGGCGTGCGTTTCCGATCAACATTCGCGGGGTCGGCGTGATCGGCACCATCACCGTGTCGGGATTGCCGCAGGCCGAGGATCACGAATTCGTCGTGCGGCAGATCCTGGGTGTTCCTCAGCGGGCAGGCTGACCCGCGTACCAGTTTACGTCGCTGCGACTGTCTCCGATTCCACACGTTGACAAAGGCATCAGTAGGCATAGGATGGCCAGTAGGGTAATGCAAATCGCATGGAGGCGTGAGATGGCGTATGGTCCGGCGCACATATTTGTCTCGGCAATCCGTTCGCCGCTTTTCTCGCGCGCTCCAAAGGCCGCTGCTCTACGCTGGTCGCCAGCGCGACGCGCGATCGTCCGGCGTCGGGTCGGCACCGCGTCCACTGCAATCGTCCTTGCTTTTTCAGCAGCCTCTGCATGGCCTGCATACTTCACCTCGTCTCTTGGATCGGCGCTTGGAGGCCCGAGCGATTGCGATGATTGTTTCGAGCAGGTGTCCTTCGGGCCGGGCCAGTCCATCAACTATTTCGGTCAGACTTATGACGGCTTGTTCGTCGGGTCCAATGGCTACGTGACGTTCGGAAGCGGCCTGACCGACTTCGCCCCGGAGGCGCTGCTGCCTCGGTTCGCTCCTCCCATGATCGCCGCCGTGTGGACGGACCTTGACGCCAGGGAAGACCCGAGCTCCAATGTTTTCGGGAATACCTCGACCCCGGACAGATCGTGGTGACCTGGGACGGTTCCGGGCACTTCCCGCTGGATTATTCCGTGCGCACTTTCGCGCAACTCGTAGTGCGGTCCAGCCAGTTCGTGGTCCCGGCCGGGCAAGGTCAACTCGGATTTTTCTACGGTACAATTACCGATCCGATTACCGCGGTCGCGGGCCTCAGCAACGGCAATCCTTCTTGTTGACGACGGCGATCTGGAATTTCATTCCGGATCGGCCTACGATCTCTCCGATCGCGAGCTCTGGCTCGCATCACCACGGTGAATGTACCTCCGGTTGTCGGGGTGCCAGAGCCCGAAACTTCTGCTGCGCTCGCCATCGGACTCCTGGCAGCCGGTGTTGCGCGAGCGCGCAGACACTTTCTG
>CAWHCG010000029.1:0-50983 GCA_963827575.1 uncultured beta proteobacterium
ATAGGTTTTGCTGTCCGGCTAAGGCGGTGGAAAGGCCTTCAGCACGCGGGCGAGGAACTCGGCGTGGTCCCAGGTGTGCGGCAGGCGCGACAGGCCCAGGCGCACCACCACCAGCTCGCGGCTCGGCACGACGCTGACTACTTGCCCCTCGTGTCCCGAGAGATGGAAGGCGTCCACGGGCAGGGCTGCGGCAGCGGCCCCCGCACCGCCGAACCCCTCCGGTACCTTCAACCACAGATGCGCCCCGAAGTCGCCGCGGGCGCACTGCGGCGTGGGTGTGCGCATGTAGTCGACCCACCCCGAGGGCAGGAGGCGCTCGCCATGCCACACACCGTCCTGCAGGAGGAACTGACCGAAGGCGGCCCACTCGCGCGCGGTGGCGTGCATAAAAGACGACAGCACCGGTGTGCCGTCGGCGTCCGGTTCCAGGACGGCGCGACGCATGCCGAGACGGTCGAACAGCCTGCGTCGGACAAGATCCGAGAGGTCCCGGCCGTCCAGGGTCCGGCGCAGCACGCCCGCGAGCACGTTGGTCGTTCCGCTGGAGTAGCGCCAGCTCGTGCTCGGCGCCGTGGCGAGCGGCTTGCGCAATGCGAAGCCGGACGCATCGCCCGTGCCCAGCAACATGACCGCGACGTCCGAAAGCGGGTCGTCGTACTGCTCGTTGAATTCGAGCCCATCGGTCATGCGCAGCAGGTCCGCGAGGGTGATCTGCGAACGCCGGTCGCCCGGCCCTCGCCACTCGTTGAGCAGAGCACGCGAATCGAGCGCCAGACGCTTGTCTGCGACCAGGACCCCAGTCAATGCGGCCGCCGCAGTCTTGGTCATGGACCAGCCTGGCAGCGGGGTGTTCGCCGTGAAGCCCGGCGCATAGCGTTCGGCCACGATCTCGCCCCGGTGCACGACGACTACCGCGCGGGTGCGGCGCAGCCGCTGCGGATCCGGCTCGTCGAAGGCCCAGGCGAGCGCAGCTTCCAGCGCCGGCGCATCGATCGCCGCAGCCTGCGCGGAGATAGGCAGCGGGGATTGCTCCGGACCCAGATCGGGAGCCATCCCACCCTTGGGTTCGGGTGAGATGCGCGCGCCGATCGCCAGCGTGCACCCCAGGCCTGGGCGGAACTGTGCTTCGCGGCGGGCGAAGCCGAGAAACGTGGCCGACGTCCGGCGCTCGTCTCGATCGACTTGCGCGCGCACCAGGCGCAGCAACCACGTGTTGTCCGCCAGGATGTCCTCAGCGATGACCGATGCGGGCTGCCGCCCGGCCACGAACACGCCGGAGCACAGCATCTTGGCTGCGTAGGCGCTGCCGATGGGCGCAAGCCTGGACAGCGTCCAGCCGCCATAGACCGCTGCCGCGGCGAGGAGAAGCAGAACAAGCAGGAGCGGGCGGCGCAGGCGCGGCGGCACGATGGATGCGGGAGCGTTGAGCACCCGCGATCTTGGCCGATTCGACCTTCCAGGGCAATCGGATCGCAGCCCGCTACAATCCGGGCTGTGTGTCGCTGTTCAATGACTAAAGCCTAAGGCTTGACCGCAGAGGCGTGGAGAAGCAGGCCCGAGGCGCGAGGCTCGAGGCGCGAGAATCTGGACCAGCCGCATCAGCCTCGAGGCATCAGGCAATATGGAAAGAGCACCTAGTCTCCGACGGATCGAGGTGCCGAGCGAGCTCTTCGGTAGCTTGCACCCTCTCGAGCCTCGCGCCTCGTGCCTCGCGCCTGGTTCTCCGCGCCTCTGCGGTTAGGGGTCGACCGATGCAGCTGACAGAACTGGTCGAGACTTCCCGCCGCGTGACGGACACGGCGCGGCGCTCCGAAAAGATCGCGACGCTCGCCGCTTGCCTGCGCCGGATGAGCCCGGACGAGATCGCGATCGGCTCAGCCTACCTGTCCGGGGAGGCGCGCCAAAGCAAGCTCGGCGCAGGCCCCTCGACCATCCTGCAGGCGCGTCCCGCGACTGCTGCGACGGCATCCGAGCTGACGCTGGCCGAGGTCGACGCGGTGCTGGAGCGGGTGGCCAGCGCGTCTGGCTCCGGCGCGGCCGCGCAGCGCCGCCAGCTGCTGGGGGAGTTGCTGTCACGCGCAACGGCGCTGGAGCAGGAGTTTGTGCTCAGGCTGCTGTTGGGCGAGCTGCGTCAGGGAGCATTGGAGGGCGTGATGCTGGAGGCAGTGGCGCAGGCGGCCGCCCTGCCGGCGGCTGAGGTGCGGCGTGCAGCGATGCTGGCCGGCAGCCTGGCCGACGTGGCGCACGCGGCCCTCACGCAAGGCGCAGCGGGGTTGCGCAGCTTCTCGCTGACGTTGTTCCGGCCCCTCCTGCCGATGCTCGCCCGGCCGGCCGAGGACATCGGCGATGCCCTGGAGCAGCTCGGCGAAGCGGCACTGGAGTGGAAGCTGGACGGTGCCCGAGTGCAGGTGCACAAGTCCGGTGCGGACGTGCGGGTGTTCAGCCGCAACTTGAACGACGTCACCTCTTCGGTCCCCGAGATCGTCGAGGCGGTCGGCGCTGTCCCGGCGCGCGCGCTCATTCTCGACGGAGAGGCTATCGTGCTGCGGGCCGACGGCTCGCCGCAACCCTTCCAGGTCACCATGCGGCGCTTCGGCCGCAAGCTCGACATCGACGCAGCGCGCGGCGAGCTGCCGTTGTCGGTGTTCTTTTTCGACTGTCTGCGGCGCGACGGCGCCGACCTCATCGACGAACCCGGGCACCGGCGCTTCTCTGCCTTGAGCGATGCACTGCCCGCAACGCTGCTCGTGGCGCGCCTGGTGACCGGGGATCCTGGCCGAGCGCAGGCGTTTGTGGACGCGGCGCTCGCCCACGGCCACGAGGGCGTGATGGCCAAGTCGCTCGAGGCACCCTACGAAGCCGGCGGCCGCGGCGGCGCTTGGCTCAAAGTGAAGCAGGCGCACACGCTGGACCTGGTGATCCTGGCGGCCGAGTGGGGCCATGGGCGCCGCAAGGGCTGGCTGTCGAACCTGCATCTGGGTGCGCGCGATCCCGCCGACGGCCGCTTCGTCATGCTGGGGAAGACCTTCAAGGGCCTGACCGACGAGATGCTCATGTGGCAAACGCAGAGGCTGCTCGAGCTGGAAGCCGCACGCGACGCCTACACGGTGTACGTGCGCCCCGAACTGGTGGTCGAGATTGCGGTGAACGAGATCCAGGCGAGCCCGCAGTATCCGGCGGGCATGGCTCTGCGCTTCGCCCGCGTGAAGCGCTTTCGCACCGACAAGAAGCCCGAGGACGCGGACAGCATCGAAACGGTGCGCGGACTTTTCGAGCGAACGGCAACAACCCCTCCCCCGGTGGCGGGCGAGGGGCGTCAGGCCTGACGGTTACACCATCCGGTCACGCCGCTTGCTTGACGCTGGGCAACCCCGCCAGCGCCATCGCCAGCTCACTCTCGTCGTATTGCTGGTCGACCAGTTTGCCGGCGGCGTAATCCATGTACGCCTGCATGTCGAAATGACCGTGGCCGCACAGGTTGAACAGGATGGTGCGGCCTACGCCTTCTTCCTTGCAGCGCATCGCCTCGTCGATCGCACCTTTCACCGCATGGTTCGCTTCCGGCGCAGGCACGATGCCCTCCTGGCGGGCGAAGAACACGCCTGCCTCGAAGCAGGCGGTCTGATGGTAGGCCTTGGCTTCGATCAAGCCCAGGTCCTTGACGTGGGACACCAGCGGGGCCATGCCGTGATAGCGCAGCCCGCCGGCATGGAAGCCCGGCGGGATGAAGGTCGAGCCCAGCGTGTGCATCTTGACCAGCGGCGTCAGGTGGCCGGTGTCGCCGAAGTCGTAGGCGTACTTGCCGCGCGTGAGGCTCGGGCAGGCGGACGGCTCCACCGCCACGATCCGCACCTTCTTGCCCCCGCGCAGCTGGCTGCCGAGGAACGGGAACACGATCCCGGCAAAGTTGGAGCCGCCGCCGGTGCAGCCGACGATGACATCGGGGTAGTCGCCGGCCATCTCCAGCTGCTTCATCGCCTCCTGCCCGACCACGGTCTGGTGCAGCAGCACGTGGTTGAGCACCGAGCCCAGCGCGTACTTGGTGTCGTCGCGCTGAGCGGCAATCTCCACCGCCTCGGAGATCGCGATGCCGAGGCTGCCGTTGCTGTCGGGCGTGGCGGCGAGAATCCGGCGGCCGGTCTCGCGTCTCCATGGACGGGCTGGCGATGCAGCGGGCACCGTAGGTCTCCATGAGCGCGCGGCGATAGGGCTTCTGGTTGTAGGAGACCCTGCACCATGAACACCTGGATATCCAGCCCGAACAGCGCACCGGCGAAGGCGAGCGACGAGCCCCATTGGCCGGCGCCGGTCTCGGTGGTGATCTTCTTGACCCCGGCTTCCTTGTTGTAGAAAGCCTGGGGAACCGCCGTGTTGGGCTTGTGGCTGCCGGCCGGGCTGACGCCCTCGTACTTGTAGTAGATGCGCGCGGGGGTCTGCAGCGCCTTCTCCAGGCGGCGCGCGCGATAGAGCGGGCTCGGGCGCCACTGCTTGTAGACCTCGCGCACCGGCTGCGGGATCTCCACTTCCCGCTCGGTGGTGACCTCCTGCATGATCAACGACATCGGGAACAGCGGCGCCAGGTCGTCCGGCCCGAGCGGCTGCAGCGTGCCCGGGTGCAGCACCGGCGGTGGCGGCTTCGGCAGGTCCGCCATGATGTTGTACCAGTACTTCGGGATCTGGCTCTCGTCGAGCAGGTATTTGACGCTGTCGGTCATGTTCGTCTCCGGGCTCTTATAGTTGGCGTGTCTTCGGCGGGCGTGCCACAGCAGGCCTGGTGATTATAGGCGCGCGCCGCGGCTGGCGCCGCGTTCGCTGGGCTCGAGGCGCGAGGCAGACGCAGGTCAGGCCCACGTCATCGGCGCGAGGCTCGAGGCGTCGAGACACGTCCGGGAATTCTCGCAGGCCTCGTGCCTCGCGCCTCGAGCCTCAGGGCTTAGCGCGCCAGCGCAGCCCGCGTGCGGCGGGCGCGGCCCGTCCAACCCTTGAAGCGCTCCAGGTAGACGTAGATGACGGGGGTGATGTAGAGGGTGAGGACCTGGGAGACGAGCAGGCCGCCGACCACCGCCAGGCCGAGCGGACGGCGCGCCTCGGCGCTGGCGCCCCAGCCCAGCGCGATGGGCAGGGTGCCCATCAACGCCGCCAGCGTGGTCATCATGATCGGCCGGAAGCGCACCAGCGCGGCCTGGTAGATCGCCTGCTCGGGGCGCTGGCCGTCCTTGCGCTGCGCCTCGATGGCGAAGTCGATCATCATGATGGCGTTCTTCTTCACGATCCCGATCAGCATCAGCAGGCCGACCCAGCCGAACAGGTCCAGCTCGGGGTGGAACACGAGCAGGGTGAGCAGCGCGCCCAGCACCGCGGAGGGCAGGCCGGACAGGATGGTGAGCGGGTGGATGAAGCTCTCGTACAGGATCCCCAGGATCAGATAGATGACGAACACCGCCATCAGCAGCAGCAGCGGCATGCCGACCAGCGACGACTGGAAGGCCTGCGCCTGGCCCTGGAAGCTGGAGCTCAGCGTGGCCGGTGCGCGCACCTCCGCCAGGCCGTCATTGACGCGGGTCACGGCCTCGCCCAGCGCCACCCCGGGCGCCAGGTTGAAGGAGATGGTCACCGCGGGCAGCTGCCCGAGGTGATTGATGGACAGCGGTCCGATGGAAGTGCCGATGCGGGCGACCGAGCCGAGCGGCACCAGGCTCCCGCCGCCGCCGCGGACGTAAAGCAGCGACAGCGTGGAGGCGTCGCGCTGGTACTGCGGCTCCACTTCCAGGATCACCCAGTACTCGTTGCTCGGCGTGTAGATGGTGGACACCTGGCGCGAGCCGAAAGCGTTGTACAGCGCGTTCTGGATCTGTTGCGGGGTCCACGCCGCAGCGCCGAGGCCTTGTCGCGGTCGATCGTCGATATCCACCTGGGTGTTCTTGATCTGCAGGTCGCTGGTCACGTCCTGGAAGCCGGGGATCGCGCGCACCCGCTCCTCGACGATCGGCGCCCAGTGGTACAGCTCGTCCAGATCCCCGCTCTGCAGGGTGAACTGGAACTGGCTCTTGGTGACCGTGCCGCCCAGGCGGATGCTGGGCAGGTTCTGCAGGAACACCTTCAGGCCGGGCAGCTCGGCGAGCGCCGGCCGCAGCTCCTGCATGACCTTTGTCGGCAGCCGGACGCTCGCTGCGCGGCTTGAGCGTGATGACGATGCGTCCCAGGTTCATCTGCTGGCTGGAGCCGCCCACGCCGATGAAGGACATGGTCGACGCGACGTGCGGATTCTCGCCGGATCTTGGCCACGGCCAGCTGCTGTTGCTGGTACATGGCGTCGAAGGAGATGTCCTGCGCGCCCTCGGTGAAGGCGAACAGCGAGCCCACGTCCTCGGTGGGCAGGAAGCCTTTGGGGATGGTGATGCCGAGGTAGATTGCCAGCGCCGTGGTCACCGCGAACACCACCGATCGTGGTGCGCGGGAAGGCGAGCGTCACGCGCAAGCGTGCGGTCGTAGAAATCGCGCATCCCGTCGAAGACGCGCTCGCTCGCCTGGTACATGCGGCCGTGCCGCTGCTCGCGCTCGGGCCGCAGCCAGCGGCCGCACAGCATCGGCGTCAAGCTCAGGCTGACGAAGCCGGAGATCAGGATGGCGGCCATGATGGTGACGGCGAACTCGTGCAGCAGCCGGCCGACCACGCCGCCCATGAACAGCACGGGCACGAACACCACCGCCAGCGACAGCGTCATGGACAGGATGGTGAAGGCGATCTCGCGCGAGCCTTCGAGCGTCGCCTGCAGCGGGGTCTTGCCCATCTCCAGGTGGCGCGCGATGTTCTCCAGCATGACGATGGCGTCGTCCACCACGAAGCCCACGCACAGCGTGAGCGCCAGCAGCGACAAGGTGTCCAGGCTGAAGCCGAACAGGTACATCACCGAGAACGTGCCGATGATGGACATCGGCAGCGCCGCCGCCGGAATCACGGTCGCGGAGAGGTTGCGCAGGAACAGGAAGATCACCATGATCACCAGCACCAGCGCCAGCACCAGCGTGAACTGCACTTCGTGCACCGAATCGCGGATGACCTCGGAGCGGTCGTACAGCACTTCCACGTCGATGCCGGGCGGGATCTGGGCGCGGAACTGCGGCATCAGCTTGCGGATCTCGTCCACGACCTGGACCGTGTTGGTGCCGGGCTGGCGCTGGATCGCGAGCACGATGCCGCGCTTGTCGTTGTACCAGGCGGCCATGCGGTTGTTCTGCACGCCGTCGATGGCCTCGCCCGATGTCCTTGACCCGCACCGGCGCGCCGTTGCGGTAGGCGACGATGACGTCGTTGAAGGCGGCCGCGTCCTGCAGCTGACCGTTGGTCATCACCGAGGCGGAGCGGTGCTGGTCCTGCAGCGTGCCGGTGGGCAGGTTCGGATTCTGCTCGGCCGAGCGCCTGCTCGACCTCGTCGATGCCGATGCGCGCGTGCCGCGAGTGCCTTGGGATCCACCTGCACCCGCACGGCATACGCTTGCGAGCCGAACACCTGCACCTGCGCCACGCCGCTCACCATCGAGATGCGCTGCGCCATCAGCGTCTCGGCATACTCGTTGACCCGGTACAGCGGCAGCGTGTCGGAGGTGACGCGCGAGATAGAAGATCGGCATGTCCGCCGGATTGACCTTGCGGTAGGACGGCGGCACCGATCATGTCCGCGGGCAGCTGGCGGCGCGCCAGCGAGATCGCCGTCTGCACGTCCTGAGCGGCGGCATCGATGTCGCGGTCCAGCGCGAACTGCAGCGTGATCTGGGTGGTGCCCTGCGTGCTGGAGGAGGTCATCTGGTCCACCCCGGCGATGGTGGAGAACTGCTTCTCCAGCGGCGTGGCCACCGCCGCGGCCATGGTCTCCGGGCTGGCGCCGGGCAGCTCTGCGCGCACCTGGATGGTGGGGAAGTCGACGTTCGGCAGCTGCGCGACCGGCAGCTGGCGATAGGCGACGATGCCGAACGTGAGGATGCCGAGCATGACCAGCAGGGTCATGACCGGGCGGCGGATGAAGAGCTCGGAGAGGTTCATGGGTGCTCGTGGCGCAAAGCGCCTCAGCCCGCGCGTGGCGCGACTTTCCCGCCCGGCACGACGCGCAGCTGGCCGGTGGTCACGACGGTTTCGCCCGCCTCCAAGCCCTTGGCCACGACTGCCCGATCGCCTTCGGTGCGCTCGACCACGACCTCGCGCAGCTCGGCGGTGCTGTCGGGCTTCACCACGTACACGTACTGGCCCTTTGGGCCGTTCTGGATGGCCTGGGACGGGACCACGACGACATTGGCCTGCTCCTGCAGCGTGACCTTGGCGGTCACGAACTGGCCTGGCCACAGCGCCCGGTCGGCGTTGGTGAACGTGGCGCGCCAGCCGGATCGTGCCGGTCTGCGGGTCCACCGCGTTGTCGATGAAGGTCAGTCGTCCCACCGCCTCCACGCCCTGGCGCACCTTGTGGCGTCGCGCGCACCGGCGAGCGCGCCCTTGGCGCTGAAGGCGCGGATGTCGTCCAGGTAACGGTCGGGCACCGCGAAGCCGACCTAGATCGGCGCGATCTGGTTGATCACCACCAGCGCGCCCGTGTCGTTCGCCTTGACGTTGTTGCCCACCGGCAGGATCACCTTGCCGGTCCGTCCGCTGATGGGCGAGCGCAGCTTGGTATAGGACAGCTGCACGCGAGCCGTCTCGACTGCCGCATGGTCGGCCGCGACGGTAGCCTCGGCGGCGTCGCGACTGGTGCTGCGCCTGCATGTAGGCCTCCTCGGAGATGAAGCCCTTGGCCAGCAGGTCCTGGTAGCGCTGCTCGAGCGACTGGGCGTTGGCGAGCAGCGCGCGGTCGCGCGCCTCGGCCGCCTCGAGCTGCTTGAGCTGTGCCTGCAGATAGCGGTCGTCCAGCTCGAGCAGCAGCTGGCCCTTGGTCACGTCCTGGCCGTCGCGGACGTGCACGGCGACGATTTCGCCGTCGATCCGCGACTTGATCGCTACCGTCTGGATCGGCTCGACGTTGCCGATCGCCGTGATGCTGACCGGTACAGTGGCGCGTTCGACGGTGCGTCACTGTGACTGGAGCCGGGGCCGGGCCAGCCTTCTTGTCCGCGCTCTTGCTGTCGTTGCAGCCCGGCGTTGCCAGCGCTGCCAGCAGCACCGCGACGATCGGGGCGCGTCGGCGGAACGCAGTCGCTGCGGCGGTGGTGCAATCCGAAATCGCCACGTGTGAGGCCTCTCCCAAGAACCTTCGGGCTAGCGCTCCATCGGCCGGTCCGGCTCCGCGGAACAACCGAGCGAGCCCGGTGACCTTCGCGATGCGGCGCACGCCAGAACCTCAATTCTAGCCTGCATTTCAGACCGGGCCGTCCGGTATGAAATTCAGGCTAAGGTAAGAGCCGCTCGTGCGCGAAAAGTTGCGCCACCGCCTCGCGGCTGCGGATCAGGTGCGGCTGCGAGCCGTCCACCATAACCTCGGCGGCGCGCGGGCGGGTGTTGTAGTTGGAGCTCATGCTCATGCCGTAGGCGCCCGCCGACATCACCGCCAGCAGGTCGCCTTCTGCCACGGCGAGGTCCCGCTCGTGCCCGAGGAAGTCGGCGCTTTCGCAAATCGGTCCGACCACCTCGTAGCGCCGGTCCGGGCCCGCACCGGGCGCGGACCGGGACGATGTCATGGAACGCCGTCGTACAGCGCCGGGCGCAGCAGATCGTTCATGGCCGCATCCACCACGGCGAAGTTGCGCTCTGCGCCGTGCTTGAGGTATTCCACCCGGGTAAGCAGCACGCCGGCATTGCCCACCAGCGCCCGGCCCGGCTCCAGCAGAATGGTCTGCGGCGCGCCCCGCCAGCCGTTCGAGCATCGCCTGGAGATAGGCAGCCGGCTCGGGCGGGGATCTCGTCGCGGTAGCGGATCCCCAGCCCGCCGCCCAGATCCAGGTGGTGGAGCGCAATGCCTTCCGACTCGCAGCTGTGCGACCAGGCCGAGCAGCTTCTCGAGCGCGTCCAGGAAGGGCGGGATCTCGGTGATCTGCGAGCCGATGTGGTAGTCGACCCCGGTGATCTGCGATACCGGGCAGGCCGGCGGGCATCGCGGTACAGGCGCAGCGCGTCCTCGAACGGCACGCCGAACTTGCTCTGCTTCAGACCCGTGGAGATATAGGGGTGGGTCTTGGGGTCGACGTCGGGGTTCACGCGCAAGCTGATGCGCGCGCGTCGTCTTCGCCTCGGCCGCGATGCGGCTGATGCGATGCAGCTCGCTCTGGGACTCCACGTTGAAGCAGAGGATGCCCTTGGCGAGCGCGAGCTCGATCTCGTCGCTGCGCTTGCCCACCCCGGAGAACACGACCTTGTCGGGGTCGCCCCCGGCGGCGATCACACGCTCGAGCTCGCCGCCCGAGACGATGTCGAAGCCGCTGCCCAGGCGCGCGAACAGGTTCAGGATGGCGAGGCTGGAGTTGGCCTTGGCGGCGTAGCAGATCAAGGTGCGCGCGCGCTCCGAAGGGCCGCTCGAAGCTGGCGAAGGCGCGGACCAGCTCGGCACGCGAGTAAACGAAGCAGGGCGTGCCGAAGCGCTCGGCGATCGCCGACAGGGGAACCTGTTCGGCGTGAAGCTCGCCGCCTTGGCGGGAGAAACCGGATGGTGGTTCCAAGCAAGCCTCTGACGAACCGCAGGCTGAAGGGGTCGGCGGGCGCTATGGCGGGGGCGGAGCGGCCGGTTCCATCTGTGCCGGCTCGCCGAGGGGGGGCGGTTCGACCTCGGGGAGCAGGTCGGTATCGCTTTGACGGCGTGCTTCCCGCTCCCGCAGCAGGCGCTCGCGCTCGGCTGTGTCCTTCGTCTGTTGCTCAGTGGGAAGATACAGCGGTCCCTTCAGCCCGCAGCCTTGCAACAGCACCAACGCAGCGATCGCGAAACAGAGCCCCCGCATTGCACCGCACCGGAAAACAATGGGTCGAGTGTAGCATGCTGCTTGCGTGAGGCGTGAGGCGTGAGGCGTGAGGCGCGAGGTTGTTGGGCCCGAGGCGTAAGGCATAAAGCGGACACCTTCCTTTTCGCCTCACGTCTCGCCTCACGGGTCACAGCGCCATATAGTGATGGCTCATCGCCGACAGTTCGGCTTTGGCCGACTCGTAGTCCGGGTGCAGGCGCTCGACCAGGCGCCAGAAGCGGGTGGAGTGGCTGAGCACGCGCAGGTGCGCGACCTCGTGCGCGACGACGTAGTCGATGACGTGGCAATGGGCCTGCAACAGGCGCCAGTTCAAGCGGATCTCACCGTCTGCGCTGCAGCTGCCCCAGCGCGTGCGCGCGTTGGACAGGAACAGGCGGGGGGCGGGCAGCTCGAGCAGGCCGCAAAAATGCCGGACGCGGTCGGAAAAATGATTGAGCGCATGGCGCCGATACCACCTCACGACTGCCTCGCGCACCCGCGGCGGAGCATGCGGTGCGGCCAGCGCCACCTCCAGGACGTCGTCCTCCAGCAGGCGGCTGATGACCGGACCGCCGCGCTCCACGAGCTCAAGACGCAGCTGCCTGCCCAGGAAATCCAGCCAGGTGCCCGAGCCCCACCCGCGTTGCGGCGGCTTCTTGTCCTCCCATTCGGCCAGCTTGCGTACGATCCAGGATTCGGCTTGGGCGATCGCCTCGGTCACTTTGCGCTCCGAGGTGCGCCAGGGGACGTGCACCGCGAGCCCGTGCTCGTCTACCGTGAAGACGATGCGCCGCCGCTTCGCGCTGCGCTTGAGCACATACTCGACCGGCCGGCCTTGCAGCATCAGCGTGCGCGGCTCGGACAGCCGCTCCGGCGGTTCGAACAGATTCAGCGTGGTGCTTCGCACTGGGTGTAGCGCCCGTTCCCGAGCCGGGTGACCTCGGTTTCGATCCACTCCCTCGCCGCCTGGTTCAGCGCGGCGGCTCGCATGCCCGCGGGGTCGATTGGAGGGCCGATACTCACGGTGACCTTGCCGGGATACTTCAGGAAAGAGTCGCGCGGCCAGACGTAGCCGGCGTTGTGTGCCACCGGCACCACCGGCGCGCCGGTCTGGACCGCCAGCCATGCGCCGCCCAGCTGATACGGTCCTCCCTCGCCCGGCGGGAACCGGTGACCCTCCGGGAAGATCACGATCCAGAACCCCTGCGCGAGCCGTGCGCGCCCCTGCTCGAGGGTCTGCCTGAGTGCCTTCATACCGCTGCTGCGCTCGATCGCGATCGGGCTCATCATGGCCAGGCCCCAGCCGAAGAAGGGCACCCAGAGCAGCTCGCGCTTGATCACCCAGACCTGCGGGGGCAGAAAGACCTGGAATGCGAGCGTCTCCCAGGCCGACTGGTGCTTGGCGAGGACGATGCCGGGCGCCCGGGAAGGTGCTCCAGCCCGCGCACTTCATAGTGGATGCCGCAGAGCGTGCGGGCCAGCCAGACCACCATGCGCGACCAGACCGTGATGAAGCGGTAGCGCGCCAGCGGATGCAGGGCAAAGGTGAGCAGCGACAGCAGCGACCAGACGACGGTCAGGGCCGATTGGACCAGGAAGAACGCCAGCGAGCGTGCAGCGATCATGCAATGATCGCGCGCACGGCGGCTGCGAGATCCTCGTAGACCCGGGTGTTCTCCGGCAGCGCGCCGGCCGCCTGCGTCTTCCTGCCCTTCCCGGTGAGCACCAGGATCGGCTGGCAGCCCACCGCGGCACTCGCTTGCAGGTCGCGCAGCGAGTCGCCCACGCTCGGCACGCCGGCGAGGTCGGTGTTGAAGCGCTGCGCGATGTCCTCGAACATGCCCGGCTTGGGCTTGCGGCAGGCGCAGTTGGCCTCCGCCGGGTGGGGGCAGTAGAACAGCGCGTCGATGCGGCCGCCCAGCTGCGCCAGCGCCTTGTACATCTTGTCGTTGATGGCGTTGAGCGCGGCCATGTCGAGCAGCCCGCGGCCGACCCCCGACTGGTTGGAGCACACCACGACCCGATAGCCGGCGTGATTGAGCCGGGCGATCGCCTCCAGGCTGCCCGGGATGGGCTTCCACTCGTCCGGCGACTTGATGAAGGCGTCGCTGTCGAAGTTGATGACGCCGTCGCGGTCGAGGATGACGAGCTTCATGTGGCGAGCCTCGAAATATCCGCCACCTGATTCATCAGGCGCTCCAGCTGCGCGAGCAGCGCAAGCCGGTTGTTGCGGATCAGCGGCTCGTCGGTCATCACCATCACCTCGTCGAAGAAAGTATCCACCTCCGCGCGCACGCCGGCAAGCGCGCGCAGGGCCTCGGTGTAGTCCTCGTTGTCGACCAGCGAGCGCACGATGGGCAGCAGCGCGAGCCGTGGCGGCGTGCAGGTTCTTCTCGGCGGGCTCATGGAGCAGCGCCGGATCGGGCTGCGTCCCGCCGACCTCGGTCTTCTTCAGGATATTGCGGATGCGCTTGTTGGCGCTGGCGAGCGACTCGGCTTCGGGCAGTCGCGCGAAACGCTTGCACCGCCTTCAGCCGCGGAACGACCAGGTCGATGCGGGTCGGGTTCTGGCCCACCACGGAATCGATCTCGTCGAGCGCGAACCCGCGCTCGCGCAAGTAGCTGCGCAGCCGCTCGAGCATGAAGGCGTGCAGGTCGGCCGCGACGCTGTCGCGCAGCACATCGGGTGCGAAGCTGAGCTTGGCGAGCTGCAGCAGCTCCATCAGATCCAGCGGCAGCGCCCGCTCGGCCAGGATGCGCAGCACGCCGAGCGCCTGGCGGCGCAGCCCGAACGGGTCCTTGTCGCCGGTGGGGACGAGGCCGATGCCGTAGATCCCGACCAGAGTATCGAGCTTGTCGGCCAGCGCCACCGCAGCACTGACGTTGTCCTCCGGCAGCGTGTCGCTGGCGAAGCGCGGGTGGTAGTGCGCCTCGATGGCGCGGGCGACCGTCGGCGTCCTCGCCGTCGTGGCGCGCGTAGTATTCGCCCATGATGCCCTGCAGCTCGGGGAACTCGCCGACCATGTCGCGTGAGCAGATCGGCCTTGCACAGCCAGGCGGCGCGCTCGGCCTTGTCGGACGTCGGCTGCGCAGCTTCCCGGCGATCGCGCTCGCGAGCTTGCGGATCCGCTGCACCCGCTCGAGCTGGGTGCCGAGCTTGTTGTGATACACCACCGCACGCGAGCCGCTCCACGCGCTCGGCGAGCGCGCACCTTGCGGTCCTGGTCGAAGAAGAACTTGGCGTCCGCCAGCCGTGCCCGCAGCACCCGCTCGTTGCCGGCGATGATGCTGCGCGGGTCGTCGGTCCTGAGGTTGCTGACGATCAGGAACCGGTTCAGCAGCCTGCCGGTCCGGCGATCCAGCAGGGGGAAGTACTTCTGATGCTGCTGCATCGACAGGATCAGGCATTCCTGCGGCACGGCCAGGAACGCTTCATCGAAGCTGCCCGCGTAGACCTCCGGGCATTCGACCAGCGCCGTGACTTCGTCGAGCAGCGCGTCGTGATCGCCCAGGCTGGCGCCGCCGGCGGCCGCGGGCTAAGCAGCTCGCGCGATACGCGCCGCGGCGCGTCTCGAAGCTGGCGATCGACCGCCTCCCTTGGCCTCCAGCGTACCGGCGTAGTCGCGAGCATGCTCGATGAGCGAGCTCGCCCTTCGCCAGGAAACGGTGCCCGCGGGTGGTGTTGCCCGCCTGCAGACCCAGGACCTCGCCGGGCACGACGCGGGCGCCGTGCAGCATGACCAGGCCGTGCACAGGGCGCACGAACTGATCTTCGCGCTCGCCCCAGCGCATGAGCTTCGGAATGGGCAGCTCCTTGATCGCGGCCTGCACGACCGCGGCCAGGTGCTGCATCGATGGCCTCGCCGGCCTTGCGGGTGCGGAAGACGAAGTACTCGGCCTTGCCGTCGTGCATCTTCTCGAGCGCGTCCACCGCCACGCCGCAGGAGCGCGCGAACCCCACCAGGGCCTTGGTCGCCTTGCCGTCGGGGCCGATGCCGGAGGCCACGGGGGGCCCTTGCGCTCGACTTCGCGCTCGGGCTGCTGGCTCAGCGACACCTCGATGCACGACGGCCAGCCGGCGCGGGGACGAGTACGGCCGCGACGCTGGCGCCGGCTTCCACGAAGCCGCAGCTCCTGCAGGCGCTTGGCGATGCCCTCGGCGAAGCGGTTGCCGAGAGTTTGCAATGACTTCGGCGGCAGCTCTTCGGTGAGCAGCTCGACCAGCAGGGTGTCGCGCATGATTCGTGACTGGTGACTAGTGACTGGTCATGACTGGTGATTGGTGGTGACTGGGGACTGGCACGGATCGGAGCCTGCCAGTCGACCGATCACTAGTCACCAGTCACTTTCTTCAACATCGGAAAGCCCAGCTTCTCGCGCGAATCGTAGTAGGCCTGCGCCACCAGACGCGCGAGCGCGCGCACGCGGCCGATGTAGGCGGCGCGCTCGGTGGTCGAGATCGCGCCGCGCGCGTCCAGCAGGTTGAAGGTGTGGGAGCACTTCATCACCATCTCGTAGCCGGGCAGCGGCAGGCCGCTCTCGATCAGGCGCCTGGCCTCGCGCTCGAACTGGTTGAAGTGCTCGAACAGCATCTGCACGTTGGCCTGCTCGAAGTTGTAGCGTGGACTGCTCGACCTCGTTCTGGTGGTAGACGTCGCCGTAGCTCACCCCGTCCACCCAGGTCAGGTCGAAGACGTTGTCGCGCCCCTGCAGGTACATGCTCAGGCGCTCGAGCCCGTAGGTGATCTCGCCGAGCACCGGCTTGCAGACCAGGCTGCCGACCTCCTGGAAGTAGGTGAACTGCGTGACTTCCATCCCGTTGAGCCACACTTCCCAGCCCAGGCCCCAGGCGCCGAGCGTGGGCGATTCCCAGTCGTCCTCGACGAAGCGGATATCGTTGCTGCGCGGGTCGATACCCAGTTCCCGCAGCGAATCCAGGTAGAGGTCCTGGATGTTGTCGGGCGAAGGCTTGAGCACCACCTGGTACTGGTAGTAGTGCTGCAGCCGGTTCGGGTTCTCGCCGTAGCGGCCGTCCTTGGGACGCCTGGAGGGCTGCACATACGCCGCGCGCCAAGGCTCGGGGCCCAGGGCGCGCAGGAAGGTCGCGGTGTGGAAGGTCCCCGCGCCCACCTCCATGTCGTAGGGCTGCAGCAGCGCGCAGCCTTGCCTGCCCCAAAACGTTTGCAGGCGAAGGATGACGTCCTGGAAGTTCATCGGCTGGCGGGCGGTGATCCGGCCCCAGGCTCTCGGAAAAACCGCGATTCTACGTTCTTTTTGGTGATGCACGACACAAAGGCAAGAGCAAGACTCGCCGCAGAGACGCAAAGAGCGCAGAGGACGAGCGCTCGTGTTCTCCCCAGGCGGCCGCAGTCCTGCCAGCACCCCGAGCGGTTACGCTGTCGACTTCTGTTCTGCCGTTCTCTGCGCTGTCTGCGTCTCTGCGGCGAGATTTTTTGACCTAACGACGGCCGCGCAGCGCGACGGCAACCGCCAGCATCGCCGCAATCAGCCCCAGAACCACCCAGTTGCCCCACCGCACGTACGGCGTGCTGCCGACATAGCCTTGGACAATGCCGTCCACCGCCGTGGTGACGAACTGCGGGCGCCGCCGCGAGCACCCGCCCGCGCTGATCGATGATCGCGGTGACCCCCGTGTTGGTGGCGCGCAGCATATAGCGCCCGGTTTCCTGGGCCCGCATCTGCGAGATCTGCAGGTGCTGCTCGGAGGCGAATGGACTCGCCCCACCAGGCGTCGTTGGTGAAGTTGGCCAGCATAGTCGCGCGCGGCAGCTGGCGGATCAATCTCCTCGCCGAACACGTCCTCGTAGCAGATGTTGACCGCCACATGCTGACCGGCAACTGCCAGCGGCGCCTGCACGGCATCCCCGCGCGAGAAGCTCGACATCGGGATCTGCATCGCGCTCATCACCCAGGTGATGAAAGTCCATTGCGGAAAGTAGTCGCCGAAGGGCACCAGGTGGTGCTTGCGATAGATCTGGGTTGGACTGACGCCGAAGCTCATCACGCTGTTGTAGTAACGCCCGGGGTTGCCTTCGACGTACTCCGGTATTCCCAGCAGCACGCCGCCGCCGTTGCTTGCGCGCCTGCTCCGCCAGCAGCTCCAAGTAGCCGGAGGGCACATCGACGTTGAGCAGCGGCACGCGCCGTCTCGGGCAGGACGATCAGCCGGCTGGCGCTTGCGCGCGTCAGGCGCAGGTAGGTCTCCAGCGTAGTCTGCACCGCCTCGGGCCGCCACTTGAGGTCCTGGCGGATGTTCCCCTGCAGCAGGCTCACTGTCGTCGAGCGCTCCGCCGGGCTGCGTCCAGGACACCTGGGCGCAGGCCCAGGCCCGCGAGCCACAGCACCACCGCCGCCCGAGGCCCGGGTGCAGCAGGCGGCGGCGATGGAGGCTGCGCGGCCACGGCGCCCACCAGGCCAGCAGCCCCGCGCTCAGGCGTAGCGAGCGAGCGACACGCCATAGGCGCCCAGCAGCGGTGCATAGCCCGCAAGCGGGCCGCCGGGACTCTGGGAATAGCCCAAAGCCAGCCAGGGGAAGCCGGTGAACATCCAGCCGCGCACCCACTCCGTCAGCACCCACGCCGCCGGGAATGCCAGCGTCAAGCGCACGCCGCCGGCCGGCGCGAATGCGACGTGCGATCCACGCCGCCGCCGGCTGGAAACAGGGCCAGGTAGCTGCAGAAGAACAGCGTGGCGAAAGCGGCCAGCGGCACGGCCATGCCGCCGAACTCGTGTCATGCTGACGTAGATCCAGCTCATGCCGGTGAGGAAGTAGCCCAGGCCGAAGCAGAATCCGAGGATGGCCGCGCGGCGAGGACTCGGAGCCTGGTCGATCAGCCAGGCGAGCACGGCAAGCGACAGCGACCGGGACCAGCCAGAAGTAGAAGGGCGCGAAGCCCAGCACCGAAGCGCTGCCCAGCGCCGCGCACAGCAGCAGCGCGCCCGCCCAGGCCGACAGCCAGGGCGCAAGCGCGTGCGCGCGGCTGGACCCGCGCTCATTCGGCGGTCTTGAGCTTTTCCACCAGCAGCGTGTGCAGGCGCCGGCTGTCGGCGCGCAGCACGCGGAAGCGCAGGCCGTCGATCACGGTCTCCTCGCCGCGCTTGGGCAGGCGCCCGAAGCTGCGACAGCACCAGGCCGCCGATGGTGTCGAACTCCTCGTCGCTGAACTGCGTGCCGAAGGTGTCGTTGAAATTCCCGATCTCGGTCTGCGCCTTGACCCGGTACAGGCCATTGCGGTCGATCAGGATGTTGGCCTCGGTCTCGTCGAAGTCGTACTCGTCCTCGATCTCGCCGACGATCTGCTCGAGCACGTCCTCGATGGTGACCAGCCCGGCCACCCCGCCGTATTCGTCCACCACGATCGCCATGTGGTTGCGGTTGCGGCGGAAGTCGCGCAGCAGCACATTGAGGCGCTTGGACTCGGGGATGAACACCGCCGGACGCAGCATGTCGCGCAGCTGGAACTCCTGGCCGGCGAAGTAGCGCAGCAGGTCCTTGGCCAGCAGGATGCCGACGATATCGTCCTTGTTCTCGCCGATCACCGGGAAAGCGCGAGTGCCCGGCTTCGATGACCTTGGGCAGGAACTGCTCGGGCGCCTCGTGGATGTCCACGACGTCCATCTGCGCGCGCGGCACCATGATGTCGCGCGCCTGCAGCTCGGAGACCTGCAGCACGCCCTCGATCATGGTGAGCGCATCCGCGTCCATCAGGTTGCGCTCGTAGGAGGAGCGCAGCAGCTCGACAGCTGCTCGCGGTCCTCGGGCTCGCGCATCAGGATCGCGCCGATGCGCTCGAGGAGAGTGGGTTTAGGGTGGGGCTCCATCAATCGCACGGTCTCGCGCTCGCCGGCAAGACTCAGACGGCGAGCGCATAGGGATCAGGATACCCCAGCTCGGTGACGATTTCAGTCTCCCGCGCTTCCATGGCGCGCGTCGTCCTCGTGCTCGTGGTCGTAGCCCTGCAGGTGCAGCATGCCGTGCACGACCAGGTGGGCGTAGTGCGCCTGCGGCGTCCTTGTGCTGGCTGCGCGCCTCCGCCGTCGATCACCGGAGCGCACAGCACGATATCGCCGGCCAGCGGCTGCGCCATCGGCATACACGAAGGTCAGCACGTTGGTGGCGATAGTCCTTGCCGCGGAAGTCGCGGTTCAACCGCGCGCGCCTTCGGCTTCGTCCACCAGCCGCAGCGTGACTTGCGCGTCGCGCTCCAGCGCGGCCTGCGCCCAGGCGCGCAGCCGGCTGCGCACCGGCACATCGCGGCTGCTGCGGTGGCGTACTGCACGCTGAGCGAGAGCTTAGCGCGTCTTCGGCTGCCCATCGGGGGATCGTTGCGCCGCGCTTGCTCGGCGCGCTGGGTCTGCGGCTTCGTAGGCGTTGACGATGCGCGCCACCAGCGGGTGGCGCACCACGTCCTCGCTGGTGAAGCGGGTGAAGGCGATGCCGCGCACGTCCTTGAGCACTTCCTGCGCATCCACCAGCCCGCTCTTCTGGCCGCGGGCGAGGTCGATCTGGGTGATGTCGCCGGTGATCACCGCCTTGGTGCCGAAGCCGATGCGGGTGAGGAACATCTTCATCTGCTCGGGCGTGGTGTTCTGCGCCTCGTCGAGAATGATGAACGAGTGGTTCAGCGTGCGCCCGCGCATGTAGGCGAGCGGCGCGATCTCGATGCTGCCGCGCTCGAACAGCTTGCCCACCTTCTCGAAGCCCATCAGGTCGTAGAGCGCGTCGTAGAGCGGGCCGCAGATAGGGATCGACCTTCTGCGCCAGGTCGCCGGGCAGGAAGCCCAGGCGCTCGCCGGCCTCGACCGCCGGGCGCACCAGCACGATGCGCTTGACCGCGTCGCGCTCGAACGCGTCCACCGCGCAGGCCACGCCCGAGATAGGTCTTGCCCGTGCCGGCCGGGCCGATGCCGAAGGTGATGTCGTGCTCGCGGATCTGGCGCAGGTACTGCACCTGGTGCGGCGTGCGCGCGTGCAGGTCGCGCCTGCGGCGTGATGCAGCGCCGGCAGCTCGGCCGCCCTCGCGCGGCAACGGGCTTGGTCAGCTCGATCAGGCCGAGCTGGATGTCTTCGACGTTCAAGCTCGGCGCCGGCCTGCTCGTAGAAGCGGCGCAGCGCCTCGCGCCGCAAGCTCGGCCTGCCGCGGCGCCGCCGGCGATGCTGAAGTTCTCGCCGCGCCGCGCGATGCTCACGTCGAGCGCCGACTCGATCTGCTTGAGATTCTCGTCCAGCACGCCGCACAGATTGGCCAACCGCTGGTTGTCCACGGGCGTGAAGGAGACTTCGACGGGCTTCAAGCGGCTGGCTTCAGCGACGACTTCGCCGCGCAGCGAGTGCGGCAGCGCGGCGGTGATCGTCACATCCACGAACTGTCCGATCAGGCGCGGCGCGCCGCGGAAAGTTGACCACGCGGTTGTTCTCGCGTGCGGCCGGACAGCTCGCCGGGATCCTTTCTCGACGGGCCTTCCACCAGGATGCGCTGCTGCGTGCCGACCATGCGCCTCGCTGATGGCCCGGGCCTGCGCGTCGAGCAGGTCCTGCAGCCGCTGCAGGCGCGCGAGCTTGATCTCCTGCGGCGTGTCGTCGGGCAGGCTGGCGGCGGGCGTGCCGGGGCGGCGGCTGTAGACGAAGCTGAAGCTGGCGTCGAAGCCGACTTCTTCGACCAGCCGCAGCGTGGCCGCGAAGTCGTCCTCGGTCTCGCCCGGGAAAGCCGACGATGAAGTCCGAAGCGATGCAGATCTCCGGCCGGACGGCGCGCAGGCGGCGCACGATGGACTTGTACTCGAGCGCGGTGTAGCCGCGCTTCATCGCCGCCAGCACGCGGTCGGACCCCGCCTGCACCGGCAGATGCACGTGGCTGACCAGCTGCGGCATGCGTGCGTAGGCGTCGATCAGGCGCTGGGTGAACTCCTTCGGATGCGAGGTGGTGTAGCGCATGCGCTCGAGCCCGGGCATCTCCGCCGAGGTATTCGAGCAGCAGGGCGAAATCCGCCGCTCTCGCCGTCGGCCCATCGCGTGCCGCGGTAGGCGTTCACGTTCTGGCCGAGCAGGGTGATTTCCTTCACGCCCTGGTCGGTGAGGTCGGCCACCTCGGTCAGCACGTCGTCGAAGGGCCGCGACACTTCCTCGCCGCGCGTGTAGGGCACCACGCAGAAGCTGCAGTACTTGCTGCAGCCTTCCATGATCGAGACGAAGGCGCTCGCGCCGGTCACGCGCGCCGGCGGCAGGTGGTCGAACTTCTCGATCTCGGGAAAGGAGATGTCCACCTGCGGCCGCCCGGAGCGGCGGCGCGCCTCGATCATGCCGGGCAGCCGATGCAGGGTCTGCGGGCCGAACACCAGATCGACGTACGGCGCGCGCTCGACGATGGCCGCTCCTTCCTGGCTGGCGACGCAGCCGCCGACGCCGATCAGCAGGCCGGGATTGCGCTGCTTCAAGTGGCGCACGCGGCCCAGGTCGGAGAACACTTTTTCCTGCGCCTTTTCGCGCACCGAGCAGGTGTTGAACAGGATGACGTCGGCCTCGCTCGGGATCGTCGGTCGGCTCGAGTCCGTCGCGCGGCGCGCAGCACGTCGGCCATCTTGTCCGAGTCGTACTCGTTCATCTGGCAGCCGAAGGTGCGGATGTAGACCTTGCCCGGTCATGGCGTTCGGATGCCTGGCTCATTGCGACTCGGCGGGCGGATCGTCCGGTCTTCTCGTCCTTGGTCTGGTCGGCGGGCGGCTTGGGGGCCGGTTCGGCTGGTGCAGGAGCGCTTCTTGTAGCAGCGCGGCTTCCTGCGCGGTCAGCAGCCAGACGCCGGACAAGTGCGCCGGCGGTGTCGAGCTGGAACAACACGTTCGCACGGTGGCGGCATGGCGGCGGGCACGATGATCAGGTTCTGCTGATTGTAGATCTTAGCGCCTGGACCCATGCGGAAGGTGCGCTTGCCGATGGTGACCGCCGGGTAGGCGAACCGGGTCATCTCCCCGAACTGAGCTCCTGCGGGGAGCTGGCGCTGCGACCAGACGGCAGACGCGGCCAGCACGACACAGCGCGAACCCACCAGGCCCAGCGACAGCAGGCGCAGGAGGCGCAACCGCGAGCGGATTGGACACGTGGGACGGTGGAGCAGCGGTGGTGGCGAATGAGGGATTTGAACCCCCGACCAAAGGATTATGATTCCTCTGCTCTACCGCTGAGCTAATTCGCCACTTTTCTGGAATACAGTGCTACTGGTCTGGAACCCAGCGAATGGGCGGAAAACATGAGGGCCGAAAGGGTACGTGAGCGCGGCGGGGCGTGTCAAGGCAGGCCTGGCCGGCCCCGGCAGCGCGGCGCAGCGCCCGCACGCGTATGCAGTTCGACGTAGCGATCGTCGGCGGCGGGCTGGTGGGACTGAGCCTGGCCCGGGCCCTGGACGGGAGCGGGCTCAGCCTGGCGCTGGTGGAGCGTGCGCCTGCGCCGCAGCAACCGGACAGCTGGGCACCGGGCGATTGGGACGCGCGGGTGTACGCGATCAGCCCGGGGAGCGAAGCCTTCCTCGCGCACAACGGGGCCTGGCCCGAGGCGCGGGCTCGAGCGCATCGCGCCAGTCGTGGAGATGCAGGTGTTCGGCGATGCGCGCGGCAGCCGTATCGTGTTCGGGGCCTACGATGCGCACGTCGAGCGCCTTGCCTCCATCGTGGAGAATCGTGTGCTCGTCGCGGCGCTGTGGCGGGCGCTGCGGACTCAGCCGGGGCTGACCGTCCTCGCCCCCGCCGATTGCGAGTCGGTCGCGCTTCGGCAAGGATGCGGCGCAGCTGACCCTTGCGGACGGCAGCCGCTTGCAGGCGCGACTGCTGGTGGCGGCCGACGGTCAGGATTCCTGGCTGCGCGGCCAGGCCGGCATTGCCGCGCACATCCAACCCTACCTGCAAAGCGCGGTGGTGGCCAACTTCGCCTGCGAGCAAGCCGCCCGAGGGGACGGCCTTTCAGTGGTTCCGCGCCGATGGCGTGCTCGCTTTGCTGCCCCTGCCCGGGAACCGGACCTCGCTGGTGTGGTCTGTGGAACAGGCGCAGGCCGAAGAGCTGATCGCGGCAGCGCAGTGCGTTGGGCGCCAGGGTGGCCGAGGCGACCGCACACCGCGCTGGGCAGACTGGAGATGATCACCCCTCCAGTTGCCTTCCCGCTGCGGCTGGCGCGGGTCGAGCGGCTGGTTTTGCCTCGCCTTGCGCTGGTGGGGGACGCCGCGCATAATCTGCACCCGCTCGCGGGCCAGGGCGTGAACCTGGGTTTCCAGGACGCGCGCGTGCTGGCGCAGGTGTTGCGGGACCGGGGTGCGTGCGTTGACGTGGGCGAGTTGCGGTTGCTGCGGCGCTACGAGCGCGCGCGCCGCGAGGACTTCCTGGCGATGACCATGGTCACCGACGGGCTCAAGCGCCTGTTCAACAACCGCCTCCCGCCGCTGGCGTGGCTGCGCAACCGCGGGCTGGGCCTGGTCGACCGGGTCTCGCCCCTGAAGCACCTGTTGATCCAGCGAGCGTTGGGCTGATGCCGATCACGCTCATGATGTCGAACGCCCCAGGCGAATTGCGTGGCCGACCAGCCTGAGCAAAGCCTGACCCCGACCCAATCGAGGAAGCAAATGCACAAACACTGTTTACCCTGGCTCGCCGCGGCGGTGTCTGCTGGCGAGCCAGATGGCCGGCGCCGACGAAGCTTCCGTGCGCAAGGCCTTCGCAGCCAAGTTCCCGAAGGCCGAGGTGCAAAGCGTGACCAAGCTGCCCTACCTGGGGCTGTACGAGATCGTGGTGGAGGGCGAGGTGCTGTATGCCGACGAGAACTTCGAATACATGATCGACGGCAGCATCATCGCGACCAAGACGATGAGCAACTTGACCGAGCAGAAGAAACGCAAGCTCTCGGCCATTCCCTTCGCCGATCTGCCGCTCGAGCTACGCGTTCAAGAAGGTGAAGGGCAACGGCGAGCGCAAGGTCGCCGTGTTCTCCGATCCCGACTGCCCGTTCTGCAAGCGCGTCGAAGGCGACCTGGCCAAGCTCGACAACGTGACGATCTACATGTTCCTCTACCCGATCGAGTCGCTGCATCCCAACGCCACCGGACGTGTCCAAGCGCATCTGGTGCTCGCCGGACAAGGTGAAGGCCTGGGACGACTACCTGTCGCGCGGCATCGCCCCGGGCGCCGACGCGAGCTGCCAGAACCCGGTGGACAAGATCGTCGACTACGGCCGCAAGAAGGGGATCAACGGCACGCCCACGTTGGTGTTCGAGAGCGGCACCCGCGTCCCCGGGGCGATCTCGGCGGCGCAGATGGAGAACTACCTGAACAAGAAAGAGAACTAGCGCAGGGGCGGGCAAGGCGCAGCGGGGCCGGGCGGCGATGCGGGATGCCCGGTCGCGCCTCCTGTTGGCGATCGTCGTTTCCGCCGCACTGCATCTGCTGCTGATCTACGGCATCGCAGTGCGCGCCCCGGCGCCTCTGACCGCGCCTATTGCCGCGCGGCTGCAACCCGAGGCAGCCCCCTTGGGCGGGTTGCCGACGCTGGCCGATTCGCGCGCATCGCTCGAGCCCATCTCGGTGGCGACCACCCACCCGATACCCCTCGCGGGAGGCCTGCCACCGACCCAGGCAATTCCGCGACCGACCCCTGCGCCGCCGCCCGCGGCGCAGTTGCGAAGGCCGGTGTTGTTCCCCACACCGCCACCCGATGCGGCGCTGCCCAGTGTGACTATGCCGCTGCTGGCGGATCCCACCTGGTATTCGGCCCAGCAGCTGGACGTCTACCCGCGCGCGCTCGGCGCGGTGCAGCCTGCCTATCCCGGGCAGGCTGCCAACGCGGGGATCGGCGGCGAGGTCACGCTGTTGTTGATGGTGGACGAGGCGGGCAGCGTCGAGGAGGTGGCGGTGGCACAGGCGGTGCCGCAGGGATACTTCGAAGCAGCCGCGATCGCGGCCTTCCGCACCGCCCGCTTCGCGCCCGCCCAGAAGGACGGCCGCAGCGTCCGCAGCCGGATCCTGGTCAGGGTCTCGTTCGACCCGGCTTCCGTGGCGCGAGACCAACAAACTAGCCTGTCGCGCTAGCTAGGCCTCAACCTGGAAGCGCCTTCACCGCCAAGGACGCCAAGGACGCAAAGGAAAAGACTCATGGCCATCGGCGGTTCTCGCGGCCTACTGCTGAGGGAATCGCTTAATGCGGAATAAGCTGTTGGTCGGTTGTGCTTTTCTTGGCGTCCTTTGCGTCCTTGGCGGTGAAAAGCTTTGGGTCGTGACCTCAGTTGGGCGAAAGGGAAAAGTCGCTTGGCAACAACACCCACAGCTGGCCCTTCTGGCGCATGCGACCGGCCGCCGCTGCGGCTTCCGGCCCCGAGCCCCAGTAGAAATCGGCGCGCACCGCGCCCCTGATGGCGCCGCCGGTATCCTGCGCCAGCATCAGCCGACGCAGCGGCGTGCTGGTAGTCGGCGAGGTGGTGGACAGGAAGACCGGCGCCCCCAGCGGGATGGCGCGGGGGTCGACGGCGATGCTGCGCCCCGCGGTCAGCGGGACTCCCAGCGCCCCGGTGGGCCCGTCGGTGGCCGCAGCAGTCTCGCGGAAGAACACGTAGGACGCGATTCTGGTTCAGCAACTGCGCGAGCCGCTCGGGGTTGCGCTCGCCCCACTGCTGGATGCCTTGCATGCGAGGCCTGGTCCAGCGTCAACTCGCCCGCTCCACCAGCAGCCGCCCGACCGAGCGGTAGGGATGGCCGTTCTGGTCGGCGTAGGACAGCCGGATCGTCTCGCCGGTGTCGAGCCGCACGCGCCCCGAGCCCTGGATCTGCAGGAAGAACAGCTCCATCGCATCGTCGGTCCACAGCAGTTCGTGGCCCTGCAGCGGCAGCTTTCCCGGCCTCGATGTCGGCGCGCGAGTAGTAGGGCACCACGCGCTGCCCTTCCAGCCGGCCGCGCAGCCGCATGTGCTTGAGATCCGGGTACAGCTCGGACAGATCCACCACCAGCAGGTCGTCGGGCACGCCGTAGACCGGATAGCGGTAGGCGGCCGATCGCTGACGGCTGCCTCGGATCAGCGGCTCGTAGTAGCCGGTGATCGTTCCCTCGAGGCTGCCGTCGGGGTTGACCACCTGGTAGGGGGTGAAAGCCGGCTTCGAAGAAGCGCCGCACTGCGGCGCTGTCCGAGCCGTCGAGCGATAGCGGCCGAAGCGCAGGTCGCCTGCCAGGCGGGCTGTGACTGCAGCACTGCGCAGCCGCGCAGAAATGCGCCCCAGGCCTGGCCTTGCGTGTCCTCGTTCCAGCCGGGAATGGCGGCGAAGGAGGCGGGCTCGCAGAGCGCCGGCCCAGGACAGCGGGGCGGCCTGCGGCTCGGGCGCCGGGCAGGCGGGTTGCGCCTGCGGCTGCGCGGGCGGGGTTTTAGGTACACTCGCGCATCCGGCGAGACGTCAAGGCGAGGCTGGCCAGCAGCGCCTGCGCGGCAGACTGGACTCGGCAATCCGATCAACGTCCGCAGCTTCATTGACCCGGAATCGATCGACGGTGGCCTGGCTTGCATTCGAGATTCTGCTCGGCCTCGCGGCTTTCGGCTTCATCATCTGGTGGACGCTGCCGCGTGGCAAGCGGGACGACCCGCGCCGCCGGCCCAGGCAGTCGAGCGGCGGGCGCCGCGCCCACACTGCTCACCAGGCTGGAGCTAGTCGGCTGGAACAGTGATCTCAGGAGTAGCCACCGAATGCTCCCTCTCCGCGTTGCGGGAGAGGGTGGGCGTGAAGGTCAAGCACAGCGTACTACTGGTCAGCCGTTGCCGGCCGCTAGTGCAGCACGCGCGGCATGCTGAGCGTGAACTCGGGGATCGGCGCGTCGAAGCTGCGTGCCGTCCTCGGCCGCCATCTGGTAGCTGCCGCGCATGGTGCCACCGGTGTGGCGATCGCCGTGCCGCTGGTGTACTCGAAGCTCTCCTGCGGGCGCAGCAGCGGCTGCTCGCCGACCACGCCGAGGCCGCGCACCTCCTGCACCTGGCTGTCCGACGTCGGTGATGATCCAGTGGCGGCTGATGAGCTGCGCCGCGACCGACGCCGGTGTTGGTGATGGTGATGGTGTAGGCGAACACATAGCGGCCGTCGTCCGGCGTCGGACTGTTCGGGGAGGAACGTCGGCGCGCGCCTGTGACCGTGATGTCGTACTTTGTTCGCCATGGCTCGCATTGCACACGATTTTGCGCCGATGCAAGCTGACAGCAGCGCGCAAGCCGTACAATGCGCGGATGCCCGCATGCTACCGCATCGCGGCCAGCATCCTGTCGGCCGACTTCGCGCGGCTGGGCGAAGAAGTGACGCGAGTGGTTGCGGCCGGCGCGGACTTCGTTCACTTCGACGTGATGGACAACCATTACGTGCCGAACCTGACCATCGGCCCGATGGTGTGCGAGGCGATCCGGCCGCTCACCCGGGCGACCATCGACGTGCACCTGATGGTCAAGCCGGTCGACCGCATCGTCCCGGACTTTGCCAGGGCCGGCGCCGACATCATCAGCTTCCATCCGGAAGCCTCCGAGCACGTCGACCGCACCATCGGTCTGATCAAGGAGCAGGGCTGCAAGGCCGGCCTGGTGCTCAACCCGGCCACGCCGCTCGTCTACCTCGATTATGTGCTGGGCAAGCTGGACCTGGTGCTGATCATGTCGGTGAATCCCGGGCTTCGGCGGCCAGCGCTTCATCCCCTATGCGCTGGACAAGCTGCGCGCGGTGCGCAGCCGCATCGACGCGAGCGGCCGCGACATCTGGCTCGAAGTCGACGGCGGGGTGAAGGTGGACAACATCGCCGAGATCGCGCGCGCGGGCGCGGACACCTTCGTGGCCGGCTCGGCGATCTTCGGCACCGCGGACTACGCGGCGACCATCGCCGCCATGCGCGCCGAGCTGGCGAAGTGCCTGACCGCAACCGCGCAGGCGCATCTGTTCCACGCCGCCGTGCCGCGGACACGCGCCTGAGTCGCTCCGTGGCTCAGCGGTTCTGGGCGCAGGCCGTCGCGCTCGACCTCGACGGCACGCTGCTGGACACGCTGCCCGACATCGCCGAGGCAGCCAACCGCATGCTGCGACGATCTCGGACGCCCGCGCGCGGATCTGAGCGACGGTGCGCAACGACATCGGCGACGGCATCCCGCGGCTGGCCAAGCGCGCTGCTGACCGGGCAGCGCGACGGCGAGCCCGAGCCGGCGTTGTTCGCACGCGCGCTGCCGCTGTTCGAGCGGCACTATCGGGACACATTCATCCTCACCACCCGGCCGTTTCCCGGGGTGGTCGAAGGGTTGGAGCGGATGCGCGCTGCGCGGGCTGCGGCTCGCCTGCGTGACCAACAAGGCCATCGCGCTTCAGCGATGCCGCTGCTCGAGGCCACCGGGGTCGCGCCGCTATCTGCGAGCTGGTCATCGGCGGCGACAGTCTGCCGCAGCAAGAAGCCGGACCCGGGACCGCTTGCTGCACGTGGCTGCGCGCATTTCGGCGTCGCGGCCGCGCGCCTGCTCGTGATCGGCGATTCGGACAACGACAGCCGAGGCGGCGCGGGCGGCCGGCTGCCCGGTGGTTCTGCGTGCTCCTACGGCTACACCGGGGGAAAGGGATGTACGCGAGCTGGACGCCGATGCTATAGTGAGCGGCCTCGTCGAGGCCTCCTCGCTGATCCAGACCCGCGCAGTCGTGAACATTCTGTCGACCAGAAGGCTGAAGCGGCTTGCCGCCGGCTCGTGGCGCTCTTGGCGCCGCCTGCCCGTGGTGTAGCGTCCTTCGCCGTTCCTTCTCGTGCTCACAGAGTCTGGAGCAGTTCATGACTGAAGCGCAATTCCGGCAGTTCGCTGCCGAGGGGTTCAATCGGATCCCGCTGGTGCTGGAGACCTTCGCGGATCTCGACACCCCCCTGTCCGTCTATCTCAAGCTCGCGAACCGGCCCTGGTCCTATCTCCTGGAGTCGGTGCAGGGCGGCGAGCGCTTCGGCCGCTACTCCTTCATCGGCCTGCCCGGCCGAGACCCGCTTCGAGGTGCGCGGCCGGGTGTGCAGCGAGTACTGGGGCAACCGGCTGGTGCAGCAGTCGCGAGCACGCCGATCCGCTCGAGTTCGTGCGCGCCTGCCAGGCGCGCTTCCGGGCGGCCCTGCCCTCGGGGCTGCCGCGCTTCTGCGGCGGGCTGGTCGGCTACTTCGGCTACGACGCGGTGCGCTACATCGAGCCGCGGCTCGCGCAAGACGTCCAAGCCCGACGACGCGCTCGGACGTGCCGGACATCCTGCTGCTGCTGTCCGAGCAGCTCGCCGTGGTGGACAACCTCTCGGGCAAGCTCTATCTCATCGTGTATCGCCGATCCTCGCGAGCCCGGCGCCTACGCGCGGGCGCAGGCCCGCCTGCACGAGCTCGCCGCGACCCTGCGGCGTCCGGTGGAGATGCCGGCGGAACGGCCGTGCGCGTCCGGCGAACCGCAGCACCGAGTTCGCCCAGAGCCGGATTCATCGCTGCGGTGGAGCGAGCCAAGCGCTACATCCACGACGGCGACATCATGCAGGTCGGTGCTGTCGCAGCGCGTCAGCCATCCCTACGCGGCTTCGCCGCTGTCGCTGTACCGCGCCCTGCGCGCGCTGAACCCCTCGCCGTACATGTTCTACTACGACATGGGCGGGTTCCAGGTCGTCGGGGCGTCGCCCGAGATCCTGGTGCGGCTGGAGGGCGATACCGTGACCGTGCGGCCGATTGCGGGCACGCGGCCGCGCGGGGCAACGCGCGAGGAGGACCATGCGCTCGAGCGAGGAACTGCTGGCCGACCCGAAGGAGCGCGCCGAGCACGTGATGCTGATGGACCTGGGCCGCAACGACGTCGGGCGCGTGGCGCAGATCGGCAGCGTGCGGGTGACCGAGCAACATGGTGGTGGAGCGCTACTCCCACGTCATGCACATCGTGTCCAACGTGGAAGGCAAGCTCAAGCCCGGGCTGGACGCGATCGCGGTGCTGCGGGCGACGTTTCCCGCCGGCACCGTCAGCGGCGCGCCGAAGGTCCGCGCGATGGAGATCATCGACGAGCTGGAGCCGAGCAAGCGCGGCATCTATGCCGGTGCGGTGGGCTACCTGGGCTTCAATGGCGACATGGACCTCGCCATCGCGATCCGCACCGCCGTGGTCAAGGACGGCGCGCTGTACGTGCAGGCCGGCGCGGGGATCGTCGCCGATTCGGTGCCGCAGAGCGAATGGGTGGAGACGCAGAACAAGGCGCGGGCGGTGCTGCGCGCGGCCGAGATGGCCAGGCCGGGCTTGAACGCCCCGAAGCGAATGAAGGAGACGCAACGATGCTGCTCATGATCGACAACTACGACTCCTTCACCTACAACCTGGTGCAGTACCTCGGCGAGCTGGGGCAGGAGGTGCGCGGTGTACCGCAACGACGAGATCACGCTGGACGCAGATCGCCGAGCTGAGCCCGGGCACATCGTGATCTCACCCGGCCCGTGCACGCCCAACGAGGCCGGGGTGTCGGTGCCGCTGATCCAGCGCTTCGCCGGCCGGATCCCGATCCTCGGGGTATGCCTGGGGCACCAGAGCATCGGCCAGGCGTTCGGCGGCCGCATCGTGCACGCGGCCCGGCTCATGCACGGCAAGACCTCGCTGATCCACCACCAGGCCGCGGGCGTGTTCCAGGGGCTGCAAGGAACCGCTCAAGGCGACCCGCTACCATTCGCTGGTGATCGAGCGCAGCAGCCTGCCCGGGAGCTGGAGGTCACCGCCTGGACCGAGGACGGCGAGATCATGGGCGTGCGCCACAGCTCGCTGCCGGTGGAGGGCGTGCAGTTTCACCCGGAGTCGATCCTGACCGAGCAGGGGCACGAGCTGCTGCGCAATTTCCTTGCTCTAACCCGCTGAACCACCGAGACACGCAGGCCCAAAGAACAGGGGTTGCCTGGTAAAGGGCGCGGGCCGGGAGGGGATGATGAAACCACAAGATGCGCTGATCCGGGTCATCGAGCACCGCGAGATCTTCCACGAGGAGATGGTCTCGCTCATGCGCCAGATGATGAGCGGCGAGGTGTCCCCGGCGCTGATCGCCGCGATCATGGTCGGCTTGCGCGTGAAGAAGGAAACCATCGGCGAGATCGCCGCCGCAGCGCAGGTGATGCGCGAGTTCGCGACGCGGGTGGAGGTCCCCGACCACGCGCATCTGCTCGACACCTGCGGCACGGGTGGCGACAGCGCGCATACCTTCAATATCTCCACCGCTGCGGCGTTTGTGGCGGCTGCCGCCGGCGCCAAGGTCGCCAAGCACGGCAACCGCTCGGTGTCGAGCAAGTCCGGCAGCGCCGACGTGCTCGAGGCGCTGGGCGTGAACATCGGGCTCACGCCGGAGCAGGTGGGGCGCTGCATCGCCGAAGTGGGGCTCGGCTTCATGTTCGCGCCCCATCACCATCCGCGCGATGAAGCATGCCGCACCGGTGCGCCGCGAGCTCGGGGTGCGCACGATCTTCAATATCCTCGGGCCGCTCACCAACCCGGCTGGGGCCAGGAACCAGCTCATGGGGGTGTTCCACCCGGACCTGGTCGGCATCCAGGCGCGCGTGCTGCAGCGCCTGGGCAGCCGCCATGTCATGGTCGTCTACGGAGTGGAGGGGCTCGACGAGATCTCCATCGCCGGCGAGACCATGGTCGGGGAGCTGAAGGACGGCGAGGTGCGCGAGTACCACATCCATCCGCGGCAGTTCGGATTGCAGAGCGCCGATCTGTCTGCCATCCGGGTGTCCGCAACCGGGCAGTCGCAGCGACTTGCTGCTGGCGGCGCTGGAAGGGCGCCGGGGCCCGCGCGCGACATCGTGGCGCTCAACGCGGGGGCGGCGATCTACGTCTGCGGCCTGGCCGATTCGCTCGAGCAGGGCGTGGACAAGGCGCTCGCGCTGATTGCCAGCGGTGCGGCCCGGCGCAAGGTCGATGAGTTTGCGGCGTTTACCACGACGCTGCGCGCCTGAGCCCACCGCTCTTGGCCGTTTTTCGTGCCTTCGTGTTTTTCTGGTGAGAGGCAAGGGTGAGTGATGTTCTGGAGCGAATCCTCGCGGTCAAGCGCGAGGAGGTAGCCGCAGCCCGCCAGGCGAAGCCGCTGGACGCCCTGCGCCGCGAGGCCGAGGCGGCACCGGTGCCGCGCGATTTCCTCGGCGCGCTGCGCGCCAGGATCGGCGCCGGACGGGCCGCGGTCATCGCCGAGATCAAGAAGGCGAGCCCGAGCAAGGGGGTGCTGCGGGAGGATTTCCGGCCCGCCGAGATCGGCGCCAGCTATTCCCGCCACGGTGCGGCGTGCTTGTCGGTGCTGACCGACAGGCAGTTCTTCCAGGGCGCCCCCGAGCACCTGCAGCAAGCGCGTGCCGCCAGTGGCCTGCCGGCGCTGCGCAAGGACTTCACGATGGACGCCTATCAGGTCTTCGAGGCGCGGGCGATGGGCGCGGACTGCATCCTGCTGATCGTGGCGGCGCTCGATCGGGCCGCCCTGCTCGACCTGGAGGCCCAGGCATACGCGCTGGGCATGGCGGTGCTGGTGGAGGTGCACGATGCCCGGGAGCTCGACCTGGCCCTGGAACTGCGTACCCCGCTGGTGGGGGTCAACAACCGGAACCTGCGCACCTTCGAGACCCGCCTCGACACTACCCTTGGCCTGCTGGAGCGCATTCCGGCGGACCGCGTGGTGGTGACGGAATCGGGCATCGCCACGCCGGACGATGTCGTCCGCATGCGGGACAGCGGCGTGCATGCTTTCCTGGTCGGCGAGGCGTTCATGCGCGCGCCCGACCCCGGCGCGGAACTGAGCCGCCTGTTCGGCTGAGGATTTCCAGGGCCCGGGCCGCCTTCCGGGTGTTGTATCCACGCAACACTCACCCAGAAAATGGCCCGAAATCCAGCCCTACCGCTTGCTTGAGCCTGTTGCGCTTTGGCAGAATCCGTGTGCCCTTGGGTTAAAGGGAGAGAAAAGGGGAGCGGAGCGGGCTAGCCGCGCCGGATCCTTGGTCGAATCTCAGACGGTTTCCTTAAGGAGATGGTATGAAGAAGACTCTGATGGCTCTGGCTGTGGGCAGCGCTTTCGCGGCGCCCGCGGCCTTCGCTGATGTCACCATCAGCGGGTCGATCAACATGGGTATCGCGTATTTGAATGTCGGGCAAGGAGTCCAGCACGTTCGCCAACGCACGCGCCGTGGCCGGGTCCGGCACCGCCGAGCGGCACTCGGGCGTGGGCAGCGTCGGCCTGACCAGCAACTACACCAACATCACCATTGCGTCCCTGGAAGATCTGGGCGGGGGTCTGAAGCTCGACTTCGCCTCCAGATCGACTGGAACACGACGAACACCGGCAGCTTGAACAACCGCAACAGCCACATCGGCCTGGTGGGCGAGAGCTGGGGCGGTGTGTGGTACGGCACGAATGAAAACATCTACGAGCGCTACTTCTACACGCAGGACCCGCTGGACGGCGCGGCCGGCATCGGCGGCAACTTGCAGATCCTGGGCACCCCCGGTGGTGCGGTGTTCGAGCACCTTCAACAGAGGTGCGGTCTCGACCCAGCAGCCGGACGTGACTGGTAGCGCGCGGCTACACCTGGTATCGCCGGGATGCGCAGTCGATCTGGTACGACAGCCCGAACTGGAACGGCTTCACCTTCGGGGCGGTGCTGCAGCCTACCTTCGACAAGCAGTCCCAGCCCAATGCCACGGTCAACCCGTACATGTACCAGCTCGGCGCGAAGTACGTCGGCACCAACCTGCCGCTGCAAGCGTGGGGTGCCTATGGCCGGCGCAAGGATCAGTTCGGCCTGGTGAGTTTCATGAACACGTACTCCACGGCGGCGGCCGCCGGGACCGGAGTCCCAGGGCCCGTGCTAACTACCTTTACTCCAGGCGCGACCAGGAAGTACCGACACCGCCTGGTCGCTCGGCGTGCGGGTTCACCCTCGGTGACCTCTACTTCTTCGGCATCTACGAGCAGATCAAGTACAGCCTGATGGCGTGGCCACCGGTTTTCAGGAGTGGAAGCGTAACGCCTACCAGATCGGCATGAAGTGGAACCTGGCCAGCGGCTACGTCGGCGCGAGCTGGATGCAGGCTCTGGAGCGCCAGCTGCACGTTCGTGACCCCCGTCGGCATCGGCTGCGACGACACCGGTGCGATGCCATCGGTCTGGGCTACTACCACACCATGTCCAAGCAGACCCAGCTCTACATCATGGGCAGCTGGATCGACAACGAGGAAACCGCCAACTACGGCCCGGCCGGCATCGGCAACTCGGCCACCTTCCGCAACGTCGGCGCGACCGTCTACGGTCTGGGCGTCGGTATCAAGCACAGCTTCTGATCGGCAGCACCGATCAGAAGCAAATCGACGGGCGCCGGGCGCCCGTTTTTTTGGCTACCAGCAAGGCTGAGCCATAAGACCCCCAGAGGACGAGCGCCCCCTCCCTCCCCTCGGCTGAGGTTCGCTGCCTCGCTGCGGTTCAGCTTCGCTCAGCCAAGCTTGGCCAGCTGCGCCTGCACCTGCTCCAGCGTGCGCGGCCGAACTTGGCGAGGCGTTCCTGCTCTTGTGCGACGACCTGCGCGGGGGCGCGCTCCACGAAGCCGGGATTGGCGAGCTTGGCTGCGGGCTTTCGCGATCTCGGTGGCAACTGGCTGCGCATCCTTGCTCAGGCGCTCGCGCTCGGCGTCGCGATCGATCTCGACTTTGAGCATCAAGCGGAAGTCGCCGACCAGCTGGAACGGCGCATCCACGGCTGGCAGGTCTCACCCGTGGGCGTGACCTCGGAGAGCCGCGCCAGGAACTGAAGTAAGGCGCGACTGCGGCGAGCTGCGCGGGATCGCCGGCGACCAGCAGCGGGACGCGCTGACCCGGCGCGATGTTCATCTCGCTGCGCAGCGTGCGGCAGGCGTTGACCATCTCCTTGAGCAAGGCGCACCTGAGCATTGGCGTCGGCATCGACCTTGCTCGGCATGGGCCTGTGGATAGGGCGCCAGCATGATGCTGTCGCCGTGCTTGCCGGCGAGCGGCGCGACTTTCTGCCACAGCTCTTCGGTGATGAAGGGGATGATCGGATGCGCCAGCCGCAGGATCGCTTCCAGCACGCGCACCAGCGTGCGGCGCGTGCCCCGCTGCTGTGCTTGCGAGCCGCCCTGCAGCTGGACCCCGTTTTGCAGCTGAACCCCGCTTTGCAGCTGAACCTTGGCGAGCTCCACGTACCAGTCGCAATACTCGTCCCACACCAGCTCGTAGATCGCGCGGGAGACGACGTCGAACCGATACTCGGCGAAACCCGCCTCGACTGCCGCCTCGGCTTGCTGCAGTCGGCCGACCATCCAGCGGTCCACGAAGGACAACTCCACCGGCGCGGACGGGTCCAGGCCGACGTCCTGGCCGTCCGTGTTCATCAGCACGAAGCGGGTGGCATTCCACAGCTTGTTGCAGAAGTTGCGATAGCCTTCGCAGCGGCTCAGATCGAAGTTGAGCGTGCGCGCGAACGTGGCGAGCGAAGCGAAGGTGAACCGCAGCGCGTCGGCGCCGAAGGCGGGTATGCCGTCGGGGAAGTTCTTGCGCACGTAGCGCTCGATCTTGTCCTTGTGCTCCGCGCGCAGCAGCCCGACCGTGGACTTGGCCACCAGATCGGGCAACGAGATGCCGTCGATGAGATCGAGCGGGTCCAGGGTGTTGCCCTGCGACTTGCTCATCTTCTGCCCGTCCGCGTCGCGCACGATGGCGTTGATGTAGACGTGGCGGAACGGCACCTCGCCGGTGAAGTGCAGCGTCATCATGATCATCCGGGCGACCCAGAAGAAGATGATGTCGAAGCCGGTCACCAGCACCGAGGAGGGCAGGAACAGGTCCTGGTCGCGCGTCGCCTCGGGCCAGCCCAGGGAGGTGAACGGCACCAGCGCCGAGGAGAACCAGGTGTCGAGCACGTCGCTGTCGCGACGTAGTCGGGCGTGAGGCGTGAGGCGTGAGGCGTGCTTGGCGCGAACCTCCTCTTCGCTGCGGCCGACGTAGACATTGCCGGCCTCGTCGTACCAGGCCGGGATCTGGTGTCCCCACCAGAGCTGGCGCGAGATGCACCAGTCCTGGATGTTCTCGAGCCAGTGGTTGTATGTGCGTGGTCCAGTGCTCGGGGAAGAACTTGACCCCGCCGCGGGCCACGGCTTCCAGACCCCGCCTGGCGAGCCCGTCCATGCGCACGAACCACTGGTCGGTGAGCATGGGCTCGACGATCACGCCGGTGCGGCCGGAGCGCGGCACCTTGAGCTTGTGGGGCTTCTCCGACACCAGCAGCCCCTGCGCCTGCAGGTCGGCCAGAACGCGCTTGCGCGCCTCGAAGCGGTCCAGGCCCCGGTAGGCCGCCGGCGCCTCGCCGCTGATCTTCGCATCGAGCGTGAGGATGCCGATCGGTGCCAGGCCGTGTCGCTGCCCCACCTGATAGTCGTTGAAATCGTGCGCCGGCGTGATCTTCACACAACCGGTACCGAACTCCGGGTCGACATAGTCGTCCGCGATCACCGGGATGGTGCGGCCGGTGAGCGGCAGGTGGACGTGCTTGCCCACCAGGCTTCGATAGCGCTCGTCCTTGGGATTCACCGCGACTGCCACGTCGCCCAGCATGGTCTCCGGGCGCGTGGTGGCCACGACCACGCCGTCGTCTTCCCACTGATCCCGGCGCCACCGGCGCCGGGATAGCGGATCTCCCAGATGCTGCCCGTCTTCCTCTTCGCTGTCCACCTCGAGGTCGGAGACCGCCGTGCCCAGCACCGGGTCCCAGTTCACCAGGCGCTGGCCGCGGTAGATCAAGCCCTCGCTCGTAGAGCCGTACGAACACTTCGACAACGGCGCGCGACATGCGCGCGTCCATGGTGAAATACCCCGCCTTCTGGCCCTCGGTGTCGGCGTAGGTCCAGTTGGCCGATGCACCCAGGCGGCGCATCTGCCGCGTGATGGTGGCAGCCGGATTGCTGCTTCCACGCCCACACGCGCTCGACGAACTTCTCGCGCCCGAGGGCCTGGCGGCTGTTGCCCTCGGCCTCGAGCTGGCGCTCGACCACGATCTGTGTGGCGATGCCGGCGTGGTCGGTGCCCACCACCCAGTTCGTGTTGAAGCCCCGCATGCGGTGGTAGCGGATCAGCGCATCCATCAGCGTCTGCTGGAATGCGTGCCCCATGTGCAGCGTCCCGGTCACGTTGGGCGGGGGCAGCTGGATGCAGTAGGCGGGGCGATCCGGATCGAGGCTCGCCTGGAAGTAGCCGCGCGATTCCCACAACGGGTACCAGCGGCGCTCGATCTCGTGGGGTTCGAAGCTCTTTGCGAGTTCCATGGACTTGCGTCACTGCGAAACACATTAACCGCAGAGGACGCAGAGGAACGCAGAGGAAAGACAGGTAGCAAGAGCAACTGCACTCGGCATGGTGTCACGAGGCGGGACTGCCCGCGTGCATGGCTGCGGCAGTCAGGTCATTCGTGCCATGCCGACCGCAATTCTCGCTGCTCTTTCCTCTGCGTTCCTCTGCGTCCTCTGCGGTTAATGCGTTGGCGAAGGAGTCGCGAATTATAGCTTGCCACTGCGCTCGCCTTGTTCCGGATCGCTGGCGAAGACTTGCTCGACGGCCTCGCGCACGATGGCCGGCAGAGCATTGCGCAGGTCACGTGCGAAGCGCGCCATGGCCTGATCGACGGCCGAGCCGGCGCCGGCGCTGTTGGCCGCGAGCGCGGCCTGCAGCTCCTGGTCCAGCCGCTGCCGCAGGCGCAGGTAGAGCGCGACCTGCAGTTGCTTGCGTTTGTCGACCGGCGCGGGCGCCGCGTCGGCTGCGCTTTCCGGCGCAGTCTGGCCCGGCGGTGTGGATGGGATCTCGATCACTTCGTTGAGGACTGGGATCTCGAGCTGTTGAGGTGCGGGCGCGACCGCCTCCGTGAGAGTGGGTACCGCGGGCGCGAGCCGCCGGGGGACGCGGGCCTGATGCCTGCCGATCAGCTCATCGAGCTTGCCGAACAGGTCGTCCTGTTCCGAGTTGTCGCCCGAGCGGCGGCGCTCCTGGGCCATGGGTGGTGATCCAGGCTGGCCTTCAGTGGCTGAGATCGTGCGTGCGGATCTCGTAGCCGCGCTCGCGGTAGAAGCGAAAGCGGTCGCGGGCATGAGCGCGATCGTCTTCGTCCAAACCGACGATCTCGATCACCCGCTCGAAGCGGCTGAATGCAGGCGCACAGGCATCGCACAGGTTCACCAGCACCTGCTCGTGCACGATCGGCTCGGCGACGTGGTCGAGGATGATCGGTGTTACGGCCGCGAGCCGGTGATGGGCGCGGCAGTGCGGCAGAAAGCCGATGGCGGGCTGGGTCCACAACACGCGATCGATCTGTTCGGTGGTCTGGCTGTCGGGGGTGAGGATCATCATCCGCAGGCCGCGCGCCAGAGCTTTCGCCGCCAGCGTGCACAGCGTTTCGGGCTTGTTCTCGACGTGGGTGTAGAAGTCGATCTGTGTCATCTCGCGCCTCGCGCCTCGCGCCTCGCGCCTTTCTCCTGCGCCGCCCGGCGCATGAGAAACGTGGTGAGCATCGGCACCGGCCGCCCGGTCGACCCCTTGTCCTTGCCCGAGCGCCAGGCGGTGCCGGCGATGTCCAGATGCGCCCACTTGTACTTCTTGGCGAAGCGGGCCAGGAAACAGGCCGCGGTGACGCTGCCGGCCGGGCGCCCACCGATGTTGGCCATGTCCGCGAACGGGCTCTTGATCTGTTCCTGGTAGTCCTCCCACAACGGCATATGCCACGCGCGGTCCCAGGCCTCCTGGCCGGCCGCCAGCAGTTCCTGCGCCAGTGCCTCGTCGTTGCTGTACAGCCCGGAGGCAACGTGGCCGAGGGCGATGACGCAGGCGCCCGTGAGCGTGGCGATGTCGATGACCGCCTCGGGCGCGAAGCGCTCCGCGTAGGTGAGGGCATCGCACAGGATCAAGCGGCCCTCGGCGTCGGTGTTGAGGATCTCGATGGTCTGGCCGGACATGCTGGTGACGATATCGCCGGGCTTGATCGCGTGCCCTCCCGGCATGTTCTCGCAGGAGGGCACGATCCCGACGACGTTGACCGCCAGCCCCATCTCGGCGACGGCCCGGATGGTGCCGAGCACACTGCCCGCGCCCGACATGTCGTACTTCATCTCGTCCATCTCGGCCGACGGTTTGAGCGAGATGCCGCCGGTGTCGAAGGTGATGCCTTTGCCGACCAGCACGACCGGCTTGTGCTTCTTGCCCGCGCCGTGGTAGTCGCAGCACGATCAGCTTGGCTGGCTCATGGGTGCCCTGGGTCACCGCGAGCAGCGCGCCCATGCCGAGCTTGCGCATGTCCTTGTCCTCGAGCACCTCGCAGCGCAGCTTATGGCTGCGGGCCAGCGCCTGCGCCTGACTCGGCGAGGTAGCTCGGGGTGCAGATGTTGCTGGGCAGGTTGCCCAGATCCTTGGCGAAACTCAGTCCAGCCCCCAGCGCGGCCCCGCGTTCCACGGCCGCTGCCTCGTCGCGCGTGCTCTTGCCGGTCAGGCCCAGCGTAATGCGGGCGAGCGGCTTGCTGTCGTTCTTCTTGCTCTTGAGCTGATCGAAGCGATAGGCGACGTCGGCCGCAACGGCAGCGCTGTGCAGCAGCGCCCAGTCGCGGCCGCGGCTATTCACCTTGACCTCGGCCAGGTACAGCGTCGCCTCCACTGCGCCGCTGTCGGCCAGCGCTCGCACCGCGCCGCGGACCGCGTCGCGGTACTCCCGCGGTCCGAAATCGGTTGCCTTTCCAAGGCTCACCAGGAGCACGCGCTCGGCTGCGACCCCGGGCACAGCGTGCAGCAGAAGCGTGCTGCCCAGCGCGCCCCTCCAGATCGCCTTGCGCGAGGATGCGCGACAGATACCCCTTGGATGCGCGCTCGATGGCCTTGGCGGCGGCAGTCAGCTCCCGGCCCTGGAACACGCCCGCCACGATGCAATCGCTCTTGACTGCGGCGGGGTCTGCAGCTTTTGTGCTAAATTGCACTGGGCTCTCCGTTTTCGTGAATCTATTGAGATGGTTAGATCGGGCTGCAAGTTTGCGTCAGGCCACCGGCAAAGTCAAAGCGCGTGATTTTTCTGCGCTCCACTCTACGGGAGTTCGCCATCACCGCTGTTGCGGTGTTCTCGGTGCTCCTGGCGATCACCTTCAGCAGTGCCCTGATCCGTTATCTGGGCTTGGCTGCGCGGGGCACCGTGCCTGCCGACGCGGTGGCCGTGCTTCTGGCGCTCTCGGCGCTGAGCACGGTATCCGTGCTGCTCGCGGCCACGGTGTTCCTGGCGGTGCTGCTCACCATGACCCGCTGCTACCGGGATTCCGAGATGGTGGTCTGGCAGACCTCGGGCCTGAGCCTGCTCGGCTGGTTCCGGCCCGTGCTCCTGTTCGTCGCGCCCGTCATAGTGCTGGTCGGCCTGCTGAGTATCTACATGACGCCCTGGGCGATCGGCAAAGCCGAGCAGTTCCGCCATCAGCTCGAGAATCGGGATGACGCCACGGCCGTTACACCCGGCGTGTTCCGGGAGTCGAAGAATGCCGACCGCGTCTTCTTCATCGAGAAGCTGTCGCCGGATCTCACCCAGGTCGCCAACGTCTTCGTGCACGAGGTGCGCGACGGGCGGATGTGGGTGGGTGGTGGCGAGCCGGGGCTACCTGGAGAAGGCAAGCAACGGGGATCGCTACCTGGTGGCGCTGAACGGCCGCCGCTACTCCGGGACTCCGGGCCAGGCAGACTATCGGGTGGAGGCGTTCGGGAAGTATGCCGTGCGCATCGAGCAAAGCGCAGCCAAGAGCTTCCTGCCGACCCAGAAGTCGCGCGCCACCGCCCTGCTGCTGGACGATCCCAGCCCCGCCAACCGGGCCGAGCTGTCGTGGCGCTTCGGTCTTCCCGTGGCAACGCTGCTCCTGGCTTTGCTGGCGATTCCCATGAGCGCGGTGAACCCGCGCACCGGCCGCTTCCTGAATCTGCTGGTGGCGGTGTTCGTGTACATGATCTACAGCAATCTGATCAGCATCGTCCAGGCCTGGATCGCGCAGGGCAAGGTCTCGGTGCTGGTGGGGATGGTGGCGGTGCACGGCGGCATGGTCCTGCTGCTGGTCGTGCTGCTGGCGCGGCGGATCGGCTACCTGCGCCTGCCCAGCCTGGCGCGCGCGGCATGAGGGTTCTGCGGCGCTACATCCGCCGGCAGGTGCTGTCGAGCATCATTCTGGTGCTGGCCGGCCTGCTCATGCTGTTCAGCTTCTTCGATCTGATCTACGAGATGCGCGATCTTGGCTCCGCCAACACGCGCCTGACGACTGTGCTGACCTTCGTTGCGCTGAGCATGCCCGGACGCCTGTACGAGCTGTTTCCCATTGCCGCGCTGATCGGAACGCTGTTCGCGCTGGCGCAGCTGGTCGTGAGCTCCGAGTTCGCCGTCATGCGCACCTCCGGAGTGTCGATCGTGGGCATCGGTTCGGGCTTGATGCAGGTCGGCCTGGCCCTGTCGCTCGCCGCCTTCCTGGTCGGCGAGTTCGTCACCCCCATGTCGGAGGAGGCGGCGCAGCGCATGCGGCTGAAGGAGACTTCCAGCGTCGTCGCCTCCAGCTTCCGCTCCGGACTGTGGGTCAAGGACGAGAGCAGCTTCGTGAACGTAGGCAGGGTGCTGCACGATGCCAGCCTGCAGGATATCCGCATCTACCGCTTCGACAGCGACTATCGCCTGCTCACCATCAGCCAGGCACGCCGCGCCACGTACGTGCGCGACAACCTGTGGCGGCTGGAGGACATCGTGCTCACCCGCTTCGAGCCGGACCGTACCAGCGTCGAGCGCATCGCGGAGATGGAGTGGCGCTCCGTTCTGACCCCGCGCATCCTGAGCGTGCTGCTCGTGCCGCCCGAGAAGATGTCGCTGTTCACGCTGTTCTCCTACGTGCAGCACCTGCGCAACAACAACCAGGAGTCCGGCCGCTACGAGATCGCGCTGTGGAACAAGCTCATCTATCCGATCGCAATCCTGGTGATGATGGTGGTCGCGCTGCCGTTCTCCTACCTGAACGTGCGCGAAGGCGGGATCAGCACCAAGATCTTCGCCGGGATCATGCTGGGGCTGCTGTTCCACGTGCTGACCCGGCTGATCGGTCACATCGGCCAGCTCGCCGCCTGGCCGCCAATTCTGGCCGCCGTGGCGCCGACCGTGGTGTTCATTCTGCTGGGCGTGGGGATGATCCGGCAGCTCGAGCGACGATAGGCAAGCCGAATCGAATTCACAGGATTAACAGGATTTCTCAGGATCAACAGGATTACATGCAGTACAAGGCTCCGGGGAGTGTGCTTTGTTTCTGTCGATGTCCCTTCTGTGCGCCTTCCCAAGTCAGGACTTGTAAATGCGTGTCCCGGCCAGCCTGTCGTGCAGAAACTGGCCGTCGCGGTCGATGAACGCCCACCAATAGCCGAGGCCCAACAGGAACAAGCCTGGTACGGCGAGGGCGTAGCGCAGGCAGGCACGCCGCCAACCGACCGCAGTCCCGTCGGCCTGTCCCAGCTGCAGATGCCAGGTTTTCATCGCCAGGGTGCGACCACCCTTCGCCCAGCAGTAGACGAAGTAACCCCCGCAAACCACGACGAGCCAGGCCTGGAACATGGTGTGCACGGGACCGGTACTGGCGTCCTGGGCGACAGCGAGAAACAGGTAGGCTGCCATGAACACCACCGGCACCAGCAGGATGCCCTCGTAGAACAGGCTGGCGAAACGGACCAGGCGTCCCGCCAGCGCGGGCCGCTGCCTCACTGCTTCTGGATCGGCGGCTTGGGGTTGGGATGCGCCTGCCGCAAGGAGTCCTTCTCCTCCTCGGTCAGGCTGTCGTACTCCTGCCACTTGCGGCGGATCTCCTCGCGGCGCTCCGGCGGCATTTCCTGGAGCATCCGATAGCGGCTGCGCACCTGCGCCCGCTCCTCCGGGCTCAGCGCCGACCACTGCAGCATGCGCGCCTGCAGCCGCTCCTGCTCCGCCAGGGTCATGCTCGGGTAACGGCTGGTGATCTCCACCCATTTTTTCCGGCGCGAGGGCTCGATATTGGGCCAATCTTCCTTCAGCGGCGCGAGCATGCGCTGCTGTTCCGGATTGAGCTGCGACCAGCGCTGGGCAGCCGCATGCTGCGGGTGCACGAGTCCTGCACCCAGCATGCCGAGGCCAGCGAGGGCAAGAGCTAGTCTTCGGCGGTGGCGGGAGAGTGATGATAGAGCCAAATCTCGAACCCCGGATCCAGGTAGGCCACCACCGGCAGATCGTCGGTCAGGACCTCGGTGTCGACGTCCGCCAGATCGGCGTGCGTCGAACCGATCTGCCGGGCTTCCTGCTGGCCACAACAGTACGCCTGCAACGACCAGCAGGGCAACGGCCAGGGGTGCCAGGAGCCGGCGATCGAGGATCCAGCCGCGGGGACGAGGCGACCTCCTCAGCCAATGCGGCATGGTCATGAGCCCGCGCCAGCGCCGCATCTCGCGCGGCTCGCAGCCGCTGCAGGACTGACGGCGCAAGCTCGTCGAGCCCGCCGTCCAGGTAGCGGCCGACGTTGCGCGCGAACTCCTGTTCTTTCATAGCGTGATCCCTCTCGACTTCAGAAACGCCGCGAGCGCATGCGTGGCCCGCGAGCAGTGGGTCTTTACACTGCCCTGCGAGCAACCCATTGCCCGGGCCGTCTCCGACACGTCGAGCTCTTCCCAGTAACGCAGCAGAAAAGCCTCCCGTTGACGGGCCGGCAGGTTCTCCAGCCCCTGCTCGATCAGCGCCATCACCTGGCTGCGCTCCACCTCGTCGGCGGGGCGGCCGATGCGCTCATTGTCCACCTCGAGGGTGTCGAGCGGGTCGCGGTCCTCGTCGCCGTCCTTGCCCTGCAGGGACGACAGCAGCATCGTCCACAGGGAGCGGACTTTCTGCCGCCGGTAGTGGTCGCGGATGGCGTTCTGGAGGATGCGCTGGAACAGCAGGGGCAGCTCAGCTGCCGGCTTGTGCGCATATTTCTCCGCGAGCCGCAACATGGCGTCCTGGACCAGGTCCAACGCCAAGTGCTCGTCGCGGACCGCGAACACTGCCTGCTTGAACGCCCTGCGCTCGACTTCTGCCAGAAATCTAGCCAGCTCTTGTTCTGTAGCCAGAGGGTGGGGCCCTGTCGGGATACTGCCGCAACCCCAGGTGGGACCGTGGAGGGGCTGCTAACACCTTGATGCGATGGTAGCAAATCGTCTGCCCGCGTGCAGTTCGTCCGCCCCTCGACGCGGCGCTGTGGGGGCCGGTCGCAGCGGTTTGTGGAGCCGCCGCCGTGGCACTAGAATAACAACCGGGCAAAGCCATGCAATCTGTAAACCTCACGCATCACTTCCTGATCGCCATGCCGAACATGGTGGACCCGCACTTCGCCCGTTCGCTCACCTACATCTGCGAGCACAACGAGCAGGGTGCGCTGGGCGTGGTCGTCAATCGCCCCATCGAGATGACCCTCAAGACCCTGTTCGAACAGATCGAGATTCCGCTGCGCGACGACACGCACGGGGGCTGCCCGTGTATTTCGGCGGTCCCGTGCAAGTGGATCGCGGCTTCGTGCTGCATCGGCCGGCGGGCGCCTGGCAGTCCACCCTGTCCATCAACGAGACATCGGACTTGACGACCTCGCGCGACGTGCTCGCAGGCGGTGGGCGAAGGCAGAGGCCCCGAGCAGATTCTCGTGTCGCTGGGCTATGCGGGCTGGGCGCCCGGGCAACTCGAGCAGGAACTGAGCCAGAACGCCTGGCTGACCGTGCCGGCCGATGTGGATGTCATTTTCAATCTGCCGGCGGAGCGGCGGTTCGCGGCCGCCATGGATCTGCTGGGCGTCGATCCCGCGCGCCTGTCCGACGATGTCGGGCAGCATGCGCGTGAGCGAAGTGCGCTGAGCGGTCGACACGTGAGCGACGCTCTGTCGAGCCCGGAGTGGCCCGCGGGAGCGCTGCGTCCGCGCCGCTGCGCGGGTACGGTGCTGGCCTTCGACTTCGGCGAGCGCCGCTGGGGGTGGCGGTGGGGGAGCTCGAGCTCAAGCTGGCCCATCCGCTCGAGACCGTCGAGGCCGCGTCGGACCGCGAGCGCTTCCAGCGATCGAGCGTCTGGTGGGGGAATGGCGGCCAGTGGCTCTGGTCGTGGGCCTGCCGGCGCACCTCGACGGCACGCGAGCACGAGCTGTCGCGGCGCTGCCGCAAGCTTCGCCCGGCGGCTGCGCGGCCGCTTCGGCATCGACACCTAGCTGATCGACGAGCGGCTGACCTCGCACGCGGCGGGTCTCGCGCTCGCGGATGCCGGCGTGCGCGGGCGGCGCCAGAAAGAGATGCTGGACCAGGTCGCGGCCCAGCAGATCCTGCAGGCCTACTTTGCAGGCTGTCATGAAGCTGCCTGACGCCGAAGCGCTGCTGGCAGAGCTCGACCGCGACGGATCCGTCGCGGACGTGAGCGCAGCGATACGGCGCTGGTGGGCATCCGCACCGGCGGGGTGTGGGTGGCGGAGCGTCTGCATCGAGCGCTCGGGCTGCAGCTGCCGCTGGGCATCATCGACGTCGCCTTCTACCGTGACGACTACAAGAAGAAAGGGCTCGCCCCGGGCGTGCGGCCCTCGGACATCCCCTTCCCGGTGGAGGACGCGCGAGATCATCCTGGTGGACGACGTGCTGTACACCGGGCGCACCATCCGCGCCGCGATCAACGAGATCTTCGACTACGGGCGGCCGACCTCGATCGCGGCTCGCCGCGCTGGTCGATCGTGGCGGGCGCCAGCTGCCGATCTGCCCGCAGTACGTGGGCGCGCGTCGTCGACGCCGCCAGCGATCGAGTCGATCGAGCTGCGCCGCGACGGCAGCGGGCGGCTCGACGCTGGCCATCCTGCCGCGCGCGGCGTGAGCCGATGGACGCCAATCCGCAGCTCTCGGCCGAAGGCAAGCTGCGCCATCTGCTGACCATCGAGGGCCTGCCCGCCGAGATCCTGCTGCAGGTTCTGGACACCGCGCAGCTCGTTCGTCTCGGTGACCGAGCGCGAGGTGAAGAACGTCCCGCTGCTGCGCGGCAAAGCGATCTTCAACCTGTTCTTCGAGCCCAGCACCCGCACCCGCACCACCTTCGAGATCGCGGCCAAGCGCCTGTCGGCCGACGTGGTGAACCTGAACATCGCCACCTCCTCGCAGACCAAGGGCGAGACGCTGCTCGACACGGTGGCCAACCTCTCGGCCATGCACGCCGACATGTTCATCGTGCGTCATAGCCAGAGCGGCGCGGCCCATCTCATCGCGCGTCACGTGGGCCCGGACATTCACGTGGTCAACGCAGGGGACGGCCGCCACGCCCATCCCACCCAGGCGCTGCTGGACATGTTCACCATCCGCCACTTCAAGGGCGGGTTCAGCCAGCTGCGCGTGGCGATCGTCGGCGACATTGCTGCACTCGCGTGTGGCGCGCTCCGAGATCCACGCGCTCACCACGCTGGGCGTGCCGGAGGTGCGAGTGATCGGTCCGCGCACGCTGCTTCCCAGCAGCAGTCGAGCAGCTCGGGGTGCAGGTGTTTCACGACATGGAGCGCGGCCTGGAAGGGGTGGATGTGGTGATGATGCTGCGGCTGCAGAACGAGCGCATGGACGGCGCGCTGCTGCCGAGCGCGCAGGAGTTCTTCAAGTACTACGGTCTCACGCCCGCGAAGCTGGCGCGCGCCAAGGCCGACGCCATCGTCATGCACCCGGGGCCGATGAACCGCGGCATCGAGATCGACTCCAGCGTCGCGGACGGCCGCCAGTCGGTGATCCTGCCGCAGGTGACGTTCGGGATCGCGGTGCGCATGGCGGTGATGACCATCCTGGCCGGGAACTGAGACTTGGACCGAGAGTACCGATACCAGGGAAAGGCGAACAGATGACCGTTGCTGGGTTGCGCGCTGATCGGCTGAGGTCGCGAGGGCTTACGTCTGTGCGCGTTCACTCGCGTCCTCTGCGTCCTCCGCGGTATCAGTTCTGCCCTATGCGCATCTAGATCCGGAATGCGACGCTGATCGACCCGCGGCGGGGACCGAGCAGGCGGCGATCTGTTCCTGGCCGACGGTCTCATCGCGACGCGGGCGCGCCACCGGCGGCTTTCAGGCCGAGCGCGTGATCGAGGTAGCGGTCTGGCGGTGTGTCCGGGCTGGTGGACCTGTCGGCGCGCTTGCGCGAGCCGGGGCTGGAGTACAAAGCCACGCTGGAAAGCGAGATGCAGGCGGCGGTTGCGGGGGGGTGACCAGCCTGGTGTGTCCGCCGGACACCGATCCGCCCGCTCGACGAGCCGGGGCTGGTGGAGATGCTCAAGTTCCGCGCCCGCAGCTTGCGGCAAGCCGCGTCTTTCCGCTGGGCGCATTGACCCAGGGGCTCAAGGGCGTGCGGCTGACCGAGATGGCGGAGCTGCGTGACGCCGGCTGTGTGGGCTACAGCCAGGCGGATGCCGCCTATCGCCGACAATCAGGTCCTGATGCGCGCGCTGGAGTACGCAGCCACCTTCGGCTTCTGCGTCTGGTTGCGCGCGCAGGAGCCCAGCCTCGCGCGCGGCGGTGTCGCCCACGACGGCGAGGTGGCTACGCGGCTGGGATTGCCGGCCGTCCCGGTGTGCGCGGAGACCGTGGCGCTGTCCACGATCCTGATCCTGGCCCGGGAAACCGGCGCGCGCATCCATCTCTGCCGGCTGTCCAGCGCGGAAGGGGTGGAGCTGGTGCGCACCGCAAAGGCGCAGGGCATGGCGGTGACCTGCGACGTCTCCGCCAACCACGTGCATCTGAGCGAGATCGATGTCGGATACTTCGACGCCAACTGCAATCTGGTGCCGCCGCTGCGCAGCCTGCGCGACCGCGATGCGCTGCGTGCGCGGCCTCGCCGACGGCACATCGATGCGATCTGTTCCGACCACACGCCGGTGGACGACGACGCCAAGCAGCGGCCATTCGCCGAAGCCGAGCCGGGCGCGACCGGGCTGGAGCTGCTGCTGCCGTTGACCCTCAAGTGGGCGGCAGGAGCACGCAGCACGCCCCTGCCCGCAGCGCTGCGGAAGGTGACCAGCGCGCCGCTTGCGGTCCTCGGTATGCCCGGTGGAGCCTGGCGCCGGCGGGCGCCGGCCGACCTGTGCATGTTCGATCCCACGGCCTGGTGGAAGGTGGAGCGCGGCGCGCTGCACAGCCAGGGCAAGAACACGCCGTTTCTGGGGACTGGAGATGGCGGGGAGAGTCCGCTATACCCTGGTCGGGGGGCAGGTTGTCTTCGCGCCGAACGCGACCTGATGCTTCGCGCGCCTCGACTCCTGAAGGCCAATGCCTGCGAGGACCGCGGCCTGCCAGAAATTCGTCGCGAACCGTCATTGCGCGCCTTGATGCCGTTCGCCATAGAGGATCACTCGCATGAATCCATTGCTCGATTTTTCCGGCCTGCCCCGCTTCGGGGAGATCCAGCCTGCCCACGTCACGCCGGCGGTGGACCAGCTGCGTCGCCGAGAACAAGGCCTCGCTGGAGCAGCTCGCCAGCGCGGACGACGTGCCGACCTGGGACGGCTTCGTCGCGCCGCTCGACGATGCCAACGAGCGGCTGTCGCGCGCCTGGGGCCAGGTCGCGCATTTGAACGCGGTGATGAACACGCCCCGAGCTGCGCGAGGTGTACAACGCCAACCTCCCGAAGATCACCCAGTACTACACCGAGCTGTCGCAGGACGAGCGCCTGTACGCGAAGTTCAAGGCGATCCGCGCCTCGGCAGGCTTTGCCGCGCTCGGCGTCGAGCGCAGGAAGATCATCGACAACGAGCTGCGCGACTTCCGCCTCGGCGGCGCCGAGCTGCCGCCCGAGGAAAAGGCGCGCTTCAAGGCCATGCGCGAGCGGCTCGACAGCTCTCTGCCCGCTTCAACGACAACGTGCTGGACGCCACCAACGCCTTCTCCCATCGGTCGTCACCGACAAAGCCGAGCTCACCGGAGTCCCCGATGACGTGCTGGAAGCAGCCGCGGCGGCGGCCGCGGCGGACGGCAGAGGAGGGCTGGAAGCTCACCCTGCACATGCCTTCCTATCTGCCGGTCATGCAGTACGCCGACAACCGCTCCCTGCGCGAGCGGATGTACCGCGCGTACACCACGCGGGCCGCGGAGTTCGGCAACGCCGGAATGGGACAACACCCCGCTCATCGACGAGATCCTGGCGCTGCGCAGGGAGGCGGCCCGCCTGCTCGGCTTCGACAGCTATGCGGAGCTGTCGCTTACGCCCAAGATGGCGGAATCACCGCAGCAGGTCGCTCGACTTCCTGGACGACCTGGCCGCGCGAGCCAAGCCCTTCGCCCAGCGCGACTACGACGAGCTGGCGCGTTTTGCGCGCGACAGAGCTCGGGCTCGACCGGCTGGAGGCATGGGACATCGGCTGGGCCTCGGAGAAGCTGCGTCTGGAGCGCTACGCTTTCTCCGAGCAGGAGGTCAAGCAGTACTTTCCGGAGCACCAGGGTGCTCGGCGGAATGTTCCGGCTGGTGGAAACGCTCTACGGCATCCGCATCGCGCCGGCGCAGGCGCCGGCCTGGCATGCCGGACGTGCGCTTCTTCGACATCCGCAACGGCAGCGGCGAGCTGATCGGCCAGTTCTACCTGGATCTGTATGCGCGCCCATCCAAGCGCGGCGGCGCATGGATGGACGACGCCATCACCCGCAAGCGGCGCGAAAACCGCGTGCAGACACCGGTGGCCTACCTCACCTGCAACTTCTCCGCGCCGGTCGGCGGGCGCCCTGCGCTGTTCACGCACAGCGAAGTCACGACGCTGTTCCACGAGTTTGGCCACGGGCTGCATCACCTGCTCACGCGCGCCGACCACCGCGGCGTATCGGGCATCAACGGCGTGGAATGGGACGCGGTGGAGCTGCCCAGCCAGTTCATGGAGAACTTCTGCTGGGAGTGGGACGTGCTGGCGGGCATGACCGAGCATGTGGGCACCGGCAAGCGCTCCCGCGCGCGCTGTTCGAGAAGATGCTGGCCGCCAAGAATTTCCAGAGCGGGCTGCAGTTCGTCCGGCAGCTCGAGTTCGCGCTGTTCGACATGCACCTGCACCACGACTTCGATCCGGCAGCCGGTGCGACACCTGCGCAGCTGCTCGAACAGGTCCGACGCCAGGTCGCGGTGGTGTTTCCGCCGCCCTTCAACCGCTTTGCGAACAGCTTCTCGCACATCTTCGCGGGCGGCTACGCGGCCGGCTACTACAGCTACAAGTGGGCCGAGGTGCTGTCCGCCGACGCCTACAGCCTGCTCGAGGAGCAGGGCGTGCTCAACCCCGAGGTCGGCGCCCGCTTCTGGGCCGAGATCCTGGCCGTCGGCGGAAGCCGTCCGGCCCTGGAATCCTTCGTCGCCTTCCGCGGCCGTGAGCCCAGCATCGAGGCCCTGCTGCGCCACAGCGGCATGGCGGTTGCTTGAGTTCGCGGTTTCCACGACGTTTAGCGGGGATCCGAACATGCGAGCGAGTATCCTGGCGGTGATGCTGATAGCGGCTGCAGGCACGTCCCACGCCGGCGAGCTGTACCGATGGGTCGATCAGGATGGGCAGGTGCACTACACCGACCAGCTGCCGCCGCCCCAGGCCCGCAGCGCGGAGCGCAAGCGGCTGGGCGACCGCCCGGGCGAAGGTCCGGCTTCCTATGCGCTCCAGCAGGCGACGAAGAACTTTCCCGTCACGCTGTTTGTTGCCAAGGAGTGCGGGGAGGGCTGCAAGGCGGCGCTGGCCTATCTGAATCGTCGCGGGATCCCCTTCACGCAGAAAGACGCGCGTCAGGACGCCGATGCCTTGAAGGCGCTGACCGGCGGCGCCCTGGAGGTGCCGGTGGCCACCGTCGGCAGCAGCGTGCTGCGCGGGTACCAGGAGAGCGCCTGGAAGACCACGCTGGATGCCGCGGGCTACCCCAGCAGCGCAGTGAGTCCGCCGCGCGGGGCCGCTGCGAAACCGGCCCCGGCGGCCCCTGCGCCATCGGCGGCGCCGGAAGCGGCAGCCAACTGAACAGGTGAAGCTCGCCACCT
>CAWHCG010000030.1:0-44513 GCA_963827575.1 uncultured beta proteobacterium
TGCCATCGCCTCGAGGCCGGCTTTGCACGGTCCGTAGGGATGAAAGCCCCCACGCAACATGGAAAAGAAGCTCGTGGTGACGTCGATGATCCGGCCCCAGCGCTGCTCCAGCAGGGGCTCGATGGTGGCGCGCGTCATGTTCCAGGCACCCGAGAAGTTCACCGCAACGAAACGCTGCCAGACCTCCGGTTCGATCTCGCGAATACCGACCAGGTTCACGAAGTGGTCGGGCCGCACTGCAGCTCATCCCGATCGCGCCGTTATTGATGAAGATGTGCACGCCTCCGAGCTTCGCGATCGCCACGCCCGCAACGCGCGCACGCCGCGTAGTCCGCGATGTCGCATGTCACGACAAGCAGCCGGCTGCGGCTCTCATCCGACAAGCCGGCCTGCATTCGGAGCAGTCCGGGCTCGTCCACGTCGATCGCAGCAATCCGCGCACCTTCGCCCAGCAGGGCCGGAACCAGGATGCGTCCGAACCCGCCCGCGGCGCCGGTGACGATGCGACTTTTCCGCTCAGTCTGCCTGCCGACATATGTTTGCGTCCCTCGCCGCTCACTCAGCCAAGCTCCGTGCGCGCGTGCCCCGGAGCCAAGGAGAGACTGATCAAGTTCTGCGTTGTCGTTCCTGCCCCCGAATCGGGTCGAGGAACCCAGGCTACTCAAGCACTTCTGGATCCCCGCCTGCGCGGGGATGACAGTTGATCAGAAGTTCCCCAATAACCATCCGCCGCCCGCTAGCGCAGCCGACGGAACTTCTGGATGCGCTTGCCGGTGTCGACCTCACCCGTATAGATGTTCCCCTGCGAGTCGACGGCCATCGTGTGCAGCCAGTGAGAACTGTCCCGCCTGCCGGCCGCCATGGCCGATTGGTCCGAGCACTTCGCCGGTGTCGCGCTGGAGGATGTGGATCTCGCTATTGGCGCCATCCGCCACGTACATGTACGTCTGCTGCGCATCCTCCGAGAAGCCGATATCGAATACCGCGCCGAACTGCCCTCGGCTGCGCGGCTCGACGCGGAATTCGGTGACGAAGGTGCCGTCGCGCTGGAACACCTGGATGCGGTTGTTGTTGCGGTCGCAGACGTAGACCAGCCCATCGCGTGACACGCGCACGCAGTGCACCGGCGTGCGAAACTGCGTGGCGAGCGGCAGGTCCGGGTCGTAGGCGGCCAGCATCGCTGTCCTGCGGCGGCTTGCCATAGGCGCCCCAGTGGCGCTTGTACGAGCCGGTGGCAGCGTCGAGGACCACGACGCGCCGGTTGCCGTAGCCATCCGCGACGTACAGCTCGTTGGCGGCCGGATCGACCACTGCCAGCGCCGGACGGCCGAAGGTCGTCGTGCTGTTGCTGCCCTCGCTCCTGGGCTGACCGCGCCGAGCTGCATCAGGAACTTCCCGTCGGGGCTGAACTTGAGCAGCTGCGCATCCTGCTTGCCGTTACCGGCGAGCCAGAGGTTGCCGTCCGGAGCGACCGATACGCCGTGCTCGCCGGCGGGCCACTCGTAACCCTCGCCGGGTCCACCCCAGGCGCGCAGCAGGTTGCCCGCGCCGTCGAACTCCAGAACGGGCGGCGCGGGAAAGCAGCATTTCGAGCGCTGGTGGCTGGAGCGAAGCGCCGCGCTCCTCATCCGTCAGCGAGCCTGGGCGCTGATACACCCAGACGTGGTCGTTCGCGTCCACCGCGACACCGCCGATCTGTCCCAGGATCCAGTTGTGCGGCAACTGCTTCGGCCAGGCCGCGTCCACCTCGAAGCGCGGCACTTCCTGTGCGGCCGCAGCCGCGGCGAGAACCGCAAAGAGCGCTCCAAGCGCAGCGCCTCCTGATCGTGCGCGATACTGCGTACTGCGCATGCTTTCTCCTCTCCATGAACTCGCGATGCTATTGGGGCACGCGTTGCCGCGTCGCCGGGCAGCCTCGTCAGGCGCCCGCCCCGTACACGATGAACTCCAGAAGATTCCGGTCCGGATCGCGCGTGTAGATGCTCATGCCTTTGGCTCGGCCGGCATCGCGCCCACCGATACGCTCCACTGGCCCCTCCTCTATCGGCGCGCCGGCATCGTGCAACGTGCGGTGCAGGTCGTCGAGCGAGCCCGACCAGACGAAGCAGAAGTCGCCGCAACCCGGCTGAGCGGATATCCCCCGCAGGGTGAAGGCGGCATTCTTCCAAAGCGTCGGTGCATGCACGTTGATCTTGTTGTCGCCGAACTGGATCGAGAAGAAAGGCGTGCCGTCGAGCCGCCCACTCCTGCGCAGACGGCACGGCAAACCCCAGCGCGCGGTAGAAGCGCAGCATCTCCTCCGGCCGCGCCGTCGGGATGGCGACGTGATCGAATCCAGCTACCGGCATGGTCGGATCCGGGCGTTCGTCCGCTTGGCTTTCAGTCCTCATCGTCGACGATCTCGTCGTCGCAGAGGTCCTCGACCAGCTGCGTGCAGAGCTGGATATTGAACCATTCCTGGAACATCTCGAAATCGCGATCCTGCGGCCAGGCCGACTCGTCGGTATGCCAGTCCGTAGAGCTCGTTCTCGAAGACCGTCTCGTACAGGTCCTCGACGATCTCCCAAGCCTCGTCGTCGTCCTCGTAGCTCGGTATGAGATAGACGGTCTGATCGTCTTCCGCATCGGGAACGGCGCCGGAGTCGTCGAGGCCCGTGGCCCAGTCGATGTACGGCTGCTTCGGGCGAACGATCAAAGCGCCACGGTTCAGCATTCTCGTACCCTCCTGTCTTCCAGCGTGTGCAACCGAGCCGGCGCGGCTCGCGCAGCGCTCGTTCGCGCATCCGCCCGGGCATGCTGCCTCACCCGAAAGCAGCGAGCGCCTATCGTAGGCTGCGAAGAGCGCAGAGTTCAACCGGGATTGCGCCTCAGCGATTCCGGCGTGCCGAGCTTTCGCAAGTCGCGCTCGTACGCATGCTTCCCTGGCTTTACCAGTCCTCCTTCACCGCCCGCACCACGTCGCCACCCATCGCCTGCCGGCCGCTGAGCGATCGCGGTCAACGTCGCCAGCAGCAGCATCCCGGCGCAGAACGCAGCCAGCGGCAGCCCAGGGCATGAGCAGCTCCATGCTCCAGTGGAACGATTGCCGGTTCACGACGTGGATCAGGATCAAGCCGATCAACCAGCCCAGGAAGCATCCGACGAGCAGCCCGGCGCGCGCTGGTCAGCGCGCCCTCGGCTGCGAGCATCGCGCCGATCTGCAGGCGCGTCATGCCGATGTGCCGGAGCATGCCGAACTCGCGTCGGCGCGCCAGCACCTGGCTCGCCAGACCGCTCGAGAGTCCGAACAGACCGATGCCGATGGCGGCCGCCTCCAGCGCGTAGGTCACGGCGAACGAGCGGTCGAAGATCCGCAGGCTCAGGCGGCGGATCTCGCCGGGCTGCGCGAACTCCATGCGCTCGCCTCCCGGCAGCTCCGCGCGCACTCGCGCTTCGATCTCCTGCGGCGTGACACCCGGCTCCAGCCATAGCCCCGCGTCGGTCGCATCCGTGTCGCCGGTCAGGCCGGCGTAGACGCTCGCGCTGGATCAACACCGCGCCGTTCTGCCGCGCGTAGTCTCGCCACACACCCGCCACCGTGAACTCGCACCGCGCTTGCCGGCAATCGGCAACTCCATGGCTGCGCCGGGCGCGAAGCCGTAGACGTCCGCCACCAGCTCGCTTACCCATGCCGGCGGCGGCGCGCCTTGCAGGGGCACGACGTAGGGGCCGACGAGCGGCAGCCGGTCCTGCGGGTTTGCTGGATCGATCTCGCGCGCCAGCAGCGTGACGCGCGGCGCGCCGGATCGAGCGAGCACCTGCTGGCTGCGCAGGAACTCGACCCTGCGCAGACCTGGCAGTCGCGGCAGATGCGGCGCTGATCTGCGCTCGACAGATAGGCCGTATCGCCGGTGCCCCCGGCGCGCAGATACAGGTCGGCCGGCAGCACCCGGTCGAGCCAGTCCTCCAGCGATTGCCGGAAGGACGCGACCATGATCGCCATGGACACTGTCAGGCTCACCGCCGCGACGATCGCGGCCAGGCTGAGCGCCGCCGGTCCCGGCGCGTTGGCGAGCTGCATCTGCGCGCAGAGCGGGAGCAGGCGAGCGCGCGGCCGGCAGCGCGCCCAGCAGGTCGTCATGAGCCGCGGCATGAGCAGGATGGCGCCGATCAGGAGCAGCGCGATGGCCAGATAACCGAACAACGGCAGTCCGTCACACGGGCGGGACGAAGTGCCGACGAGCGCGCCCATCGTGATCAGCACGCTGCCCGGCCACGGCGAGCCGAGGCGCTCGAACGCGTGCGCTTCGTCGCCCGCCTTGAGCGCGCGCGCCGGTTGCAGTGCGAGCCACCTCCAGCGCGGGCATCAGGCTGCCGAGCATGGCGACCGCCACGCCGAGCGTGAAGAACACGGCGAGCGCCGCCGGCTCCAGCCTCGGCGTCGCGGTGATGCCGCGAAAGTAGCCGGCGCCCAGATCCGGCGCCGACGAACGCGCAGGCCCGCATAGGCCAGCAGGTATCCGAGCAGCGACGCCGGCAGCGGCGCCCGATCACACCGAGCAGCGCGCCTTCGGCAAGCAGCAGCGCCACGCACCGCGCGCGGGTCACTCCCAGCACGCGCAACAGGGCGAGCTGGGCGCGCCTGCGCACCACCGCCAGCGCCTGGGTGGAAAAGACCAGCAGTCCGCCGGTGAACAGCGCGACCAGCGCGAGCACGTTCAGGTTCACCCGGTACGCGCGCGTGAGGCGGGCGGTGGAGCGCACGCTCGCGTCAGGGCGCTCCGTATGCAGCCCCGCCGGCAGCAGCGCCTGGATCCGCGCCTGCGCGGCCGCCGGATCCGCGCCGGGACGCAGCTTGACGTCGATGCGCGTCAGGCGACCCAGGCGGTCGAGCAGCCACTGCGCCGCCGCGATGTCCATGACGGCGAGCCGCTGCCCCGTTCCGTCGGCTCGCAGCGCGCCCGCCACCCGCAGGGCCACATCTCGAAGCCCCACCTGCACGAGGACCGTGTCCCCGACTCCGACCCCCAGCCACTGGCTGGCGGCGGGGCTGAGGAAGATGGCGTCGGCCCGCAGCGCATCCTCGAGATCGCCGGCCTCCGCCAGCAGCGCCGGCTGGATCTGCCCTGCGCGGAACACGTCGATGCCGACGATGCGAAGCGGTTGCTCCCGGCCCTGCACATTGGCTTCGACCTCGACCATGGGGCTCGCCACCGCCACCTCGGGCAGCCGCGCGATCTGCGGATACAGCGATTCGTCGAAGCCGGCGCGCGGGCCGCGGACGGTCAGATCGGCGTCGCCGGAGAGCGTCTGCAGGGCCTGCGCGAACTCGCCGAGCGCCGAATGGTTGATCAGCTGGACCGCGTAGCCGAGGGCCACACCGAGCGCAATGGCGAGCACAGCCATCACCAGGCGCGCCTTTGCTGGGCCACACAGGGCCGAGAAGGAGGGAAGCGGGGAGCACGGCAGCGCTTCAGGTCGTCAATCCCTCGACAAACGCCGCGATCGCACGCAACGTCGCTTCCCGCTGGTCCACGTGCGGCGAGTGCCCGCACTGCGCGCAGCTTCACGGTCCGGGCGCTGCCAGCGACGCGCCGCTCGATCGGATTCGATCTGCGCCAGCGTGCCGTATTCGTCGTCCTCGCCCTGGATCAGCAGCACCGGGCAGCGGATGCGCAGAGGCAGGACTCGATGTTCCAGGCGCGGAAGTCCGGATGCAGCCAGATATCGTTCCAGCCGCGGAACGCGGAGGCGGCATCGTCGTGGTAGCGGGCGAGCCTCGCCGGAAGGTCAGTGGTCTCGAAGCGCGACCTTGGCCGCCGCGATGCTGGCAACGGAGACATCCTCCACGTACACGTGCGGCGCCATGGCCACCACGCCACGCACGTTCCATCGGCCCGCACCAGCGTGGATGAGCGCGATAGAGGCGCCGTCGCTGTGGCCGATCAATACGGGATTGCGGATCGAGAGCGCGTCGAGCAGCTCGGGCAGGACCTCCAGGGCTTCGCGGTGCATGTAGTCGACTCTGCGCGGCGCGGTCAAGGTGTCGGACTTGCCGTAGCCGTAGCGCGAATAGACCAGGGCGGACCAGCCAGTGGCATCTGCGACGGCGTCGGGAAAGCGCTTCCACAGCGCCATGGAGCCGAGGCCTTCGTGCAGGAACACCAGCACGGGCAGCTCGCTCGCGGCCGGTGCAGCATTGGCATGGATCCGACGGTACTCGAGGCGATGTCCGCCGGCTCGGATGAAATGCATGGATGGACGGTTCGAGGCAGAGGTACTGGATGGTAACCCGCCGTGGGCCATCAGACATGCAGCTCGACGACGTCGCCGTCCTCGACCGGATGGTCGCGCCCGACGTGCTGGCCGTCGAAGCCCGACCCGCCCCAGATGCGCGCGTAGCGCAGCGAGCGCACGAGGTCCTGATGCACCAGCGCCGCGACGTGCTCGACCGTCTGGCCGCGGCGCAAGGTGAACGGATGGCTCGCGATCCGCCGCATGACCGGGCGTCTTGGTGTAGACGCGCACGACCTGCAGCGCGGAGTACAGGAACGGCCCCAGCTCGCCGAGGCCGTGACCGGTGGCAGCCGACACCGCCAGCGCCGGGTACCGCAGACCCGGTCAGCTCGCGGAAGACGCGCAGCTCTTCTTCCGGGTCGGCGAGCTGGTCCGACTTGTTGGCCAGCATGAGGGTGGGGAAGCGCAGCCCGAAGGGATCGCTGTCGTCCGGCTCGGACAGCGCCTGGCCCTCCCAGCGCTCGGTGAGGGTAACGTGCCGCTCATGCAGGAGATCGTGCACAGCTTGCACTTGCTCGACGCAGCCGGGATCGCTCGAGATCGACGACCAACAGGCATCCATCGGCGCTCTGCAGCGCATCCGCGATCCATGGCACCGGATGCTCGGGCGAGACGGCCGGCAGATCGACGAGCTGGAAGTGGATGTCCTCGTGCGGCAGCATGCCCGGCTCGGGGTGCTGCGTAGTGAACGGGTAGGGGCCACGTGGGCACTGGAGCCGGTCAGCCGCACATGCAGCGAGGACTTGCCGACGTTCGGCGGGCCGACCAGCGCAAGCTGCGCTGCACCCTGCGGGCGGGTGACGATGGCGGGACTGACTGCGCGCACCGCCCTTTCTGGGGCCTTCCAGCTCCTCCGACAGCTCCTTGATCTTGCGCTTGATGTCGCCCTGCAGGTGGTCGGTGCCCTTGTGCTTGGGGATCACCCGCAGCATCTCGCGCAGCCATTCCAGGCGCTCCTTGGGATCGCGCGCCTTGCGGAAGCTCGTCTCCGCGGCTTTGTACTCGGGCGAGAGGTTGGCAGGCATCACTACACCTATAGCAACTGCGGGGCTCGGCCGCAAGGCGCGCGTGGCGGGCCTGCGCAGGATGTGACATGCTTGCGCCCTGGCAGGCTGCCGCGCAGGCCACTTACAGGAGGAGACATGACAACGGTGCTCGGTCAGAGCAGCTTTCGCTACGAAGTGCAGATGAACTGGGGCAAGCTGCCGGACGGCTGGGACATGCGCGACGCCAGCGCAGTGGCCGTGGACAGGCAGGACCGCGTCTATGTATTCAATCGCGGCACCCACCCGATGATCGTGTTCGACCGCGAAGGGAACTTCCTGCGGTCCTGGGGGGAGGGGCTGTTCCGCAACCCCCACGGCCTGCACATCGGCCCCGACGACATGCTCTACTGCAGCGACGACGGCGACCACACCGTGCGCAAGTTCACGCCTGAGGGCAAGCTGCTCCTGGAGCTGGGCGTGCCCGGCAAGCCCGCGCCCTACATGAGCGGCGACCCGTTCCACCGCTGCACCCATACCGCCCTTTCGCCCGGCGGCGAAATCTACGTGGCGGATGGCTATGGCAACGCGCGCGTCCACAAGTACTCGCCGGACGGCAAGCTGCTGCGCTCGTGGGGGGAGCCAGGCTGCGGTCCGGGCGAGTTCAACATCGTGCACAACATCTGCTGCGACGCGGACGGCTGGGTCTACGTCGCCGACCGCGAGAACCATCGGGTGCAGATCTTCGACGCCAACGGCAAGTACGAGACGCAGTGGAACAACCTGCATCGCCCGTGCGCGCTGTGGATGGAGGCCCGCAAGCAGCCGCTGTGCTACGTCGGCGAGATCGGTCCGGTGATCCCGATCAACCGCAAGGTCCCGAACCTGGGCCCGCGGATCAGCGTGGTGACGCATAAGGGCGAGCTGCTCGCCCGCATCGGCGAGCTGGGCGACGGCTTGCGCCCGGATCAGTTCGTCGCCCCGCACGGGCTGGCGATCGACTCGCGGGGCGACATGTACGTGGGCGAGGTGTCCTATACTGCGTGGTCCTCGATGTACCCGGACACCCAGCCGCCGGCCGGGCTGCGTACGTTGCGCAAACTGGTTCGCGTCACCGCCTAGCGGAACCGCTGGAGCGGAGCGCTCGAACCCTTCCGACACCTCAGACTACGCGAACAAAGGGTGCGGCGCCGGAAATTCCGTCGGCACACAAAAAAGACAGCGGATGAACGCCGATCGACTGAAGCGCCGGGTCCATAGCATCGCGGACCTGCGCCGCATGGCGCAGCGGCGGCTGCCGAAGGCCGTGTTCGATTTCGTCGACGGCGGAGCCGAGGACGAGAGGGTCGTGCGCCGCAATGAGGCCGCCCTCACGGAGCTCGCGATCCTGCCGCGGCCGCTGAATGGCACCACCGAGCGTGACCACTCGGTGGAGCTGTTCGGCGAGCGCCTGTCCGGCCCGGTGCTGATCGGTCCGACCGGACTGGCCGGCATGCTCTGGCCGCGGGGCGAGGCGCATCGCGGCGCAGGCGGCCGCCAGCGCGGGCACGGTCTACACCATGAGCCACGCTTCGACGGTCTCGATCGAGACGCTCGCCAAGGAGGTGGGCGGGCGGCTGTGGATGCAGGTCTTTCTGTATCGCGACCGCGGCCTCACCAAGAGCATTCGTCGAACGCGCGCATGCGGCAGGCTACCGGGCGCTGGTTGTGACCACGGACAACCAGATACCCGGCTGGCGCGAACGCGATCTGCGCAACGGCTTCACCGTCCCCCTGCGGCTCACGGCCCGCAAACCTGATCAACATGGCGCTGCACGCGGGATGGCTCGCGCGCATGGCGCAAACCCCCCGCTTCACGTTTGCCAACTATCCGCGCGGAAATGGGCGGAAACCTGCTCTCGGTGGCGGCGCGCATCGGCGCCCTGCTTCATACCGACATCGGCTGGAAGGACATCGAATGGCTGCGCTCGTTGTGGGACCGGCCGTTGCTCATCAAGGGCATCCTGCACCCGGAGGAAGCACGCCAGGCGGTGACGGTCGGTGTCGATGGGATCGTCGTCTCCAATCATGGCGGGCGCCAGCTCGATGCGGTGCCCGCTTCGGTGGAGGCGTTGCCAGCCGTTGTGGACGCCGTTGCTGCAAAGGTTCCCGTGCTGCTCGACGGCGGCGTGCGGCGTGGCGCGGATGTGCTCAAGGTCCTGGCCCTGGGCGCGCGCGCCTGCTTGATCGGCCGGCCGCACCTTTGGGGTCTCGCATCTGCCGGACGCGACGGCGTCGCGCTTGCGCTGGACATTTATCGACGTGACATCGATCGCGTGATGGGTCTGTGCGGGTGGAGCCGGCTGTCGCAGGTCGACCGCACGGTCCTGGACCGGGCGGGGCAGGCACGAAGCTGAAACGGTGGTCGCCACCACGGTGCGACGCAGCAGGAGAGTTCGATGGCCGCTGGAAAGCACACTTTGGTAGTCCTCAACCCGGGCCATTTCCACGCCGGGCTCACGCTTCGCAAGCGCCATCCGCGTCTGAACGATGACGTGTATGTGTACGCCGAAGACGGCCCCGACGTGGAAAGCTTCTCGCGCATCGTGCGAACGTTCAACGAGCGCGCCGAGCGAACCCACACGCTGGAACCTGCACGTGTATCGAGGCGCCGACTTCATCGAACGGCTGCGTCGCGACCGCCCCGGCGAGGTCGTCGTGTACGCCGGAAAGAACGACGCCAAGATGCGCTCGATCCACCAGCTGCACGCCGACGGCGTCTGCGTGCTCGGAGACAAGCCCTGGCTGATCGATGCGGACCAGCTGACCATGCTGGCGGAGACTGCCCGCACGCCGCCGCTGGCGATGGATATCATGACCGAGCGCCACGAGATCGCCACCCAGGTGCAGAAGGCGCTGGCGGATCGTGCGGAGGTGTTCGGGCGCTTCCGCACGGACGGCCCGGAGGCCGCGATTCACCTGGAAAGCGTCCATCACCTGTACAAGATCGTCAACCAGCGCCCGCTGGTCCGGCCGGCCTGGTATTTCGACGTCATGGTCCAGGGCGAGGGGATCACCGATGTGACTACCCATCTGGTCGACCTCACGCAGTGGATGACCGGCGCGGGCAAGCCCTTCGACTATGCCGGGGACGTGCAGCTTGTCGCAGCGCGACAGTGGGCCACGGACGTGCCGCGCGAGATCTTCGGGCGGATCACGGGCCTCGACGATTTCCCGGCCGCCATCCGCGGCGCAGTGTCCGGCGATGTGCTGCACTACCTGTGCAATGCGCAGATCGACTACCGGTTGCGCGGCGTGCCGACGCGGATCATCTCGCGATGGAACCTGGCGATCCCGGAAGGCGGCGGGGATACGCACCATGCGATCCTGCGCGGCACGCAAGCCGACCTTGTCGTGGATCAGGGACGAGAGACCGGCTTCGCAACACGGCTGAGCGTGCATCCCCGCTCACCCGGCCAGGCGTACGCGAAGGTGCTGGCCGACGCGGTGGCAACGCTGCAGCCGCAGTACCCTGGTCTGACCCTCGAGCCGGACGGGGAGGTGTATCGCATCGGCATCCCGAAGGCGCTGCGGACCACTCACGAAGAGCACTTCGCGGCAGTGCTGGAGGACTTCGTCGGTTACGTGGATCGCGGCCAGGGGCCCGACAACCTCGGCCCCGATCTGATCACGAAGTACACGCTGCTCGCGCGCGCCAAGGAGCTCTCTCGGGCGGCTGGCTAGCCAGCGCGTCGCGTTGCGCCCCCGGATTGACGGCTACACCGCTCTGAGCTTGAACCGCTGGATCTTGCCCGTCGCGGTCTTCGGCAGCTCCGGAACGAACTCGATCCAGCGCGGATATTTGAAGGGAGCCAGGCGATCCTTGACGTGCTGCTTGAGCGCATCGGCCAGCGCCTCGCTCGCCTGCACGCCCGGGCGGGTGACGACGAAGGCCTTCGGCTTGATCAGCGTCTGCTCGTCCTGCGCGCCGATGACCGCCGCCTCCAGCACGTCGGGATGCGTCACCAGGGCGGCCTCGACCTCGAAGGGCGAGACATACATGCCGCTCACCTTGAGCATGTCGTCCGAGCGCCCGCCGTAGGTGTAGTAGCCGTCGGCATCCACGCTGTACTTGTCGCCGGCGCGGGTCCACCCGCCCACGAACGTTTCCAGCGACTTGGCACGGTTGTTCCAGTACTGGCTCGCGCTGGTCGGGCCGCTGATCTGCAGCTCGCCCAGCTCGCCGGTCGCGGTCGCGTTGCCATCCTCGTTGATCAGGCGGATGTGATATCCAGGCACCGGCTTACCGGTAGTGCCGTAGCGCACCTCGCCCGGGCGGTTGGACAGGAAGATGTGCAGCATCTCGGTCGAGCCGATGCCGTCGAGGATCTCGACGCCGAAGTGTTCGGTCCAGCGCTTGCCGAGATCGGCGGGCAGCGCCTCACCGGCCGAGGTGCAGACCCGCACCGCCAGCTCTTCGCGACGCGGCAGCTCGGGGCTTGCGAGCATCGCACCGAACAGCGTCGGCACACCGCAGAAGATCGTGGGCTTGTGTTGTTTGAGACGCTTGAACACGGAGGCCGGTGTCGGCCGTTCGGCCATGAGGACTGCGCTCGCGCCAACGGCCAGCGGGAAGGTGAGAGCGTTGCCCAGCCCGTAGGCGAAGAACAGCTTCGCCGCGGAGAACACCAGATCGTCTTCACGGATGCCGAGGACGGGACGGGCGTACAGCTCCGCAGTCTGGATCAGGCTGGACTGGACATGCACCGTGCCTTTGGGGGTACCGGTGGAGCCGGACGAGTACGCCCAGAAGCACACATCGTCGCGTGTGGTGGGGGCGGGGGTGAACTCGATGCCAGCTTCGTCGGTGAGCGCTTGCAGGTGCAGGTAACCATTGGCGTCCTTGCCGGAGACGATGACGTGCTCGAGGAACGGCAGGCTGCTTAGAACCGGTACGAAGGCGGGCAAGAGCTGCTCGGAGACCACCAGCGCACGGGCGCGGCTGTCCTCGAGCATGAACTTGTAGTCGGCGGTCGTGAGCAGCGTATTCGCCGCTATCGGCACGATGCCGGCCTTGATCGCCCCCAGGAATACGCTCGGAAAGTCGATCGTGTCGAGATGGCACAGCATGATGCGGCTCTCCATCTCCAGCCCGAGACCGGCGAGTGCATTCGCGGCGCGGTTCACTCGCTGGGCCAGCTCCGCATAGGTATAGCGGCCGGCGTCGTCGATGTAGGCGACCTTGCCGGCGCGACCCGCCGCGAGGTTGCGCTCGATGAGATCGTGCGCGGCGTTGTAGTCGCGCGGGATGCTGATGATGGGCGGGCTGACGCTGTGGTCAGCCGAGCTCAGGCCTGGCATGACTGGGTGCTCCGATCTCTCTTTGTACCCGGCGTCAGACTCGAACCGCCGCGCCGCTGCTCCCGCAGCTGCTGCATCTACGCGGCCGCGAGACCGGTGTCCTCGTATATCTCGCCGAGCGAAAGACTGGCATGCACGCTGGCGCAGGCAACCTGCAACCGCTCATCCGGATCGAGGATGGCAGCCAGCCAACCCCCGTCGGTGCCACGAATGTGGTAGCTGACGCCCACCCGCTCGGACTCCACCAACACGTAGTAACACAGGCTCGGAATGCCCTGGTAGGCATGAAGCTTCTCGCGGGTGTCGGTCGCAGTCGTGGAGGACGAGAGGACCTCGACGATCAAGCACGGCGCCTCCTTGAAGACGGTGTCGGCGTTGGCCGGTTCACAGCTCATCATTACGTCCGGATAGTAGTAGACAGGCCCCCCCGGGATTCGTACCTTCATGTCCGAAACATAGACGCCGCACAGCGTTCCCCGAGCAGCTGCGCGCAACTGCACGGCCACGTTCAATGCAATCCGGTTGTGGCGTTCCCCCGCGCCCGCCATGCCATAGGCGACGCCCGCCACGTACTCGTGGCGCCGTTCGGCGCTGGTTTCCAGAGCAAGGTACTCGCTCTCGTCCAGCCACTTTCGCTTCGGGGTACCCATGCCAAAACCGCTCCCAGTCGACGGCATTCAGCCTATCACAGACCAGCGGCCCGGGACTCGGCCCGCGTAGCAACCGTCTCGACCCGCTCCCTGCACAAGCCGATCCATCCCTCGACCCACTCCGCTGCAACCTCCTCCGGCATGGTCCCGGCGCTGGCGTCGTGGAGCAGCACCTCACCGATGCGCTGCGCACCCAACTCGCGGAGGATCGCGTCGAAGCGCCTGCCGCCGTTGCAGAACGTGTCCGCGTAGGTGCGGTCGCCGAGTGCAATCACGCCATAGTGCACGTTCGACAGGTCCGGGCGCCGAGCGAGCAGCGATTCATACAACTGCCTGGCGTTGTCCGGAACGTCACCCTGGCCGTAGGTGGAGCTGCAGACCAGAAACAGCCCCCCTGGCGCGAGGACGGATGCGTCCTGGTTGTCCATCAGCACCGTGCGAACGCGGGTGTCCCCGTCGTCGAGCCGGAGCTCCAGCTCCTGCGCAACCAGCTGAGCGGTACCGGTCATCGTGCCGACCAGGATGGTCAGATCCAACCCCATGGCTTGGCTATCCTGCTTGCAATCGATCCTGTCTGCATTATAATGCATGTCATGGTCAAGACAAGCACTTTAGCGCGGGCGCGGCCCGATGCCCGACGCCCGGTACGCAAGGCGGCCGAGGCCCCACCCCCGGAGGAGGCGGCGTTCCTGCAGGCCCTGGGGGAGCGGGTGCGCGAAGTCCGCGCCCAGCGTGGCATGTCGCGCAAGATCCTGGCCCGGGACTCGGGGGTATCCGAGCGCTACCTCGCGCAGCTCGAGTCCGGCGAGGGCAACGTCTCGGTGCTGCTGCTGCGCCAGATCGCGCAGGCCTTGAGCCTGCCCGTCACGGATCTGCTCCTGCAGGAGACCGGCCAATCGGTCGAGCTTTCGCTGATCCTGCAGTTCCTGCAGCGATTGCCGCCGGCCCGGCTGGGTACCGTACGCGAATACCTGCTGCAGCAGTTCGGCGACTCGCCCGCGCAGCGGCGCCAGCGCATCGCGCTCATCGGCCTGCGTGGCGCCGGCAAATCCACGCTCGGCGCGCGCCTCGCGAAGGAGCTGGGTGCGCCCTTCGTCGAGCTGGACGATGAGATCGAGCGCGAAGCCGGCACCAGCTTGTCGGAGATCTTTCTGCTCTACGGGCAGGCCGGCTACCGGCGCTACGAGCGCCGCGCCCTGGAGAAGGTACTGGAGCGCAACCAGCGCTGCGTCATCGCCACCGGCGGCAGCATCGTTTCGGAGCCGGGCACCTACGACCTGCTGCTGTCCACGTGCTACACGGTCTGGCTCAGGGCCGAGCCTGAGGAGCACATGGCGCGCGTGGTCGCGCAGGGCGACACCCGGCCGATGGCCGGCAACGTGGAAGCGATGGACGACCTGCGCCGCATCCTGGCCGGACGAGCCGCACTGTACCGCCAGGCGGACAGTGTCGTGGACACGGCCGGCCGCGAGCGTCGAGCAGAGCTTGAAGGAGCTGAGGCGTGCGGTGCGCGCGTGAATCAGGGCCACAGCTCGGGGCCTAAACCCAGAGGCGCAGAGGACGCAAAGGACACAGGGACAAGACCTAGGCTGAGGCCTTCGGCAGCGACTCACGCGCCGGTCTGCCAGTGCGGTTCCTGCGCCTTGGTTTGCTCTGCGCTCTCTGCGTCTCTGCGGTTCGAGCAGTTATGGCTTCTCATGGCGTCTTGGCGTCTTGCCGGCCAATGAACAGGATCCAGACCGATGAGCATCGACTACAGCGAAAGAATTCCCAATAACGTCAACCTCGCCAACGACCGCACGCTGCAGCGCGCGCTGGAGCACTGGCAGCCGAAGTTCCTGGACTGGTGGCACGAGATGGGCCCCGCCGACTTCGCCAGTGCGGAGGTCTACCTGCGCACCGCCATCGGCGTGGACGCGCAGGGATGGGCGAGCTATGGACAGCTGAAGATGCCCGACTACCGCTGGGGCATCTTCCTCGCCGACGCCGTACCGGAGCGCACCATCGGCTTCGGCGACTTCTACGGCCAGCCGGTCTGGCAGCAGGTGCCGGGCGAGTTTCGCTCCCAGTTCCGCCGCATCATCGTCACCCAGGGCGACACGGAGCCGGCGTCCGTCGAGCAGCAGCACCTGCTCGGCCACGCCTGCCCGTCGCTGTACGACCTGCGCAACCTGTTCCAGGTCAACGTGGAGGAGGGGCGCCACCTGTGGGCGATGGTCTACCTGCTGCACGCCTACTTCGGCCGCGACGGCCGCGAGGAGGCCGAGGCGCTGCTGGGGCGCCACTCCGGCGACGTGGACAAGCCGCGCATCCTGAGCACGTTCAACGAGCCGGTGGAGGACTGGCTGTCCTTCTTCATGTTCACCTACTTCACCGATCGGGACGGCAAATACCAGCTGAAGAGCCTGGCCGAATCCGCCTTCGACCCCCTCTCGCGCACCTGCCGGTTCATGCTGACCGAGGAGGCCCACCACATGTTCGTGGGCGAGACCGGGGTAGGCAGGGTGGTGAAGCGGGCGCTCGAGGTGATGAAGGAGCTGGGCTCGGACGACCCCGAGGACGTGCGCCGCCAGGGTGCCATCGACCTGCCCACCATCCAGCGCTATCTCAACTTCTGGTTCACCTCCTCGCTGGACCTGTTCGGGTCGGAGGTCTCCTCCAACGCCGCCGGCTCGTTCGCCAACGGCATCAAGGGCCGGCCGGACGAGGGGCAGTACCAGGATCACCTCTGCACTGAGGCGACCTTCGAGCTGTCCACCCCCCAGGGCGGCGAGACGGTGAGCCTGCGCAACGCCATGAACGAGGTGATGCGCGAGTCCTACATCAAGGACTGCGAGATCGGCGTCAAGCGCTGGAACATGCAGATCCAGCGCGCCGGCTACGACTCGCGCCTGTTCCTGCCGCACCATCGGTTCCGGCGCAGCATCGGCGCCTGGGCGAACCTGCCGGTGGATCCCCACGGCAAGCTGATCGACCGGGAGCAGTACGATCGCCTGCTGCCGGGCTGGCTGCCGAGCGAGGCGGACAAGGCCTTCGTGCGCAGCCTGATGCAACAGGTCAAGACACCCGGGAAGATCGCCGGCTGGATCGCCCCTCCCGATCGCGGCATCAATAATCTCGCGGTGGACTACGAGTACGTGCGGTTGAGCTGACCGACACGATGTTGCCGCGGACCCCCGGCGCGATGGCCCCCGGCCGAAGGCGGCAGGAGTGGTTCTGTCAGCCTCCCGGCGCCCACGCGCGTTTACTCTACTTGCCAGTTGACATTTCTGGCGGCCCGCCGCCCGGCCTGCTAGCTTGAGCCTGTCGGTTGTAACGGCGGCATCATGTTTGTAGTCTCTACATGATGGCGGTCTCGCGCGCGGTGCTGTCAGCCCCAAGCATGCGGCCGCAAGGATGCAGCACTGGTGGGCGGGCGTGATTTTCGTGCCTGGCCCGACTAATGCGTGTCCCCCGCTAGACGCGCGTATGTCCGAGGTGGGATGGACAGTCTGGCGCTTGGCAAGATAGGCTGGTATCTGGGTGAAGCGTTCGCGGAGCGCGGCAGCCCGCGTACGGAAGTGAGGTAGAACATGTTTCGCCGCGCAGGAGCCGCGATCGGACGGGCGATCGGACAGTATCTCAGCGAACCCGTCGCCCAGTATCGGCCGCTCGCGACCTCATCGCCCGAGCTGCTTGCTCCCACCCTGCAGCCCGGCGACGTGCTGTTGGTCGAGGGCAACACCCGCGTCAGCGCCGCCATCAAGTACCTCACCCAGTCGACCTGGTCACACGCAGCGTTGTATGTGGGCGACGCCCTCGCCGGCCCCGATGCAGGGGAGGACCCGCCTGCCTTGATCGAGGCAGACATGGTCGAGGGAGTCTGGGCCGTCCCGGTCAGCAAGTATGCGGCGCTTCACACGCGCATCTGCCGCCCCATCGCGCTGACGGCGGAGGACGCAAAGCGGGTGGTCGCGTACGCGATCTCGCGCATCGGGCACACCTACGACATGAAGAACATGATCGACCTGATGCGCTATCTGATGCCCATGCCGCCGTTGCCCAGCCGCTGGCGGCGCCGCATCCTCGCGCTAGGCAGTGGCGACCCCACCAAGGCGATTTGCTCGACCCTGATTGCCCAGGCTTTCCATTCGGTCGGCTATCCGGTCCTGCCGGGGATGCGGCGGCGCCGCAGCGACCCGGGGGCCGAGCAGCACAACCGCGAGATCCTCTACATACGGCACTACAGCGTGTATACCCCGCGCGACTTCGACATTTCGCCGTACTTCGAGGTCGTCAAGCCGACGGTCGAGCACGGGTTCAGCTACCGCAGCGCCGTCCGCACCCATCCCCACGACGTGCAGCTCCGCTCGCGGCAGACCGTGCAGGGAGACTTCGAGCCCGTCGTTCCGCTGGGCGGAGAGCAGACCGAGTATCTGGTTTGACCGCGCCCGCGGCGCGATCGGCGGGACAGCTCACTACGTCAGCGAGGCGTCACGCAGGCCCTGCGGCCCGAGCATGAGCACGCGGTCGGCAGTTTGGGCGGCCGCACGCGAATGCGTCACCAGGATGCCAGCCGCGCCGCTGCCCTTTACCTGCTCGCGCAGCAAGCCGAGCACCTGAACCGCACTCTCCGGGTCTAGATTTCCCGTCGGTTCGTCGGCGAGCACCAGCTTCGGCCGATGCACCAGCGCCCGCGCAATCGCCACGCGCTGCAACTCGCCGCCGGAGAGCTCACGCGGCATGCTGCCGGCCCGTTCGCCCAACCCCACCGCGTCCAGCATCTGCTGCACTCTCGCGGCGACCTCGCGCAAGTCTACAGCCAGAAGCCGCAACGGCAGCGCCACGTTCTGGAACACCGTCAGGTAGGGCAGTACGTGAAAAGCCTGGAACACGAAGCCCAGATGGCTGCGCCGCAGGCGCGTGCGTGCATCGTCGGACAGCTGCGCGAGGTCCTGGCCCGCCAGCGTAACGCTGCCACTGTCGGGTTGATCCAGACCGGCGACGAGGTTCAGCAGCGTCGACTTGCCGATGCCGGATTCGCCCATGATCGCGAGGTATTGGCCCGCCCGCAGCTCGAGGTCGACGTTGTGCAACACCACACGGCGGCGCGGTCCCTCGTAGGTCTTGCTCAGAGCTTGGACGGTCAGCACGGGGCAATCATAGCAAGCGGACAACACCTTGATTCGCAGGACGGCCGTCCACCTAGGGTCGAGCGGCGCAAAGACGCGGCCCTGGCACCTTCGAACCCGCCTGCACCGCCGGAATGGGGTACGATCTCTTGGATGGACGGCCTGCTGAAGCTGCATGGCCATCGGCTCCTGGCGCAGATGGTGGATCGAGCCATTGGCTTGAGAGGCCGGTGGCAAGCATCATGACCCACGGCTCTTACTCCCTTTCCGTGATACGCCGCCTGGAAGCGGAGGCTATTCACATCATGCGGGAAGTGTCAGCGGAGTTCGAGCGGCCGGTGCTCCTGTACTCCGTCGGCAAGGATTCCTCCGTACTGGTGCACCTTGCTCGCAAGGCGTTTTATCCGGGCAAGCTGCCTTTCCCGCTGCTCCACATCGATACCGGATACGAGTTCCCGGAGATGTATGCGTTCCGTGACCGCTTCGTAGTGGAAATTGGCGCCGAGCTGCGCGTCTATCGCAATGAGGACGCGTTGGACGCGGGCACCAACCCGTGGGATCTGGGGACGGTGAAATGCTGTGGCTTTCTCCGCACCCAGGCGCTGCTGCAAGGGCTGAAGCTCGGCGAGTACGACGCCGTGATGGGTGGAGCGCGCCGAGAGGAGGAACGCTCGAGGGCCAAGGAACGGATCTATTCATTCCGCGACTCGCACGGTCAATGGGATCCGAAGAACCAGCGCCCGGAGCTTTGGAGCTTGTACAACGGGCGGATCAATCCCGGCGAAAGCATCCGCGTATTCCCGCTCTCGAACTGGACGGAGGTCGACATCTGGCGTTACATCGGGCTCGAGAGCATTCCCGTTGTGCCGCTGTACTTCGCTGCGGAGCGAGAGATCGTCGAACGAGGCGGCCAGCTCATCCCAGTCGGCGATAAGACACGATTTCTGCCCGGTGAGAAGCCTCGGAGGATGATGCTCCGGTATCCGAACCCTCGGATGCTACCCTTGCACCGGCGCAGTTGCATCCAGCGCGACGACGGTTCCAGAGATCATCGCAGAGCTGCTGACAACCAGACACTCGGAACGCACCACCCGCGTGATCGACCACGACCAGGACGGTTCGATGGAGCAGAAGAAGCGGGAAGGCTATTTTTGAGCGACGGCGCAAGATGCGAAGAGAGTGGCTGAGAGCGGAAGGCGAACCCGACCTGCTGCGATTCACGACGGCAGGCAGCGTGGACGACGGTAAGTCTACGTTGATCGGTCGGCTCCTGCACGATGCGGATGCGCTCTACGAAGACCAGCTCGAGGCGCTGCGCAAGGCCCCCAGCGGAACCGGCGGAAGAGCTCGATTTCTCGCTGGTCACTGACGGGCTTCGAGCCGAGCGCGAGCAGAGCATCACCATCGACGTCGCCTACCGGTACTTCGCCACGCCCAAGCGTCGCTTCATCATAGCGGACACCCCAGGGACACGAGCAGTACACGCGCAACATGGCGACCGGGGGCGTCGACTGCAGACCTGGCCGTGGTTCTGATCGACGCCAGGCCGGGTGTGCTCACCCAATCCAAGCGGCATGGCTTCATCGCTTCCCTTCTGGGCGTGCCTCGGGTCGTCGTGGCTGTCAACAAGATGGACCTGATGGGCTATGAGGAGGACGTTTTCGAAGGATTCGGGAAGAGTACGAGGCCTTTGCAGCAAGGCTCGGGTTCTCCGATCTGACCTTCATCCCCGTCAGCGCACTCAAAGGCGACAACGTCGTAACCAAGAGCAGCCGGACGCCGTGGTACCAGGGAGTCCCGCTGCTGGCGCACCTCGAGACCGTGTATATCGGCGGCGACGCCAATCTCATCGACTTCCGCTTCCCGGTCCAGCGCGTAGCGCGCCCCGACCAGGACTTTCGCGGATACAGCGGCCAAGTCGCATCGGGTGTCGTGCGCCGCGGAGACGAGATCGTCGTGTTGCCCTCCGGCAAGCGATCCCGGGTCCAGCGTATCGTCACCTTCGATGGAGAGCTCGACTACGCGTTCCCGCCGCTGTCCGGTCACGCTGTGCCTGGAGGATCAGATCGACATCAGCCGCGGCGACCTCATCGCGCATCCGAACAACGTGCCTCGCATGGAACGCGCCAGTCGAGGCGATGGTGGTCTGGATGGGCGATCCGCCGCTCGAGGCGGGCCGCAACTACCTTCTGAAGCACATGACGAACACGGTCAGAGCGAGCTGTACAGCCATCGTGTACAGGGTTGACCCGGACGAGCTCCACCGGCACGCTGCACCACAACTCCGAGCTCAACGACATCGGTCGGGTGCGGCTTACCCTGTTCAAGCCACATTCCCGTGGACGAGTACCAGAAGAACCGGGCCACGGGAAGCCTGATCCTGATCGACCCGGTTACCAACGCGACCGTCGGGGCCGGCATGATCATCGAGCGGCTTGTGGCGCCCGCAGCCCGCTCCCTGCCGGGCGAGAGGGTAAGCCGCAACGTCGCCTGGCAACCGGGCAAGGTCTCCGGCACCGCAAGGGTGCGCCTGCTCGGACATGAGCCCGTCACCGTCTGGATGACCGGGCTGTCGGGTTCGGGAAAGTCGACGCTTGCCTTCGAGTTGGAGCGGCGCCTGATCGAGGCCGGGCACGCCTGCTTCGTCCTCGACGGCGACAACGTCCGCCATGGACTGAACCGGGATCTGGGATTCTCCCCAGCAGACCGCCGCGAGAACATCCGCCGCGTGGCGGAGGTCGCCAAGGTCATGAACGATGCCGGAATGATCGTCATCACCGCCTTCATCTCGCCCTACGCTGAGGACCGTGAGATGGCCCGGTCGATCATCGGGGCGGAGCGCTTCCTGGAAGCCTTTCTTGCGGCAGACGTTGCGACCTGTGAGCGGCGCGATCCGAAGGGCCTGTATGCAAAGGCACGCGCCGGGCGAAGTGATGGAGTTCACCGGAATATCGGCGCCCTACGAGCCGCCGAGTCAGCCGGACCTGATTCTTGAGACCGGTCACAGCGACATCGAAGAGTGCGTGGGTCGGCTGTTCGAGCTCGTCGCGGCTCGGTTCATCTGAGGACTGAAGTTCCTGCAGGTGGGTCGAATCGCATTGCCGCTGCGCTGTTTACCCAGTCACCCAGAGAGGAGCTGGATGGTTTCTCACTCGTCGTCTGTGCAGCCTGATCGTAGTTAACTGTGCAGATCGAACACGTTGTAGGGCGCAAGGTAGAGGCAGGCGATAGCACCTTTGTACGGGCCATACGTTCGAGTTACGTTGAACATCTCACAAACACTTTGCCCCCTCGCGAAGTCAGGTTGGTCTCCGAGAAGTAGTAATACGACAGTACCTCTTGGGTGGACAGGAACCGCGCGCCAAACCGCTGCAACCGGTTCCAGTACTCCCAGTCGAACGCGAGGGCGTACGCATCAAATTCCCCTGCCCTCTCCTAGGCGCTCCGCCTCCAAAAGGTGCTGGGCTGCTCGATAGGATTCATCGACGACGCGACTTCTCTGAAGTACTCGCCGCACTTGCAGCTGACACATTCGCTGCCATCGGACCGCCACACTCGACGACAGCCGCCAGTCATCGACCTCGACGTCGAGAGTGCCTGAACAGCTCCGCTACGATCTCCAGGGCATCGAGCGCGAGCGCATCATCCGCATCACGTACCCGAAGAAGCTCGCCGATCCGCCCATCTGAACCCTATTTTGATCGCGTCCGGCACATGACGGTACGGCTCGAACTCAGCACTTGAATACCAAGGTCTCCCTGACATGGTACAAGCCGTTCTATGGCCCTTTCGGACATTTCAGCTCAGCCCCGATCCAGCTTCTTCTTCGAGGTCGCGTACACCGACGCGGCTATGCCTACCTCGAGTATGGTCTCTACCAGGGGGAGGGCTTCATCGTCATCACCGGAGAGGATGGAGCGGGGAAGACCATTGTCCACAATCTGCTTGCGCACCTGGAATCCCGACCAGGTGGTTGGCGGCACACCTCGTCAGCACGCAGCTCGATGCGGACGATTGCTGCGGGCCGTGGCTGCCGCGCTAGGCTTGCCTGCCAAGGGGCGGACAAGGGTTCGCTCTTGGCCGAGATAGAGCAGTTCTTGCACCAGCTTGCCGCGACGAGAGCAAGCGCGCTCTCTGATCGTCGACGAGGCCAGAATCTCACGCCGCGAGCGGTAGAGGAGCTGCGTATGCTGTCCAACTTTCAGGCGGAGGGCCGCGCACTGTGAAAGCTTCCTATCGGCCAGCCGGAGCTGCGCCGGATCCTGCAGGGCCGGACATGCAGCAGTTCCGGCAGCGAATCATAGCGTCGTATCAGCTGGGCGCTTTGGACGCGCCGGAGACGAGATCCTATATCGAGCACCGCCTCCAGCAGGTCGAACTGGCGCGGCGATTCCAAGCTGGACGAGACGCCATGCGGCCATTTTCGGCTCTACTGGGGGGATCCCACGCCGCATCAACCTGGTCTGCAATCGGCTCTTGCTTCGCCAGGGTTTTTGAAACGAAAAGATACTACTTCGAATTCGGACGGACGTCGAACGGTTGTTGCAGGGATCGAGGAGGAGCTTGGAGGCGTTGGGCGGTCGCAGAGCCTCGCCGAAACAAACGGCGAGGCACGACGAAGACGTGATGAACTAGGGAAGCGATCGACTTCAGACCCGAATCGGATGAACCCCCCATCGAGATCGAGCGCGCGCGGGCCGGGGCACACGTGCAACCGACATGTCCCAGGGCTCACCGCGTGTCTCGACTGGAAAAGGCCGTAACGCGTCTGCTCGACATGCTCCGGCGAAGGTCCGCGTAAGGAAGGCCCGCGATCGGCATACGCACCCCTTCCCACGCCCACGCGGCCCGTCTCATGTGCCTGTATGCCGTCGAGACGGCAAGGATTTGCTTACGTGGTCGGGTACTCAGAGCCTCCGCCCTCGGATTGGATTACTACTTTCCACAAAGGCCGAGCCACACTGATCGTCCGGCGGCATCACCCTAATTGGCTCGGGTTGGCTGCTCATTGTACGGGCGGGTCCGGCGACCAAACCCCCCTTGTTCGGACGGGCGGCTTTTGCTCTTCTCAGCCTTAGCAACCGTCCTATTGACGCTCCTTATCGCATTCCTGCTGCTGCGAAAACGGTCGTTCGGATCGTGGCGCAGGACAACTGGGCCAGGGCAACATCGTCGGCCCGGTAGCAGGCTCCGGCCCAGGCTTGGTTCTGAGCTGACAGCTCAGCAGTCGGGAATACTTGAGAGGAGTTGCCCGTCGGGGGACTTGGGACGCGTCTTATTTCGTTCATGACTCAGAGCTCGGCTGGACGGTGGGACCTAATCGCCGCAGCCCCGATGGCCTATATTTCAGCAGCGTCGAGGGAATTCGCAGCGCGGGCCCGAACATCCGCATGGCGGACCGGACCGCTCGCCCTCCGGGTCGCTCTCATCGGCGACTCGAAACCCCTTCTCTTTCGAGTCCCATTCAGACGAGTCCTCGGGGCTATCACTGAGCGGTTGCTCGGCGATAGACGTGCAGGTTCCTTAAACTTCGGGGTGGACGGGTACGGATTGATCAGATGTATCTCCGATACGAGCGGGACCATGCGTTCCTGGAAGCCTGCTGTGGTTCTGATCGGCTTCGGCGGCATGACCTGGCCCGCACGATGGCGGTCTATCCGTTCGTGAGCTTCGGATGGCCGGGGTATCTCGTCAAGCCCGCGATTCACGATCGAGCAGGGAGAGTTGACGCTGCTTAACGTGCCGTTGCCTACCACCGACGAGATCCTTGGCCCCAGTCGGATCCAACAGTTGCCCTTTGTCGACTACGACCTCGGTTATCGGAGCCGTGATTGGGATTGGCGGTTCGACCGCGGTCCTCTCATTCTTCGCTACCTGATTTCCGTTTTTCCTCGTTCACCGCTGACCGATCCTCGTCTATCAGACGAAGCAACAGTGGCTTTGAACAGCCGCCTCTTGGCTCAAATCGTCGATTCCGTTCAGCGAGATCGGTGCTGTGCCACAGCTCGTCTTCATGGGAAAGTCGAGAGACCCGCTAGTCGAAGGGACGCTCTCCCGTGCCCGCCTCTCTGCCTTGAATGCTGCCGATTGCCTCGTCGGCGTTCCAGCGGATCGCACCCAGTGCCCAGCGGTCACCACTACAATGGCCCTGCAAACGAAGGCCATGGCTCGATGCACGGCTCCAGCGGTTAGGCTCGCACTCACTAACGCTGCCCTGTCGGGGGGCGCGGCCACCGCCACTTCCGTTTTCCGCGCACCCTAACGAAGCAAACCTAGCTGCCTGCTAACGAACGGCTCAATACACTCCGCGAAGAGGCGCTGGCCGTCCCTGGTGTAGTGCTCGTCAAATCTGTAAAAGAGCCTTCCTCTTTGTGACTGCTCCCGGAATGGCTCCGTAACCTCAAGAACATCGACCCCGGCTTCTGAGGCAGCCAGGCGAATGGCCTCGTCCATGGACGTCGTCGTTAGGAAGCCCTGATCCACGACAAATCCTATCCGTGCGTAACTCGCAAGCATGTCCTGCGAAGTAAAGAAGCCGTTAGGCAAAGATACGACGACTAGCCGTCCCCCCACTTTCTCGAGTTGCTTTTAGTTCCGAGAGATGTTTGGAGATCTGGCGAATGCCTTCTTGGACCTGCGGGTTCTGCAAGTTCAGAGTATCGCGCATTTCTATGAACGCGTAGACCGCCGGAGAGCAATCCAGGGTTCAGTCCTCCGCTGAGGAAGAGCTCTGCGACCGCCCCGTCCATTCGATCGAACCTGGCCTTTTCTTCAGGGTTCAGGTGGGTAAGCAGTTCAGCTACTTGTCCCTTCCAGCCCGCCGTCGCCTCCAGCTCAGTGGGGGCCCTCGCCGATCCCCTTCTTCTCAAATCCACTAGATTCGGATACATCCACTTGATAGCAGATCTTGTGGCATCCCAAACGCTTCGCTTGGCTCCCCCGTCGCTGGAATCTAGTCTGAGAGTTTGGCCCAGATCATCGCCTTGATTGACCGCTACCACTACCAGGTCCGGCTCTAGGACCAGATCGCCTTCTGCCCAATCCGGGCGTAGTCGGCGGGATCGGCTCCGGGCTGACCCAGATTCACAAGTTCTATGTCGACACCTTGCTGCCGAAGGTCCTGTTCCATACTTCTGGGCCAAGTCTCCGCGTCGTCTACGCCCCATCCGAATGTAAAGGAATCGCCCAGTGTCATGACTCGATGCTGCTTCCGCCTTTTAGGATCGATATCCTGACCTCTGAACCCTAGATTGTTGATCCGAGCCTTGGCTCGAAACTCCGGCGTCGAATAGGTGACGCTGGAATAGCGGTCGAACACGAGGTCGTCTTCCACGTCCATCAAGAAGCCAGCGCATCGGTCCACAACCACCATGACGAGGAGCGTACCTATAATCGAAACGATCAGTAGTGCCAGAGTGCCTGCGTGAGGCGCACTTCCTCGTGGTTTCATGGTTTCCTAAGCACTAGGTTACGTGGCCGGCTCAGAACAGTAGGGAAGTTTAGGCACTGCTCGTCGAGGACGAGCTCGCGCGGCGCGCGGACCGGCTCTTCGCGCGGCGGCTCAAACAAGCCGGCATCAGTGCGGTCAAGACGCTCGCCGAGTTCGACTCGAACTTCAATGCCAAGATCCCCAAGGCCAAGTCGTCGAATTGGTCAGCGCCCGCTTCGTCAACACCCACGCCGGGGTGCTGCTGATCGGACCGCCCGGGGTCGGGAAATCGCACGTGGCAACCGCGATCGCCGTGGGCGCCATTCGTGCCGGCCGCCGCGCTCGTGCGCAGCACGTTCGACCTGGCGGGGGACTTCGCGCAGGCCGAGGCAAGCGGTGCCCGCCGCGAGCTCGTTCAGCAGCTCACGCGCGTGGACCTGCTCGTGCTCGAGGACTTCGGGATGAAGAAGCTCGGATGCAACGCGGCCAAGGATCTCTTGGAGGTGTTCGTGCGTCGGCATGAAACGGCCTCCACGCTCATCACCACGAATCGGCCAACCCAGGACTGGGGCGTCTTCCTCGGCGACGTGCCCGCCGCCACGGCGATCCTGGATCGCTTCCTCGCACACGCCACCATCGTGCAAATGACCGGCAAGAGCTATCGACTGCGCCAGCGTACCGGTGGAAGCGACAACTGACCAATGAACCCAGGGAAAAAAACGCTCCCCACCAGAGCCCCCACATTCCGCGCTTGCGCGCGGCTGAAGAGTCAGAGGATACTCACGCCACCTACCGTGTGGCCGCTTCTCAAACGTTCCTCAGTGGCCGCATTTGGACGTTCGGTGACAGATATCCGCGAAGGCGGCTATTGACTCGAACCGGTTGTCGACCTCGTGCCGGTCAAGCCCGAGGATGGCACGTTCAGATACACGTTCTCGCGACCTGTAAACTGCGGGTTCAAGCTGCTTCCCAACTCCAACAACGCCGTGAGTCTACCACTGACAACAGCCTCCCCTGCGGTTGGGGTTAGCGTCCCTGCAATGATCTGCAAGAGGAGCTCGCGATAGAGGCTGGGCCTGTCCCAGAGCAGTCTGGACAAGGCGAGGATGCGGCTTGTCATAGACTTGGCATCTTTTGCTTACGTCAGCCACAGCAACTGCGACGGATGCCATGTCTTCAAGCGCAACGGGTTCAAGTAACCATCCGCGGCCCCTCGTCGCTTCCTGTCGGAGCGCCACCTCCGGAGCCCTCGCGAATCACGTCTACGGAGCCAAGTACGGTGTCGAGAGGCGGGCGTGGGCAACCCTGATCCTGCGGCCGATCGGCGTATCGGTAACCCTCAATCGAGCAGTTGTGGCGGGTATGCCCGGCAATGCCTGCGGATGCTTCGTAGCGCAGCTCTTCGCCAACATGTTAAGGCTTATTGCTGCGCAGAGAGGCGTCCTTCGGCGAAGTAACTCGGCGACCTCGTCACCCGCTAAATGCCGAAGCCATCCGACGTGTGGGACATACGTCCCGGTCGGCGGTGTCTCTACTGCGGAAGGACGCGTGAGGGGATTTGGCATCGGGGTGGCTCCCCTGGCACTGTCAACAAGAGCAACTCTGTCTCGCGTACGCGAGAGCGTGACCGTCTGGCCCTCGGAATGACTTACTGTAGGCAAATGGCACCTCCAAATCGATGCCTTTTCAGACCTCGCACGAACCGCACATGGCTACTCTCCCATCGTATGAGTCAGATCTTGCGACGCTGCAGGCGCGGTGCGTCGACTATCCGGCCACTGTCTCAATTGAGACGTTTGTTCACTGCAATGCAGCGTATGACTTTTGCCCTTATCCGCAATTGACGCGCAAGGGTGACCTTATGTCGGACGCACTGTTTGAAAAGATCATCGAGGATCTGGAGAGCATTCCAGTTCGCATCGATTCGATGTGAATCTCTCCAGGGTAAATGAACCGTTCCTTGATAGTCGCATTTTCGACCTCGCCCATAGAGTTAACGAATCATTGCCCCAGGCATCCCTCCTGTTCTTTACGAACGGCACGCCGTTGAATCAGCGAAACATAGATCGATTGAGGATGCTGCGATCGGTGAAACATCTGAATGTCTCGGTGAACGAATACAAACCCGACAAGTACTGCAAGGTAATGCGACTACCGTTCGACCGCACTCTCGCAAGTATTGCACGGGCTCCATGAAGCGGAGCTGCCTTTCCCGATCGCACTCTCACGGGTTGGTGACGGATCGGCAGAGGATACGGGATTCACCGAATGGGTTGCGGGTTCTTTCCCGAAGTTTTCATCGGTAGTTTCTCCGCGAAGCGACTGGTTAGGCCTCAAGGCGTCAGCGGCGGCGAAGCAGGCAATTCCAGACGTTGGGTGTTCGCAGTGGTTTAAGTTGCATTTCCTAGCTGACGGACGCGAAGCGTTCTGCTGCGTCGACGGAGAGGGTCAATGGGGTCAGGGAAATGTCCAGAATGCTCATGCGCTAGAGATCTACAACACTCCTGAGCGCCGAGCCTTGCGTCGGCAAAGATTTCGCGCAAATCGGCGGGTGCGCTCTGTGCTGCGTGCCCCCTGCTTAGCTAGCTTGCTCGCCCGATCGTCGGACCGCTCGTGCGCTTCTGCGGCTGGAGCATGGCATCGACCTATGCGCTGGGGCCTTTCTGATGCCACCTAGAGCGCTTGCAGTGGAGGAATCCGTCGGCTCCTTGACCAGCGCGTCCGTCTCGGTTGCTGTGGCGAATCTTAGCAAGAGATACCAGGTCTACGACAGGCCGCACCACCGCCTCTTCCAGAGCTTGTTTCGGCACAGACTCCGGCTTTATCGAGAGTTCTGGGCTCTCAGGAGTATCGACCTTACAGTGCGACGAGGTGAAGCCGTCGGCATAGTGGGACGCAACGGCTCGGGCAAGTCGACGCTCCTGCAGATCATTGCAGGGACGCTATCTCCGACTAGCGGAGAGGCCGTAGTCAGGGGAAGGGTAGCGGCGTTGCTGGAGCTGGGAAGCGGCTTCAATCCACAGTTCACGGGTCGTGAGAACGCCTATTTGAACGGTGCCATCCTGGGGCTCTCGCGACGTGAGGTGGACGACAAGTTCGCGTCAATCGCTGCCTTCGCCGATATTGGGGACTTCATCGATCAGCCGGTAAGCATGTTTCTCAAGTGGCATGGTCCTCAGACTCGCGTTCTCGGTCGCAACTTGCTTCGAACCGGATGTTCTGATCGTCGACGAAGCGCTGGCTGTGGGCGATGCCCCGTTCCAGGTCAAGTGCTTCGCGCGCATGCGCCGCATGCTCGAACACGGCGTCACCGTGCCTCTTCGCCTCACACAGCATCAGCACCGTACGTGCTTTCTGCAAGACGGCACTCCATCTCAAGAACGGTCGCTTGATCGCGTTTGGGGACGTGAACGAGGTGACCAGGGGCTATGAGCTAGAGTGCATGCGCGCCCAGGGGCAGCCTCCGATCCGGTCGTGGATGAGGACCTGCGCTGGAATGAGAGCGAGGTACTATCCCATGCCGGGGAGTCTCTGGAGGCGCTCGATTGTGCGATTACTGAGGATCTCGTTCACCGTTCATCCAGCCTTCTCCACCCGTATCGCCGGGAAGCGCGTCGGCACCGGCGCAATCCGCATCGAAGCTGCCGGGTTCTATTCATTGCAGGGCAAGCCTGTGTCCGTCATCTGTCACGATGAGAGGATTGTCATCGCAGCACTGATTCGGGCCTACCGTGACGTCGAGCATGATGTTCACGTCGGGGTGCGTGTCAAGACCGTCGAAGGTGCCGAGCGGCTGGTCGTCCGTGACTCTCACTTCTGCGATCCGCTCATGCTTTGTGTTGGTAAACGCGTGCTCGCGAGGATGGAACTCAGTCTTCCCGTGGCCGCTGGCGACTATTATGTCGAGATGGGGCTGCTCCTGTTTCCGAAGGGCACGAAGTATGAGGGTCAGCAGTTCAACTTCGCCGAAGCAGAGGTTGCCGATTTGGTCGACGAGGGCGTGTATTTTCAGGTGCAGCCGTTCGCGTGGCACCCGATCGCGGCGCCGGTCCTTGCCGAGGCTAGACTGAGTCTTCGGTCCTTAGGGTAGACCAACTCCGCTTGCCGGGACCTGCTATCGCCGTGAGAATCACAAAGGGAAGAAGCTTCATGAACCGACGGTGTCACGAGGATACGAGCGTGGTTGCGGGCAGAGTCGTGTGGAAGTTTGTTGTCATCGTCTGCGACCACAAGATCCACAGTACCGAGGTCTCGGCCACCGAATGGTAGCTCGGTGGCCTTTGCATGGTTCCTAGATTCAGCATTGTAATTGCCTCTCGAAACGCAGAGGCCACAGTTGAGCGGACCCTTGAGTCGCTAGCGGAGCAAGCCTATCCGAACCTGCAAGTGGTTTGCATCGACGGAGCGAGCACCGATCGTACTGTCGATGTTATTCAGAGCTTCGGGCCGTTGGTGTCAGTACTCGTATCCGAGCCCGATCGAAACGTGGCCGACGCGATCAACAAAGGGTTCCGACTTGCGGACGGCGACTTCTTTGGATATGTCAACGCAGACGACGCACTCGCAACGGGGGCCCTGGAGAGCGCCGCAGAGCTGTTCCGTCAGAATCCAGAGGTGGACGTCGTTACCGGGGCCTGTCACCGAGTTTATGCGGACGGTAGTGAATGCGTCACGCGAGTGCGCCCGGATTTCAGGGAAGTCCTTGCGCTGATGGATCCCATCGAGCAACCCAGCACATTCTGGAGGCGGCGAGCGTGGGAGAAGGCAGGTGAACTCGATGTCTCGTACTCTCTCGCGTTCGACTGGGAGTACTGGAACCGCTTGCAGCGATCCGGCGCCCGCTTCTTGGCCACAGACGCCTTGTTGTCGCACTACTACTTCTCGGACACCAACTTGACTTCGCGGGGAGGGCGTAAGCTCGTGAGCGAACTGTTCAGGGTGACCCGAACCTACGGACCGTACAAGGGCGCTATTGCATACCTGTACCTGGCCCTCTACAGTATCTTCGATCTGCGCGGCTACTATGACCGGCCGTTTGCCACGCTTCCGAGATGGCGGCAAGTACTATTCGGAGGTACGCTCAAGCTGCTGTACCTGCTTCTCGGTACGAAGATTGTCAGCTGTTACAACTGGAACTTCGCTTCAAAGCAGCAGAGGGGACTGGTCTGGTACAAATAGAGGATGCAGGCAGAGCGCGGCTTCCCGCGAGCTAGACCTCGGGATGTCGCCTGCTGCGCGGTCTGAAGGCTTCCCGGGCGTTGCCCCACTACGACGTGAACCAGATGCCGTACAACGTCCAGGGTCTTTCCGCCTCAAGGCGTAGGCTCATCGTATGACCTTGAGGCGCGGGGAGCGAAACTCGAAATGCATGTGCCTTGATCTCTCGGCCCGCGAACTCGGTAGGCGTCGAATAGGACGGCTTGACCCGACTGCTGCGACCGGAAACGCTAACTTGGAGAGCGCTATCGTAGTCGGAGAGCATAAGAGCTTCGATCGGACAATTCGTGTTCCACCACGGGACCAGAACTTCACAACCCTTTTGCACGCGGTTCGTCCCGCACTCCAGCCCGAAGACCGTGCGTCTATGATCGGGCCGCCGAGCAAGACGCCGCACTTCCTTTACACTTGAAATCAGGTAGTAGGTGAGATAGTCGGAAGGGGTGGTCCTTCGACGGACAACATCGTAATACCTGAAGCCCATCATGGAGGTGAGGCGCTCACGCCACCTAGCGTATTGAGTGAGCAGATCCCATATCTCTCGGTAGCGTGCGGAGGCCCCGCTGAGGGTCTTGGTTTGTGGGTAGACTCGGACAGCGGCAAGCGGTGCGTCCAAGAATCGGAACCTCCCTCCACCACAATAGAGTCTGAGCCACAGATCCCAGTCCATCGTGTAGTGGCGAGACGTGTCCAACCCCACCGACCCGCTCTATCGATTCGCGGCGTACAAGCAGGCAGGTTGCGCGATACAGCATCCAAGACGCAACCTCCTGAGATCATCGTCGATTGCCGGAAAGTACTCAAGAAAGTCGCCCTCCCGGCTCGCGTCCCCGCACAGCATCGCCGATATACCACATCCAGCGACCGGACACTCCTTGAATACCTGGGCTACGCGTCTCAAAGTATCGGGGAAATAGTAGTCGTCGGCGCATAGCCAAGTAACAATCTCTGCATTGAGTCTGTCCCAACCCTCGGCGATCGCGGCCGCCTGCCCGCCGTCTGGACCGTGCCGATTGTAGGCGACCCGGAGCCCACTCCTCGCTATCACTTTCTGAGCGCTATCGTCAGGGGTCGCATCAAGGATAAGCGACTTCGCAAAGCTCGCTCTGGGCGCGGAGGCTCGCCGACGCAAAGGAGGACAAGCCGCTCTGGCCCAGGACAGGCACTGCGATACTGAATTTCATCTTCGCCGTCAACTATGCTGTGTGTAGATAGGCAGATGAACTCCTGCCCTTCGGGCGGGTGGTCGTGCAGCAAACCTTAGTTGCGCGAAATCGTTCGCGTGTCCAGGTAGTCGACTCAAATCACATCGGCAAACCCGCGTCGCACCTTCTGAAACCATGCATATCCCAACCAACTGACGGCGAGCGCTGCGAGTGAGTATGCGAGAAGTCCCAGCCAATCTGGCCCCTTGCCCCAGATGGCTGCGTTCCGAGCCTGTTCCACGATGAAGGTGATCGGGTTAGCGAGGAGCAAAGACCGATATGCTTCCGGAACGACGTCGCTGGGGTAGAACACCGGCGCTAGGAACAGTAGCCCCTGAGTAACAAAGCCCGTGACTTGGCCAATATCGCGTAGATAGACACCAGTCGCAGCCAAAAACCAGCCGATACCGACCGCTAACAGGAGCAGTGGAAGCCAAACGATCGGGACGAGGACGATTGTCCAGGGGACGGTGCGAGGAGAAGCAGGGAGGCCAAGCCGAGGGCGATCAAACTTATGAGGGCGTGAAATGCGGCGGAACCTGCGATCACCAAGGGTAAAATCTCAAGCGGAAACACAACCTTCTTAACATAGATCGGATGGCTAAGGATAAGTCCCGGAGCTCGGTTTACACTTCTGCGAACAGGGTGAAGGTCGTTAAACCAGCAAACAGGACAAGCGCGAAGCTGCTCATCCTCATCTCGGCATTTTCTCCCCACCGTGCTTTGAAACTGCCCAAAGACAAAAGTGTAGACTAGGAGCATCAAAAGTGGCTGCAGGAACGACCATGCGAGCCCCAGCACTGACCCGCGGTAGCGACCCAGGAGCTCGCGCTTTGTCAATTGCAAGATCAAATCTCGATTGATCAGCAGCGCATGGATCATCGATTGAATAGATAGCGAGTGAGGACTCATACACCACCCCAGCTAGGGGTTACGTCGTAATCTTGGGCGCGCAGAAATGTGCCGACAGCACCTTTGCACGGAAGGATAAACGGTGTTCAGGCTCGCGACGGGCGATGTTCTCTGGAAAGTGCAGCAGCAGTACCCAGACATTTTCGGACCAGCTGTGCGAACCCAGGCCCTCAAGCCACTCGGGCATGCACTCGCCATCGACTATGCACAGCAGTACCGCCCCGCTCGTGTTCTGGAGATCGGCCACGGCGCCATATCGCTTGCCCTTGATGTCCTGGAGCATAACGCGGAGTGCTGGGGCCTTGATGCCAAGCTAAAGATGAGACTGTCACCGTTGATGCCCTGCGTAGACTGCGTGAACGATACCGGACTGTGAGGTTTGTGGACGGCTATCTTGGCTCGTTCGACAGCAAATTGCCATCTGACTATTTCGACATGGTGTTCTCGGTCTCCGTTATCGAGCACGTGCCACTAGTAGAGTATGAAGCGTTCTTCGCCGATATGCATAGGATCCTGAAACCGGGCGGCGTGCACATCCACAGCTATGACGTTTGGTGGCTCAAAGATCTCCAACCCATGTTCCAGGCGGTGGAGACAGCGGGGTTCGAGTGGCTTGAGCCCCGTGAAGATGTCGGTCTATTGGGAAAACTGGCTGACGACGCCGGCCAGCGACTACCCGGGCAAGGAATTGGGAGGGGTCGTATTCGACACCCCTGCATCGTCCTCGAGGTGTTTTCGCACTCGATCCCAATGGAGAAGCGGGTGCTACATAACTGGGTCTCGATACACATGGGCGCCCGTAGGCCCCTGTAGAGTGCGGTTGGGCTGCGACGAACATGGCTTGATCTGTAGCGAACGGCGGTCGCCTTAGAGTATGGGCTGCATCAGTGCCATCGGTTTTATGCGTGAAGTTGATCTGAGCCAGATGAGGATCCCGAAATGGCTGGCGAACGATCTCGAGGGCCAGAGCTTGCGCCAGCCAGCAGGGTGTTGATCATTTGCTTTCAGGGCATGTGGCCCCGAGCACTCCTCGCGAAACCACCCGAGCTAAGGTTAGGCCTCATGTGATTGACGCCTCGCCAGGCGGGCGATACATTCCTGTGTGGGAAAAGGAGGCGCTGTGTTGCGAACCTCGCCAAAGCAGGATGCGCATCTTGCGCAGCCGCTCTTCGCAGCCTCCGATCCCGGTCTCGGCCCTGGAACGTAGTACACCGACAGGATTGAAGGAAGCCGAAGCGTGACTTGGGTCTTCTGCGCGGGGATGATCCGCTCTGGATCGACGCTGCAGTTCCAGCTCGCCTCGGCCATCGTAGAGCGCGCTGGGGTCGGATCGCGGGTGGAATACGTGCCCGAAGCGCAGTTCGAGTGTTCGTACCGCGTTCCCGGACAGCGAGCGAGCGCTGCGGGTGTTCAAGGCGCACGTGTGCGCACGAGCGCTTGAGCAGGAGTGCAAACGGCGGCACGCGCGCGTAGTCTATTCGTACCGCGACATCCGCGACGTCGCGGTCTCCTCCGTGCGCAAATTTGGAAAGCACCTGGAGGAGTTGCTCGAGGCCGGATGGCTGGACCAGGCGATCGCAGACTACTACCGGTGGACCTCGCTGCCACGCGTGTCCGTGAGCCGCTACGAGGAGATGTTTCACGACGTGCAGGGCGAGGCACGCAAGATCAACGTCCACCTGGGAGCCCCGCTCGAGCCTGCGGTTGTCGAGGATCTGGCCAAGAGCTACACGCTGGAGGAGCAGAGGCTGCGTGCCGAGCTGGTCAGGGCGAGGCATGGCTCGCGCATCCCGAACAGCGAGCTCGTCTTCGATCCCAGGGAGCTGCTGCACCACAACCACATCCACTCCGGCGAGCTCGGCGGGTGGCGCAGGCTACTCTCGCCAGCGCAGCGCACCGCCCTCACCGACCGCTATTCCGACTGGCTGCAAGCCACCGGATATGAGCTCGAGTGAGCCGCAAGCGACTGCGAAGGGCGCAGCCGACGCGTACATACCCACGTCGGGTGGCTGCGACACCAGCCCGGCGAAGAGCTGATCGCCTTGCTGCGCCAGGGCTACTTCGAGGCGGGCGAGCAGGCGTTCTGCCGGCTCTACCTGCAGCCCGGGGATACCCGTCATCGATTGCGGCGCCCACATCGGCCTACTACTCCGATCATCGCCGGACGAGCGACGACGGGACGCACATCGTCGCCATCAGGCCAGCCTCGGGACCCGGAACACCTGGAGTTCAATCTGCGCAAGAACGGGATCGCCAACGCCAAGGTGATTCGCGCCGCCCTCTGGATGGAGTCCGGCAACCTGCCGGTACGTCGGGAAGGACGAAGGAAAAGCAGCGTATACCCACGTCGCCTTCGATGCGGCCGAGGAAGGCACGTCGGTATCCGCGATAACGCTTGATCAGGTCGCCGCCGGCGAACCCGGACCATCGCCCTGGTGAAGATCGATGTCGAGGGCGCGGAAACCGAAGTCCTAAAGGGCGCGCAACGATCGATCGAGCAGGGCCGGCTGCCCTTGTTGATGATCGAATTCACGGAGCACAACCTGCGCCGGAGGGGCCTGTCCACCGACGAGCTCGCGGCAGCTCGGCCATGCGGGCTACAAGCTCTACGAGTTCTCGGAAGAGTCGTTCGAGCTGGTGCCCTTCACGCGCGCGAAGGCCCCATCTGGTTCAGCAATCTCTTCGCAACCCACAGGCGTCGAGCTGAGTCAACACCCGTTTGCGGTCGGCGAGCGATTCGAACTGCGCAATAGCCACCGCGACATTCTCGGAGCGCGCACACGCCTGCAGCCGCTTCAAGCTGAGCAGAGGAGCTCGAGCGCTACCGAGCCTCGCGAGGAAGCCGATACATCCGTGAGCGCGCCCTCGAAGCCGAGAAGCGAGCCGAGCGGGCGCACAGGAAGCCGAGGCTAACAGGCAAGGGGCGGAGCGCTCTGACGAAAAGCTCGCCGCGGAGATGGAGAAATTGAGCAGTTCGGCAGGTGGGCCGAAGAGGCCGACGCACGCGCCGGCGAAGCGCGCAAGCTCGCCGAGGACACCCGCGCCTGGGCGCAACGCTCCGATGCGTTGCTCGCCGCGGAGGCCGACAAATCCGCGCAGCTCCGCAAGTGTGCTGAAGATGCCGAGGCACGGGCCGGCGGACGCACGCAAGCTCGCCGAGGACACCGCTCCTGGGCGGAACGCTCCGACGCGATGCTCGCCGCGGAGAGCCGGCGGAATCGGCGCAGCTGCGGCAAGTGGGCCGAAGGTGCCGAGGCACGCGCCGGCGGACGCACGCAAGCTCGCCGAGGACAACCGCGCCTGGGCGGAACGCTCCGACGCGATGCTCGCCGCGGAGAGCCGGCGGAATCGGCGCAGCTGCGGCAAGTGGGCCGAAGGTGCCGACGCACGGGCCGGCGGACGCGCGCAGCTCGCCGAGGACACCCGCGCCTGGGCGGCGCTCCGACGCGCCGCTCGCCGCGGAGAGGGCGGTCTCGGCGAGTGCGAGCGAGAGTGGGGTGCTCCGGGCACGGCCAAGGAGCGCGGGGGCGCGAGATCGAGGCGCTCGAACCGGGAGCTCGCCTCGCTCCGCCCCTTCGCCGCTGCGCTTCGCCGTGGCTGCTGTACGGAGCTCTCTTGGAAAAGAGGCAACCAATGTCCGCCGATTGAGGTCTACATCTGCACCCACAACCCGCGGCGCGAGATCCTCGCCGTCGCCGTAGACTCGATCGCACGCCAGAGCGTGGGGCCGGAGGCGTTGTGCGTGCTCCTCGTGGACAATGCCTCGGAGCCTGCCTTGCCTGATTCGGTGCTGGAGCCGCTGCGCAAGGCCGGGATCCAAGCGCGCCTCGTGCAGGAGTCGATTCCCGGGATCTCGCGGGCGCGCATGCGCGCGGTCACCGAGACGAACGGCGACTGGATCCTCTTCGTCGACGACGACAACGAGCTGACGCCGGACTATGTTGCCGAGGGTCTCGCCTTCATCGCGAAACATCCAGGCGTCGGATGCTTCGGCGGTAAGCTCCTCCTGCCTGAAACCCTGAAACCCGCGCTCTGGGTGGTGCCCTACCTTCCATACCTCGGCATCAAAGACATCGGTGACAAGACGTTGATCGGCAGCGCCGAGAAGTGGGAGCCGTGGGAGCCACCGACTGCAGGTGCCTTCGTCTGCCGGACGCTCCTCGATGCCTACCGCCGGCAGTCGGAGCAGGGGAAAGACGTCTTCGCCCTCGGCCAGCGCGGCTCGGTGCTGCTGCGCTGCGAGGATTCGCTCATCATGCGGAACTCCTACTACCTGAACCTCGCGAACGCCTACTACCCGCGACTCAGCCTCCGACATCACCTGGACCCGCGACGCTTTGACTTCCGCTACCTCGTGCGCTTGTTGTACGGATACGGCGTGAGCCACGTCGTGCTCGAGTCGATTCTGCGCGGGCCGCAGCCGGTTTCCCGGCTACTACGCGAAGCTCTACGTTTTTTTGCGCATGCTCTACGGGGTGTTCCGCATCGAGCGCAAGAAATCCCTCGCCTATGCGATCGGCCAGGTCGCCTATCACCTGGGCGCGCGCCGCGAGCACCTCCAGCAACGCTAGGCAGCGTCAGGCGGCCCAGCGACGGTCGCTCACCAGGGCGTGGCCGCGGCGCGCGAACAGGATATCGCACTGCCCCATGGCACCATCAAGCGGGCGGCGCAGGAAATCGACAAACTCGTAGGGAACGAAGCCGCGCTGCGCCATGAAAGCGATCGACTGGTCGAGCGTGCGCATGTCGTCGCAAAATGCGATGAAGTTGCATTCCATAAGGACGAAATCGGCGCCGGAGAGTACCTCCGCCCCCCCATCGATCACGCGAATCTCGAAGCCCTGCACGTCGATCTTCACGAAGGACGGACGCGAGATCTTCCCTTCAGCGAAGAGCGAGTCGAGCCTGCGCACAGCGACCTTGCGCGCCGACTTGCCTGGATAGGCGAAGCTGCTGTCCCACAAAAAGTCGGTGACGCCAAGAGCAAGGTCGGTATCCGCGTCGCCCACACCGACGGGCTGCAGCGACACCTGGCCACGGCGCTCGGTCACTAGCTCGTCGAGCGCCGCCCGGCGCTCGACGAGCGGCTCGAAGCATACGAATCTCGCTCGCGGCCAGATCTGCAGCGCCTCCCGTGTCCAGCTGCCATCGGCAGCGCCGATATCGTAGACCACCTCGGGTTGGTAGCCGCGGTCTCTGAGCCCCCTCAGCGCGACCTGCATTCCGAAGAGTGGTTGTTGGGCGGATGTGTAGGACACGCGGATCTCCGTAAAAGAATGCGGCCGAGGCCGGCCTAGATCTGGCCGTGCTGCAGTGATGGCAGGGTCGTGTCAAACTTCATCGTCCAAGCCCTGAAGCACCAACCGATTACGATGTACTGACGGCTCCCAGACGCGTAGCCCTTGGGCAAAGTAAGCTCACCAGGCGATTCCTCAGAATCACCAGCCTTCGAAGGCTCCAGCCTAATAGTAGTGTGATTGGAGATCGTCTGGCAGACGGTGCAGATGTCTTTGACTTCCGACGTCGCAATCATCATCGTCAACTTCAACTCCGGTCCGCTGCTGGCCAGGTGTCTGGCTGCCCTGGCTGGCCAGACGTTCCGTGAGTTCGAAGTGGTCGTGGTGGACAACGCCAGCAGCGATGACTCCGCCTTGGCTGCCGCAGCGGCCTCGAGCTTTCCCATAAAGCTGGTCCGGGCCCCCGCCAACCTCGGCTTCGCGGCCGGTGTGAACCATGCGGTCCGCGCAGCAGCTCCAACCGACTGGCTCGCGCTGCTGAACCCGGACGCGTTTCCCGAGCCCGATTGGCTCGAGCAACTGATGTCGGCCGCCCAGCGCCATCCGGACTGCGCGAGCTTCGCCAGCCGCCAGGTCATGGCGGACCGGCAGCGACCTGTTGGATGGCGCCGGGGACGTCTACCACACCAGCGGAATGGCATGGCGCGCAGGTCACGGCCGGCCTGTGCCGACGGAACCGGAGCCGGAACGGGAGGTGTTCTCCGCATGCGCCGCGGCTGCGCTATACCGGCGGGATATCTTCGAGGCGCTCGGCGGCCTGGACGAGGATTTCTTCTGCTACATGGAAGACGTGGATCTCGGGTTCCGGCTCAGGCTGGCCGGCTGGCGCTGCATGTACATTCCGACGGCAGTGGTCCGGCACGTCGGCTCGGCCACGAGCGGACAACGTAGCCACTTTACGACCTATCACGGGCACCGCAACCTGGTCTGGGTGTTCTTCAAGAACATGCCCGGCGTGTTGCTTTGGCTGTATCTCCCGCAGCATCTGCTCCTGAACCTGGCCGAATGTTGCGCTTTTGTTGCGCGCGGTCAAGGACGGTACTATACTAACGGCGAAGCTGGATGCGGCCAAAGGGCTAGCCAGGGTGTGGCGCAAACGCCAGGGGGTGCAGGCCACACGCAAGTGCGAAATCGCCGAAATCATCAGAGCGATGCAGCACGGATGGCCACGGCGCATGTGAGTTGCGGCGCACCGGTCCCGCCGGGAAGCGCGCAGCGCCGCACGGCAACTGGGAGGGCGCTGCAGGTGTCGGAACCGCTGGTATCGGTGGTCGTCGTGACTTTCGAGTCGGAAGACGACATCGTAGAGTGCATCCGGTCCGTGCTCGGCTCGGGTGTCGCGGTCGAGATCGCCGTCGTCGACAATGCCTCCTCCGACCGCACGGTGGAGCGCTTCGCTCACACCAGCGCGGATCACCCCGAATGCAGCCTCATCCGCAACGTCGAGAATCGGGGCTTCGCCAAGGCAGTCAACCAGGGGATCGCGGTGTGTCGGGGCGACTATGTCCTGGTCCTCAACCCCGACTGCGCTCTAGCGCCCGATGCGATCGGGGCGGCGCTCGGCGCCCTCCAGGCCTCGCCCGGCGCTGCGATGGCCGGCTGCATGCTGCTCAACGCGGACGGGACCGAGCAGGCCGGCGCGCGGCGCTATTTCCCGACACCGTGGCGAGCACTGATGCGCGTGCTGCAGCTGCATCGCTTTGCGAAGGTTCACCCGCGGCTCCACGGGTTCCTGATGAACCGGGAACCGGTGCCTGGTCAACCCGTGGAGATCGAGGCCACCTCCGGTGCGTTCATGCTGGTGCGACGCCAGGCCATTGCGGAGGTCGGCATGCTCGACGAGGGGTACTTCATGCACTGCGAGGACCTCGACTGGTGCTGGCGGTTCCGGCAAGCAGGCTGGAAGGTCTTGTTCGTTCCGCAAGCCCGCGCCATCCACAAGAAGGGGCGCAGCAGCCGCACGATGCCGATCCGGGTAGAGCTGTACAAGCATCGTGGGCATGATCAGGTTCTACCGGAAGTTCTTCCGCCACCGCTATCCTCTGGTGATGCTGTGGGGAGTGATAGTGGCAGTCTGGACGCGGTTCGCGGTCAAGGCGACGGTGCTCCTGCTGCGCAAGGGCTGGGCACTGCTGCGATCGACCCCGCGCCAGGAGTTACGAAGCCCGCGGCGTTTCGTTGGATGAATGGTCCGGTCGCGCCGCTCCGGAGAATACTGGTGCTGGGGGCTACGAGCCAGATTGGCTTCTTCCTGATCCCGATGCTCGCGCAGCGTGGCATCGAAGTGGCAGCGCTGACGCGCAAGCACGATCGCCCGGGCGACTCGCTTCACCCGGGCGTCCGCTGGCGCACCTACTCTCCGCGGGCGTTGGCGGCATCGCTCGCAGACGCCGGCCGCTACGACGGCGCGGTTTGCCTGGCGCCGTTGCCAGAGTTGCTCCCGGTGCTTGCCGATCTGGCAATATTGGGCGTCAGAAGGCTGGTCGCTTTTGGAACCACGAGCCGTTTTTCCAAGCGCGCCTCTGCCGACCTCGCCGAGCAGCATCACATGCAGAGATTCGTGACGGCCGAGGCCGAGCTTCCCGCGCGATGTGACGCACTGGGCATCGCCTGGACTCTGCTGCGCCCGACGCTGGTGTACGGCTGCGGCCGGGACGGCAATGTCAGGTTCATAGCGTCGTTCATTCGCCGGTTCGGGTTCTTTCCCCTGGCCGAGGGAGGACGGGGGCTGCGCCAGCCGGTCCATGCCGCCGATCTGGCAACGGCCTGCGCCGATGTCCTGGACAACGCATCCACGCATGCCAAAGCCTACAACCTCAGTGGCGGCAGCGCAGTGACCTTTCGTCACATGGTGGAGGCCGTGTTCAGGCAACTGGGCAAGCCGATCTTGACACCCCATGTCCCAGCTGCGTTGTTCCGGGCTGCTATCGCGGTCGCGAAGCGGCTGCCCCGATTTCGCGGCCTGTCCGGCGAAATGGCCACACGCATGGGGTGCGACCTGTGCTTCGACCACCAAGAGGCGACGCGGGACTTCGGCTTCCGGCCCCGGCCGTTCAGCCTGGATGATCTGGCCGTCGGTGGAGGCAGCCGGTGATCGCCTCCACTCTGCTTGCTTTCGGGGTGAGCGCCGTGATGGTGCGGTTGCTCATGACTCCAGGGTGGCAGCATTGTTCCTGGACCATCCCAACGAGCGCTCGCTGCATGCGCGGCCCGTGCCTCGCACCGGCGGTGTGGGGATCGTGGCAGGTGTTTGCTGTGCGCTCGGCGTGTTTGTTCCGGGCACTGCGACACTGTCGCTCGCCGCGCTGGTCCTTGCGGCCGTCTCGCTGATCGATGACTGGCGCGGCCTGCCGGTCTGGGTGAGACTGGCTGCCCAACTGACGGTCGCAACCGCATTCCTCCTGATCGCCGTGCCGGGGTTGCCGTCGGTGGCCCTGGTCCTGCTGGCGCTGGCGGCCGGCTGGATGGTTAACCTGTACAATTTCATGGACGGCTTGGACGGTCTCGCCGGTGGAATGGGTGTGACCGGGTTCGGCGCCTACGGGGCGGCCGCCTGGCTGGGTGCCGACACCATGGTGGCGGCCTGCAGTCTGGCGACAGCCGGCGGTTGCCTGGGTTTTCTGCTGTACAACTTCCGCCGGCGCGGGTGTTCATGGGAGATGTGGGCTCGGTTCCGCTCGGGTTCCTGGCCGCGGCCTTGGGTGTGCTGGGCTGGGACCGGGGGCTGTGGCCGCTTTGGTTTCCGGTCGTAGTCTTCGCGCCGTTCGTAGTCGATGCCAGCGTGACTTTGCTGCGGCGCGCCCGGCGCCGAGAGAAGGCTTTGGCAGGCGCATCGCACTCACTACTATCAGCGGCTGGTGTTGATGGGGTGGAGCCACCGGCACTGTCCTGTCCGAGTATGCGTTGATGTTCCTCAGTGCCGCCGTGGGCCTGTTCGCTCCTTGGCCTCGGTGCTCCGGCTCAGCCCCTGGCTGGGCGCGCTGGCCTGGTGTATGCAACGCCATCGTCGCTATCGACCGGCGCTGGCGCGCCCGGAGGAGGCATGAAGTGTCGCGCGTCGACCCCCGTACTGCACTGGCGATCCTGCACGACGTGGCGGCGGCGACGGTGGCCTGGGCGCTAGCCTTCTGGCTGCGCCTGAACCTGGAGTTGCCGGGCGACTACGGCGCGTTGATGGTCCAGACGCTGCCGGTGGTCGTGCCGCTGCAGGCGTTCCTGTTCTGGCGCTTCGGGCTGTATCGCGGCATCTGGCGCTATGCCAGCCTGCACGATCTGCGTCTCATCGTCGTGGCGGTCGATGGTGGCCGGGCTGGCGGTGCCTTCGCTTCTGGTCCTGCTGCGCTCGTCATCGCGGTGCCGCGCTCGGTCTTCCTGCTCGACCCCCTGCTGCTGCTGTTCATGATGGGCGGCAGCCGGCTCGCCTATCGGGCCTGGAAGGACGGGCGCATGGCGAGTCTGGCAAGATCGAGGCGAGCCCGGTTCTGGTGCTCGGCGCCGGCGATACGGCCGACGCGCTGATCAGAGAGCTATCAGCGCAGCGGGACTGGCGGGTGGTCGGCTTCTCGATGACGCCGAGACCAAGCGCGGGCGGCAGCTCCACGGCGTGCCGGTGCGCGGCAAGCTCGCGGACCTCGCCGCGGTGGCGCGGAGCTCGGGTCAGCACGCGATCATCGCCATGCCCTCGGTATCGCACAGGTGCGGCGTCACGCCCTGAGGCTGCGCGCGAAGCCGGGCTGAAAGTCATGACGGTGCCTTCCTTCGACGACATCGTGTCCGGCAAAGTTACCGTCTCGCAGTTGCGCCAAGTCGAGCTCGACGACCTGTTGGGCCGCGATCCGGTGGTGCTCGACAGCGCGGGCTTGTCGGGATGCTCTCGGACGACCGTGATGGTCACGGGCGCCGGCGGCTCGATCGGCTCCGAGCTGTGCCGCCAGATCGCCCGCTTCGGTCCGGCGAGCCTCGTGCTGTTCGAGATATCCGAGTTCGCGCTGTACCGGATCGAGCAGGAATTGCGCGCCGCGCACCCGGGCTGCCGATCGGTGCGCGTCGGCGACATCACGCAACGCGCGCGCGTGGAGCAGATCCTGCGGGACAATCGGCCGCGCGTCGTGTTCCACGCGGCGGCCTACAAGCACGTGCCGCTGATGGAGGAGATGAACGCCTGGCAGGCGGTGCACAACAACGTGCTCGGCACATACGTCGTGGCGGCCGCCGCGGCGAAGAGGGGGTGCGAGAAGTTCGTGCTGATGTCCACGGACAAGGCGGTGAATCCGACCAACGTGATGGGCGCGAGCAAGCGCCTCGCGGAGATGGTGTGCCAGGCGTGCAGGGAGCCGCGCACGCGCTTCGTGATGGTTCGCTTCGGCAACGTCCTGGGCAGCGCCGGCAGCGTGATTCCGAAGTTCCAGGGGCAGATCGCGGGCGGCGGCCCGGTCACAGTGACCCATCCCGAGATCAGGCGTTACTTCATGTCGATCCCGGAAGCCGCGCAGCTCGTGCTGCAAGCCGGGGCATGGGCGCGGGCGGCGAGATCTTCGTCCTCGACATGGGCCAGCCGGTGCGCATCGTCGATCTCGCGCGCGACATGATCCGCCTGTCCGGCTCGCCGAGACCGAGATCAAGATCGCTTCACCGGCCTGCGCCCGGGCGAGAAGCTCTACGAAGAAGTGCTGGCCGACGACGAACGCACTCTGCCCACGCCGCATCCCAAGCTGCGCATCGCACGTGGGCGCGCCACGGACGGCAACTGGCTGCCGCGCCTGCTCGAATGGCTGCGGCCCGAGGGTGTGCGCAGCGACGAGGAAGTCAAAGCAGGGTTGGGGGTGTGGCTGCCGGAGTACCACTGCGACTCCACCGCCGCGCCGTCCCGGCGCACGGCGACGGCACCGGTGAGCCTTCTCGCACCGGCGGCCGGCCACCCAGTACCGGCTCTCAAACCGTTGCCGGTGGAAGGCCTCGCGGCTATCTCCCGGGATACGGAAGCGGTTCGGGCCAATCGCCCGAACCGCGATGGCAGGAGCCCGCTCCACTCCCCGGCCCCAGCACCCGCAGCAGGGGCGGCCGGGCCGGCAAAGAAGGCAGCGCGTTGAAGGT